>NZ_JAJBMO010000096.1 GCF_020537505.1 Blautia glucerasea | reverse complement strand
CGGCTATCAGCCTCCCTTCGCTGCGAAAAAAACAGTGCAGATTTCTCTGCACCGTCTCAATCTCTTGTTTTCTGTTTTTTGATGTCTATTCTTCTGCTTCCTCTGGATCTGTTGCTTCCGGCTCTTCCGTTTCCAGTTCTCTGGAAAATAAATCCTCGGTTACCTGTACTGCTACGGTTCTTAACTCTGCCATGTTCGTCTTTTCTCCTTTTCTTGTCATGTGTTCTTCGATTACCATTTCAAGGTATTTTGGTATGCTGATTCCTAACTCTTCGACCTCCAGCTTTAGCCTCTCATGCAGCTCTACCGGAATCTTTCCGCATATGTTTTTCATCTCCACTGCGTTTGTTCTCCTTTCTTTTTTCTACACACAACATACCCTAAAACGTGACAGAAAGCTATTCACAATACCCAACGAATATGAGGCTTTCAAAAGCCCCCAAAGGATGCAGATCTAATAACATTCAATAGGCATCACCCCTTTCAAAAACCGTGATTTATACTAATTTGACTGCTTGAATTTTGGCTATTTTATCACCGGAAAAGACTTGACTTTTTCAGAATGCATTCTCTAATCCGGAGAGAAAATCCAGCATCTGGGATGGGATTTCTTCCTTATTTGAAACACTTTCCCCGGAGCCTGAAATGGAAACACCTGCCAGTTCTTCCCGGATTGCCTGCCGGATGCTTTCCTCCAGCTGGTTGTTTTCCTGATCTTTTAAGATCACCTGAACCAGATAGCTGCTC
>NZ_JAJBMO010000095.1 GCF_020537505.1 Blautia glucerasea | reverse complement strand
TTCAGGAAGTTCTTCAGATATAGAATCCTTATCATTTCCGGTTCCACCGGATGCAGGTGGCTGGTTATCATCTTTTTTCTTTAATGGCTTTTTTCCATGTGCCAGACGATCTTTTTCAATCTCTTTATTTAATTCCTCTTCATACCAGAGAGCCTGTTCGTGTGCAACCTGCTTACGCATTTTTTTACTGTTTGCACAGGCTTTTACATGTGTTGCATCCACGAAGATCTGTTCTGTATTTACAAGCTTATATTTCATACAATCTTCCAGAATCTTTGAAAAGATCTGCTCAAAAAGGTCTGTATCTTTGAAACGGCGGGTATAATTCTTTCCAAATGTAGAGAAATGAGGTACTGGATCTAACATGTCTAGTCCGAGAAACCAGCGGTATGCAACGTTTACCTCGATCTCTTTCATGGTCTGACGCATGCTTTTTATCCCATAGAGATACTGAATGAATGGTATCTTTATCAGCATGACGGGATCCATACTGGGGCGGCCGTTATCCGGACAGTATTTTTCTTCAACCAGATCATAAATAAAGTTCCAATTGATTGCTTTATCAATCAATCGCAGCATATGGTTTTGAGGTACCATGTCATCCATGGAAAACATCATCATTTGTTCTCTTTTTTTATCTGTATTTTTCGTCATCATAAAAAACACCGCCCTTCTGATATTTATTATATCAGAAAAGCGGTTCCAACAATAGCAAAACCCTGCAAAAGCAGGGCTTTGTCTACAGTCTG
>NZ_JAJBMO010000094.1 GCF_020537505.1 Blautia glucerasea | reverse complement strand
GGGGATGTGAAAAAACTCGATTGAGTTTTTTCGCATCTCCCTTTTTGTACCTGTTGTGTATAAATGACTGAAATCATGCGCAAAGAAAGCGCACTTCCCCTACCCCATAGAAATTCTTTTTTTGAATCTATGCGGCAGTTCTGTTTCTCATCTTTTTTTTCTGATATTTATATAGATTGTGGCCTATCACCACAAGTAAAACTTCCAGTTTGACTGAATGAATACCTCTTCGGACAATTCTCTTGTACCAACGGTCGTTTTTCATAATTCCGAAAGTGCCTTCTGCTTGTATCGAACGGTTCATTCGTAATAATGCACCGTGGATACTTTCTAGGTTTTCGATTACTTCCTGATGCATGGAAGTTAATTCCTGATTGATCCGAACGGTTCGATTCTTATCTGTCTTCTTACATTTCTCTGCATATGGACATCCACTACAGTCTTCGCATTCATACAATTCTTCCTTACGTCCGTATTGATTTCCCCTCACATTTTTTCTGTATAAAAAATGGAATGCTTTATCGTTAGGACATCTCATGACACCTTGCTCATCAATTCTGAAGTTAACTGCACGAAATGGATCTTCATGATATTTCTGATCCTTAGTTTCCTTTTTAAACATTGGAAATTTCATATACTTTTCAATTCCGTTCTGTTCACAGAAAATATAATTGTTGTATGAGCCATATCCAGCATCTGCCACAGGATATTTGGGATAGAATCCATAAGTTTGTTTGAAGTGCTCCATCAAAGGAACGAAACAATCCAT
>NZ_JAJBMO010000093.1 GCF_020537505.1 Blautia glucerasea | reverse complement strand
ATAAAAAGCGTGGCTCTTATGTGACTGGCAAGGATGGAAAGATCACAGTTGATAACGTAGAACCGGGAAGCTATTACTTTGTGGAAACAGAAGCTCCGTCAGGTTATGTAACTCCGGCTGGAACAGCTGCCAAGACAGAGACAGTAGTTGTAGAAGCAGGTCAGGCATCCGTTGTATTGTACACGATCAATGTAAGCAATACGAAGGAAAACGAAGGAAAGCTGAAACTGGTAAAAACCGGAACAGATGGTAAAAAACTTGCAGGAGCAGAGTTTGACTTATACCGTGTGGAAGATGGAAAAGCGGATACTAAGATCAATAAGGTGCCGTTAGTAACAGATGAAAACGGAACCATTGAGATCAGTGTAGACCCAGGAAGCTATTACTTCGAAGAGACAAAAGCCCCGGCAGGCTATGTAACACCGAGCGGAGCTGCAGCAAGGACTGAGATCAAGACAGTAGAGGCTGGTCAGACAGAAGTAAAAACTTATACTTTCGAAATGAGCAATACAGAAGAAAGTAAAGGAAAACTGGAACTGGTCAAGACAGGAGCAGAGGGAAAAGCCCTTGAAGGAGCAAAATTTGACCTGTATAAGGTTGGGGATCCAGACGAGAATCGTGGTTCCTATGTAACTGGCAAAGATGGAAAGATCACAGTTGATAACGTAGAACCGGGAAGTTATTACTTTGTAGAAACAGAAGCACCGTCAGGTTACGTAACACCAGGCGGTGAAGCGGCAAGGACAGAGACAAAGACAGTAAAAGCTGGTCAGAAGGAAAAGTTAACCTATA
>NZ_JAJBMO010000092.1 GCF_020537505.1 Blautia glucerasea | reverse complement strand
AAGGTGTGGGATTCAGTGCATATCTGGAGAGCAGCCTGAAGAAAAATAAGGACGGTTCCTATGACTTTGCATCTGCAACTCCGGTTGTACTGACCGCAGACGGACAGACAGAAATGTTCACGGATGAGCGTGGATATGCATGCTCCATTCCGCTTGCATACGGAACCTACATTGTAAGGGAGACCACCACACCGCACAACTTCAAACCAGTCGATGACTTTAAGGTTGTGATCTCGGAAAACAATCCGGATCAGCCGCAGGTATGGCGTGTGCTTCTGGACGAAGAGTTTGAAGCAAAATTAAAGATCGTCAAAAAAGATGACGAGACAAAGAAATCTGTCCTGGTTCCGAATACCGAGTTTAAAGTATACGATCTGGATAACAAGAAATATGTGGAACAGGTGACCACCTACCCATCTACTACGGTACATAAATCTTATTTTACGGATGAGAATGGATACCTGATCCTGCCACAGAATCTGGCTTGTGGAAATTACCGCATCGAAGAAGTGACTGCACCGGATGGATACACCCACAGTGCCAATACCGTGGAAATCAAGGTAGACAGTGATACTGCATACCAGGAAGATCCGGTCAGCGGTGACCTGATCATCGAGGTGGAATTCGAGAACCACCCGGCAAAAGGCAGACTGACCATCCACAAGGAAGGAGAAGTAGTCAAAGGTTTTGACAAGGATTTCACCTATGAGGAAGCCAGCCTTGCAGGAGCCGTGTTTGAGGTTTATGCCGCAGAAGATATCTATACCGCAGACCATCAGAAAGATGAGAACGGCAACCGTT
>NZ_JAJBMO010000091.1 GCF_020537505.1 Blautia glucerasea | reverse complement strand
AAGGTGTGGGATTCAGTGCATATCTGGAGAGCAGCCTGAAGAAAAATAAGGACGGCTCCTATGATTTTGCATCTGCTACCCCGGTCGTGCTGACCGCAGACGGACAGACAGAAATGTTCACAGATGAGCGCGGATATGCATGCTCCATTCCGCTCCCATACGGTACCTATATTGTAAGGGAGACCACCACACCGCACAACCTCACGCCAGTCGATGATTTTAAGGTTGTGATCTCAGAGAATCATCCGGATCAGCCGCAGGTATGGCGTGTGCTTCTGGATAAAGAGTTTGAAGCAAAATTAAAGATCATCAAAAAAGACGATGAGACAAAGAAATCTGTCCTGGTTCCGAATACCGAGTTCAAGGTATACGATCTGGACAACAAAAAGTATGTGGAACAGGTAACCACTTACCCGTCCACTACGGTACATAAATCTTATTTTACCGATGAAAACGGATACCTGATCCTGCCACAGAATCTTGCTTGCGGAAATTACCGCATCGAAGAGGTGACTGCACCAAGCGGATATACTCACAGCACAAACACGGTGGAAATCAAAGTAGACAGCGATACCGCATACCAGGAAGATCCGGTCAGCGGTGACCTGATCATTGAGGTGGATTTCGAGAACCATCCGGCAAAAGGCAGACTGACCATCCGTAAGGAAGGCGAAGTGGTCAAAGGTTTTGACAAGAATTTCACCTACGAGGAAGCCAGTCTTGCAGGAGCCGTGTTTGAGGTTTACGCCGCAGAAGATATCTATACCGCAGACCATCAGAAAGATGAGAACGGCAACCGTT
>NZ_JAJBMO010000090.1 GCF_020537505.1 Blautia glucerasea | reverse complement strand
TCGGCAAAAGAGGAGATCGTAGACCTTGCCCTTTCCACGGAAGATGACATCCTCATCCTCGATCCGGAGTCGGAGTTTGCTTCTCTGGTGGAAGCCTTAAACGGAGAGGTCATCCGGATCTCGGCAACCTCAGATACCCATCTGAATGCACTGGATATGGATTCTGCCTATGGCAATGACCGAAATCCTCTGATTGAGAAGTCAGAATTTATCCTTTCCCTGTTTGAGCAGCTCGTAGGAGCCGGAAACCTTTCGGCAAAGGAGAAATCCATCCTTGACCGCTGCACCGCAGATGTGTACCGGGATTACATGAGGGGCGGTTACAAAGGGCAGGTGCCGACCTTAAAGGACCTGTACCGACAACTCATGCTCCAGCCGGAGGAAGAAGCCAGAGGGCTGGCTCTGTCTTCGGAACTGTTTATCAATGGCAGTCTGAACACCTTTGCCCAGGAAACCAATGTCAACACGAAGAGCCGTATCATCGACTATGACATCCGGGAGCTGGGCGAACAGCTGATGCCCCTTGGCATGCTGGTCACACTGGATTCGATTTTTAACCGTGTGATCCAGAACTGGAAGAAGGGAAAAACGACATGGATCTTTGCGGATGAGTTTTATCTGCTGTTCCGCTATGAATACAGTGCGGACTTTTTCTACCGCCTGTACAAGCGTATCCGTAAGTATTCCGGATTTGTAACCGGACTTACCCAGAACGTTGAGGAACTTCTGAAATCCGATACCGCCCGCCTGATGCTGGCGAACAGTGAGTTCCTGATCCTTTTGAATCAGGCTACCACCGACCGGGATGAGCTGGCGGCACTTCTGAATATTTCAGACAACCAGTTATCCTACATCACCAATGT
>NZ_JAJBMO010000089.1 GCF_020537505.1 Blautia glucerasea | reverse complement strand
TACGCCGCTGTATGGTCTTCGGCTCCAACTGTTTCCGTGGCTTTTCCTTGATCCGTATGGTTTCCGGCTGTTTCTGGCGGATGGCATTCTGCCTTGCGGTATCTCCGGCCTTGCTTTTCTGGTTTTGTCTTTTGATGGAAAGCGATCCACCTTCCGACATTTCCTGTCCATTCTGGATTCTTGGTGTCTCCCTGGCAGCCCGGATCTTCTGCTCTTTTGTTTTGACGGCATCTGAAACCGCCTTTTGCCGCTGGGCATTCTGAATCTGTACTTCCCGGCTCTTCTGCTCGGGTGCTTCCCGGCTAGCAGGATCGGCGGTCTGTGTGTCCCCTGTTCCTCTGGCGGTTTCTTTCTCCGCTTCTTTTTCTACTTCTTTTTTGCCAGCGGCTCTCTGTTTGATCTTCTCGTAGGAAGTCTGTGCGGCTGTCTTTCCGGCTCTGGTTACAGTTCTGCCTGTCTTTCTTGCAGCCCATTCCTCTGCGGATGCGACTTTCCCACTGGCATATTCGGATGGGGACTGTTCTCCCATGTCATTGTCCCTGGCATTTGCGATGGCCTGGGATTTTTCCTTGCTCTCCAGTATGGCCGTCCGCATCAGCTCCTTGGGGATTCTGGAGGCAGGATTTTTGGTCTTTGGTTTTGTTGTAACTTCTTTGGTTTTGATATCCTTCATCTCTCACCTCCAGTCCCGGCTTGTCCCGCTCTTACCCTTCGCCCGGCTTGGTCGTCATCAGGCGGTACAGCTTTGTATTTCTTGGAAACGAATTTTCAAACGGCACCAGATTTCCGGAACAGCGGATCAGACCATGGCCGGCACCCACATTGGTGATGTAGGATAACTGGTTGTCTGAAATATTCAGAAGTGCCGCCAGCT
>NZ_JAJBMO010000088.1 GCF_020537505.1 Blautia glucerasea | reverse complement strand
ACCGTCATCATTTCTTCCTGCATTTCGGACACTTCTTTCTCATCCATCGTATCAATCCTCCTGTCTATTCGTTCTGATAATCAGCCGATGAGAGCCTTTTGTTTTATTCAAATTTCATGGACTTTTTGATTTTCTCCCGTAACCTCCGCAGTCTTGTATAAACAGTCTGCTCCGGCAGTTCCATGTGATGGCTGATCTCCTTTGGTGCATATCCCATCATCTTCAGAACAACCATCTGAAGAGTTTTCTTGTCAGTCGATAACAGGATCTGGAGCAATTCCTCATTCTCCACGGTATCGAGCAGGGCTTCCACACTCTCTGGCTGAGACTCTCCTGATTCTTTTTCTTCCAGAAGCAGTTCCATACAGTCCAGAAGTGAGGTCTGATGTTCCCGGAATCTCCGCTCTGCGTTAAAATCGTTCCAGTCATACTCCCGGAGCTTCTGGATCGTCTCTTCATCCACACCCTGCTCACGCAGGATCTTCTCTTCCTCTGCTTTCCACTGGTTCCATCTATATTCTTCTTTTGCTTTATTGTAAGCCACTTATCTTTTCCTCCGATCTGAATTTTTGTGAAATCAAATCGGAGTGTGGCGGTGATCTGGCTCGTTCTTCCTGTCCACAGGAATGTCCGGCATCTCTGCTGTTTCCCTGCAAACACGGATCTCCTTTGTAATCATATCTTTACAAAGGCACAGTGTATCGGATGCACCTGTCAGTTAACGGTCAGAAACCTGTCAATTGACGGTCAATTTTTATCACCTTCTTTCCAGCACAAATAAAATAAGACGAACAATCTTTTTACGGATTATTCGCCTTACTGCTGTTCGTTTTCATTATTCAATTCAAATTTGTAACCTATATCCCTGACACTGAC
>NZ_JAJBMO010000087.1 GCF_020537505.1 Blautia glucerasea | reverse complement strand
ATTCCAAAATACTTTATGTTTCTTATGATCCATTACAAGTTTTCCCTTATTAATCATCGTTTCGGACTGCTTTTGAGTTATTTTTTGTTTATTATTTCGTCGTGCCAATGAAAAAATCTGCAGATCTACTTCTTCTATAGTGCTATTTATATCCATTACACAATCTGCACCAGCGTATATTAATTCTTTTTTCCATGACATACACAATAAAGAGGAAGCATCCGTCAAAATAATAATTGGTATCTGCGTTATTTTTCTAATAGCAGATATAATATTACTTATGTTCTCTTTATAAAGGATCACTCCTATTATAAGCACATCATAAGAAAATAAACTCAAATTATGCAGTAAAATTTGTAGATTTTCTGCATAATCTGAGTTTACCTCATTGAATAGTTTTCGATATGATTGATTGTCAAAATATGCTAATATTTTGTATTTTGTGTCTTTCATATTTAATCTATTTAAAAAAAGCAACACTTTCTATTTCTTCACAGGAAAATCATCAAATGTATTGTCAATTTTTTGTGAAGCAATCTCTCTCATCGCATGCTCTTTCAGTTTTTGAAAACTTTCATCACTGACTGCATGTTCCATACGACAAGCATCAACTTCTGCAATTTGTGGATTAACTCCAACGGATATAAGTTGATGAGTAAAAAAACAATGGCGTTCGTAAATTTTTTCAGCCATATCCCGGCCAAGTTCTGTCAGGTGCAGATAATGCTTTTCATCCATTGTCAAAAAACCGCCCTCTCGCAAAGTTCCTACTGCATAACATACGCTGGGTTTTGAAACTTCCATGTACCGGGCAACATCCACAGAGCGCACCATACCGAGCTTCTTTTGGAGTATAAGCACGGCCTCCAAATAATCCTCTCCGGCAGTATGAAGTTTCATAGGCAGCTCCTTTCGCCATTAAGCAAGACTCCA
>NZ_JAJBMO010000009.1 GCF_020537505.1 Blautia glucerasea | reverse complement strand
ACATGTGTTGTTTTCCCGATACCTTTTGGCAACGGTAGATTAGAAAAGCCAGTAAATATGCGGGATAGCAGCTACGTCACCCCCCATTGTTGTCGTTACTGTTTCTTTCTTCCCTCTGCCAGTAACCAGCGATTTTGCAATGTATATTCACGTAGCCGCGCATTTCAGGAGCGGTTTTAGTGGAGGCGAGATCCGATGGTTACGAAGACTTAGGCGAGAGGGCTCTCCCGAGCGCCTTAGTCGTAGTTACCAGCTAGCTTGCCGGAACGTTGCTCCGCGCGGCGGTGAATATACATTGTGAAATCGCGTCTGGGATAACGACCAACACATTAAATAGCAATTCTCAATATACCTAATATTAGCAAATGTGCCGGATAAAAAATGTAGAAGAACCACTTAGAAAAGGTTCGATGTTTTTCGGAGCGTTTTCCGTTGTAGAGATAGATAATGCAAAGTGCTGAGAGCAGAATTCCGGCTGTGGAGCCGAAGGACTGGATAACAGCCCTGGCAGGAGTGGTCTGCCCCATGTTTTCTACAAGGTTTAACAGACCAAAGAACAGCATTGCCTTTCCGAAAACCTTCCATAAAAGTTTTTTTCGTTCAGGATTCTGTTCGCCAGCCAGATGGCTTTTCTGATCTGCATTCCGGCTGCCAGCTGACAGCATTTTCCCCTGTGCATCCCAGAGGCCACAGCTTGCGAAGCAGTAGGTGAAGATGGGGGCAAGAAGAGCCCAGTCGCTGTAGGCAGAAGCAACTACCAGGCCCCAGATGCAGAGAGTCTGCCGGGGTCCTGAAGGGATTTTTTCCATTGCATAGAGAATCAGGAAGCACAGGAAAAGAGTGAATAGCATGTTCATACTTACGAAACTGATAGTTCCTTCTTCTGTAAATGCAAGACAGAAGGGGATTTCGGAGATCAGGGCAAACAGCAGAAGCCGTTTGCCGTATTTCTCTTTGGAGTGGGTGTAGCCGTAGCCTTCTACCAGGAAGTAGCACATGGTGATAGCGGTAAAATAACCCACGTCCACCATCACCTCAAAAAGAAAAGTATCTGGTTCCAGGAAAACGTTTGCAATATGGTTTAATAGCATGGTAAACATGGCTACGTATTTGATCTGATCCCGGTTCATGCCTCAAAAATCCTCAACAACAGATCTGCCATACCCACGGAGTATCCAGCTGTTGCAAAAATAGCCTGGCACTGGCCCTCGGTAATGGCCATAAGCGGCAGCTTCCTGGAATCTACGTACATACGGCGGGCGGTCATTTCCTTGTCTTTGCCGAAATCATGGAAGTACACCTGAATTTCAGGGAACAGTTCCAGACATTTCGCCAGAGTAGCATTCTTTAAAGAATCTTCGCTGCGAAGGATAAATATAATCTGTTTTTGAATTTTTTCGTATTTTTCTTTCAGATCCATTATTTCATTGAGAATGTGCCCGGTAGGCTCACGGTCTTCTTCCAGCCAGAAGAGGATGTCTCGTTCAGCCATGCCATTTTCACATTTGGCAGTGTCTCCGCTCATTTTTCCCGTCACTTTTGACATCAACACCTGATTTCCAGCCCGATCGGTCAGCCTGGAATCTGGAATGGAATGACGGTTGAACATTTCCTCCAGACTATACTCCCGAAGCTCCAGTTCTACCTTCTTCGTCTCATCTTTTTCAATATGAAAATCGTATCTTTTTCCCAGAATGTTTCCGTTTGGCAGACGGTTTCCAGTCAGGATCCGGTAATCACCCGGCATGATATCCAATTCCAGTTTTCCAGCTTCCCACTTGCGGTCACTGAAATCCAGGGTAAGGTATCCTCTTCCGTCTGTAACCGCAATGGTCCAGTTCTGGAAATAATTCCAGTCCTCTTTTCCCCCGGCGAAAACGGTAAGATGGGATTCCTTCCGGCTTTCTTCCAATACTGCTACAAACCTCATTCCATCCCAGTATTCAATGGCTCCGTCCGCAGGATTCAGGCGGGATGGGATTCCCAGGGTTCTGGCGATTGCCACGAAAAGCACCTTGTGGGATTTCTCTCCTGCAATTCCAAGCTCCAGTGCTGCCCCAGGAGTGGTGTAGGCAGTCAGGCGCTCTTTGTCATTGCGGACCGAAATGTTCTCTTCGATCCAGGTCCAGATGCTCTTTGGATCTGCTTCGAAAGCATCCCTCTGCTCCTTATCAAAATAGCCCAGGATCTTCTTTCTCCACTTGGTAAGGACCTCATTTTCCACACGGGGATTCCATACATATGGAATGTAAATCTCATCTGGATTAAATTCGCGATAAACAGAGGCCTCCTGATAATGGCCCTCCAACACTTCCGGAAAAGCATCTCTTCTGTCTTTCTCGGACAAAACAGCCATCATAGGCTCCACTTCCTCCATGGTATGTCCGAAAAGGCAGCGCTTCCACAGCGGCTGGAATTTCTCGATCTTACGGCGGCAGTGTTCTGCCTCAGCGGCGATCCGGCGGTTATTCTCTTCTTCCTGTTCCTTGGTAATATTCCAGCTTATTCTGCCGGTATCCTCCGGTGCATTCATGTCAAAATCCACCCAAAGCTCATCCTCATATTCTTCACCAAGAGTACAGGTAAAATGGTCGTCCTCTCTTGTGTCGATCACCTTTTCCCCGTAAGCACCATCATAAACAGCACAGATCAGCAGGCTTCCAAAACCGGTTTCAAAGGAAATACAGCCATTTTCGTCAGCTTCCATTATTGCAATCGGGGAAAATCCCCCATAGTTCATTACCTCAGCCTGTACTTTTGCCCCAGCTGCCGGAGTTCCATCCAGATCTTCCACTGTAATAGTGATCCACCTGGTTTTGGCATATTTCCCAAGAAGATTGACGATCCGGTTCATTCCATCTTTTCCGATCACTTCTTCGTCTGGCATAGCACGGTCATACCATCTGGAACCGATCATCATGGCCCTGGATGCTGCATTGGTAAACCAGCCCTTGTCCAGAACAGCTTCTGGCTCGCAGGCCCCCAGATAATGCCAGTCGCCATCGCACCAGACCTCTACCCAGGCATGGTTGTCATCACAGTGGGACCATCTTGGCACATACACTAGTCTTGCAGGGATTCCGGCACTTCGCATTACATTTACCACAAAGACGGCTTCCTCACCGCAGCGGCCTACACCGCTTCTGTAAATTTCCAGTGCGGAACCGGTACGCATGTCCGTTCCCTGGTACATCACTTCTCCCGCACACCAGTGATTAATCTCCAGTGCAGCTTCCACCATGGTCTTCCCCTGGACCTTATCCTTTATTTTTTCCCAGAAATAGGTACGGCATGGTTTGATTTCTTCATCATTTGTCCGATGAAAAAGTACGTAATTCAGAAAATAAAGCTCTGGATAATTCTTTACATAAGGGGAATTTTCCCAGAGATAGATTCCCTGCTGCACATAATCCAGGTAAGTGTCAAAGGTATAGTTTCCCACATCGCTATAGGGCATATTGCTGTACAGATATTTCATCCCGATCACAATATCCGGATTTAGTGCTTCCATTCTCTTCTTTATTTCTTCCGCCTTCTGGGGCAGTTCCCTTGAAAAATTTTCAAAGTCTTTTTCTATTCTGTCTCTGTTTTTTTCAAGAAACATGTTGTTCTCCTCATTATTTAAAACAAACTTGCGATTTCACTGTAAAATCGCAGTATTTCATATATTACAAGAGATTTTACCTGATATCAAGCATATTTATAATATTTCCATATCCTGCATCTTCTGCCAGCTGCTGGATCCCATCCCTTATTTCCTCCAGGGAATAGCTGTGCGCTTCCAGAAATTCATCCCCTTTGGACGCCGCATATTCGTAGAAAAACATGGCTTCTGCCAGGTCTTCCTTGTCAGCGTAATCGATCCGGTCAAGGAGTTCATTCTCTGCCTCGTTGATCTCGCCTCTGTCCACCATGGTTTTCATATGGTGAAGCTTGTCGCCGGAAATTTGGTATTTGGATTCTACCGGCAATTCCACCTGGACATATTTTTTCCCAAGCATGACACTGGCAAGGACACGGGCGATCTCTTTGATCATACGCATGATGTAGTCTTTTTCGTCATCAGTGAACATAAATTTTCCTCCTGGATAAAAGCCACAAAGGTTCCGCCATGACACTCGCATGCGTCCTGGCAGAACCTTTGTCATTAATCGGACATGTCTGCTCCGCAGACATTTTTATATATGAAAGTCAGCTGCTTCGTGGCTGCCGTCCGGGACTTTCATAGTACATTATTTCATTCTCGCTATCCTTTTGTCAATATAAGATGACAAAAATTCAACGCTTCCATCTACGCCAAGAGTACTGCTGTTCAGACTCAGGTCATAGTTGTGGGAATCTGACCATTTGGAATTACAATGGCTGTCGTGGTATTTTTTTCTCTTTCTGTCTTTCTCTTTGATAAAACGCTCGGCTTCCTTATCGGTCTTGCCGTAGAGACGGGCTACACGGGCAACTTTATGCTCCATATCTCCAAGAATGAAGATGGAAATCAGTCCTTCATAGTCCTTCAGGATTGTCTCAGAGCAGCGTCCTACAACTACAAAGGACTCTCCTTTGTCAGCTTTTTCACGAAGGAAATTAAACTGCATCAGTGCAACATTATCTGCCGGGGAACTGCTCATTCCCTTAACAGTACGGTAAAGCAGCTTGTTGTGCTTCATCTCATCGAAGATTTCAAGATCTTCCACTTTTACATTGTGGCTGTCCGCCACCTCTCTTAAAAGATTGTGATCGTACAGGGAAAATCCATAGCGCTTGGCGATTCGCTCTGCGATTTCGTGTCCTGCACTTCCGAACTCTCGTCCGATGGAAATGATCACCTGTTTTTGTGGTTTCATGGTATCCGCTCCCTTCTAAATGGCATTATAAATATCTTGCATAAATCATCAGCATGGAAACAAGGACAACCAGGATCGTGGCAGGTGCCATAGCCTTGCAGTATTTTCCCCATTTGATCATGTGACCGCTCTTAGCTGCAGTTGCGATACCAACTACGTTTGCAGAAGCTCCGATCGGAGTGGCGCTTCCGCCGATGTCAGTACCCATTGCAAGAGCCCATGCCAGAATGGAAATATCAATTCCCTGTGCGGCTGCCAGGCTGTCGATAACCGGGATCATGGTAGCTGCAAATGGGATATTATCAATAAATGCACTTGCGATAGCAGATACCCAGATAATGATGGCGATCATTACCTTCAGGTTACCGCCGCTAACTTTGCCAATAAATCCAGCCAGGATGGTAAGGATTCCTGTCTGCTCCAGGCCGCCTACAACTACGAAAAGTCCCACAAAGAAAAGCAAGGTCTTGTAATCCACCTTTTTCAGAAGGTCTAATGCATCTTTTCCAGAAGTGATCAGTGTCACAGCTGCAATAAACACACCAATGCAGGATACCGTAAGTCCGGTCTGGGAATGGGTTACCAGCAGAACAACAGCGCAAAGGAAGATCACGCAGCTGATGGTAAAGCCTCTCTTGCTTACAATTGCTTCCCCGGGATCCGGTAATGTGGACGGATCGATTTTTCCCGCATTTTCAGTGAGCTCTTTGCGGAAAACAAAGTAGAAATAGATCACAACCAGTACCAGGGCGATCAATGCGATAAGACCTGTGTTTGTTACGAAATCAGCGAAGGAAAATCCAAGGGATGTTCCAATGATAATGTTCGGCGGGTCTCCGCACATGGTAGCCGATCCGCCAAGATTGGCGCAGAAAATCTCTGCAAGGATCATCGGTACCGGATTAAATTTCAACAGCTGTGACAGCTCTACGGTAACTGCTGCCAGGAACAGGATTACCGTAATACTGTCAATAAACATAGCCAGTACAAAGGACAGAAGCATAAATGTGATGAAAATCGGAATGATCTGGTATTTCACCATTTTCGCGATCTTCATACATAACCAGCGGAAAAATCCGGAGTTTGCCATACCTTCTACCATGATCATCATGCCAGCGATGAACACGATAGTTTCCCAGTTGATTCCAGCGGAAGCTTCACTTGCTTCACCAGCAGTGTGCCAGAATCCGGATGAAAAAATACTATGTATGTTCAGTGTTTCAATAATGGCTGAGGGGCTGTGCATACAGATTCCAAATACCAGAATCAGTGTAAGAAGCGCACATCCCAGCGTAACAATATGTCTTTCCCAGACTTCTGTGATGATCAGAATAAACATCGTCAGGAAAATTACTACTGCAAAAATCTGTGCTATCATTTCTTTCCTCCATGACTGTCAAACCATGCCATCCAAAGACCGACTGCAATGGCTGCAACAATCATTACTCCTATAAAAATATTAAGTAACATATAGTGTCATACCTCCAATCATATCCGTTTGTTTACATGGAAAATAATTGCCAGTACTGCAAACAGTATAAACAATTGCAGCATTTTGCAATATTTAAACAACGATATATGATCTTCCGTATTTCTGTCCGTCCTGATGATGGATGTAACAGATAATAAACCGCCTGCCATCCGTGTCGTTCCTGGTCAGCAGGCGCTTTTTGGCTTTATAAAATACGGTATTTGCAAGCAGAACTGCAAGCATGATGAGCACCAGGATTTCCACACCGCTCCTGTAGCGAAGGCGCTGGTCCGCCTCCAGCCTTACAGACACCTGCCGAAGTCCTGTCAGTTCTTCCGCACTTGTCTGGGCGCTTCTGGAAAGCTCTGGTGAGATCAAAGAAGCAGAGGCCGGTTTCAGATCATAAACATGCATTATATCCTTTGCTTCCATGCCTGCAAAGAATACACATAAAACCGCAATCGCCACGCTGAAAAACAGGCAGACGAAACGGTTTGCACATTCAGTTTTTTTCACTTGGCCTCACCTCAATACCTGAAAAAATTCGTTTTTATAATAGCAAATTATACGATTTTTTTCAACTGATTTTTCTAATCCATTTCCTCTTATTATTCAATTCATTTAGCCCTAATCCGGCCAAAATCAGATAAACCGGAATAAACATAAACAGATATTTCGGTCGGCTTTCAAAAATCATTGTATATGCAGATACACCTAAAATTACTAATTTTAAATACAGCATTGTTTTACTGTTATTTTTCGTCTTTATTCCAGCAAACATAATACAACTTAATACCAAAAGCCATAGTGTCTGTTCCATTAAAGCATAATAGCGATTATACGCTTTCTTTTTTATAAAAATTTTTTCGACCAACGAGTTCCCGTACTTTTCCTCACCTTTTGTCACGCTTTGAACTGGTGAAAAACATCCATCATTATAATTTTGGAAGTTCTTGTACGTATAAAAGAAAAGATTTCCTACCAGCCCACGATTCTTAATTCTTTTTATTCCTTTTTCCCGATTTGCGGCATTTCGTTCTTTTACGGTAGCAAAACTATCTGTATATCGGATATCTTTTACATTTACAGCCCCAAGGTAAGCATCTTTCTGCCCCATCATAAAATAATGCCATAGTCCTCTTTGAATTGATGGATCATCTACAAATCCATTTTTTTCAAAATAGCTATTTTGCATTTTCATAATACCGCCAAATGTGCATACAAATACCAGGCACAAAATAGCAGCTTGTTTTATAAACTTTTTCTTATCTTTAATTTGCAGACATAGTATAACAATTCCGCCTGCAATTACCAGAATAGCTACTGTAATTTTAATATAACAGCCAATTGCTAAAAGAATGACTGAAATAATATTCCATCCAATTTTGTCTCTCCAATTTATAAAAACAAATAGAAAAGCAGTCAAAAAGAATACACCATAATTATCTGTATAAGGAACAAATGAACGATATGCAAAATCAAACATAAACACGCCAATCAAATAAACGGCAAATGCAATGCTCTTCTTTCCGGTCAATTTATAACATATTTGTGCCGAAAAAAACACAGAAAGGTTTACCAGTAACAGTCCTATTACGATAACTGGCTGCCAGTCTTTAAAAATCTTTACTAACATTGCAAAAACGAACAAAATGTTACGGTTCATCCGGTAATAGTTAAAGTATGCCTGATTTATAAACGTATGTTCCTCAGCCAATTTAATCGCAGTTTCCCGAACTCTTTGAAAATCATAACGGATTGGCTTTGAAAGGTAAGTCATGAGATACATCTGCACGCCAAACACCAATATATCCATTACAATCAAAAGCAAATAGAATTTTTTCTTTTCTATCTTCTCAATTCTACTGATTACTTTTTTGCCAGCTGCCCAGAATATAACTGCCAAAATTATAACAGCCAGCAAAGTTGGTACGAAATTGCTGTATTCGTATGTGCGCTTTTTGTAAGCCACATTTCTATTTAAACAGATTACAGACAGCAGCGTATATGCCCAGTACCCTGCAAAAAGCACCCCCAGTACCCAATTTATTTTCTTGCCAAATTTATTCATTCACACGTTCTCCTTCTTTTGCGTATAACTAAATATATTATAATTTAATTTCGTTTCACCAGGGTTACTTTTCTATTACAAATTATATACAAAAAGCACTATAAAGGAATCCGCTGCATGAATCCACTTTATAGTGCTTCTCCTATTTCACATTTTTAAATTTCTTATGGTTTTTTGATTATTCAGCGTCTGTCTCCTCAGCTGCCTCGTCAGCTGTGTCAGCTTCTGCATCTGCGCTCTCGTCAGCGTCTGCTGCGTCTGCATCCTCAGCCTGTGCGTCGTCGCTGTCCTCGAATGGGATAACGGCTCCGTCATATTTCTCGTTGATGAAATCTTTGATCTCGTCAGATTTTAATACGTCCACAAGAGCTTTGATCTTGTCGCTGTTCTCGTTTCCTTCTTTTACTGCGATTACGTTTACATATGTTTTGGCAGCCTCAGAATCAGAGGTTTCATATGCAAGTGCATCTTTAGATACAGAGTAACCCGCCTGAAGTGCATAGTTTCCGTTAAGGACAATGTAAGAAGTCTCTTCTGCAACACGCGCTACCTGCTCAGCAGCAAGCTCAACAATTTCTACGTTGTATGGATTCTCCTCAATGTCGTTTACAGTTGCCTCAAGACCAACACCGTCTTTCAGTTTGATAATTCCGTTGTCCTGGAGAAGAAGAAGTGCTCTTGCCTCGTTTGTAGTATCATTCGGTACTGCGATCGTGTCGCCGTCTGCGATGTCATCAAGGCTGGATTTTGTTCCAGGATAAATTCCAAATGGCTCGTAGTGGATTCCGCCTGCGTTTACAAGGTGGGTTCCTTTCTCCTCGTTGAAGCTGTTCAGATATGGAATGTGCTGGAAGTAGTTTGCGTCGAAATCACCGCTCTCGACTACTTCGTTTGGCTGTACATAATCATCAAAGACTGTTACCTCAAGGTCGTAGCCCTCTTCCTCAAGAATTGGTTTTGCTGCCTCAAGGATTTCAGAATGTGGTGTCTCGGATGCTGCTACTGTGATGGTTTTATCATCATCTGCTGCGAAAACAACGGATGTTCCAACGGTTCCAAGCACTAATGCTCCTGTAAGTGCTGCTGCGATTAATTTTTTCATAATAAAGTTCCTCCTCGTTTTTTTAAAATATATTTTGTTTCTACATTATGTTCATTTTTATAATGAACAGAAGCTGATTGGAAGCTCCTGCCAATTATCAATTTTCGTTATTGTTCACAGATAAGGTTTTTCATGCGGTCTGTGATCTATTTTCGTTTGTCCAGCTTGTTGGCGATCAGCATACCAATCGTCTGGAAAATCTGTACCAGTACTACCAGAAGAATGACCGTTACCAGCATAATGTCTGTCTGCCAGCGGTTGTATCCGTAACGGACTGCAATATCTCCAAGTCCGCCGCCTCCTACGGTTCCTGCCATTGCGGAATAACCAAGAATGGTTCCAGTTACAATGGTGGCTCCTGAGATCAGGGATGTTCTTGCTTCTACCAGCATTACCTTAAATACAATCTGAAGATTGCTTGCTCCCATGGATCTTGCAGCCTCGATAACGCCCGGATCTACCTCATTCAGGGAAGACTCTACCATTCGTCCGATAAAAGGGATTGCCGCAATGGTAAGGGGTACGATGGTGGCTGTGGTTCCATAGCTTTTTCCTACCAGAAATCTGGTGAATGGAATGAGCAGGATCAACAGGATCAGGAATGGGATGCTTCGGAAAATATTAGCGATCACATCCAGGATCTTATATAGTACTGAATTGGGCCGCAGGCCTTCTTTGTCAGATACTTTCAGGAGAATACCAAGGGGCATTCCGAATACATATCCGAAGAAGGTGGAAAACAGGGTCATGTATAATGTTTCCCCTACACCTGCGATTATCATATCGGTTACTTGTTTCGTCCACATAATCAGTTCGCCTCCCCTATCTCAAGTCCACGTTCCATAAGGAATTTCTTCATTTCCGGTACATTGGTGCTGCCGTTCATAAACTGGAGGATCATTTCTCCTTTGGCTACACCGCCTACATTTTTTGTGTCGGCTTTCAGAATGTTTACCGGTTCGTGGAAGGTTAATATAAGGTTTGCAATCACTGGCTCGAATGCGGAGTTCTCAGAAAATACAATTCGAACAATTTCGCCGTTCTGGATTTCAGGCTGGGTAAGTTTCTTGCTTTCCATGTCGCTTCCAGAGTCTCTGCTGATCAGTTCTTTGGCTACCTGTGATTTCGGATGGTTGAAGATATCTTCTACCAGACCTTGTTCTTTTACTTCACCGTCTTTCATGATTGCTACGTGAGTACAGATCTCACGTACAACTGACATCTGGTGGGTGATGATCACGATGGTGATTCCAAATTTCTGATTGATGTTCTGCAAAAGTTCTAGTATGGAGGATGTGGTCTGGGGATCCAGGGCGCTTGTGGCTTCATCACAGAGTAAGATCTGCGGGTCGGAGGCCAGGGCTCTGGCGATTGCCACTCTTTGTTTCTGTCCACCGGAGAGCTGTGCTGGATAAGCCTTCGCTCTATCTGCCAGTCCTACGATTTCCAGAAGTTCCAGGGCTTTTGCTCTTGCTTCGGATTTCTTTTTTCCCTGAATATACAGTGGGAAGCAGACGTTTTCCAGTACGTTTTTCTGCATGAGCAGGTTGAAGTGCTGGAAGATCATTCCTATTTTTTCCCGCTCCTTGCGGAGTTCTTTTGGGGAAAATTCGCTAAGGGGTTTTCCGTCTATTAATACGTTTCCTTCGGATGGTACTTCCAGAAAGTTCATACAGCGTACCAAGGTACTTTTTCCTGCACCGGACATTCCGATGATTCCGTAAATATCTCCGGATTCAATGGAGAGGCTTACGTGGTTCAGGGCTTGTACGGAACCGTCTTTGGTTTCGAAGGTTTTGCTCACATCTTGGATTACTATTGAAGACATGTCTTTCCTCTTTCCTTTAAGTGGTGTTTCATCGTCGATATGGTTACTATAACACTTTTGGAAAAAAAGTGTTAATTCTTAAAAGTTTGGGCTAGTTATAGGGTGAGGCTATAGCAGGATAAAGGACGCCCGCGGGGGAGGGATAAATCACACTCTCCGTCGCAACGTTCCTTAAATGGCTCGCTTAGATTTACCGCTCCCCACTGGCTGTGTATTGGTTACTAGCGTAATGCCTTGTCCTTGTATTTAGCTATTTCCTCCAGGTACTTCTGCCCTAATTTACTGATCGTAGTGCCTTTACGGGCGAGGTAACCAATGGTCATCACCTCGTCGGAGTCCAGTTTGACGGCGCAGTAGTCGGAACCGTTCAGCTCTTCGCAGATGATGCCTGAGCAGAGGGTGTAGCCGTTGAGACCCACCATCAGGTTCAGGAGGGTGGCGCGGTCGTTGGCTTTGATGAGACGTTTGTACTCGTAGGTGCTCAGAACCTCTTCTGCAAAGTAGAAGGAGTTATAGGTGCCTTGCTCGAAGGAGAGACAGGGGTATTCCCGGAGGTCTTCCAGGGTGATCAGCTCACGGTCGGCGAGGGGGTGTCCTTTCCACATGTAGACGTAGATGCTGCACTCCAGGATTGGGTGAAATTCCAGGTTAAACTCATGGAAAAGCTTCTCCAGTACTTTATGGTTAAAGTCATTCAGGTAAAGGATGCCGATCTCGCTTTTGAAATCTTTTACATCGGTGATAATGTCGTAGGTGCGTGTCTCATGGACGGCAAATTCATATTCGTCCATTCCGAACTGTTTGACCATTTCCACGAAGGCGTTTACCGCAAAGGTGTAGTGCTGCATGGAGACGCTGAATTTCTTTTTCGTGCGCTCCTTGGAGACGTATTTGGATTCGATCAGCTCATACTGCTCCACCACCTGACGGGCGTAGCCCAGGAACTCCTCGCCCTCGGGGGTTACGGAAATTCCACGGTTTGTCCTGCGGAAAAGCTCTACCCCGATTTCCTCTTCCAGTTCCCTGATTGCGGAAGATAAACTTGGCTGTGATATAAAAAGATTCCGGGCAGCTTCATTCATGGAATTGGAATTTGCCACCATAATCGCGTAACGAAGTTGTGCCAGAGTCATATGGATTCCTCGCTGTTCTCGCCGCCCATGCGCACGCGGATTCCGTTGATCTCCACATCTTCCATGGGGATCACCAGGCATTTGCGGCCATCAATGATCCGGGTTTCCACCAGTTCTACTTTTTCTGGCTCTACGTGGATCACCACGTCCGGAGTTTTGATCTCGAATTTGCGGGTGTTGGTGATGTTGGAGGCTACCATAGTGGCTTTTTCGCCAGCAACCACCTCATACTGGTTATCGAAGGTTTCCAGCTTTTCATCCTCTACGCCGCAATCCTCAAAAAGGCGCTTCACCTCGGACTTGGTAAGAACTACCGGGTCTGGAGAATCCTTCTGGGCTTCGATGATCTCGTTCAGTTTCTCATGGATTCCAATGACTGTGTCATACTGGCAGTCATCCCCCAGGGTTTCCTCTACCAACATATTGAAAGAATCACGCTGTCCGCCAGCGGAAAGTGGAGCGGTACAGCCGAACACCTCGTCCACAAAAATATCGTGAAGCTGTTCTGCATTCTTGGAATAATAGAGTAAACCGTGGATATCTGTGCTTCGGTCATTGAACAACGGGAAAAGGAAGCCGTTCTCTGGCATTTCCACGATCCAGTCACGGATGCGGTCCTGGATCAGGTTCGCTTCCGCATTATAACAAAGTCCCGCCTTGGACAGCTTCACCGGACAGATGCTGCAAAGAATGTGCTCGTAGATTTCTTCCGAAGCGTCATCCATATCAATTCCATCTGAGGTTCTTCCCGGAATATCGTACACAGCATGTACCAGGATTATGTAGTAATTTTCCGGATAATCGTAATTTTCGATAATTTTGTCATAAAAGCTCTCAATCAGGGCGTCATCTTTCAATTTGCTGGCACGAAGCTTCATCAGAAATTCGTGCTTGCCACCCTCTCTTTCCTCGTCTAACGGGAATTCCATATTCATCAGGTTCTTTCCTAATGTACCGGAAAGTGTTTTCTTGAAAATATCAAAATACTTGAACATCTCTTCCTCTGAAAGAGAAAGAAAGGCTTCTTTTAACTCTGTTTTTTTATTCTTATCGCTGTCTACGTAGCAGCCGCAAATACGGGTAATGTTGCAATTGGCTGGGGTAAACTGCCTTTTGATTTCGGAAATTTCTTTTTTGTTCATCTAGTTATGTCCTCCAATGTAGCGCATTTTTTGTTTCATAATTGCTAGTCCACAAATGAACCGTAACCAGCTTTTATATTTTAGCTTACTTGTCCACAATATTTCAACGTTTTTTACAGGAAAAGCAGATCATGGTTAATTGTCGTATAAAACAACTCCCTAAATTTCTCCTTATCCCGGGTCTGTCCCAGTGCCCACATCATTTTCGTCACAGACGCCTCCAGTGTCATATCATAAGACTCCAGCACTGGAAAACGCTCCTTAATGATCTTTCCCACCTGGTAAACCTCCATGTCGCTTCCCTCATGGGTAACCTGGGTAGCCATGCACACCGGCTTGCCCGCCTTGATCCAATGTCCGATGGCTTCCATAAAATCATCATTCTCATAATGTGGCAGCCCGCCCACGCCGAAGGACTCGATAATCAGTCCGTCATAAGCCGGGAAAAGGGCGTCCAGCACTTTCCCGTCAATTCCAGGGATCAGCTTCAGCAGAAAAATCTTCTGGTTCATCTCATGATAAAACACAAGCGGCTTGGTAGACTGGTCCTTGTCATCAATATAAAAAATAATCTTATTATCATGAATGGACGCAATATCCGGGTAATTAATGCTGGAAAAAGCATTGTAGCTTTTGGAAAACTCCTTCTTCGCCCTGGTTCCTGCAATCACCTTTCCGCCAAACACAATAGAAATCCCATGTGACCGGTCATGCGACGCGAAACGCAGACTATCCAGCAGGTTGGAACGGGCGTCTGTGATTGCCAGATCAATGGGCTTCTGCGCCCCTGTAATCACAATCGGTCTGCGGTTATTCTGGATCAGATAGGACAAAGCCGCAGCTGTATACGCCATGGTATCGGTTCCGTGGCAAAGCACAAATCCGTCGTAAAATTCATATTTAGATTCGATCAGTCTGGCAAGCTTCAGCCAGTGGCCTGCGCACACATTTGTGCTGTCCAGTGCAAAAGGCTGTACCGTATCAATGGTACAGAATCCCCTTGCCTCCGGGATGTATTCCAGCAGCTCTTCTGCGGAAATCTGCGGTGCCAGGCCCTCTGCCGTATATTTAGAGGCGATGGTGCCTCCTGTTGCAATGAGAAGTATCTTTTTCATGCTATTCTTCCTTTATAGTGATTTCCCCAGTATCGCACATCTGTCCGGTCACTTCTTTTTACTATCCACAGGTAGTATTTTGCAAAGTGTTTTAGGGAACAATGATTACCTCTTTGAAATGTACCAAAGATTTCTTTCATTTTCTATTATTCTGCCGCATTCACCTTAATTACACCAACAGTTCCTTTATAACTGGCATCAAACACATACTGCACGATCTTGTCATTTAACTGATCCTCATGCGCGAAATGCAGATGCGCCCCGATCACAGCCACCACCGGGCTATCCTCCGCGAAAACCATGTCCAGAAATTCCTGTGTTCTCTCATTCGGCTCATAATAACAATCCTTATTTCCCCAGATCAGCGCTCTGTCCTGCCAGACCTCTTTGGATGCTTTGTCCAGATCATCACTGAGCTGGGACTGCAGCGGCACATGCATGGCAAGAATGACAGGCTTGCCCTGCTGCCACACCTCTTTTATTTTCTTTAAGCCCTTCTTGGAAATCTGATTGGTATTGTTATTGATTCCCACCACCAGAAATTCATCGTAATCCTGTACCATCACGCTGTCCATTTCCCAGGCAGCTTTTTCCTTTTTGTTGATTTCCTTGGAGGTGAGATTATCACTGTACCAGGACGCCAGATCGTGATCCGCACGAAGATACATGGCAGGTGCCTCAATCTCCTTCAGTCCCCCCATGAGACAGTCCAGATTCGCCTGGGAAAAGAAGTCGATCATATCTCCATCCAGGACTACACCATCCGGCTGCAGATTATTTACGTCCTCCACAATTCCCTGCCAGGCATCAGAAGAGTGGACTCCCTCTTCATTGCAAAAGAGCCCGTAACGGCTGTCCACTTCCTCTTCTTTTTCTTTTGCATAATCTCCATCTTCCACAATAATATGCTGGTCATTTACCACGGCAATGGTATATTCCTTCTGAAGTCCCGGAATCTCAATCTCTTTTTCGTCAAAAACGGTTTCGGCACTTACGGTAGTGGCACACAAAACCATTCCAAGAAGCATTCCTGCAATCAGAGTTCTCTTTCGCATAAGCTCTCTCCTCCTTTTTTCTCCGCTAGATATTTTTTATGTAAACTTCCTCGCCAATTAAAGTTTCCAGATAGCTATTCCGCGAGATGTTTTTTATGAACGTGGTTCACAGTTACGTTTTCCTCTTTATAAAAGGCCTGCCTGAATTCACCAGGCAGGCCTTTTATATAAATTTCCTTATTAAATTCTCATTCCGTAAATAACTTAGTTATTCTCGGTTGTCTCTTCCTCGGAAGTTGCCTCGTCCGTGCTGTCAGACTCACCAGAAGCAGTATCTTCTGCGCTGTCTTCCTCAGTGGTATCCTCTGTATCTGATTCCGCTGTATCAGTTTCTTCACTTGCATCTGCTGCCTCAGCATCCTCGGAAGCTGCGGCTTCTGAATCTTCACTTGTGTCAGCAGCCTCAGTATCTGTGCTGGTATCTGCTGCTGTATCTGTGGAAGTATCCTTAATAGTAAAGCTGTGCTCATCTGTAATTGTCAAAGTAGAAAGAACTTTATCATTTACAGTAATCTCTGCATCATCCAGCCACTTCTGGGTGGCCTCGGAATAGTAGGTGCTGCGCTTGGTATTCTCAAGGGACTCTTTCTTGGAAGCAGTTGCATCCTCATCGTTTACCTTATCCATGCGGAGAACATATACGTTTGTGTCAGTCTCAACCAGCTCACCATAAACCTCGCCGTCTTTCAGAGTTCTAAGAGCCTCTACAACCGCATCATCATAGGAATTGGAAATATCCTCATCATCGCTGTCGTTTGTGAAAATAGTTCCAGTCAGTCCGCTGTAGGTATCATCTACCGCCTTGGCTGTCTCGCCCATGTCTGCAGCCGGATCTTCTTTCATCTTATCCAGGATCTCCTGTGCCTGCTCCTTGCGGGTAGCAATGTCGTCATCGGAAAGATCATCCCCGCTGATAGAAATGCTCACATAACTGAAAGAAGACTGCTGCGCCTCCTCATCAGTTATGTCAACCTCTGCCTCATTGCGGATCGGATCGTAAATTCTCTGGCGGTAGGTCTCAAGCTCCAGAAGTGTCTTCACCTGGTCTTCAGAAACTGCCAGCTCCTTCAGGGTATCCTCGTCATTATCCTGCATAAACTGTGCTGCTGCATCTGCAATGGCAGTCTCATCATCAGAAGTAACCTCAACACCATAATCTGCTGCCTTCTCCTTCATGATGTACATCAGTTCAACCTGCTCCAGGAACTGTCCTACAGCCTGCTCACCATATGTGGTACCGGCATCTTCATCTACCACCTGGCTCCAGATATTTCCAGCACTTCCCATGAAACTCTTGTACATAGCGACGGTCTGGGCCTGTGACTCACGGGCATACAGGCTTACCACGCCCATAGGAATGTCTGTACCATCTACAGTTGCTACAGTCTTCTCTCCATCTATAGTCTTACTTCCGCAGCCGGAAAGCATTCCAATTGCCATTACACCAGCCAGCGCTGCTACGGTTGTGTTCTTCACGATTTTCTTCATATTGATCACCAATTACCCTTTCACTGATGTGCCGGTAAAATCATTGTATACTTCCATCACAATCTCCTATTACGGGCACGCTAATAAGAGTATAAAACTTTTTTCCCATGAGGGCAAGTAGAAAGGG
Source organism: Blautia glucerasea (assembly GCF_020537505.1). Taxonomy (GTDB): domain Bacteria; phylum Bacillota; class Clostridia; order Lachnospirales; family Lachnospiraceae; genus Blautia_A. Next base: position 122,643 of record NZ_JAJBMO010000009.1, on the reverse strand, counting down.
GAAAATCTGGCGGATTTCACACAATTTTCGTTATTCTTCCACCAGCCCCATCAACTCTTTTGCAAACACCGTCAGCGCCTGCACAATATCCCCCACCGGGGCAAACAGGAATTTCGGCTCTTTATCCGGCTTGAATTGCAGCTGTCTGCGGTACCTGGCAACCAGCGGCGGAATTCCCTCCGGGTTCAAATGTGCATTCTCATAAAGAGTGATTCGGATCTCCCGCTGCAGCTGCTTGATTTCCGTAATATATCCCTGGTGGGCCAGCGCTTTCAGCCTTGCAATGGCAAGCAGGTTCAGCACTGCTTTCGGTGGCTCCCCAAACCGGTCGATCAGCTCTTCCAGCATATCATCATATTCCTGCTGAGACTCAATTCCCGCAATACGCTTGTAAATATCCAGCTTCTGGAACTCATTGCTGATATACGTATCTGGAATAAAGGCATCCATGTTCAGATCAATGGTGGTCTCGAAATCCTCCATTGTATGAATACCTTTTGCCTCTTTCACCGCCTCACTAAGCATTTTACAGTAAAGGTCATAGCCCACTGCGTTCATATGTCCATGCTGCTGTGCTCCCAGCAGATTTCCTGCACCGCGGAGCTCCAGATCACGCATGGCGATCTTGAAGCCGCTTCCCAGATCTGTGAACTCCCGGATCGCAGAAAGCCTCTTCTCCGCCACCTCCCGTAGCATGGTGTTTCTGCGGTACATCAGAAATGCATAGGCAGTCCTGTTGGAGCGTCCAATTCTTCCCCTCAGCTGATAAAGCTGGGAAAGTCCATATTTATCGGAATCGTGGATGATCATGGTATTCACATTGGAAATATCCAGCCCTGTCTCAATGATGGTGGTAGAAACCAGCACGTCGATATCTCCATTGATAAAATCGTACATAACCCGTTCCAGTTCCCGCTCGCTCATCTGTCCATGGGCAAAATCCACCCTGGCATCTGGTACCAGCTTGGAAATCCGAAGGGCAACCTCATCAATGTCCGTCACCCGGTTATAAACATAATAAACCTGACCGCCTCTTCGCAGCTCTCTTCCAATGGCCTCCCGGACAGTCTCCTCATCATATTCCATAACGTAAGTCTGGATCGGCATACGATCCATAGGCGGCTCCTCCAGCACACTCATATCCCGGATCCCGATCATGCTCATATGAAGGGTTCGGGGAATCGGCGTAGCTGTCAATGTGAGAACATCAATGTCCTTTTTCAGCTGCTTGATCTTTTCCTTATGGGTAACGCCGAAACGCTGCTCCTCGTCTACGATCAAAAGTCCCAGGTTCTTATACTCCACATCCTTGGAAAGCACTCTGTGGGTACCGATCACAATGTCCACCTGTCCTTTTTTCAGGTCCTGGAGCGTCTTCTTCTGCTGGGAAGGAGTGCGGAAACGGCAGAGCAGATCTACCCGTACTGGAAATTCCTTCATTCTCTGGACAAAGGTATTGTAAACCTGCTGGGCCAGAATGGTAGTTGGCGCCAGATACACCACCTGTCTGCTCTCCTGCACCTCTTTAAAGGCAGCGCGGAGAGCAACCTCTGTCTTGCCATATCCAACATCTCCACACACCAGGCGATCCATGATCCTGGTGCTCTCCATGTCACGCTTGGTATCCTCAATGGCATTCAGCTGGTCTTCCGTTTCTTCATAAGGGAACATTTCCTCGAATTCCCTCTGCCATACTGTATCCGGACCGCACACATAACCCTCTTTTTCCTGGCGGACGGCATAAAGCTCTACCAGCTCTTTGGCAATATTTTTGACTGCGCCCTTTACCTTTGATTTGGTACGGTTCCACTCCTGGGTGCCAAGCTTGTTCAGCTTCGGTGCCTTGGCAGTATCTGCGCCAGAGTATTTCTGCAAAAGATCCAACTGGGTTGCCAGAATGTACAAATTACTTCCATCCCGATATTCGATCTTGATGTAATCCTTTACAACCTTGTCAACTTCCACCTTCTCAATTCCACGGTAAATTCCCAGTCCATGCTTCTCATGAACCACATAATCTCCAATGGAAAGCTCCGCAAAATCCTGGATCCGCTTGCCATTGTAAACCTTCTTCTTTTTCTTCTTTTTCTGCTCCTGACCGAAAATGTCGGACTCTGTAATCACCGCAAATTTGATCAGAGGATACTCAAAACCCTTCCGGGCGTGTCCATAGAGAACCATGATCTCTCCTGGATTTATCACCCGGTCATAATCAGAACCGTAAAAGGCATTCAGATCATTTTCCTGAAGATCCCTGGCCAGACGCTCTGCTCTGGTTCTGGATCCGGAAAGCAGAATGATCTGATAACCTTTTTTCTTGTATTTCTTCAGATCCTCCACCAAAAGCTGGAAGCTGCTGTTATAGGAAGTCACACTCTGAACAGTCAGATTGTATTTCTCCGACGCAAAATTCCACTCCACGCCACGGGGCTCCAGGGCCGACAAAGACACCGCCCGGCATTTATTCAACTCCTTCTGAACTTTAGAAAATTCACAAAGCCACTGCACCGGGAGATCCTGTTCTCCCTTTTCCTCTCTGTGCATACGGCTCTGCTGATACTCCTGCTCCACACCAAGTCCGTTCTCCAGGATCCGGTTTGGCTCATCCAGAAACAGCAGCATTTTTTCTCTTGGAAAATAATCTGCAAAACAGACCATCTTCTTGCCATCCGCCCACTCTACAGCCGGATAAATGGAAATCTCATCCAGGTTCTCCAAAGAACGCTGGCTCTCTGCGTCAAAGCTGCGGATGGAATCCACCTCATCTCCCCACAGCTCGATTCGCCACGGATTCTCTTCTGTAAGGCAGTAAATATCCACAATACCGCCGCGCACAGAAAACTGCCCCGGCATTTCTACCTGTCCTACCCGCTCGTAGCCAAGCTGGACCAGGGTATTTTTCAGCACATCCATGTTGATCACACTGTCAGAATAAAAATGAAGTACCTTTTTCTGAATCTCTTCCAGCGACATCAGATAATCCATGCAGCCGTCAATGCTGGTAACAACGGTAAGCTCTTTCTGCTCCAGAAGTGCCTTCACCACGCACATTCTCTGGCGGATCAGCAGATTCCCCTGAATATCCGCCTGGAAAAACAGCAGATCCTTCGCCGGGTAAAACATGGTATTCTTATCATAGAAGCGCAGGTCCTCACAGAGATCCTTTGCCTGGCGCTCATCACCTGCGATTACAAGGCGCATGGGAGCTTTGCCGGAAAGCCCATGGATCAGATGTGCCTTCTGGGATTCCAGACAGCCTGTGATCTGCACAATGCCCTGATTTTTCTCAAGACTTTTCTCTATTTCTTCAAATTCTGCCATCCCACTCAGGGGCTGGGTAAATGAAAGCATGGCTTTCCTCCTTTATCTATTTTGGGGGCAAAAGAAGCCCAGCTTGTTGCTGGACTTCTTTTATTACTCTGTAACACGTTTTCGGTTGTACTCATTCATGGCCGCATCCGGACCATCTGTTATGATTTTCTCTACTGCGTCTGCGGCAAGCTCGATTGCCTCATCCACCAGCTTGCGGTCTGCACCCGAAAACCTGCCAAGTACATGGTCTGCAAGATCCCATCCTTTTGGTTTGGCGCCTACGCCAACCTTTACACGCATAAACTTCTGGGTGCCAAGTCTGCCGATAATGTCCTTCAGTCCATTATGGCCACCGGCACTGCCCTGCTTCCGGATGCGAAGCTGTCCAGGCTCCAGGTCAATATCGTCCTGAATAATGATCAGCTGGCTCTCCGGATCAATTTTGAAATAAGCTGCCATCTCCTGCACCGGGCCGCCGCTTAAATTCATAAAGGACAACGGCTTCATAAAGATAACCTTTTCCCCGCCAATAAACCCGGAGCCGTACATGGCGTTAAATTTTACGCCGCCCTGTGGAATATTATGACGCTCCACAAGCACGTCGACCGTATCAAAACCCATATTGTGGCGGGTCGCCTCATACTGCTTCCCGGGGTTTCCCAGTCCAACAACTAAATACATACTCTTATTTTCCTTATTAATTAAAATATACCATCTCATCCGCCAGCGGCTCGCATGGGCTTACATTCTCTGCATAGAGAACGATTCCCTCTCCCTGGTACTCAGAACGGTTCTCAAAGGCAACCTTGGCCGTCACCTCAACCCACTCACCTGGTTTCAGCTTGGGTGCATAAGCACTCTTGCAGATGTAGCCAAGGAAAGTAGTGTCATCTGCACAGCAGGTCATAGCAGTACGTCCTGGAATAAAGAACTTGCTTCCCATTCCTCTTGGGCGTCTTGCACGGGCCTTGAAACGGAGTGTTTTCCCAACATAGCGATCCGGGTGATCCATAGCATCTACGAACCAGATTCCGTAATCTTCCGACGGAATATCCACGATATCAGTGTCCAGATCAAATGGCATCTGATCTGCGAAAATATCGGTCATCTCGCCCTCTTCGTCCTCGAAAATAACCTCTGCGCTTGGATTTACAACCTTAATGCTTCTACGGAAGTTTGCAAGAGGATACTCTTTCTTGCAGCGGTTAAATACAACCATATCCGCATTGCGGACCATGTCCATGAAAATAGATTTCATGTTCTGCATATAAACCTGGAATGTGCCTGCATCCACACAGGTGATGTGCTGTTCAATGCCCCAGCCTGCCGGAACCTTCATCTCTTCAAATTTGCTTACCAGCCACATTCCATTGTATTCCATAACCACACGCTCCGGCTGGTGAATAATATCCAGCGCCTGGAGACGCTCCGGTGTAAAATCTTCTTCCTTCTCGATAACCTCAATTACCACATTGTCTTTCGCAAGAGCTTCCTCGTCGTACTCCTCCTCGCCCTCTTCGCAGAGAATGAGAAGAGTCTTCCCCTCTGTGCGGAAATAATCCTGCTGCAGGGTGAAGCTGAGGAAAGAGGTCTTACCGCTTTCCAGAAAGCCGGATATGAGATAAATCGGTACTGTAATTTCGTCCATTTACAGAAACCTCCCTGTATTTTTATACTACGCCGAACAATTCAGCCAGCTTGTTTTCTTTCAGTTTGGAACCGATTACGCAAAGACGTCCGGTGTACTCCGGTGAACCTTCACGGATCTCAGTTTCCTCTGGAACCATATCAAAGTAGATCCAGGTTCCGTCCTCTGCCGGAAGCATTCCCTTAGCACGAAGGATCACGCCATACTCTTCAGAAGCGGAAAGGCTCTCCAACATCTTCTCCAGTCCCTCTCTTGTGAACTTCTTAATGGTCTCACGTCCCCAGCTGGTGAATACTTCGTCTGCATGATGATGGTGATGATGTCCACAACCGCACTCATCATCATGGTCGTGATGATGCTCATGATCGTGGTCATGTCCGCAGCCACACTCATCGTCATGGTGATGGTGATGCTCATGATCGTGGTCATGTCCACAACCGCATTCCCCGTCATGATCGTGATGGTGATGCTCATGATCGTGGTCATCCTCCTCATCATGGTCGTGATGATGGTGCTCATGATCGTGGTCATGTCCACAACCGCACTCGTCATCATGGTGATGATGGTGCTCATGCTCCTCTTTCAGCAGCTCATCTGCCAGAGATACCGGATGCTCCATAACCTCCAGGATCTTCTTTCCGTCCAGCTTCTCAATAGGGGTGGTGATAATGGCAGCTTTCTCATTGATAGAACGAAGCAGTTCCATAGACTCCATTGCTTTCTTCTCATCTACAATATCGGTACGGCTCATAATGATGGCCCCTGCATACTGAACCTGGTTGTCAAAGAACTCACCAAAGTTTCTCATATACATTTTGCATTTCTTTGCATCCACAACTGTGGTGTAGCTGTTCAGCTGAATATCAACATCCTCTTCTACACCCTGTACAGCCTTAATCACATCGGAAAGCTTTCCAACACCTGATGGCTCGATCAGGATACGGTCCGGATGATATTTCTCTACTACTTCCTTCAGGGAAGCACCGAAATCTCCAACCAGGGAGCAGCAGATGCATCCGGAGTTCATCTCACGGATCTCAATTCCAGCGTCTTTCAGGAATCCGCCGTCAATACCGATCTCACCAAACTCGTTCTCGATCAGCACTACCTGCTCGCCTTCAAAGGCCTCTTTCAGAAGTTTCTTAATAAGAGTTGTTTTACCGGCTCCAAGGAAACCGGAAATAATGTCAATCTTTACCATTTTGTATTTCCCCTTTCTATGATACAGGGCGCCAAAGCAGATTCGTCCCCCAAAATATTACAATTTCTTTCATGCTTCGTAATACCTTGGGGCACGTCCAGCTCTGGTGCCGGGATTTTCGCACAAAAAGCTATGACCAGGAAGCACCGATACCCCCTGGTTATTCATTCCTGTCTGTATAGCAACGACCATCCTGTCTCCCAGGATCAACGTAACACCTTTGCTATACCTGCCAGAAAAGGGGACATGACTACGTCACATCCCCTAATATATTTATCCTAATTTCACAGATTTATGCAGATCAGCCGTTGATCATGAAATGCATAAGCTTATCAATGTCTTCTTTCTCATATGCAACGATCTCAAGCTCCGGGATCTCACCGTTAGAGAAGATGTTTGCAAGAGATACATACTGTGATAATTTAGATTTCAGGTTCAGTCTGTCACCTTCACCAGTTACAAGCTCTACTTTACCAGTGCAGCTGTCTACTACATCAAAAAATTTCTGAATGTCTTTAATATTAGATACTTTCATGTCAATATTCTCCTTTCAACATGCACAACTTTTCCATTTCTTTTCGTTCGGGCTCATTATATCGCAACTTTTTCCAAATAGCAACAAATTTTTGACCTTCTGGGAAAAATCCCCAACAGTCACAAACCAAACCCTGTTTTTCCCAATTCTTTAGTCATTTTTAATACTTGAACACAGCCACTCCATATCCTGGAAGCGGATATGCAAAGGAAAACGGACGATTATCGCACTCACTGGTTTCTGCCTTAAATACCTTCTTCTCCGTCTGTCCATTCTCATCCAGGACCAGAGTATACTGTTTCTTTTTCGGAACTCCCACACGGTAATCCGGACGGTCTACCGGTGTGAAGTTGCATACCACTAGAAGATTGTTTCTTCCAGTCGGTGACTTCCTTACGAAACTATAAATACTTCTGTCCCCGTCATCCGCATTGATCCATTCAAAACCGGACGGATTTGTGTCCATTGCATAGAGCGCAGGATATTTGCGGTACATTTTCAGAAGTGCCTGCACAAAATCCTTCAGATCACAGTGCTTCTCTTCACCAAGAAGGAACCAGTCAAGTTCTCTCTCCTCGCTCCACTCCCGAAGCTGGCCGAATTCCTGTCCCATGAACAGAAGCTTCTTGCCCGGGTGACAGAACATAAAGGTATAAGCAGCCTTCAGATTCTTGAACTTATCATCTGGCTCTCCAGGCATTTTTTCCAGCATGGACTTCTTCAGATGAACAACCTCATCATGGGAAATCACCAGTATATACTTCTCGCTGTACGCATAGGTCATGGAAAATGTCATCTTATTGTGATTAAATTTACGGAAATAAGGATCCAGCTTCATGTACTCCAGGAAATCATTCATCCAGCCCATATTCCACTTCAGGGAAAATCCAAGGCCGTCATCCTCTGCCTTGCCGGTTACCTTCGGCCATGCAGTAGATTCCTCTGCGATCATCACGGTTCCATGGTTTCTTCCAAGGACTACCGTATTCAGATGCTTAAAAAACTCGATTGCTTCCAGGTTCTGGTTTCCACCATATTTATTGGCAACCCACTGGCCATCATTCTTGCCGTAATCCAGGTACAGCATGGATGCAACCGCGTCAACACGAAGACCGTCCACATGGCACTCTTCAATCCAGAACAGGGCATTTGCGATCAGGAAGTTCTTTACCTCTGGTCTGCCGTAATTATAAATCTTCGTGCCCCAGTCCGGATGCTCCCCCTGTCTTGGATCTGCATGCTCATAAACTGCGGTTCCGTCAAAATTCACAAGCCCATGAGCGTCTTTTGGAAAATGAGCCGGCACCCAGTCCAGGATCACGCCAATCTTCTGTCTGTGAAGATAATCTACCATGTATTTAAAATCCTGAGGGGTTCCATAACGGGAGGTTGGTGCATAATAACCAGTCACCTGATATCCCCAGGATCCGTCAAACGGATGCTCTGCGATTCCCATCAATTCTACATGGGTGTATCCCATATCCTTTACATACCGGGCCAGCTTCACCGCAAGCTCCCTGTAATTGTAAAAGCCCTTCTCATTCTCCTCAGTAGCCGGATGCCTCATCCAGGAACCAGGATGGACTTCATAAATTGCCATGGCATCCTTGTTCTCGTCAAACTTCTGGCGATTCTTCATCCAGGTGGCATCTTTCCATTTATACGCTCCGATATCCGTGATCCTGGAAGCGGTTCCCGGTCTTAATTCTGCCTCATTTGCATAAGGATCTGCCTTATAAATTTGCTCCCCATGCATTCCTATAATGAAAAACTTATACAGCTGTCCAATCTTCGCCCCAGGGACAAATGCCTCAAATACACCGATCGGACCTACCTTTTTCATTGGGGATGCCTGCTCGTCCCAGTCGTTAAACTCTCCAATTACAGAAACAGCCTGTGCATTAGGTGCCCATACTGCAAAATAAACGCCTTCTTTTTTCCCCTGTTTCACCGGGTGCGCGCCAAGCTTCCTGTAAACATCATAATGGGTTCCCTGACCAAACAGATACTGGTCAAGCTCTGTAAACTGTAATTTCTCTCCCATCCGAAAGTTACCTCCCTAAACTTTCAATTTCTTATGCACATTATAGCATATTCTTTCTGTCCATGTCACCACAAAATTGTCTATTATTTATAAAAAACATACAGTTAAACCAATTTTTCCTGTAAAAAAATACGCCTGTACTTTGCATGTTTCTCTTAAGTACAAGCGTATTTCATATTACTGTTCAATTCTTTCAAAATGACCAGCTTTGCAATGTATAACAGAGCCGCTGCTTCTTGCGCAGTGCTCAGGAAGCAGCAGTTGATGCGCAAACTTTATTCGCCTGAATCAGAGCTGAAATCCTCATCTCCATCTTCACTGCCGTCCGTGTATCCGTCGCTTCCGTCACTTTCATCGCTTCCATCTCCGGAACCGTCGCTGAAATCTTCTGAACTATCATCCGAACTGCCGCTTCCAGAGCTGTCTTCAGAAGAAGCATCCTCAGAAGAACTGTTTCCAGCATATCCAGGTACCAGTCCCTCATCCAGGGCACTCTGCCAGAACTCTGCATATCTTGCAGGCTGCAGTGTAACATTCTTGGCTTGTGCCATCTCACTGATGGTTACCAGCTTATAGCCCTGCGCGATCAGATCCGGGATCAGCCGAATCGCTGCCTCCACAGATGGCTCATGAATATCATGCATCAGGATCACAGCACCATCCTGCAGTCCGCTGTCATTCATAATTCCGTTGTAGTCCAGATCTGCATCCATGTAACTCCAGTCAAGACTGTCAATAGACCACATGATAAATGGTTTTCCAACAGTTGAAATAATATCATCATCGCAGTTTCCATATGGTGCACGCACTACAGTAGAAGCCTGTCCACAGGCATCAATAAGAGCCTGGTCCGCATCATTGAACTGTTTAGCTACATCATCAAGACTCAGTTCAAACATATTTTTATGATCCCATGAATGGTTTCCAATCTCGCATCCAATATCCAGCATACGTTTTACTTCACTCTGGTAGCTCTGGACATTCTGGCCCAGCATGAAGAAGGTTGCGTGGGCGTTGTTCTCTTCCAGGCAATCCAACAGCTTGTCTGTGTACTGACCCGGCCCGTCATCAAAGGTAAGTGCGATCAAAGGACGTTTCTTTTCTGGATTATAAGAACCGTCATCATTAAAGTAGTAGTCATTGACACCCTTTGTAACCCATCCGGTCTGCATATATCCGTTTGAATCAAAAGCATATTCCACTCCGCCAATTTCTGCAAAACCATTTGTGTAATATGTACCATCCGCATTCTGATACCAGCGGCCATTGTCATCCTCATGCCAGCCTGGTGTCAGGGAGGCCACCTTTGTAACATCACTCTGTCCCTTCAACGGCTGGCGCTGCGCCTCTGTAGAATCCGTTCCGCTATCTGACGTATCCTCTCCTTCGGCATCCGCCTGCACCTGCTGGGAACTTCCAGTGCTTTTCCCTCCAATACGGCTTACAATTGGGAAAATCACGCCCCTTATTACAAAAATCACAGCCAGCACCATTGCCACTACGTAAGTTACCAGCTTGATAATCTTACGTCTCCTGATCTGGCGCTGCTTCCTGCGCATTCTTTCGCGCAATACCCTTCTATCCATTTATCTTCCCTCTTTATCTGTGGTGTAGCTGTTCATTACCTCCACAGCTACACCTATTGTTACCCTAGAGTTTGTCTGAAAAATCATTCCTATGAATTGTGAAGCACATCCTGCAGAAAGCCTTTTTCAGACTCGCTCTGATCTTATAATACCTTCTTCAATTCCAGTTCATCTGTTACCAGAAGGATATCGGCTTCTTTTCCAACGGAAAGAGAACCTACTTCGTCGTAAATTCCAATGCTTTTCGCAGGATTTCGTGTAGCAGCCCAGACAGCTTCCTTAAGCGGCACGCCAAAGGATACCACTTTGCGCATGCAGTCATACAGGTTCGTTGCAGAACCAGCGATGGTGCCATCCTTTAAAGTGGCCTTACAGTCTTTCATGGTTACTTCCTGTCCGCCCAGCTGATAAGTTCCATTCTCCATTCCTGTCGCCATCATGGAATCGCTGATCAGCACGATCCGCTCTGGTCCAAACATTCTGAATGTGGCGCGGATCACAGACGGATGGATATGGATACCATCGCAGATCATCTCCACCATACATGCTTCATCATCGGATGCGGCTCCAATAAGTCCTGGTTCTCTGTGTGCCAGCGGCTGCATTGCATTATAAAGATGAGTGACATGATGTGCCCCTCTTCGCATAGCCTCACGGGCCGTCTCATAATCAGCAGCTGTATGTCCCAGTGAAATACAAACCTCATTATGTACTTCATCAATAAACTCCATAGCTCCGTCCATATTAGGAGCCAGAGTTACCAGCTTCACCATATTTCCGGAATAGGCATTCAGTTCCCTGAAAAAAGCAGCATCCGCTCTGCGGATATATCCTTCTACATGGGCGCCCTTTTTCTTCGGATCCAGGAACGGTCCCTCCATATTGATTCCCCTCACAGTGGCACCATCTTCCATAACGCCTACTGTCTTAATAGTGGAAAAAATCTCTTTCAGTTCTTCCGCAGGCAATGTCATGGACGTGGGACAATAAGATGTAATTCCATGCGTTTTCTCATATTTCAGAATCATCTTAAGCCCTTCCGGATCTGCGTCTGAAAAATCGTGCCCGAATGCTCCATGGCTGTGGACATCAACCAGTCCTGGAAGTACCTTAAGCCCAGCTGCATCTATCACTGTTTTATCTGCTATTTCATCCTCAGAGGCCACGATCTTATGATCTTCCACATACAGATCCTGGACTTTGAAGCTTCCATCTTCCTGAAATACTTCTCCATTTCTGATAATCATGATTTAAGTTCCTCTCCCGGGATTAATTCTCTGAATCTGTGTCCTGTGCATCTGCACTGGCATCCGGTTCTGATGCGCTGTCAGCCGCTGCACCGGTATTATCTGTATTCTCTGCTGTATCTGTAGTCTCTGCCTCATCTGCTGCCTGGCTGTCTGCCGTATCTGCTGCAGGCTGATCATAATTTGCATTTGCAATAATGAAATCCTGAACCCGCATAAGTCCAATGCTTTCGTCGACAGCTACCTGTCCATAAGTATCGATCAGCGCAGCCAGATCTCCTGATGCATACTGCTCAACCAGCTGGTTCTGGATTGCAAGGCTTTCCTCGTCTTCCAGTGTCATTCCCTCAGCATCCATAATTCCCTGGATGATCAGATCCTGTTTTACCTTCGCCTGTGCATACTGCTGGCACTGCGCTTCAAAATCATCCATGGAAACACCCTGGGATTCTACAAAATCCTTAAGTTCCATGTTTCCCTGCTTCGCATAAGCTTCAGCCTGGCTCCGGAAAGTCTTCGCTGCCTCTTCAACATCCTTCTCCGGGTATTCCACAACCTCGGAATTGGTAAAGATGGTTGTCCATGCTGTACTGCGCAGACTGCTCTGCGCCTGATCCTGCGCTTCCTGCTCAAGCTGTGTGCGGACAGAAGCTTTATAGTCATCTGTTGTGGTATAATCGGTATTCGATGCTACCCAGTCATCGGTCAGTTCCGGCGGTCTTTTGAAACTCTGCACTGTGATCTGGAAAACAGCGTCCTTGCCAGCCAGTTCTGTGCTGCGGTAGCTCTCCGGGAAAGTAACCGGTACGTCCTTGGTCTCTCCCTTCTTCATGCCAACAATTCCCTCTTCAAATCCGGGGATCATGGTTCCGCTTCCGATCACAAGATCGTAATTATTTCCGGTTCCGCCCTCAAACGCCTCGCCATCCCTGGTTCCTACGAAGTTGATGGTAACGGTATCCCCATCCTGTACAACAGCGCTTTCATCCGTCACTTCTACGGAATTGTCCTTCAGATTCTCGGCAACACGGTTTTCTACAGCATCATCTGTAACTTCCTGTACAGAATTGTCAAGAGTTATCCCCTTATAGTCTGCAATGGTAATATATTTCTCCACATTATCCACAGAAACAAGGCGTGTAGCACCGGTAGAATCGGTGTATGGTTCTGCCTGCGTCTGGGAATCTGCTGTGTCTGTTGTATCGGTTGTAGTTTCTGTCTGCTCCTGCGCAGCTTTATTCTCAGTTTCTTTATCGTTTCCACAGCCATTTACGGCAAGTGCCATACACATTACCAGAGCTGCTAAATATGCTTTTCTTTTCATTTCATACTCCCTTCAGTTTCTCTTCTATAAAATTATCACATTTTCTTCCAAAAAGAAAGCCTGCTGGCGGAATTCTGTTTAATCTTTCTATTTATCGGTTACTGTTCACTCCGTGACCAGCAGCTATTTATCAGCCGCCATTCATCGGAGGTACCGGCGTCGGTCTGGAAGAATCAAACACCTCACTTGCATCAAACAGATCGGAAAGCAGCTCCGGATTGTAATACATGCGGTATCCATCTACATTTCTTCGTCCCATCCGGAAATACTCGTCTGTGATCTGCACAAAGTATTTGTTGGAATCCACGTTGCAGTAATAGTCGTATCCCTGAGATTTCAGGTAATTAAACTTCTCATCCCCGGTATATTCTCCGCCTCCATTTATATCTGCTCCAAAAGCAAATATAATAATATCTGTTCCGCCAATAAGCGGATCCACATTTTCTTTGAAATTCTCAGTATCAGTCTGCAGACGCTCCATAGAAACCGTAGACATATTCTTATGTCCCCATGTATGGCTTGCAAAAGTCCATCCTTCTGCTTTCATGGCATCCGCAACCTTCTTCGCCCCGGCACGCTCCGTATCCAGGTCAAAATCCGGATGGGCATCCAGCCATGCCTTTTTGTCGTCATTCAGATCATCGGGTCTTGTCTGGTAACTGATATCTGTACGGTATCCAAGAATTCCATTATAGCCGGTAAGCGCCACAATTCCCTTATGTCCATGGTAGGCAAAATCGGGATGTTCTTCCACAAAGCGGTCAATAAGCGGTACCACGTCATAGTCTCCCACAACAGTACTTCCATCGTCCTGCACATACTCATTCCGGACCTTGCCCTCGTCATCTACCACAAGCCTGGTGGCAATGCCGTCACCATCCTGTGAATGGTAATAGCACACATCATCCTGGGAAAGTACAAAAGGCGTTTTTCCCTTAGGCAGATAAATCTGTTTCGCCTTCATCCTGCCATCCTCATCCAGTTCGGCAAGATCGTAGAGATTTACCATTACGTACCCTTTGTCATACATGATCTGGGTGATCTTATTAAATTCTGTCATGGTGGTCATAACCTGGTTATAACCATCCGTCTTATAGTCTCCGTCAAATGCCTTGGAGGTGTCTGCAATCAGTGAATGATAAAAAATATGTGTCACCTGTTCCGGAGACCACGCTACGCATTTATCCTTTGTTTTCTGGAATTTCTGGACTGCATTCTGAAAATGCACGTTTCGCACGTATGCATTGTCTTTCTGAAGAAGGCTGATGGCGCCGTCATAATCATACTGGGTCGCTTTTTCTTTTGCGGTGGTCAGCACCTTTTTCTCATGGCGGATCTGTCTTCTGATAATACCCGCTCCTGCTGCTGCGGCCTGAGGCATCACTCTGTTCACATCCTCAGCAGCGGCCTGGGTAACCTCCTGTTCCGGCTGGTTCTGGGTATCGGATGATTCCCCGGTACTGTTTCCCTCCTGCCCAGCTTTACCGGTATCGCTTCCATCATTTTCCTGATTTTCGGAATCGTCAGTGCTATTTGCATCTGCCTCCGGTGTTTCTCCAGTTGTCTTTCCTTCTGTCTCTGGTTCGCCATCTGCCGAACCCGTATTCTCCTGACTCTGTGTGCTATTTCCCGGAATTACTTCCTTCGCCTTTGCCACCAGCATCTCTGCTTTATCCTGCAGTCCCAGCTGGTCTCTGAAATAATAACCAACCCCGCCCAGTATCACCAAAGCAGTAATAATAAGAGCCAGATTACGATTTCGTATCTGCCTCTTTTTTCTCTTCAGATTACGCTCATGACGTTCACGGCGGCGTTCCTCATAATATTGCTCTTCCCGGCGGTTCTCTTCTTCTATTTGCTGTAGTTCTTTATCAAGTTCCTCGTCTGTCTGTCTTTCGGGAACTATTTTCTCTTCCAGAGCAGAGGTATCCTGCTCTGTATCAGATTTTTTCATATTCTATAACTCCTTATCTGTCAGTTCCCCTCATATGCTGCTGTTCACACCCTGTGCAAACCTTCTCTGACATTAACATTTTAACCATATCAGACAATCTTATCCATTTTGTAACCAGCAGATTTCATTATACATGAAATTTCCTTTAATTACTACCTCTCCTTTGCATTATCTGGTGTTAATATTTTCTAATTGTAATTGCCTTTTGTAAAAAATGATGTTAAAATGTAACTTATGTAATAAGAAACGTAACTGTTCAGTGCATTTCCCGTTACACACTTTGCGGAATCATGCAGGCTGAATCGTTATTAAGAAACTTTATATGTAGGAGGATAAGTATGCATCCAGTAACAATCGTCCTTCTGGTGATTCTCGTAATCCTCATTGGATTACTGATTGGTTTGTATTTTTTTGGCAAGAAGACCCAGAAGAAACAGGAAGAACAGCAGGCACAGATCGAGGCAAGTAAACAGACCGTTTCCATGCTCGTTATTGATAAGAAGAGAATGCCACTTAAGGAATCTGGTCTCCCACAGATGGTCATTGACCAGACACCGAAGCTTCTCCGCCGTTCCAAGATGCCCATTGTTAAGGCAAAGGTTGGACCGAAGATTTCCATTCTCATTGCAGACGAGAAGGTATTCGACCTTATTCCTGTAAAGAAGGAGATCAAGGCTGAAGTAAGCGGACTTTACATAGTAGGTGTGAAAGGTATCCGTGGTAACCTGGATGCTCCGGTTAAAAAGAAAAAAGGATTTTTCGCACGCTTTAAGAAATCTGCTGAGGAAGCTCAGACTGCTCAGAACGAGAGCAGGAAATCTAAGAAAAATAAGAAGAAATAATTATTTCAGCCCTGCCTTCATAAATGGCAGGGCTATTTTAATGCTAACCTCTCCATATACTAACTGCGACAACCAAATCCGGACAAAACATACCGCAAAGTGGGGTGTGCAAAAGGATCCTGCATTTCTGCAAGACCCTCTTTCTCAATTCTATTTCCCATCACCCATATAAAATTTTCTAAGGAAGTACGTCGGTGTGCAGCTCCACGCGTGACAATAGCTGTTGACCATGCTGGAACCGTAGGGAGATTCCTCCCGGTTGTACGGATTATACAGTTCCCAGAAGGTGTCAGCGCCGTCGTGGATCATCTCGCCCCAGTAACGTTTCATTTCTTCTAAGGCAAGCTCTTTCTCATCACAGCGGATGAGCGCATCAATATAATGGTGATACATGTATGGAGTTACCATGCGGATTCGCGGATTTACTTCCATAACATGGTGGATCAGCTTGCGGTTGGTCTCTTTGTCAAAGACGCGGGCAAGGATCATCCAGATCTGGGTTGCCCAGGAAGCCTGACGATCCGGACCGCTTACGAACATTCCAAGGTTTTCATCCCAGAACTCTTTCACAGCAGCCTGCTTCAGCATGGCCTGCTTCTCTTCCAGCAACTTGATATCCTCTTGCTTATCCAGAATCCTGGCAAGGCGGATTCCATAACGGATGCAATAGATCAGCACAGCAGTGGCACCAGCCTGCTTATTCAGGCCATCGCCCCAGTCCAGGAAGCACCAGAATGCATCTCCTAAATCCTCCACAACATTTTTTTCATTGAGCTGTGTCATGGCAATGCGGATCTGATCAACCGCTACCTCATAAAGATCCTTGAGGGTTTCCAGATCACCAGTTGCCTCATAATAATCCAGAAGCACTGACGTGAAAAATAGAGCATAGTCCAGGAGGTAAGTGTCATCCGGTTCCATATCCGGCTCTGTGAATACACAGGCGCTTAATTTTCCCTCGTTAAAAAGCAGCCCTGCGAAAATGTACATACAGCGTTTCGCAAGGTCATAATTCTTGAAGGTGTAATAATTGGCTCTGGCCTGAAGCCTCAGATCACCAAGCCACATTCTGCGGTCACGCTTCGGTCCGTCCTCAAAAACATCCTGCATACATTCTTTCAGCGTTTTGCGGCTTACCAGGTCGATCTGGTTCAGCAGAGGATCACCAAAATCAATGTTTTCTACAGAATCCATATTAACCGCGGAAACGGTGTCGCAGGAAATTCCGTCAATCTTCAGCTGAAACTTGGCAGAAGTATCGATCACACGAAGCTCCATGTAACGGAAGGAATATCTTCTTGGCAGCTTCACCTTCGCCGGAAGCACATCCACATGGATATATTCTTCCTGGATCCAGCCACGGCTGAGCCAGCCATCATAATCTGCGGTCTTATCGGTCATCTCTTCCAGGCGCTCACCAAATTTCAGGTAAAAATAAACCGGCGCATCCTGGTGACTTCCGGTTTTGCTCAGTTCCAGAGTCACATAGCCCACTGCGTGATCCCCGAAATCTACAAATACGGTGTCATCTCTTTTTAAGGATTTTACATACAGGTTTTCAATTGGGTGCTCTTCTGCCACCACAGTCCGCATCTGGCGGTCTTTTCCCACCATGATCTCTTTTGCCGCTTTTATTTCCTTATGATAAAGCTCCGGTTTCAGAGACTCTGCAATCTCCAGAAAACGGTTGTTTTTGTGGATTTCAAAATTATCAATAATACTATATGATGGCATTTATTATTCCTCCATTAACCTTTCATCGGAATCAGTATCTTCAATTCAAACCAGTTATCTGTCTTGCCAGCCATAACCGATCCGCCATACTTCTCCACGATTTTTTTTATACTCTTCGTCCCATATCCATGGAACCTTTTATCCTTCTTTGTGGTAACGGGAAGTCCATCCTGAAACTGAACGTCCTCTTCACAGTAATTCTCAGTACGGATACGGATAAACTGCCTTTCCTGTATCACATGAATGGAAATCAGGCGCTTCTGGCGATCCTTGATCTTCACCACACTCTCAATGGCATTATCCAGCATATTTCCAAAAAGGGCACTAATGTCCATATCTTCCATAAAATTCAAAAGCTGTCCCTCACCCATAAATTTCAATTCAATGCCATGTCGCTGGCAATGCATGCTCTTACTGGTAAGAATCGTGTCCAGAACCTTGTTTCCCGTTTTATTCTGTGTCTCGTAAATCTTGATTTCCCGTTCCATCTGCTCCAGATATTCCCCTGCCTTTTCCGTGTCTGCGCCGGTTTTCAAAAGGTTTATCTGGTGCTTCAGGTCGTGATATTTCTGATTGACAATATCAATGCTTTCCTTGGAAAGCTTGTAGTTCTGGTACTGCATATTTGTAATATTCTGAAGGGTGTCCTTCTCGAATCTCATCTGGATTTCTTTTACCTGAATGTGATAGGCATAAAGCACTGCCATTCCGCTAAGATCAGCCAGGGTACGGATGATAAAAACGTCCATGGCTGTACCGCCGCTGAAAATACTTTTTACATCCACATAGCTTACATTGCTGATGCAATACACAACGATCACTACAAAATACACAACCAGCAATTCTCTGCGGGTAATCTGTAATTCCTCAATATCCTTTTTTAGGTAGCGTTCGATCAGGTAGACCAAAATGTACATCACTGCATAAATCACTACCATATGCAGGAGCCGCCAGGCAGTCTGCTCTGAAGTTCCCTTCATCAGGCCGCTGAAATCCCCTGTATAAAAATAATGGATCTGCCAGCACAAAGAAGCAGCAAACTCCGCATTGATAAATGCTTTCGCACAATAAAATCCGGTTTCACGCCATGGAAGCTCTCCTGCCATCTTCATATACAATAGCATAAGCCCAAAAACGCATATCATAAGAGGCATAAAAAAGATCTGTTTTATTCCATCCGTGAAAAACATAACTGTAAAAATACTGATAAAACTAAGCACACTGTACAGATATTTCCATAGGTCTATTTTTCCACACCCCTGCACAAAAATCATCACCGACGCAGACAGCCAGTAAGAAATGGCGTAATAATACCCCGGAGTATTCACCACTGTGCCGCTCATTTTCCCACCTCATTCATATACTCATTCAGGGCATCCAAAAACGGCTTGCGCCTGCTCCGGCTCACCTGAATAGTGTCGCCATTTACCATAATATCGCTGCCCTGGTAGGTCTCCACGAATTCCAGATTTACCAGATAACAGCGGTTGCACCGAAAATATTTCTTCGGGTCAAATTGATTGTCTGTATCACGCATGGTGCCCTTTGTTTCAAAATCCCCGTCCAGTGTATGATAGATCAGAACGTGATCCTGCACCTCCACATAGCAGATCCGCGCCACATCCAGCTTCTTTTTCCCACCTTTTAAGACAATGGTAATATACTCTTTCTCCGGTGTCTTCACCTTAGTCAGGGCCCTTGCCATGCTCTCAGAAAATGAGAAATAGGAAATGGGCTTCAGAATATAATCCAGCGCATTCACCTTGTACCCCTGAATGGCGTACTGGGGCATGTTGGTAATAAAAATAATGATCACGTTTGTATCCAGTTCACGGATTTTCTCCGCCGCCTTCATTCCGTTTAGAAAAGCCATCTCAATGTCCAGAATAATAAGATCATAGCTGGCAGTGTAATCCGTCACAATATCTTCCCCATCCTGAAATTCCGTGAGAGAAAATTTCACCTGATTCTCTTTCTCATAACGGCTCAGGCATTTTTTCAAAGCCTCCCGGTCGTGCCGGTCGTCTTCCACAATTGCAATTCTTATCATAGTTGTTTCTCACCCGTCCTGTTGATCGTTGTTATATGAAAATGCCGCTATACAAAAAACAGCCCTCCAGTGCAGTGACAGCTGCACCAGAAGGCCGGAAGCACTTGCACGAACTAAAGATAGTAATAGTATAACAGGAAACAGGTTCTGAAACAATTATAATTTCAATGAAAGTCCCGTACGGCAGTCGCCTTTTTTTACTTTCCTTCTGCTGCTTTCTTCTGATTCTCTTTGATCTTTTTCTGGTCCTCTTCGATGTGTTTTTCCACATCCAGGCGGCTCATAAGAATGATAACGATCGCATATGTGATCACGTCCGCAGCAAGGAATGCAAATGCAAGTACCTGCTCCACGCCGCCCATCTGGCGGTACACGATCTGGCCTGTGTAATTTGTCACATTGTCGATGATCTCCAGAGTCTGCGGATTGCAGGCAATACCTGTGTTGCTGTAGCCTGCAAATGTAAGAAGGCTGTTCAGCACACCGATGCAAAGTCCGCTAAGGCCTACCATAATAGAGCTGTAAACAGACATGGTAAATCCGTCACTTCGAAAACCATTTTTCGCTTCCAGATGATCCAGTACATCGGAAAGAAGTGCCATAGTTACGTACATAGCCGGGATGCTTCCAATTCCCTTCAGAACCATACTGGTAGCAACCAGTCCAAAGCTGTTGACATTTACGAAGCATACCAGACCTCCTACAACGGAGAAGCAGAGTCCGGAAACAACAGCTCTCTTTTTACCCAGCTTACGGGCGATGGGCCAGGCCACCACCATACCGATTGCAGTCGGAATTCCGCCAACCAGACCAAGTGTGGACATCAGCGTTCCGGAAGTCTGCTCCGGATTGGCAGAATTAATTACGTTGTCAAACATCCATCTTACATAGAAGCTCATGGAACTGTTTTTGATCAGCTGACCAAACTGGAAAATCAGGAAGTAGAGAATGATGATCCACCAGTATTTGTTGTGGATACAGCCCTCCAGCTGCTTTTTCAGCGGAAGCTTCTCTTCTTTCACATTCAGGTCGATGGTCTCTTCTGTAATACGCTCTCTTGTGAAATAGTACTCCAGCAGACATCCAAACGCACTTACCAGGCAAAGCACGATGGAAATCACTCTCCAATGTGCATAGCTGGCATCCACATCGATTCCGCCATCCTTTGTCACGAACAGGTAGCTCTGAAGAAGGATTGGTACCAGAATGCTGGCTCCAACTCCTGCTGAAGCAACCATGGCTGCGTTTGACAGTGTTGCAAGAAGTCCACGGCTCTCAGAATTTCTGGTGGAAAGAGAAACCATGGAGCTGTGTGCACAGTAAAAGCATGGATATGCAAGTGCATAATACAGGTTATAGGACACTGCAATCCAGATCATCTGAATGGCATTGTTGCCTCTGGTTGGTGTCATAAACATAAGAATGATCGCCACGATCAGCATAGGAGCAGCAAGAATCAGGTATGGCCTTGCTTTTCCCTGGGTGCTTCTGGTATTGTCGATCCACTGCCCAATCATCAGGTTTCCGAGAACTACGAAGATCACGGATACCATAGGCAGAAGTGTGGCAAATGCCCCGAATTTTGTCCAGCCAAGTACATCCACATAATAACGGTTCAGATAAGCACCAAAAATGGAGTTGGCAAACATGGCGCAAAACGGAGCCAGAAAATAGCCGATGATCATCTCCGGGATCTTTACCTCACTGGATTTGATACGGGTTTTGAAAACCGGCTTTTCTGCAACTTTTTTTGCAAAATTAGTAATGTTCAAGTGTTTCGCCTCCTGGGTTTATTTGACTCTTAAGATAAACTCTTTTCCCTTTTATTTAAACTTTGTCTGCTATTAGCAGATAAAGTATTTCTTGCTTTTTAAGGTGTTTTTACTTCAGGTCAAAAGACATAAAGTCAAACGCACCAGTTCCCTTGTAGCTGAAATACAGAGCTTCCTTCTCGCCAAGTCCGCTTAAATCAGCTGCAAAGCCATGCTGCTCTTTGCAAGGCTTCACCTGGATCTTTGCCACTGGCTTGCCGCCTTCCTCTGTAGTCACATAAACAACTCCAGTTGCTTTTCCCTTAATGTTAATGCGAACCTTTGAAGTCTCACGCAGATCAAAATACTTGAAGCCCGCAACAGCTCCGTCGCACATATTTGCCACATACTGGTCTGGTCCCAGCTCACGGTCTTTTCCATCCTGAGTCAGATATGGATGACCAGACTTTGGATGCTTGATCATGCTTAAGAAACGGGTTCCTTTTTTACCATATATGTTGCAGGCAATGTAGGAAGGATAGTTTCCTTTTCCCTTAAGTGGTCCGTCGTTCAGACCGCAGGAGGTCATCTCTGCCTGATAAAATTTGCCTTCCTCGAAACGGATCCGCTCAGCACATGCCTGACGGGAGGACTGCTTACGGTTGCTGTGTCTGTGATAGAAAACGTAATAGCTTCCGTTGATCTCGATCAGACTTCCGTGAGTATTTCCAGTGCAGTTTCTTGCGTTTTTCACATCTGTAATTCCCGGAAGGCCGATGTCTCCGTTGCTGACCAGAACACCGCCAAACTCAAATCCACCGGTAGGATTATCGCTGGTTGCATAGCAAAGCTCATGGCTGTTCAGGGAACTGTAGATGAAATAATAGGTTCCATTGAATTTACGCATGGAACTTGCCTCCAGGAACGGATGTCCCTCGTAGGAGGTTCCCGGCGCTTCTTTCTCACTGGCAATTCCGATGTATTTCGGTCCCATTTTTACAGTGAGCATATCTGCAGGATCCAACTCGAAGCACATGGAACCATGCTCTGTTGGCTTGGAACCGTCCAGCAGAAGTGGATTTCCCTGAAGGGCGAAGCCACTGTAGAGATACAGTCTTCCGTCGTCGTCCATGAAAATACCCGGGTCAAACTGCAACGGCTCATTCTTCTTACCGATCGGTGTGCCGTCTGCATATTTTACATAACCATAGAATTCATATTTGCCTGCCGGCTTGTCACAGACAGCCACAGAGATCATCTTTGTACCGCCCATGAAATAGTAAAGATAAAATCTTCCGTCCGGTCCCTGGATCATATCCGGTGCTGCCAGACCATTTGTAAGACGGATCTTCGGTGCTGCCGGATCCTGCTCTCTTTTGAAAATAACACCCTCATAACGCCAGTTGCCCAGATCGTCCACCGGTGCTGACCAGCATACATAATCGCCCAGACAGAAATTCAAGCCGTTAAAAAGATCATGAGAACCATATATGTATACACGCCCGTCTACAATATGCGGTTCTGCATCCGGCACATATTCCCAGCTTGGCAGGTACGGATTTACAGCCTGCTTTGTTTTCATACCTTCATCCTCCAATTTTTTACATGTTTCATATTATAGATTTATTATAACACTCTGCAATTCCCATACCTGTTTTTAACGTAAAGTGTAATAAATTTATCGCAAATAGCACATTTTTAAAGTCCAGAGATTGAATCTCAATAAAAAAAAGCCGTCCAGTCACAGACAGCTTTCTTCCTTTGCACCATTTCCTTACCTAATTCACTTTGTTCCAAGACATCTGCCATTGGAAGCACTCCTGGGGAGATTCGAACTCTCGACACCGCGCTTCGTAGACGCGTGCTCTATCCAGCTGAGCTACAGGAGTATGCTCGGTCATGAGGGAATCGAACCCACTCGTGTTATGATAACAGCGGATTTACAGTCCGCTCCGCCTCCTTAGCGGGATAATGACCGATATGATTTCTTACATGTTTTATATTACCAGAAGAACTACATATTCTGCAATAAACTACTAGTTTAATATAACCAAGGAACATAAATAAAACTGCATTCTGACTTATAAAAAATCCCCATTATCATTTCTTAGTCCATCTTATATATCGATTTTCTTATTGCATTTTCTCATTTATCTGGTATAATAATCATTCGGTAAACAATTTAATAACAAATCAGCTCTGGTATAAAATTGGAAACGACACAAGTGTACGCTTGATAACGAACAACACATGTGTCTTTTTTGTACCCATTTTTAGAAAAAGGAGAACAATTTTATGCCAAAAACTAAGTTTCAAAATGTTATTTTCACTCTGATGATGGCCTTCCTTATGGTCTACGCCATGATCTGCTACAACATTTCCCTGAATATCGGTGGAATGAGCAACCAGGTATTTCTCATGGCTTTCGGCGAAATGAAGATCATGTAGCCGGTTGCATTTGTGCTGGAGTTCTTTATTGTTGATAACCTTGCCCATAAGCTTGCTTTTCGTATTGTCACACCTAAAGACAGACCTTTCGCAATCACAGTTGCAATTTCTGTTATGATCATCTGCATTATGTGCCCGATCATGAGCTTAATTGCCACAATCTTATTTAAAAATGCAGGTTCCCAGTTCGTTGCCGTATGGCTCCAGACCACTTTCATGAACTTCCCGGTTGCCTTCTTCTGGCAGCTGATGTACTGTGGACCGCTGATCCGTTTTCTCTTCGGAAAAATGTTTCCAGAGAAATAAGGAGCATAAGCGTACCTGTTAGCAATTTTCATATAAATATTTGAAGGATTTTAAAAGGCATTGCAGGATATAGCCTCTCCCTAACGTTTGACTCCAAAATCAAATCGTTTACAGGCGCCATATAATTCCTTGCAATGCCTTTTTTTAATTCTTTATATACTTTTCTTTGGGTAAATACACAATTCTGTGTACATGATTATAGTGTCTTCAATGTGTCACTCTTTCAAATGCGCATCCAAAAATTCCAATCCAACACTCTCTGCGTAATCTCTTCCCTCTTCAAAATTCATCTCGAAACCATGGGTAGCCTTCTTTCCATAAATTGGAACCAGAACGGAACCTTCCCCTGTATACGCTTCCTCAATTGCCTTTTCAGAGTAGCTGTATGGCACCAGGCTGTCATTGATTCCATGGATAATCATAACATCCCCCTCATACGCACTGATGGTATCATATACATCCAGATCATAAACTGTTTTCACATACCCCGAACCCACAGTTCCTACCGGCATCTCAGCTCTGTCTTCCGGAATATCATCCGCGGAAGCATACATTTCCCGGGCATTATCCGCAATGCAAAGTGCCGGATAAACCAGGATCATAGCAGCCACATCATCTTTTCTGTCTGCTGCAGTCAGGGCACTTACAAGACCGCCCTGGCTCTGTCCAAGAAGGAAAATGTGATCCTGGTCTACAAAATCCTTTGTTTTCACAAAATCCATAACAGCACTTAAATCTTCTTTCTCTGTCATCACTGTCATGTCCATGAAATCTACATCACTATTTCCGTTAAAGGAGCCTCCGCAAAAATCAAATGTATAAACCACATATCCATCCTGAGCTGCTTTTTCCGGCCATTTTGCACGCTCTACCATCTGGGAGGTGGAACCAATTCCGTGGCTCATAATGATTACTGGATAGGTCTTTGTCTCGTCAAAATCTTCCGGATAATAGAACTGTCCGTAAATATTATTGTCTCCATTTTTGCACCAGGAAACCACCTTTGTACAGTCTTCTAATTCTGTGGTGTATCCCTCTTCGATCTCCGGATTGTCAAACTCTTCTGAATCAACATCTTCCTCTTCTTCGGGATCAGAACTGTTCTCTGCTTCTTCTGTCTGCTTTTCTGCATTTTCCTCAGCCCAGACAGTTGCACTTACACAGCCCACACTTAATACTGCTGCCATTCCTAACGCAATTAACATTTTTTTCTTTAACATTTTTATTTCTCCACTTACATTTCTATTGTCAATCGATCACATCATTCTGAAACCTTGACAAATGCTCATAGGGCAGAATCAGCCTTCCTCTGAACAACCCACAGCCATCGTTGATCAGGCTGTTATTTACCGCAGAAAACATATTCACATCAAGATCTGCTAATTCCAGGGAAAGCAGCTTCATTCCCCGCTCATAAGCCTCGTCGAAGTAAACACATTCCCCTTCCGGGATCACATCTCTTCTGGCGCGCTCGTCCTGCTGGCGTTTCTCATAGCCCAGATGATTGGCAGGACCGATTTCCGCAGTATCATCCATTTTCTGGGTACGGAGCTGTACCTCCATGTAGGATCTGGAGCTGTTATCATAGAACGTGATATGTAAAGACTGATACCCATATTCACTGGTACCGCAAATATAATCTCTGTAATAAGGCTTCACATCATCATTCAGTTGATCAGAAGTACTCAATTTCACTCCCTGAGCCGATTCTGCTGTAAAGCCTCTCTCTTCCAGAAATCCTGGCAGCACATTTGCAATCTCATAAAGATAGCGGATAGACGCCTGCTCCTGGTCTTCCCCTGGCTTCAAGTGACATCTTGGCATACAGACCACAATCCGGTAAGCAATAAAATCACGGAAACAGCTCAGCTTATTTTTCAGCTCTGCAACCGACGGATAAGTACCATTTTCCCTGTAATAATCGTAAATATATTCCACTACATATCCATTAAATTTCTCTTCTGCCCGGATTAATGACTTAATCCTACCTTTAAATGTAAAAGCAAGAAATGGATATTCATGGGCCATATATTTATAAAATTCCCGAATTTTCTGGGACTGGGCTGTAAGGAAATCATTGTGCTCCAAAAGCTCCGTGATCTGGAGCAGAAAATTGCTGTGCACTAAATCAACCTCATTATGGTTCTTCTTCGCTTCCTTACGCAGATCCTCTGTATATTTCTGTAAAATCTTTAAAACCGTATCTCCGGAATATAAATAATCGTTCAGTGTAATCATAGCTGTCACCTCGCCTGTGGGCGTTCTTTCTCATATCAGTCAAACAGTCTGAAAAATTCTATCTGCTGACATATCTGCCCATATTTTATACATATTCTAACAGACTTTTACGATTTAGCAAGGAAAAGTTTTAAGACAGATACCAAAGTGTGCTTGAAAATCATTCTCACAATCTGTACGTTCCCACTTTGCGAAAAACCTTTTCAAACATGCTCTGGTACAACGTTTTTTACAAAAAAGACCAGTAGCTGAAATTTCAATTTTCTGATTCTCAAAAACTCTCTCCCAGTACTGATCTTTTCATCACTCACTCATAATAAAACGGAGGATTTTATCTATGATAAGCTATCTATGCAATACTCTGTAGTAAAGCATTCCATCATAAATTTTTATGCAGCTGTCACAGTCACATTACCATCCACAACTTCGAAATGATAAGTTCCAGCCACCAGTTCCATCTGCTGTGTTTCAATTGCATTATGTGTTACAGCACCTGTTACTGTCACACCATCGCATGCAGTTACCTCACCAGATACTGGCAGGTACAAGGTTGCGGAGGTGTTCGCTGGAACGGTTACATCATAGGATGTCATCGCACCGTCAGCTGCTGTCCAGCCGCTCTTAATGGTTCCGTAAACAGAATCATAGCTTCCCTTTGCCTCTGTGAAATCACCTCCAACAGTGGGCTGCAGGATAAAGTGCTGATAGCCAGGCTGTGTCTCGTCAGACTTGATTCCAAGCTGGTAAGCTACCATCCACTCGTAAACTGCACCAAGTGAATAATGGTTAAAGGAGTTCATGCTGTTGTTTCCGTTAAATCCAAGCTCATTTGTATAACCGTTCCAACGCTCCCAGATACTGGTTGCACCCTGTGTTACCGGATAGAGCCAGGAAGCATAGTCTGTGGACTCAAACAGCTTGTAAGCAGTATCATTTAAGCCATAATCGGAAAGTGCATTTAACAGGTTTCCAGTTGCATTAAATCCAGTTGTCAAAGTGTAAGGAACAATCGGCATTCCATCACTGTCCTCACCGGAAGCCTCTGCGATTGTTGCGTTATAATTCTCCAGAACTTTTTCCAGATTCTCATCACTTACCACATGGAAACGAAGAGGAGTTGCATAAGAAGCCTGTGTATCCTGAATCTCGCCCTTAGTGTTCTTTGTTTTTCCAGTATCCGGATCAATGAAAAACTCATTCCATGCTTCTCTTGCAGTTGCAGCTGTCTCACGATAGCTTTCTGCCTTATCTGTATCGCCCATAACATCAGCAAGAACTGCTGCCTGATCCAGACAGTTAATATAAAGCACATTTCCAAGCATTACACCGTCAGTCGGGATTCTGGAAAGGTGGTCGCAAAGTGTACCAGTTTCACCAGTTAGACGTGCATCCTCCTGCTTGTCCCCGTTCTCATCCTTGTAGCTCATCGGTGTGGAAGCAAGGTGGTCTACATACGCATAAATATTATCAATATTATCTTTTACAATGTCCAGTTTTCCAGTCTGCATATACAAGTTGTACGGAATAGTTACAACCAGACAGTTCCAGGTAATACCGAAGCTCTGTCCGTTATGTGGGATTTTGTCATCTGCTTCCAGATCATAATTCACAAAAGCAGGGCAATACTGGGAAGACATTCCTGTTTCACCACAATCAGCACGGACGGTATCCATCCACTGACGCATAAAGTTGTAAGTGTCTGCTACATAAGAACCAGACAGTGCATAAATCTGTGCATCACCCGTCCATCCCATACGCTCGTCACGCTGCGGGCAGTCTGTCGGAATGGAAATATAGTTGCTTGTTGTAGAGTTTGTAATGTTTGCAAAAAGCTGGTTGGTCAGCTCATTGGAGGACTCATATTCAGCACTTGCGTCCAGTGAAGAAAGTACCTGCATTTTAATGCAGTCTGCCGGAAGCTCCTGATCCAGACCTGTGATCTCAATGTAACGATATCCATGGAAAGTAAGGTCTGGTGCAAATACATTCTCCCCCTCTTTCATGGTATAGAAATCCGTTACCATTGCAGATCGATAGTTCTCCACCATCAGCATTCCGTCAACACCTTCACTGGTGTACTCATCCAGTTCCGGGTAAAGGATCTCCGCGAAACGAACTGTTACTGTCTCGCCTGGCTTTGCGTATTCTTCTGGAATTGTGATCACCGGAACACCGGAAACATTTTCGCCCATATCGTAAATGTAAGAACCAGATCCCTCTTTTGTCTCGCCAAGAGCCTCTTTTACATCGTTAGTACGGATTATATGAACCGGCTCATCATAGCGGGAAACCAGCTGATAATCTGCAAACTGTTTTCTTGTCTCGATTTCAGAGGAAGCTGTCCATGCAGAGTCATCATATCCAGCCTCTGTCCAGCCCTCTACAGCCGCCTCTTTTGTAGCGTCATATCTTTCACCCTGGAAAAGGGAAGCCAGACGTACCGGGCCATTGTTGTAATAAGTCCAGCTGCCGTCATCGGTTACTACTGTGTCGCTGGAACCATCTGTGTAGTTCACTACCAGTTTCGCCATCAGTGCAGGCTGGTCGCCATAATAATTGTTATTTGTACACTCGAAGGTAGTCATACCAGTCCACCAGCCTTCGCCGAGAATTGCTCCCATTGCATTCTTGCCAGTCTGAAGGTAATCCGTTACATCATAAGAATTGTATGCCAGAATAGAATCATACTCTGTGGAACCTGGATTAAACCATTCTTCCGGTGCAACTTCCTGTCCGTTAATATAGAAATCGTAGATACCCTGTGCAGTCAGGTAAAGTCTTGCAGACTCAATCTCTGATTTTGCTTCGAAATCTGTACGAACCATCGGTGCTGCTGCATAGGAAGGATCTGCATATCCAAGAATACCTGTGTCACCGCCATTTACAGTAATTGTATTTCCATCTACAGCCACGCCGTCCATTCCGTTAAAAATAGAATAAGTTGCACCTGTCTCTGCATCCAGAAGAGTTCCGGTTGCATATTTCCCGCCGTTCTCAATCTTATAATCTGTGAATGTGGCGCTGTCACCTGCATTTGCTGCAAAACCTACGGAGTTCAGGTTCGGGAAAGTATTTCCATTTTCCATGGTGTTTACCAGGATGTCATCTCCCACCTTGGTTCCGTCAACTGTGATGGACAATGTACTTGCAGTACAGAAAATATTAATGTGGTGAATATCGTTTTTGTTCTTGTCTGTAATCAGAGTGTTCAAATCTTCATCATCTTCAATTGTGAAAAATGGAGTTGTAGGATCATCGTCTTTTGCATAGCCCATGCGGTAAGCGTTAATCTTCGCACCACCGTTCGCGCCAACACCGGAAAGATCCAGTTCTACGCGGACATAGTTTTCGCCTTCCTGCATTTCGCTGTTGAACACTTTGTTCTCCAAACGGAAATCATCTGCACCAAGAATAAAGGATGCCCCGTTACTGCCCTCTGCCACCTGAACATCTGCGGAAATATTAAAAACTGCTTTAGATGCTGCATCAAGAGATAGCTCTCCTGCTCCGATCCATTTGGCTCCGTCCCAGGATGCTGAACTTGTATCCATCAAACCAGTCTCAAAAGTTGCAGTCTCAGACTGAATGGAATTATCCTTGTTATCGGTCACAGTCACATTCCAGCTGTACTGAGTCGCCGGAGTCAGACCGCTTCCCTCATATTTGATCTCATTTGACTGACTGCTTTCTACCACACCGGAATCCCAGACCACGCTTCCGCCTTTGTCCTGGACAACGATCTGATACGATTTCTGGGCTGCCCCGATCTCGCCTGACTGCATCTGCCAGGAAAATGCAGGATTAGCCTCGTCTACGCCAATGGGATTTGTACGCCCCTGAGTTTCCAGATTTACAATTGCAGTTTCCGCTGCTGCCTCAGCTGTCACTTCTTCAGCGAACACACTTACCGGTCCATTGCCAACCAGAAGCGTCACGCCCATGAATGCAGCAAGCACTCGTTTCATACTCATGAATTTCTCTCCTCCTCGATTTTTCTGTGAAAATCCCGGACAACATCTAATCAGTGTCATTGATGCAGATCAGATGGCTTTCATATTTTGCGATGTCCGTTATTTTAACTATTTTTTCTTACCTTGCTTATTTTGCATTGTACCATTTTTACAGTAAAATAATCGTTTCCGGCGTAAAGTGTGCATATTTATACGTAAAATGAATTTCAATTTTTTCTTTATAAAAGCAAAACCACAGAGATACCCTTTCCCTGTGGCTTTACTTCTAAGTTTTAACACTTAAAATAAAATTGCTCTATATCGCCAGCGTCGACATCCACTGGCGATACTATAAATTACAATTATTTCTCAATTGCCTGCCAGTTGTCTTCCTCCAAAACCTGCTGTACAACAAGCGGTCCCTCAGTCTGGAAGAATCCACTGTCATTAGTTACCTCGTAGTTTCCATCATCATCAACAGTCACATTAATGTCCGCATCTCCTCCAAAGAAGTACATCTGGAGGTTAAAGGATTTATCATCATCCGTTGCACTGACTACGATTTCCAGATCCTGTCCAAGGTTTTCCATTTCAAAATCTGTTACAGTAAATTTGTCATAATCTGCCTTTGGCTGATACTCCAGTGTGGAGAGATCAAATTTAGCACTATCTTCTTTACCGTAATCAGCAACTTTTTTCCAGTTTCCTTCTTTTTCTGCTTTTTCTACAACAAGCGGCCCCTCAGTCTGGAAAAATCCGTCGTCATTGGTTACTTTGCAGTCTCCATTATCATCATAAGTAACATCTATATCTGCATCTCCACCAAAGAAGTACATCTGAAGATTGTATTCTTTATCGCCATCCTTCTTGGAAACTACAATTTCCAGTTCCTGTCCCAGATCTTCAATTTCGAAATCTACTAAAGCGTATTCGTCATAGTCTTCTTTTGGAGCATATGGAAGTTCTTCTTTTGTTTCTTCTGCATCTTTCTCTTTAGAATCTTTTTTATCAGCGTCTTTGCTGTCAGCCTTTTTGTCGTCTTCAGCCTTTTCATCCTTAGCGTTCTCGTCTTCTGTTTTTTCGTCCTGTGCGGCAGTCTCTGTTTTCGCATTCTCTTTTTCCGCAAAAACAACGGTTGCTCCGCTTCCAACAACTATAGCTGTTGTCAATAACATTGCGATCATTTTTTTCTTCATTTTAGTAATTCCTTTCAAAAATGCAAATTTCAAACTTAGTTACTATAATGAATTTTAGCAATAAAAGTCCTACAAAAATACCGATTAATCATGATGTAAATCGGCTTTTTTTGAACTACATAGTCATACCACCAAAATGCTGTTTTCGGTACTGTAACGGTGTAACACCATATTTTTTATGAAATATACGTATAAAAAAGGTGACGTCATTATAACCTGTTTTATATGCGATTTCCTGTACCGATAACTGTGTGTTTTCCAGAAATTCACATCCATGGGAAAGGCGGATTTCCTGCAGCATCTGTACGGGCGTTGTTTTTGTATGCTGCTTAAAAATTCGACTCAGATAGGACTTGCTGATATGAAAATGCTGTACAACATCCTCCACCGATGTATTCTGATAATTCTCGTGCATATAAGCAATAATCTGTGGCACATAACATATCCCTTTTCCTGACTGGCCTGAAAAACGCATGGTATGAGAATAATCACGTTGCAAATAGGTAAAGAAAAGACCAAGCATCAGATGAATTACTTTCTGGGAATACATTCTATTCTCACAAAGCTCAAGCATCATATCAATAATCAGATTTCGAATAGTATCACTCTTTTCCGTGTTAAAAAATATATAATTAGGCAATGTGTTTTCATATAAAGTATAGATAAAGAAATCAAACAAAATGTGATTTCCAGCCACCAGACTGGTAAGCTTTTTTTGCATAATTTCTGACCGAATCAGAATATTTACTACGATGCTTTCATCCGTTACCGAAATGCTGTGTTTTAATCCTGGAGGGAGAATACAAAGTTCCCCCTCTTTCAGATCAATTTGTTCCGGTTTCTGATTTTCAAAATAAATTTTCTGCCTGCAGGAGCCTTTAAAGACATAAGCAATCTCGATAAATCGGTGTTCATGGATAAGTTCTGGAAAATAGCAGGGATGCTTCCGTATAGAAACAGAACATTTGGTCAGCCAGAGCTGATCTGAAAATCCATTTTTCCGGCTTGATGGCGCAAAACTGACGTTCTCCGGTATGTATGATGGATCAATATTTCGAAAGGCATCGCTTACATTCAGATCGACTCCATGAAGCTTCTGGGCTATACGGAAAAACTGATTTTCAGACATCATACTCCCATTCTTCTTATAATACTGTCTCAGTTCATTCTCAATAGGCATATCAAAATACAGCCATGTTTCAATATCTTCACGTTTCATAATACATCTCCTAACAAACAGAGTGCTGCTTTTTTCAAAGCAACACCCTGTAAACTGCGGAATATCATCCCCTTAATGCATTTCACAGAAATTATTCCGCTTTAAAAGAACAGCTTCCTGCTTCTGTCATTTCATACACTGCATACTTTTTATTGTATTTTTCCTGCTCACCTTTAAATTCTGCATTTCCATCTGAGGTGCGATCCGCCAGGTCTCATAGCCTGCTTCTATAGGATAAACACCTGCGCCATAACCGGAATTGCCTGTGCACGATCATCCGGAAGCTCGTTGGAAGTCTCATAATAATAAGCCTCTCCATTCCAGAAGGTATTATTAAATACAGACTTAATAGAATTCATTCTCTCATCCAGGAATTCCTCATCAGCTGTGATTTCCAGTACATCTACAATGAATTTGAGATACTTCTTTAAAATAAATATTACCATTTTCATGACCAGGAAATCATATTTCACGCCAAGTGCACACATTTCTACGCAAAATGAATTTTTCCCATAAAGCTTAAGCTATCTGGAACACTTTCCATTGCATACATACCTTCATCCTCCGCTTCCTATCTATTCAAAATTATAGCATCGAATTATATTGCAATCAATGTTCTGTTAATATTTATTTTTTATATTATATACTTTTAATATTATTATATGTAATTTTCAAACACCTACTCCACCATTCTACAAAAACAGGCGCCTCCCCATCACCAGGAAAGCGCCTTTCATCTTCATTTTATATTATTTATTTTTCTGCCACACATCTCTCACCGCAAGCAAACATCTGGAGCTTTCATACCAAATCATATTTCACTACATCGATTCTGGCAGCACCATCCACAGCAAAAGAAATTCCCTTTGCATCCTGCTCTGTAAGAATAACAGCAGACATAACCTGTTCTCCGTCATTGATAAATATTTCCGCGCTGAATCTGTCCAGAATTACTCGTAATTTCAATTCATTACAGTCACCATTTACCAGACATTCTCTCTGATGAACCACTGCACGTTCGCTTCCGGAGAAGCTTCTGTCGATTTTCAAAACTGATTCATCTGGACGGAATCGTAAAGTGGAATGATATTTTTCATTCTCTGCAAAACAGAGTTCGAATTTTTTATAAAGCTTATCTTTATCTACTGGTCGTATTACAAGCTCCAGATCTACGGTACGTCCTTCAATCTGGTCAAGTGTGATTCTGGTGTCTTTAATCACAACATCCCTGTACTCGACTTTATTTGCACGCATGGAATCCAGTTCTCTGACCGGAACCTGATACAATCTTCCGTTTTTCACAGACAACTCTCTTGGAAGGCTCATTTGTGCAAACCATTTAGAATCATTCCTGCGATAAGCAAGAGTATCCCAGTTCTGCATCCAGGCAATCATAATTCTTCTTCCATCTGGAGCAAGCAGTGTTTGCATTGCGTAATAATCAATTCCATAATCCACACTCTGATAAGACTGTTCCTTCAAAGTATGTGTCTCAGAATCCAGATCTCCTATGATACATAAGGTTCCATTTCCATTATGATATTCCAATCCTTCCGGAATCATGTCCTGTGGGCTTGTCAGAAGCACATATTTGCCGTCCAGTTCAAAGAAATCCGGACATTCCCACATCTTTCCATAGCGGTTTTTATTCTCTGCCAAAGTACTTACAAATTCCCATTCAAAACCATTTTTACTTCTGTAAAGAAGAATTTGTCCGCTTCCATCAGCAGGACGACTTCCTATAACACAATAAAAGTTTCCATCTTTTTCTTTCCAGATTTTTGGGTCACGGAAATCTGCTTTGCTTGCACCTTCCGGCAAATCTTTAAAGGTCAGGACCGGATTTTTGTCATACTTCACGTAATCCTTTCCATCTCCCACAGCCACCGCCTGTGTCTGAACATCCCTTGCGGTTCCGTCCTCCAGTATTTCCCGGTCCACAGCTGTATACATAAGCAGCTGTCTGCCGTCCTCCAGCTCTATGGCACTTCCGGAAAAGCAGCCCACTTTATCGTAATCCTGGTCTGGTGCCAATGCTGCCGGGAGATAGTCCCAATGCAGCAGATCCTTACTTACCACATGCCCCCAGTGCATACTGTCCCAATGTGTGTTATATGGATTGTACTGATAAAACAAATGGTATTCTCCCTTATAGCAGGAAAATCCATTGGGATCATTCATCCATCCAACATAAGGAGTTATATGAAAAGCCGGTCTGTCTTCCGCTTTAATCTGCTGTCCCTGTGTAAATTCATATTTTCTTGCCTTTTCTAACATTTCGCTCATGAAAAATCTCCTGTCAAAGTCGTTGTTCAGTTCTTACATCTTTTGTTACTTTTCCGCGCTTAAGGATTCCTGATACTGATCAAAATATTTCTGTTTGATTGAAAGATAATCAGAAAGTCCGTACTTCTCCATTTTTTCCAGGTAGGAATCCCATTCTTCCTCTATTCCTCCATTCAGGATCCAGTCAGCTTTCTTCTGTTCTGCATATTTTTTAATATCGGTATCATACTGTGATACTTTGTTTGTATCATCAATACTCATAAATACATTCGGATAAACATATTTGCTGTTCATATCCTGTAAATATGTCTCGTGCATATTATCCAGACGCCATTTTGCATCTTCCGGCTGTGTCACATATACATCATAATATTCATTCAGCACGGCCAGAGGGCCATTTACAGATTGCGCCTCACGCACTTCCACTGGAGACTGCTCTCCCAAATCCATATGTTTTAACATTTCGCCGCCGTCTTTGTTTGTAGACAGTTCAAAAATGTTAAAGGAATCCTCTTCGCCATAAGTACCCCAGTTATTCTGCGGAGACTGGAGGGGTGCATACATCTGATCAATCCATGCAGCAGCAAGTGCTGTATTACGACAGCTGGATGTAAGAACACATCTTCCACGGTCAAATCCACTGGTTTCACTGTTGTTCTGTCTGGTAATATTTCTCATGCCATCCGGCCCGGTCAGTGCCGGAAGCATCACATAATCTGTATTGTTATCTATATTCGCAATATCCCATGTGAAGCAGAGTCCGTAACGGTGATTCTTTCCTTTTGCAACATAAGTAGACCACTCCTGTGTAAAGGCTTCCGGATCTATAAGGTCTTCTGTCACCAGTTTATGAAGCCATTCAATTCCTTCCTTGTAGCCTTCCTGAACAGTTGTATAAATTACCTTTCCTTCATCTGTTACCGCGAAATGATCTCCTGTGTCTCCGTAACCCTCTCCAAATCCGTTTATTAAAATCGCCGGATCCTGATCTCCGTTATTGATAATAAAGGACATTGGAATTACATCACCTTCAATGGAAAATTCTTTCTCCAGTTCTTCTGCATGATCGCGGAACTGAATCAGTACCTGTTCCAGTTCGTCTGTTGTTGTAGGAATCTCAAGTCCAAGGTAGTCAAGCCATTTTTTATTAATATATGGAATATCTCCAATCGCCTGAATTGCTTCTTTTCCTGCACCAAGCTGTTCAATCCACGGGAAAGAATAGATATGTCCATCCGGTGCTGTGCACATAGTCCTGTACTCTGGGTATTTTTCAAACACAGCCTGAAGATTCGGCATATATTTGTCAATCAGATTTTCCAATGGAATAATAATTCCCTGCTTGGCATAACGCAGCAGGTCATAATCACTCATACCTGCATTAAACAGACCATCCGGCAGATTTCCAAACTGAGCCAATGCCAGATTCTTTTTATCGGAAAACTGATCTGATACAAAACAGGTCCAGTCAATATGAACATTTGTCTGTTCTTCCAGTCGCTGGAAAATCACTCTTTCATTGGGATCCTGTGTGGAAGTAGCCGGTGCACTTGTAATAAAAGAAAGCTCCTCTGTTTCCTTTAATGGAAACTGTACCTCAGATACTGGTGTGTCCGGGTTGATCTCCGCATTAAGCTGCTGCTCTTTTCCACACCCTGCCGTACTTATCATCATCGTCAAAGAAAGTCCAAGTGCAAGTAAACCTTTTACTCTGTTTTTCTTCATATCTGTATCGTTCCTTTCTTATCAGCCTTTTACTGATCCGACCATAATTCCCTGATCAAAATACTTCTGGAAGAATGGGTACATTACTAAAAGCGGTAAGCTTGATACTACAATGGTTGCATATTTCAGCTGTTCCGCTACCTTTGCCATTTCAGCAGTACTCTGAATATCTGCAATCATACCTGGCTGCGGAGTATTCTGTACCAGAATGGAACGAAGTACTAACTGCAGAGGCTGAAGATTTGCATCATTCAGATAAATCATTGCATCAAAATAGCTGTTCCACATTCCTACGAATGACCACAGTGCAAGTACTGCAATGATCGGCTTACATACCGGCATCATGATTTTGAAGAAATGCTGGATCTCATTGGCTCCGTCAATTGCGGAAGCTTCTCTTAATTCTGCCGGGATTGACTGGTAGTATGTTCTTGCAAGGATCATATTCCATACATTAAATGCTCCAGGAATCAAAACTGCCCAGACTGTATTTACCATATGCAGCTGATTGATTAAAATAAAAGTCGGGATCATTCCACCGCCAAAGAACATTGTAATCAGGAAAATGAGATTGAAAAATTTTCTTCCCACAAATTCCTTCTTGGACAATGGATACGCTGCCAGCAATGTTATAAAAACAGAAATAGCTGTAAATGCAAGTGAATACAGAAAAGAATTCAGGAATCCACGCCAGATCATCTCATTTTCCAGTACTCTGCGATATGCATCCAAAGTCCAGTCCTTAATATGAAAACTCAGTCCCTGATTATTCAAAACTGTAGGATCCATAAAAGAGGCCAGCACTACATACACGATTGGAATTGCAATAGAAAGTACAAACAGTCCAAGAATCAGAAATCCAATTCCAAGGATCATACAGTCTGTCTTCGAATATTTTTTCTTTATTTTCTCCATCTTCGCTTCCTCCTATAATCCTTCTCCGTCGTTCAGCTTCTTTACCACCCAGTTTACAAAAACTAACAGAATTACATTTACTACTGAATTAAACAGACCAACAGCCGTAGAATAACCATAATCGCCGTTCAAAAGACCAATACGGTATACATATGTTGATAAAATTTCTGATGCCGGCAGGTTCATATCTGTCTGTAATGCATAGGCTTTCTCAAATCCAATACTCATAATATTTCCAGCCTGCAGAATAAACTGAATTACAATAATATTCTTAATTGCAGGAAGCTCCACATACCAGATCTGCTGCAGAAGATTTGCACCATCCATAATAGCTGCTTCTTCCAGTTCTTTGCTTGCATTGGATAAAGCAGCAGTGTACATAATAGAGGCCCAGCCTGCTGTCTGCCAGATTCCACTTGCTATGTAAATGGTACGGAAAGCAGATGGCATTGTCATCCAGTTTGTACTGATTCCTAAAAGCTTATTCAGAGGTCCAACCGGAGAAAGCAGCATTCGTACCATACCGCAAAGTACAATTACAGATATAAAGTTCGGCATATAGACCAGAAGCTGTACTTTCTTCTTAACTCCGGTTCTGCGGATACGATTTAAAAGCAATGCCAGAATGATCGGAACCGGAAAGCCCCACAACAGTCCATAAATACTCAGTTTTAACGTATTCAACAGGTAGTTCATAAAATCCGGTGAAGATAAAAACCGCCTGAAATATTCAAGTCCAACCCATGGACTTCCAAGCACTCCCTTGATTACGTTGTAATCCTCAAATGCAATCAGAAGTCCCCCCATAGGAAGATACTTAAAAATGATTGTCAGTAAAAGTCCTGGCATTAAGAAAAAAAGATATAACTGCCAGTTTTTCTTCACATATGTAGCCTTATCTCTCCACGTTTGCTTTTTCACGGGCATTGTTTGGTTCTGCATTCTTTTCATGCACTTCTCCTCCATTCCTTTCCTTTTCCGTTCTTGGAACCGGTTAAGTAACCGGTTACTTTATGGCTCAATGTTACTACATCCAAGTTCATATGTCAACACTTTTTCAAGCTAAAATAACCGGTTACGTAATCGGTTATTTTATCATTGCCTTTTTTTTAAATAATTGCTATACTAAAAAAATAATATAATCCCAGTAATTAAAAGATTCCCCAATATTATTCTCATTTATTTATAAGGAGATTAAATTTTTATGGCAAAAAAACAGGTGACATTTGCAGATATTGCAGAATATACTCATTTTTCAAAAACTACAATATCACGGTATTTCAATCATCCCGATTCTCTTACGCTTGAAAATCAGGAAAAGATTTCACAGGCCCTTGATACCCTTGGCTATAAAAAAAATAAACTTGCAAAAGTTCTGGCAAATGGTAAAAGTGAGTTTATCGGAATTATTATTCCAAATCTCTACTTGCATTACTACTCTGAAATGCTGACACAGCTTCTTTCAAGCTATAGTAACTACCATTACAAATTTCTTGTTTTTTCCAGTGAACACGGTGCCGAAGAGGAACAACAGTATATTGAAGAGCTTCTTTCCTATCAGATTGAGGGGCTTATTGTTTTAAGCCATACACTGTCATCCAAAAAGCTGGCTTCCTATCAGATTCCTGTCATTGCCATTGAGCGAGAGGCAGAATATATCAGCAGCATTACCACTGACAATTATATGGGTTCCCTTCAGGCTACCTCCCTGTTAATTCGTGATAAATGTGATATATTGATTCATATCAATGCCAATGTTGAAAAAACAGTCCCGGCTTATGATCGTATACGTGCATTTGAGGAAACATGTAAAGAATATCAGGTTCCTTATGACATTGATCTAAGCGTAAGCGGCAATTCTTATCAAGAGATTTTAAATGTGATAAGACGTATCTTTACAAGAATTGAAGAAAAGTATCCGAATCAAAAAAAAGGTATCTTTCTCGCGAATGATACCTATGCCAATATGTTTCTCAATTTAATTTTCCAGAAATATGGTAAATTACCACCTACTTACGAAATTATAGGTTTTGATAATTCTCCAATTGCCAGTGAATCAATCCTTCCGATCACAACTGTCGGTCAGCAAATTGATGTTATTGCACAGACTGCCATGGAGCTTCTGGTGCAGCAGATGGAAGAGCAAAAAAAGCGAGCGCCTAAGCCACTGGAAAAGCCAATTCACAAACAGATCACTCCGGTGCTGATTCGCCGGAATACTACCAGTTAACTTATTGCTATCGTATATTATTAAAAGGGGCTGTCCTGAAAACATAGGACAGCCCCTTTCCATTTCACATTATTTATTTTCTTCTACCACAATCTCAATTCCACTATTCTTTCTGCATCTTCTGATCACCAGAAGCCCACAGCCAATAATGACCACAGCCATCACAACATCGAATGCGATCAGCCAGTACTGCCACAATGGAAGTACTTTTTTGACCACTACATTTTCATCGATTCCGTTCATGGCGGAGCTGTTTACAACGGTGTAGAGGATATCATGGGAAGCGTTTCTAAGTGCTGTGACAATGGTTGCATTATCAGAAACATCGCCCATTTTGTATACATCGGAGTCGGTGTTCAGCCACAGGTCGGTACCTGCCTGAAGGCCAGCATCGATGAACATGTAGCCTTCATTTGCAGAAGCATAATCGGTTACAATAATGCCATGGAATCCCCACTCACCTCCAAGAACATTGGTGATCAGCTCTTTGCTTGCGCCACACCAGATACCACCAATTCCGTTAAAAGCGGCCATCATTCCGTGGCAGTCAGCATCTTTTACAGCCATTTCAAATGGTGCAAGATAAAGCTCACGAAGTGCCTGCTCAGTGGTAAATGTAGAAATACCATAACGTCTCTGCTCCTGGTCGTTCAGTACCAAATGTTTCAGATAGCAGTACATTCCCTTGCTCTGTGCACCCGCAACTTCATTTGCACACATAGATCCTGCAAGATAAGTATCCTCTGAATAGTACTCAAAGTTACGTCCGCCAAGCGGTGTTCTGTGGGTTCCGGCACCAGGTGCATACCATCCCTGAACGTTTACAGAAAGACCGTCCTCGCCAATACATTTACCAAATTCAAGTGCCAGGTCTTTGTTCCATGTAGCTGCCAGAAGCTCCTGATTCGGATATCCCATGCAGTCTACATCGCTCATAATCAGCTCACCGGAAATACCAGCAGGACCATCCTGGTCGCTGGACATTGGCTTACTGATGCTGTCAATTGCCATGGTCTGCCATCCGCCGAGACGAACCATTTCTACCATTTCATCAACAGTCAGACAGTCAAGGATTGCATCCCATCCTTCGTCATCATAATCTTTTCCACGCATGGTGATCAGGTTAATGTTGTCGCCGGAATTTGTTGTCGGCATCTCTGCATCTGGGTCATCCTGGTAAATATTATTCTGGCTTAACTGTACAAATTCATCAGTTGCCTCTGCATTGTATCTGCCTTTTTCATTTGGCTCGCCATAGATAGTCGGCCATGTTCCAGTCCAGTCATTTCTTGTCAAATATACATAGGAATCATCATAAGTCTGGATATTTCCATAATCAAACTGGTTTGTGATCTCGTTTCCTGTTGTGGCATCTTTTGCATAAGTAGTGTTGTCAAATTCCTTCTGCTCATAGGTTCCAACAAGGGAATCATCTCCGTCAGCATCCATGCCGTCTTTTGTTGTGTAACCCTTTGCAGCAAGAATGTTATTCAATGCCTGGTGGCAGTCGTCACCGATTGCAAAGTAATAAGTACCATCATCTACAATGTATGTTTTTGCATTTGTGTAATCATATGCACGAAGAGTTTCCTTCGGAATATCAACGCTTACAGTCTCGCTTTCCCCTGGCTGGATCTCGCCTGTTTTTGTAAATCCACAGAGCTCAACTGCTGATTTTTCTACCAGATTTTCTTTGTCATAGTCAGTATACGGAGACTGGAAATAAACCTCTACCACATCTTTTCCAGCTACATCACCGTTATTTGTAACGGTTACCTGAGCCGTGAAATTATCTCCGTTTTCTTTCAGAGAGAAGTCACTGTAATCAAACTGTGTGTAGGAAATTCCGTATCCAAATGGGTACTGAACCTGCTTTGTATAGTCGTATTCATTGTCTGCTGTGGACGCATTTCCCTGTTCCAAAACAGTGTCCTCATAACGTGTTTCATAGTAACGATAGCCGATATAAATACT
Source organism: Blautia glucerasea (assembly GCF_020537505.1). GTDB lineage: Bacteria > Bacillota > Clostridia > Lachnospirales > Lachnospiraceae > Blautia_A. The sequence continues at coordinate 80,928 of NZ_JAJBMO010000009.1, read as the reverse complement.
CTCGCCGTAAACAGTGTAAGCATTTTTCGGCCCATTTTCTTCGTTGTTTGTATTAGTCCACTCACCGTACTCAAAGATCTGAGTTGCAGGTGCACTCGTGGAATCATATGCATAGGTATCTACAAGACGTCCTGATGGATTTACCTCTCCCGTCAGCGCTTTTGCGATAGATGAAATTCCTTCCTGTCCTGGATATCCAACCCACATACAAGCCTTGATGTTCGGGAAAAATCTGGAATCGGACCAGCCCATTTCAATGGCATTTGCTGTGTTCAGCATAACGATTACGTCGTCAAAATTGTCGTTTGCATACTTCACAAGTGACATTTCCGCATCGGAAAGGGACAGCTGATCTTCGCTAAGGTCCTGTGCCTCTGCACCGTTTCTAGAAATAACTACAATTGCTGCGTCATTGTATTCTTTTATGGATTTTTCCACAGAGTCAAGGTATGTAGAAGGATCCTCCTCCTTGCCAACGCGGGCCTCAGATTTCTCATATACAGAGTACAGATCCGGGTTTACCTGGAATCCTTCTGCTTCAAGAGCGTCCTTCAGACTGGTTGTTTTGGAGGTATCGATTGCTCCGGAACCAAGTCCGCTGTATACAAATTTCGCAGAACCAATTCCGAAAAGACTGATCTTTTTGCCGCTTTCCAGAGGCAATACATTGTCCTGATTTCTCATAAGAACGATACCCTCAGCTACCAGCTGTTTACTGAATTCAGTCTCATGATCTACCAGTTCGTCGTGGCTGCTGTAGTCACTTTTGAAATACTCATTGTCGCCACTGCCATCACCTGTTGTGGTAACTTTTGTTGTTGTGTGTCCTAAAGATCTGGTAATAATAGTGGTGTATTTCATTGCGAAATAGTTACCTACCAGAACTGCTACCAGAAGGATTGCAAGAACAGTTCCCCAGATTCCTGCAAAAGCTTTGTTGCTCATTCGCTTTTTAGCTTTCTTCTCCATGTTTTCCTCTCCTACTAAACTATTCATACTTGAACCAATATCTAATTTTATTCTTAGATTAGCTGCAACTGTAAAGATAACAAACAGTCACAATTCTTATAATTTTAACAGCCAGAGATGATATGATTTTGTATGCCGGCATATACATAATTTCCCATTTCTGCTGTTCTTATGAAGTCATTATAGCAAAAGAAAAAGCCCTCGCAAGGGCTTTGGAATGAACTGTCATTTTCATGACATGATCGGTAAAACAATGGTTAAAACAAAGTTACCGTCCTGTACACGAACACTGACTGTTCCCTGATATTTCTCCACAATAGACTTAATACTGCGGATTCCGATTCCATGATTTTCTTTGTCTGCTTTACTGGTAAGGGGCAGTCCATCCTTCAATTTCAGTTCGCCATCGAAGGTGTTTTCCACCTGGATCACAGCAAAAAAATCTTTTTTCCACACTCGTACACCAATGCTTTTGAACTGGTCTTCGCCGCGTTTTTCTACGCTTTCTACTGCATTGTCAAGGGCATTTCCCATGACTGTAAAAAGGTCAACTACGTCCATAAATTCCAGCAATTTTCCATCTGCCACACAGGTCCAGTCAATGTGATGGACCTTACAGTAAAGTCCTTTTTCCATTAAGATTGTATCCAACGCTTCATTTCCAGTGTGCACGTCACTGTCGTAAACTTCGATCATATCCTGCATATCTTCAATGAAAGATTTTCGTCTTTCTGAGTGGCTTTCCGTCTGGATCAGTGCCTCGATCTGGTGCTTCATGTCATGGCATTTTCGGGTAATCATATCAATATTTTCACGGGACATTTCGTACTGCAGCTGACGCTGAATCCACAGATTTTTGTTCTCAGAAAGGGCTTTCTGAACACGCAGTTCCCTTTGCAAAATAGTCTCCAATGCCAGAACCATAACACAGGCTCCAAGTGCATAAATCTGATTGATGCGAAATAATTTGATATATTCCTTATTCGCAATTCCTGTTCCAATTACATCAATGGTTGTGCTTTTTACTAATAAGCTTAAAACCAATACAATTGTAAGAACTGTAACAGCCATAATTGCTGCATTTGCCCGGCTTACATTATAATGTCCTCCATCAGGCAGCCTCCGTGCTATTAAAACAACTCCGGCAAGATAAACACATAAATACATTCCCCAATATCTTACTCCTGAGAACTCCGGAACGATTCCACGGTAAAAAACAACAATAAACAAAGAGGAAGCTGTATGTTGAAGGAGTGCCCCACAGGAAGCCGCCATAATTGCATCGTTCCACATAATATCACAGCAAAAATAACATAAAACTATAATAAGTCCAAAAATAAAAATAAACCAGACCCAATTATAAACATTAGTAATATCTGTAAAATATGGATAAATCAACAGGCTTCCCAGGAATAGAATTCCTATACTGATTACCATTCTGATCCAGAATCCATTTCTTTTTTTCAGAAAAATAAAGAAACCAAACGCCGCTGCCAGCATTTCCATACAATAAGAAAATCCATCCATTCCCTGCAGCCAATTTTCCATTTTCGTCTCCTTCAGATACTCTGCATATTCCCAATATAATCTGCCACAGCCTCAGCAAAAGCCTTCTTCCTTGCCCGGCTCACCTGTAGCTGGTCGTTTCCCACAAGTGCCATTCCGTCGTATACGCTTCGCACATGACGGAGATTTACAAGATAGCATTTATTACATTTAAAAAATCCATTTTCTTCCAATATAGCTTCTACATCCCTTAAAACGCCTCTTGTGGTAAAATCACCCTCCTCTGTATGGAAAATAAGCAAATGCTGCACCACCTCTACATACAGAATATTAGAAACTCGAAGCCGATGGATTGCCACACCACTTTTTATAGTTATGCTGGTATCTTTTTTCTTCTCTGCCAGTCGTTTTACCTTATCCATTTTTACTACAAAGGCTTCATATTTCATCGGTTTTAACACATAATCCAATGCCTGTACCCGATATCCCCGAATCGCATATTTCGCCATATTGGTAATAAAAATCAGAATTACTTCTTCATCAGTTTCACGTATTTTCTCGGCTGTCTTCATGCCATTCAGCTGAGGCATTTCAATATCCAGAAATACTACGTCATAACAGGGACGATATTGCTCTAAAAGCTCACTTCCATCTGTGTACTCAGAAACTTCTATCTGTACATTCCTATCTTCCCCATATCGCTTCAAAAAACCTAAAATCCGTTCCAGATCCTTCGGATTATCTTCTGCAACTGCCACTCTAAGCATAGCAAATCCCCCATAAATCATCGCTTGTAACTACCATATATCTTATCATATTTGCAGCTATCTTGTCACCAAAAAAGGTGCCCCATGGCAAAGGCACCTTTCTCGCTGCAGCATCTCAATTGCCGAAATGCTGTATATTATTTTTTAAGTGTAAGCTTATCTTTTTACCAAATGGTCAACACTTATTTCTCAATTGTAACCCAGATGTTCTGCTCAAGAGCTTTGTCAAGGATTGCCGGTGTGTCACCCTTCATGAAACCAGTCTTATCCTCTTCTACCTTGTACTCTTTTCCATCATAGGTTGTCTTTGTCATCTGGTCATCTCCATAGAAGTTGCACTCAAGATAGAACTCTGTATGATCTTTGTTTGTAGATACGGTGCAAACAAGATCAGCCTGGATGTCTTCGATGGTGTACTCTACTACTGTATACTCATCATAATCTTTGTTTGGCTCGAACTGTGGCTCTGCAGGAAGGTCTGCTGCTGTAGCTGTTGCTCCGTCTGTTGCTGCATCATCTGCAGCTGCTGCGTCTGCATCGTCAGCGCCATTGTCAAAGTATACCCACAGATCCTGCTCAATTGCTTTGTCAAGAATTGCCGGTGTATCACCTTTCATAAAGCCTGTTTTGTCTTCTTCTACTGTGTACTCTTTTCCATCATATTTTGTCTTTGTCATCTGATCGTCACCGTAGAAGTTGCACTCAAGATAGAATTCGCTGTTATCTTCTTTTGCAGATACAGTGCATACAAGATCTGCCTGAATGTCTTCGATAGTATACTCTACTACTGTCCATTTGTCATAGTCTTTGTTTGCCTCAAACATTGGCTCTGCAGGAAGCTTATCCTCTGTTACGCCTTTGATTTCTTTAGCGTCATCAGCCTTTGTGTCGTCAGTTTTTGCATCATCAGATGCTGCTGCATCACCAATCGGAACCCAGATGTTCTGCTCAAGAGCTTTGTCAAGGATTGCCGGTGTATCACCTTTCATAAAGCCTGTTTTGTCTTCTTCTACTGTATACTCTTTTCCGTCGTATTTTGTCTTTGTCATCTGGTCATCGCCGTAGAAGTTGCACTCAAGATAAAATTCTGTGTGATCTTTGTTTGTGGAAACTGTGCATACAAGATCTGCCTGGATATCTTCGATAGTGTACTCTACTACTGTATACTCATCGTAGTCTGCGTTCGGCTCGAACTGTGCCTCAGCCGGAAGATCTGCTACAGTTGCTGTAGCTGCCTCTGCAAATACAGAAACGCTTGTTGCCATGGATGCTGCCATAGATGCTGCAAGTACAAGTGCTAAAACTTTTTTCTTCATGATTTTTTCTCCTTTTCTATTGTAACTGCATGCCGTGCAGTTAACCTTTTACAATCATTGGGCAAATACATCATGCCGGACATATTTGCAATTGCTGTAGTTCATTTTTCCAGCTTTTATCATCCCGGAAACAGGTCGCCACGCGCCTGTCTCCAGAAGATATTTTGCCGATTCTATTACTCAGCCTCTTTGGCAACTGGCAGGAAAGAAGCTACGATGTTAAGGATCATACCAACCACTGCCAGACTGCAGAAAATAATAAAGCTTATAATTGTATCCATTCCGTCCAGTCCGGAAATTACATATCCGATCTGGTTTACCATTACGGAAGCGCTCCATACTGCTGCGCTTGCCATTAATGCTGCATTTACAACCGGGATAAAACCGGTAATCACTTTATTGAAACCAACCAGTACAAAGGAAAGTACCGCAAGGACGATTGCTGCTGCCAGGAAATAATATACCGGCTGGAATGTGTACATTACTTTACCGTAGTAAACAGCCTCTACGATAGCAATAATGCCTGCTACAAGCGTCAGATACAGTCCGATTGATTTTTTATTCTTATTCATCATCCGCACCTCCGATTACGCTTCTTTTTTGGATTTAACAGTTTTCAGGATGGTCATAATCAGGAACAGAATGGTAAGTGCTGCAAATGCTGCTTCTGCACCTGTCAGTGCATTCTGATACCAGGTTCTTACCGTCTGAATCTCAGTTGTGGAACTGATTCCGTTCATCGCATTACTCTGTACCAGCTGATACAGGAAATACTTGATGTTCTTCTTCATCATCTGCTGGAAGCTTACATCCTTCTCAATTGTCTTTTTAGAGTTTGCCATAGCTCCGATTTCAGAAGTATCATATGCAGAAGTTGTCAGTGTTCCACCGCCGCCTGCTGCTGTTACATCTCTCCAGTTCATGTAGTCTGCACCGTTGATCATATCGGTTACAAACCAGCCCTGATAGCCCCACTCGTTTCTTGCAATACCTTCAAGAAGATTCTTGTAGGCACCTACGAAAGAAGTTCCCGCACGATTGAATGCTGTCATAACACCCTGTGCATTATTGCTGCTCATACACATCATGAAGCCACGAAGCTCGTTTTCACGGGCTGCCTGCTCTGTCATAAATGTAGATACACCGGAACGGTTGGCTTCCTGATGGTTAAATGCGAAATGCTTCGGCTCAGCCATGGTACCTTTGCTTTTCAGGCCGCTTGTAAGAGCATTTCCCATATAAGCAATAAGCACAGAATCCTCTGAATAGTACTCATGGTTACGTCCGCAGTAAACAGTTCTGTGAAGATTCATACCTGGTGCAAACAGAGAACTCTCATTTGCCCACAGACCGTCTTCTCCAAGAAGCTCGCCTTCTCTTTCAACAAGCTCTTTGTTAAAGGTCGCTGCAACAATCGGCTCTGTTGGCATTGTTGCCATACGATAGGTAGCCTTATCATCTGTTTCTTCTGTGTAATAGTCTTCGTCTGAAAGGTCTTTGGACCATCTTACGAAGTAGCCGCCAACCTGGTCACCAGTATATCCCAGAGGACCATCGTTTGCGTATGTTCTTGCCAGCTGGATGGAATCGATGTTTTCGAAATCATCACCCGCTTTTTCAATAAACTGGATTGCCTCATCAAGGGTGATCTGATCCATTAGCTGATCCCACATAGGATCATCGAAGTCAACTGCTCCGGCATAATTGCCGTTTTCATCAAGCTTCATCATATCGATCAGTTTCAGACCATTATCAGCTCCCCAGGTAATACCATTTCCATCACCGTCATTTTCTGTAAGCTCATACAGCTGATCGGTAAGACCAACCATCATTGCCTCAGTAGGTGTCAGGGACTCTATCGGTTCCCAGCCCTTTGACCAGTCAGATCTGGTTGTATACTCAACGGTATTCTCGATCAGATTGTTGATATCCATATCCTGAAGCTGATTCTCTACACCAACAGAATAGGTTTCAATATCTGTATCTGCAAGATTCCATTTGATTGCATTATCTGCATTGATCTCATCTGTATCAGCAGTTTTTACAAGACCGTCTTCATTGCCATTTTTGTTTGCAAGAACGTTGTTTAATGCTTCATGTGAACCATTTCCGATTGCGAAGTAATAATCACCGGACTCCAATGACCATGCACCCTGTGTACCGTTTTCTTTCACAGCATCTTCGTCGTAGCTTGCCATGTAAAGAGGATCAAACTCAACGGTAACCTCTTCGGAAGCACCTGGCTCGAGAACTGCAGTCTTACCATAACCAATCAGCTGAATTGCAGATTTCTCAAGACCACCTTCTGTATAAGGAGCCTGTACATAAAGCTGAACAACAGATTTACCAGCAACATCACCGGTATTTGTTACATTTACCTTTGCTGTTGCAGTTCCACCAACCTGTACATCTACAGATTCAAGCTTCTGCTCGAAGGTAGTATAGGAAAGTCCATAACCAAATGGATAGGAAACTTCTGCTGCATAGTCCCATGCATCACCGCTTGTAGCACCTTCTGCAGTATCTGCATTTCCCTGTCCGAGAACTTCATCCTCGTATCTTGTCTCATAGTATTTATAACCTGTATAAATTCCTTCAGACTCTACCAGATACCAGTCTGCTTTATTTGTTTCTGTAAGCTCTGCATCGGAACCAGCCTGGGAATTATTTGTGTAAAGATATACACCGTAGTTTACCATTGCAGGAGCAGATGTGGAATTTACCGCATAAGTATCAGCAATGTGACCGGATGGATTAACCTCACCGGAAATAACATCTGCTACACCCAGGAATCCATTCGCACCTGGCTCACCAGCCCACAGGATTGCACCGATTTCATCATCATTTTTCAGCTCATCGATTTCAACTGGATTGTTTGTATTCAGAAGAACTACAACCTTTGTGCTGTGCTCTTTCGCAAGCTGGAGCATAGCTTTTTCATTATCAGAAAGTGCCAACGGGCGTTCATAGCTGTCTTCCTCATTTGCACTTTTCATATTCGGGTTATAATCAGATGCCTCAGAGCTGTCACGGGAGATTACTACCAACGCAACCGTATCATCTGCTGACTTCAGAACATCCTCATCGTAAATGCTTTCCGGTGCTTCACCTACATTGTAAGCTGCCGGATTCTCATACATAGTTCCGAAAGATGGCTGTAAGGAATGTCCGCCTTTTCTTCCATATATACCGTTTACATCCTCACTGCTGTACAGATCCAGCATATCCTGATTTAATGTAAAGCCTTTTTCTGTCAGTGCAGTCTGAATGTCATACTGCTTCTGACCAGCTTCCCCATCAAGGGAAACTGAAGATCCGATCATACCACCCAGTGTAGGATTAATGGAGTTTAATCCCCAAAGAGTGACCTTGTCAGAAGAAGTATTCAGCGGAAGGGTTGTATCTTCATTTTTGAATAATACAGTTCCTTCAGATGCAATCTCTGCTGCAAGAGCATCCTTTGCTGCAATTACCTCATCAAGGCTTGAGAACTCAGATTTGAAATAAGTGGAATCTGTTTTCTCTCCGTTACTTGTGTCTACAATCTTGTAGCTGGAAATTCCAAGACGTGCATTGATAAATGCCGCATTGGTATCCACGATAGCCGATGCGCCCACAGTTACTGCAAGAAGACTGGCTGAGACTGATGTAAGTCCTCTCCACAAGCCTGTGGACTTTTTCTTGTTGCTCATAAGCTCCCTCCTTTTATCATTTACGCTGCCCTTCCGGTGCCAACGTTTAAGCTTATCTCTTATGGTGATACTATAACAGATTTTACTGTTCGCGGTTCATTTCATGCGCAGACTGTCAATTTTCATACGCAAATTGCAATCGCTTTTGTGTATTTTCACAAAAATTACCGTGATTTTTTGGTAGTATAGCACAATATTCAGTGGTCATGTTGTCCAATCATGACAGAATCGTATTCAAAAATGACAGGTTTGAGACACATCATTATGTTTCTTATTTATTATTGCTAATATACTCTGTCAGATACTCCTCAATCACTGGTGTCCACCATTCCACATATCCCTTGCGGAACGGATGAACTTCGTCATGCATGTATTCGTTATAAAGATCGGTTCCGTAAACTGCTGTCATTTCTTCATTATGGAACATATCCACAACTCCGATTCCCCATTTTTCCTGAATCTGAAGAAGCAGATCTACCATCTGATCATAGTTTTCTTTCTCTGTGTAAGTTCCTGTGTAGAATACAACCGGGCATCCAAAGGTTTCCTGCACATAAGAAATGATAGTCTCAATAGCTCCTGCAATTGTTGTATCATCAAAATCAGCCGGATCTGTGCTGTCTGTCACTTCGCCCATTGGCTTTCCTGTAGTTGCATCATTGGTTGACAATTGAACCACAAACAGATCCGGAGTTTCATCTTTGCTGATTAGCTTCATTCTTCCAACATAGGAATCTTCCTTCTCGTTTACCAGAGTAGTTGCACTGATGGCATATTTCTCGCATACGGTTCCCGGATGATTGTCCTGGATTGCATCCACCATGGAATAATGACCGCCTGCCTGTGCTCCATAAGTTACAGAGGAACCAAGCCAGATAATGTCAAGGCCTGCAAGTGGATCAGAAGGATCTGCCTCTGGTACTGTTTTCACGGTATTGTCATATCCGGTTGCCACTTCACTTCCAGCTGGCGCCAGAAGAACATCTCCAACATATGGGAAAACCATGCCCTTCAAGGTTGGTGCTTTGCAACCAAATGCACAGGTCACTTTAATCGTATCACCAGCCTTTAATTCCAGGCTCTGCTTAATAAGAAATCTTCCGGAATCTGTAATGCTGCCTTTGTCGTAGTCTCCATCCTCTTTGTAGGATGCCGGAGAATCAGCAGGAACCTGTAAATCTACAGGTACGGAGAATGTATCTCCATCATTAATAGTAAAAGTAAAAGGCTGGGAACTGAATGCTGCCAGAACCTTGGATACAGTGAGATACATATCATAAGTTCCTTCCACTCCCTCCGGTACTGTATATACAATTTCAGTTCCCTGAGCCGCAGCCCGGATCATCCCTGTTTCTTCATCATAGGAAGTTGGCTCTTTCTCGTTGTCTGGTCCTACTCCTTCTCCCTCCGTGAATACGGCATCAGAGGCAGGAAGAAGGACCTGATTTTCTTCCACACCTTCTTCTGCTTCTGTGCTGCCAGTCTCCACACTGTTTTCCTCTGCTGCCTGTGCCATAGTTACTCCTGTTGTTCCCATAGAAGCACCAATAAGGCAAGCTGTCATAGCCATGATAAATACCTTTTTTTTCATTCCCTTGTCTCCTTTTTTCACTGCATGATCTGCATGTTTTTTCTATACAGTAAAATACCATAAAACATATAGAGACAAAAAAAGGTGGCAAATTCATATGATATTCTGGCAAAATTACCATTTTCATCATATAAATTCGTCACCTTGTAAAGCGGACATTATTTCTATCTATGACATCGGAAACAACATACTAACTACAAACAGCTTTCCTTCCCTGGAAATCCTGAAATTACCTCCATATTTTTCCACAACATATTGCATGCTTTTCGTTCCATATCCATGAAATACAGCATCTTTTTTTGAGGAAGCTACAGGTAATCCATCTGCTGAAATCTCCGGAAAAATCTCGCAGTAATTTTCTATTCTTATGCTTACAAGCATGCCATTTCGCTGTACCTTAAGAAAAATATACCGCTTCTCCACTGCTTCTTTTCGTTCCTGCTCAATGGCATTATCCAGGCTGTTTCCAAATAAAGAAGCCAGATCGAGTTCTTTCATAAACTCCAGTGCCACACCATCTGCCATGCAGGAAAAGGAGATTTTCTCCTGCTGGCAGAGCATTTTTTTCTCTGTAAGAATAATATCCAGAGTGGCATTTCCTGTCTGAAATGCACTCTCATAAGCCTCTACTTTTATCAGTACTGCCTCCAGTTCCTCTGCTTCCGGTGCTTCCATACGTTGGATTTTATGAATGTAATGCTTTAGATCATGGGCATTTCTGTTTACAAATTCCACGTTACTTCTGGTCATTTCAAACTGTTTCTTTTCCAGTTCAAGAAGCTGACGCAGCTTTTCGTTATCTGCATTTTTCGTACGTAATTCCACGAATCCAAGAGCCATACCAATCCCCAGAATATCACAAAGAATCAGCGGTGGATATACCACCCATACCTCTCGGATTCCATAAATCCAGAATAGATAATGCAGGAAAAACACAAAAATTCCAACTGCAATCAGCCAGATCCATGCCATATTATTCAGCATATTATCCAGCCTTTCTTTCACAAATCTTTTTACGATCAGCACATAAAAAAGACTGTATAGCAATACCATTAAAACAGCAGAAAGAATAAACTGCGTTCCAACAGATGGATTACTGAACATAGAGTATAAAATAAGATTATACACATTAGAAGACAGATTCTGGATAAACAATGCCAGCATACAGCCATACAAAATCTCCTGGGAAGCCGCTGCGCAGCAGAAACGCCAAAATCCTAAGCTTAGAAGAAATACCGTAAGGGAAAATGTCCCGGAAATATATTGACTGATCATATTTGGCATCACTACTGCAAGACCCAGAAAAATCAATCCTCCCATAAGTATACGAAGCAGAAAATTCTTTCTCCGGGGAAGATATCTTGTACAAAGTATTTCTGCCAGTAGAATCTGCAAAATATAGCCATGTGCCTGAGTAATTCTGAACAGACCTGCTTCCTTCATATTATTTTCCCATCTGAACAGTCAGTCTGTCCAAAAACTCCTTCTTGTATTTCTGGGAAATAGTAAAGGTCTGTCCCTCAACCTTAATCTCATTTCCCTTCCATTCATCCACCATGGAAAGATTCACCAAAATCGAACTGTTTATCAACCCAAAATGACCTGCAAGAAAGTAATCCTGTATCTCTTTCATACTTCCACGCATCCGATATACATCACCATGAACATGGAATTCCAGATAATGCTTGTTACTTTCTACATATGCAATCTGTCCTGGTGAAACCTTTTTTCCTCCATTGGGAACTTTAATATAATAGGCTTCATTTCGATCAAGATGCGCCAGTGCTTTTTCAAATTTTATGCAAAAAAGCTCATAAGAAAGAGGCTTTACAAGGAAGTCAAAAGCATTCACTTCATAGCCCTTCAAGGCATACTGAGCCAGGCTCGTAATAAAAATCAGACATACTTCTGCATCTCTTTTTCTCAATGCAGCAGCAGCTTCCAATCCATTCATATGAGGCATTGCAATGTCCATAAAAATCAGGTCACCGCCCCCTTTATAATCCTCCAGAAAATTCAAGCCGTTTGAAAAAACGGTCACTTTGCATTGTACTTTATGCTCTTTTTTGTATTGTTCTATATATTGTAAAAGCTGTTTCTGATATTCCAGATCATCTTCTACCACTGCAATAGAAACCATCGGGCTGAATACCTCCTAATAATCACTCTCTATTGAAGTATACAGGTTTTGAGATCTATTATCCAGCCCTTATTTAAGAAATTATCTAATGATTGCTATCTCTGCTTCTGCATTTCCAAGCTCAGATTCAGCTTTCACAACTACTTTACCAGCTCCAGCCTGTGGACGGATAATCGCCAGCGCTTCTCCATAATAAGTATCTGTCTCATTGCTCTGGTAGCTTTCCGGATAGTATGGGCAGGCGCTTCCAAATGCCAGAAGCTCACCACCTTCTACAGTAAGCCTGATTCTGCCCTTTGCCAGCGGTTTTGTCTGACCATTTTCGTCTGTATAGCGCATTCTCACATAACAAAGATCGGTGTCTGCATTCACGCGGGTAAGCTCTGGTTCTGCCACAAGAATCGTCTCTTTTCCAGCTGTTGTCAGTGTCCTTTCTGCAATTATATTGTCATTTGCATCATATGCAACAGCCTTAATTTCTCCATTCTGATAGGTTGTATCAAAGAATACCTTACAGTCATTCTTGGGCTTTTTAGTGCCTATACATTTACCGTTTATATACAGCTTCACATGATCTGCACGGGTGTAAACTTCTACTTTTGCCGCATTCCCGTCACAGCCTTCCCAGGACCAGCTTTCTATTGCATTTGTCATTTTCCATGCAGATGGGGAATGGGCATCCTTTGTGTGATCAACCGGCATAACTGCAATTGCCAGATTCTCCATTTCAAAGGCAACTCTGGTATATGCCATCTCGCCAAGAGGCTTTCCTGTGAGATCGATCCGGCCTGATCCGGCACTTACCCAGCCACAGCCGCCATCAAAACGAGGTGCATAATCCTTATATTCCCATGCGCCGATTCCAACCTCACCCAGATAATCCTGAGCAGCCCAGACGAAATCACCAATGATACGCTTATCACGTTTTGCTTCCTGCATAAATCTGTAAGCATCTGCACAGAAGGTTTCACTTCCAAGAATAATTCGCTTGGGATACTTCTTTAGGTCATGACGGTAACGCTTGATTCCATAGTTATATCCTGCCACGTCCATATTGGCATATGCATCTCTTGTTTTCACATCACATGGATAAAGAGTTGCTCCTGTTTTCATAAATCCGGCACCAAAAATTCCGGCTACCGTGTTATAAAATTCACTTCCCACAGCCTTTTTCTTCTTGGCATTCTCAGCAGCTTCGTCTGCTTTTTTATCGCTGTAAACACCAAACCCCATAGAGCTTAAGAAGTTAAAAAAGATATTGATTCCGCAGCTTACAGGACGGGTAGAATCCAGCTCATGAAGTCTGTCTGTAAGGGATTTTGTAAGGGCAATTCCCTTTTTCTGCGCAGTCTCAGACACTTCATTTCCTGTAGAATACATAATCACAGATGGATGATTATAGTCCTTATCCACCATATCTTTTAAGTCTTTTCTGTAGTTATCCAGAATCTCATCTGCATAGTCATACTTTGTTTTATGAATATACCAGCCATCAATATATTCGTCCATTACAAGCATTCCCATTTCGTCACAGGCACGAAGAAGTGCTTTGGAGCATGGGTTATGTGCAGAACGGATTGCATTATAGCCAGCGTCCAGAAGGATGCGGATTTTACGGCGTTCTGCAAATTCATAGGCACAGGCACCAAGAAGGCCGTTATCGTGATGGATACAGCCACCTTTTAACAGGACACGTTTTCCGTTGATACAGAAGCCCTCTTCCGGAGTACAGCTTACTACACGGATTCCAAAGGTTTCTTCCTGAATATCCTCGCCAAAGGTTACACGGCAGGTATAAAGATTTGGTGCATCCGGGCTCCACAGGTTTGCTCCTGGGAGGGAAATTTCTCTGGAAAATTTACCATCTGCCTGGAGAATTTCCAAGGCAATAATATTATCAGAAGCCTGCTTTTCGCTCTCATTTACACTGGAAACTTCTTTGTTTCCAGATTTTTCCAGGATTTCTATTTTCACCTCACCGGCAGCATTCGGCCATGCCTCCACGCGGATCTTCGGCTCCTTATAATCCAGTGTAGTGATCTTCACACTGTCAAATCTCAGATGGTTTTTCGGCACTGTATACAGCCACACCGGACGGTAAATTCCGGTACCGGAATACCAGCGGCTATTTGGCTGATCGTGGTTGATCACTTCCACGCGGATCACATTCTCTTCCCCGAATTTTACATGTTTTGTTGCATCCACATAGAATCCGATATATCCATAAGAATGATAAGCCACTTTTTCGCCGTTGAGATATACAGTTGCCTTACGGTAAACACCCTCAAATTCCAGGATTACTTTCTCGTCTTTCGCTTTCTCTGGAAGGATAAATGTTTTCTCGTAAGTGTAGTCCTGCGCCTCATACCATCCTGTATTCACACCGCCGGCACTTGTCTCGCTTCTCTCATCCAGCTGCATGGCATCATGCGGAAGAGTCACTGCAAATGCCTTTTCTTTCTCTCCGGTTCTGTAGCATACCCAGTTTTCGTTAAATGACTGCTTCATGATTTCCTCCTGAAATTTTCTATAATTTTCGTTTAATTTAAAATTCCCAACTATATCTCAGTCGCTATTTTCTACCCGTATTTTACCAAATAACAAGCAGGCTGCGCTATTGCAAACGCAACCTGCAAAAAAATACGCGCCAACTGTGCAAAAAGCGCATTGCTGTTCTCCTATTACGCAGCACCGCGCTTCCCACTAGAGCGTGTTTGAAAAATCATTCCCGCAATCTCCCACAAATTGTGACGCACATCTTGCAGAAAGCCTTTTTCAAACACGCTCTAGAAAATCTTCTGTAAAAAATTATACAGCGCCAGATGCCAGTTTCCCATAGAGTGATACCGCATTGGAAATACATCAAAACAGGTATTTACACCAGACCGCAATCTGGGTTCTATATCCAGCAGTGCCTGGTAATCCTGCACCTGTCCCGGCAGGGCGAAGTCGAAGTTGCCGCTTGCCACATATAAATAATGAATTGGCAGTTCTGCAAAATCGCCCGTCTGAATGGTATCTTCAAATGCAGTCTTGTCTGTCCTGCTTCCGCTGAATGCCCCGAACCAGGAAAAATAATCAAGGCTCTGGCACAATGCGGAATGATACATCGTTACCGCCCCTCTTGACAAACCGGCAAAGGCTCTGTGATCCCGACTCTCTGCGAATCCCTCATCATCTGCCGATTTTGCATATGTAGAATAAACGGATTCAATCTCAGGCATCAGATCATTTCGCAGCTCTTTTGCAAAAGAATAGGTCAGATGATCCAGATCATCTGCGCAGTCATCTTCCACATAAAAGGTTGGTGTCACCACAATCAGCGGCTCAATATCTCCATCTGCAATCATATTGTCCAGCATGGTTTTGTTATACGGATTTGTTTTCAGCCAGTATTTTTCATCATCACCGGTTCCATGCATCAGGTAAAGAATATTGTACTCTTTCTCCTCGCTGTAGCCATAAGGCAGATATACATAAGCTGTCTTTTTCACGTCCCGCTCATCAGTAGCATATGCCTTGGTATCGTACACTACCTCTTCCACATTTCCCACCTGTTCTGATTCTTCCGCATCATATTTCGCCGGAACTGCCCACAACTCATCCCGCGCCTGTCCCTGCGCTTCATGTCCTGCATCATACCTTACTTTCCAAAATCCCAGGAAACCTGCCAGTATCAGAACTGCTGCCGCAAGCGGTAAAACTGCCACACGCCCCACAGGGATTTTTTTCCATATCATCACCGTTGTCCCCAGGATTCCTCCCAGCGCGGCTACAATAGCCTCTGCCAGAAATAACCAGTTAAAATAATATGTACTGGTAGAAAAATTGGTATTAAAATACAGAATGAAAGCTGCCGCTGCAATCACCAGATATAAAAATGGCATTCTGCTTTTCCATGCCATATACACCACCAGCATAAAAGCCACCGCGATCATACTGAATGTAATAAATGCTGTCTTATCTCCCAAAATTGCAAACCGGACAATATCAATTCCGGAAAGCAGCACCAGAACAACTGCGGGAATCTGGCTGATCCGGTTCCACATTTTTTCATCTACTGTCATCTCAATTTTCTGCCTCATCATTTTCCCACTCCTACATTTTCTCCAGATACTTTACCACATTTCATGGATCATTTCCTGAAAAATCCGCAATTTGTAGCTCAGAAACCGCAGACTGCATACAATAAAATTCTTCACAGATAAAGATAACAGATTTCTTTTTATTTTTCAGCATTCTGGCAAATGTAGGCACCTTTTAGGCAAAAAAATACCGGAAACAGCTCTCCAAATCCTAACATTCAAAGAACCATCTCCGGTTTAGAAGGAATTTCAATTATTAATTATTACCTCGCTGCGCGCCCCAGATCACTCTTTCACCGCACCGGAGGTCATGCCGCCCACAATATATTTCTGTCCGATCATATACACGATTACAACCGGAATACAGGTAAGTACAATAGGTGTTTCCAACAAGACTTACCTGATAGATATCTTCCACTCCTGGCATCCATTCAGCTTTTTTCGTCTTGCCATTGACAGTTTGATCATTCACTTTTTTCCTTCCACTTGCTATTTTGGAGCTTTTTGAGTTTTTACAATAAGACTTTCCAGTATTTTATTTATTGTCTTCTGCACGCCCTTGCTCAGCGTTTCTGTGCCATGTTCCAGCGCATAATTGGCTCTTTGAATTACGTCTCCGCCATACTGCATCTGGGGATTCATTCTACTTTCTACTGCCAAGTTTTCCCCAGTTCTACCATCCAGAAGATACCCCACAATTGTAGTCGTTCCAAGGTCGATTGCCGCAGTAAAAATACAATCACCTTTTTCAACACTACTCTTCACTCCATGGACAGAATCTTCATGGACGCCAACAATTGGTCTTAAATCAAGGATTTCTTCATCTGTATAGGCTACTTGCCACTCTGACTTTTTTCCCCAGTCTCCGGCTTCTCCAGCCACACTGTTTTCACCTGCAATTCTGGCTGGAAATTCACCTTTCTGGAAAATCCTTCGCTCAAAATTTTACCTCTTTTTTCTTCCCAGGAATCTCCACCTGACAGTCCTTTTCCACTTTCGTCTGACACGCCAGCACAGGCTTTCCATCCACCTTCACCAGACATTTCCCACAGGTTCCCTGCCCCCCCCCCCCGCAAGGCGCATCCGGCGCAAGCCCCGCCAGAATCTCCGCCTCCAGCACGCTGGTTTCCACCGGAACTTCCACACTGATCTCTTCCCTCACAAAATAAACCCTTGCCACAGCCCAAACCTCCCCAAAACACAACCGACCGAGCACGCCCCGGTCGATGTACTATTCTTTCAGCAATTTTTCAACATTCTTTCTAAAATCATATAATTTATCAATATACACATGAACAATTGTCCCGCAATGTTCTTTTACAATCACTCCATCATAGTCATGTGCAAGCTGATTTCTTACTTTCAGCATATCCATCCACTCATCACCGGTAATCAGATTCGCCTGGAATGACTCTCTAAGAACTTCTCTTGGTGAGCCCGTGACAAATCCAGTTATTGCATAATACTGTACCAGAATATCTTTCATAACTTTCCATGCTAAATCAAATGTAATGCTGAATTTCGCACTGGTTCCGCTAAGTACAAAAGAATCTGACAGATCACGCTGTTTCGCCTCTGCCAGAGAGTCCAGTGAATTTCTAAACGATTCAAATCTTCTTATAAATTTCTCGTCCATATTGTTTTATATCCTCCAACAACAGCTGATTCTGACAAGTATCAAGATCAACCAGATCAATTGTGTACAATGTTGGAATCTCTTCTAAATTCTCCTGCAAATCAAGAATTTCGTGTGAAGCGACTCCAGACACTGCAATGTCAATATCGCTCCGCTCTGTCGCAGTTCCCTTTGCCCGGGATCCAAACAGAATTATCCTCTGTGCCCCATACAATCTGCACCGTTGTATAATTTCTGTCATGACCTCATCAACGCGCATAGTTTCCCCCATTTCACTCATAAAACTAATTTCATTATAGGTTAAATCCCACGCAACGTCAATTTGCAAAATCTATCTAATTTATTTCCATCAATATCCAGTATCAAATTATCCCTATCATTTTTTCCATTTTCTCACTCATTTCCTGACTGCTATCACTGATATTTTTTCAATTTTTTAAAATATATTTTAAAAACGTTTGTATTTTACATTTTTTTAATTTTATGTGCTGTAGCAGATTATTATATGCACACATAAAAAAAGAATCCGGCACAAAGTATTTTTATACACTTTGTACCGAATTTCTCTTATTTCTCTTGTACAAATTTTCTCACAAACTCTTCATACCCACAAGGCTTCCCCCAGAAATATCCCTGGGTAAATTCCGGGCACAGCTTTCGGATTTTAAGCCATTCCTGGGCACTTTCCACACCTTCGATGCAAATCTTCATATCCAGATTATGAATCATGGTACAAAACTGATTTAGAAGATAATATTCCTGTTCATCTGCAACTGCTTTCGCAGTAAAAGAGCGGTCAACCTTAATGATCTCTGGTTTCAGCTCGCTAAGATAATGGAAATTCGAGTATCCGGTTCCAAAGTCATCCAGCGCCAGACTGATTCCCATTCGCTTCAGTTCTGTGAGAAAATGCTTCTCATTTATATTTTGTTCCAGAAGATCGCTCTCTGTCAATTCCACGATCACCGCTTCCAGCGGCAGCCCTGCCCTTTTCATTTCTGCACTGAAATCCTGGATCACATCAGACTTGGAGGCCTGTACCTGGGAAATATTAATACTCATCCTGAATCCTGAAAGTATCTTCCTGATCTCACTGCATTTTCCCATAGCCTCTTTCATCATCCAACGGCCAGCAGGAATAATAAGACCTGTTTCTTCCAAAATGGGAATAAACTCCGCCGGTGAAATCATTCCGAATTTTTCAGAGGTAAAACGCATTAAAGCTTCTGCTCCATAAGGCACTTTTTTATCTTCAGCAAATACAGGCTGATAAAAAGCTGTAAAGCTCTGGAATCCATTGATCACAGCTTCCCGCAGTTCCTGGGTGATTTCCCTTTTCCGAAGAAATTTTCTGTAGGTTTCCCCGTTAAATATATAGCAACGGTTTCTTCCCAGCTTCTTCGCCTCATTCAAAGCAAAATCAGTCAGCTTCAATGCTTCTGCGTACTGATTTCCTTTTAATGCCGCAAATGGCACAATTCCTCCTGAAACCGTATACATGACTTTAAATTCATTGGTTTCAATAAATCTGTCTATTGCTTCTCTCACTTTATCATAAAGCTTATCTGCATCCTTCGTCTCATCAGAAGAAGCATCCAGGATCAGAAATTCATCTGCCACAAGCTTGTACACCCTCTGCCCTTCTGACAGGCAGCCGGAAATACACTCCGCCGTTTTCTTAAGTACAAAGTCACCGTACTCCTGTCCGAAGTTATCATTGATTTCCTTAAAATGATCGATTCCTATACGAAACAGATATCCTGTCTCCAAAGGAGTATCCAGCTGGTTCATATACTCCCGGAAACCAGACTCTCCCAATAGTCCGCTTACATTATCTGCCTTCTGTCTCTCTCCAATTTCATTCACACAACCAATCATATAAAGAGGTTTCATGTTATCGTTACGGACCAGATACCCCTTGCAATGAATCCAGATCGGCTTTTTTTTCAGATCCAGCCAGCGATATTCCATGCTATGGGTGCAGCGGTCTGTTTCCAGAAGATCATCAAATTCCGCTTTCAGTTTTTCATAATCCGGTGCATATACAAATTCCTTATGCTTCGAAATTACATTATGAAAACCATTTTTCGGAATACAGAAACGTTCAAGCGCCTGATTTGCTATGTAATAAAAATCTGACCGAAAGTCAACCACATATGGGTAATTATCTGTAGTTGGGCTAAGAAGATCGATCACACTGCAAAGCTCATCCACAGACATGCTCTGAAACTTTTTCTCCTGCAGAATCACCTCATCTGTGATCTCCTCTGTCGGCTGCTTACCCATACGAGAGAACAGATTGTCCAGACCTGCTGACCGTGCCACCTTCTTCCTGCGCTTCTGACGGTACAGCATAGTATCACTTCGTCTTACAATATCCTTAAAGTCAAAGTCTATATCAGGCTGATAATAAGCGTATCCGGCTGACATGCTGAGTGGATAATCCAGCTTGTTCGTTTCCGCTGTTTTTTTCAGAATCAGCTCCAGCGCCTTCAAACGTTCCGGAATCATATCCTTCTCATCACTATGGTATACATATGCAAACTCATCACCGCCAATCCGAAAGCAGTTCTTTACATTCTGAAATGCCTGGCTGATACACTGATAGCATAGCTTCAGCGCCTCGTCTCCCTTTTCATGTCCAAAATTGTCATTGATCACTTTCAGATTATCCAGATCAAACAGAACTACACCTGTTGTACGAAGTTTAATATCACCTTCATCCAGATATTTCACCATATCCTCGTAAGCGTTTCGGTTCATGGCCTCTGTGAGCATATCCATGTTGGCTATTTTCTGCAGATAGATCACCTTTTGTTTCTGGATGTATTGATCGTAATATTGGGAAACCTGAATCCAGATCAGCATAATGATAAACAGCAGGGTTCCTATGGGAAGCAAAATGGATGTCTGTTGGAATTTTCTTAAATAATAAAGAAACATTTCTGCCATTCCGAATACTATGATTGCACACATAGGATACTGGAATTTCTTAGCTTCATCGTTTCCTTCTTTTCTGGCTTCGTAAAGAATGATGACACCTGTGTAAACTGCATTGGCAGCCATGATAACATGGGTTGCGGGAAGCAGCCGGAATATATCAATAACTCCTGTACACTGAAGCAGAACATCAGCTGCCATATTCGCAAGATAAAGAATGGGAAAAATCAATGCGCCTTTGTGATATCTGCTTTTGCAGATATCATATAGCAGGAAATTAAAGGGTACCGGGAAAAGGAAGAATGAAAAATAATCCACAAAATACAAGGTCCTTCCATCCGGGATCAAAAACTGCAGGAATCCACATTGTGCAAGTGTCCATACTGCAATCAGCAATGAAAAAAATCCAAGGTTTAAAAAGATCTCTATCTTTGCTTCTGTCTTCTCTCTTCTTTTTCTTCGCACAGCTCCCAAATAGAGCAGCAGGCAGATGAAGCTTGCAAACAGGATCCCACAGCTGAGCAATATGGTTTCAAAGCTGTCCGTTAAGATTTTCAGAATGCAGTCGCCTCGTGTTCCGTATACAATGCTGACTTCATTTCCATAATAGTCGTCATATACCGGGACAATTCTGACCTCCAGACTTTTGCCTGCGCTATCTTCCGGAATATCCACAATGTGCCAGCAGCTTCCCGGTGACTTCATAAAGCTGGGAGCAGCCTTTTCATTTCCGTATTCGTATATTTTTTCTCCATCCAGCCACACTTCTGCAATGGTGTGTGTGGTTTTAAACAGGATTGACTTGGGAACATTGAAATCCTTAGGCAGAGCAATATTCTCTGATTTGATTTCTCCATCCGTCAGTTCTTTCGTTTCACACTTAATCGTATTATCCCAGAACAGTTTTTCCCTGACCGTACTCTGACTGAATATCCAACCTGAAAAACAGATGGCAAACAGCCCAAATGTGAACAGGGTGATCCATAGTTTCTTTTCTATTTTCATAGTTTCTCCCTACTATATAAAATAGCACTGTTCACTAAGTGCACAATGAGCACCTTGTGCTGCAATTCTGTGCAAAATTTACCCGCACAGAATATTACCTGTAAACAATGACTTACAACTCATCAAAAGATATACATAGACAGCATATCAAACCCATTTAGCTTTTTCAAGGTTTTGACAGATTTTGTTAAAACCTTTTTATTTGAGGGCAAAAAAATATCTGACGGGGCAATTCTGCCCTGTGCCAGATATTTTCTTCGTTTCTGTCAGCTTATGTGTCTGCCGGTTCTCCGGTAATCACGCTCATATTAATGTATGCGACTTCCCTTATGCAAATTTCTCATCCAGATATTCTTTCAGGATTCCCAGATTTTCATCACTGTACAGCTGATCTGCCGCATGCTTATAATTATGAAAAAGCTTAAATTCCACCTTATCTGTCCCAACAATTCTTGTAAGCAGCGCATGCAGTCTCTCAGACTGCAGATACGGAACATCTAAATCCGCATCACCATGCCAGATCAATATATCCGGGCTGTTTTCCTTCGTAAGATTTTTCTCAATATAATATAATGGACTGTAATTGTTTTTCTCATCCTCAGTAAGAGTTTTTACATCCTTGCGCATCCAATAAGATTCCACATCTTCGTAGCCGGTATCTTTAATTGCCCCCTGAAGCCACAGGCTGGCCGCCCAGCGGACAATTTTAGGAATCCTCAGCACCCTGTAATCATCTTCCATAGTTCCGAATTCCATACAGCCGTAATAGTCCAGAATCACCTGAACTTCACTGGAAACAGGATGGTTCTCATCTTCTCCGATAAATGGAACACGATTAAATTCCTCATCATTGGAAGCGCCACAGATCACTGATAAATACCCCCCAGCTGACTCTCCCCAGATTGCGAAACGCTCCGGATCGTATCCATATTTCTCTGCATTTGCACGAAGAAAACGGATCGCTGATTTCACATCTTCCACTCCTGCCGGAAAGGCTGCTTCCTGGGCAAGACGATAGTTAACGGATGCACATGCATATCCATGATCGCGGAAATAGCGGTACATCAGCTGCGCCTGACGGGACTGGCTGTCGTTGTATACAAAGCCACCTCCATGTACCAATATGATCAACGGCATAGGTTCTTCACTGTCCGGCACATACAGATCCAGATAATCATTTTCGGAAGCCTCAGAATATGGCAGCTTCTCATAAGCTTTTCCACCATTCCATTTGGAAGAATCATCCAATTTCACTGATGGAGAGTATACATTATGAAAAACTACACGAACTGCTTCATGATTGTAACCGAGAATACCTGCTACAGCAACGAGACAGATTCCACCTATGATAAAACCTTTTTTCTTCATTTTTTCAACCTCTTTTCCACCTTAAATCATAAGTTTTTCACTTCATTCACATGGAATTTCCACTACATAAAACCGTTCTTCATCTGCCACGGTAACCTTCACCGGTCCGTTTCCATCTGCCTGTACAACTGCCATTGCCTCACCATAATAAGTCGCCACAGTATGGTCAGTATAATTCCCTTTTACATAAGGAGCCGGGCTTCCGAGTCCCTTCAGGACACCATTTTCTACTGTTACTTTTATGTTATGTTTCTCCATTGGTTTCCAGATTCCCTTGCTATCTGTGTATTGCAGTTGAATAAATGCAAGGCCCTCCGGCTTCACGGTTTTCTCCTCTGGGCGCACCTGAAGAACCGTTTCTTTTCCTGCTGTATGTAATGAATAACGGTTGATTTCTCTTCCGTTTTCATCGTAAGAAACCGCCGTTATCTCCCCATTCTGATAGGTGATATTAAAATTTGCACGGCATTTTTTCACTTTCTTTTTACCAGCACTTTTGCCATTGATAAACAGCTCAACCTGTGCAGCCCTTGCATAAACCTCTACCTTCGCCGGTTCTCCGTTACAGCCATCCCATGCCCAGCTTTCCAGAGCCTTTGTCAGCTGCCAGCCGGTAAGACGAAGCTTTTCCTTCTGGTAAACAGGATCAACTGCAATAAACGGACCTGTCTCTCTTTCAAAAGCAACTCGGGTATATGCAGCCTCTGCACGCGGCTTTCCATTCAGGTCAATTCGCCCGTTTCCACCTGTCATTCTCGTGGCTGGATCTTCAAATTTATAGTCAGAATACTCTGCTGCACCATCCCCAACTTCTCCGATATAATCCCATCCTGCCCACACAAAATCACCGATAATCCGTTTGTTTTTCTTGGCAATTTCCCAGAAACTATACGCATCCTTACAGAAGGTTTCACTTCCCAAAATCAGACGGTTTGGGTACTTTTTCAGGTCATGTTTGTAGCGGAAAATGCCGTAATTATATCCTGCGATATCCATATTTGCGTAGGCATCCTTCGTCCTTAAATCGCATGGATAAAGGGTGGCACCGCACTTCATAAAGTAGTCTCCAACCAGACAGGCAAGAGTATTATAGAACTCACTTCCTACCGGCTTTTTCTTCTTTTCAGGCTTGGTGCTGCCTAATCCTTTTTTTCCATTTTCTGTGGCTTTATTTACTGTCTTTTCACCACTTTTAACTACCTTTTTCTCATTCTTTCCAGCTGCCTGAGCGGCATTTTTCTCTGCATTTCCAGCGCTCTTTTCTGCCTTGTCATCACTGTAAACGCCAAGTCCTATGGAGCTTAAGAAGTTGAAGAAAATGTTGATTCCGCAGGTAACAGGACGGGTGGAATCCAGGCTGTGAAGATAGTTTGTCATATCGCCGGTGAGGGCAATTCCCTTCTTCTGGGCTGTCTCTGCAACCTCATTTCCGGTGGAGTACATGATCACACTTGGATGGTTGTAATCCTTATCAACCATGTCTTTTAAATCCTGTTTCCACCAGTCCGCAAGCTGTCCGGCATAATCATATTTAGTCTTATGAATGTACCACACATCTACATATTCATCCATCATCAGCATTCCCACACGGTCACAGGCATCCAGAAGTGCCTTGGAACATGGATAGTGTGCGGAACGGACTGCATTATATCCATTCTCCTTAAAAATGCGCATTTTACGTTCTTCTGCTTCCAGATAAGTACATGCTCCAAGCACACCATTGTCATGATGGAAGCAGGCTCCGCGAAGAATCACACGCTCTCCGTTAATGGTCATTCCTACCTGCGGATTCCAGATCAGTTCGCGGATTCCGAAGGTTTCGGTTACTTCGTCTTCGCCGAAAACTGCTTTACAGGTATAGAGATTCGGGTGCTCTGTATCCCAGAGTTTTGCGTTTGGAACATCCAGCTGGAAGATGGCCTGGTATGCTGCTGCCTGATTATTTTTTTCCGCTTCCACCTGCGCCAATTCACTCTTCTGACCATTTTTTCCAGTCTGTACTGATTCATTTGGCTGCATGTTTTTATTATCTGATGATATTATTTTGTCATTGTTTACATTCCCTATTTTTGTACTTTCACCTATTACAGTCAGCACTTTATTTCCTTCAAACTCAATCTTCAGGGAAACCTCTCCCGGCTCAGAAGTTTTCACAACAACCTCAATTCTCGCAGGATCATAGCTTAAAGTACGGATTTTCACACCGTTTACCGGAATATGTTTCTTTTCACCAACATACAGATATGCCGGGCGGTAAATACCGGTTCCTGAATACCAGCGGCTATTTGGCTGGTCAGCATTGCGCGCAATAACTTTGATCTCATTCTCTTTTCCATACTGGAAAAAGCCCTCTGTATCCACATAAAAATTGGTATAACCATAAGGACGGTAAGCCGCCTTTTTTCCATTTATGTAAACTTCACCATTGTGGTAAATACCCTCAAATTCAATGAGGACTTTCTTATCTTTATACTCCTCTGGCACAAAGAAATTCTTGGTATATTCGTAATCCCCGCCAATATACCATCCAATATTTCCCTCGCCGGTACTCTCCTGAGTACGCGGCTCACTCAGCATTGCATCATGTGGCAAAGTCACCGGATAAGCAGCCTCATCCCGGGTAAGACACCTGCATATCCAATCCTTGTTAAAATCAATTTTCTGCATACAGTAAACTGCTCCTTTCTGAAATCTCTGTCCTTAAACCAACTACTTTTTCGGCATTCTCTAGCCTATAACTCTACATTCTCAATCTAGCAATAGTTTACCGTATTTTTTCCCCTTTGTGGAAAGATTAACGCGAACAGTCTTTTTTTAAACGCTAATGACCACAGCCTGACTTATAATATATAAAATTTGCCTTTTCTACAAAGCAACTGCCGCATCATTCCCAACGGTTTGATGCGGCAGATTAATCTTCATGAATTCATCACGATCTATTACTCAACAACAATTAACACACTTTTTCTCTTCTTATATTTCTTCACCAGAACTACTTCCAGAAGAATCAGGATAACAGCTACTGCCACGTCCACACCAACCATGATTTTCATCCACAATGCCAGTGTTAAAGATGTTTCATCAGCATATGCATTACTGTTCACAACAGTATACATAATGTTCTTGCAGGCAGTTCTCATATACTGAACTGTGGATGGGTCAGATGTATCTGTAACAAAGTTTGTTCCTACATCAAATGTAGACAAACAGCAGGAACCGCCAGTTGCGATTACCTGATCTGCATTCATGTTAAATGCACCAGCAAAATAGTCGGTTTCTACAAAGCCTTTGAATCCCCATTCATCACGGAGAAGCGTTGTCTGCAGTTCGTAATTTCCGCCAGCCCACACATTTCCAATGTAGTTAAAGGATGACATTGCAGCTGTAACATTGCTGTTTTTTACACAGATTTCGAATGGTTTCAAATACAGTTCACGCATTGCCTGTTCATTTGACCAAGTGCAGATCATAATCCAACGGTTTGTCTCCTGCTCGTTCATTGCAAAATGTTTCATATATGCATAAACACCATTCTCAGCAGCACCATTTACAGCCTGTGCAGACATAGTTCCTGCAAGGATTGGATCCTCTGACGGATACTCATATGTACGCCCACCAAATGCACTTCTATGAAGGTTCATAGATGGTGCATACCATCCAGAGCAGCCAAGTTCTGTAGCCATTTTTCCCATATCATATCCGTATGTATGAGCTAAATCCTTATTCCATGTGCAGGCGATCATAACATTTGACGGGAATCCTACAGAACCTGCACCTGTAAAGTTATTGCTTACAGCAGACGGTCCATCACAATCAACAGTAGCAACCTTTTCTACACTTTTTGCCTCTGCGGTCTGGAATCCAGCATGGGCGATCATATCCTGCATCTCATCGATTGTAAGCTCATCCAGAAGTGTTTCCCAACGCTCATCATCATAATCTGCGCCGCGGAGTTCCGCCAGTTTCATTCCATTATCCGCACCAGTCACAGGCATTTCAGCATCTGGAATTTCCGGCATTTCATAGTTGGAAGTTACAATAAATCCCTCTTTTAAATCCTTCGGCATAGACGTGCTCGCAGGTGCAGCTGTTGTTTCATCATAATTCTTGAAGCCATCTTTACGTGATAAATAAGTAAGATGTCCGTCTGCATAACCGAACTGATTCACAGCAGCAGTCAGATCTGTAGAACGTGGATTTGCCTCGTCATAAACAATATCTTCATCTACTGTATAGGTAACAGAATCGATCACATTATGAGAATCGCTGTTGATACTGATCTCATAATCACCTGCTTCCAGCACATAACAGCCATTTTCCAGATAGTCATAGGACGCCATGTCTTCGGCTGTAAAAGAAACTGTAACCGTCTGTGATTCACCAGGTTTCAGTTCTTTTGTTTTCTCATATCCAATGAGATTTGCTGTTGATTTCTCAATTCCTCCATTGGTATATGGCGGGTTATAATAAACTTCTACAACATCTTTCCCAGCTATGTCTCCAGTGTTTGTTACCTTCACATTAATGGTAATTTCACCATTTTCCATGCTGGAAGATTCCAGTTCCTGGGTAAAATCAGTGTAGCTGAGACCATACCCAAATGGATATTTTACAACCTTATCATAATCCAGGAATCCTTCCTGTGCAGCAGTTTCATAGAAACGATATCCTACATAAATTCCTTCTACATAGTTTACAAATGTAGGAACGCTTCCGCCTACATATGGATCACTTTCATCAATTTTGAACTCTTCCATATTGTCGTATTTGAAATCGCCAAAATTATTCCATGTAGGTGTTTCAGTCAGATCATATAAGAAAGTATCGGAAGTTTTTCCAGATGGATTTACTTCTCCGCTTATGATTTTTCCAAGGCTGTCAAATCCAGTCTGTCCAGGACCTGCACACCAGAGAACGCCTTCAATCTGCGGATAATCTTCCACAAATCCAAGTTCAAAAGTAGATAGACCATCATAAACCAGGATTACATGCTCAAAGTTTTCGCATACCAGATTGATCATATTTTTCTCAGTCTGGCTCAGTTCCAGATAATGCTGACCTGCTTCAAAATCATTGTAAGAGTCAGAATTATTTGTATAGGAAACACTGGACATATCAGTAGGAAGATCGCTTCCCTCTCCGCCCCATCTAGCAATTGTTACAATCGCAGTATCTGAAAATTCCTTTGCATTTTCAATCAGTTCATCTGAATATTCTTCTGCCGGAACCTCCGGTAAAGACCAGTCTGAACCGTAGTCTGCGCGTTCTTTTCCATAATTGGTGTACATATCTGTTAATTCACTGTTTAACTTGAATCCGGCATCTTCAAGACCTTCCAGCATAGTTACGCGGTCATAAAGATCGTTTAAAGCACCAGCTCCGGAACCGCCATAAATAGGATTCACGCTTGCCCAGCCAAAGACATTGATGTTTTTTGTATCCTTTAATGGCAGTACACCGTCGTTTTCCAGGAGAACCGTTCCCTCCGCTGCAATAGTACGACAGTCTTCATTGGACTGCTCTGTTGTCTCATCAGAAACAGTTTCTGCTGCCTGTGTACTTAACGTAAGCAAAGTAGACATTGGACCTGTACAAATCAGGTTGGCTACAATCAC
This sequence comes from Blautia glucerasea, assembly GCF_020537505.1. Lineage (GTDB taxonomy): Bacteria > Bacillota > Clostridia > Lachnospirales > Lachnospiraceae > Blautia_A. The sequence continues at coordinate 52,298 of NZ_JAJBMO010000009.1, read as the reverse complement.
AACGCCAAGGATCATTGCCAGAATCGCGTTTCCTCTGACAAGTTTTCTTTTTGGATTTTCCATTTTTTTGCACATAACCGCAGCCACAATACCAACTACCAGAATTACGGCAATCGCAATGAGGTAAGGTTTGCACATGTTGAGGACGCTGATCACGTCACTCATGTTTAACTTGATCATTTTGTTTTTCCTCCTCCTTTGAGATAGCTGAATCTTATCACAAAAAATTCTATTTTCATGATTTTGGTACCAGTTGCAGAAATACGGTACCAATTGCAGAAAAAAATGTGCTATACTCTGGTATAATAAAAAGGACTTAAGGAGGAGAGACATGTTCCAGGCCGCTATTGTAGAAGATGAAGCTGAAATTCTTTCATATCTAAAAAATACTCTAATTGATTCCTTCAATAACCGTCATGTTGCCATAGAATTCGACAGTTTTTCCTCTGGGGAAAATTTCCTGCAAACTTTTAATGAGAATTATCATTATGATGTTATTTTTCTTGATATCGAAATGCCAGGAATTGACGGAATCCAGGTCTGCCGCCACATACGGGCACAAGCACCTGACTCTCTTGTTATTTTTATATCCAACAAAGAAGAGCTGGTCTTCCAGACATTCGAGGTACAGCCTTTCCGTTTTATCCGAAAAAGCGAATATCAGAAACTTCTCCCCGCTCTCGTGGATGCCATATCACAAAAGCTGGAAGAACAGACAAAACACTTGATTTTTATTACAGAACCAGGTTCTGGAGATATTTTTTCCTTTGATATCCGCAATATTTTTTATGTTGAGGCTCAGCGTAAAAACTGTCTCATTGTGACAACCGTGGGCAACAGCATTGTTCAATGCAAAATTTCTGATATGGAAGAATATCTTGTTCCTCATGGATTTATTAAAATCCACCGTAGCTATCTTGTAAATTGCAGACATATTTTTTATATAGGAAAATCTACCCTCCAGCTTACAAGCGGTCAGGAGCTACCTATAAGCCGCGGTAAAGTAGACAAGGTAAAGGAGGGCTTCAGGAGGTTTTATGTTTAATTTTATTTATCATCTTTACCAGACACTTGACTCCGTCATTATTTTTTCATTTCTTTCCTATACCCTGCTGATTCTCTGTGGTCTTAAAAAGAATCATACTGTGGGGCGCTCCATTGCTGTAGGTTCATCCTTATACCTGTTATTCACAATAATAGTGTATCTTATTCTCCGTCTGGAACTTTCTTCCATTTGTCTGAAGCTTACAGGAGCTGCCCAAACTCCTTACTGGTTTTATTTCGTATGCACGATCCCTGTTTCTGTACTTTGCGCCCATATTGCCCTGACGGGTACACTTTTCACTAAACTGGTATATGTCTTATATTTTATGACCTTCACCCAGCTTTATAAAATGGTATGTTCTCCTCTTTACAGTCAGGAATTTTCTATGCAGCCGCAGGTTTACCGCACACTTGATATGCTTACAACCCTGGTTTTATACATATTGCTTTTCCTTTTATCAAAACTTTTCCGGAAGATAAAATTATCTACACCTTTTCCCATGTCTTGTTTTAAGGGCGTTCTTATCCTTTATTTTCCTATTGGTTTTTTGATTTTTTTCGGAATATCCTCAAGTACGCAAATTTACTCCGTAAACCAGATTGCCATTCTTTCCGGCATTTTGCTCACTAATCTGCCTATAATTTATTATTTTTTTGCCACCATCATCCATTCCTACGAAGATCAGCGCAAACTGGACGATGCCCTTACCCAAACACGCACTCAGCTTGCCCGTTACCGCTATTCCCTGGAGGTTCAGGAACAGGTAAAAAAGGAGCGCCATGAGCTGAAAAATAACTATTTTTATATCCAGACTCTCCTTGCAGATAAAAAATACGATCAACTGGACACCTATATTTCCCAGGCAATTGGGGGAAAAATGAGCAAACTTACGGACATTCAGACAGGAAATACTTTAATCGACTACCTCCTCAACCGAAAAATTCAGGAAGCTCAAAAGTTCCACATCAAAACTTATACAGAAATTATTATTCCAGGCCAGCTTTCTATCAATGAAGAAGTCCTATGCACCATTCTCCTGAATCTTCTTGACAACGCAATCGAAGCCAGCAAACAGGAGGATACTCCGGACATCCAGATTATCATCAAATGTGTGCAAAATTATCTGCTCTGCAAAATAAGCAACAAAATAAGCAGTAATATTCTCTCAGAAAATCCCAGTCTTGCCACTAGCAAAGCAGATGCCTCCAACCACGGATTAGGTATAAAAATAATCCGCTCTGCTGTGGAAAGTCAGAACGGATTGTTGAATTTTGAATGTGAAAAAGGATATTTTACTGCCAGTGTAATGCTGCCGTTTAACCAGCCAGTATAAATTTTTTCCACATACTATTATGATTTATTTAATTGTCACGATCACTCTCTGGTAAGCCACCGGATTGGTTCCGCCGCCGTCTACACCTTCCATGATGATATGGATGGTGTCGCCGGATTTTGCATCTTCAGGAACTGTAAATGTTGCTGTTTCCTGATTTTCTCCGGAGGTTGTCACTTCAATCGCAACAGGATTTCCAGCTTCATCCTCTGCTTCCTGATAAGTATCTCCTAATGGATAATGATACCAGCGGAAAGTAGTGGTATCCCCGTCAGGATCCTCAGCAGTTCCATTTAAAGTAATCTCTTCACCTGCTGTCGCAGTCAGATCAATTCCTTCTGCCACAGAAACTTCCGGCAGATGATTGGCGTCCTCATATTTATCCGTTACACACCATTTTGCTCTCATGGCAAAATCGCTCTGGATCGCAGCAATCCAGCTGGCAATTCCTTTTTCATTTCCTTTTGCCGCCTGATACAGACGCACATCCGGATTTTCGTCATTTTCTTTCAGTTCATATCTTCCATCCCAGCCGCCGTAGGAAAGATTCTCCAGACTGCGAAGTCCATTCGGAATGGTAATAAACCATGCCGGAGAATCACCCTCAGAAAGGAAATCATACTGCTCATAAGCATGCCCTACCCAGAGAGTGTCATCTCCAAGAAGTGCTTCATTTGTACCATACTGATCAGTATCTGCTTCCCCTTCCAGGTAAGTTCCGTCTCCCCAGGTCACATATTTATCCATCAATGCGCCAAGATTCTGCTCAATATTTTCTTTCATCCATTCACTGCTCATTTTCTCCCTGGATTCATCAGAAAGCACCTCAAGAGTCGCCCATCTGTAACCATACGCAAGAGTAGAACCGGAAACATCTACCATACGCATAGATGGCCAGTTCGGCTGAATGTAATTCAGATAACAGTCATCCTGCATTCCCCAGGCAAAAAGAATCACTTTTTCGCAAATTCGATTGTAAAGCTCTTCCCAGCCATCCTGATCTTTATATTCTTCTTCAATGGACATCAATGCCCTTGCAACTGTATTTGCGCCACCGCCAACTTCAATATAAAGAGGTCTGTCATCTTCTGCCAGAATACGCTCTTTCACAAGCTCAGAACCTTCTGTTTCCTCAGAAGTGTCGCTTACATTCTTGATATTTCCCACTTTTGTAATAGCACGGAGGTCATCCGGAGAAGGATAATCTGCATCGTGTACCTTCAGATTGTCATATACCTCTGCATACGCATCCATAAACTCATACATCCAGTCCGTTCCCATCCACCGAAGGGATTCTGTGGTATCATCTCCACTGTAATGCAGCTTGGAACTGGTCTGTACAATTCCCTCCAGATCAATATCATTCGCATAAAGCAATGTATGAATCAAAGTATTCATATCATCTACTTCCCCGTCCTGGGTAACAAGAAGACGAGGCTTTCCTTCTGTTTTCGGAAGTGCTGTTACAGAGTCTGCCGCATAAGCAGATGCAGATAAGCTCATAGTTCCGATTAGTGCTCCAAATAATGCTGATAACCATTTTTTTCTATGCATATTGTTCTCCTTCATTTCCATACTAAATCTTTTCATACAATATCAATTTATTTTTTATTTTATCAAAGGAGCTGTCCCTATGCTGTCCATTTATGACTTGAATTATATTCAAAAATGACTTTTTTCCAAAAAGCCCTCTATTTTTCCAGCCACGCCTTCAGTTGCTGCCTATTCTCTTTAATAATCTGTTCCATACCAGCAGCCTCTAATTCAGCCAGAAACTGATCCAGCGTCTCATCTGCATCCTGTGTCATTCCAGTCTCCAGAACAGGTCTGTATTTATTTACAATTCTGGAAACATTTTCAACCTCCTCTGCAACTGAATCTGTCTGAAATACATAGCCAAGAGTTTTAGAAGGACTAGAATCTTCTGAGTAGTTTTTTATATAGTCATGCCAGTCTGTATCACTGTCTCCAAACTGATACACCATTTCCCCGTCTCCGAAGCTGGAAAAATAACTGGAATAGCCAACGTTGCTGTTATCTTTATTTTCCGGATACCGGATCGTCTTCTCCCCTGTTTTTACATAATCAATTCCCTCTCGTCCATTTTGCAGAAGATTTGCCACTTGATTATTGGTATAGATCAAGTTGAGCAATTCCATTGCCTTCTCCGGTTTCTTGCAGGAGCTGCTGATTCCCCAGGTAAATTCCTGAACCAGGGATGTGGTAATTCTATTTGGTGTCATAGCCACTAATACCTCATCAAAACTAAGATTCTTTTTTCCAACCAGATGAAGGGTTCCCTGCGATACACTTGTCCACTGCAAAAACATTTCACCGGTATTAAACATTGACTGGGCATCAACACCACTGTATAAAGAATCTTTCGGTATATAGCCTTCATCTCTCCACAATTTCATTATTCTGCAAAAATCACGATACTCCTCAGAAGCATAAGCATTTACAATTTCTGTACTATCCAAAGGATGAAAAATAACACCATAATTCATATCTCCACCAAAATCTTCTACATCAAATAGAGATGTAAATGCAGAGGATTCCACATTTCCCAAATTACCAAATGAGGTAAGATATATCCCGGTATTTTTCTCTTTTAGTTGTCTTCCAATCTCTGTAAGATCGTCCAAAGTAAGCTGATCTGAAACCTGAATATCATATTTCTTTGCAATATCGTTGTTATAGCCAACCCCTGAAGCTCTTCCCGGATTCAAATTTGCGCATACTGCGTATATTTTCCCATTGATTGATGTAACATCTAACAGATTTCCCTCTTTTTTTTCTAAATCCTGTCCATAATTCTCTAACAGATCATTCAATTCCAACAATGCACCCTCTGAAACCAACTCTGACAGGGAAGTGGTCGTTCCTGTATTCACTAAATCCAACTGTTGAATTCCCATTCTGGACTTTTTCAGCATATTAGCATGATCTCCAATATAGCAGTTTACAATCTTCACTTTACATGAGATGGCAGGAACTGTAATCTCATTGATCATTTTTTCCACTTCCTCTGTATCCGGATACGCTGCTCCAAGAGTCATATTTTCAATTGCAATCTCACATACTTCTTCGCTCAGGCTGTTTTCCTGTGAAGAAACATTTTCTCTGTTCCTACATCCCCACAAAATTATTCCGCCTAACAAAACGATCACTGATATAGCTAGGATTTTTCTGATTCTCATATGCCTGAAGCCTTTCTAAACTCACGTGGTGTCATGCCAAAAGTCTTTTTAAATAATTTGATAAAATAACCAGAACTTGCATATCCCAGCTTATCGGAAACAATTTCATTATTCCAGTCTGTATTCTTCAGCAGCTCCTTTGCCATCTCCATACGGCAGTTGGTTACAAACTCAAGCACTGAAAGCCCAGTTCTTTTCTTAAATAATCGCATCATATATTGCGGATTCAAAGCAGCATCGGCTGCAATTTCCGTTACCGTCAGTGATTCTGAAAAATGCTCCCTTATATATGGAATTACTTTCTGGTCAATAATGTTTTGCTGTCCATCTGACAATGTTGCCTTCGTCTCATCCTGAAAAAAAGCTTTCTCTTTTTCATCCTTCTGAAATTTCTTTTTTATCTTTTCAATAGCTTTTTTTAAAACCTCTGTCATCTCTTCTGTATCCAGCGGTTTGATCAGATAATCACTACACCTGATCTGCATTGCTTTTCGCATAAATTTGTAATCTGGATAACAGGTAAGAATAATGCATTCTATGTTTTCATCATCGAGATCTGCCTTTTCTCTTACACTGGAAATAAACTCCAGTCCACTTTCTCCCGGCATTTCTATATCGCAAAGGATCAGAGAAATAACTTCTTTTTCCATAATCTCACGGGCCTGCACCGCATTATAGACACCAAAGGTACGGGCTATTCCAAGTGCTTTCCAGTCAATACTTTCCTGTAATGTTTTTACGCATTGCTCTTCATCATCTACCAACAATGCATTTATTTCCATCTCCATGCTTTTCACTCCGCCTTTCCTTTATTTTTGCTTTTACACAGCTTTTGTTTTTTGCAGATTTAATGTAATATCAACCACCGCACCAGATGGTTCCTGATTATAAATACGGATTTCACATTTATCTCCGTAAATCAGCCTCAGCCTTGCTACAGAATTACAGATTCCTACACCAAGTTCTTCTGAAACAATTCCTTTTTCCAGAAATTCCTCCACTGCATCCAGGCTGTCATCTGAAAAACCTGTACCATTGTCTTTCACCTGTATCAGGATCCTGAATTCCTCCAATTTGCTCACATTCACCTGTATTTCTGTCATTTTCCCAGGCTTCAGGCCATGCTTGATCGCATTTCCCACAAAGCTTTCTATAATAAACGGAGGAATCGGAACGATCTTAATTGTCTCCTCACAAGTCACTTTATAATTAAATGCATTTGGATACCTCATCTTCTGCAGTCTCATATAATCCTGAATATGTTCCAGTTCCTGTCCAAGCTGCACATATCTGGAATTTACATTCACAACATAACGATAATATCCTGAAGTAAGCCGAATCAGCTGTTTGGTTGTTTTCACATCACTTTCACTGTAATTATATATGGTATTTAAAGTATTTAAAATAAAATGGGGCTGAATCTGCCTGCTCAGATATTGAAGCTCCGTTTCTTTTCCAGCCAGACGTTCCTCATACATCTGAATTTTCAGATTCTTAATATGATCCATAAGATAATTAAATTCCTGGATTACAGCATCAAACTCGGCACTGCAGTTATCCAGTTCAGGAATCCGGTAATCCAGTTCTCCCTGCTGAATAATCTCCATACTTTTCTTCAGGTATGCCATGGGAGTGAGAATCCACAGATACAGGCAAACGCCATATACCACAAACAGTAAAAGAATAACCGCTGCAAAAACTGTAATTTCGCTTCCGATTGCCGGCAGCTGCTCTTCCAGCGTTGTTTTTGATATCTGCTTTACCAGATAAAAATCAGAAAGTTCACTGATAGCCCCTGCGTAATACCAGCTGTTTTTCTCTTCATCTGTATACATATTTCTGCCAAAAGACAGCCAGGTATCTTTATCCTCAGCAGGAACCATTACCTGTCCATTTTCATCACAGATCAGGTACTTTTCCTGTAAAATCCCCGCTTCCCCGGTCTTATCAGTATTCTGCTGCAAACCTTGTAAAAGATTTTCATAAGAGCTCCATGCACCAATATAATAATTGTTATAATCCAGTAGAAAAAATAGATAGGGCTGCCCGGCACACCATATTGTGCTCCATTGTCTGTAGGCGGATAATTCTGCCTGCTCATTGATCTGCCGCCGTACGAATTCTGAAACCCCAATATCTTTTTTATAATTATAAAATACTCCATTTTCTGGATAGTACACAAACACAGTAAAGCCCGGATCCAGCTCTGCAGTCTGATTATTAATCTTTTCCAATACAGTCTGATTTGCCAGCCAGAAGTCGTTATCTTCTTCATCTTCATCTGCAATATGCTTAAATTCGGCATTGTCCATTACCAGATTTGCCAGGCTGTTTCTAAGAAATTTCAGCTGTGTATCAATCCTGGACATTTCCACTTCCACATCTGCATGAAGTTCGTTTATTCTCTCTTTTTTTGCAGAAGTTCTTTCCCTGATTCCAGTAAAAAAAAGTGCCGCGATCACAGGTACTGCAATACACATTGTTACCAGAAAAAGTCTGATATTTAGGGATACTCGTTCTTTCACTTTTTTCGAAACTCCTTAATTATTTTTTGCCGAAAATCCCAGCAAAATTTCCTATTATCCCTAACGAGACAAAATGCACTCTGCGACTTTGGCTCGTTACTCGCGAAAATAAAAATCGTGGTATTTGCGCGCATTTAAATCACCCACATTATACCACGATTTTTACATTTTCTGTCTAATAAAGTTTCGCAGCCAGTTAAGCTACTGTAACCATAACCTGTGCATATCTTGTCATTACTGCATCTGCATTATCCTGAACCCGCAGTGTCAGGCAAAAGCAGTCACCAGAAGCTGCATCTTCTGGAATTGTAAAGGAGCCCTCTGCACTATCCTGTGTCCAGTTGTAAATGGTCTCATCTTTTCCGCTGTATACGCAGCCGGTTGGCTCTGTAGTCCAGGTTGCTGTACAGTCATCTCCGTCTGGATCGGATACGTTTGCTGCAAATGATACTGTCTCGCCAGGAGCCGCTGTAAAATCTTTTTCCTCCATCTCTACTACCGGCGCGTGATTGCAGTTTTCATATGTATTTACACACCAATCGGCACGGGCTGCCCACTCAAGCTGGAAATCCAGCAAATAAGGGTTATATTTCTCGATATTATTTGTTTCCGGATTCACATACTGACCTGGAACTACACTGCCAGATAATGTAGACCGATATCCTGCATCCTCACCACTTGCTGTATAGTAAAAATATCTGCCTCCATAAGTTCCAAAAGCGCCATTTTCCAAACCGCGAAGACCACAGGAATACAGACCAATAATGCTGGAGCTGTCTCCCTCAGCAATGAAATCGTAATCATTATATTCTTTTTCATAGACAGTATTAGTTTCACCAAACTGATACTTATCTTCCTCATTTTCCAGATGCTGTCCGTCATGAACCAGCTTATAGGCCCCCATAAGAGAGCCATGGTCAAATTTAATATTCTCTTTCAGCCAATCTGCCTGGAATGTATACAACGCATCTGCCTGGGCATTGATTGCAGCAGAATATCCAGCATATCCACAGTTTGCTCCTGCCATTACAAGATCAGGATACTTATCTGCAATGTAGTCTGTAAATGTAAAGTCCTGTCCGTTTCCGCTTATCAGTACTTTATCACACACTTTCTGATAAATCCCATCCCACTGATCTGTTCCGGAATATTCATCATAAATGGAAAGCAGTGCTCTTGCTACCGTATTAAATCCGCCCCAGGAAAGAATATAAAGGCTTCTTTCATCGTCGTCCAGGATTGCCTCTTTAATTAAATTGGAACCGTCTGTATCTTCACGTACATCGCCTTCAAACTGCACATTTCCAATTTTAGTAATACTTGTCAGATAATCTGGTGTAGGATACCCATCTGCATTCTGGGAAAGATATTCATAAGCTTCTGCATACTCATTGTTCCAGAGATTAGAAAGCCAGTCCAAGGGCTGAGCTCGAAATTCTGTCATGTCCAGGGCACCCTCTTCACGGTTCTGAATATGATCATTTACTTCTCCCTGCGTATGCTCCCCGTCTCCGGTGAAATGGCAAAAAGAACCGGACACAACGATTCCAGCCAGATCAATTTCATTAAAGAACAGGCTCTGGTGGATAAAGGAGTTCATATCATCAATTTCCAAATCAGATGTTATGATAACACGAGGTTTTCCATCTTCGCCCAGTTTGATTTTTCTTTCCTGCGGTGTGGTAATTACCTCTCTTTCTGACAACTGCTCATCGATAGGTTTCACAATTCTTCCTGCCTGTGCTTTCACACCTCCACCAATTACCATAACCCCCATCAACATCAGAGCGATCATTCTTTTTTTCATATTGGATTTCCTCCTTTTATACAGCTGCAATACTTCTACTTAAAAAAATATTGTATTCACTGTAAAATCATAGCATATGATTTTTCTGGCAGGTTATTCGATTATGACTATTTTATTGTTCTAAACTGACTTTTACCTAATCCCAGACATATTAAGCAAAAAGCACTGTCACGGAACCTTTTGCCCACGTAACAATGCTTTTCTTGCCTTAAACCACTTTAATTATATTATCTATCCAATGTTGTACACGTATTTCAAGCCTCTACACTTTTTAGCATGCAGCTTCCGCATCCGTCTCCATCTTCAGTTCTTTTCCATCCCACACAATATGAACCTTTCCTCCTGCAACAGGCAATGTACAATCAAAGCTGTCGAAAAACTCAGTATGCGGCTCTACCACAAATTCTTTTCCTCCGACTCCGGTAAATTTCAGTCCCATAAAATACTTTGCAAGGAAATAGATCGGGCTTGCCGCCCAGGCATGGCAAAGGCTCTTTCCAAAGCGGTCGCCGTACATATCGTACTGCTCTTCCACAGGTGCCTCCGGGTCAAACTGCTCCCAAAAGGTTACTGCGCCGCGGTCCAGCATTCCACCCCAGTAATTGCGGATCTTATTAAATACCAGTTCCAGTTCCCCTGTCTGGCAAAGCATATCCAGCTCGAAGAAATTGAAATACGGAGTTGTAATCGCTGGAATCGCATCATTTTTGATTACATTTTCCAGAATTTTCTCCTGCTCTTCTTGTGTTGCAATGTGAAAAAGAATTGCGAAAATATTGGCATGACGGGTCACATTTCTCTTACCGGATTCAAAAGAATCAATAAATGCACCTTTCTCCTGATCCCAGTAAAATTTGTGGATCTGCCCGATCAGTTTCTCATATTTCTCCATATATTCCGGATTTTCTTCTCCAAGAGCCGCACTCACTTTCGCCATGGTCTGCCAGCATGCTGCGAACAGCATCTGCTCTGCACAAAGGGCACCGGTCTTATCCATGTCAGCCCAGTCAATGTAGATCCAGTCATTTTCACGACCTACAAGAAATCCGTTTTCATCCAGCTGTCCCTCACAAAACTCCATAAGGGAGCACATTTTCGGGTAAACCTGGCGGACAAATTCCAGGTCACCATATGCCTCATAATGATAAAGCACGCCCAGGATCCAGAACAGGGAATAGTCCATGATGGTATTGATATGTCTTGTCATAGGATCATTTCCACGAAGTGCCAGAAGAGTTCTCTGGTCAATATCAGGATCTGCCAGCAGATACTGATTTACGAAAAAGCTCTGGTAAGCATCCCCAGACCAGATCCATTTGTCACGTTTCACACCATCCAGGAAAAAGATACCGCTGCAAAGGCGGAAGGTATGCTCTGCCACCTCCCAGATCTTATTCAGCTTCTGATCACTGCATTTAAAAGAAGCGCGTTTCGGGAAATCTACATACTGATAAAAAGCTGTAATCTCTACATCTTCGGCCTTGCAGTTCGGAATAAATGCAAAATGGACTGCACAGCAAGGACATCTGTTTGTTACAGGATCCGGCTGCCAGCTATAATAGCAATGCTCAAGGTCAAGAGCTTCGTCCATAGACTCACCGCAGAAAACTTCCACCTCAGAACTTTCCTTGCGTTTATCTTTCACATAAACCACCGCCGTCAGCTCTGTCTCAAACTCAGCCAGCACACCGCCATTTACCTCGCTGATTTTCACCGGCTTGCACTCTTTTTCCGTATACTCCCATACAGTAGGATTCTGTCCCAGTTTCGTGAAATATTTACACACGCCAACCGGCATTAATGGCTGGGAATAGTCCTCTGCCATCCATGTTTTATCTGAATGAATTACCTCACCCTGCACATAAGCGCAAGGAAATGCCTCCACACAGCCTGCATGAATAGAGATCCGCACCCTTCCAGATGCTACTGTAATCTTCTTTCCAAATGGATATTTCTTCTCCCCATTCTCCCAGGTTACAAGCACATGACCGATTGCATTGGAAAATACAGTAAAGCTTGTCTCCTGCTCCAGTTCATAGGTCCGGCGGAACGCCACGCGGTTACGGAAGCCCTCGCTCTTCCAGAATGCCGGCCACCCAAAGCCTCGCTCCACACGGCTGAAATTCTGTTTCATTGCATGATATAATTCAAAATCTCCCGGATACCAGATCCAAAATGTATTTTCCATTTCTGTTTTCCTCCCATAAATTGCTGCTGTTCACAATCTTTGAACCGTAACCAGTTCTCGTTTCTTGTAAATCTACTCATAATTTAACTATAGTATAAAATGAATTTCTCCAGGAGTCCACAACATCCCACGTTTAAAAAGCTACAGATTACGCTTTCGTATCACTCAAAGAGCAAAAATGGGATTCAGACATCCTCGGGCTCGTTGCTGCAATATATAAAGAAGCTGGTTACAGCTGGTGAATTAAAAAAAGAAGGCGCAGCTTAAAAACAAACTTTTAAGTCGCACCTTTTTTGTTTGCATCATTACATTAAAATTGAAAGCCTTTTTCAAACACACTCTAGTACAGACACCATCAGAAAAACACCTTCAACGAATTATACAAATCTGCAATCCAAGAATTATACGCATGCCCGCCCTCTGGGAATACAATCCAAGCTACATTTTTATCCAGAGAAAATCGTTCTGGCATCTTTTCCAATATTTCATCCAGAAACTCCTCATGATTTTCCAATGAAAAATCGTCCGTTCCATTTCCATTGTACCAGTACTTGAAATCATAATCTTTATATTCGTCTGATTCCAGAATTTTTTGAAATTCTTCCTCATCAGCCCAGGCTCCTGAATAAGAGCCAATATAGGCAAAAAGGTCTGCACAATGCATCATACCGGAATTTACTGTCGCTTTTGAACCTCTGGAAAGACCTGCAAAACCACGATGATTTCTGGTATTTTGTAAATTTTCCACGCTTACATCCTTTTTGACATAGGTGGAATATTCAGACTCCACCAGGGGAATAATATCATTTCTTAATTCTTTCCAGAAATACATAGGCCACTGATCTGCATATGGATCTTTTTCCGTATCAAATAACTCTGCGCTGCTCATTTCCCTATATCCCATAGACTCCACTGGCGAATAATAGGTTGGGGATACCACGATAACAGGCTTACATTCTCCTGCCTGAATCATATTATCCAAAACATTACATGTCATTTTTCCAGTAGAGCTTTCTCCAATCCAGTAGTCCTCAAATCCCCCAGTTCCATGCAACAGATAAAGTATATTGTATGTTTTATCGGCAGAATAACCGTAGGGCAGATAAACATTTACGGCTTTCTCAACTATGATATTGCTTTCCCCGGTTACTGCTTCCAGCGCATAGGAATGGCAGGTATATCTTAAAGTTTCTACTGTTCCTTTTTCACTGCATTCTTCTGCATAGGACGAGTCCAGAGGAATATTACTTACAAATTCATCAACTTTTCCATATACATTTTCTCCGATAATTTCATCTTGCGCATAAACATAGCTGCAACAGCTTATCAAAAATGTCAGATACAGAAAACACCTTACAACTCTCTTCATTCGTTCGCCAACGCCCTTCTCCCGCATATATTTATGGGTAATTTTCTTCAAAAAAGGCCGGCATATTTCTCTATGCCAGCCCTTTTTCTCCCAAAGCTTATTCAACAGTAACCTTAATTTCTGCTGCTTTCATTTTCTTTCTCTTCATAAGTGCACGTACCAGTACAAGAAGCGCGATCACCCCAATAATGATTCCAGAAGTTACATTCACCTTCATAAACAGCTTATCCATATTGGATTTGCCTCCAACCGGATTCTCATCACCAGCGTATGCACCGCTGTTTACAATCGTGTACATAATGTTCTTGCATGCCTGACGCATTGCCAGTGTGCCTGTTGCACTCTGGTTCGGGAACTGGTTGGATTCTGCATTGCCATATCCAAGCATCAGGTCGTTTCCGTTTCTTACACAGTTCTCGGAAATCATGTAGCCATAGGATCCGTCATAGTCTGTGATTGCCATGCCGCGGAATCCCCACTCATCACGAAGAACGGTCTGAAGCAGGTCAGAGTTTGCACAAGCCGGAACGCTTCCAAGCCAGTTATAAGATGTCATCACAGCCATAGAGCCGCCCTCTAAGCCTTTAATACAAATTTCAAACGGTTTCAGGTAGATTTCTCTCATTGCCTGCTCAGAAACAAAGGTAAGCAGGAAGGATTCACGGTTTGTCTCCTGATCGTTTACTGCAAAATGCTTAACATATGGGTATACACCCTTACTTACTGCACCATTTACCTGGTTCATAGCCAGATATCCGGCAAGTACGCCGTCCTCAGAATAATACTCGAAGTTACGTCCTGCAAATGCGGAACGATGTGTGTTCATAGCCGGTCCGTACCATCCATAATTCTTAACATCTGAGAACTCCTGCCCCATAGATTCTCCAACCTCACGGGCAAGGTCCTTATTCCAGGTCTGTGCAAGCAGTACCTCTGTCGGGTAAGAAGTACCATATGTCTTAGTTACGAAGTTGTTCAGACCTGCTGGTCCGTCACAATCAGATGTTGCAATCTTGCCAACAGAGCTAACCTCTGCGGTCTGCCATCCTCCAACATTGATCATGGTAGCCATATCTTCATAAGTAAGCTGATCGAGAAGCTCATCCCATTTTGCATCATCATAATCCACACCCTTCAGGTCAAAGAGGGTAAGACCATTGTCAGCGCCCAGAGTCGGCATCTCGTCATCTGCATTGTCATATTTACTGCTGTCATAAATTCCAAATGTGTTCGCTTCTACTTCTGCACGAAGCTCATCAGACATCTGTGCATCCTCTGCAGTCGGTGCTGCCCAGGAAGCTCCGGCGTTCTTGAAGCCATCTGCTCTGGAGAGCTGGATGAAGTCGCCCTGTGTATAATCTTCAAATACGTTTACAGGTGCAATCTTGTCTGTAGAACGTCCCTCTGTGCTGTAATCGATATCCTCGTCTACTGTAAAGGTTTCTTCAGCAATTACAGTATGGGAATCAGATCGAACAGAAATGGTATATTCGCCTGCCTCCAGAATATATCCGCCGCCAGCTACTTTAATCTCATCAGAATCATAGGAAGCCATGTCCTCTTTTGCAATCTCGAAGGAAAGTGTCTGGGATTTTCCTGGCTCCAGTGTTTCCGTTTTCTCAAACTGAATAAGATTTACAGATGCTTTTTCAATACCTCCGTTTGTGTAAGGAGGAGTATAATAAACTTCTACTACATCTTTTCCAGCAACATCGCCTGTATTGGTTACTTCAACATCAAAGGAAACGGTATCCCCATTGTCCTTGAAATTTGTCATTGTCTTATCAAATGTTGTGTAGCTTAAACCATATCCAAACGGATACTGTACACTGCTTTCATAGTCGATCAGACCTTCCTCGGCAGCTGTTTCATAGAATTTATAACCAACATAAATTCCCTCTACATAATTTACAAAAGAAACATTTCCCTTGTAGGAAGAATCCGCTGCAAGTGCCTGTGCTTTCAGGTCATCCACATTTGTATATGGGAAGTTTCCGATGTTGTTAATGTAGTGTGTGGAAAGCAGATTCTTAACATAAGTGTCTGCTGTTTTTCCGGATGGGTTTACCGTACCGTTCAGGATTTCACCAAGTGCTGTGAAACCAGTCTCACCTGCTCCAGGAGCAAGAATAACAGATTTGATCTGCTCATAGTTATCAACCCAGCCAAGCTCCATTGTATTGTTTGCATTAATTACGACGATTACATTATCAAATTCGGAGCAAACCTTATCTACCAGCTGCTCTTCTGTTACAGAAAGCTCAAGATAGGATTCGCCTTCTTCGAAATCATCATAATCACCATTATTTGTATAGCTTGCATTCATATAACGCCAGTTCGCCGGTGCATTTGATGTAGCAAGTCCCTGGTTATATGTGCCATTAATTACAGCGCTCATATTAGTAGGAAGATCTGCACCTTCACCACCCGGACGTCCGATTACTACAACGGCTGTATCAGAAAAGTCTTTTGCTTCGTTCATGATGTCATCTGTGTAGTGCTTCATGTTTGGCTCCGGCAGTGACCAGTCCTGAGCGGACATGGAAATAGTCGGACGCTCTGCACAGTATTCTGTGTACATATTGGAAAGTGTTTCATTTGTTTTATAGCCTGCATCCTGAAGAGACTGCAGAATGCTCACATTTCCATCAGAATGAGATCCGGCAGAACCGGTTCCGCCATAGATGGGGCAGGTGGAATCCCAGCCAAATACATTCAAGTTTGTTACATCAGAAGATAACGGAAGAAGACCATCGTTCTTTACAAGAACCATACCTTCTTCTCCTACCTTTTCAATTGTGTCTTTACTCTGCTGGATTGTCTCCTCAGAGAATTCTGCTTTTGATGCATTCAGAAAACCTGAAACGTTTGCATACATCGGACCATAGCAAATGGAATTCACAATGATCAGAATCGCTGTCAAAAATGCCATAAGAGCTTCCAGGCGGACCGCACAACGAAAGCCTTTCTTGGCAAAGTGAGCCAGAATCATGACAGCTACCAATACAACAACTGCGGCAAGAATTGCATAAATATATCCTTCCAGCTGTGTAAGGTAAGAAATAAGATCGGCTTCGCTGACTCCCAGACTATACAGAAACGGTCCCAGAAGTTTTACTAATAAATCAACCATTTTTTTCCCTCTTTGTTGTTTGCATGCTTTCACAAGTGCTGCATACCTGCACTTATGGTGACTACTTGGGCTGCTGTTGCCAGCATTCACATTTTAAGCCCGGCAAAGATTTCTCTCTGCCGGGCCATGTAGAGCATTGGCCAAGGCTTAGCTCCGAGTCGTTACAATTATTTGTTTGCTGCCTCATATGCCTCATAATCAAAGTTCTGAACCTTTGTAAGCGGCTCTGCAGTGTATTTTGCAGTACGCTCATCCTCAATTTTTCCAGACCAGTTCAGACCAAATGCGAAGTCATATGTATTTCCTGCTGCATCTGTGTAGCATTCCATATCACGTGGTACGTCTACTAACTGTGCCTCAACAGTTTCCATATCAATCGGCTGCTGGAATACCAGAAGTCCGGTAGGCTCTGTCTGTCCAAGGATTACTTCTGCAACAATATCTTCTCTCTGCTGGTTGTAATTTACAAGAATTACATCTGCAAGAGGCTCAACCTCGCTCCATACCATTCCGCGCTCCATCTTCATGGAAACGATTACCGGAACATCGCCAGCTGCTTCAGATGCATACTGAAGAGCTTCCAGATCACCATAGTTGGCAACCTCATGAGCAGCCTGTCCTTTGTAGGAACGGTTCTCTTTTGTTCCATCTTCCAGAATCTTTCCGGAAATAGAAGTCTCAATTGCATTGTCAGCTACATACTCACCATACTGGAGAGATGCCGGATACCATTCTTCCTCTACATCATCCGGAACCGGATCACCACCGAAAGCACCTTCGATACGGGAATCATAGGAGTTTACATACGCGCCGCTCATACCAACAAGTACATAATCGCAAGCTGCAATTTCTTCTTCAGATGCACGTGTCAGATCGTCTTTTGTATAAGTAGCATTTCCATCTGCATCAGCCTCACCGGTAGGATCGCCAAGAGTATCTGTTACAATGTTGAAATACTGTCCAAGTTTGTCAAGATCCATTCCCGGAGTCCAGCTTGGTGTTCCCTCGGAAATACCCTGTGTCCATGTTGCGCTCCAGCCTGTGTTATATACGTAAGGAACATATACGGTTGGTTTTTCGGATACAGCACCGTTCTCGCTGATAGTTCCGTCGTTCTTCAGCATAACGATAGACTCTCTCTGGCCTTCTTTTGCAAACTCACTGGAATCACCTGTAGTAATGATAGACTCAGCATATGCAGAATCGCTGTATGGCTGCTCAAACATTTCAAGGTTCATCATAGTTCCTACGAACTTTTCTGCTGCTGCACGCATGATCTCGTCTGCTTTATCCTGTCCATCACGGTCAACCATAATGCCATATGCTTCTTTTGCAGTGTCGATACTATCATATCCTCCGAGAAGGTTTACACCATTTTCCCAGCCTGTAGCAACACGGTCTGCTTCTTCCAGGTCTTCTGCACCCCACACACCCGCAAATGTAAATACACTCCAGTCTGTGATCTTAAGACCATCAAAACCAGCTTCATCAAGCATACCATTCAGGTATGGGTTGTAAGCACCAGCCCACTCTCCGCCGTATGGATTTCCATCTGCATCAACGTCTATTGCATACTCTGTCATAATACCAGAGGAACCTGTTTTTCCAGGAAGATTAAATACACCGTCAAAATATGTGATCAGATGTGCTTCCAGGTTATTTCCCGGGAATACTGCGTAACGTCCTCCATTTCCATGGTCATCACGTCCGCCTTCTGTAGCACCTGCACCTGCGAAATGCTTGGTAAAGCAATATACAGATTCGTTGCCCCATCCAAGATCTTCACCGTTCTCATCATAAGTGGACTGCATTCCGTTTACATATGCAGTAGCAATGTCAAGTGTCAGCTGTGGGTCCTCACCATAAGTACCACCTGCACGGCTCATGATCGGAGATGCAATATCAACCTGCGGTCCAAGAAGTGCAGTAACACCAGCTGCACGATATTCTTTTGCTGTTTCCTGTCCGATTTCTGCAGCAAGCTCTGTATCCATGGTAGATGCCAGGGAAAGAGTCTCTACCATACCGGAAATATTTGATGGGTCAATAGAGAGCATAGCCGGAATACCATAGAAGCTCTGCTCTGCAACTGCCTGAATTGCATTTGCCCATTTTGCATGTGCTGCACCGCCCTGGGAAATACTTCTGGTAACGCCTCCACGGCCGCCCTGCATCAGGTAAGTGTAAGAACCATCATCCTCTGTCAAAGGCTCAGTTGTGAACTCACCCCAGCCGCCATGTGTCAGAACTGCTGCGATTTCCTCACCCTGCATCTGACTAGCCAGATCAGCTGCACGCTCTTCTGTGGAAAGTCTCCAGTCTTCGTATTTATCAAGCTCACCGTTCTGGTTCATGTCTTTGAAAGCATATCCATCTACTTCCAGAAGCTTCACTGCAGAATCATCTGCCAGACCCAGTGTGTCTCCACCTTCGTTCTCAACCTTGATCCATCCGTCTTCTGTAACGGAAATTGTATATTTTGCATCTGCACTTGGAACGATTCCGCCAAGAGCCTCTTCTTCGTCAGAAGCTGCTTCAGCCTGCTTGTATGGGTCGTCTGTTGCTGCCTCAGCCTGTTTGTACGGATCGTCCGCTGCTGCCTCAGCCTGTTTGTACGGATCTTCCGCTGCTGCCTCAGCCTGTTTGTACGGATCGTCCGCTGCTTCAGCCTGCTTGTATGGATCGTCTGTTGCTGCCTCGGCCTGCTTGTATGGATCGTCCGCCGCTGCCTCAGCCTGCTTGTATGGGTCGTCTGCTGCTGCCTCAGCCTGTTTGTACGGATCTTCCGCTGCTGCCTCAGCCTGTTTGTACGGATCATCTTCCGCTGCTACCGGAACCACTGCAACAGAACCTGCTGTCATGGCTGCAGCAATCATCAGCGCCATCAGGCGTCTGCTTCTCTGTTTCATATTGTTGTCCTCCTTTTTTCTGGAACACCTCTTGTTCCCTTGTCGTGAATGAAATATAGCATAAAAAATTCTGCTGCTGCCATTTCTTGCAAGAAGTGTTGTTTTTTTGCATTAATTGTTGATTTTCAAAGTCAAGCCTTTATATATATTGTGCATATTTTACAATTTTATCTTCTATTTTTATGCGCATTTACCATTTTTCAAGAATGCATAGCAATTTTACTGCTTGCATACCTGTACCAAACTATATATAATTATAGAAACGATAACATTGTTATAGAGCATGTTTGAAAAAGGATTTCGGCAAAATATACCGCAAAGTGGGGCGTGCAGATTGCAAGAATGATTTTTGAGGCAGGCTCTAATAAAGGAAAATACATATGATCAGAATTGCTATTGTAGAAGATGAGGAAGAATATATCCAGCAGTTAACAGATTACCTGCAGGAATATCAAAAAAATTCCAAAGAAGAAATTGCTGTAACCGTATATCGTGACGGTGACGAGATTACATCCAAATACAAATCACAATTTGACATTATCCTGATGGATATTCAGATGAAATTTATCAATGGCATGACTGCCGCTCAGGAAATTCGCAGCATGGATTCCAGTGTAGTCATCATTTTCATTACAAATATGACCCAATATGCCATACAGGGATACAAAGTAGGTGCTATGGACTATATTCTGAAGCCAATCTCCTACTTTGCATTTGCTGAACGTATCAACCAGGCCATCAACAAGCTTAAAAAGCAGGACAGACATTATGTTGTCGTTCCCATAAAGGGTGGTGTTGTCCGTCTTGACACAGCGGATATTTACTATATTGAAGTTCAGGGACATAATCTGATCTACCATGCCAGCGCCGGTGAATACATTTCTCCCGGTACCATAAGTGCTGCGGAAAAAACACTTTGCAGCTACGGATTTTCCCGTGGAAACAAAAGTTACCTGATCAACCTCGCACATGTAGACGGCATCCAGGATAAATGCGCCCAGGTAAAAGGAGAAAGCCTTCCTCTTGGGCGTCCACGTCAGAGCGCATTTCTTCAGGACCTTACAAAATATTGGGGAGAACATTAATATGCTGCCACTTCCAATCTCACCAAATATACCAAGGCTCTATACTGCGATTGCCGAATGGCTTTCCTGTATTATCTGCCTTCGACTTCTCAGACCCCGGATAAGCACAAAGAAAATCGCATTCATTTCAGTAGGGGTCCTTACTTTGCAGTCTGCTTTATTTTGCCTGACTCCACACCTTAATAACATTCTGTGGATTTTGTTTATGACTGCTGCATTGCTCATTATGTGGGGCTTTATCTATCTGTGTGCAGAAGTAAACTGGCGGGATGCTGCTTATTATGCCATTCGTTCCTTTATCATTGCTGAGTTTGCATCCTCCTGTGAATGGCAGTTTGAACTGCTTTTAATAAACCATGAACCACCTATAACCTCTTACACTGCCCGGATACTTGTTCTTGTCATATGTTACGGGATTCTTTTTACCATATTTGATTTCGTGTATTACCATTATCATCCGAAGGAAAAAGATGCTCTGATTACTACCGGCGAGCTTATTTCCTATGCCTTTATCGGATTGGCAGTTTTCGTCATGAGTAACCTCGGATTCATTGTTCCTGGACTCCCAATCTATGGAAATTATTCCGACCAGATTTATAATGCCCGGACTCTGGTAGACTTAAGTGGTGTTGCCATTATGTATACTTATCATATACTGCGCATGAACATGCGCATCCGTTATGAGCTGGATAGTGTCCATAACATTCTCCACAATCAGTATGTACAATACAAGCAGGCCCGCGATGCCATTGAAATGATCAACTATAAATATCATGATCTGAAGCACCATATTATTGTTTTGCGAGCAGAGGAAAACACAGAGAAACGAAATGAATATCTAAATCAGATGGAGGCAGATCTGCTGAATTATGAAGCCCAGAACAAGACCGGAAATACGGTAATAGATGTAGTTCTCACAATGAAAACCATATATTGCCAGAAACATGGGATTACCATAACCAGCGTCATCGATGGAACCCTTTTCAAATTCATGAATGCCATGGATATCAGCTCCATTTTCGGAAATGCACTTGATAATGCCATAGAGTGCGAAACAAAGATTGCAAGCAAGGAAAAAAGACTAATTCACGTAAATGCCCATTCCAGGAAAAATTTTCTGATCATTCTTTTCGAAAATTATTATGAGGGCGAAATTCACCTGGGTACCGGACTTCCAGTTACCACCAAAGCTGATTCCCAGTTCCATGGATACGGATTAAAAAGTGTCCAGTATGTTGCTCAAAAATATGGTGGTGCCGTGGATGCCAGCGCCAGTGACCACTGGTTTCATCTGAAAATATTAATTCCAATACCAGATTCGTCCACTGCTACCGATTCAGATAACAATTCTAAAAACAGCAGGAGTTCATTCTAACAAACGAACGCCTGCTGTCTTCTTGTTAAAATTAATTTCTGTAATGCTTCTCCCCAACAGTTCCTACAACACAAACCCAACTGTATTCTTCCCCTGCGCCTGAATATCCAGACAGCAATCTGCCACATGCTCCTGATTCAGGTCCAGAGAATAATTCACTTTCATGGCAATTTGACCGTCACTTTCTTCCAATTCCAGATTCGTCGCTGAAATTCCCATTTCAAGAGTTCCGAACGGGGTGGTATAAAATGCCATATTACGCTTTCCCTGCTCAAAAACCATATGTGTATTTACCTGTCCTTTTTTTCGGACTTCCATTCCCCGGGAAGATATCTTGATATAATTTATAGTAGGATCTCCCTGCTCGTCCAGCATTTCTTCATAACGAAGATAATGGCTTCCATTGCGGAAATAATACTCTCCCGGAACCACAATCTCGATTGGCTCATCACCTTCTGGTGTGTCCATCATATGTAAACCTTTTACGTGAATTAAAACTTCTTTTTCCATTATTGTTCCATTTCTTTCTCTTTTTCAATATTTCTCAATATCAATCTTCTGCGTTTTCTCCACATCAAATGGCAGAATCGAATTGGCAAAGCCCTTGAATTTCTCTGCCAGATCGCTCACATAGAAACGATATGGGAAATCAGACTGTCCCTGTCCGGTGCTCTGCATATCCTGCTCTTTCAGAAGTCTGCCAAGCTCCAGTGCCGTCTCGTACGCCGGATTCACCAAAGTAACACCATCTCCCATAATCTGCCCGATGGTAGAACGGAGCAGTGGATAATGTGTACAGCCAAGGATCAGTGTATCAATATCTTTTTCCTGTAGTTCCTTCAGATATCTGCTTGCAACTTCTACTGTCACCGGATCATGAGTCCAGCCTTCCTCTACCAACGGTACAAATAAGGGACATGGCTTTCCGATCACTGTAATCTCCGGATCGATCTTTTTCAGAACCTCCGCGTGGATTCCACTTCCAACAGTACCTTCTGTACCGATGATTCCCACCCGTTTATTTCTGGTAACCTGCGCAGCTACCTTGGCACCGGCTTCAATCACTCCAAGAATGGGAATGTCAAATTCTTCCTGAACTGCCTCCAGGGCAAACGCACTGGCTGTATTACAGGCCACCACAATCGCCTTCACCTTCTGCTCTTTCAGGAAACGGATAATCTGACGTGAATATCCTATAATCGTTTCCTTGGATTTACTTCCGTATGGAACCCTGGCAGTATCGCCGAAATACACGATTTTCTCTGCTGGAAGATTCCGCATGATCTCCCTTGCCACAGTAAGTCCGCCAATACCGGAGTCAAACACACCAACGGGCGCATCTCTGTCTATTTTCATTCCTCTATCTCCAAATTCATAGTCAAGCGATATTCGCAATCTGTACTTCATTTTAACACCAAAGGAGCGGCGGTGCAAGTGCTTGTACTACATCAAAGCGTTAAGTGTATCCACAATCCAGAAATGAAATCTTGGCTCTGCCTTCTGGCCTTCCTCTGTCCCCGGTGCTTCCATAAAACAGAACTGGGGATAAATGGTTCCCCACCATGCAAGAAGGTTGGAATTTTTATTAAAATTTTCACTGACCTGGCAAAGTAATACTGCCATCAGAAGTGCTGCCGCTATATGATATTTGTTTTTTCTTAAACAGAACATAAAAGTACCTCCAATATTTTCTATCAAAAGTATTCCCTGTCCCAGCCCGGAATAATCACATTCATCCCCACTGGTTAGTGCTCCGCGCGCTTAAAGCGGGTGAATGCTTATCTGCATTCAAACACGCCCTGGGACTTACCTGATGCGGCTAAAATTTCACCTCCAGTTCCCTTCCATAAATTTCCAGTTTCGGCAATTCAGGCAAAGCACCACGTTCATAAAACTCATGATAAACCTCTCGAAGAGTTACTGCCTGCCCCGGGCTTCCATTTGGATTATTTTCCAGAAGCCCAAGAAGATACTCTCCAAGGGAAACATCCTGAGGACTTACCCAGGCTACTGCTTCAGATGCCGCATCGCAGCGAAACACATAAACATTTTCACCTATGGCCGGCTCCTGCTTCAGATATTCAAGAACCTGCTCCCAGCGGCCTCCATCCAACAGACTCTCGCCAAGAACCAGAATTTCCAGATGTCCCATATCCAGATATTTTTCCTGTGTCCGGCTGTATATATTTTCAATCTCACGGAAGGTTTCTCCCTGAATCGACGGTGCAGCATTGCCCTGATCTTCCCCGTCTTTTTCCTGCCCAGTAGATTTTGGAAGATCCGGAATTCCGTAAGTCAGCTGATATCTCCCCTCTGTAATATCAGCTCCAAGTGCAAGCGGATACATGCGTTTCTCCGGTTCCACACCGCCACAGCCGGCTAACAGAAACAATGCACTAACACACGCTGCAGCAAGCTTCTTTTTCCACTTCTTTTTTCCAGCCATAAAAAATATAATCTGAAGCACCAGCATTCCGGGCACAAATATATATTTCAGATACAGGGGAAAGCTATTCCGGATTCCCCATCTGCCAGTTTCTGACACGGCTCCGGCAAAAACCAGAATAGATATCCACAGCTTTCCTGTTCCCATATCTGCTTTTTCCACAATTAAATGGCCATAATGCAGAAAACTTCCAATGGAAAATAAAAGGCTGTATAAAAGAAATCCCATCCAGAGAACATCAAATCTTGCCAATACATTTCCAGGAAGCTCAGCACCTGCCAGAAGCGGCAAAATCGGGAAGCTTTCATATTTCAGCCGCCCCCATCCAAATACTGAAGGAAGCAGCAATTCCGTCAGAATAAGCAAAATTCCCAGAGTAAAAATGGCAAAGCTTACAGTTTTTCCTGTATCTTTACTGCTTCCTACACAGTCCAATGCAAAGGGAAGCAGCCCCAATCCAGAAAATGCACATATTACATCATATCCACTTTCCAGAATTTTTCTTCCTGAGAAAGAGGAATTCCATACCATTTCCTGAAAATACTCCCATTTTCCCTGTCCTACAGCCAGGACTAGCATAAGCATAACCGCTGCAAGCACCACACCTCCTGACACTTCTCCCATTCTGCCCCGTCTCTGAATCCCCTTTTGCGTACCAAGGCTGCAAACCAGCAATGCGACCAGACATAGCCATTTTTTTCCTATACCTGTTCCCAGACTGACTGCAACAATTTCTCCCAGAAGATTCAAAAGAAACGCAGCTCCAAGAATACAGTATATAAGAAAAAACAACGCTGCCAGCCGTCCCCACACCACACCGGCTGTTTTGCAGGGCCTGGCAAAAGCATAACGAAGACGGATGAGAAAAATCACATAAAACAGCACAGCTGCAAGAGCTGCTGCAGTCCCTGCCAGCCCGCCAAGCCCCAGGGTTTTTCTGTTTCCGAAAAGGCATAGTATTAATGGTGCAATAAACGCAATCACGATCTGCCTGTAGAGCTGCCGTTGGGAAATTCGATTATTTTCTGCAAATTTCATTTACTTCGGTTACCTTTCCTTCCTGTTTTTGTTCCGGATTTTTTGCAGCCTGACCTGCTCGCTTTGTCTGGCATATGAAGGGCGCCTCCATCTCTTTTTAAATGGCACTCTCACAATTTTGCTTCCAGTCCCATTATCCGTACTTTGTTTGACAAAGGGCGTCAGGTATGGAACTCCAAAGCTGAGAAGTCCTGCCAGATGTGATACTGTCAGATATACCCCGGTCACAATTCCAAAAATCCCCAGATATCCTCCCAAAAACAAAAAGAAATATTTAAGCATCCGAAAAGCCGAGGCAAATTCTTCATTTGGGATTGCAAGAGAACCAAGCGCCGTAATTGCCACAACCATAACCACGATCGGGCTTACAAGATTCGCTTCCACAGCAGCAGATCCCACGATCAGTCCTCCCACAATTCCCATGGCATTTCCCAGTGCTCCCGGAATCCGTACACCAGCTTCCCGAATCAGTTCAAAGGATAATTCCAGCAGAACAAGCTCCGCAATGCTGGAAAATGGCACGCCTTCTCTTGCCTGGGCAAAGGACAGAAGCATATTTGTGGGAAGAATCTGCGTGTGAAACCGGATCACTGCAAGATAAAGTCCCGGCAGCAGCGTAGCAGCTGCCAGTGCCACATAGCGCAGTATTCGAAGAAATGATGCCATTTCAAATCGGTTATACCAGTCCTCGCTGCTTTCCATAAAGCTATGAAAAACACCTGGCAAAATAAGCGCTGACGGAGAATTGTCACAGAGAAGCACTGCTTTTCCATTTAAAATTTCCTGCGCTGCACGATCTGGTCTTTCCGTAGTCTGATACTGCGGAAAAGGAGAAAGCCAGGAATCCTCCGTCAGCTGTTCCAGCATTCCACTATCCAGAATTCCATCAATTCGAAAGTCTCCAAGCCGCTCTTTCACCTGCTCCAGAAATTCCTCCTGCACCAGATCTTCCATGTATACCATCTGTACCAGTGTATGTGATCTCTCCCCAATATAAAATTCCACTACCTTTAATCTGGTATCCCGAAGCCGCTTCCGGATCAGTGAAGAATTTATTTTCACAGAATCAGAGAAGCCTTCCCTGGAACCTCGAAGAACCTTCTCCATCTCCACTTCCGTTACACCCATGCTTGGATAACCGGCACTGGAAATTTTCATAGCCTGATCAAATCCATCCATAAAGAAAACCGCATTTCCGGCAAGCAGCCCTGCGAACACCTGCTCCATGTCAGTCAGCTTCTTTACATCCGCAATTCCCAGACTGTTGTATTCCACAAATTCCTGCATCTCCCCAGGTGAAATCTCCCAGAAATGTCCCACCATTTTTCCAATGGCAGAGTCCTCCAGCATCATATTGGAAGTTGCCACTTCAATATAGACCATCAGACAGTCTACCTTCCGCTCATCCCCCAATCTCATTCTTCGTATCTGGACATCTGCGCAATCTGTCAATCGTTCTCTTATATAATGCTCATTTTCTTGAATATCTTTTGAAATAATAACAATATTGTCATTTTCATTCATTTCCACATATTCCTCATTTTGAACAAAAAAAGATACTGGTTATCTATCCCAGTATCTCCTGATCCTTTAATTATATTCATTTTATTCTTTATTTTCCAGAAAACCCGAAGACTTTATTCCTCAGCACGGATTGCCTGGATGATTCCCATCCTCTGATTCTCCAGATGCTCAAAGGACAGCTCCTGCGCCCTTTTCACATCTTTGGCTTTAATGGCCTGGGTAATCTCCTCATGCTCTTTCACCAGACGGTTTCTGGACTCGTCCTCTTTCAGATACTCTACACGGTATCTGTATATCTGTTCCCGAAGATTATTCAGCACCTGCATCAGTCTCTTATTATCTGCCGCCTCGTAAATTACCTCATGAAAATTCACATCTGCTTCAGCCATCTTTACCAGATCTCCCTCTGCAGTGCTCTTCTGAAAATCCTCTGCCGCCTGCTCCAGCTTCCGGATATCTGCATCTGTCATATTGGCGCAAGCCTTCTCAATGGCCATATTTTCCAGTGTGATCCTTACCTCCAGAACGTCATTCAGGTCCTTCTCTGTAATATTGGCAACCTGGGCCCCACGCCTTGGAATCATCACAACCAGACCTTCCAGCTCCAGCTTCCGCATAGCCTCACGGATAGGAGTCCTGCTCACCCCAAGCTTCTCCGCAAGAGCAATCTCCATCAGTCTTTCGCCTGGCTTCAGTTCTCCCTTCAAAATCGCCTGACGCAATGTATTAAAAACGACCTCCCTAAGTGGAAGATACTCATCCATATGCACTGTAAAATCACTTGTCATCTGTATTTTCCTCCGCTAAAAAACATCCGTTGCAAAAACAGTCTTCGCCAGCCTGCTCTCCCGAAGGACAACCGCTGCCTGCTCCATTTTCTCTTTGCTGTCAAAAATTCCGAACACAGTAGGACCGCTTCCGCTCATCATCGCCTTGCGCGCTCCATTGCTCTCCATCAGGTCTTTAATCTCCTGAATCACAGG
Organism: Blautia glucerasea; assembly: GCF_020537505.1. Taxonomy (GTDB): domain Bacteria; phylum Bacillota; class Clostridia; order Lachnospirales; family Lachnospiraceae; genus Blautia_A. The sequence continues at coordinate 24,338 of NZ_JAJBMO010000009.1, read as the reverse complement.
ATATTTTCCGATAATTCCTGGTTCAAATACATTTCCCATCCTGGAAATCATTCCATCAAGATCCCCATTCTGGACAGCCGTCACCATGCCATCAATGTCCGGATGGACCACTGCCGGATCATCCAGCTTCAGATTCTCATAGGCTGTCTTTGTGGAAACATTTACTCCCGGTTTTCCCACCAGCACATAGCAGTGTGGTACTCTTGGAAGTCTGGTCAGCTTCTCTCCGATTCCTTCAGCCAGAGCAGTTCCACGCATAATACAATAAGGTACATCTGCTCCTACCTTCACAGCCCGCTTCATCAGCTCTTCCTCTGAAAGTCCCAGTTCAAACAGGCGGTTCACTCCCACAAAGGCAGCTGCTGCATCGGAGCTTCCTCCTGCCATACCAGCAGCTACCGGAATGAACTTCTCCAATTTCATGTTAAGTCCCTCTTCCACATGAAATTCATCCATCAGCATTTTCGCTGCTTTATATACAAGATTTCTCTCATCTGTAGGAATATAGGGAATATTAGAAGTAAGGGTAATTCCCGGCTTCTCTTTCTTCCCGATTTCAAGCACATCATACATCTGTATGGTCTGCATGAGCATACGAACCTCATGATATCCGTCAGCACGTTTGCCAACCACATCAAGTCCCAGATTTATTTTTGCAAGTGCACGTAAACGCATAATTCCCTCCGCTTATAACTGCTGCCCACACAAACACCAGGCAGGTCATCACCTGTAAGCAGCAATCCTCTTTGTACTTTGTATACAATTTTATCAATGCTTTTATTGTAAAATATTTTTGTATTTTTTTCAATACATTTATGCGAGGAAATTTCTCATTCCAGCAATTCTCCGGTTTTCTGCAAGCTGCGGCATGGGGGCTCACCTACCCTTCCACCTTCTTCACCAGCAACAACGGCATTCCCGGGGCAACACTATCGTTCTCCAACTCATTCAGCCTACAGATTTCCTCTACCGTGGTATAAAACCTTTTCGCAATGTCCCACATAGTATCCCCGTTTTTCACCACATACACCGTAATTCCCGGCATAGCCTGGATTTTCTGCATGTCAAGGGGCCGCTCCTCCACTTTGCTGATGATCACCTGTTTTTCACACTGAAGCACCAGCACATTCAGGCTGATCACAGCCTTTACCTCAATCCCATTGCTGTCGATCATAGACGTAGACAGCTGTTCCAGGTCCGCCTGAAGAAAAAAGATACTGTCCTCGTTAATTCCATTTGCTTCTATTACATGGGAAAAAGGAATCACCCCGTCAACAGAGTAAAACGGCATATCATCATTTCCCGTAATGTACAGAATTTTCATAAATACAATTCCATCCGCCTGGATCCCATTTTTCACGATTTTTGTTTTTTCAACCTTTACACGTCCCTGGCTGTGACAGATCTGTAAAATTTTTCCCTGGCTTTCCTTCAGCTCAATACGGTCCGCTACCCGGCACTTGGAACCATTGCGCACCAGAAGACTTTCCAGGCACATTTCTTTTCCCTGTGGGATACACTCCTTTAACGGGGAATACACATCCAGGATCAGGTCATGCTCTTCCTCCCGGTAAAGCTTCATATCCAGCTCCAGAACCACATCTACACTTATTACACGTTCTTCCCCATCGGAATCTGGTTTCACCTCAATGCTCTGGTGCATAACAGAAAAGCCAATGTTAGGAATCATTTCTCCTGTGCAGCCAGTACATTCTACCTCCATGTTAAACGGCAGCACATACTCCGCCCACTGAAGTGGATTTTCCTCATCCTCTCCAGAATAAAGAACAAAAACAGACAATTCGCCCCGCGCTTTTATCACATTGTCCTCAGGGCGCAGATCCACGCCACGGACATCAATGGTATACCACAAAAGGTGTTCAATGTTTGGTTTATTGGACACTAAAGTTACTTCATCCTTAATCCGCATAGTGTCCTTTTTATGTACCATAAGACTCATTAAACGGACTTTCTTCCTTTTTACAGAAATTCCTTCGTCGCTGATTTCCACAGGAAGCTGGACTCCTGCCATCTCATCTACTACTGCATAAAAGGTGACGATTGCCTTTATGTTCAGTTTCCGTGAATGGATCATGTGCACGCTGAGATCCTCAATCTCCCACTTCAGGCACATTTTATCCCCACTAGCGATTCCTTCCAGGTTCAAAGTCTCATCAAATGGGAGTTTTGCCCCCAGGCTGCTTACTTTCTGGTCTTCTTCCCCCACATAGAGAATATCCACATTCAGATTTCCATTGATAAAAGCTTTGCCGTCGCTAAGGCGCACTTCGTCCATGGAAACGTCGCCCTTGCTTTGGATCAGCCTGCCAATATCCGGCTTGGCGTCCGGGACATTATAATCCGTATCAAAGGTTACCTGACTGGTTGCCCGGCTTTTTACGTGAAGCATCTGCACACTTTCTTTTCTTAATTCCACGATTTTCCACTCCTTCTTGACTATCTGCTATATCATATTTCAACCAACTGCTATAAAACCTTATATTTACTGCCCATAAAAACTTCCTGCAAAATATTTTTGCAATCAAAACTTAGCCAACTGTAAAGCCTACATTGTCTTTGTTCTCTTTTTACTCAAATATAACCGGTTCCTTCTGATACTCCATTTTCACCACAATATACGGATAAGACGGAGGACTAAGTACCGCTTTCCCATCTGACGGCCCAATAAGCTGTGTCCGGAAAAAGACCGCCTGGGAAGTCGCCCCCAGTTCTTCCACGGAAATACTGTAACCGCCGCTCATCTGCTGACCGTATCCTTTTATGAGATACAGGTCCTTTTCACTTTGGTAAGTCAGCTGAAATTCATTCGCCTTTTTCTCCTGTATCAAAGCAGCCAGCTCCGCCGGCAAATCTTCATTTTTTACAATGGAATATTCCAGAGGCTTCCGCGGCTCCTCCTCAATCCGGATAAAATTACATCCACTAAGAAAAAACAGAGACCACAAGACCACCCCCAAAAGAACTGATGTTTTTTTCATCAGATCACCCCAGCAATTCCAAATGTTACTGTTCACTGCTAAAGTTCCGCGAGGTATTTTTTGTGAACGGAGTGAACAGTAACCTCCATTTAATTTTATTCTATGAGGAATAAAAAAGATTTATTGCAAGAATTTTTGAAATTACATATAATAGACATAAACAATATGCCAAAACATGCTTCCTACGCATGAGGCACAGATCAAAGAAAGGGAAATCATATGATTCGTTTTATTTTATGCGTGATCGTAGTGGTTGGATTCCTGATTTTATCCATTCCCATTCTCTTTGTAGAATGGATCATCGGCAAATTCAATCCTATGGCAAAGGAAATCAGTTCTCTTCGGATCGTTCAGGCAGTATTTCGTTTTATCCTGTGGATATCCGGTGTGGAACTGACTGTTATCGGAGAAGAGAATGTACCAACTGACGTGCCGGTTCTTTATATCGGAAATCACAGAAGCTTTTTTGATGTACCGATCACTTATCCACGCTGCCCCATCCGTACCGGCTATATCGCAAAAAAAGAAATGGAAAAGGTTCCTCTGCTTTCTACCTGGATGAAACGTCTTCACTGCCTGTTTCTTGACCGTAATGACCTGAAACAGGGACTGAAAACAATTCTCACTGCCATTGAGAAAGTGAAATCCGGCATTTCCATCTGCATTTTTCCGGAGGGTACACGAAACAAGAATGAAGATGAACTGGACATGCTTCCATTCCATGAGGGCAGCTTCAAAATTGCCGCAAAGGCAAACTGTCCGATCATCCCGATGGCGATCAGCGGCTCTGCTGATATCTGGGAAAACCATTTCCCCAGAGTTAAGAAAACCCACGTTATCCTGGAGTATGGCAAACCAATCTACATAGACCAACTGGAAAAAGAGGACAAAAAACATCTGGGTGCTTATACTCAGAATATCATTCGTGAAATGCTGGTAAAAAATAAAGCGCAGTTATAATGCGTCAGCTTCCAACTGGCAGGACAGACCTTTACATAAAGGATTTAAGGCTGTCCTGCTTTTGGGTTCTGGAGCTTGTTTGAAAAATCATTCCCGCATTTTTATAACATCATTCTCACTAATCTCAAGAATATCTGCAATCTCCGCTACAGTCATCCCTTTTTTCATCAATGACTGGGCTATTTCCCTATCACGCAGCTGTATTCCTTTCTGTATTCCACACAACTCCCCAGCCTCAAACTCGGCTTCTCTCAGCTTTCGTTCTTCCTCTTCTTTATCATACTCAAATATACTCACTGCGATAACCTCCGCTCTTTTATTCTGAAGAAAATCTTTTAGAATTCCATTCTGAATGCACTCGTCCACAGCTTTTTTCACAGCTGCTTCTAGTTCCATATATTGGGCATATTTACGTACCTTTGCTACATATACTGCATATTCTCTTAACGTCTGACACTGTTCCAGCAGTTCTCGGTTTCTTCCTTCATTAATATTCAACGTTACCACTTTAAGCTCCAGTTTCGGCTCACCAGATAGGTTCTCATACGCTTCTGACAGACAATTTTCCCATCTTTCATCTGTCTTCTCTATACCGTTGTAGAATACAATAAAATTTGGTGCAGGGATTTTCTGCAGTGTCGATGAATACAGAGACTTCTTATTCACCAATTTCTGGTATTCTGCTGATATGTAAAAAAGATCCCTCAGGGGCATATTAGGTGTGTAGGTTGACTGATGTTCATACAGAAAAAGATTGGTGCCAATAATAAACGCCAGATCATTTTTCATTCCCATATAAATAGCATTCTCTAGTGTCACAATCTCCAGTTCTTCTGGATTCTCATATGATGTTCCGTTAATCGCATTATAAAGCGAAAGCAGATTTTTACGGTCGGAAAAAAGCATCCTGAATATTGTGTCCTTGTAGTTTCTGTTTACCATAAGCTGGTCCTCCTTTTCTTGCAGGAGTCAGAAAATACAGATCGATCCTTATTTGTTAACCAATCACGTTCAGAACTCCTGCTTTTTTCATTTTCAACGGGTTTAAAAGCATGAATTTCTGAAATGCGATTAGATAAATCAGATGGCTGACGTGCCATGAACTATATAAGAAATATGCTTTTTATCATAGTAACATTGTCCATGGTAATTTACAAGTACTTTATTTATCACAAGAATACTTTAATACAATTTCTAATATTTCAGTTTTTTCTTCTCCTTACTTCCTTCGGCGGTTCCCCATAAGCTTCCTTGAATTTTCGCAAAAAACCTTTGTAATTGGTAATCCCGTTTTTATCCAGAAGAAATGTTATGTTTTTATCTGTCTCCAAAAGATCTGTGTGGAAATGCTCCATGCGGATCTGATTTACATAAGCCAGGAAGGTCTGTCCTGTGTATTTGCGAAAAAGGCGACAGAAATGTTCTGGTGTAATGGACAAAAGCCCAGCAGCATCGGCAAGGGAAATTCTTTCCCCATAATGTTCCCGGACAAATTCCATGCACAGCTTCATCCGCTCAAGATCATGCAGAGTGCCATGAGCGGTTTCTGTATCTTCCTCACTCCTGATTCCTTCTGTATAAAGAAAATAAAGTAAACGATAAACAACAGAAAGCACCAGAAGATGATAGCCTTCTTTTTTTTCTTCATAAAAGCCTGCAATTTCCCGAAATACATCTCTCAACTGATCATACAGGTCATCAGCCCGATTTGCAGACCTTCGATTCTCCCCCACCTCAACAAGTCCCTTTCCCTGCATATTCTCCAGTTTTTCTCCCGGAACACATGCGTCATCTGATTTCGACCTTATAAGCTCCTGGAATTTCAGCCCCTTCCACTTTGCAGAGATTCTTTCCAGATGAACCGGCGGGATCTGCAACAGATAATACCTGGCATCCTCATGTGTATAGGTATAATGGATATCATTGGAGTTTACCAGAAAAATATCCCCTTTTTTCAACTCATAACTCACATCATTAATAGATGCTGTAATCTCGCCGCCAAGCACATAAATAATTTCCAAATGCTCATGCCAGTGCGCCGGTAACAGTTCATCCCAGGTATTTACATATGTAAAATGAATTTTCCCCAAATGATCATCCAGCACGTTTTCATATTCCGCTCTCATAGTATGCCTCACCTCATCTTTTTACTCAAATTCCCAGACTTCTATCCTCATCCCCAATATACAACACTTATATTACAGGCTTAAAATCAAAATACACCATCTATTCTTTATAATAATATATAATATTTTATCTATAATATCAAGAAAGACCTATAAAAGAAGCAATAAACCATCTAGTACACCACCGATTTTTCCAGTACAATAGCGATATCAAGGCAACTACACTAAAAAACACTTTCATAGTAAAATAAATTTATTTACAGGAGGACATCCCACAATGAACAAATGGTCCAGAGTTAAATTCCAGCCAAACCTTCCCCTTAAGGAAAGCGGCCGTGTTACCGCAAGCAAAGAACATATCCTTCTTTCCAAAGAAGCAGCCAAAGAAGGTATGGTTCTTTTAAAAAATGAGAAAAATCTGCTTCCTCTTGCTGAGGGCACACGCATCGCTCTTTTCGGCAAGGGCAGCTTCGACTATGTAAAAGGCGGCGGCGGAAGCGGTGATGTTATGGTTTCCTATGTACACAACCTTTATGACGGTCTGAAAATGCAGGAAGGCGCCGTTCAGATTTACGAACCGTTATCCGCATTTTACCGCACCGATATCCAGCACCAGTATGAAAAAGGTGCCGCACCAGGAATGACCGTAGAGCCTGAGCTTTCCCCGGAGCTTGCTGACGGTGCAAAAGCATTTGCGGACGTTGCGGTTGTTGTGATCAGCCGTTTCTCCGGCGAGGGCTGGGACCGTTCCAGCATTGAGTGTACCAACGAATTTAATCCATGGGATACAGAAACCACCATGCCGAAAATTTCCGGCGAAGTTTTCCCAGATGGCGACTTCTATCTCACTGCCAGGGAGAAAGCAATGCTTTCCATGGTAAAAGAGCGCTTTGATGATATTGTAGTCGTTCTCAATATCGGCGGAATCATGGATCTTTCCTGGGTAAAAAATGACGACCAGATTTCCTCCGCTCTTCTTGGATGGCAGGGCGGCATGGAAGGCGGACTTGCCATGGCCGAGCTTCTCACCGGCAAAGGGAATCCATCCGGTAAGCTGGCAGACACTTTTGCAGCGGATGTAAACGACTATCCTTCCACAGCCAACTTTCATGAGTCCTTTGATTACGTAAACTACACCGAGGACATTTATGTAGGCTACCGCTATTTTGAAACCCTTCCAGGTGCACAGGAGAAGGTAATCTATCCATTTGGATATGGACTTTCCTACACAACCTTTGACCTGGACACCACCGCTATGTGGGAAACAGAAAGTGCGGTTTTTGCTGAGGTTCAGGTAACAAACACTGGGAATTTTGCAGGAAAAGAGGTTGTCCAGATTTATTACGAAGCACCACAGGGACTTCTGAAGAAACCAGCCCGCCAGCTTGCCGCTTTTGCAAAAACCCGTCTTCTTCAGCCAGGCGAAACACAACAGATCCGCCTTTCCTTTGCCAAAGCTGACATGGCTTCCTACGATGACCTTGGAAAGATCCAGAAATCTGCATACATCCTGGAAAAAGGTACCTACAAATTCTACATTGGAACTTCTGTACGTGACACTGAGGAAGGCATCCAGACAATGGAACTCACTGAAAATGTAATCACAAAGCAGCTCACTGCACACCTTGTTCCAACCAGCCTGAAGGAGCGTATGCTCTCTGACGGCAGCTTTGAGGAGCTTCCACAGTCTGCATGCAACGACATGAACGAATGCGTATTTGAGAAAATGGAGCCAGGCACTGAGGAAGGTCTTACCCCTGCGGTCCGCAGCTGTGCACGAGGTGCCCTTTTTGACAACTATGGAAGAAAGCAGTTTATTGATGTGGCAGAAGGCAGGCTTTCCCTGGATGATTTTATGGCACAATTAAGCGATGACGATCTGATTCATCTTCTTGGAGGACAGCCAAACGTAGGTGTTTCCAATACCTTCGGCTTTGGAAATCTTCCGGATTACGGCGTTCCATCCATTATGACCGCAGACGGTCCTGCCGGGCTTCGTATCAGCGGGGAATGCAGCATGAACACAACTGCATGGCCTTGTGCAACCCTTCTTGCATGCACCTGGAATCCGGCTCTTGTTCAGCAGGTTGGACAGGCTGGCGCCGAGGAAGTAAAGGAGAACAATCTTGCAGTATGGCTTACCCCTGCAGTAAATATCCACAGAAACCCACTTTGCGGAAGAAACTTCGAGTACTATTCCGAGGATCCGCTGATTGCCGGAAAAATGGGTGCTGCCATGGTAAAAGGTATCCAGTCCCAGCACATTGCAGCTTCTGTGAAGCATTTCGCAGCAAATAACAAAGAGACCAACAGAAAGCACAGCGATTCCCGCGTTTCCGAGCGTGCACTTCGCGAGATCTACCTGAAAGGTTTCGAGATCATTGTAAAAGAGGCACAGCCATGGACCATCATGTCCTCCTACAATGCCATCAACGGACACCGCGCTTCTGAGAACCGCGAGCTTCTGGAAGATGTTCTCCGCGTCGAGTGGGGCTTCAAGGGCATGGTTACAACCGACTGGTGGACAAGAGCTGAACATTACAAAGAAATCAAGGCCGGAAATGACGTAAAAATGGGAACCGGTTTCCCAGAGCGTGTGAAAAAGGCCATGGAAATGGGACAGCTTGGCCGTCCGGAATTAGAGCACTGTGCAAGACGGGTGCTGGAACTGATTCTGAAGATTGACTGATAAAGTGTAATCTCATATTTCGCAATAATAAATTTTTGCAACTTATAATTAATTGCAGTTGGCCAATTTGCAAGCGAAGGATACTTCTTATCCGCAGACAGGAAAGTGGACGCAAGCACAAGTAAAACAATCGAATTTTAGTTATAAAGAAACCCATGGCAATTTTGTTTCTATTGCCATGGGCTTCTTATTTAGGCTCTGGAGCGTGTTTGAAAATACAATCCGAATTATTAGTATTATATTTTATACATTTTATTTTCTCTCTGACAGATACATATGCAGCCAGGGCACTGGCGATGTAATTTTATGGAAATTTTCTCTTGCAATTTCCCTCTTTTCCCCATTCTCCCCAAGAATCAACAGGCGATCTGCCATTGCCAGGGAATCCGACAGATTCAAAGACAAGATCACCACCGAAATCCCCTTATCCAGAAACTTCTCTAACATGCTCCAGATAAACATCCGATGAGCCAGATCCGCCCCACTGAAAGGCTGAATGCAAAATAGGATCTCTGGTTTCTGCAAAAACACTCTTGTATACACCAGCTGATACTTCTGCCTCTCGCTTAATTTCTCCACCGGCATATCAAAAACCTCTGTCCCTAATATAGGACTGTACTCATTCCGAATACTGTTTCGCAAACGTTTATTATGCCAGATTGAAGGTACCTTTTCTGCCAGGCAGATGCAAAGATTATTCATATAATCCAATTCTGGAAAAATCATAGTCTTCGTAGTACGCTCCTGGATTACCGCAATTTTGCTGTTTCCCGGAATCTGTGTCCGCTTCCCCTTCAGAAGGATTTCTCCCCTCTCCGGGGAAATATCCCCAGACAAAATTCCCCGAAGCTCCTCCATTCCGCCAGCATCCATAATCTGTACGGCCAGGCATTCTCCCTTATGCACATCGAAGGAAAAATTGCATGCTGCATCCTCTCCGTATCCCTTCCACTGAAAAACAACCGGCGCAGCCTGCTGCCCTTCTCTTTTTTCTGTATGATAGCGAACCATATCATTGTATTCCGTCATGTAAGTCACTGGCGGATCATTAAACAGTTCTTCTCTTTCCAGAACCTTCTGGACCCTTCCATTTGTAAACAGTGCACACCTGTCACAAATACTGGAAATCTCCTCCAGATGAGAACAGATATAAAGAAAAGAAAAGCCTTTTTTCGCATAATGACAAATAATTCCATGAAGCTTTTTCAACTCATCATCACTGACAAGGGCTCCAACTTCATCCAGCACGATCAGATGATATCCCATGATCACAGCCCGGAGCAATTCTACAATGATCCGTTCAAAAGCGGAAAGCTTCTCCACATCTTTATTAAGTGGAATGTCCATTCCGATATCTTCAAAAAAGGGCTTCATCTGCCGGTTCAGGATCTTTGTGCGGATCACCCACTGGCGAAAGCCCGGGCGCAGTACAAAAATATTATCTGCAATATTTAAATTCCCTGCCAGAGAACTTTTCTCCTGGATAATGCTGATCCGGTTTGCAGCCTTGTAATGTTCTTTCCAGGTATTTACCTTTTCCCCACCGTAATAAATGTAACCGTCATAGAGGGGAAGGTTCCGTTCCAGAAGCTTCAGAAGAGCTGTTTTTCCATGGCTGTTAACAGGCAGAAATCCCATGATCTCCCCCTGAAATATCTGAAGGTTGAAGTCCTTCAGCTTCACAACCTCATCTTCTTTATACGTCACACGCTCCATTCTGAGAACTTCATTTCTCATGCCAGCACACTCCTGTTTTTCACCTGTCTGTCGTCAGTAAGTATAGGGATGGTGATCTCCACATCTGTCCCTTCTCCTGGTACAGAATAAACGTGCATGCCATATTCATCCCCAAAGATCAGATGGATTCTGTTATTCACATTCACCAGAGCGATTCCTCCCTGTTTTTCTTCGTTGTCGTGAAAAGCCTTGGTTGACTTGCCCAGCTTCTGGTTCAGCTTTGCCAGAGTCATCTCATCCATTCCCACCCCATCGTCAGAAATACGAATGAGCAGGCGATCCTTTGTACACTGAAAACGGATGTAGAGATTTCCACCTCCAACCTTCAGCTCCACGCCATGGATAATGCTGTTTTCCAGAATCGGCTGCAACGTCAGTTTTGGAATTCTGCAGTTCATGATCTTTTCATACTCTGCAATATCATAATCAATATGAAGCTGCAGCCGGTCCCCGAAACGATATTTCTGAATTCCGAAATAAGTCTCACAGTTATCCAGTTCTTCCTCCACAGAAACCAGATTCTCCACCTTGGTAATGGTGTAACGGAAAAATCTTGCCAGGGCTTCTGTCATATCTGCAATGCTGTCCAGGCCTGCAATAATGGCTTCTCCACGGATGCTTTCCAGTGTATTGTAGAGAAAGTGGGGATTGATCTGATTCTGCAAAGCCAGGTACTGGGCCTGTCTTTTATTCAGATCCATATATTGGGAAGAACGCACAATGCGGTCTACCATTTTCATCTGCTTCTGGATGCTTGGAGTCAGGTTCAAGAGCTCCATATCTTCTTTTTCTGAAAAAATATAACCCTCCAGAAAACGATCCATCATTTTTTCACAGCGCATGTAAGGACGGTGGATCCAGAGCCAGAATACAGTTGGAAACAAAATTGCAAATATTGTTATAATTATGGCCATCCACCAGGGTATTTCTCCTTTATATGCCAATAACAGCTGAATTACAGCCAGAATAATAAAACTCCCGAAGACTACCGTTCCCAGGACAAGAGCACGGTTGGATATATATTTCAGTTTTTCTTTAAATTTCATTTTTGATTTATCCATACAATTTTCTATATGTAGAGGGTTTCACCCCTGCCGCTTTCTCAAAGGTATGTGTGAAATGTTTCGGATCGTTATATCCTACCCTCCTGCAGATTTCTGTTACTGGAAGATTGGATTCCCGAAGGAGCAGCTTGGCCTGTTCCATTCTCACGTTGATCAGATATTTGGCAAAACCTTCTCCTTCTGTCTTCTTAAATAAGACGCTGAAATAAGCAGCGCTAAGTCCTACCATTTCGCTGACTTCCTCTAAGGTCAGCGGATCACTGAAATGGTTCTGGATATATTCCTTTGCCTTGCGGACCGGACGGATGATATCATTTTCATAGCGTTCAGCCTGCTCCTGGATATATTTTTGCTGGAAATCCCCAAGACAGGAAAAAATTTCATCTATTTTTCCACATTTATCACACTGTTTACGGAATTCCTCCACAGTAGCAGTGCGCTCTGGAATCCGAATACTTGCCGCAAAAATATCAGCAGCTGCATATACCAGTTCGAAAATCTCACTTCCCCGGATTTCTTTCGCCTTATTTACCGTATCCTGCAAATCCTCTACTGCTTCTGCTGCATTCTGAATGCTTGAGATTTCTACAGCATGGGTGATCTCACGAAGATACTTTTTCAGCAGCTCACTTTCCTGGATTTCTGAAGCTTTTCCCATACAGTCAAGAACTCGTCCATCCCCTTTTACCAGTCTTTCCTGGATCAGTTTTCGGGCTTCCTGCATAGAGTCTGCCAAATGCTCTGCCTCTTTGTATGCCGCTCCAACTGCCATGGAAAAGCTTACATGCTGAAACATGTTTTTCTGGATTTCCATCTGGGTAAGGCTGCTCTTCATGCCCCGGCGGATGGATTCTTTCTCACTTTCCAGGTAGTTAAGAATGCCGTAGCAGTAGTCATCACGAATCAGAAGAATTAATTCGCGGTTGTCATTTTTCAGATTTCGCTCCAGGGCCTCGCGGACTTTTTCCATAAGGACCCCGCTGGAAGTGGAGCTGATTTCTCTCGTGCCAGCCAGACCTGTTGTTCCATCCATTCTGCCGCCAGAAATAATCTTTCTTCCATAATCCACTTTTACGCAAAACGCCTGGTATACTCCCAGTCTTGCTTTCAGATGATAAATGCTCGTCAGTGTGTCCTGTGAAACCGGCATATCCGGCTGATCCAGCAGCCGGTCGATCAGATTCGCCCGTAAATGGGCATCATCTCTTTTTGCCTTATTTACAAGCTCCTGGTGATTCAGTTCTGACGCCTTGCGCTCCCCGATCTTTTTCTGCAATTTCTGCAGGGTAGCAGTCAGTTCCCCCTTGTTTACCGGCTTCAGAAGATAATGCCCCACACCGTAACTGATAGCCTGCTGTGCATACTCAAAATGGGCGTAACCGCTGATTATGATCACTTCCAGAGCGGAATCCAGCTCCTTCACCCTTTTTACCAGCTCCAGGCCACTGCAGCCTGGCATGCGGATATCTGTGATCAGAATATCCGGCTGTGTCTGCCGTACCATTTCGCAGGCTTCCTCTCCATTGTGGGCGATTCCCAACACTTTCATCCCCAAAGAATCCCAGTCGACCAGTGCCTGGATCAACTGGCAGATCCGCACCTCATCATCTGCAATTACTACCTTTAAAATCTCCATGTTCTCCGTCCCCATTACATGATTACTTTGAAGAAATTTCCCCATTTTTATAGAAACTCTCTCCATTTTTCTTACTTCTAATGATAATCCATTTCAGCAATTTAAGCAAGAAAACCGCCGGAAAAACCGACGGTTTCTTGCTCCTTATAATTACTGTCCCAGCCGTCATCACATCCATGACGTTCCATGAACAATATTCCTTTTATTTCAGATTATTTATCAGAATCCTTTGTAATCACAGATACACCTGTATCTGTAACTTCTCCGCCGAGTTCCTCGCCGTTGATTGCTTTTACAGCTGCTTTTACGCCTTCAGATCCCATAACATCCGGGTTCTGAGCCATTGTGCAAAGAAGATATCCGTCGTCGATCAGGTTCAGGATCGCGTCAGATTTATCAAAACCAACACCGATGATGTCAGCGTTTCCAGCTGCTTTGATGGCATTTCCGGCACCAGTTGTGGATCCTTCATTGCATCCGAAGATACCAACAACGCCCTGTGTAATGTAGTTCTCTGCGATACTCTGGGATTTTGCAGCATCACCTTCGCCGTACTGGGTTTCCATGATCTCGAAGTCTGTGCCGTCAAATGCTGCGCGGAAGCCTTCCTCACGGTTTACGCAGGAATCAGTAGCTGCGTTTACATTAATGACACCGATTTTTCCGGATGTAATACCAGCATCCTCAAGCGCCTTCTTCATCTCTTCTCCTGCTGTTGTTCCAGCTGCTTTGTTGTCTGTGGAGAAAGTAGCTTCTGCCTCGACATTTGCAGGGGAGTCAACATATACGATCTTAATTCCCTGGTCTTTTGCTTCCTGAAGTGCAGAAGAAATAGCATCTGGTCCGTTTGCAGCAACCATGATCGCATCATAACCGCCTGCTACTGCGTTGTTTACACACTCAATCTGCTGGGCGTCATCTTTTGTATTCGGGGACATGAAGTCAACTGTTACACCAAGCTCTTTAGCCTCTTCCTGAGCGCCTTCGTTCAGGGTGATCCAGTGCTGGTCGATAGAGTCCATTGTGATCAGCGCAATTTTCTCATCGCCTGTAGCCTTAACATCATCTGATGCGTAAACAGTAGCAGCTCCAAGGGAAGCGATCATAGATACTGCACATACCATAGCTAAAAGTTTTCTTTTCATTGTAAAAATCCTCCTAAAAATTATTTTTTATAACTACCCGCCTTCTCCATTTGCGGTTTAGTTTCATGAAATTATTTTACATTTTCCATATTCAGTTGTCGATTTCATTTTTCTGCGAAAAATACTGTTTTCTTGCGGTTATTTTTTTCTGTGTTTGCCAAACTGTCCGTTTCTTACAACTACATCCAGCAATACGGCTGCAACTACGATCACGCCGATTACAACACGCTGGATACCAACCTGTGCACCAATCATGTTCAGACCATTTTCCAGTGTCTGCCAGACGGCTGCACCTGCAAAGGTTCCAAGAAGGATTCCAGTTCCTCCAAGTGGGGAAACGCCACCGATTACGCCGGCTGCTACGCCGTACATCTCATACATGTTTCCAGCTTCCATATTTCCCATACCAGCCTGTGCGCAAAGGATAAGGCCAACTACACAGGAGCATACGGAGCTTACCAGATACGTCTTTACTGTGGTGGAAACTACGTTTACACCAGAAAGCTTTGCTGCGTCCACGTTAGAACCGATTGCGTAAATATGACGGCCTGTACGTGTCTTGGATAAGATAAAGAAGAATATAACAAAAATAACAAGTGCGATCCAGAATGTGTTATAAATGCCAAGTGTTTTACCGTAATAAAAACAATTTTGGAATGCATCAGCCGTTTCTTTTCCAACACCTGTTGCAATGGCATCTGTGTTTCTGTTTCCGTTTACCATGTAGGCAATTCCTCGTGCTACGAACATGGTTCCCAGTGTTGCAATAAATGGAGGAAGTTTAAATTTTCCAACCAGATATCCGTTTACCACACCAACTACCAGACAGGCAATAAGTGCGATCACAATTGCAAGGAATGGTGCCATTCCTGTTGTCATTAAGGTGGCTGCGATCATGGCGCTCATTCCGACCATGGATCCGATTGACAGATCAATGTTTCCCGTGATCAGTACGTAACTTTGTGCAATACCGATCAGCAGGTACTTGGACATGGAACGCAGCAGGTTCAACATATTCTGTCCGGAAAAAACCGCCGGGTTAATGATACCAAATGCGATATAAATAATGATCAGCCCCACGAATGCGGTAAGTGCTGCCCCCATTCCCCTGATTCCCAATAATTTCTTTAATGGGCGTTGCTGTTTACTATTCATTTTTACTTCCTCCCTCAGTTTCCTTAATACTCTTGTTTTCAAAGGATGTTGCCATTGTCAGGATCTCGTCCTGGGTGGCTTCCCTTGCTGAAACCTCACCGGTGATACGTCCGTCACACATTACGATGATACGGTCTGCAATTCCCATGACCTCCGGCATTTCAGAGGATACAAACATAACTGCAATTCCCTGTTTTTTCAGCTCATTCATCAGATTGTAAATTTCTACCTTTGCGC
This sequence comes from Blautia glucerasea, assembly GCF_020537505.1. Lineage (GTDB taxonomy): Bacteria > Bacillota > Clostridia > Lachnospirales > Lachnospiraceae > Blautia_A. Next base: position 8,590 of record NZ_JAJBMO010000009.1, on the reverse strand, counting down.
CAACATCAATTCCTCTTGTGGGCTCATCGAAGATAACAACCCTTGAATCTCTTGCAAGCCATTTTCCAACAACTACTTTCTGCTGGTTTCCACCAGAAAGATTGCCGGAATCAATTTCCACGTTCGGTGTTTTGATCCGGAGATCCTTCACTGCTTTTTCGCAAAGAGCATCTTCTTTTCCTGAGTTTATCACACCCATTTTATTGCATACAAGGTCAAGATTTGGCAGTGCCAGGTTCTGTCGGATACTCAGTTTCGTACAGAGACCGTCTTTTTTACGATCCTCAGGAGCAAGTACAACACCATTTCGGATGGCATCCATTGGACAGTTGACTTCGATTTTTTTACCATCCACATAAAGCTCTCCGCTGTCTTTCGGATCAACACCGAAGATGGCTCTTGTAGTCTCCGTTCTTCCGGCTCCCATCAGTCCCGCAAATCCTACGATCTCGCCTTCATATAAGGAGAAGTTGATGTCGCGGACCATTTTTCCGGCGTTAAGATTTTTTACTTCAAAAATCTTCTTGCCTTTTTTGCATTCCACTCTCGGGAATTTTTCTTTAATCTCACGGCCTACCATATTTTTGATAATGTAGTCCATGTCCATGTCTTTGAAATTACCGTCTGTTATGTATTGTCCATCTCGCATGATGGTAACTCTGTCCACGATATGGGACAGCTCTTCCAGTCTGTGTGAAATATATACGATTCCTCTTCCTTCGTCCCTCAGCTTTCGGATAATACGGAAAAGATCATCAATTTCTTTTGCTGTCAGAGAAGATGTAGGCTCGTCCATGATCAGAATCCTTGCATTGATGGAAAGTGCTTTTGCAATTTCAACCATCTGCTGTTTGGATACTGGCAGATCTCCTACGATCTGATCGGGACTGATGTCGATTCGAAGATCGTCCAGAACTTTCTTGGCTTCTTTTCGCATCTTCGCATTATTTAAGGATAAACCACCTTTTACTTCTCTTCCAAGGAACATGTTCTCCGTTACTGTTAAGTGCCTGCACATGTTCAATTCCTGATGGATAATGGCTACTCCTGCTTCCTGGGCCTGCTTTGGTGTCAGGTCGTCATAGGATTTTCCGAAGATTTCCATCGTTCCTTCATCTCTGGTATATACACCGCTGAGGATTTTCATCAGGGTTGATTTTCCAGCTCCATTTTCCCCAAGCAGCGCCATGACTTCTCCAGAACGCAACTCAAACTTTACATGATCCAGGGCCTTTACGCCCGGGAAGCTTTTGCTGATATTGTTCATGGAGACAATGACCTCATTCATTCCATTCCCTCCTCATTTATTTGTTTTTGCTTTCCTTTGTTGATATTATCTTAACTCATACGATGGGGTTGGGATAGAGGGGAAGAGTTTGGGTTTATGGGGGTTTTTTTATTGTATGAAGTGTATGTGTGTAAAAAACAGGACCCTGTTTTCATGCAGGATCCTGTTTTTTGTGAATATGAATATGTGTAATACCTCCGATTATTTTCGGATGGAATCAACCAGTTTTCGCGCTTCTGCTGTCAGTTCTCTGATCTTGTCAAATTCTCCGTTTTTTACAAGCTCTCCTTTTACCATCCAGCTTCCGCCGCAGCATATAATTTTGTCAAAGGAAAGATAATTTTCCAGATTTTTTGCATTGATACCGCCAGTGGGCATAAACTTAATTCCAACATAAGGTGCAGCCATAGCCTTGATCATGGCAACTCCGCCTGCCGGTTCTGCTGGGAAGAATTTAATCACCTTAAGGCCCCTTTTTACTGCCTGCGCAACCTCAGACGGTGTGATGCAGCCTGGAAAAACAGGAATTTCTTTTTCCAGACAGTAATCTACGATCTCAGAATCAAATCCAGGGCTTACAATGAACTTCGCACCAGCTGCAACAGCTGCATCCACCTGCTCTCTGGTAAGAACGGTTCCTGCTCCTACAAGCATATCCGGAAACTGCTCTGTCATCAGACGGATTGATTCTTCTGCTGCCTCTGTACGGAAGGTTACCTCTGCACACGGAAGTCCACCTTCAACAAGTGCCTTTGCAAGAGGTACTGCATCTTTTGTATCTTCCAGCACAACTACCGGAACAACACCAAGCTTTTGAAACTTCTCTGCTATATCCATTATTTGAATTCCTTTCGTTATCTTTTTATATCAAAATTCATTTCCATCACATGTCTGATCAGGGAAACATCATCTGTAATATTTCCGTCACCATGAATGGTATGCTTCACTGCACTGGCTGCAACACCAAAGTTCACAGTATCTTCCGGTGTATATTCATTCATCAGGGCATAAATAATACCACTTACAAATGCATCCCCGCCTCCAACACGGTCAAGAATATGGAAGGTAAGCCGTTTGCTTTCGTAAATCTTTCCATTTAACCAGAGATAAGCCATAAGGCTGTTCTCACTGCAGCTGTGTGCAAAACGCACATGTCTTGCAATGCATTTGATATTCGGATATCTCTCTACAAAAGCCTTGAAAACCTTTTCCTGCTGTTCACGGTCCGGCTGGAATGGAACACCATCCTTTACATCACCTGCGGTATGATCTTCTTCATTTTTCCAGATGTGGTAGGGCTCGATTCCAAAAAGAACATCTACGTATGGAAGACAGAGGGTACAGAAATCTCTTGCTTCCTCCCAGCTCCACAATGTACTTCTGAAATTTCCGTCAAAGCTGACGGTCATGCCGTTTTCCTTTGCTGTTTTCAGGCAGGTCAGGATCAGTTCACTGCAGCTTTTTCCAAGTGCTGGCGTGATACCACTCAGATGAAGCCAGGTGTAACCTTCCAGAAGTTTTTTCACATCTGTTTTGCTGAAATCATATTCTGAAAAGGCACTGTGCTTTCTGTCATACACCACTTTACTTGGACGAATTCCATAACCAGTCTCCAGGTAATAGGTTCCAAGGCGATGTGTCGGTGTCTCTTCTTCTGTTGAATAAACTACGCTGTCACAATTTACGTCATTGCTTCGCAGCATACGTACTGCGCTTTTTCCAAGGCTGTTTCCCGGAACTACGGTAAAGAATGAGGCATCTACGCCAAGATTTGCAAGGGAAAGGGCCACATTGGCCTCGCTTCCCCCATATCTTGCCTCAAAAGATGTTGCGGTTCTGATTTTTTCATAATCTGGCGGAGTCAGCCGAAGCATGATCTCGCCGATGGTAATAAATTTATGCTTCATAATCAATACTCCAGATAAGCTCCCTTCATTGGACTTGCAGCATGCTGGCTGAAAAGTCTCAGGACACCTTTTTTATATTTCATTTCACGTGGTTTCCAGTTTTTACGTCTTTCTGCAAGAATCTGGTCAATTTCCTCCATAGACTTGCGCTCTCCGGCGATTCCGATAATGTTCAGTTTTCTTTCCATAACATCGATTTCGATAAGGTCGCCTTCTTCCACAAGAGCGATCGGGCCTCCGTCAACCGCCTCCGGGCTGCAGTGTCCGATAACCGGGCCTGTAGATGCACCGGAGAAACGTCCGTCAGTGATCAGGGCAATGCTCTTTCCAAGTTCTTTGTCACTGCTGATTGCCTCAGAGGTATAGAACATTTCCGGCATTCCGCTTCCCTTTGGTCCCTCGTAACGGATGAAGACTGCATCACCCTTCTGAACCTTATGCTTCAGAACTGCATCCAGACATTCTTCTTCGCTGTCAAATGGTCTTGCGCGGAGAACAGATTTAAACATTTCCTTCGGGCATGCAGTGTGTTTGATCACTGCGCCTTCAGGAGCAAGGTTTCCACGGAGAACTGCGATACTTCCATCTGTTCCGATTGCTTTGTCATATGGACGGATGATGTCTTCCTTCGTAACATTTACATTATAACGTTTGTTAAATTCCTGAAGCCATTTATCACATTTTTCATAGAATCCGTTGTTCTTCAGTTCTTCCAGGTTTTCTCCTAATGTCTTTCCGGTAACTGTCATTACATCCAGGTGAAGGTGATCTTTGATCTCCTCCATGATTGCCGGTACACCACCTGCATAGTAGAAGCACTCTGCTGGCCAGCGGCCTGCCGGACGTACATTCAGAAGATATCTTGCATTTCTGTGCAGCTTATCAAAGGTATCACCTGTGATCTCAATGCCAAACTCATGGGCAATTGCCGGAAGATGAAGCAGACAGTTGGTGCTTCCTGAAATTGCAGCATGAACAAGAATTGCATTCTCAAAGCTGTCCATAGTCACAATGTCGGAAGGACGCATATTTTCCATCTGGGCAATTCTCACTGCCTGTCTTCCTGCTTCTCTTGCAAAGTCAAGAAGGTCAGGGCTGGTTGCAGGCATTAGGGCTGTGCCTGGAAGTGCAAGACCAAGTGCCTCTGCCATAATCTGCATGGTAGATGCAGTTCCGATAAAGGAACATGCGCCACAGCTTGGGCATGCATTGCATTTTGCCCAGTCAAGCTTCTCTTCATCAATTTCACCACGCTCAAATTTTGCGCTGTACATTCCAAGCTGCTCCAGGGTCAGCATTTCCGGTCCGGCATTCATGGTTCCACCAGGAACAAATACGGAAGGGATATTTACTCTGGCAAGTCCCATCAGATTTCCCGGAACTCCCTTGTCACAGCTTGAAAGGTATACACCAGCGTCAAAAGGAGTTGCATTTGCATGGATTTCGATCATATTGGCAATCATCTCACGGCTTGCCAGACTGTAGTTGATTCCGTCTGTTCCCTGGCTTTCACCGTCGCAGATATCTGTACAGTTATAACGTGCTCCGAAACCGCCTTCTTCTGCGATTCCTTTGCGGACTTCTTCTACAAGGATATTCAGATGTCCGCTTCCCGGATGGCTGTCACCATAGGTGCTTTCAACCATAACCTGGACCTTTCCAAGATCTTCTTTTGTCCATCCTGTTCCAATACGCAGCGGATCAAGCTCCGGTGCAAGCTTTCTCATTTCCTGACTTTTTAACTGCATGATTTTTTCCTCCATTTTTTATTCTCTGATAAGCTTTAAACTTTCCAGTGTTTTCCTGAGTTTCTCTTCGTCCTCTTCTTCTACTCCAAGTTCTACATCATCAAATGTTGGCAGACTGAACACACCCAGCATTGATTTCGCATCTACAATATATCTTCCGCAGATCAGATCTACATTTTTCTCACATCCTGATGCTGCCTGCACCAGATGCTTGGCATCACACATATCTCTTAAATAAACCGGTATCTTTATCATTGCGTCCTGCCTCCTATGCAAAGATTGAAACAATAAAGCTCACAATAAGTGCCGTAACACCGATCAGTGTCTCCATGATCGTCCAGGATTTCAGGGTTGTCTTTTCGTCAATCTCAAGGAATGAAGTTACCAGCCAGAAGCCTGCATCATTCACATGACTCAGTGCTGTTGCGCCACCACAGATTGCACAGCACATTGCTGCTCTGTAAATCATGCTGGTTCCCATTACAGCCGGCATGGTTGCCATAATTCCGGATGCCATTGTCATCGCTACAATCGAACTTCCTACAGAAGCTCTGACCAGAAGTGCAATGAGAAATGCGATCAGGATCAATGGAAGACCACTCTTCTCCAGCACCGGTCCGATAATATTTCCAAGTCCGGAATCCTGAAGCATCCAGCGGATCACACCGCCGCTGGCAATGACCAGAAGGATCATACCTACAGGTCTGAGCGAATGATCCAGGATTTTCTTTAACTGGGCACCTGTAAATCCTCTTCGAATTCCCAGGAAATACATGGATGCCAGAGTGGCGATGGTCAATGCCAGGAATGGTTTTCCTATGAATCCAAGAACATCCTTCACTCCTGCAGGAAGCGGCATATACTTAGATAATGTACTGAGAAGTATGAGAATAAGCGGAATCAGTATCACTCCTAAGACCAGTCCGAAAGGCGGAAGCTCTTTTCCATCATCCTTGATTTCTTCTACATTCGCCGGAAGTTCTGTGAAAATCTTGTTTCCAACCACGCTTCCCCAGATAATTCCGGAAACCAGCATACAGATCAGTGCTGTCGGAACTCCTACCATAATCATGGTTCCCAGATTTACTCCAAGTGCATTTGCCACAAGTACGGAGCCTGCAGATGGTGGAACAAATGCATAGCCACTGGCCAGACCGGAAAGAAGGGGGATTGCATAATACAAAGTGGATTTTCTGGTCTGCTTTGCAACACTGAACACCAGCGGAATCAGTACCACAACACCGGCTTCAAAAAATACGGTAGTACCAATTACAAGTCCTGTAAGCCCAAGTGCCCATCCGGCTTTTTTCTGACCAAATTTACCAATCAATGTCTCTGCTATTCTCTGGGCACCTCCGCTTACCTCCAGGATTCCGCCAAACATGGAACCCAGGCCTACCAGAAGCGCAATTCCCTGTAGTGTCTTTCCAACACCTTTTTCTACTGTATCCGAAATCATCGTAAGCGGCATGCCTGCTCCTGCCCCAATGATAATAGCGGAAATCATCATTGACAGGACCGGATGAAGCTTAAATTTGATGATCAGCACCAATAGAACTACGATTCCGGCCGCCGCGGCGATCATCAGTCTCATTGGATCTGCCACAAAAGTTGTTTCTTCCATTTTTTCCTTATACCTCCTTGATTCATCTGATGTTTTACCTTTCTCCAATGAATTCATCTGACCTATTTAGGTGTTTATACCCTTTTTCCCCGCTATTTAATGTGTTTTTCCTTTGAATTCATCTGATGTATTTATCATATATTCTATTCATCAAAAATGCAATACTGGAATTTTATCTAAATTTTTGTATCTATTTTTGTACATTTTAGCATTTTGACATTGAACCCGAAACACATTATCATAGGAAACAAGAACGATAACTATTAAAAATGGAGCAAATCATACGATGAATTTGTTATCTGAAGAAAAAAGCCTTCCTCAAAAAATATCAGAAGACATTATCACACTTATTTTGGAAGAAAACTTACAGCCAGGAGATAAGTTGCCTAATGAAACCATTCTGTCGGAACGTCTGAATGCAGGACGAAGTTCTGTGCGCGAAGCCATGAAGCTTCTCGCTTCCCGAAACATTGTTACGATCCGTCAGGGTTCCGGTACCTATATTGCCTCCTCTCCCGGAATGGTGGAGGATCCCCTTGGCTTTACCTTCATCGGCAACAAGCAAAAGCTGATCAACGATCTTTTGGAGGTCCGTTTTCTTCTTGAGCCATCTATTGCAGCAATGGCCGCCACACATGCTGACAAAAAAGACATCAAAAAAATCACTGCGCTTTGCGATGAAGTGGAAGAATTGTTAAGGAATCACGAAGATCATACGCAAAAGGATATCGAATTCCATACGGCTATCGCTTTAAGCAGCAAAAATGTTGTAGTTCCAAGACTGGTTCCTGTGATCAACAGCTCAATTCCTCTCTTTGTAGAAACCACCGGAGGTGCACTGCAGGAAGAAACCATCGAGACTCACCGTGAGATTGCAGATGCCATTGCAGCTCATGAATCACTCCGGGCACAGGATGCCATGTATCTGCATCTGGTTTACAACCGTAAGAGAATCCAGATGATAAAAAAAGGAGACCTTATATGACACTGCAGCAAATAAAATATTTTATCAGCGTAGCTGAGTCCGGCTCTATCAGTGAAGCAGCCAAGCGTTTGTTTACAGCGCAATCAAGCATTTCCAGTGCTATTAAGGAAATAGAAAATACATATGATATTACTGCATTTATAAGAGAGAGCACAGGTGTGCGTCTTACCAGAAGCGGTGAAGAGCTTTTAATTGAATTTAAGGGAATTTTAAGCCGTCTTGACTACCTGGATGAGAAATATAACGGTTCCAAAAAACGGCCTTTAGGTCTGTCCGTTTCTGCCCAGCACCACATTTGCGGCATGGCCTCTTTTATTTCTGTCATCAATAAATTAAACGAAAGCTATGGTTCCTATCACTGTGGTTTTTATGAATGCCGTACATCAGAAGTACTGGATCGCGTAGAACGTGGACTGGACGATTTGGGAATTATTTTTTTCACAGAGCATAGCAAAGGACAGATGATCCAGGAATTAAGAAATCGTGGTATTATTTTTAATCACATTGTTTATCAGACGGCTCATGCTTACATATGCCAAAACCATCCACTTGCCAATAGCCAGGAAATTAATATTGAAGAAATGATACAATATCCTTTTATTTCTTATGATCGTTCGCCTGACACGAACCCTGCTTATACTGATCTTATCATTCCTAATTATCAGGTAAAAAAAATAATCCATGTTTCTGACCGGGCAGCTTCCTATTCTGCTATGCGTTATTGCCATGGGTTTGCTATTGGAAGTGGTTACAGATCTTTTGATAGTAATTACAGTGACATTATTTCTCTGCCTGTCAAAAACGGAGTCCGCCTTGAAATAGGATGGATTTTGCGTCAAAAGCATACGCTTTCTGATACAGCCAGCCGTTTTGTGGAGCTTTTAATGCAAAATGAGGCTGTTTCTATGTAGATAAAAATCCAACGATTTTCTTATAAAATAATAATGCAGTGAGAAAACACCTTTCTTGATATAGCGAAAAAAGGGGATGTGAAAAAACTCGATTGAGTTTTTTCGCATCTCCCTTTTTGTACCTGTT
>NZ_JAJBMO010000086.1 GCF_020537505.1 Blautia glucerasea | reverse complement strand
AATCGGCTCGGTATGCCTGACAACCAGCCATGCAACCTGATCGATTATTTTGACCGAAACAAGGACATTAAGGAAAAAGTGGAACGCATTACAATGGCGGTAAAAGAACAGGATGGTGTTCTATATGGCTGTGCAAACCTGACACTCCGGGAGAGTCTGACACCAGAGGAATACCGTGTGGTGGGGCAGTATCTGAGAGGCCAGTACAGCGATGGCTGGGGAGAAAGTCTGGAACAACGGGAGATCAAGGTAGACGGCGGTGAATTATACTTACATTTCTATGTCGGTGCCGGCTCGGATTTCCAGATACAGGTGAAAGCACCAGAAAACGAGATGCAGGAAAAGCAGCCGAAACCAAATCCGTCCCGTCCGAATCTGAAGCTCTTAGGGCATGACGGAAATATTTTCTCAATCCTTGGGGATGCCTCAAGATTGCTCAGATGTGCCGGGATGTCCGAACAGGCCAACGAGATGGCAGACCGTGTCCACAAGAGTGGCAATTATTATGAAGCACTGGGAATCATCAGCGAATATGTGGAAACCGAACTGTCGGATCACCGTGAACAGCGCAGAACACCGAGAAAAGAAGTACCAAAAAAAGAGGATACCTGCCGATGAGCAGTTCCATAGATAGAAGCACTTCCAGAGAAATCTGGGAAATAAGCAAGAGGAAGGATGATGCCTATGGGAAATACCCTGAAACTTGAAGATCTTTTAAAACCGGACTGTCTGCCGGATGAGTCTGCCGGAGGGGAGAACTGGCGTATCTTGCATGGGGATACCTTAAAGCTGGTAAAAGGATTCCAGCCGGGGATTTTTGATGCAGTCGTGACCGATCCGCCCTATGCGTCCGGGGGAACCAAGCAGAATGAACGCAACCGTACCACCAACCAGAAGTACAGCAGCATGAAAGCAGAAAATGCCCTGCCGGATTTTGATG
>NZ_JAJBMO010000085.1 GCF_020537505.1 Blautia glucerasea | reverse complement strand
AATCGGCTCGGTATGCCTGACAACCAGCCATGCAACCTGATCGATTATTTTGACCAAAACAAGGACATTAAGGAAAAAGTGGAACGCATTACAATGGCGGTAAAGGAACAGGAGGGCGTTTTATATGGCTGTGCAAACCTGACACTCCGGGAGAATCTGACACCAGAGGAATACCGTGTGGTGGGGCAGTATCTGAGAGGGCAGTACAGCGATGGCTGGGGAGAAAGTCTGGAACAGCGGGAGATCAAGGTAGACGGTGGTGAATTATACTTACATTTCTATGTTGGTGCCGGCTCGGATTTCCAGATACAGGTGAAAGCACCGGAAAACGGTGTGCAGGAAAAGCAGCCGGAACAAAAGCCGTCCCGTCCAGAACTTAAGCTCTTAGGGCATGACGGAAATATTTTCTCAATCCTTGGGGATGCCGCAAGACTGCTTAGACGTGCCGGGATGTCCGAACAGGCCAACGAAATGGCGGATCGTGTCCACAAGAGCAGCAATTACTATGAAGCGCTGGGAATCATCAGCGAATACGTGGAAACCGAGCTGTCGGACCACCGTGAACAGCCCAGAACGCCAAGAAAAGAAACACTGAAAAAAGAGGATACCTGCCGATGAGCAGTTCCATAAAGAAAAGCACTTCCAGAGAAATCTGGAAAATAAGCGACCGAAAGGATGATGCCTATGGGAAATACCCTGAAACTTGAAGATCTTTTAAAACCGGACTGTGTGCCGGATGAGTCTGCCGGAGGGGAGAACTGGCGTATCCTGCATGGAGATACCTTAAAACTGGTCAAAGGATTCCAGCCGGGGATCTTTGATGCAGTTATAACCGATCCGCCCTATGCGTCCGGGGGAACCAAGCAGAACGAACGCAACCGAACTACCAACCAGAAGTACAGCAGCATGAAAGCAGAAAATGCCCTGCCGGATTTTGATG
>NZ_JAJBMO010000084.1 GCF_020537505.1 Blautia glucerasea | reverse complement strand
CTCCGGCAGTATGAAGTTTCATAGGCAGCTCCTTTCGCCATTAAGCAAGACTCCAGCCAGCCGCACTCTTTCGGATATTGACAAAATCCTGATAGATACCAGGCTGTTTCAAAAGTTCCTCATGGGTTCCTTGCTGTGCAATCTGGCCGTTGTCTATAACTAAAATCTGATCGGCGTTCTGGATGGTATTTAGGCGGTGAGCAATTACAAGCAGGGTCTTTCCCTTCACCAATTCGGAAATAGCCTCCTGAATATAGCTTTCATTGTCCGTATCCACACTCGCGGTAGCTTCGTCCAAAATAACGATAGGCGCGTCTTTCAGGATACAGCGGGCAATCGAAATACGCTGCTTTTCGCCACCAGAGAGTGTCGCACCGCCTTCGCCAACCACTGTCTGGAACCCATCAGGCAGAGCCATAATGAAATCATAGCAGCGGGCTTTTCTGGCAGCCTCATAGATTTCTTCTTCCGTGGCATCTGGCTTTCCCATGATGATATTGTTGTAAATGGTGTCCTGAAACAGATACACGCGCTGGAATACCATGCTGATCTGATTCATCAATTCCGACAGAGGTACATTGCGAATATCCACACCCCTTATCGTCACATTGCCGGATTTTACATCCCAAAGCCGCGCCAGTAAGTTTGCAATGGTGGACTTACCACTACCGGATGGCCCAACCAGCGCTGTCATAGAATTTTTCTTCATGGCAAAACTGATATGGTGCAAAACCTCTTTATCCTGATAAGCAAATGTAACATCGTTGAACAGGACTTCCGGCTGTCCCGGCTGTGCCTGAGCCGGAATATGCTGCTTGCCGTTGTCGGAAAGTTCCGGTTCATCCAATACCGCTTCAATACGATCAAGGGCAGCGTTCATAACGGTTAGTCTGGATGCTTCTCCATAGAGAGCCTTCAACGGGCCAAAAAGATCAAATACAA
>NZ_JAJBMO010000083.1 GCF_020537505.1 Blautia glucerasea | reverse complement strand
CTCCGGCAGTATGAAGTTTCATAGGCAGCTCCTTTCGCCATTAAGCAAGACTCCATCCAGCCGCACTCTTTCGGATATTGACAAAATCCTGATAGATACCGGGCTGTTTCAAAAGTTCCTCATGGTTTCCTTGCTGTGCAATCTGGCCGTTGTCTATAACTAAAATCTGATCAGCAGTTTGGATCGTATTCAGACGATGAGCAATTACAAGCAGGGTCTTTCCCTTCACCAATTCGGAAATAGCTTCCTGAATATAGCTTTCATTGTCTGTATCCACACTTGCGGTAGCTTCGTCCAAAATGACGATAGGCGCGTCTTTCAGGATACAGCGGGCAATCGAAATGCGCTGCTTTTCGCCCCCAGAGAGTGTCGCACCGCCTTCGCCAACCACCGTTTTGAACCCATCAGGCAGAGCCATAATGAAATCATAGCAGCGGGCTTTTCTGGCAGCCTCATAAACTTCTTCTTCCGTAGCATCCGGTTTTCCCATACTGATATTGTTGTAAATGGTGTCCTGAAACAGATACACACGCTGAAATACCATGCTAATCTGATCCATCAATTCCGACAGAGGTACATTGCGAATATCCACGCCCCTTATCGTCACATTGCCAGATTTTACATCCCAAAGTCGCGCCAGCAAGTTTGCAATGGTGGACTTACCACTACCGGATGGCCCAACCAGTGCTGTCATAGAATTTTTCTTCATGGCAAAACTGATATGATGCAGAACCTCTTTGTCCTGATAAGCAAATGTAACATCGTTGAACTGGACTTCTGGCTGTCCTGGCTGTGCCTGAGCTGGAATATGCTGCTTGCCATTGTCGGAAAGTTCTGGTTCGTCCAGTACCGCTTCAATGCGATCAAGGGCAGCGTTCATAACAGTCAGTCTGGATGCTTCTCCATAGAGAGCCTTCAACGGGCCAAAAAGATCAAATACAA
>NZ_JAJBMO010000082.1 GCF_020537505.1 Blautia glucerasea | reverse complement strand
TTTCTGGAGGCAGTGCAAATGCTGAAAGATGAGTATCCCACCTATATCCCTCCTCCAGTGGAAGCAAAGCCAAAGAAGCCATTTGTCCTGCCTACGGCCAGCCCAGACTGCCGCAGGGTGTTCCGCTATCTGAAAGAGCGGGGCATCAGTGGCGAGGTCTTACAGCGGTGTGTTCATTTGGGAATCTTATATGAGAGTCTGCCCTACCACAATGCCGTGTTCATAGGACGGGATGAAAACCAGGTGGCAAGATATGCTTTCCTGCGTGGGATTTACGATGCCAGCGGAAAGTCTTTTAAGATGGAACAGGCCGGAAGTGAAAAGGCATACGCTTTTTGTGTTCCGGCGAAATCGGGATGCAGACGGGTTGCTGTTTATGAAGCCTGTGTGGATGTGCTTGCCCACATGACATTGGAACAGAGACAGGGAAGCCGGGATAAGTACCGTCTGGAGCTTGGCGGGATCAGCGCACCAAAAGAAGGGCAGAGCCAGCGGAGCATGAAAAAGCCGCAGGCATTGGAACATTTTCTGTCCCAGCACCCGGAGATCACCGAGATCGAAGTGTGTACCGACAATGACTTTGCCGGACGGTGGGCGTGTGAACATATCCGAAAAGCCTACGAGGGAAGCTATCGGATCATCGAGAACCTGCCGGAAATCGAAGGGGCAGACTGGGCAGACATGGCAAAAATGGCTGCCCGTACACCGGAGAAACGGCAGAATAGGGAAGCGAGGTGATGCTTTGAAAGATAAAATAGAAGTGGAAATGCTGTCACCTCTGATGGCAGAGTTTATTCCGGACTATTCAGATATTGTGAATCTGGATGATGCGGAGCCATTGGAAGGACCTGACCTGGTGCAGTATCAGACATCCATCGCAGAAAAGGTTGACGAGATCAATCGGCTCGGTATGCCTGACAACCAGCCATGCAACCTGATCGATTATTTTGACC
>NZ_JAJBMO010000081.1 GCF_020537505.1 Blautia glucerasea | reverse complement strand
GGAATCTGATTGAAAAAGCAAAGGAAGTGTGCGGCACCGATCTGGATGCTTCGGCGGTGTGGATCAAGCAACAGCTTTTCTATATGACACCGGAGGATGTTCTGCAATTCCATAATCTGGTTTACAGTTACCGGGATGCAGCTTATAAGTATGGCTTATGGACAGCGGCAGGTATTCTGATGGAAACAGGGTGCAGTGATGACAGCTTTTCCGATTTTCGGATGTGGTTGATCGCCCAGGGAAAAGAAGTTTATCTGAATGCCTTAAAAGATCCGGATTCCCTTTCCGGTGTAACTCCTTATGGATACTGTAGTTTTGAATCATTGGGATATATCTCATCGCAGGTCTACAGTGCCATGAAAGGAAAAAATATTTACCAGGATAGTACAGCCAGAATGCAGATGGAAAGCTATGAGCAGGTGATCCGGGATATTGTGTACCATCCCATGATCGAGTATCCGTTGGAATTGCCAGAAGCCATGGTGGTTTATCCGAAACTCTGTGAAAGGCATTTGTCCGAGCAGGTAAGGAATGCTCCACAGAAGGTAAGGACATGGAATGTTTCCCGGACGGATATCCGAAGGATGATGGCACGGGGAAATGCTGCCATAAAGAAAATGCAGGAGCAGGGAGCAAAAGCACCGGAAGCAGTCAGATCCGTCCGTAAGGGTACGGTAAGATAAGCTTCCCGGCAAGGAGAAGTAATGTGTTATAAAAATGAATATCAAAAAAGGGCGCATGGCGAAGTGGAAAGAATCTTTCGGGAACTTCTACCGGAAGTCGGGCTTCACGTAAGAGAAGAACAGATCCGTCTCTGCCATGAAATGCTGGATGCCCTTATGAAAAATGAGATCACGCTCTGTGATGCAGGAGTGGGCATTGGAAAAACCTATGCCTATCTGACTGCCTGCATCCTGATGCGGAAATATAGTGTACTGCATTCCGGTTATTCGGGATGTG
>NZ_JAJBMO010000080.1 GCF_020537505.1 Blautia glucerasea | reverse complement strand
GGAATCTGATTGAAAAAGCAAAGGAAGTGTGCGGCACCGATCTGGATGCTTCGGCAGTGTGGATCAAGCAGCAGCTCTTCTATATGACACCGGAGGATGTCCTCCAATTCCACAATCTTGTTTACAGTTACCGGGATGCGGCTTATAAGTACGGCTTATGGACAGCGGCAGGTATTATGATGGAAGCAGGGTGCAGTGATGACAGTTTTTCTGATTTTCGGATGTGGCTGATCGCCCAGGGAAAAGAAGTTTATCTGAATGCCTTAAAAGATCCGGATTCCCTTTCCGGCGTGACTCCGTATGGGTACTGTAGTTTTGAAGCGTTGGGATACATCTCATCGCAGGTCTACAGTGCCATGAAAGGGAAAAATATCTATCAGGACAGTACGGCAAGAATGCAGATGGAATGTTATGAGCAGGTGATCCGGGATATTGTGTACCATCCCATGATCGAGTATCCGCTGGAATTACCGGAAGCAATGGTGGTATATCCGAAACTCTGTGAATGCCATTTGTCTGAGCAGGTAAGGAAAGCTCCTCAGAAAGTAAGGACATGGAATGTTTCCCGGACGGATATCCGAAGGATGATGGCAAGAGGGAATGCTGCCATAAAGAAAATGCAGGAACAGGGACAGAATACACCGGAAGCGACCAGACCCGTCCGTAAGGGTACGGTAAGATAAGCTTTCTGGCAAGGAGAAGTAATGTGTTATAAAAATGAATATCAGAAAAGGGCACATGGCGAAGTGGAACAGATCTTTCGGGAGCTGCTCCCGGAAGCCGGGCTTCATGTAAGGGAAGAACAGATCCGTCTCTGCCATGAAATGCTGGATGCCCTTATGAAAAATGAAATCACGCTCTGTGATGCAGGAGTCGGCATCGGAAAGACCTATGCCTATCTGACAGCCTGCATCCTGATGCGGAAATATAGTGTACTGCATTCCGGTTATTCGGGATGTG
>NZ_JAJBMO010000079.1 GCF_020537505.1 Blautia glucerasea | reverse complement strand
GCAAACAGGGAGAAAGAGTCTACGCAGAAGAAGGACTGAGCTGCACGCTGACCAGCGGGGCTGGTGGTATGGGCGGCAAGACCGGATTATACGAAGTCGGTATCCCAATCAAGGAAAACACCCGAAAAGGATACAAGATGGCCTACGAGGGGGACAGCATCGATCTCGGATATCCGGGAATCAACAGTCGCAGGGGGAGAGTCGGGCATGAGATCGCCCATACCCTGACGACCGGAAACCAGCAGGGAACACTGCATTTTGTAGATATCTCCCCTCCGCCGCTGGTGACAGACGTTGCAAGATGTCTGAATACCAGACAGGATTCCAGCATCCATAACCACAGAGGCGAAAGTTCCGGGGTGCTGGTGGAAGAAGCGCCAAGGGCAGTGCTGACACCGGCCAAGGAAAAAGTCCGCCAGAATGGAAGAAGGATGAAAGAACCGGAAGAGCCAATGTTCACCATTACGGCAACTGACCGTCATGGAGTGATTTACCACGGCAGAATCCGCAGGCTGACGCCAAGGGAGTGTCTGCGGCTGCAGGGATATCGGGATGGTCAGATTTCCAAGATGGAAAAAGAAACATCGGATAACCAGCTTTACAAGCAGGCCGGTAATGGTGTCACTGTCAATGTCATTGAAGCAATAGGCAGAAATTTGAAAGCAGTAGATGAAGAGATCCGAAGCGGCTCACCTGTTCCAGAAGTGAAGGGTGGGTGAGGCAGATCGACCTAAAAGACCAGTATTTTGGTACAGAGATTGAGATGACAGGTATCAGCCGCTATGATGCGGCTGCCGCTGTTGGAAGAATGTTCGGAACAGAGCCATATCATATCCGTTCTTACGATTCCTGGTGTGTAAAAGATTCAGATGGAAAAACGTGGAAATTTTCAAGAGACAGCAGTATCGACTGTGAAAGGCTGGCAAATGGTACTGTAATAGATGCCGATGGAGATTATTCGACAGAAATGGTATCCCCGAAATTGGAATATTCGGAAATGGGGAAACTCCAGGAAGTGG
>NZ_JAJBMO010000078.1 GCF_020537505.1 Blautia glucerasea | reverse complement strand
TTCCGGCTGATATGGGAACAGGTCAGATTTCGCAAGTTGTTACAAAGCAAGGAGCTGTTGTATCAGACTGGAAAATGAACTATTTTTCAGATATGAATGTGCAGGGTGTAAGCTGCGAAGATTATATTCAACTTTTATTTTGCTTCAATGATGGCGTATCGTGGAATATTGCAGATGCGCGTCAAAGTGTCAGCATCCAGAAAGGCGAATCCTGCATTTATCGAGGACATGGTAAAATGGAATACTTGTGTTATTCCGGGAAGAAAGATTTTCTTTTCAAGAATATAAAAATTCCCATGCCCTATTTTCACAAAATTTTGAATGACTACTTTGAAGATAGTGAAATAAACGCTTATGAAAAGAAATTACTGACAGGAATTTCAAAAGTGAGCGTTACCCCGTATATGGAACACATTTTTGCGGAGGTAAAAGATTTTACGCAATATCGCGGCGGGTTGGGATACCTGTTTCTGGAAAGCAAGGTCTTTGAGCTGCTATCGGTATATTTGAGCGAGGTCCTGGAGCTGAGTATTCTCGCGTCAACCTACGTTGCAATTTCCAGAAGTGACCGGGATTCCATCATAGAGGCAAAGCGAATTATTGACAGCCAGCTTGCCCTGGCTCCGAGCTGCGAGGAATTGGCGCGGCAGGTCAATATCAGCACTTCAAAATTGACGAAGGGCTTTTCCTCCCTGTTCGGAACATCGGTTCATGCGTATGTCATCGACCAGCGGTTAGAAAAGGCGGCAAGCCTGCTGTTAGAAAGTAATTTGAATGTCAGCCAGGTGGCTATACTGGTGGGATATTCAAAAGCGAGCAATTTCGCAGCGGCGTTCAAAAGGAAATACGGAGTGAATCCGAAAAACTATAAAGCAGAAGCTACGATTGGATAAATGCAAAAATACTGATTTTGGGTAGAATAAAATTGGTTTTGGGTTGGAATCGTGGGCGCAAATTGCTATTATATGTGGTGTGGTTAGAAAAAGCTAACCACACCACATTTTCATTTTCTCAGAGATAAGGAGGATACTGGTATGAGTTCCCAGAAAAAAAGTTCCCGGCTTGAGGGAAAAGA
>NZ_JAJBMO010000008.1 GCF_020537505.1 Blautia glucerasea | reverse complement strand
TGGAAGTGTGGTAACACATGGAGCTGACTGTTACTAATAGGGTGAGGGCTTGACCTAAGCGCAAAGCGCGCAGGTCGTTCCATTGAACGAAGTGAGATGGAACTTCCGATTTATTCGCAAGGTTGAAGAATGATTCCATTAGGATGTAGCATGTATGTAGTTTTGAAGGTACAGAACCTAAACGGTAGCCGGTTGGTTATCGTTTTTTTTGTTTAAATTATATAAACCTGAAAATAAAAAAAGTCTTAAGAATGTTTGAAGAATAGCAATTTAGGTTGCCTGGAAAATAGATTTGTAATATAATGGGAACATTGAAAATGAGAAATAATAAGAAACTGCCTATGCAGCAGTAATACAAAAATGTTGCATGATTGCAGGGAAGAGGATGAAAAATGAGCAGATTATCAGTAGTTCTGCCAGCCTATAATGAAGAATTGATGGTAGGGAAAACCTGTCGGGTACTTCATGAGGTTTTATCAGAAGCAGGTATTTCCTATGAATTGGTGGTTGTCGACGATGGTTCAAAGGATAAAACCTGGGATGAAATTACCAAAGCTGGCGAAAAGGATGTGAACGTCCTTGGCGTTCATTTTTCCAGAAATTTTGGAAAAGAAGCAGCCGTATATGCAGGACTTGCACAGGCAACCGGGGATGTAGTTGCCGTCATGGATTGTGATTTACAACACCCACCGGAAACCCTGATTCCAATGTATCATCTCTGGGAACAGGGATGGGAAGTGATCGAAGGGGTTAAGAAATCAAGAGGAACAGAAAGCTTACTCCATAAGGAAAGTGCAGGCTTTTTCTACGGTATCATGTCAAAGGCAACCGGTGTAAATATGCAGAATGCCTCTGATTTTAAGATGATGGATCGAAAAGCTGTAAACAGTATACTTTCTATGCCGGAGAGAAATATGTTTTTCCGGGCAACCTCATCCTGGGTAGGTTATAAAACGACTTATGTAGAATTCGAAGTACATGACAGAGAAGCGGGACAGTCCAAATGGTCAACCTGGTCTCTGGTGAAGTATGCCTTTACCAATATTGTGGCATTTACCACTGTGCCATTACAGTTTGTAACAATTGTAGGCGGCTGCTGTTTTGGATGTTCCTTGATTTTGATTATTTATTCGTTAGTTCAGTTTTTTTCAGGACAGGCAGTGGAAGGTTACACCACTACATTAATCGTGCTTCTTCTGATTGGAAGTGCGATCATGCTCAGCCTTGGAATTATTGGTTATTACATTGCGAAAATATACGAAGAAGTAAAGCGGCGTCCACGCTACATTATTTCCCAGATTGTGCGTGGAAAAAAGGATGTGTATCAGGAGGTAAATCATGACAGCGCTTATTAAAAAATTGTATGCCAGTGATGTTGTCCGGTATGTTTTTTTTGGCGGATGCACGACACTTGTGAATCTGGTAAGCTTTTTTATTTTGCGCCAGATTGGAGTGCAAAGAGAGATTGCGAATGTAATCTCTATTATTTTAGCAATTCTTTTTGCATATGTAGTAAACTCCAAATTTGTTTTTGAGGATAAATGTGAAACCCTCAAAGATCATATTCAGCCTTTTTGTAAATTTATTGGCGCCAGACTGGTGACTATGGTGATCGAAGTTGGCGGAGTATGGTTCTTTGCAGAAATCATGCATATGAATGATATGGTGGGAAAATTCATTACCCAGTTTGTTGTTCTTGCGCTGAACTACATATTCAGTAAATTCCTGGTATTTACCAGTGGGAGGAAATCATGACATTAGAAGAGACACTAAAAAGCATAAAGCCTCTGGATGAAGAAAAGATGGAAACGGCCAGAAAGCGCTGGGATAGTATTGCCAAACCTCTTCATTCTCTTGGAAAAATGGAAGATCTGATCACACAGGTTGTGGGAATCACAGGTGAGGTAAAAGTAGACATCAGCAAAAAGGCGTTGGTTGCCATGTGTGCCGACAATGGAGTGGTAGAAGAAGGGGTTACCCAGACTGGACAGGAAGTTACGGCTATTGTGGCGGATAACTTTGTGAAAGAAACTACCACTGCATGTGTAATGTGCCACCAGTGCGGTGTGGCTGTAAAGCCAGTAGATGTAGGAATGGTAAGAGATACCACAGCCCGTACAGACCTGAAGGTAATGTACGGAACCCGCAATATGACAAAAGGTCCGGCTATGACAAGAGAAGAGGCTGTGAAGGGCATTGAAGCTGGAATTGTTATGGCAAAGGAGCTAAAAGCAGAGGGCTACCGTCTTCTGGCGACTGGAGAAATGGGAATTGGAAATACAACCACCAGCAGTGCTGTTGCATCTGTGCTTCTGGATCAGCCGGTAGAAACGATGACAGGACGGGGAGCCGGACTTTCCAGTGATGGACTTACCCGTAAGATTGATGCAATCAAAAAGGCCATTGCATTGAATAAGCCAGATCCAGAGGATCCGGTGGATGTTCTTTCTAAAGTTGGCGGCCTTGATATTGCGGGAATGGCAGGCGTTTATCTGGGTGGTGCGGCTTTGCAGATCCCGGTTCTGATCGATGGATTTATTTCAGGTGTTGCAGCACTTGTTGCTATCAGATTGTGCCCAGAAGCTGTAAATTATATGATCGCCAGTCATGTATCTAAAGAGCCAGCAGCCCATCTTGTTTTGGAAAAATTGGGAAAAGAAGCGGTTCTCCATGCAGATATGTGTCTGGGAGAGGGAACTGGAGCCATTGCACTTTGTCCGTTCCTTGACATGGGAGCTACCCTTTACAATACGTTGAGTACCTTTGATGACATACACGTAGATCAATACGAGGAGCTGAAATAAGATGATGACAGTTGTAACCGGTGGAAGCGGAAGTGGGAAATCTGCTTTTGCTGAGGATAAGATCTTATCCTTTGGACCGGGAAAAAGAATTTATGTTGCTACCATGCACCCTTATGATGAGGAAAGCCATAAACGTGTAGTCCGCCATCGAAACATGCGTGCTGGAAAAGGCTTCGAGACAGTGGAGTGCTATACCGGATTAAAAAATCTGGATTTTTCAGAAGATGGGGGAGTTCTTTTAGAATGTATGTCCAATCTTGCTGCCAATGAAATGTTCGAAGAAGATGGAGCAGGTGAAAATACTGTGGAAGAAATTATGGAAGGCGTAAAGAAGCTAAAGAGTCAGGTGCGCCATTTGGTGATCGTTACCAATGAGATTTTTTCGGAAGCAGCTGCCTATGAAGGGGATACAGTACGCTATCTGGAATATCTGGGGAAAATCAACCAGAGCATTGGGAAAATGGCAGATGAGGTAGTGGAAGTGGTATATGGAATCCCCATTTGGCACAAAGGAGGAAAAGGTGTTGAAAATGCTGTGGAACAACTTTAAAGTGGCCTTTGCTATGTATTCCAAAATTCCCATGCCAAGGGCCGACTGGAACAAAGAGAATATGAAATATACCTTTTGCTTTTTTCCATTTATTGGTCTGGTGATCGGAGCTCTTTCTTATCTGGTTGGCTGGGCTGGCGAAAAATTCGGATTTCATCCAACCTTTGTTTCAGCGTTTCTTGTGCTGGTTCCGGTATTGGTGACAGGAGGTATTCATGTAGATGGCCTTCTGGATACTTCCGATGCTTTAAGTTCCTGGCAGGAGCGGGAACGGCGTCTTGAAATACTGAAAGATTCCCATGCCGGTGCATTTGCGGTTATTACAGCATGTGTTTATTTTCTTGCCTGGTATGGTGCTTACAGTCAGCTTTGGACCAATCAACCGGCTCTTTTGATCATGGCTCTGGGATTTATGGTTTCCAGATGCTTTTCCGGGATCAGTGTTATGACATTTCCCAAAGCACGTAAAGATGGAACCGTGGCAGAATTTTCCAGAAAAGCGGAAGAAATGACCGTGAGAAATGTGCTGATCCTTTATCTTGGAATCCTTCTGGTGTTAATGGTGTGGATCCAGCCCATACTTGGTGTTTTGGCGTTTGCCGCAGCTGCTTTTTGTTTTCTTTACTATCATCACAAAGCCATGAAATACTTTGGGGGGATCACAGGCGACCTGGCAGGCTATTTTCTTTGCCTCTGCGAGGTGACAATGGCGATTTTGCTTGCGATAGCATCTGTGTGGGTCTAAAGAGCAGGGAAAAGAAAGGGGAAAGATACAGATGGAAATGATCATTGGAGGGGCGTTTCAGGGAAAAAGCGCTTACGCGAGGGAAACGCATCCTGAAGTTGATTGGAAAAATGGAGCTGATCTGGAAAAAGAGGATTTGATGACAGCAGATGGTGTTCTGGATTTTCAGGAGTACATCAAAAAAGAATTAAAAGCAGACCAGGATGTGACTGACCTGGCAGAAGAATTGTCTGAGAAAAATCCAGACATTATTCTGGTGAGTCAGGAAGTGGGATATGGTGTTGTCCCGATGGATGCTTTTGACCGAAAATACCGGGAAGCTGTGGGAAGAGTCTGTACAAGCCTGGCGGCCAAATGCAGTAAGGTAACGCGTGTAGTTTGCGGAATTGGGACGGTGATCAAGAATGCTTAAGCTTTTACTGATCCGTCATGGGGAAACTGAAGGCAATAAATTAAAAAGATACATAGGAAAAAGAACGGACGAACCCCTTTGCCCTGAGGCAGAAAGCAGGCTGGAACAGATAGATTATCCGGCTGTACAGGCCGTATATGCAAGTCCAATGCTTCGATGCACCCAGACTGCCAGAATTCTTTTTCCCGGGAAAAAGCTGAACATTATAGATGAGCTTGCAGAATGTGATTTCGGAGAGTTTGAAAATAAAAATTATCTGGAACTGGATGGAAACGAGCACTATCAGGCCTGGATCGATTCTGGCGGGCTGCTGCCATTTCCAGAAGGAGAGAGCCGGGAGGAATTTAAGAAACGAAATGTAGTGGGCTTTCAGAAAGCTGTGAACGGCTGTATCCGGGGAATGCTTTCTACTGCGGCTCTGGTGGTGCATGGCGGTACCATCATGAACATTATGGAAGAATATGCAGATGAAGAACGTTCCTTTTATGACTGGCATGTGAAGAATGGCAAGGGATATGAAGTGGAAATTGATCCTGAATTATGGAAAAAAGGCAGGCAGTTTTTACATATGATCCGGGAATTGTAGAAAACAGCATCTTATGTGTATATGCAATGGAATTGAAAGGTGAATATTTTTTATAGAAGATAGAGCAAGGCAGTTCGCTACAACAGCGGGCTGCCTTGTTTGCGTATAACGGGAAAATTCGTATAATAGGTTAGTTTAACTGAACAAAAATTTTGAGAAAGCCAAAAATATTTTTAGAATTACTATTGAAATTTGTAAGGGAATATGTTACATTAACTGTATAAAATATCCTAAAAAATGTTGAATTGTGCTTTTTGATTCGACAATTTCACTAAGTAAAGGAGGATGCCATATGCTTATTATTGGTAATGGAAGAATGATCACACGGGATGCATCTAATGCATTTATAGAGAACGGCGCAGTTGCAATGGATGGTAACACCATAGTTATGGTGGGGACTACAGATGAGGTAAAGAAAGCATATCCGGACGGAGAATTTGTAGATGCCAGAGGCGGAGTCATCATGCCTGCATTTATCAATACCCACGAGCATATCTACAGCTCTTTTGCCAGAGGACTGAGTATTAAAGGGTACAATCCTAAGGGATTTCTGGATATTCTGGATGGACAGTGGTGGACCATTGACCGTCATCTTACATTGGAGCAGACCAGACTTTCTGCAATGGCTACCTATATCGACAGCATCCGTAATGGTGTAACTACAGTATTCGACCATCACGCAAGTTTTGGACATATTACAGGTTCTCTTAACGCCATTGAATCAGCAGCTAAAGAGCTTGGGGTACGTACTTGTCTTTGCTATGAGATTTCCGACCGTGACGGCATGGACAAATCCAGAGAATCTGTGATGGAGAATGTGAACTTTATCAAACACGCACTGGCGGATGACAGTGACATGATCGCTGCCATGATGGGTATGCACGCTTCCTTCACAATTTCCGATGAGACCATGGAGCTGTGTAATGAGCTGAAGCCAGAGGGTGTTGGCTACCATATCCATGTTGCAGAAGGCATTTATGACCTTCACCAGTGCCTGAAGGAGCACAGCAAACGAATTGTAGACAGACTTTACGACTGGAATATCCTTGGACCAAAGACACTTCTTGGACACTGTATTTATATTAACGAGCATGAGATGGATCTGATCAAAGAGACTGATACCATGGTTGTCCACAATCCGGAATCCAATATGGGAAATGCCTGCGGATGCCCTCCTACCATGGAGCTGGTACATAAGGGAATCGTTACCGGACTTGGAACAGACGGATATACCCATGATATGCTGGAATCCTGGAAGGTTGCAAATATCCTTCATAAGCATCATCTCTGTGACCCGAACGCTGCATGGGGTGAGGTTCCCAGGATGCTCTTTGAGAACAATGCCATCATTGCCAACCGCTACTTTAAGAAACCGCTGGGCGTTCTGAAGGAAGGTGCAGCAGCAGATGTGATCGTAATGGATTACAACCCGCTGACTCCTATGAGAGCAGACAATGTAAACGGACATCTTCTGTTCGGAACTACAGGACACGATGTAGTGACCACGGTATGTAATGGCAAGGTCCTTATGAAAGACAGAGAAGTGCTGGTTTGTGACGTGGACAAGGTTATGGCTGACTGCCGTCAGTCTGCACAGGAACTGGCAGATGATATTAACGGAGGAAAATAAGTATGAGCGATATTATGACATGTATGCCTTTTGGGCAGCTGATGGACTGGGTCCTTCAGGAGAAAAAGGGGCAGGATACGGTATTTGGGGTACATCGTCCATATACAGCGGATGCGAAGAATGATATGACCATTTTCACCAGAAATCTGGAGACACCAGTGGGACCGGCAGCCGGTCCCCATACCCAGCTGGCTCAGAATATCATTGCATCCTACTATGCAGGAGCGCGTTTCTTCGAACTGAAGACAGTTCAGAAGATGGACGGGGCAGAGCTTTCTGCATGTGTAAATAAACCCTGTATTCTTGCAGATGATGAGGGATATAACTGTGAGTGGTCTACAGAGCTGACGGTTCCGGATGCAATGGGAGAGTACATTAAGGCATGGTTTATCCTTCACGTAATGGCTAAGGAGTTTGGCCTGGGCGCACAGGATGGCTTCCAGTTTAATATTTCTGTAGGATATGACCTTGCAGGAATTAAGGGTGATAAGGTCAATACCTTTATTGATGGAATGATGGAAGCGAAGGACACCGCTGTTTTCCAGGAATGTAAGAAATGGCTTCTGGATCATGCCGACAAGTTTCAGAACTTCACCAGAGAAGACATTGAAGCGATTCCGTCCAATATCTGTAATTCCGCTACGATCTCCACACTGCATGGATGCCCTCCACAGGAGATTGAGAGCATTGCAAATTACCTTCTTACAGAGAAGCATCTGAACACCTTTGTAAAATGCAATCCTACTCTTCTTGGCTATGATTTCGCGAGAAAGACCATGGATGAGATGGGATATGACTATATGGTATTCGGTGATTTCCATTTCAGAGACGATCTGCAGTATGAGGATGCAGTTCCTATGCTGACCCGTCTGATGAAATTATCCGAAGAGCTGGGTCTGGAGTTTGGTGTGAAAATTACCAATACTTTCCCAGTTGACGTTACCAGAAATGAGCTTCCAAGTGAGGAAATGTACATGTCGGGTAAAGCTTTATTCCCGCTGTCCATTTCCCTTGCAGCCAAACTTTCAGCAGAATTTGCAGGAAAGCTCCGGATTTCCTATTCTGGCGGCGCAGATTATTACAATATTGACAAAATCGTGGAATGCGGTATCTGGCCTGTAACCATGGCGACCACCCTTTTGAAGACAGGTGGCTACCAGAGATTCACCCAGGTGGCAGATAAAGTGGAAGGAATCTGTCCGAAGAAATGGGAAGGAATTGATGTGGATGCGCTGAAGAAGCTGGCCACAGATGCCATCACAGATGCCCATCATGTGAAAAACATCAAGTCGATCCCCAATAGAAAGAGCACAAAGGAAGTTCCTCTTCTGGACTGCTTCTATGCACCATGTTCCGAAGGATGTCCAATCCACCAGGATATTCCACAGTACGTAGCGTTGACTGGTGAGGGCAGGTATAAAGAAGCACTTGAAGTGATTCTGGAGAAGAATGCCCTGCCATTTATTACAGGTACCTTATGTGCACACAACTGTATGACTAAATGTACCCGTAATTTCTACGAGGAATCTGTAAATATCCGTGGTACCAAGCTGACAGCAGCAGAACATGGCTATGAGCAGCTGATCGGTGAGATCAAGGCTGGTGAGCCAAACGGCAGGAAGGTTGCAGTAGTAGGCGGTGGTCCTGCTGGTATTGCAGCAGCTTATTTCCTTGCAAGAGAAGGCACAGCAGTTACCATTTTTGAAAAAGAAGAGAAAGCCGGCGGCGTGATCCGTTATGTGATCCCAGGCTTCCGTATTGGAAATGATGCCATTGACAAAGACATCTCCTTCGTCCAGAAGATGGGGGTAGAGATCCGTACCAACACAGAAATTACTTCTGTAGCAGAACTGAAAGCACAGGGTTATGATGCTGTGATCCTGGCAATCGGAGCTGGAAAGCCTGGTACCTTGAAACTGGAAAAAGGTGAGACTGTTAACGCCCTGAAATTCCTCCGTGATTTCAAGGCAAAGGATGGTAAGCTGAATATCGGTAAAAATGTAGTAGTAATTGGTGGCGGAAACACTGCTATGGACACTGCAAGAGCTGCAAAGCGTACAGAAGGCGTAGAGCACGTTTATCTTGTATACAGAAGAACCAAACGTTACATGCCGGCAGCAGAGGATGAGCTTCTGGAAGTTCTGGAGGAAGGTGTTGAGTTCAAAGAGCTTCTTTCCCCGGTAAGCCTTGAGGACGGCAGACTGATCTGTAAGAAGATGGAGCTTGGCCAGATGGACGCCTCCGGACGTGCAAGCGTGATTGAAACAGCCGATGTAACAGAGGTTCCGGCTGATACCGTGATCGTAGCCGTTGGAGAGAAGATCGATACCGATTTCTATACTGCAAACCAGATCGCAGTAGACGAAAGAGGAAAAGCAAAAATTAACGATAAGACTCTTGAAACCAGTGTAAGCGGTGTCTATGTTGCTGGTGATGGCGCAAAAGGTGCTGCTACTATCGTAGAGGGAATCCGTGACGCACAGTTGGCAGTAAAGGATATCCTTGGTAAAGAGATCACAAAGGATGCTGCAACAGCAGGGGAAGAAGCAGACTGCTTTGCAAAGAAAGGTATTCTGAAACATAGCAAGGAAGCGAAGAGCGAGGAAGAGAGATGTCTCACCTGTAACAAGGTCTGTGAGAACTGTGTGGATGTCTGCCCGAACCGCGCAAATATTTCCGTCAAGGTTCCTGGAATGGCTATGAACCAGGTGATCCATGTAGATTACATGTGCAACGAGTGTGGAAACTGCAAGAGCTTCTGCCCATACGCAAGCGCACCATACAAGGATAAATTCACTCTGTTTGCAAATGAGAAAGACATGGCAGACAGTAAGAATGACGGATTTGTGGTTCTGGATAAAAAGAGCAAGACCTGCAAGGTCAGATTTGTTGGACAGATCACAGACTGCAAGGCGGACGATCCTGCAGACAAGCTGTACGATGGCTTGAAGAAACTGATCTGTGCAGTTATCAACGATTATGGATATCTGATAACAAAATAAAATGATAGAAATGCTGTCCACAGCTTTTAGAAGGGGCTGTGGACAGTATCTATTATAGTGAAAGTCATGGAACAGACTTTCATGGGTGTAGTAGAAAGGAGAGTCCAACATGGCAGTATTTACAGTCAATGGCCAGCAGGTAGAGGCGAAAAAAAATCAGAAGCTGCTCAGATTTCTCCGTGATGAGTTACATCTGACTTCTGTAAAAGATGGCTGTAGTGAGGGTGCCTGCGGAGCCTGTACCGTGATCATCGATGGCAGAACCTGTAAGGCCTGTGTGCCAGATACAGATCTGCTGGATGGCAGAAATATCATTACAGTAGAGGGGCTGACCGATTGGGAAGAAAGGGTATATACCTATGCCTACGGAAAAGCCGGTGCCGTACAGTGTGGCTTCTGCATTCCCGGCATGGTAATGTGTACCAAGGCTCTTCTGGACGTGAATAAAGAGCCTACTGACGAGGAAATCAAATATGCCCTGCGGAATAATTATTGCCGTTGCACCGGGTATGTAAAAATTATAGATGCAGTACGGATTGCAGCCAAAGTTATGCAGGAGGGTATACTTCCGGAAGAAATGAACAACGACTGGCATATTGGATCCCGTGTGGCAAGAATCGATGTGGGGGAAAAGGTTCTTGGCACTGGCAAATATCCAGACGATTTTTACCTGGAGGGCATGCTTTATGGCTCTGCTTTACGAAGCAAATATCCAAGGGCCAGAGTGCTTTCCATTGATAAGTCCAAGGCACTGGAACTTCCTGGAGTTGAGGCGGTTGTTACCGCTGAGGACATTCCTGGGGAAAATAAAATCGGGCATCTGAAACACGATCAGTATACCCTGATTCCGGTAGGTGGCCTTACCCATTATCTGGGAGATGCCATTGCACTTGTAGCGGCTAAGGACAAAGAGACCGCGGATAAGGCAGTAAAGCTGATCAAGGTTGAGTATGAGGTGCTTCCTCACGTTTATACCATTGAAAAGGCAGCAGCTAAAGATGCACCAAAGGTATTTGATGAGGAAGAGAATAATATCTGCGCATACAAGCACATCAGCAGGGGAAATGCCACAGAGGCTATCGAGAAGTCAAAATATGTGATCTCCCATCATTTTGAGACACCATGGAGCGAGCATGCGTTCCTGGAACCGGAATGTGCGGTGTCTTTCTATGATGAAGACGGAGATGTTTTTGTATATTCCACAGACCAGTCAGCACACCAGACGCTGCACGAATGCAGCTTAGTCCTTGGTACAGACAAAGTAAAAGTGCAGAATGCCCTGGTAGGCGGTGGATTCGGCGGCAAGGAAGATATGACAGTGCAGCATTTAAGCGCACTTCTTACTTATGTGACGAAGAAACCGGTTAAGATGAAGCTTACAAGAGCGGAGTCCCTGCTTGTTCATCCCAAGCGGCATCCATTTTATATGGACATGACCATGGGCTGTGATGAGAATGGAAATATCATGGGCGTAAAGGCAAAGGTTGCCTCAGATACAGGTGCATTTGCATCTCTTGGAGGTCCGGTTCTGGAGCGTGCATGCACGCACGCAGCAGGGCCCTATCACTACGAAAACTTTGAGATTGAGGGAACTGCTTATTATACCAATAATCCACCGGCAGGAGCATTCCGCGGTTTTGGAGTTACCCAGACCTGTTTTGCCACAGAGACACTTCTGAATATGATGGCAGATAAGGTGGGGATTACGCCTTGGGAGATCCGTTACCGCAATGCCATTCGTCCCTGGGAGACTCTTCCAAATGGTCAGATCGTAGACGATTCCACCGGTCTTGTGGAGACCTTAGAGGCAGTAAAGCCGAAATATGATGCTGCTCTGGCAGAGGGAAAAGCGGTAGGAATTGGCTGTGCTATGAAGAATGCAGGCGTTGGTGTTGGAATTCCGGATACTGGCCGTGTGAAGCTGATTTATGAAGAAGATAGGAAGCTTCATATTTATTCAGGGGCCTCCTGCATTGGACAGGGACTTGGCACTGTTCTGACGCAGATGATCGTAAGCAATACAGATGTAAAAAGAGAGGACATCGTTTACGAACGCAGCAATACCTGGATTTCTCCAGATTCCGGAACCACATCTGGCTCCAGACAGACGCTTGTTACAGGAGAAGCCTGCAGAAGGGCCTGTGAGAAATTGATGGAAGATAAAAAAGCAGGATTAACGGTAGAAGATATGATCGGTAAGGTTTACTATGCAGAGTACCTTGCCAAGACAGATCCTCTTGGTGCCAATGTACCAAATCCGGTTTCCCATGTAGCTTATGGTTATGCTACCCAGGTTTGTATCCTGGATTCCCAAAATGGAAGGATCGAGGAGATAGTGGCTGCCCATGATGTGGGAAAAGCGGTAAATCCTTTGTCCTGTGAAGGCCAGATCGAGGGCGGTGTGGTAATGTCCATGGGTTTTGCACTACGGGAAAAATACCCAATTGATGAGAATTGTAAACCGATTTCCAAATACGGTTCTTTAGGTCTTTTCCGTGCTCATGAGATTCCGAAGATTGATGCCATTGTCATTGACAAGCCTGGTCTTAAGGTTGCCTGTGGTGCCATTGGTATTGGAGAGATTACATCTATTCCCACTGCACCGGCAATAGCAGATGCCTATTTCCGAAGAGATGGTGTAAGGCGTTACAGCCTTCCTCTTACTGGAACACCATATGAAAGGAAGGGATGAGAGATGGCAGTAAAGAAGAAATTTCCATACCGGTCAGCTGTTGTGGCATGTAATGGGGGATGCAGGGCCACAGCGGGTGACGCCGGATGCAAAGACGGATGTATTGGCTGTGGGGCCTGTGTGAAGAAATGTAAATTCGGTGCTATTTCCCTGAATCAGTATGGAGTGGCAGAAGTGGACGAAGAGAAATGTATCGGCTGTGGGGCTTGTGGGAAGGTATGTCCCCAGAAGATCATTCATGTTCACGAGTGCGCCAACTGGATCGTGGTAAAATGCTCCAACAAGAGTAAAGGTGCAGAGGCGAAGAAACAGTGTGAGGTCAGTTGTATTGGCTGTGGAATCTGTGAGAAAACCTGTACGGCAGGGGCAATCCGGGTTATGGAGAATTGTGCAGTGCTTGAAGAGTCTATCTGCCTGAGCTGCGGTATGTGCGCTGTAAAATGTCCGAGGCACGCAATTTATGATCTGCGGGGAATTTATACGGCGAAAGAGTAGGGCAAATTTACAGAAATTTCAAAAATATACAGAGGAAAAAGCAAAAATATTTATAAAATTATTGCGTAATACCGGAGAAATGTGATACAATTATTTTGCATAAAAGAATATTTTGTACAATATTTTTTGGTGAGACGGAAAAAGAAGATGCATTAAGGGCCGACGACCAGTTCAAAGAAGAACCGTAAACTTGTTTTTTGAACGGCGTCGGCCATTCCTTTATGAGGTGGTAAAGCGCGGATTGGAGGCATCCGCTGAAAAAATGTAAAGAAGGTGAAGCATATGATTGGAAAGAGTGTTCCAAGAGTAGACGCTTATGAGAAAGTGACAGGACGTGCGAAATTTACAGATGACCTGATTCTGAATAAGTGTCTGGTAGCCAGGGTTTATCATGCAAAGATCGGAAACGGCGTGGTAAAATCCATTGATACCAGCGAAGCAGAGGCTCTGGACGGCGTAGTAAAGGTAGTTACCTTTCAGGACGTACCGAATCATTGTTATCCCACACCAGGACATCCCTGGTCTGTGGAGCTTGCACACCAGGATGTGGCAGACCGCAATCTGCTCACTGGACGAGTACGTTATTATGGGGATGATATTGCAGCGGTTGTTGCAGAAGACGAGGTGACAGCTTCCCGTGCCTTGAAGCTGATCAAAGTAGAATATGAGGAGTATCCGGTGGTTATAAGTCCGAAGATTTCCATGCGGGGAACGGAGCATCCCATTCATCTGGAAAAGAAGGATAATATTCTGGCCAGGTCCAGCTTTGCAATCGGGGATGTGGACGATGCAATGGAGAAGGCTGCCGTAAAGCTGAAAAGAAGCTATAAGACTCCTATTGTCCAGCACTGTCACATTGAGAACAATATTTCTTATGCCTATATGGAAAAAGGCAGGATCGTGGTGGTTTCTTCCACACAGATCCCCCATATTGTACGCCGTGTTGTTGGTCAGGCACTGGGAATCCCATGGGGGCAGGTACGTGTGATCAAGCCATATGTAGGCGGTGGTTTTGGAAATAAGCAGGAGGTGCTTTATGAGCCACTGAATGCATTTCTTACCATGCAGGTGGGCGGCCGTCCGGTAAAGATCGAGCTTACACGTGAGGAGACTTTTACCAATACCAGAACCCGTCATTCCATTGAATATGATATGGAAGCGGGAGTGGACGAAGAGGGGCATCTTCTTGCAAAGGAAATGACTACCTATTCCAATCAGGGCGCTTATGCTTCCCATGGACATGCCATTGCAGCCAATGGTCTGACAGCCAGCAGGCTTCAGTATGCCTGTCCCAATATCCGTGGAGAGGCTTATACTGTCTATACCAACTGTCCTACAGCAGGCGCCATGAGAGGCTATGGTATTCCGCAGGTTTGCTTTGCCACAGAGAGTTTTATGGATGATATTGCTTATGAGATCGGCATGGATCCGCTGGAATTCCGCAGGAAAAATCTGATCCATGGTTATTATGAGGATGCCTATCTGAAGCCGATCGCAGCCAATACCAACGGCATTTTTGAGTGTCTGGAAAAGGGCGCAGAGTATATTCACTGGGATGAGAAACGGAAAGCATATCAGAACCAGACTGGTGATATCCGGCGTGGTGTAGGCATGGCACTGTTTTCCTATAAGACTGGTGTATGGCCGATTTCCCTGGAAATCGCAGGCGCCAGACTTTCCCTGAATCAGGATGGCAGTGTACAGCTGCAGGTTGGTGCTACAGAGATTGGACAGGGCGCTGATACTGTATTTTCCCAAATGGCAGCAGAGACCTTACATATGGATCTTTCCAGGGTACATATCGTAACCCGGCAGGACACAGATGTGACGCCTTTTGATACAGGTGCGTATGCTTCCAGACAGTCCTTTGTCACCGGTACAGCTGTGAAGGAATGTGCGCAGCAGCTGAAGCAGAAAATTCTGGAATATGCCAGAACTCTGGTTCCGGGTAATGTGGACCGGCTGGAACTGGAAGATGGTTATATTCTGGCTGATGGCAAGCCTGCGGTTTCCCTGGAGAATCTGGCTATGGAGAGCTATTACAGTCTGAGTAACTCTTCTGTTCTTACAGCAGAGGTTTCCAGACAGGTGAAGAAGAATACGGTTGCCAGTGGCTGCTGCTTTGCAGAAGTGGAAGTAGATCTGAAGCTTGGCAAGATCAAGGTTCTGGACATTGTGAATGTTCATGACAGTGGAATCCTTTTGAACCCACAGCTTGCAGCGATGCAGGTTCATGGCGGTATGTTCATGGGAATGGGATATGGACTTTCTGAGCAGCTTCTCATTGATGAGAAAACTGGAAGACCATTAAATGGGACTTTGCTCGATTATAAAATGATGACAATGATGGATACGCCGGATCTGACCGCGGAGTTTGTAGAACTGAACGATCCTATGGGCCCATATGGAAACAAAGCTCTTGGCGAGCCTCCGGCAATTCCTGGGGCACCGGCTATCCGAAATGCGGTGCTTCATGCAACTGGCGTCGGCTTTTCCGAAATCCCTCTGACACCACAAAGACTGATAGACGGCTTTACAAAAGCCGGACTGATCTGAGAAAGGGGGCATGAGGAATGTACGATATTGAAAACTATTATAATGCAGGGACCATTAAGGAAGCAGTAACTCTTCTGAAAGAGCATCCGGACGCAAGGGTGATCTCCGGGGGCAGTGATGTGCTGATCAAAATCCGCGAGGGCAAAATGGCAGGCACATCCTTAGTGAGCATCCGTGATATTAAGGAAATGAAAGGAGTCCAGCTGATGGAGTCCGGTGATATTTATATTGGTGCAGGAACTACCTTTTCCCATGTGACTGGTGATCCGGTGATCCAGAAGCTGATCCCGGTTCTGGGGGAAGCGGTAGACCAGGTTGGTGGACCTCAGGTACGCAATATTGGTACCATTGGCGGAAACGTATGCAATGGTGCAGTCAGCGCGGACAGTGCGCCGACGTTATTTTCCCTGAATGCCATGCTTCGGATCGCAGATGGTACTGGCGGACGGATGGTTCCCATTAAGGATTTTTACCTGGGACCTGGCAAGGTGGATCTGCATCAGGGGGATGTGCTCACCCATATTGTGATCCCGGGGAAGGATTATCAGGGATATCATGGATTTTATATTAAATATTCCATGCGAAATGCAATGGATATTGCGACCTTGAGCTGCAGTGTTGTGAGCAAAATTGATCCTTTGGAGAAGGTTCTGGAAGATGTAAGGATTACCTTTGGTGTCGCTGCGCCAGTGCCTTATCGTTGTCAGAAGACAGAAGAGGCGCTGAAGGGTATGGAAATTGGGGAAGCGCTTTACCAGAAGGTGGAAGAGCTGGTAAGGGAAGATATTAATCCGAGAGATTCCTGGCGGGCTTCTAAGGCGTTCCGACTTCAGATTGGCGGAGAGATTGCGAAAAGGGCGTTGAAGGAAAGTGTTCGCAGAGGAATGGTGACGGGAGTTACCGTTACGGATAATAGAACTGATTTCACAGGAAAAACCAAAACTGAGGGAACTCAGCGGTCAGAAGAAATGGAAAACGCAACAGGAGGTGAGCAGTCATGAAAAAGAATATGCGGCTGGTACAGTGTATTGTAAATGGAAAAGAGGTAGCCGAGTACGTGGACGTGAGAGAATCTCTTCTTGACATGCTGCGCAACCGCCTTGGACTGACCTCTGTGAAAAAAGGCTGCGAAGTAGGCGAGTGCGGGGCCTGCACTGTGATCGTTGACGGCGAGACCATTGATTCCTGTATTTATCTGGCTGTCTGGGCGGAGGGTAAAAATATCCGAACCCTGGAAGGCCTTGAGAAAAATGGGGGGCTTACCAGGATCCAGGAAGCTTTTATTGAAGAAGGCGCCATCCAGTGCGGCTTCTGCACACCAGGCTTTGTCCTGTCCGCCACAGTGCTTCTGGAGCGGGGCGAGAAGCTTACAAGAGACGCGATCCGCAAGCATATGGCAGGAAACCTTTGCCGCTGTACCGGGTATGAGAATATTGTGAATGCGGTAGAGAAGGTGAATAAGGAGAATATGGAGGCTGGGGGTAAATAATTTAAGCCGCAGAGTTACTGTTCACTTCGTGACCAGTAACCGCCTTGCGATGCACAGAAATCATGTATTCGCATGATTTCGCGCCGAGATTCTATATTAAAAATATATTTTATACTATGCTGTAAATGGAAAATGTGTTATAATATTAATTGAAAAACAACATTGTTATGAAAATGATTGAACTAAATGAAAAAATGATTAATATACATCAATATTGTTATAATACAAAAATAACAGAGGGCGGGGGATTCCCCGCCTTTTCTAAAATATCGAAAATGGACAGGAAAAAGTATGAGTGATAAATGTGTAATAGTCCGCGGTGGCGGGGATCTGGCAAGTGGCGTGATTCATAGGCTGCACCGCTGTGGCTATCGTATATTGATTTTAGAATGTGAAAAACCAAGTGCAATCCGCAGAAAGGTTGCATTTTGTGAAGCCGTATACGATGGAGAGGCGGCTGTAGAAGGGGTGGTCAGCAGAAGAATAGAATCCCTGGAAGAATGCAGGAGGGTCTGGCAAAATGGAGAAATTCCCCTTATGGTAGATCCGGCCGGCAAATGCATTGGCGAATTGGCAGCGCAGGGAAAGGTGGCTGCCCTTGTAGACGCGATCCTTGCCAAGCGAAATCTTGGAACTACGAGAGATATGGCTCCTCTTACCATTGGTCTGGGACCTGGTTTCTCTGCAGGTGAAGATGTGGATTACGTTGTGGAGACTATGCGAGGCCACGATCTTGCCAGAATTATTATCAAAGGCCCGGCCATACCGAACACTGGTATCCCCGGAATGGTAGGCGGCGTCAGCAAAGAACGTGTGATCCACTCTCCAGGTGCCGGCAGAATCCATAATATCGTCCATATCGCCGATATTGTAGAGAAAGGACAGATCCTTGCATACGTGGGAGAAACCCCTGTAGAAGCCTCTATAACAGGCGTATTGAGGGGCATTATAAAGGAAGGCTACAATGTTCCCCTTGGAATGAAAATTGCCGATATCGACCCCAGAAAAGAGGAGAAAAAGAACTGCTTTACCATTTCAGATAAGGCCAGATGCATTGCCGGAAGTGTGGTGGAGATTTTGTTAAGCGAGGGTGTGCTGCCGGAGAAATAAGCAGCCAGTTAAATTTGTGTGAGCAACGTTCTAGAGTGTGTTTGCGTGAGCCCCTGACAACGTTCTCGTTGTGTTATTAGCATGCTTTCGTTTGGAAATGTTATGAAATTAACCTGGATTGGAAGAATGAGTGCATAGGAGGTCAGGATGAGAAAGAGTGGTTATTTTCTGGATTTATTAAAACTTGATATAGACCAATACAAGGTAATCGCTATGGTAGGCGGTGGAGGAAAGACCAGCCTGATTTACCGTCTGAATGAAGAATTACAGGCTTTGGGTAAAAAGGTGATCATTTCCACAACCACCCATATGGCCTATAATCCCATGCTGCCTTTGGTAAAGAGTGCAGATCTTAAGAGGACTCCGGAAATGTTGAAAGAACATGGCTTTACGGCAGTTGCTGATATCGAAGAGTCCTCTGGGAAAATGTGTGCTATAGAGGAAGCAGAATTGAAAAAAATGGTTCCTCTTTGTGATGTCATGCTGATCGAAGCGGACGGAGCGAAGCGAAAACCCTTGAAAGTCCCTGCAGACTGGGAACCAGTGATCCCCGATTTTGCAGACGTAGTAGTGAGTGTGATCGGTCTGGACTGCCTCGGCAGACCAATCTGCGAGACTGCCCACCGCGCTGAATACATCAGCTCTTTCCTGGAAAAAAATCTGGAAGCACCTGTTACCCCAGAAGACATAGAAAAAATAGCAACCTCTGTCCATGGTTTGTATAAAAATGTAGACCATAAAGTTTACCGTGTATATTTAAACAAAGCAGACGTATTGCCCGATCCTTCCCCGGCAGAACACATAGTAGAAGACCTGGCAAAGCAAGGCACCATAGCCGCATATGGCAGCTTAAGAGAGGCAGAAAAAATATGAAGATTGCACTGATCATGCTGGCAGCTGGAAACAGTCGCCGGTTTGGAAGCAATAAACTTTTATACGAGATCGACGGAAAGCCCATGTATCGGCATATTCTGGAGAAGCTGATGGTGGTAGCAGAACTGCTTGAGAAAAATGAATATGAAAGCTTGGAGCGATGTGAAAAACAGAATGAAGAAAGCAACAGAATAATTGCGTCCTCGGATGAAAATGTAAAACGGGACAATTGCTATAAAAAAATAACAGTAGTCACCCAATACGAAGAAATAGAGCAGACCGCAAGAAAACTGGGCGCGAACGTATACATCAATCCCCATCCAGACGAAGGAATCTCCTCCTCCCTAAAAATTGGCCTAAAAGCCAACTTAGATGCCGACGTCTGCCTTTTCACTGTCTCCGACCAACCCTGGCTCACCACCGCCACAATCCACCAGCTCATCACCCTCCAGAAAAATTCAGGCAAAGGAATCGCCTGCGTCTCCTGCGAAGGAAAACTTGGCAACCCCTGTGTTTTTACAAAAAAATACTACGACGCCCTGCTCTCCATCACTGGAGATAAAGGCGGTAAATCTGTAATGACTGCACACAGAGATGATACGGCTGTGTTAAAAGTGAATGATGTAAGGGAACTTACTGATATGGATGTTAAATTGTAAAGAACGCCCGCTTTAGGAAAATAAAGTGTGGAATTTTGTTGAATTGTGTGAATTTATGTGAGATCTCATCCAGAAATTGCTTGTAATTAAAATAAAAACAAGGTATACTAGTTAAAAAGGAAGCAGTCGGGAGAAGTGTTTTCATTTCTGTTCACAGGAAAAGTTCTGTGGTGTGCTGCAGGCATAAAGTGAGCGATAACCAATTTTCCCGTCTTATAAGGAGGATAAAATGGCAGAAAACTATGATGGCATGGCAGTTGGGGTGTTTGAACTGGATAACCTGGTAGCCTGCTTTGTTGCTCTTGACGCAGCGTCCAAGGCTGCAAATGTAAAAATACAGAGCGTAGAAAGAAACCGACTGAAAAGTGGAGCATGTGTAAAGATGCGTGGAAGTGTTTCTGATGTAAATGCAGCCATGGAAGTGGCATTAGAGACAGCGAAACCCCTTGGCAAGATTGTTTCCCATACGGTGATCGCATCCCCCACAGCAGATACAGAAGCAGCACTTAAGATGACCATTAACAAATAGAATATGTCAGGAGGAAAGCGAAGATGTCTTATGGAGCATTAGGATTAGTAGAGGTTCTGGGAAGCTGCAATGCAGTAGTTGTCCTTGACCAGATGCTGAAAACATCAGATGTAGAATTCCGTACCTGGCATACCAAGTGCGGAGGCCATGCAACGGTATTCTTAAGCGGTGATGTAGCCGCTGTGAAGGCAGCTGTAGATGCTGTGAAGGAGAATCCACCATGTGAGATCGTGGCAGCAGCCGTGATTTCAGCACCGTCAGAAGAAACTTCCAGACTGGTGGAAGAAGAGGAAGAGAAACATCACAAATGATAATGAAAAGAACTTTCTGCAGACTATAAAATGATGAGGTACAGAAAGTTCTTTTTATATGTGTACTAGAGCGTGTTTATAAAAAGGGTATGGCGCAAACCATACCCTACTAAGTAATCTAGGTGACCTTGTCCGTCAAAAACACTTCTTACAGATGAATCTGTGTCCCCGTCTTTCCCATAATACCATCTTTCGCCTTTTCCAGCAGGGTGATCATAGCTGTACGGCCGGTGCCAGAGCTGGCGAAGTCTACGCATGCCTGGACCTTCGGCAGCATGGATCCGGCGGCGAACTGGCCTTCTTCGATGTATTTCTTAGCCTGGGAAACGGTAAGATCGTCCAACCATTTTTCATTCTCTTTACCAAAGTTAACAGCGACCTTTTCTACAGCAGTCAGAATGATCAGCATATCTGCATCTAACTGTTTTGCAAGCAGGCAGCTGGCGAAATCTTTGTCAATGACAGCAGAAGCGCCTTTTAAGTGATGACCTTCTAAGGTTACCGGGATTCCGCCACCACCACAGCAGATGACAATCTTGTTGGCATCCACAAGGCTGTTGATGGCATCCTGCTCTACGATTTCCACTGGCTTGGGAGAAGCAACCACACGGCGGTAGCCGCGGCCTGCGTCTTCTTTCATAACATGTCCGTAAGCCTTTGCCTGGAAATCGGCCTCTTCCTTGGTAAGAAATTTACCGATTGGTTTGCTTGGATTTTCAAATGCAGGATCCTCCGGATCGACACGAACCTGGGTGACAACGGTGACAACCGGGGTGCGCATAAAGCCACGTTTGCGAAGCTCCTCGCGGAGTGCGTTCTGAAGATCATAGCCGATGTAAGCCTGGCTCATGGCTACACAGACGGAGAGCGGAGTGTTTGGCTGTGTCTGATCCTCGTGGGTAAGTGCAGTCATGGCATTGTTGATCATACCCACCTGTGGCCCGTTTCCGTGAACCACAACTACCTGGTGACCTTCCTCAATAAGGTCACAGAGCGCCCTTGCAGTAGATTTTACTGCTATCATCTGTTCTGGAAGTGTATTTCCCAGTGCGTTGCCACCAAGGGCAACCACGATGCGTTTTCTTTTATATATCATAGAAACCTCCCTGGAAAAATGTTTATGAAAGTAATAGAAGCGACGAAAAATACAAGTAAACAGAGCAAACTGTTTGATTACGAATTATTGCGAATGATATTAATTTAGAACGCTTCACTTTCATAAATATGATCATAAAAAATATATAAAATAACAATCTACTATATTAAAAGTATATAAAATATTAGAAATACCATCAAAAATGAGAACAAAAAAGGGCTGTATTCCTACAGCCCCCTGAAAAGCATTATTCCATAATTCTCGGAGCAGCTTTTACTTCCAGTTTTTTCAGGATATCCTGTGGGTTTTCGAATTTGGAGAGCATGATCATTGCTGCAATTACATATGGTTTGAAGCTTGCTTCTTTGTAAAGCGGGATACGATAACGGTCAAATACGCTTGCATCAACCTCACCGGTCTCACAGCTTACGCCTGTGATATCAGCTGGCAGGCAGTGCAGGTAAAGGGCTTTTCCGTCTTTGGTGGTCTTCATAAGCTCTTCTGTGCAAGCCCAGTCTTTGTGCTCTGCGTTCTGAGCAAGAAGCTCTTTCTCCAGCTTATTGATTCCGTCGAAGTCGCCCTCTCCATAAAGGTTGGTACGTTTTTCCATTGCAGCAAATGGAGCCCAGCTCTTTGGATAAACGATATCAGCATCTTTAAATGCTTCTTCCATGCTATTGGTCTTTGTGAAGGAACCACCGGATTTCTCAGCATTTTTCTTAGCGATTTCTTCAACCTCTGGCATTACGTCATATCCTTCCGGATGAGCCAGAACAACGTCCATACCGAAACGTGTCATAAGGCCGATCACACCCTGAGGAACGGAGAGCGGTTTTCCGTAGGAAGGTGAGTAAGCCCATGTCATAGCAAGCTTTTTGCCCTTCAGATTCTCGATACCGCCGAATTCATGGATGATGTGAAGCATATCTGCCATACACTGTGTAGGATGATCAACATCACACTGAAGGTTTACAAGAGTAGGTCTCTGCTCAAGGATACCATCCTTATTTCCCTCTGTTACAGCGTTCATGAATTCCTGCTGATAAGCGTGGCCCTTGCCAATGTACATGTCATCACGGATACCGATCACATCAGCCATGAAGGAAACCATGTTAGCTGTCTCACGGACAGTCTCACCATGTGCGATCTGGGATTTCTTTTCGTCCAGATCCTGTACCTCAAGTCCAAGAAGGTTGCAGGCAGAAGCGAAGGAGAAACGGGTACGTGTGGAGTTGTCGCGGAAAATAGAGATTCCAAGACCGCTCTCAAATACTTTTGTGGAGATGTTGTGCTCTCTCATGAAACGAAGAGCGTCAGCAACTGTGAAAACAGCCTCCAGTTCCTCGTCTGTTTTGTCCCATGTCCAGAAAAAATCGTTGTTGTACATTTCTTTGAAGTTGAGACTGTTAAGTTTGTCGATGTAATCCTGTAATGTTTTCATGAATTTTCTCCTTATATTTTAAGTATGAATAAAATTTACCTGGCTATTAATAAAAAGCAATATGTGTAAAGTGGAGGTATGGAGCAGACACATTGGAATAGCTGCCTGCCCCAGGAGCGTGCAGGTTGCCAAATGCAATTCACACACCAGACCTCACGGCAGTTCATATTTTGGTATTTATGGTAAAAAGATTATTTACAATAAGCAGTAGGAAGTGCTGCATAAACAGCTGCACATCTTACCAGATCATCTTTCCATGTTTTCTCGTTGGGAGCGTGAGCCTGAGCCTCTGCGCCAGGTCCAAATCCGATACATGGGATTCCGTTACGTCCCATAATGGAAACACCGTTGGTAGAGAAAGTCCATTTGTCAGTAAGAGGACGGGCTTTTCTCATAGCCTCTGTCTCAGCATTGCCCATGCGCTCTGTGCCATACAGATTGTGATAAGCTTCCTCAAGAGCAGCAGTAACCTTGTGATCCTTCGGGATTACCCATGTTGGGAAATAGCACTCGATTGGATATACAAGCTCTGTCCAGGATGGACGGGAGTACTCATACATGGAAACCTTAACATCGTCACCATATTTCTTAACGGATGGAAGGGCGCGGATTTCATCCAGGCAGCTCTCCCAGGTCTCACCTGCTGTCATACGACGGTCAAGGGAAACAGCACAGGAGTCAGCAACTGCGCAGCGGCTTGGAGATGTGAAGAAGATTTCGGAAGTAGTAACAGTACCTCTTCCAAGGAAGTTTGCCTCTTCCCATTCTGGATTGTATTTCTTGTCCAGCATTTTTACGAGACCCTTGATCTCGGTCTCATCTGCTGCATCGTTTTCATTTAATGCACGAACGTCCTGAAGGATGTCAGCCATTTTATAGATGGCATTATCACCACGCTCTGGAGCGGAACCATGGCAGGAAACACCCTTTACATCGATACGGATTTCCATACGTCCGCGCTGTCCGCGGTAGATACCGCCGTCTGTAGGCTCTGTGGAAACTACGAATTCCGGGCGAACCTTGTCTTCGTTGATGATGTACTGCCAGCAAAGACCGTCGCAGTCCTCTTCCTGAACAGTTCCGGTAACGACTACCTGATATTTGTCACTAAGAAGACCAAGGTCTTTCATGATCTTGGCACCGTAAACTGCGGATACGATACCACCCATCTGGTCAGAAGTTCCACGTCCGCCGATCTCGGTCTCAGTCTCAAATCCTTCATATGGATCAAATTCCCAGTTCTCTCGGTTTCCGATACCTACTGTATCAATGTGTCCGTCGAAACCGATGAGAGTGCTTCCAGTTCCCATGTAGCCAAGGATATTTCCCATTGGGTCAACCTGAACCTTATCGAAGCCCAGCTTCTCCATCTCTTCTTTGATTCGCATTACGTGATCTTTCTCACCGCAGCTCTCGCCTGGGAAGTGAACCAGGTCACGAAGAAATTTGGTCATATCTGCTTCGTAATTTTGTGCAGCTTCTTTGATTTTGTTATAATCCATAACTCTTTACCTCCGTATTTTTATAAAAAATAATAATATTGTTATAATTATTTGCTTAATGATTCGGTTGTTCCGTATAAACCATCCCATACGATCTCACGGTAACGGACTGGATCGGTATCCCCCTCTGTGGAGATCACCAGAATATTGGAATTCTCATCCAGCTTCAGGGCTTCCTTGAGATCCTTAGCATCCTCATCATGAAGAGCGGTATATGCAAGACCAAGAGGAACAGAACCGGATTCACCGGATACGATGTGCGGATCGTTCTCAAGAGGGTTTGCATAAATACGGGTTGCTTTCGCACTCATCCAGTCTGGACAGGAGGCGAAGGCGGTTACATGATTCTTCAGGATGTCCCAACCAATGGTATTTCCCTCGCCGCATGCGAGACCTGCCATGATCGTCTGCAGATCGCCGGTAACATTTACCAGATTGCCATCTGCTGCGACAGCGGAGCGGTAGAGACAGTCAGCTGCGCTTGCTTCGCAGACAACCATTACTGGGGGATTCTCTTTATATTTGTGGGCAAAATATCCTACAACTGCACCAGCCAGGGAACCAACACCAGCCTGTACGAATACATGGGTAGGACGGTCGACTCCGTTTTCCTTCAGCTGCTTATCTGCTTCCAGAACCAGAGTTCCGTATCCCTGCATGATCCAGGATGGAATTTCCTCATATCCGTCCCATGCAGTATCCTGAACAATGATACCATGTTCTGTTTTAGCGGCTTCAGCGGCTGCCATTCTTACGCAGTCGTCGTAGTTTACTTCCTCGATGGTAACCTCAGCGCCTTCCTTGGCGATGTTGTCAAAACGTGTCCTGGTGGTTCCCTTTGGCATTCTGACTACGGCCTTCTGTCCAAGACGGTTAGCTGCCCAGGCAACGCCGCGGCCGTGATTTCCATCTGTGGCGGTGAAAAAAGTAGCCTGTCCAAATTCCTCTCTTAATTTTTCAGAGGAGAGAACATTGTAAGGAAGCTCACTGATATCACGTCCAAGCTCCTTTGCTATGTAACGTCCCATTGCGTAAGAGCCGCCAAGAACCTTAAATGCATTTAATCCGAAACGATAAGATTCATCCTTGCAGTAGATGCCTTTTACTCCAAGATAGGAAGCAAGAGCGGAGAGCTTCTGCAGAGGTGTTACGGAATATTGTGGAAAGCTTTTGTGGAATTCATTTGCTTTGGTTACGTTTTCTTCGGACATCAGCTCCAGGAACTTGTCATCAGATCCCGGTACATGATTGACCGTCCATTTCAGTCCGTCTGTCATGGGGAAAACCTCCTTCGTAGATATGATTTATTTGGTTACGTTTTACTTACTTTTTTGTTTTCCTAATAAGTATAATAACATAAATAAATCAATTTGCAATAGAAAAATACAAAAAAATTTAGCTTTCTCAAAAAATATTTAGTTTTATTGCAGATGGCATATAATTGTGGTAAAATATAAGTTACGACACTTAGGAAAAACGGGCAGAATCATGTAGAACGAAAGAGTTACTGTTCACGGCTATCGTTCCGCGAGGTGTTTTTAGAACAGTAACCAGAGTGAACCGTAACACGAAACATACACATACGGACCGTGGAAAGGAGCGATATTTTTATGGCAGTATTTCGTGCATTTAAAGCACTTAGACCTACAGAAGAGAAGGCAGCAGCAGTAGCAGCCCTTCCATATGACGTAGTGAATAGAGAAGAGGCAGCAGCAATCGGAAAAGAAAATCCGGATTCTTTTCTGCATGTAGACAGAGCGGAGATGGATCTGCCGGCAGAGACAGATCTTTATGATGGGAAGGTTTACCAGAAGGCAATGGAGAACCTTTCTAAGATGGAAGAGAATGGCATTCTGGTTCAGGATAATAAGCCTTGCTATTACATATACGAACTGGTACGCAAGGGCAGGGTACAGACTGGAATTGCCGGCTGCGCTTCTATTGATGATTATCTGGACAGTGTGGTGAAGAAGCATGAGCTTACCAGATCGGACAAGGAGCTGGACCGTATTCATCATGTGGATGTATGTGATGCGAATACCGGACCTATTTATCTGGCCTGCCGTTACACAGACAGTCTGACTGCCCTCCTTGGACAGTGGAAAAAGGAACACAAGGCAGCCTATGATTTTACAGAAGAGGATGAGATCACACACCGTGTGTGGGTGATCGACCAGGATCAGGCCATCAGCCAGATCCAGAGCGAGCTGGAGGCAATCCCTGCATTTTATATTGCAGATGGCCATCACAGAGCAGCTTCTGCTGTGAAGGTAGGACTGAAGCGCCGCCAGGAGAATCCGGATTATACAGGAGAAGAGGAGTTTAACTATTTCCTTTCCGTAGTTTTCCCATATGACCAGCTTACCATTCTGGCTTATAATCGTGTGGTGAAGGATTTGAATGGGCAGAGTGTGGAGGAGATTCTTGAGAAGATCAAGGAGAACTTCGACATGACGATCGTGCCAGGTTTTCCTGCAAAGCCAGTGGAGAAGCATTGCTTCGGAATGTATCTGGATGGCTTCTGGTACCTTTTGAAGGCGAAGCGTGCACTCTACGAGGAAAAAGACGTGGTAGGACAGCTGGATTCCCAGATCCTTCAGGATG
Organism: Blautia glucerasea; assembly: GCF_020537505.1. Classification (GTDB taxonomy): domain Bacteria; phylum Bacillota; class Clostridia; order Lachnospirales; family Lachnospiraceae; genus Blautia_A. The sequence goes on along the minus strand of NZ_JAJBMO010000008.1, from coordinate 144,414 downwards.
TGGTATTAGGACCGGTTCTTGGCATTGGAGATCCGAGAACAGATAAGCGCATCAGCTTTGTTGGCGGAAGCCATAAGCTAAGAGAGCTTCAGGCCATGGCGGATGCGACCAGGGGAATCGCATTTGCACTGTATCCCACTTCCATGGAAGATCTGATGCAGATTGCAGACGAGAGCAAATTGATGCCGCCCAAGTCCACCTGGTTCGAACCAAAGCTGCGCAGCGGGATTTTTGTACATAAATTAAGCTGACAGAATTAGAGTGTGTATATTGATAGATTGTGCATAAATGATTTTAAAATATACTCTGGTCAGGTAGGATTAATAATTCTGATGGAGATGGAAAATGGAAACAGAAGAATTTATCTCAGGCTTTTGCAGAACGTATAACGGCAGTCAGACCGTGTGCTGTGAGTACGAAGAAAAAGATGGGAAAAGGACACTTACCTTTATGGACTGCGCCTATAAACGATGTGTAAACCAGGGCGCCTGTGAAATTTACAAAGAAGCGCACCGGCTGGGAAGCGAAGAAGAATAGCCGCTGCTTGCCGGGATAACGGGCAACGGACCAAACCAGCAGAGTGTGTTTTGACAGATTATAAAAAATAAGCCATATAATAACCAAATCCTGTAATAGGGAGAGGGTATTATATGGCTTATTTATGCCGTATGGAAAATGTGTTATTATTGTTATAAAAAATAAAAGAAAAATAAGGGAGTATTATTTATTTACATCAATATAACTATAAAGCGTATATTTGGAAATTCCAAAGTAATTTGCGACTTTATCTCCGGATTTTGTAATAAGAAAAGCTCCGGAATCATTAAGGAACTGGATTGCAGTTACCTTATCTTCTTTATTCATAAGGGCTACCGGCTTGCCTACAAGATTCACAGATTCCTCGATCAGACGCTCCAGAAGGTCATTGACACTGTGGGTGATCTGCTTCGGTGTCTCCTCTTTGTTCTTCGGTGTGATCAGACTATCAAGGGCACTGTTGATCAAGGTCAGTTTGGTGATGTCATAGTTGATCCCAAATACATAGTGAAGGCTTCCGTCGTCATCCTTTATATATGAAGTGCTGCATTTCAGAATCTTACCGTCAGCTGTTTTCATCAGATAACCATTGTGGTCAGCTGGAGCATCGTCATTTCCCCGTCTCTTCTGACGGATTCCATCGAAAACTGCATCAGATGGACCATCCCCCACATTTCGTCCGGTTACATGGCCATTTATAATATAGATAATGGAATGCTCTGGTTCTTTTGTTTTCAGATCATGGATTACGACTTCGCAGTCTGTTCCAAATTCTGCTGCGATATCCTGTGCAATCTGCTCTAAGACAGTTAATCTTCCCATATATGTTCCCTCCTGTTTTGGATTTGTTTTTTTGATTTTATGAGCAGGAAAATCCTGCTATGGGTCGATGCCTGAAATCTCCGCAGGTATCTCGGGCATCCTGTCTGTGTTTGTCACCGTTCACTGGGAACGTTCCGCGAGGTGTCTTTGTGAAACGATTTCACAGAAAACCCGAGAATGTAGGCGCGAAATCATGCAAGGCAGGATTTCTGTGCATCGCGAAGCGGGTTGCTATGAACGTAATGAACAGTAACCTGAATTCGTATGTTGCAGATAGTAACGAATGACTTCATATATTTATAATAACATGTCCGAAAAAAAATAAAAAGACAAATTTACAAAAAAATTATTGAATGCTGAAAAAAATTCGTATTTCTTTTATTGAAGAAGGGAAATACATGTGTTATATTTACATTAAAATAAAGGTTGATGTGAACAAAATTAGTTATTTTGCACAGGCGATTCCAGAAAAAGCCATCAATGGCTGATGCAAAGAGAATTGCCACAGAAATGTGAAAGGGGGATACACATTATGAAATATCTTTTGAAAAATGGAACTGTTGTCTCCGGTACTGCTGCGAAGAAGCTGGACGTAATGATAGAGGGAGAGAAGATCGTGAAAGTGGGAGAGAACCTTTCCCAGCCAGATGCCCAGTTGCTGGATGTATCCGGCAAGCTTCTTTTCCCAGGATTTATTGACGGACACACCCACTTTGACCTGGAAGTTGCAGGTACTGTGACAGCAGACGATTTCGAGACAGGAACCAGAGCTGCGATTTTGGGAGGAACCACTTTGGTCATTGATTTTGCCTCACAGGACAAGGGCGGACATACCTTGAAAGAAGGTCTTCAGAAATGGCGTAAGAAAGCTGACGGAAAATGCTCCTGTGATTATTCCTTCCATATGTCCATTGTAGAGTGGAATGAAGAGACCCGGAAAGAAATCCAGGACATGATCGATGAGGGTATCACCAGCTTTAAGCTGTACATGACCTATCCGGCTATGATCGTGGACGACGGGGACCTTTACAAGATCATAAAGGCGCTGAATGAAAAAGGCTGTTTCGCAGGTGTCCATTGTGAAAATGCAGGTGTGATCGATGCATTGATCCAGGAGGCGAAATCCCAGGGCAGACTTGGCCCGGAGAATCACCCGCTTGTTCGTCCTGACACCATGGAAGCAGAAGCGGTACACCGTCTTCTGGTAATTGCGAAGGAAGCCGGGGCTCCGGTTATGGTAGTTCACCTTACCAACCGCAAGGCCTACGAAGAGATCATCCGCGCCCGTGAAAATGACCAGACGGTATTTGCAGAGACCTGCCCTCAGTATCTGCTTCTGGATGACAGTGTTTATTCCAAGCCGGATTTCGAAGGAGCCAAGTATGTGTGCGCTCCGCCAATCCGTAAGAAGGAGGATCAGGACTGCCTGTGGAAAGCCCTGGCAAATGGGGATATTCAGACAGTAGCTACAGACCAGTGCAGCTTTACCCTTGCCCAGAAAGCAATGGGAAAAAAAGATTTCACCAAAATCCCAGGCGGTCTGCCAGGAGTCCAGACAAGGGGAACTCTTCTCTATACCTACGGTGTACGCACTGGAAAAATTACAGTAGAGAAAATGTGTCAGCTTCTGTGTGAGAACCCAGCGAAGCTATATGGAGTATATCCAGACAAGGGATCCATATCCGAAGGCAGCGACGCCGATATTGTAGTGTTTGATCCCGGGAAAGAGAATGTTATCTCTGCAAAAACACATGCTTACAATACAGACAATAATCCCTATGAGGGTTTTAAGATCCATGGAGATATTGACAAGGTATTTCTTCGTGGAAATCTTGCTGTGGAAGATGGAAAACTGGTTCAGGACAAACTGGGAACTTATATTAAAAGAGGGCTCAGACAGCCGTTGGACTAGAGCGTGTCTGAAAAAGGCTTTCTGCAGGATGTGCGCCACAATTTGTGGGAGATACTTACAATGCGCATTGTGTCGTAGTGGGAAAATCAATTTGCAAGTTCAGGGGGGAAGTAATTTAAGACAAAAATGCCGTGATAAAAGGCGGAATGAAAAGTACATTTCGCTTTGTTATCACGGTATTTTGGGTTTGCAGCCAGCTGACCGGACTTCAGGAGTAGAGCATGTTTGAAAAAGCAACCGTTGTGGAGAATTCAGTCCTCTATTTCATATCATGTCTCTTCGCATACCCTGTGAGAAACAGAACGGCGGCTCCGTCACAGGTCATGTTGCAGGCTGCTGCAAAGGCATCATGGAGTGCAAAAACAGCGAACATCAGCGCCACGCCGGAATCTCCAAACTTCAGGATCCCGGTCAGGGTTCCCAGGGATACCATGACCGTTCCCCAGGAAAGCCCGGGTGTACCAATGGAACAGGTGGCAAGAAGAATGCAAAAGACCACCATGGTTCCAGGTGCAGGAACAGAACCGTAAAGAATCCGGGAAATCATCATGGCGAAAAATACTTCTGCAAGGACGGAACCACAGTGGTGGATCCGGGTAAACAGTGGGACCGTTTCTTTCGTAAGCCTTGGATCCAGCTGGCTGCATTTGTCCGCCGCTTCTCTGGAGTACTTTTCGGACGCAGTGGAAGAATGGGTTTTCAGAGCTATTTTACAGACTGGCATATAATTTTTCATAATTTCCCATGGTTTTTCCCCTGCATAGGAGCCTGCAATATGATACAGGGCAAGTACCCAGATCATGTAAGCCGGGATTACAATGATGAGAGCCAGAAGCAAAAGTGGCAGTTACTTAATAAAATATCCCTGATAAGCCAGCGTACAAAGGGAAAGCCCGATATAAGCCGGCAATACGGGGAGAAGGATTCTGGACATCAAGGAAAGGGTGATTCCCCGAAGCTCCTGTAAAAGCTCTTTTGTCCGTGTGGCATTGGTCCAGCAGGCACCAAAACCAAGTAAAATAGCAAGCACCAATGTACTTAAGGCAGAAACAGGTGCTGGAATAGGCAGCTCAAACAAGGTATCTGGAAGAAACCGGAAAGACAGGCTGTCTGTGGATACCGGAAGTCTTGGAATGATCAGGTAGCCAAGGACTGACGCGAAGGCGGCTGCTCCGAGCATGGAAAAATAGGTGATCCGAATGGCCGGTGCCGTGACCGGTGTGGGATCCTTTTTTACGGAAATAATCGAGGATGCCATAAGACCGAGGATGATCACAGGTGCCAGGAAAGTGATCAGCTGGCTTAGCACATAACGGGCTGTGACAACCAGATTCAAAGCTCCGGAGGTCAGTCCCATAGTTCTCGTGGCATTAAAAAACAGGCCTGCAAGGAGACCAAGTATACTGACTGCCAGAATCCGAATAGGAAAACTGGCCATAATTCTTTTTTTCTTCATTGTGAAAATTCCTCCGAATGTATTATAATATATAGGAATAAAAGGTGCAATGAAATAATGAAATCAATTATAAATGAGGTGAAGTACCATGTACAATAAAATTTACCAGATCCTGGACGAAAAAGGCAGAGTGAAAACCGGAATTTTTCTGGATGGTCCTTATATGGGGAAGAAGTGTATCCTGAAACCAGAGACCGTGATCCGGGAAGAAAACAGCAGTGAATCCGCTGATCAGGCATCAAATATGCAACTGATTCCCGGAAATCCGAAGGATCAGGCTGTCTGGGATAAGTATTTTAATATTTTGAAGAATACCAGAGAAACAAAGGTGGTCCAGGCGGACGGCCACCGCCTTTTTGTAGAAGATTACCGCAAGAATCCGCGGCTTGTGATTTTTGGCGGCGGTCACGTTTCACAGCCTACTGCCCATCTTGGGAAAATGCTTGGTTTTCATGTGACAATCATGGATGACAGAGAAGACTTTGTGACAAGAGAGCGTTTCCCAGAAGCAGACCAGCTGGTGTATGGTGATTTCAAAGATTTAGATCAATACATTGCTCCCTATGACAATGCCTATTATGTAATTCTCACCAGAGGACATCTTGGCGATGCAGACTGCCTTCGCCGGCTTCTTCACCGCCCATACGAATATCTGGGCATGATCGGCAGCAAAAACAAAGTGTGGGTTACCCGGGAAAACCTTCTGAAGGAAGGCTACACAGAGGCACAGCTGGATGAGGTCCATGCCCCCATTGGAATCCCTCTTGGCGGTCAGCTTCCAGAGGAGATTGCAGTGAGCATTATGGCAGAGATCGTTAAGGTGAAGAACCAGCATTATTCCGCATATTGTGATGAAAAAGTAGAGGCAGCAGTGCTGGAGGGCCGTCCTGGTGTGATGGTCACCATCGCTGAGAAATCCGGTTCCTCCCCAAGAGGTGTGGGAAGCAAAATGTTCGTAGAACCCTCCGGTCATATCACAGGCAGCATTGGAGGCGGAAAAGTAGAGTTTGAAGCCATCCATCACTGCAAAGAAGTAAAAGAAAAAGAAGTAAAGCACTATGCCTTAACTGCAGACGGAAAGGACAGCCTTGGCATGATCTGCGGCGGACAGGTGACGGTGGTGTTTGAGCAGGTGTAAGCTAAGGACTACAGTTTACTAGAGGTGTTTTTTGCTTCCTGTGCATTGCGAAGTGTGTTGCCGGTCAGGTTGTGGCCAGTAACGGATAAGAAAGGAATTCCATAGGCAAAGCTACACTTAGGGGTTGCATAATTTGTAATAATACTGTATATTAATTGTAACGATTCGCGAAATGAGTCTGTTTTTGTAATATTTATATTAAGAGAAGATGAATCAATTCAAAGCACCAGTGCTTTGTAAAGGAGGAATTATATTATGAAAAAAGCAGCATTAGCCGTTTTGCTTCTTGGCGCAGCATTTTCTATTCCAGGATGTGGATTTGAGGAAGGCGCCGGAGCAACCGTTACTGTTATACAGGCAACCCCTACACCAATTCCTACCCCTACACCGGAGGTAACCCCTACACCAGAGGCAACCCCTACACCGGAGCCTGTTATAGTGCAGACTGCAAGCGGCGTAAATGTTACCAAGCAGGATGGTACTTATGTTGCAAATGCAGATGTAAACCTTCGTGCAGATGCAAGTGCAGATGCCACATTAATCGCTGGCGTGGCAAATGGCACACAGCTTACCAGTACAGGTGTGTGTGACAATGGCTGGATCGAGGTTTCTTATGAGGGCCAGACCGCTTATGTATCTGGTGATTATGTAAGTGCAGTAGCTGCGGATACAGCAGCTGATGGTGCGGCAGCAGATACCGCCACAGATGGAACTGCTGACCAGTCCTTCACAGATGGCAGCGCAGATGCTGCAGCGGATGAGTCTGTTGCAGGCTGATACTTCAAAATCTGAGAAAACGAAATAAAAAACGGGTAAAACGCGTTTTGCGGGTTTTACCCGTTTCCGTGGCAGTCGCCAAGGTCTCATGCAAGCATGGACTTTGGCCCGTTGCTCGTGAAAATTAGAAAATGCTATGTAAATGAATGAGATTATCTGACATTTACATAGCGTTTTTTTGTATAAAAAACCCTCCTGCCGCATGGCAAGAGGGTGATTTTTAATTTCTTACTCCGGATAAACCAGTCTGTCAGGCTTAATATCGTACAGCACTTCATCCAGAAATTTCTTAGCCAGATATTTTGCCATTCCCAGATTCATGTCCAGATAATTTCCACAATCTTTAGGAGAAGCTCCGGGAACCTCCCCTTCAAAATCACGGATAAACTCAAAGGTTTCAATCATAAGCGGAACAATGTCCTTAGACTCATAATCTCCGTTCAGCAGCAGATAATTGCCGGTACGGCAGCCCATTGGTCCCCAGTAGATCATCTTCGGTCCGAATTCCCTGTGGTTGCGAAGAAAGGTAGCTGCAAGATGTTCGATAGTATGAAGCTCTGCGGTATTCATAACCGGCTCCTCGTTGGGGGAAGTCATACGGATATCAAAAGTGGTGATCACGCTGTCTCCAACCGGATCCTTGCGGGATACATAAACACCTGGCTGCAGCTTGATGTGATCTATTGTAAAACTGGTGATTTTTTCCATAAAAAGGCCTCGCTTTCTATATAATAATTTCTAACTTTCTTGATTTTAACAGACATTCCCCTATGTGGCAAGAGAAAGAAAGAGAAAAAGAAATTGAACAATTTGTGAAAACAATTGTTTTTTGTGTGAATTTCGTTATAATGGAAAAAGATGGCGTCAGGAATTGCCTGGCGCTATTCTGTTACTGGCCTGGACGTGAACAGTAACTCATTTTCATATCGGATGCGATATTGGAAACAGCTTTTTAAATTGGAGGCATGACATTATGAAGAAAAGAAAAATTCTGGCAATGCTGATGGTGGCAACCCTTTCTGTGGGAATGCTTGCAGGCTGTGGCTCAGATGATACGAAAGAAGAAAGTACCAGCACAGAAGCTGGAGATACCAAGACGGACACTAAAGAGAATACAGAGACAGAAGATACAAAAGATGAAAGTACAGATAAGACAGATGGAACAGACGAGGAGGTTTCCGGATTTACAGATGGCTCCGGAGACAGCGAAAGTGTATACGCAGATGCTGTTCTGGATACTTCACAGCCTCTTACCGGTCTTCACCATGCTGAGATCGAGGTACAGGATTACGGCACCATTAAGGTAGAGCTGGATGCAGATACTGCTCCTATCAGTGTGACCAATTTTGTAAAACTGGCACAGGAGCACTTCTATGATGGACTTACCTTCCATCGTATTATTGATGGCTTTATGATCCAGGGAGGAGATCCGGAAGGAACTGGGCGAGGCGGCTCTGATGAGACTATTAAGGGAGAGTTCTCTGAGAATGGTGTGGAGAATAACATTTCCCATGAAAGAGGCGTTATCTCCATGGCAAGATCCTCAGATCCGGACAGCGCAAGCTCCCAGTTCTTCATCGTACAGTCGGACAGCACCTATCTGGACGGACAGTACGCAGCTTTCGGACATGTGACCGAGGGTATGGATATTGTAGACCAGATCTGCAAGGATGCGAAGCCTACAGATAATAACGGAACCATTTCCGCAGGTGAGCAGCCGGTGATGACAAGTGTTACGATCATTGACTGATAAAGCATGGCTTAAGAATAACAAACGATAAAATACCCCTTAGGCAGAGAAAAATGTGTATCATCTGTCTGAGGGGTGTTTGCATATAAAAGCTAAGAAAATAGGCATGGACAGAGGCGGCTTAGAGTTTGACTACAAGCACAGGCATAGGCGGATTATTAGGACGATTATAATATTCGGTTTTGATAACCAGATATTTTTTAGGATCCAGTTCTTTCAGCCAGCCAAGCAGTGCATCCCGCTCCTGGAATCCGGAATCTCCGCCACTGTAAATGCATAGCATCAGGATCCCGCCTCTTTTCAAAAGGGAGAGGGAGGTGGTAAGGGCCAAAATGCTGGATTCAGGCCTGGTGGCAAGCTTGTGGTTCCCGCCAGGCAGATAACCAAAGTTAAATACAATGCAGCTTACACTCATGGGCTCTGCGTAATTTCCCATATTTACATGGGAATCCAGAAACAGCTCATAGTTGTGGGCTGCATGTTCTTTTTCCAGGCGTTCTTTCGTGTTGGAAAGTGCCATTTCCTGAATGTCAAAAGCAAGGACATGTCCTTTTTCCCCGCAAAGATGGGAGAGAAGCAGGGTATCATTTCCGTTTCCCATGGTAGCGTCAATGCAAAGATCCCCTTCTTTTACCTGTTCTGTGATAAAGTGGGCGCACCACTGTGTAATCTGGTAGTTCATTATAATTCCTTTCTTTTACAGTATTGTTATAGTCAAAGGCAGTGATAATCCAGTATTTACAAGAGAATTCATCAGAATAATAAAGTTATTATAACAGATATAAGAACAAAGGAAAGATATAGAAAGACATATATAGAGTTTATTTATGTATGAAAAGCTGAACATATAAAAAATACATTGCATTCATACGTCTTTTTGTTTTATAATAAGCGGTACGGATAAGAGATACAAAATGACAGGTATATTTTATCCGAAAGATTTCAAAGAGAGATGAGGGAAAATAATGTTAGATGGAAAAACCGTTCTTCTGGGAGTGACAGGAAGTATTGCTGCATATAAGATCGCCTATCTTGCAAGTGCGTTGAAGAAACAGCACGCAGATGTTCATGTGCTTATGACCAGAAACGCAACTAATTTTATTAATCCCATTACCTTTGAAACCCTGACCGGGAATAAATGCCTTGTGGATACCTTTGACAGGAATTTTCAGTTCCAGGTGGAGCATGTGTCCATTGCAAAGAAAGCAGATGTGGTGATGATCGCACCGGCCAGTGCCAATGTGATCGGCAAGCTGGCTCACGGAATTGCAGATGATATGCTTACCACTACCATTATGGCATGTAAATGCAAGAAGTTTATTTCTCCGGCTATGAATACCAATATGTTCGAGAATCCCATTGTCCAGGATAATCTGAAGACTCTGGAGCATTATGGGTATGAAGTGATCGATCCCGCTGTGGGTTACCTTGCATGCGGCGACACCGGAGCTGGCAAAATGCCGGAGCCGGAAACTCTTTTAAATTACATTTTAAGAGAGTGTGCCTGTGAGAAGGATATGGAAGGAATGAAGGTGCTGGTTACCGCCGGCCCTACCCAGGAAGCAATCGATCCTGTCCGTTATATTACAAACCACTCTTCAGGAAAAATGGGCTACGCCATTGCAAAAATGGCCATGCTCCGCGGAGCAGATGTCACACTGGTAAGTGGACGTACTGCGCTTACGCCTCCTCCCTTTGTGAAGGTGGTTCCTGTAGTGACTGCCAGGGATATGTATGAAGCTGTAACCTCTGCCAGCCAGGAACAGGATATTATTATCAAAGCAGCAGCAGTGGCAGATTATCGTCCTGCCAATGTGAGCGATGAGAAAATCAAAAAGAAAAACGATGACATGTCCATTGCCCTTGAGAGAACAGATGACATTCTGAAATATCTTGGGGAGCACAAACCAGATGGACAGTTTCTGTGTGGTTTTTCCATGGAAACACAGAATATGATCGGTAATTCCAGAGTCAAACTTACGAAGAAAAATCTGGACATGGTAGCGGCCAACAATGTCAAGATGGCAGGTGCCGGATTCCAGGGGGACACCAATGTTCTGACTCTGATTACACAGGATGAGGAAGTATCACTCCCGCTTATGAGTAAGGAGGATGCAGCCGGTAAAATCCTGGATAAAATATTATTTTTAAGAGTGGCGGGTAAATAAAAATGATCATGCCCGCTGTTCCATACCGTATTGTATCCCTGGGCATATAAAGGCTCTAATATAGGGAACGATAACAAGGAGGACAATATGAACAAAAAATTTACAACATCTCAAATCACGTTACTTGGCCTGATGATCGCAATTCTGCTTCTGATGGCTTACACACCTCTTGGCTACCTGAACATCGGGCCTCTTGCCATCACCTTTAATATTATTCCAGTTGCCATCAGTGCGATCACAATGGGACCTGTAGGCGGAGCCGTTGCAGGAGCTGTATTCGGACTTACCAGCTTCGGTCAGTGTATCGGTATTGGCGGTACCAGCATTATGGGTGCTACTTTATTCGGAATCAATCCACTTTTTGCATTTATTCAGAGATTTATCCCAAGACTGGTTGACGGACTTCTTCTTGGCTATATTTTCCAGGGAATCCGCAAGAAATCCAGAAATATTTATCTTTCCTGCGCTGTAACAGGCTTTTGCTCCGCATTTTTAAATACGCTGTTCTTCATGACCCTGTTAGTTGGTCTTTTTGGAAATACCGAGTATGTACAGGGACTGATGGGCGGAAAAAATGTGATCCTGTTTATCTGTACATTCGTAGGAGTCAACGCAGTGTGTGAAATGCTTTCCGCAACGGTTATTACAGGTGCGGTAGGCGCAGCCCTTTATAAGGCAAGACTTCTTCCGGGAGCAGAGAAGAACGCAGAGAAAGTGGTTAAGGCAGCAGAGGTTTAAGAGAACCTGAATATAAACCGGCTTTTGTAAGTATCTGTTTACAGATAACATTCTGGGGAGAGTGTTGCTGTGAACGGCAATGCTTACGGGGCTGGGGTGTTTGACAGATGATAGAAAGCTATGGAGGAAAAATATGATTTTAGCAATTGATATTGGAAATACTAACATTGTAGTGGGATGTATCGACCGGGAAAAAACGTATTTCATCGAGAGACTTTCCACTGTCCGTACCAAAACAGAACTGGAATATGCAGTTGACCTGAAAACAGTTGTGGACATTTACCATGTGAAGCGAACAGAAATCGATGGCTGTATCATTTCTTCCGTAGTACCCCAGATCACCAATGCAGTGAAGCTTGCAGCAGAGAAGGTCCTGAAAAAAGAGTCTATGGTTCTGGGACCTGGTGTAAAGACCGGACTGAACATTATGATGGACAATCCTGGACAGCTGGGTGCTGACCAGGTGGCAAATGCAGTGGCGGGAATCGCAGAGTATCCGGTGCCTTTGGCTCTGATTGACATGGGAACTGCAACTACTATAAGCGTTGTGGATGAGAAAAAGCATTATGTGGGAGGCATGATTTTTCCCGGAATGGGAGTGTCCCTGGATGCCCTCACAGCTCACGCATCCCAGCTTAGCGGTATCAGCATCGATGCACCAAAGCGTATCATTGGGAAAAATACCATCGAGTGTATGAAGAGTGGTGTGATCTACAGCAATGCAGCAGCTCTTGATGGCAGCATCGACCGGATTGAGGAGGAACTTGGCCAGAAGATCACGGTGGTCGCTACTGGCGGCCTGGCACGAAAAGTGGTTCCTCATTGTAAAAGAGAGATCATTCTGGATGAGGATCTTCTCTTAAAGGGACTGCTGGTTATTTATGAGAAGAACCGAAAGGATGCTTAAGTTTTATATAGGGGATAAAAAATGCAGGTCAGAACCTTGCGGGTGCAAGGTCCTGACCTGTTTTGAGTTTACCAAAGCTTGTTTCTTATATTAGAGATGATGAAATGCATTTGCAAAATCCCTGGGAACGGGGGCGGTAATACAAATATTTTCTCCTGTGACCGGGTGGGCAAATTCCAGCTGGAAAGAGTGCAAAGGCTGTCTATGGATGATCCGGTAATCCGGATTGTATAGAAAGTCTCCAGGCAGCGGATGCCCAATGTGTTTCATATGCACACGGATCTGATGGGTGCGTCCGGTTTCCAGATGAAGTTCCATGAGGGAGTAGGTGATGAACGTGACGGCGGAAGCTTTCTGGATGTCGTGTGCGGATAACCGGGAAAAGGTATGACCATCATAAGAACCATAGGCATCTAACCGCTCATAATGGGTGACTGCACGTTCCCCATTTGTGAAATCAACCTGCCGCTCAATGGTAGAATCCTCCGCCCGTCCAATAGGCGCATCAATGGTTCCAAACTCTGGCGTGATCCCCTGCACAATTGCCAGGTAAGTCCGCCGGATCTGGCGCTGCTTCATCTGGGCGGAGAGGACTGCCGCGCTGTAGGGATTTTTCGCCAAAATCAGTGCTCCTGTGGTATCACGGTCCAGGCGGTTGATGCAGCGGTAGACGAAAGCTTGTCCTTTTTCTTTAAAATACCAGGCAATTCCATTTGCCAGGGTATTATCATAATTTCCAATGGAAGGATGAACTGGCATGTCCGCCTCTTTATTGATCACCAGAATGTCTTCATCCTCATAAAGAATGGAAAGGTCCATTTTTACAGGAAGAATATTTTCGCTGCTGTCTGTCTCTGGGATATGAATGCGAAGGAAATCTCCGGTTCTAAGAACCGATTTTCCGAAGCCACGCTCCCCATTTAGCTGGATTGCACTTTTGTACGGCTTCATGGAAGACAGAATTCCCCTGGAAAAGCCCTTGCTTCGGAGAAAATCAAGAAGCTGCATCCCTTCCTGTTCTGGTTGTATAGTGTATGTAAGAATTCGGTCCAAAGTAATCCTCCTGAAAGTGATATGTATGCTGAAAAATAAGGATTGTGTGTAATTAAATACTGCAATTTTTTTACTCAAGGTGTATAATAGCACAGAAAATATCCCCATGGAAGTAGTTGCTCCGTTTTTATGAGGAATATGTATTTTATATTTAGGGAAAAAGAGGAAACATATGGAACAACAACATCTTTTTACAAACAAAATGCTCCGGGCGCTTCTTGTGCCCATCATTATGGAGCAGCTTTTAAACGCATTGATGGGTACGGTGGATACCATGATGGTCAGCAATGTAGGCTCTGCCGCCATTTCCGCAGTCTCCCTTGTGGACTCCATCAATGTGCTGATCATTCAGGCCTTTTCAGCATTGGCAGCAGGAGGCACTATTATCTGTACCCAGTATCTGGGGCAGAAGAATCACGAGATGGCAAACAAATCCGCCAGGCAAGCCCTTTTTATTATAACCGCCATTTCTGTTTTTATCGTTGTGGCCGGACTTGTATTTCGTGCACCGCTGCTTAGCTTTATTTTCGGAAACGTGGACGCAGATGTAATGGATAATTCCATGGTATATTTCTTTTATACTGTGCTGTCTTATCCGTTTATTGCGCTTTACGATGCCGGAGCCTCCATTTTCCGCGCCCAGGAGAATACCAGAGGACCAATGGTGATCTCTATTATTTCCAATGTGATGAACATTGTAGGAAATGGAATTCTGATCTGGGTATTTCATATGGGAGTTGCCGGAGCTGCAATTTCTACACTGGTCTCCAGAATTTTCTGTGCAGTAGTAGTGCTGTATCAGCTGCGAAAAGACAGACAGCCAATTGTAGTCCGCGATTATCTGAAAATACGCCCGGATGGAAAAATGATAAAGAGGATCCTGGCACTTGGTATTCCCTCAGGAGTAGAGAACAGCATGTTCCAGCTTGGCAAACTGGCAATCCAGTCTACCGTTTCTACACTTGGAACTACCGCAATTGCAGCCCAGGCTATGACTAATATGCTGGAAATGTTAAATGGAACAGCTGTCATCGGGGTAGGAATCGGACTTATGACGGTGGTTGGACAGAGCCTTGGAGCGGGAAGAAAAGACGAGGCCGTTTATTATATGAAGAAGCTTATGATCTTTTCTGAGGTTTTTCTGATTGCCTGCTGTGCAGTGGTGTATGTCCTTGCAAGACCGATCACCATGATCGGCGGGATGGAAGCTGAAAGTGCCAGCATGTGTCTGGATATGATGTTCTGGATTACCATTGTGAAGCCTGTCGTCTGGATGTTCGCCTTTATTCCAGCCTATGGCATGCGCGCTGCTGGGGATGTGAAATTCTCCATGATCACTTCCTGCACCACCATGTGGGTGTTTCGTTTCTGCCTGTGCGTTTATCTGATCCGTGTCTGTGGTATGGGACCAATGGCCGTCTGGATCGGAATGTTCACCGACTGGACTGTCCGCGCTATTATTTTCAGCCTGCGGCTTAAAAGTGGGAAATGGATGGAGCATAAAGTGGTATAAAAGTCAAGAAAGCCGTCCCCCTTTATTGACTTTTAAACGGCAAAATTATATAATGTAACGGATAAAAACAGGGGAAAGCATTATCAGGAAGTCAGGTGAAATTCCTGCACAAGTCCGTTACTGTACAGTCAGATACTGGATGCTTTTTCAGGACAGAATTTCCTGCGGCAACCGGGAGAAGACTGATAGGAAAGAAGCTTTGTTGTCATGACAGAGCTTCTTTTTATGTGGGAGGCGAAGCATATGGCACACAAGACTGGTTTGGAAGAGTATTATGTGATCCGTGGACAGAAGAAAATGCGTTTTGGCTATACCACAGGTTCCTGCGCAGCAGCTGCCTGTAAAGGTGCCTGCCTTATGCTCCTTGGCGGAGAAAAAATAACTTCAGTGCCTCTTATG
Organism: Blautia glucerasea; assembly: GCF_020537505.1. Taxonomy (GTDB): domain Bacteria; phylum Bacillota; class Clostridia; order Lachnospirales; family Lachnospiraceae; genus Blautia_A. The sequence goes on along the minus strand of NZ_JAJBMO010000008.1, from coordinate 129,244 downwards.
ACGCCGAAGGGAATCCTTCTTGATCTGGAACTGCATGATATCCAGATCAGTGAGGATCAGGTTACCTGTGCGGTAAAAAAAGATGCTGGAGACGATCCGGATACCACAAATGGCATTCTGGTGTATGCCACAGTGTCAAAGACGGAGACTGCCGGAATTGTGATAGATGGAGGAGTCGGCGTGGGCCGGGTTACAAGACCAGGGCTTTCCCAGAAGGTAGGGGAAGCTGCTATTAATCCGGTGCCTCGCGCAATGATCCTTCGGGAAGCAGAGGAAGCCGCCGTTTTCCATGATTATGAGGGGGGTCTGAAGGTTGTGATCTCCGTTCCACAAGGCGTAGAGATCGGGAAGAAGACCTTCAATCCCAGGCTGGGAATCACAGGAGGAATCTCCATCCTTGGAACTTCCGGAATCGTGGAGCCTATGAGTGAAAAAGCCCTTGTGGAGAGTATCCATGTGGAAATGAAACAGCATTTTACCCAAGGTGAGAAGTATCTTCTTGTGACACCTGGAAATTACGGGGCAGATTATCTGCGTGAGCACATGACCTTACCTTTTGAACGAAATATCAAGTGCAGCAATTATGTGGGAGAAACTATTGATATGGCTGTGGATATGGGCGTAAAAGGAATCCTGTTCGTAGCCCATATCGGCAAGTTTGTAAAGGTAGCAGCTGGAATTATGAACACCCATTCCCATAGTGCAGATGCCCGTATGGAGGTGCTTGCAGCCAATGCTCTTCGTGTGGGGGCAGATGGTGATGCGGCCAGGGATATCCTGAACTGCAATACCACAGACGAGGCTCTTGATATTATGCATGAAAAAGGTCTGTTGGAGCCTGCAATGGAAACGATTATGGAGAAGATCCAGTTTTATCTGGATCACCGCTCTTACGAACAGATTAAGCTTGGCGCGGTGGTTTTTAACAACGTGTATGGATATCTGGGAAAAACCAGGGATGCAGGGGAATTGATCCAGGAAATACAGAAACAGGATGAGATGCTTAAATCGCAAGAGTAAATGAATTAAAGGGAATATTCTGTAAAGACATTTAAAAAAAAAGTTATGTTTAGTTTATGCAGGCGGAATAAAATAAAGATAAAAGCGGAGTTCATATCCAGGTGTGAAAATAGGCTCCAGAAAGAGAGACATATGACAGGAAAGTTATACGGTGTAGGAGTTGGCCCGGGAGATCCGGAGCTGATTACTTTAAAAGCTTTAAGACTTACAAAGGAAGCAGATATACTGGCTTTTCCAGGAGAGAACCCAAAAGAATCTGTTGCTTACAAGATTATGAAAGGGGCTTATCCGGAAATTGACAGCAAGCAGATGATTTCCCTGCCAATGCCCATGATCAAAGAAAAAGAAGAGCTGAAGCGGGTTCATGACGAAGGGGCAAAAATAATTGCAGATTGGCTTGAAAAGGGGAAAAACGTAGTGTTCCTTACATTGGGAGATCCGACGGTATATTCCACCTATATTTATGTGCATAAACGGGTGGAACAGTTAGGATATGACACAGAAATTGTCAGCGGTATTACCTCTTTTTGCGCAGTCAGTGCCAGATTCAATGAGGGACTGGTAGAAAAATACCAGCAGCTTCATGTGATTCCGGCATCCTATCAGGTGGAAGAAGCGTTGAAGCTTCCGGGAACGAAGGTTCTGATGAAGGCGGGCAAAAAAATGCAGGAGGTAAAGGCACAGATCAAGGCGACTGGGAATAAGGCGGAGATGATTGAAAACTGCGGAATGCCCAATGAAAAAATTTACAGAAGTGTGGAAGAAATTCCAGATGATGCAGGATATTATTCATTGATTATTGTGAAAGAAAAATAAAGAGAAAAAGGAGAGAACACCATGATTCATTTTGTAGGAGCAGGCTCCGGAGCACCGGATCTGATCACAGTTAGAGGGAAAAAATATCTGGAAGAGGCAGACGTAGTTATCTATGCAGGATCTCTTGTAAACCCTAAACTTCTGGAGTACACCAAGGACATCTGCACCATCTATAACAGTGCGAAAATGACACTGGAAGAGGTACTTTCCGTTATGGAAAAAGCAGAGGCAACAGGCAAGACAACTGTCAGACTGCACACAGGTGATCCCTGTATTTACGGAGCTATCCGTGAGCAGATGGATGTGCTGGATCAGAAAGGCATTGCCTATGATTACTGTCCCGGTGTCAGTGCATTCTGTGGCGCAGCAAGTGCTTTAAATCTGGAATACACTTTGCCGGATATTTCCCAGAGTGTGATCATCACCCGTATGGAAGGCAGAACTCCGGTTCCGCCAAAGGAAAGCATTCAGTCCTTTGCTGCACATCAGGCAACTATGGTTGTGTTTCTCAGCACAGGAATGCTGGAAGAGCTGAGCAGAAGGCTGATCGAGGGCGGTTATACTGCAGATACTCCGGCCGCTATTGTGTACAAGGCTACCTGGGAGGATGAGAAAAAATTTGTGTGCACAGTGGGAACTCTGGCACAGACTGCGAAGGAGAACAATATTACAAAGACGGCACTTATGATCATTGGAGATTGTGTAAATGCCGCTCATTATGACCGTTCCAAATTGTACGATCCTGGATTTACCACAGAATTCCGCGAGGCAACGAAATAAGATTCATCTGGATGGAAGGGGAATTCAATGAAAATTTCCATGATATGCTACACCCTCACAGGGCAGCAGACTGGTGAAAAATTGAAAACGGGACTGGAAAAAGAAGGACATGCAGTTTCTCTTTCTACAAAGAGTAAATACATTCCAGGCTCCATAAAGGGAAGCTGTGTAGAATGGACTGGCAGTCAGTTTGAGACTGCAGACAGTATTATTTTTATTGGAGCTGCTGGAATTGCTGTGCGCAGCATTGCCCCCTATGTACAGAATAAAAAGAAAGATCCGGCTGTGCTGGTGGTGGATGAATGTGGAACGTTTGTGATTTCCCTGCTGTCAGGACATCTTGGCGGAGCCAATGAGCTTGCTCATAGGGCAGCAGATATTTTGCATGCGATCCCTGTAGTCACAACAGCCACAGATCTTGAGGGAAAATTTGCTGTGGATGTGTTTGCGAAGAAAAATAACTGCCAGATTTTCCGGATGAAAGAGGCAAAAGAGGTTTCTGCTGCGCTGCTGGCAGGAGAGAAGGTCGGTTTTTATAGTGAATTTCCCTGGGAGGGCGAATTGCCAAAGGGAATGATCTGGTGTAGAAAAAAACAGTACCCTGAATCAGATTATGTAAAAATGTCAGGCCAGAAGGCAAATGATGAAAGACATTTATTGTTTGAAGAAACAGATAAAACATCGTTCTCAGGAATGCGGTTTGAGACTGTGGATGGCGGACCGCTCCCGGCAGTAGGAATCGCAGTAACCATACATAAAAGTTGTCATCCATTTTCTTCAACTACCCATGTAGTTCCGCCATCCGTGGTACTTGGAATGGGCTGCCGGAAAAATAAAGAATTATCAGCCGTGGAAAAAGCAGCATTTGGCTGCCTGGAGGAAAATGACGTTTACAAAGAGGCCATTGCCGCACTTGCAAGCATTGATGTGAAAAAAGAAGAACCAGGGCTTCTGGCTCTGGCAGAAAAGCTGGGCGTTCCCTTTATTACTTTTTCCAGCAAAGAACTTTTGGCTGTGGAAGGAGACTTTACCCCGTCTTCCTTTGTGAGTAAGACTGTGGGGGTAGATAATGTGTGTGAGCGGAGCGCAGTGAAAGCCATAGAGAGTTTTTTGGCAAAAAAAGTGGGTTTTAAAACAGATATGCTGGCAGAAGTCAGACATGATGAAAGAGAAAGCCAAAAAGCAGATACCAGCCATAAAGATACTGGCACTTATTTTATACAGAGAAAACATGGTGCAGAGGGTGTGACAACAGCCCTTGCCCTTGGAGAATGGAGGATGCATTTTGAATAAAGAAAAGAAAATCTATGTGGTAGGAATCGGTCCTGGTTCCTACGAAGGAATGACAGGAGCTGCCGCTGCAGCGCTTGAAAAAAGCGAAGTAATTGTTGGATATACCGTTTATATCGATCTTGTAAAAGATCATTTTCCAGGGAAAGCTTTTCTCACAACCCCAATGAGAAAAGAAGTAGACCGTTGCGTCATGGCTTTTGACGAGGCTATGAAGGGACAGACTGTTTCCATGATCTGCAGTGGAGATGCAGGTGTCTATGGAATGGCTGGGCTTATGTATGAGATCGGTGCAAATTACCCGGATGTGGAGCTGGAAGTGGTTGCCGGTGTGACTGCAGCGACTGGAGGCGCCGCAGTTCTTGGAGCACCTCTTATCCATGATTTTTGTCTGATCAGCCTTAGCGATCTGCTTACCCCTTGGGAAAAAATTGAAAAACGGCTTTTTCTGGCCTCTGAAGCAGATTTTGTGATCGTTCTTTACAATCCTTCCAGCCATAAGAGACACGATTATCTGAAAAAAGCCTGCGAGCTTATGCTTCAGCATAAATCTCCGGAGACCGTGTGCGGTACGGTTCAGAACATTAACCGCGAAGGAGAGAAGGCTCAGGTTATGACCTTGGGAGAACTAAAGGATACCCAGGTGGATATGTTTACTACTGTATTTATTGGAAATTCCCAGACCCGAAATATAAACGGAAAAATGGTAACACCAAGAGGATATAAAAATGTCTGATGTTGTTGTATTTGCAGGCACCACAGAAGGCTGCCAGATATGTAACTTTCTGGCAAAGAATAAGGTCAGTGTGCTTGCATGCGTTGCCACGGATTATGGCAGCAAATCTTTAAAAGAGGACGAATATCTGAAAATCCATGCTGGCCGTCTGACTGGGGAAGAAATGGAAGTGCTGTTAAGGGAACGCAGTCCCAGGCTGGTGCTTGATGCCACTCATCCATATGCAGCAGAAGTAACGGCGAATATTCGGATTGCCTGCAAAAACACAGGATTTTCCTATGAGAGAGTTCTTCGTGAGAACGGTTCCCATCAGGATAAGGCTGTGTATGTGGAAGACACAGAGGCAGCAGTGAAATTTCTGGAAGGTACAAAGGGGAACATTCTGCTCACTACAGGCAGCAAGGAGCTTGGAAAATTTACAGCCTTATCTGATGCCGGAGAGCGTATTTATGCCCGTGTGCTGTCTCTGCCATCTGTAATGGAGACCTGCAAGGGCTATGGCTTTGAGGGAAAGCACCTGATCGGCATGCAGGGACCTTTTTCCATGGAGTTAAATGCTGCCATGCTCCGTCAGTATGACTGCAAGTATCTTGTGACTAAAGACACAGGAAAAGCAGGAGGTTTCCAGGAAAAGATTGACGCAGCACTTATGTGTGAGGTGATTCCTGTTATCATTGGAAGACCGTTGCAGGAAGAGGGGCTTTCGGTAGCAGAGTGCAAGCGAATGCTGACAGACCGTTTTGGACTTACCCAGAAGCCTCATGTGACTCTTCTGGGAATTGGAATGGGAAGTAAAGAAACCCTTACCATTCAGGGCAAAAAGGCTGTTCAGAAAGCAGATCTGATTATTGGTGCAAAGCGTATGGCAGATTCCATTCGGGAGTCGGGACAGCCGGTGGTGTATGAATACCGCAGTGATGTGATCGGAGAGTATATTAAAAACCATGCAGAATATGAGAATATTGTGATCGCTTTGTCTGGGGACGTAGGTTTTTACAGTGGGGCGAAGAAACTGCTGGATGTGCTGAAGAAAATTTCAGCTGATATTGAAATTATCTGCGGAATCTCCTCGGTGGTTTACTTCATGTCCAGAATCGGTCAGTCCTGGGATGATGCAAAGATCACCAGTGCCCACGGCAAAAACTGCAATCTGATTTCCATGGTGAAACATAATCAGAAAGTCTTTTCCATTCTGGGAACTGGAAGCGCAGTAGCAGAGCTGGCGCAGAAGCTGGTTGAATACCAGATGGGAGATGTGGTACTTTATGTGGGAGAAAACCTTTCCTATCCAGAGGAAAAGATTTTCTATGCAAAAGCTAGTGAACTGATCTCCTATGAAGGTCAGGCATTAAGTGTTGTATGTGCATACAATGAGAAAGCCAGACCGGCATTTTCCACGCATGGAATCCCGGACGAGGAATTTATCCGGGGAAAAGCACCTATGACAAAAGAAGAGGTGCGCTGTGTTTCCCTTTCCAAGCTACGTCTTCAGGAAGACTCCATCTGCTACGATGTAGGCGCAGGGACCGGTTCTGTTTCTGTGGAGATGGCACTTCGTGCTGATCAGGGACAGGTCTTTGCAGTGGAGAAAAAGGATGATGCGGTGGCGCTTCTTTATGAAAATAAACAGAAGTTTGCAGCCGATAATCTGGAAATCGTAAAGGGAGAGGCACCGGAGGCTCTTGCATCCCTGCCAGTTCCCACACATGCATTTATCGGTGGCTCGTCAGGAAACCTGAAAGAAATTGTTGCTTTGCTTCTGAAAAAGAACCAGGATGTGCGGATCGTGATCAACTGCATTACCCTGGAGACCATCAGTGAGGCACTGGATGTGCTGAAGGAATACGATTTTGCAGAGCGGGAAGTAGTGCAGCTTGCAGCTTCCAGATCCAGGGAAATCGGAAGATATCATCTGATGATGGGGGAGAACCCTATTTATATTATTACCTGCCAGAAGCCGCAGCGTATGGAATGAAGGCATTTGTGTGCATGCAAGGGAGAGTTACGGATTGGTATCAGACTATAGAGGATTTGTTTTTTGAAATGTTGTTTGCATAATTTTTAGAATGGTGAGGAGGGAGTAGCATGGAAAAAAGAATACCCAGGATTTTGCTTGCAGCAGGAGCCAGCGGAAGCGGAAAAACCCTTCTTACCTGCGGACTTTTACAAGTGCTGGTAAATAGAGGTTTGAAGACAGTTTCCTTTAAATGTGGACCGGATTATATTGATCCTATGTTTCATACCCAGGTTATTGGCACCAAATCCCGCAATCTGGACACCTTTTTTACAGGGGAAAAGATCACCAGATATCTCCTTGCAAAAAATAGCGCTGATTGCCAGATCGCTGTAATGGAAGGGGTTATGGGTTTCTATGACGGTGTGGCAGGAACCACTACCCAGGCAAGCGCCTATGACCTGGCAAGAGTTACGGATACGCCTGTGATCCTGATCGTGAACAGCAAGGGAATGAGTGTTTCTCTTGCCGCTTACATAAAAGGGTTCATGGAGTACAAAAAGGACAGCCATATAAAAGGGGTGATCTTTAACCAGATGTCCCCTATGCTGTATCCCAGAATGAAAAAGCTGGTAGAAAAAGGGCTTGGTATTAAAGTGCTGGGCTACGTGCCGAAGGTGGAGGACTGCGTGATCGAGAGCCGACACTTAGGGCTGGTTCTTCCAGAGGAAATCCCGGAACTGAAAGGACGGCTTTTAAAGCTGGCGGAGGTGCTGGAAACTAGTCTGGAAATTGAAGAAATTCTGAAGCTGGCAAATGAGGCACCAGAGCTTCAATATCCGTCGTTAGAAAAGACAAATGAGAGCTTGGAAAGTTTGGAAGAAGTAAGCGAAAATGCCAGAGAAGCAAAAGAAAATGAAGGACTGAAAGATCTGAGTCAGAGTTATAGTTGGAGCTGTAAAAAGAAACTTCAGATCGGTTTGGCGAAAGATGAGGCATTTTGTTTTTTCTATGAGGACAATCTGGATTTACTTCGTTCTATGGGCGCTGAGTTGGTTCCATTCTCACCTATACATGATAAGCATTTACCTGAAAAGCTGGATGGAATCCTGCTTTACGGTGGTTACCCGGAATTAAATGGAAAAGCATTGGAAGAAAATGCTTCCATGCGGCAGGAAATTGCCACAGCAATAAAAGGTGGAATGCCTTGTCTTGCAGAATGCGGCGGATTCATGTATCTCCATGAAGAAATGGAGGGAATGGACGGCAATTTCTACGAAATGGCAGGAGTGATTCCAGGCAAAGTATGGCGTACGCCAAGGCTAACCCGTTTTGGATATATTACTTTAGAACAGAATAATACGCAGATGACAGAAACTAAATTCCGCGTTCTAGGGGAGACAGATCTTGGTCATAGCCCTGCCCACGAATTTCACTATTTTGATTCGGAAAATTGCGGAACCACGTTTCATGCTTCAAAGCCAGGGAGCAGCCGCGGCTGGGATTGCATCCACGGAACTGACACTATGTTAGCTGGTTTTCCACATTTATATTATTATGCGAATCCGCGAATCCCCCAGGCATTTTTGGAAAAATGCCTGGAGTATCAGGAAAAAGCAAATAAATAAGAATTTATTTTGCAAAATAAAGCAAAGAAAACGTACTGCCTGAAAAACAGGTGAAATGAAGGAGCTACAAAAATGATACGATTACTAACTCTCCCCGCAGGCTTTATTCTTGACCTGCTTATGGGAGATCCAAGATGGTTATATCACCCGGTATGCCTCATCGGAAACCTGATCAGCATACTGGAAAAAGGAATCCGGAAAATGTTTCCGAAAACAGACAAAGGGGAGCTGGCAGGCGGCATTCTGGAAGTGATCCTTGTCTGCATAATTACTTTCTTCATTCCTTTTGGAGTGGTTCATCTGTTCTATAAATGGAATTTCTGGCTTGGCTTTGCACTGGAAACCTTCTGGTGCGGTCAGCTGCTTGCAACCAAATCCCTAAAGGATGAAAGCATGAAAGTATATGACCGCCTGAAAAATGGAACCATCGAGGAAGCACGTTATGCAGTTTCCATGATCGTTGGCCGTGATACCCAGGCGCTTTCCGAAGTGGGGGTAACTAAGGCGGCGGTAGAGACCGTTGCGGAAAATTCTTCTGATGGAATTATTGCACCTATGCTTTACATGGCAATTGGAGGAATCCCCCTGATGTTTTTGTACAAGGGAATCAACACTATGGATTCCATGCTTGGATATAAAAATGACAAATACCTGTATTTTGGAAGATGTGCTGCCAAGCTTGATGATGTGGCAAACTTTATCCCTGCAAGAATTTCCGGCTGGCTGATGGCTCTGTCCACCATTTTTGTGGGCATGGACACCAAAAATGCAGTGAAAATATACAGAAGAGACCGACGCAACCATGCCAGCCCTAATTCTGCCCAGACAGAGGCGGCAATGGCAGGAGCGCTGGATGTACAGCTGGCGGGAAACGCGTATTACTTTGGTAAATTATATGAAAAGCCAACCATAGGAGATCCGATCCGGCCAGTCACGGTTGAGGATATTCCAAGGGCGAATAAGCTGCTTTATGCTACCTGCATTGTGGGAGCAATATTGTTCTTTGGATTGAGTGTGCTTCTGAAAGTGATATTTTAGTCACAATTTATAAAACGCCAGCTACGTATTTTTAGGATTAGATTATTCGTTGGCATTTTGAATAAGATTGTTCATCGGAAGCGGTATATTTAAAGTGCTGATGTTCGATAAAATCGTGTAATTACTTGAATGGAGACAACAATGGAAAAACACATACACGGCGGTGATGTCTATCATCACCAGGGGTGCATTGACTTCTCTGCAAACTGCAATCCTCTTGGTACCCCGGAGGGGATCAAAAGAGCCATTATAGAAAGCCTGGATCACATCAACGATTATCCACAGGTTGGCTGTGCGCCCCTGAAAGAGGCCATTGCAGAATATGAGAATGTGAAAGCCGGACAGGTGATCTGCGGAAACGGTGCTGCAGAGGTGATCTTTTCCCTGTGCAGGGCGGTAAATCCGAAGAAAGCCCTGGTACCGGCACCTACCTTTGCAGAATATCAGCAGGCTTTGTACAGCATAGACTGCCAGGTGGAATTTTTTCCTCTGGATGAGAAAAAGCAGTTTGCCCTGGGAGAAGATTTCCTGGAGGCATTGACAGAAGAAATCGACATTATTTTCCTGTGCAACCCCAACAATCCCACAGGTCTTCTCATAGAGAAGCCTTTGCTGGAAAAAATTCTGAAGCGCTGCAGGGAACGAAATATCCTGATGGCAGTGGACGAATGTTTCCTGGATTTTGTGCAGGATCCGGAAACATATACCCTAAAGGAATATCTGGATACCTATGACAATCTTTTTCTTCTGAAAGCGTTTACAAAGCGGTATGCCATAGCAGGTGTGCGGCTGGGATACGGGCTTTGCGGGAACAGAAGCCTTCTGGAAAAAATGGAAAGCATGAGCCAGCCCTGGAATGTGTCTTCCATGGCCCAGGCTGCCGGTCTTGCCGCTTTAAAGGAAACGAAATACGTGGAGGCAGGGCGTCAGATGACGTTTGCCGAGCTTGCATATCTGAAAGAGGAACTGACCGGATTAGGCTATCTGGTTTATCCCTCCCAGGCAAATTACGTTTTCTTTACTGGTCCTGTGGATCTGTATGAGAAGCTGGAACAGAAGAAGATCCTGATCCGCGACTGCAGCAATTACACCGGGCTTTCCAAAGGGTATTACCGGGTGGCGGTGAAAAATCACGAGGAAAATCAACAGCTTGTTAAAGCATTAGAAGAAATAGATACGGGCAAGTAGAAAGCACGGCTTTCCTATTGGATGGTAGCAGTTTTTTTGAATGGATCAGGAAAGCTCGAACTGCTATGTAAGAGAGATACAAAAGGAGGAACACATTTTGGCAAAAGCAATCATGGTGCAGGGGACAATGTCCAATGCCGGAAAAAGCCTTCTGGCAGCAGGCCTTTGCAGGATTTTTAAACAGGACGGGTACCGGGTGGCGCCTTTTAAATCCCAGAATATGGCGCTGAATTCTTTTATCACAAAAGAAGGTCTGGAAATGGGCCGCGCCCAGGTGATGCAGGCGGAAGCAGCCGGAATTGCTCCTTCTGTTCTTATGAACCCTATTTTGTTAAAGCCTACCAATGATGTAGGTTCCCAGGTGATCGTAAACGGTGAGGTTCTGGGAAACATGAGCGCCAGGGATTATTTTAAATATAAGAAAAAACTGGTGCCGGATATTATGAAGGCTTACAATGCCCTTGCAGCCGAAAATGATATTATTGTTATAGAAGGAGCTGGAAGTCCGGCGGAAATTAACCTGAAAAGTGATGATATCGTAAATATGGGAATGGCAAAGATGGCGAAAGCGCCAGTGCTCCTGGTAGGGGATATTGACCGAGGCGGCGTTTTTGCCCAGCTGATCGGAACGGTGATGCTTCTGGAAGAGGATGAAAAAGAGATGGTAAAAGGTCTGATCATCAACAAATTCCGCGGTGATAAAACCATTCTGGATCCAGGTGTGGAAATGCTGGAGGAGAGAAGCGGGATTCCGGTAGTTGGAGTTGCCCCATATCTTCACATTCAGGTGGAGGATGAGGACAGTCTCACAGAGCGTTTTGAGATAAACCGCAAGGTGGATCTGATTGACATTGCGGTGATCCGGGTGCCCAGAATTTCTAATTTCACGGATTTTAATCCGTTGGAGAGCATCCAGGGAGTTTCTCTTCGCTATGTGAAAAATCCTTCTGAGCTTGGTAATCCGGATATGATCATTTTGCCGGGAACCAAAAATACTATGGAGGATCTTCTGTGGATGCGGGAAAATGGTCTGGAGGCACTGATCTTAAAAGAAGCAGCAAAAGGAAAGCTGATCTTTGGAATCTGCGGCGGTTATCAGATGCTGGGGAAAACCTTAAGCGATCCTCATGGAGTGGAAGCCGGGGGAACTATTAAGGGGATGGGACTTCTTCCTATGGATACTGTTTTTGCAGAGAAAAAGACCAGAACCAGAGTGGAAGGTTTCTTTGACCAGCTAACAGGAGCATTTGCGAAGCTGAGTGATACGGAGCTGGAGGGGTATGAGATCCATATGGGTGAGACAATCTTAAAGGGAGAAGCAAAGTCATCCACAAGGATCCAGGACAGCGTAACCGGAGAGCGCAAGACAGATGGTGCTTATCTTGACAATGTGTGCGGAACCTATGTTCACGGCGTTTTTGACAAGGAGGCTGTGGCTGGGGCAATCGTGCAGATCATTGGAGAAAAGAAGGGACTGGATGTATCTGGAATGACAGGCATGGATTTTGCTGCATTTAAGGAAACCCAGTATGATATTCTGGCAGCAGAGCTCCGGAAGCATCTGGATATGAAGAAAATATATGAGATCTTGGAAGCTGGAATCTGAAAAAGAGATTGCCTGAATTAGAATATGTCATTTATAAGGCAGAGAACGATACGGGAGAAGGAGTAGAAATGAAGGTAGAACTGGAAAATGTAAAACCTATGGATATAGAGAAAAGGAGCTTTGAAATCATCACAGAGGAGCTTGGTGACACCCCGCTTATCCCGGGAACAGAGCTGGTGGTAAAGCGCTGCATCCATACAAGTGCCGATTTTGATTACGCCAGGAATCTTTGCTTTTCCGAAAATGCAGTGGAAAAAGCAATCCGGGCTATTAAAGAGGGTGCCTGTATTGTAACTGACACCCAGATGGCAAAAGCGGGGATTAACAAGCGGGCTCTTGCCAGATATGGGGGTGAGGTTTACTGCTTTATGTCGGATGAGGACGTAGCAAAAATTGCCAGGGAAAATGGTTCCACCAGAGCCACCGCAAGCATGGATAAGGCCGCCTGTCTGAATAAAAAGCTGATCTTTGCCATTGGAAATGCACCTACGGCTCTTGTGCGGCTGTACGAGCTGATCGAGGATGGAAAACTGGATCCGGAACTGATCATTGGCGTGCCTGTAGGCTTTGTGAATGTGGTACAGTCCAAGGAGCTGATCATGCACACTAATGTGCCCTATATTGTAGCCCGGGGGCGCAAGGGCGGTTCTAATATAGCAGCATGTATCTGCAATGCGCTGCTGTATATGATTGATAATAACCGGGGGTAAAACATAGCGTATACTTTGTTTTGTGTAAATGGACAAGGTATACGCTGTTTTTTATATTTACGTGAGCAACCAGTTAAAGTTCATGCCTTCATGAGACCTTAGCGACTGTCTTGCTGCTAATCTGAGATCACAGATTTTAGTAGTTCACAGGCTGGTACGAAATCCTGTACTGGCATGGAGGAACAGGACATAAGCACCGTTACCTCCTTTTCCGTTTCTTTTATAATCTGTACATGCAGGCTTTTTTTTAGCGCCTGTTTTTTTAATTCTTCTCCATTTTTTTCATAAGGCAGGGTAAGTGCCAGACTGGTGCCTGCAGCTCCAACCTGGATCTGGCACTTAGGGCCAAACACCTGGCGGACTGCGCTGCGGAGCTGCTTTAATTTAGAGGAATAAAGCCGTTTCAGCCTCCTGGTCTGAGCTGCAAGGTGCCCATCCCGGATAAACTGGCAGAGTGCGATCTGCTCCGCCTTGGAAGCCGTCTGGTTGTAAAAAACCGCCTTCCTATTATAAGCTTCCAGAAGCTCTGGTGGCAGGATCATAAAGCTGATACGGATAGAAGGCAGCAGCAATCTGGAAAAAGAACCGATATAAACTACGCCCTGCCCACCGGAAAGTCCGAAAAGAGACGGGGTAGGTTTCTGGAAATAAACAAACTCGTTTTCGAAATCGTCTTCGATCACCAGGTGATGACGCTCATCTGCATATTTCAAAAGCTCCAGGCGGCGCTTCACAGGCATGATCTCACCCCATTTTGTCATGTGGGCAGGGGAAACATAGACCACGTCGCAGTCTTTATCACGGTAATGGATGTCATATCCATAATCCCTAAAAACAGTGCTTCCATGAACAAAAGAAGGGGTAGGGAAGGATACCTGGCGAAAATCAGGATACACTTCATGAATAAGGGGACAGAGAATCTGCAGCAGGCTCTGGAAACTGGCGCCGACTACAATATCATCCGGGGAGCAGAGGATGTTTCGGCGTTCCCGGATATAATCTGCCAGGATTTCCCGGAAATCTGCCTCTCCCTGAGGCTCTCCGTAAGTGAGCATTCGTTTGTTCTGGCGGAGGGCACTTTTCATATAACGGCTCCATAGATCGAAGCGAAAGCTTTCTTTGTCCACGCCGGAGGAAGCCAGGTCATAGCGGTAGTGTGTTTCATTGTGTTTGCCGGGCTGACTGCTTTGGTGTTGATGGGAAGCAATTTCGGTGACATAGTAGCCGCTCTGGGCTTTTGCCATAATGTAGCCATCCGCTGCCAGCTGGAGATAAGCGGTCTCAATGGTGGTCCGGGAAAGCTTCAGCTCCTGGGAGCACTTCCGAAGAGAGGGCATTTTGCTGCCAGGTGCCATTTTTCCATCCAGGATCAGCTTTTTGTAATATTCGTAAACCTCCATGTAAAGATGTGTGGTGCGGTTCTGATTCTTTGTAATGTCTAACATAAAACTGTCCCCTCTAAAAAACTTGAATTTGGATATTTCTGTACATACACTTAGGTGTTATTCTACAGTATAAACGAAAAATTTACAAGTGGAGTGATATATTTGAAAAAGATAGCGGTAATTCAGGATCTGTCCGGACTTGGGAAATGTTCCCTGACAGCAGCAATCCCGGTGATTTCGGTGATGGGCGTGCAGGCGGTGCCTTTGCCCACAGCTGTGCTCAGCAATCAGACTGGATATCCTTCCTATTACTGTGACGATTATACAGAGCACATGGAACAGATCATGGAGGAATGGGAGAAGCGGAGCTTTTCACCAGATGGGATTTATACCGGATTTCTGGCAGATGAGGAGCAGGCGGATAAGATCCTTGATTTTCTCAGAAGATTCCGGCAGGAGAAGACCATGGTGCTGGTGGATCCGGTTATGGGAGATAATGGCAGTGCTTACGGAATATACACAGAAGGCTTGCGGGAAAAGATGATACAGCTGGTAAGAAGTGCCCAGGTGATCACACCCAATCTGACAGAAGCATTGCTTCTTTTATATGGGAAAGAAGAGATGGAAAAACGATACGCCAGGTTCCTGGAACTGGCTGGTGAGAAACGGCTAGCGCAGATTGGAAAGACCGGGGAACAGCTTGCAAATGAATATGGTTTACAGGCTGCTGTGATCACAGGTGTGGAAAATGACGCGTGTGTGGGAAATCTTGTTGTAGAGAATCATAATTCTTTCTGGAGATTTGCGAAAAAAATCGGCGGCAGTTATTCTGGAACGGGAGATCTGTTTGCTTCTGTACTAAGTGCTGGTCTGGTGAAGGGCATGTCTATGACAACTTGCGTTGAGATGGCAGTGAAATTTCTATCAAAGGCAATTGAAGAAACGGTTAAGGAAGGTACAGACCGAAATGATGGTGTCTGTTTTGAAAAATATTTAGGAGAGCTTTTATAGAGGAGCGTGTGAATAATGGCTGATATTGTTTATTGCTATAATGATGAGGTATATTTTAATCTGACAAATAAATGTCCCTGCAGCTGCACTTTCTGTATCCGCAACAATGGAGATTCTGTAGGTGGTGCAAAGACCTTATGGTTTGAGAAAGAACCTGCCATGGAAGAGATTTATAAGGCCATTGATGGATTTGACTTTTCCGGTTATAAGGAGGCAGTCTTCTGCGGCTATGGTGAGCCTACCATGGCGCTGGATAAACTGATCGCAGTCAGTGAATATATGAGAAGCAAATATCCGGCACATTTAGACCGAAACGGAAACCCTTGTCCGGGAATCAAGCTTCGTCTGAATACCAATGGCCTTGGAGACCTGATCAATAAGCGCTCCATTGCCAGGGAGGTCTGTCAGGCAGTAGATATTGTTTCTATCAGTCTGAACATGCCAGATGCCAAATCCTATAACGAAGTCGTACGCCCAGCCTACGGCGAAAAAGCTTTTGACGCCATGCTGAAATTTGCGCAGGATTGCGGGCAGTATACGGATAATGTGAAATTTACGGTCGTAGACTGTATTGGCAAAGAGAATGTTGAGAAAAGCCGCAAATTGGCAGAGAAGCTTGGTATTCCCTTGAGAGTGCGTGAATATACAGCAGAATAAAAGCGGGAGAATAGTGGTGTCTTTCATTTTTGCGAACAACGGGCTAGAGCATGTTTATATGAGAGCTTAAAGCTTTTGAGAACAGGCTGCAGTCTTGTTACGCATTTATAAGCTTCAGCAAAATCTCCCGGAACTGTGGCACGCAAGCCAGGATATCTGAGTTTGCCAGATATGGCAGCTCCTTATTTTCCCAGTCTGTGATGGTGCCGCCTGCTTCCCTCAAAATAACGCTGGCCCCACTGTAATCCCAGGGCTTCAGATTCTGTTCCAGATAAGCATGCTGCCTTCCGCATGCCACGTAGCAGATATCCAGCGCAGCAGAACCGGTACGTCTGAAATCTGCACAGTTCATAAAGATATTATAAAACACCGGGAACAATTCCTTTGCCCTGTTTTTTTCATAAGGAGAAGAACCAAAGGACACTACCGCGTCTTTGAATCCCGGCTGGTCAGAAACCTGGATAGAAGCCCCGTTCAGGTAAGCACCTTCCCCCTTTGCCCCATAGAACAGTTCCTCAGTAAATGGATTATAAACCACCCCGAAAGTAATCTCCCCATTTTCATAAAGTCCAAGGGAAACGGCACTCAGGTGATAATCCCGGATTAAATTGGTAGTTCCGTCGATGGGATCCAGGATCCAGTAAG
Source organism: Blautia glucerasea (assembly GCF_020537505.1). Lineage (GTDB taxonomy): Bacteria > Bacillota > Clostridia > Lachnospirales > Lachnospiraceae > Blautia_A. Next base: position 112,780 of record NZ_JAJBMO010000008.1, on the reverse strand, counting down.
ATTTTGCAGGATCCAGCCCCAGGTTTTCTTTTTCCTCAGCAATCAGTGCGATATCTGGAAATTTCTTTCCAAGCACTTCTTTCAGATAGTTCTGTACAGCCACATCCACATTGGTTACATAGTCGGCAGCCCCTTTTTCTGTAACCTTTTCGTGAGTCATTTCCTGAAAGATCAATGGCTTTGCCTGCTTGACAAGGTCAATGATCTTAGACTGATTTTCTTTATACATATAAAAGTAACACCTCCAAGGTATAATTTACCATAAATGAACAGGAAGGACAAGGCTTTGAAAATGCGAAAATAGTAAGAGATAACACGAAAGGTTGCTGTTCACTCCGTGATCAGCAACACGCTCTAAGGCATGCGAAAAAAATTGGGTTGTAAAAATTAATTTTTACCTTATAATTACAGTGTGAAAATAAAATTATGGAGGTAAGAGAATGGGCAATCTCACCAAGAAAGCAATTCTTGTGGTAAGCTTTGGAACCAGCCATGAGGACACCAGAAAAGTGACCATTGACGCAATTGAAGAGACCATTGGAGCCGCTTTTCCCCAGTACAGGATCTATCGTGCCTGGACCAGCAAGATGATCCTGGCAAAAATTGAAAAACGGGATCATATTCATTATGATAACGTGAAAGAAGCCATGGAGCGTATGGCACAGGACGGAATCAAGGAGGTGACCGTTCAGCCAACTCACGTAATGAATGGAGTGGAGAACGATCTTATGAAAGCAGATGTTCTTGCAGCTGCTGATCACTTCCAGTCTGTGAAATTCGGTAATCCGCTGCTTACAACAGAAGAAGACAATGCATATGTGGTAAAAGCAATTGCAGATGTATTTTCTGTAATTCAGGATAAGAAAACAGCACTTGTGCTTATGGGACATGGAACAGAGCATTATGCAAATACGGTTTATGCTGCTCTTGATTACAGATTTAAAGACATGGGATATGAAAATGTGATCGTGGCAACTGTAGAGGGCTATCCAGAAATTGACCAGGCATTGAACCAGCTGGAGAAAAGCGGCGCCAGGAAGGTTGTGCTCGCACCGTTTATGATCGTGGCAGGTGACCATGCCAGGAATGATATGGCAGGGGAGGAAGCAGATTCCTGGAAAAATGTGATCGGAGCGAAAGGCTATAAAGTTGAAACCGTTCTGAAGGGGCTTGGCGAATACGAAAGCATCCGGAGTCTGTTTGTAGAGCATGTAAAAACCGCCAGATAATTGCCCCCAATTTGTAAATTGGCAAATAATGTTGTTGTTTTTAAAGAAGAGATATGCTAGACTGTTGAAGTAATTGAATACCAGTTAAGTGAACGGCGATTTCGCTGTGAGAGGGAATCAGGTGTAAAGCCTGAACGGTTGCGGCCACTGTATGCAGGAAGGCTGGCTTATGAAAACCATTGCGCATATGCGTGAGAAGGGAAGCCATGCTGTTACTACCTGCGAGCCAGGAAAACTGCTTAACAAAGGGAAGAAGAGGAGCTTCCGTAAAAAGTGCCTTTTAAGTCACTGGCAGCAGTGACGCTTTTTGAAGCCCCATCTTTTCGGTTACGAAAACAAACGAAAAGAGAGGAAAAGAAATGAAAAACAAAGTTTTAACCACAAGAATCCTGGCTGTGATGATGGCAGCTGCTATGACTATGTCTGCATCACCAGCAGTGTATGCAGCAGAGCGTGCAGATTCTGAGACAATCAAAGAGGATAACCAGCCCGCAGAAGAGACCGCAGATGCTTCCAGTGAAGAGACTGCTTCTGAGGGCGAGACCAGAACTGAGTATCCTTTAACTATCACCACCTATGATTATGATGGAAACGAAATCGAAACCACCTATGAAAAAGCACCGGAAAAGGTTATCGCTGTATACCAGGGCAGCATTGAGACAATGCTGGCACTTGGACTTGAGGACCGCCTTGTTGCAACTGCAGGCCTTGATAATGAAGTTCCGGATGATCTGAAAGAAGCATTTTCTAAAACCAATTATCTTGATGAATTTACCCCATCCCTTGAAACTGTAACCATGCTGGAGCCAGATATGATCCTTTCCTGGAGTTCCCTGTTTTCTGATAAGAACCTTGGAAATGTAACCAACTGGATCGACAAAGGTTGCAATACTTACTATAACTCCAACACCCGTCCAGGTGGTGAGAGAACACTGGAAAATGAATATACCGATATCCTGAATCTTGGTAAGATCTTTGATGTACAGGATAAAGCAGAAGCAATTGTTGACGATATCAAAGCTGTTATTGACAACACACTTGAGGCAACAAAAGACGTAGAAGAGAAACCTACTGTAATGGTTCTTGAGCCACTTGGTGAGGACATTACAAACTACGGCGCAAGCAGCCTCGGCGGAGATATGGTAACCAAGTTAGGAGCAACTCTTGCAAATCCTGATGCCTCTACCGTTGGAAAAGAGGACATCATTGCTGCAAACCCGGATGTGATCTTTGTGGTATACATGCCATATGCAGGTGACGATCCACAGAGTGTTCTGGAAAGCCAGATGGCTGTGATCCAGGATGATGAGGCCCTCCAGAGCCTTGACGCAGTAAAGAATGGCCGTGTATATCCGATCATGCTCAGCGAAATGTACGCAAGTGCAACCCGTACCCAGGACGGAGTGGAGACATTTGCAAAAGGATTATATCCTGACGTTGCAATTGACTAATTTTTGCTTTGGAACGGATACTTAAATGTTGAGGAAAAAACAGTGAAAAAAGAGAAAATTTTTCGTTCATCTATTTATGCAACAGCCCTTGTGGGACTTGCCGCATTTCTGATTTTTTCCATACTGGCAGCTGTTACATTTGGAAATGCAGATCTGTCATTAAAGGATGTATACAGCGTGATCCTGTACAAAATATTCCACATAAAAAGTATGGCCTCCTACTCTGAGGGGGCCATTCATGATGTTGTATGGCTGATCCGGCTTCCAAGGGTTCTTCTGGCACTGGCGGTAGGCATGGCTCTTTCTGTGTGTGGCGTGGTTATGCAGGCAATTGTGCAGAATCCTTTGGCAGATCCTTATGTACTTGGAATTTCTTCTGGTGCTTCTTTTGGGGCAACCCTGGCGATCATGCTTGGAATCAGCAGCTTCCTTAGAGGAAACTCTGTAGGGCTTTGCGCATTTGTAGGAGCCATGGTCACATCCTTTGCGGTCATTGCAATTGCCAATATGGGAGGTAAAGCAACATCGGCAAAGCTGATTCTTGCAGGAATGGCAATCAGCGCAGTCTGTTCTGCTTTTTCCAATTTTGTGATTTACATAACAAATGATAAAAATGGTGCCACAGAGGTTATGAAGTGGACCATGGGAAGTCTTGCAGGAGCCAACTGGTCAAGAGTAAGTGTGATGCTTCCTGTGACGCTGGTGTGTGTAGTGCTTTTCTGGACACAATACAGGAATTTGAATCTGATGCTACTTGGAGATGAAGTATCTATTACCCTGGGAACAGATCTGCACAGCTTTCGGACTGCATACCTGATTCTTTCTTCGGTGATGGTAGGCTTTGCCGTATATTGTGCCGGAGTGATCGGCTTTGTGGGCCTGGTGATCCCACATGTAGTGAGAATCCTGTTTGGAACAGACCACAGCCGCCTGATTCCGCTTAGCGCCCTGCTTGGCAGTTCCTTTCTGATTTGGTGTGATGTGGCGTGCCGTGTGATCCTGAAAAATTCAGAAATGCCCATCGGTGTTTTGGTTTCTATTATCGGAGCTCCTTGCTTTATCTATTTGCTGATTCGCAAATCTTATGGCTTCGGAGGGAAAAAGGGATGAAAATAACCACAGAAGATATCCGGGTAAATTTTCAGGCAAAGGAAATACTTAAGGGAATTTCCATTGAAACCAGGGATAAGGAACTGGTGGGGATTATTGGACCTAACGGAAGTGGAAAGTCCACTTTGCTGAAGTGTATTTACCGTGTATTAAAGGCGGATTCCGGAGCCGTATATCTAGATGGGGAAGAGCTTTATTCCATGAATGCAAAAAGCTCCGCAAGGAAAATGGCGGTGGTAGCCCAGCACAATTATTATAACTTTGATTTCAGCGTAAGAGAAGTGGTTTTGATGGGACGTGCGCCTCATAAGAAAACTTTGGAAAGAGACAATGCAGATGACTACCGGATCGTAGAGAAAGCGCTGAAAACTGTTCAGATGGACAAATTTGCAGACCGCAGCTTTTCCACTTTATCAGGAGGTGAGCAGCAGCGCGTGATTCTTGCAAGAGCCCTTGCACAGCAGACGCCTGCCCTGCTCCTGGATGAGCCTACCAATCATCTTGACATCACCCATCAGATCATGCTGATGAAACTGGTAAAGAATCTGGACGTTACCGTGATTTCTGCAATCCATGATCTGAATATTGCAGCCGCATACTGTGACCGGATCTATGTTTTAAAAGACGGTGTTCTGGAGGGGGAGGGAACCCCTAAGGAGGTTTTGACACCGGAGCTGATCTGGCGGATCTATAAGGTAGAATCAGAAGTTGTCTATGACAGTCAGGGGAAAATGCATATTTTGTTTTTGTAAAATAAACAGGCACAAGAGTTAAAAGGTGAGAAAAATGACAAAGATTGGAACTTTGACCTGTCTTCATTCCAATGATGTCTGTGCCAGGGTGGGATGTCTGAAGGCTTTTATGGAACGGGAGGCTTTTTTTAAGGAATATTCCCAGGATACCTCTCTGGAAGCCATGATGACATGCAATGGATGTAAAAGCATGAATCCTGCAGAACCAGATGAGGACAAAGGAATTCTGGAAAAAATTGACAGGCTGATTAGTGAAAACATAAAGGTTATGCATGTTGGTGTATGTCGTCTGATCGACGGCAAAAATGAGTGCCCAAGAATAACCCGTATCTGTGAAATGCTGGAAGACAGAGGCATTCAGGTAGTTAGGGGCACCCATAGAGAATGAAAACATAAGAAGAATATAAGAAAACTTCCAGACGGATACGTCGGGGATGGATTACTGCAGATGCCTGATTTCTGTATATCGCAAAGCAATTACTGACTGCAGAATGCCTAGGAACCCATAATCGAACCGCCTGGAAGTTTTTTATTGTTGTTTTATTGACAATCTTTCTGCAAATTAGTAAAATTAGCGGTGGCGGAAAAGGAATAGAAGCAGAAAACACCAAAGCAAAATGTTTTTTAAGGAGAATTACATAAGATGAGTATTTCCATGATTGGAATCGACCATAGTATGGCTCCGGTAGATATACGGGCCTTATTTGCATTTACCAGAAAAAATGCAGGGGAGGCAATGGAGAAAATAAAAGAGCAGCCTGGAATAAATGGCTGCATTATCCTGTCTACATGCAACCGCCTGGAAGTCTGGGCAAGTGTGGAGGAGGAAGCAGAGCTTTCTTTATATGAAGAGCTTTGCAAATTAAAAAAGATACAGAACAGTGAATATGAGAAATATTTTATAAAACGGGAAGGCCACGATGCTGTGGAGCATTTGTTCTATCTGGCTTCCGGGCTGAAATCCCAGATCCTGGGGGAAGACCAGATCCTGACGCAGGTAAAGGATGCCCTTGGAATAGCCAGAGAGCATTTTACCACAGATGGCGCACTTGAGGTGCTTTTCCGAATGGCTGTGACAGCCGGCAAGAAGATCAAAACAGAAGTGCCATTTTCCCATGGAAATCCTTCTGTGATCCATCAGGCCATACAAATGCTGGAAAAGCAGGGCTACTCCGTGAAGGATAAGGTCTGTATGGTAATCGGAAACGGTGAGATGGGAAAGGTGGCAGCACAGACTCTGATGGAGACTGGTGCTGATGTGACGGTAACGGTCCGCCAGTACCGAAGTGGTATGGTAAGCATCCCTTTTGGATGCAAAAGGATCAATTATGGGGAACGAATGGAGTATCTGCCAAAGTGTGATCTGGTAGTAAGCGCCACGGCAAGTCCTAATTTTACCTTGCGTGAGGAGCTTTTTGAAGAACTGGAGCTGGAGAAATCCATTGTGCTTATTGATCTGGCGGTTCCAAGAGATATTGAACCGGAAGTAGGCAGATTTGAGGGTGTTACCTTATACGATATGGACAGCTTCAAAACAGATGAAAAGCCAGCTGAGCTGCAGGAAAACTTAGAAGCAGCAGGAAGAATCGTCCGGGAACAGATGGATGAATTTTTCAAATGGTTAGAGGGTAAGGATCTGATCCCGCGTATACAGGAAATCAAAGAAAGCGCAGTCAATGATTTTAATCTACGCATTATAAAGCCACTGAAAAACGCCAACATGGAAGATGGGGAAAAAGAGCAGCTGATGAAGGCTGTGGACAGGGCAATGGAGAAGGTTGTAAACAAAATGCTGTTTGGATTAAGGGATAGCATGAACGAACAGGCATTTCTGGAATGTGTAGCAGGACTGGAGAAAACATATGAAAAATAAGCGTTATTTTCCACTGTATGTGGATTTATCGGATAAGAACATCGTGGTAATAGGTGGGGGAACTATTGCCACAAGAAGAGTGAAAGCATTATTATTATTTACCAGGAATATTACAGTGATTGCACCAAAGATGACCGCGGATCTCTGGGAACTGGGCAAGCTGGGCAGGATCCAGATCCAGCCCCGCCCAGTGAAAAAATCGGATTTTTCCATGGCTTATATGGTGCTGGCTGTTACCAATAATAGAGAGTTAAATGAAGAGATTTACCGGATCTGTAAAGAAGAGGGAATTTACGTAAACGTTGCTAGTGATAAGAATTTATGCGACTTTTACTTTCCCGGAATCTGCCTGAAAGACGACATTGTAGTTGGAATTACAGCCAGCGGTGTCAATCACAGGAAAGCAAAAGCCGTCAGGGAAAAAATGCAGGCGCTTCTGGAAGAACTGGAAAAAGATGAGGATAGTTATGAATAAAAAAGTTGTGATCGGAAGCCGGGAAAGTAAGCTTGCCGTACTGCAAAGCCAGATGGTGAGGGACTACATTGTCTGTCATCACCCGGAAATGGATGTGGAGATTCTCACCATGAAAACCACAGGGGATAAAATTCTGGACCGTACTCTGGATAAGATTGGCGGAAAAGGCCTGTTTGTAAAGGAACTGGACCGGGCTCTTCTGGAAGGAAGAAGCCAGCTGTCTGTCCACAGCCTGAAGGATATGCCAATGGAAATTCCAGAAGAACTTCCCATACTTGCCTTTTCAGGGCGGGAAGACGTAAGGGATGTGCTGGTTCTTCCAAGAGGCTGTGACATTTTGGACAGGGCAAAGCCTATTGGCTGTTCCAGCCTTCGGAGAAAGCTGCAGCTGAAAGAAATTTTTCCAGACATGAAGGTGAAAAGCATTCGTGGAAATCTCCAGACAAGACTGGAAAAGCTGGATAACGGTGAGTATTCGGCGCTGGTTCTTGCTGCCGCAGGCCTGAAACGTCTGGGACTGGAAAAACGGATCAGCCGGTATTTTGGCATAGAGGAAATGGTTCCGGCAGCAGGACAGGGAATCCTGGCTGTCCAGGGGGTTAGAGGCCTGGAATATGATTTCCTGAATGGATATGACGATCCGGCGGCACATCAGGCTGCTGCCGCAGAGAGAGCTTTTGTAAAATATCTGAATGGCGGATGCACTTCGCCTGTAGCGGCCTATGGAGAAATCCGGGATGGTCAGCTGAAGCTTACCGGCCTTTATTATGAGGAAGAAACCGGTCATTATCTGAAGGGCTGTAAAACCGGAAGTCCTTCCCAGGCAGAGAAACTTGGAGTTTTCCTTGCAAAAGAGCTGCAGGAACGTTGTAAGGTGGAGTATAAGGAATCCAATTTACAGGAAGAGAACAAAAAAGAGATGGGAAAAGTCTGGCTGGTAGGAGCTGGCCCTGGAGATGTGGGACTTTTTACCATGAAGGGTGCCCAGGTGCTGGACGAGGCAGATGTGGTGGTTTATGACAGTCTGGTAGGGCAGGGGATCCTGACCCGCATCCCTGCTTCTGCGAAACTGATCAATGTGGGAAAACGAGCAGGACACCACACCATGTCCCAGGAGATGATCAACCAGGTGCTTGTAGATGAAGCCAAAAAAGGCAGCCGGGTAGTGCGCCTGAAAGGCGGCGATCCCTTCCTCTTTGGAAGAGGGGGCGAGGAACTGGAGCTTCTTGCGAAAGAAGGCGTTCCTTATGAGGTGGTACCTGGTGTGACTTCTCCAATTTCCGTACCTGCTTACAATGGAATTCCTGTGACACACAGAGACTTCTGTTCGTCTGTCCATGTGATCACCGGACATAAGCGCAAGGGAATGGAGTACGACATTGATTTTTCAGCACTGGTACATACAAAGGGAACTCTTGTTTTCCTTATGGGAATCACGGCAATGGAGGATATCTGCAATGGGCTTATGAAGGCTGGCATGGAGCCGGATATGCCTGCAGCTGTTTTGTCAAAGGGAACTACCGCAGGACAGAAACGGGTGGTGGCAACGGTTAGTACCTTAAAGGCTGCATCTGACCAGGCAATGATCCAGACTCCGGCTATTATTGTGGTAGGAAAGGTCTGCACTCTGGCAGATGATTTTGCGTGGTACGAAAAGCTGCCCCTTGCAGGGTGGAAAATTCTGGTCACCAGACCAAAGGAAAATATTTCCAGAACAGCAGCCCTTCTTCGGGAAAAAGGAGCAGAGGTGCTGGAGCTTCCATCAATCTGCATCACCCCTTTGGAAGAACAGAGCAGGCTTTATCAGGCGTTCTCAGAGATCCGCAGTTATGACTGGCTGGTATTTACCAGTCCGGCAGGAGTGGAGGTTTTCTTCAGACAGATGGCAAAAAAGAAGATTGATCTGCGTTCTCTTGGAAATGCAAAGATTGCGGTGATCGGAGAAGGCACCAGAAAGAAGCTTCTGGACAAAGGAATCTATCCGGATTTTATGCCTTCTGTTTATGATGGAGATACTCTTGGAAAAGAGCTGGGCGGCCTTTTAGATGGAACAGAGAAGATCCTCATTCCAAGAGCTTCCCTGGGAAATAAAAAGCTGACAGAAGAACTGGAAAAATCAGGTGCACAGGTGGACGACGTTCCAACCTATGAAACTGAGTATGTAAGCTGTCCGCTGATCAATGAGAAAAAAGAATTTGAAGAGGGCGCCATTGATTTGGCTGTATTTACCAGTGCTTCCACAGTCAAAGGGTTTGTAGAGAGCACCAAAGGACTTGATTATTCCAAGGTTCGTGCTGCATGTATCGGAAAACAGACCCGCGCAGCGGCGGATTCTTATGGAATGAAAACATATATGTCAGAAAAAGCAACCATCGACAGTCTGATCGAACTGGTTGAGACACTGAAGAGGAGTGAAGAAAATGGAACTGATTAAGAGACCAAGAAGATTAAGAGGTGGGGAAACCTTGCGAAAAATGGTGAGAGAGACCAGAATGGACAAGTCTTCTCTTATCTATCCACTGTTTGTAATGGAGGGAAATGGAATCCAGGAAGAAATTCCTTCCATGGAGGGCCAGTACCGTTACAGCCTGGACCGCCTTCCCTATAAGCTGGAACAGCTGGAAAAAGCGGGGGTAAGCAGCATTATGCTTTTTGGAATCCCGGATCACAAGGATGAAGTTGGAAGCGGTGCTTACGCCCAGGATGGAATTGTACAGAAAGCACTCCGGGAAGCCAAGAGCCGGTTCCCGGAAATGTATTATGTGACAGATGTGTGCATGTGCGAATATACTTCCCACGGTCACTGCGGTGTTCTCTGTGGCCATGACGTAGACAATGACAAAACACTGGAGCTTCTGGCGAAGACAGCTTTGTCCCATGCGCAGGCTGGTTCGGATATGATTGCGCCTTCTGATATGATGGACGGCCGTGTGGCTGCCATCCGTAAGGAGCTGGATATGGGTGACTATACCAATGTTCCGATCATGTCTTATGCAGTGAAATATGCTTCCGCATTCTATGGTCCGTTCCGTGATGCTGCCGGAAGTGCACCTGCTTTTGGAGACCGCAAGAGCTATCAGATGGATTTCCACAACAGAAGAGAGGGTATGAAAGAAGCTCTTATGGACATTGAGGAAGGGGCTGATATTATTATGGTGAAGCCAGCTATGTCCTACCTTGATATGGTATCTGAGATTTCCAGGGCGGTGAATGTTCCGGTTGCAGCCTATAGTGTAAGCGGTGAGTACGCCATGGTGAAAGCAGCTGCAAAGATGGGCTGGATCGATGAAGAGAGGATCATTGGAGAGATGGCAGTAGGAGCTTACCGTGCCGGTGCCCAAATCTATATCACATATTTTGCAGAAGAAATCGCAAAAATGATGGATGAAGGGAGAATTGGATAATGACAAAGTCTGAGAAGCTTTTTGAAAGAGCAGTAAAAAGGATCCCTGGGGGCGTAAACAGCCCGGTGCGTGCCTATGGTGCCATTGGGGAGGCTCCGCGGTTTATTGACAGAGCGGATGGCTGCTATATTTATGATGTAGATGGCAACCGTTATATTGATTACATTGATTCCTGGGGTCCAATGATCCTGGGACATAATTTCCCAGCGATCCGGGAAAGTGTTCTGAAGGCCTGTGAAAAGGGTCTGAGCTTTGGCTGTGCTACAGAGATTGAAGTAGAGATGGCAGAGTTTATCTGTGACAGGATCCCTCATGTGGATATGATCCGTATGGTGAATTCCGGAACAGAGGCTGTTATGAGCGCAATCCGTGTGGCAAGAGGCTATACTGGGAAAAATAAGATCATCAAATTCGCTGGCTGTTATCATGGACACAGCGATGCCATGCTGGTAAGCGCAGGCTCCGGCGTTATGACAAGTGGTGTGCCGGACAGCGCAGGTGTGCCAAAGGGCTGTACAGAGGACACCATGCTGGCTGTTTACAATGATCCTGGCAGTGTGGAGAATCTTTTGGTGCAGGCTGATGGACAGGTGGCAGCGGTGATCGTGGAAGCAGTTGGAGCCAACATGGGCGTAGTTCCGCCAAGTGAGGGATTTCTTCAGGAACTTCGTTCACTTTGCGACAAATATCATGCCCTTCTTATCTTTGATGAGGTAATTACGGGATTCAGACTTGCCTTTGGCGGTGCTGCCCAGTATTTTGGCGTAACCCCAGACCTTGTTACTTATGGAAAGATCATTGGAGCAGGAATGCCGGTTGGCGCATACGGCGGAAGAAAGGATGTGATGGAGCTGGTTGCACCGGCAGGAAAGGTTTATCAGGCGGGTACTTTGAGTGGAAACCCGGTGGCTATGGCAGCCGGCCTTACCCAGCTGAAGTATCTGTATGATCATCCGGAAGTCTATACAGAACTGGAAAAAAAAGGAGAGCTTCTTTACGGTGGAATGGAAAAGATCGTAAAAGAAAAAGGTCTGGAGTATCAGATGAACCATGTAGGCTCTCTTGGAAGCCTGTTCTTTACAAAGCAGCCTGTTGTAGATTATGTTTCTGCTAAATCTTCGGATACAGCGGCTTTTGCGGAATATTTCAAAAAGATGCTGAACATGGGAATCCATATGGCTCCCTCCCAGTTTGAAGCCATGTTCCTGTCTGCAGCCCATACAGATGAAATTATTATGGAAACTCTGAATGCAGTAAAGCTTGTTCTTTGAAATTGTGTGTGGTATAATTTAGACACAATTACATAAAAGAAACCAGAATACGAGTTACTGTAATAAAATGCGGCTGTAACAAATGAACCGCGGCAGAGGATTTACTGTTATAGAGGATGCAGTAATATTCAGAGCTGCACAGTGACCCGATGCGCTGTAAAAAGATCGGAAGAACAGCGTGAATGCACGGTTTCCAGAAAGAGACTGTAGGAGGCTAGACAAATGGGTAAGAAATATGTGGCTTATGTAGGAACCTATACTCACGGAACCAGTAAAGGAATCCAGGTTTATGACGTGAACCTGGAAGAGGGTACTCTCACAGAAAGAAGTGAAGTGGAAGTAAGTAATGCGTCCTATACCGCAGTATCCAAGAATGGTAAGTATCTTTACTCTATTGAGGACGAAGGTGTTGCGGTATTCAAGCGTGATCATAATGGTGATCTGGCGCGTATTAACAGCGTCGATATTGATGGCATGAGAGGTTGTTTCCTTGCAACAGACGTAGATGGCAAATATCTCTACGTAGCAGGATATCATGATGGAAAGGTAACCGTTGTACACACCCACAAGGATGGACGTCTGGGAAGCGTTATGGATGGTGTTTTCCACACTGGTCTTGGAAGTGTTGCAGAGCGTAATTTCCGTCCGCATGTAAACTGTGTACGTCCTACACCGGATAACAAATATCTCTGTGCAGTAGATAATGGAATTGACCAGATCAAGGTTTACCGTATTAATAAGCGCACAGATAAGCTGGAACTGGTTGATATTGTACGCTGCCAAAGAGAGAGCGGTCCCCGTATTATCCGCTTTAGTGCCGATGGACGGTTTGCATATGTGCTGTTTGAATTGAGCAATGAGATTAAGGTCTACAGCTATGATGGAAGTGGAGATGTTCCAGAGTTTGAACTGCTTCAGAGTATTTCCACCCTTGCGAAGAAAGAGGACGGAGGCGTATCTCACAATGCTGCTTCCGGACTTGCACTTGCACCAGATGGCAAGCATCTGTTCTGCACCACAGCCGGTGAGAACACATTGGGCATGTTTGAAGTGGATTCTGAGACAGGACTTCTGGAACGCAAGTTTGTCCTTCCAGTGAGCGGTGACTATCCGAAAGACCTTGTAATTTTCCCGGATAACCAGCACATTGCAGTTGCCAACCACTCCAGCAACAGCATTACCACCTTTAAGGTTGATTATGAGAAGAACATCATTATGATGAAAGGCAAGCCGCGTAAGATCGAGACTCCGAACTGTATCAACATCTGGCCGGTACCGGATGGGGAGGATATTGAGGATTTAGAGGCCTGATTACAGAAAATCAGAGGCGTATCCAGAGTGAATTATATAAAGTAAGAACTGAGGTGGTTTTCCACGATATATGCTTGTGGAAAATCACTTTTTTGTGCTTTTTTCGAGAAAAAGATTGACACATTTTTGGGGTGTGCTATATTCATAACGCAAAAATCTGAATTTAGTTGATTCAAGTAAATCATGAAAATGATTTTTAAAAGGGAAACAGGTGAAAATCCTGTGCAATGCCGTTGCTGTAAGGGCGAATGCCCGGCAAATATGTCACTGAGAAATTGGGAAGACTGCCGGGGATAATGATACCTGAGCCAGAAGACCTGCTTGATTCAAAGGCGTTTTTCAGACTACGGGTCATAGTTTGGGTAAGATGGATGTTGTAATCAAAGCATTCGGAGATGCTGCAACTATGCAGCAGGCTTTCGAGAGCGGCGAGATCGATATGGCATTTACTGTTACACCAGAGACTGCTGGAATCCTTGAGGGTGAAGGATATACCACAAAGACTTTTGATGCAGGTTATTAGAAAACGGGAAGAAATCAGAATTTGGAGATTTCTTCCCGCTTTTTATGAACAGAATGTACTGTTATAAATAAAAGTCTTTTACATAATCCATACGCGCACTCATGTTGGAGAACATGGCGTCTACTAGGGTGATGGCAGCCATGGATTCTACCACAACAACGGCGCGGGGGACGATTACGGGATCGTGGCGGCCTTTGATCTCGATGGAAATATTTTCGCCGGTGGTAGTGACAGTCTGCTGAGGCTGGGCGATGGAAGGGGTTGGCTTAATATGGGCGCGGAGGAGAATTTCACCGCCATCGCTGATACCGCCTAAGATACCGCCGGAGTGGTTGGTAGTTTTTACAATTCTGCCATTTTCCATGTGAAAGCCGTCATTGTCTTCAGAGCCCTTCATGGTGGAAACTTTTACACCGTCACCGATCTCCACTGCTTTTACAGCTCCGATGGACATAAGAGCCTGAGCAAAAGAGGCATCCAGTTTGCCAAAAACCGGATCTCCGATTCCGGCAGGAACGCCATTTATGCGGCACTCAATAACGCCGCCTGCGCTGTCCTCCGCTTTCATACACTGTTCCAGGTACTGGGCAGCTTTTTCAGCAGCAACCATATCTGGCATATAGAAGGAGTTTTCCTTTATCATTTCCGGATGGTAGCTGTGGCAGGAGATGGGGCCAATGGAACTGGTGTAAGCCTGCAGGGTAATGCCAAGCTCTTTCAGGATCTTGGAAGCAATAGCGCCTGCGGCAACTCTGCCAATGGTCTCGCGCCCGGAGGAACGTCCGCCGCCTCTGTAGTCACGGAAGCCATATTTGCTGTCAAATCCGAAGTCCGCATGTCCTGGACGATAGGTCTTGGCAATATTGCCATAATCCCGGGAACGCTGATCCTTATTTCTTACGATCAGGGAAATGGGAGTACCGGTAGTCTGTCCCTCAAATACACCGGAGAGGATTTCTACCTCATCACCTTCTTTGCGGGCTGTGGTGTAGCGGCTTTGACCGGGCTTCCTTCTGTCCAGATAAGCCTGTATATCTGCTTCTGTAAGGAAAAGTCCGGCGGGAACGCCATCCACAACGGCTCCCAGTGCTTTGCCATGGGACTCTCCCCAGGTAGTAACCGTAAATTTTTTTCCAAATGTTGACTGACTCATAGGCGTAAAATCCTTTCTGCTTCTGCTTTATCAAAGTAAAGTGCGAATATAACTTTAAAGACATTATAGCGAAATGCAAAAAATTTGTAAACCGAATCTATTAGAATTGACAAAATTTCCTGTAGAAATTATAATTAAGTGTATATTTTTTTTGAGGATAAAAGCCCCTGTCTGGCAAAAAGAGGACAGCTGGCTTTTATATAGAAGCAAGCGAGTGGAAGGAGTGCAGTTTGTGGTAAGGATTTTTAAGACGATAGAGGGCGCAATCCATGAGATCCAGGAGCCACAGGAGGATTGCTGGATCGCTATGACCAATCCCACTGCAACGGAGATCTTCGAAATGTCCGAAAGGTTCGGAATCGAGGTAGATGATCTTCGTGCTCCTCTGGATGAGGAAGAGCGTTCCCGTATTGAAGTGGAAGATAATTATACACTGATCCTGGTAGATGTTCCTATGATCGAGGAACGTAATGACAAGGACTGGTATGGTACTATCCCTCTTGGTATTATTGTTACCAAGAAGCTGATTTTTACCGTATGTCTGGAAGATACCCAGGTGCTCACCAGATTTATGGAGGGAAGGGTACGGAATTTTTTTACCTATATGAAGACCAGGTTTATCCTTCAGATCCTGTACCGCAATGCGACTATGTATCTGCATTATCTGCGTATTATAGATAAGAAGAGTGAGCTGGTGGAGGAGAAGCTTCACATGTCTACCCGTAACCAGGAACTGATGGAGCTTCTGGAGCTGGAGAAATCACTGGTCTATTTTACCACGTCCCTTCGGTCTAATGAGGTAGTGCTGGAGAAGCTTCTGAAGGTGGAGAGCATTAAGCAGTACCCGGAGGATACGGATCTTCTGGAAGATGTTATCATAGAGAATAAGCAGGCAATTGAGATGGCGAACATATACAGTGGTATCTTAAGCAGCATGATGGGGACTTTTGCGTCGGTTATTTCCAATAATCTGAACGTGGTCATGAAGGTTTTGTCCGTCATCACCATTGTAATGAGTATTCCGACGATTGTATTCAGTGCCTATGGAATGAACCTGAATCCTGCGGGAATGCCTTTCTCTGCTGATAAATGGGGATTTTTAGTGGTGATTCTGCTGTCTATACTGGTAAGTATTGTGGCGGCTGTGATTCTGTCCAAGAAGAAATTTTTCTAATGGAAAATGTCTGTTTAAAGGCATTACAATAAAAGAAGAAAAGAGGATCATATGAAATTTATTGATAAGCTGGAACGAAAATTTGGAAGATTTGGTATTCCCAATCTTACGGTTTACATTATCGTATGCTATGTGATCGGTTACGCACTGATGATCGTGAACCCAGGCATGCTGAACTGGCTCAGCCTGGAACCTGCTTATATTCTGCGGGGACAGGTATGGAGACTGGTGACCTGGGTATTGTATCCGCCGAGCACTTCTGGTGTACTGTGGTTTGCAATTGCAGTTTTGTTCTTCTATTATCCAATCGGAACATCACTGGAAAGAACCATTGGAACTTTTAAATATATGTTATACATTCTTTCTGGTATCGTATTTACAATTATAGGTGCATTTATCCTGTATTTCCTTCTTGGAGGAAATGTCCTGGTAGGAAGCGTATTTTCTACCTACTATATCAGTTTGTCAACCTTCCTTGCATATGCACTTTGTTATCCGGATATGCAGGTTCTGCTTATGTTTATCATTCCGGTGAAGATGAAATGGATGGCAATTTTCTATGTAGTGATCGTTGTATATGAAATGATCCAGTACATTATGGCAGGCGCATGGTATCTGGTGATCCCGATTGTGGCTTCACTGTTGAATTTCATTATTTTTTATTTTGGAACAAAGGATTTCAGCCGGTATAACCCGAAGGAGGTCCACCGAAGAAATGAATTCCGCAGAGCAATGGAGCCCCAGGGACGTATGAAATCAGGTGGAGGTGCTGTAACCAAGCATAAATGCGCGATTTGTGGACGCACTGAGCTTGATGATCCCAATCTGGAGTTTCGTTTCTGTTCCAGATGTAATGGAAATTATGAGTATTGCCAGGACCATCTTTTTACGCATACACATGTGAAATAGAAGCTTCATGGTTACTGCTCACAGGTATCGTTACATGGTTGCCGTATGTAATATGGATGGTGACCATCTAATCAATTAAAAACAGAGGGATAGACTGCTTATGAAGAGAACAAAAATTATCTGTACTCTGGGACCGGCCTCCAGTAAGAAAAGTGTTTTAAAATCTATGATACGTGCCGGAATGGATATTGCCCGTTTTAATTTTTCACATGGTTCTCATGAGGAGCACAGGGGAAGAGTGGATCTGATCAAGAATCTTAGGGAAGAACTGAATATTCCGGTTGCCATGCTTCTTGATACCAAGGGACCGGAAATCCGTACCAAGCTTTTGAAGGATCATAAGAAGGTTACACTGGAAGCTGGCAGTGAGTTTACACTTACCACTGGTGATATAGAAGGCGATGAGACCAGAGTGGCCATTACCTATGAGAATCTTTATAAAGATGTAAAAAAAGGCGGTAAAATTCTGATTGACGATGGTCTGATCGAGCTTGAGATCGAGAACATCAAGAATGGAGATATTGTCTGCCGTGTCTTAAACGGCGGCGAGCTTGGAGAGCGCAAAGGAATTAATGTTCCTTATGTGAAGGTGAAGCTTCCGGGAATCACTGAGCAGGACAAGGATGATATCTTGTTTGGAATTACACAGGAATTTGACTATATTGCAGCTTCTTTTGTCCGGGATGCAAAGGCGATCAAAGAGATCCGCCAGCTTCTGGATGAAAACGGCGGTCAGGATATTGGCATTATCGCCAAGATCGAGAATGCAGAGGGTGTTGAAAATATTGACGAGATCATCAGGGCAGCAGATGGCATTATGGTGGCCAGAGGTGATCTTGGTGTAGAAATTCCTCCAAGCGAGGTTCCCTATATCCAGAAGATGATCATCCGCAAGTGCAACGAGAACTATGTTCCGGTTATCACGGCTACCCAGATGCTGGATTCCATGATCCGTAATCCACGTCCTACAAGAGCAGAGGTGGCAGACGTTGCCAATGCTATTTACGACGGTACAGATGCCATCATGCTTTCCGGTGAGACAGCAGCTGGTAAGTATCCGTTGGAAGCCCTGAAGATGATGGTGGAGATTGCAGAGACTACAGAGCCGCATCTGAACTATGAGGATTACACCCATAACCGCAACATGTGTGGTGAAAGTAAGGTATCCAGTGCTGTAGGACTGGCAGCTGTACAGACAGCAAGAGATTTAAAGGTGAAGGCCATTGTGACTCCTACCTTTGGAGGAAGAACAGCCAGACTGATCTCAAATTTCCGTCCGGAGGTTCCTATCTATGCAGTTACCCCAAATGATACCATCCTGCACAGACTGCAGCTTGTATGGGGCGTTACGCCGCTGAAGGGATACGAGAAGGATTCCACAGAGTATATTATTTCCCAGGCCATGAGCGTTGTCCGCAGAAAGCGGCTGGCGAAGAAAGGGGATCTGATCGTATTTACGGTTGGAGATCCGGCTACCAATATGACCCGGGAAGGTGCTGTAACCAATATGCTTCATGTGATTGAAGCCAAATAAAAAGTTGTTTTGAGGAGAAACTATTATGAAAAAGACACCTTTTGTAACACTGGAGAAGGTACAGGAAATTGCCCAGAAATATCCAACCCCATTTCATCTCTATGATGAGAAGGGAATCCGTGAGAATGCACAGGCTTTGAAAGAAGCTTTTGCATGGAACAAGGGTTTTAAAGAATTTTTTGCAGTAAAAGCAACCCCGAACCCGTTTCTGATAAAGATTCTGCAGGAGTATGGCTGCGGATGTGACTGTTCTTCCATGACAGAGCTGATGCTTTCCAAGGCAATCGGCTGCAGGAAGGGAGACATTATGTTTTCCTCCAATGACACTCCGGATAAAGAGTTTAAATATGCAGATGAGATCGGAGGAATCATTAACCTTGACGATATCACACATATTGAAAGTGTAGAGAAAGCCGTTGGAAAGATTCCGGAGATCATCAGCTGCCGTTACAATCCAGGTGGAGTGTTCAAGATTAGCAATGATATTATGGACAATCCGGGGGATGCCAAATACGGTATGACTACAGAGCAGATTTTTGATGCATTCCGCATTCTGAAGGGCAAAGGTGCTAAGGAATTTGGAATCCATGCATTTCTTGCCAGCAATACCGTGACCAATGATTATTATCCGATGCTTGCAAAGGTTATGTTTGAGCTTGCTGTGAAGCTTCAGAAGGAGACTGGCGCGCATATTAAATTTATCAATCTTTCCGGTGGTATTGGTATTCCTTATCGCCCGGAGCAGACTCCAAACGATATTCGTGCTATTGGAGAAGGTGTGCGTAAGGTATATGAAGAGGTTCTGGTTCCGGAAGGAATGGGGGATGTGGCCATTTATACCGAGCTTGGACGTTTTATGATGGGCCCATATGGATGTCTGGTAACAAAAGCTATCCACGAGAAGCACACTCACAAAGAGTATATCGGTGTGGATTCCTGTGCAGTAAATCTTATGCGTCCTGCTATGTACGGTGCTTACCACCACATTACCGTTCTTGGAAAAGAGAAGCAGCCTTGTGATCATCTGTATGATATTACAGGATCTCTTTGTGAGAACAATGATAAATTTGCAATTGACCGTTATCTTCCGAAGATTGATATGGGAGATTACCTGGTGATCCATGATACCGGTGCACACGGATTTTCCATGGGCTACAATTACAATGGCAAGCTGAAATCTGCGGAGATCCTTCTTCACGAAGATGGAAGCTTCGACATGATCCGCCGCGCCGAGACACCAAGAGATTACTTTGCAACCTTCGACTGCTTCCCGATCTTTGAGAAAATGCTGGAGGATGAAGACCTGGCGTAATTATTTATGAGTAAGATAAAAACGGTTTGATAAGTTTGACTTGCAAACAGTGTAAATGAAATAAGGAACCGCTGAGATGCTGGCGGTTCCTCTTTTTTGATATATAGAAAAATGGAACAGTTGGGGATGGATGGTCAAAAGTATGAATCCGCGGGGCAAATAGGGGGCAAATTTTTGACAACCCCTGACATTTCTTGAAACCCTAAGCAACAAAAAATCCCGTAAAAGCAATGCTTTGACGGGATTTATATAACTTATGAAATATGAAACAATGCCGGCAGTGGGACTTGGCATTCGTGCATATATCATCGTAAAATGCTTGATTTTATTAGGTTTTATTGTCTTTTTTTTATTTTGAAAATCTTCCAGGGGGCAGATAGGGGGCAAATTACAAAATTGATATTTTCGCAATCTGTTGATTGTCTTTTTCCTGGAGCTTTTTAGTTACGTGTAGATAAATCTCCCGTGTCACATCACTATTCTCATGTCCGAGCCTTCGAGAAATGGTATCAATGCTGATTCCCTGTTCCATGAGAAGAGAGGCATGAGTATGACGCAGCGCATGAGGCGTTATAGTGCGTCCTAAAATACGAAGGGAGTTTTCCCTTAAATATTTATTGTATGCGTAATAGTGTATATGAGTTCCTTTCTCCGAAAACATAAAAAGTAGCTGTTTGTCTAAACCATACATTAATCTTCTGCGCAGCATTAAGGCGCGTATTTTCTTGCAGGCAACTTCGAGTTCCTTTTGAATGTAGACATCACGAATAGAACAAAAGCTTTTAGGAGATGTAACTACTTTATTGACAGAATCAAAAGTTTTTGTTACATGGATTTTCTTAGCAGAGAGATCTACATCCGAATCTTCGAGAGCGATAACTTCTCCAAAACGCATTCCAGACAGAGCAAGAAATTCTGTTAGAAGGCTCCAGATTGGATCGGACATTTCTTGCAGGAGTTGCTTTAGCTCATTAGCTTCCAGATACTTATCCTGGATCTTTTCTTTGTGTGGGACGTCTTTGAAATTCTCAATCTTTTCAAGAAAAGAAGCATCTTTAAGTAGATCATTAACTATACCCCCATCTGATTAGAGCTCGGAAGCGCCGCAGGGCCTCGTTTAGAGTTCCAGGAGCCTTCCCTGTTTCCAAGAACTTATCACGCACGTACCTGGCTGTCATATGCTCTACGATAGTATTCTCACCAAGAATCTTGATGATAGAGTTGCATGCGTGAAAGTTTCTAGTGTAGGTAGACTTTTTTACAGTCTGTTGTTGGCTCTTTCGGTATTCTTCCACAAGCTCCTTTAGAGTATATTGGTGCTTGGGCTTTACAATCATAGCGTCCTGAATTTTCTGTTCAAGAATTCTTCGGGCAAGCTTCCTGGTTTGTGTTGTGTTTTTATCCATGAAAACAGAAACGCGTTTTATATCTCCGGTTAGATAATCTGTATAGCGTTCACAAAATTTGAATTTTCCGTTTGGACGTTCCTCAACCCACATGGTATCATCCTCCTTTTAATTGAGCCGGCGCAAGTGCCGGTAAAAAATGAGTATAAAAATAACAGCCAGCGCGAACAAAGGTTCCGCTTGCATGGCTGCCCCGAAGATGATACAATATTTTTGCTGAAAATAAGGTGCATCTTCGGATGTGCTGGCCGCTCTAGTGCTGGTAACACTGGGGCGGTTTTTCTTTAATCTTTTTCTAATTTACATTGTTCCAGTTCAATTTGTTTAATACTTTTGGGAGGTGTTGGTAAATCTTCTGGCATGGTACCACCTAGTTCTTTAATTGTTTGTCTGACTTTCTTACCAACTTCGTAATGCGTGTTATTGGCAGCTGCTTTTCCAACGATATGTTCCCGGCGAAGTTTTTCATCTGTTTGAGTAGCGCGGAAAAGATTAGCTGCTAATTCAGTACTTCCCATGTGATCTAATATTTTCTGACTTTTCTTCAATCCTTTTCGAGCGTGTATTTCTTTGGCACCAAGCCCTCCATATAGTCCTTGATAGCCTTTATTTTGAAAAACAGCATATTCTTGAGGCGTTTCTACACCTGCCATTTTTGCTGCTTCTGCAAGAGATTTATTGTGGGCAATCATTTCATTACGGATTGCTAAACGCTTTTTATCTTCGGTAAGATCATCAAAATTTTCAATTAATTCCTGTTGTCTGGTTTTTACTGCAAAATAAGTTTGACCAAGAGCAATTACTTTTTTTCTGGCATCGCCGTTCTGAACAATAAGATAACATGCATAACGAGATAATTCATAGTCATCAATAATTCTTGTTCCACCATTGGGGACAGGGGACATTTTGTTGACCTCAACAAAATGTTCATATACATTATTTTCACTATTTTGACAAGCAATGATAGCGCGTTCAATTACTTTAATAAAATTTCTCCATTCTTTGTATTCCAAAGCAATTTGCAATTCTCTTGCATACCAAAATTCGTTATCATTATCATCAATATGTTTAATTGATTCAAAGAGAGATTCGGAATAATCGATATTTGAAGGAGTTCCGGCATTTGCAGGTAAATTGTTATCATCAAAGAAAAAGAACATAAAATCCTCCTTTGAAATTATTTTGAAAATGCTTTAAAGAAAAAGCTCCCCTTTCCAAATAACGGTAAGAGGAGCTTTTGCTAGTCATCTCTACAACGACCATTTCTGTTAGACTTCATCTTACCATATTGTATGCAATTTGTCTATAACTAGTCTGTTTTAGATACTGCTTTCATCACCGTAAATGAAGGCTCAAAGAAAATGATGTAATTATCCAAGGTAGCATAAACCCCATGTATGGAATGATAACAGTCAAGCGCTTCTTTCAAATATTCTTCTGTAGCATCCAGGTATTCAGCCATTTCATATAAGTTACGGCATCCAGCTTCATAAGCGTGTGTGATTCCGATCAGTCCGATCTTAAGGTTGTAACCAAAGAGTCGGGCTCTGTATTCCTGTTTTCGGTTGCTGACCTCAGACTGATCAATAATGTCGCCAACAGTCGTGTAGTGGTGACCAAGCTCCTCTGCCAGGACACAGGATTTTTCTGCCTGGGTTGAAATGGACTTATTGATTGCTACAGTGCTGTTACAATATAAGCCTTTTATGTTTGGACTATTAAATCCATAGTCCATTACGTCTATACCGTCCGCGCAGGCCAGGTCTTGTAATTCCTCATATGTGCTCATTGTAAACACCTCCCGCTCTAGTATATCTCAATACGTGTACAAAAATCTGTACAGCTGCTTCCCAAAAAGAAAATTGACAAATATTTCGGATTGACATATAATATATTTAACAAGGGAGCTGGAAGGTGACTGCACTTCACCCAACCCAGCGAAAATAGTTAGCTAAAAAATAGCCGTTGATCTCGCCAAAGATTAGGACGGCTATTTTTTATGTGCATATGTAAGTATGGCTACGATTAAATTAGCAAAAGTCAACATAATCATAAATGTCTCATAATCGCTCATAAACTTCACCTCCTCCGTAAGGTGTCCGGATTAGGCAAAGAGCACGTCCCCCAGTTCCCTGGGTAAATATATTATATTGTCAATGTACATTCTGGCAGGTCTGCCGATTATTTCCTTTTGTTTTCTACTATCTTCTTAAACTGGTCAATTTCTTTCAGTTCGTCTTCTGTATATTCATTGCCTTCGTGGTGAGCTGCAAGTGTAGTTGGCTGTTGGTACTGAGTAGCAGTAGCAAGCTCATCATCTAATTGTTGAGTGGAAAGAAGGCTCTTGGAATAAGTGAGGACTCTTTCCTGATTATTATTAGATAGCTGAAGATATATTTCAGTGAGTTCGCGGGTTTTTGAGTATGATCCTATGGTTTCTGGAAGCATGGTAGTTTGTTCAGTGCGTCCAAGTAAGAAGTCGGTATCTACATTGAAATAATCGGCTATCTTTTCAAGGGTTTCAAAATCTGGTTCTCTGGCACCTGTTTCATACATTCCGATAGTGCTGCGAGAAATACCCAATTTTTCCGCCATTTCATTTTGAGTTAAACGGGATGAAGTACGTAACTTTCTAAATATGATTTGAAAGTTTCCCATAGTGTACCTCCTTGTAAGTTATGAACTCATATTATCACAAAACGTGATAGAAGTAAATATAAAAATGTCACGAAAAGTGATTGACATAGGACACAGATGGTGATATATTACAAATAGTCACAAAACGTGACAGAAAGGAGGGCGAAAGGTGGTTCCATATGGAAAACGCTTAATAGAGTTGAGAGGAAAGAAAAGCCAAGCAGAAGCAGCAAAAGGTATTGGAATTGCTACATCTACGCTTGGCATGTATGAAACAGAGCAAAGAATTCCGAGAGATTCTATTAAAATAGCAATTGCGGATTACTATGGAAAATCCGTGCAAGATATTTTTTTTACTCCATAATGTCACGAAAAAGGACAAAAACACATAAACACAAGAAGGCGATGAAGCAGAGTGAAAACCTTATTGAGTTGGAGAAGTAACAGAAGGAGATGAAAGGAAACGGAAAAGATAATAACCCTTTTGGTTATCGCCACGATGCTTGTACTGACAGTATTGAAGATAATGGCATTATTACACATCGTGGCAATGTAGTTATGGAATAAACTTGCTGATAAAATCAGTTACTTCAAGCAATCCGTTTTTAAAGCGATTTTCCATATAGATGATACCAGAATCGCTTAGTTCAAAATCTCCACCGATATATATTTTAACAAGCCCCTTACGTCCGATTTCTAGGAGCGTGTCAGAAATATCTCGTGGATTCCAGGCTTCAAAAGCTGGGAACCCCTTTAAAGCGGATTTATTAAAACGTCTTGCGTCTGCTTTTGCACAACCGTTTTTTCTGGCTTGAAGAAATGATTTGTAAATAACACAAATCATTTTGTCGGCGTCCTTTGTTAGTTCCATGTAACAATCTCCTTTCTTTTAAACTTAGGTATGCCAGTACCCTGTAGGAAAAGAATAGGAGAAGCTGAGGGAAAAGTCAATGGCATTTGGAGAAGTAACAGGAAAGGAGGAGGTGTAGGTGGAAAATATGAAAAGGAAGGTTGATGAGACTATCATACTTATATGCAACAGAATCCAGGAAAAAAATATGGAAGCTTCTTTTGACGTGGACGAAAAGATTTCATACATGGCAGAAGCCCTGGCGAAACTGATATCCGCCAGGGCTGGGCTTGAAGTTAATTAATTATTCTTCTGTGGGCTTGTTGATTGTTTTTACAATCGTATTAAAGAAATTTGTAACTTCTTTAGCCGTTTCAGTTGCAGTTGCATGCTTATCAATTAAGTTGTTCTGTATAGCGAGTTCTGTAAATGTTTTTGCAAGCTGATATTTTGCAGATTCATTAACGCCCATAAAACATTTCTCCTTTCTCAGATACTCGGGTATGCCAGTACCCTGTATTAAAAGGATAGGAAAAGTTAGGAGAAAAGTCAATGAAAATTGGAGAAGTAACAGGAAAGGAGATGAGAAAAGATGTTTATTCCGAAATGGTTATTGAAAAATATTCTGCGACAACTTGAAGATAATGAGATTCGAATAAAACGCTTGGAACTAATACAACTGCGGCAAGCTCAAAATCGAATAGAGAGCGCAAAAAAAGAAATTGCTGACCTGAATACAAGAGAGACCAGCAATTTCAAAAAGTATTCAACTATTGAGGAAATCATCCAAAAGAGTAGTTAAAGTAGGAGAAATATTATCAATTATATTATACAACCGGATCAATTCGGGGGCGAATTGGGTACGACTATTGGTAATTTCTATACTGTATTCACTAATTGCATCCTGCATACGCAGAGAAAAGACACAACCGTCAGGTGGTGTAGTGAAATATAATTGTGGATCACTGGAATAAGTGAGCAGAAGAATTTTACCTGTTTTGTAAGATGCCATATAGCTGATCGATTTTATAAGTGAGTATCCAAATGATGGAAAATGCGAAGAAGGCGCATGCAGTGGTTTCACTTCAAGATCAGCAGAAAGTGGGCTCCACACTAGCTCTTGTGATTTGGTTTTTTCAATTGTTTTGTTAAGAAAGCTTGAAATTTGAGCTGAATTCATGATGTTACTCCTTTCGAGATAGGCGTGCAATTAAAAAGTTAATATCCTGCCGAATTTTATTGGTATTTGCTTTAGAAATGCCGTTTTTCAAAAGACGAGTGCATCGAAAAGCATGAAAAATACAGCGAGGTGACGAGATAAATAAATATTTGATTTGATACTCAAATACTTTTATCTGGAGCAAATCTTGTATTTTAGCGGTGTTAAGTTCATCATTCCAAATATTTTGTTGGAGAGCTTGTAGGTGATTAAGTAACTCTTGACGTTCTGTTTTGTAGGTCTCTTTTTGAAATTCTGCGCGAGCATATAATTTTCGAAAGATTCCGAGGGAAACAAAAAAGCTGATGATTCCAAATATATCAGCAATTCGACCAAATATAACCCAATTCATATTGATACCTCCCACTAAAATGTACCACAGAATTTGGAAGATGACAAGCGTTGGAGATAAGGTAGATATGAAGTACTTTTCGCTTGGAGATAGGAGAATGCAAAAGAAAAGTCAATGAAATTTGGAGAAGTAACAGGAAAAGAGATGAAGCAAGATGGAAATTATTGGAGCAAGTATTTTAGCGTCAGTGATCACTACTAAAATATTAGCCACTTACTATTTCAAAAAGGTAGATGGCTATGTTAAAGAGATGTGTGAAATGACAATTAAGAGTAATAAGGATACGTTATCTATTTTACGCAACACAGTTCAAGACATTTCGACAGAAAGAGGTGATTGAAATAGTTAACTGTAGCACTGAATTAAATGCATTCTTAAGTTTTCTTCGTACCTGTGAAGAATCTAATCGGCTGGCAATTTTCACAGAAAATGATATGGATCGCCAGACACAGGATATTTTACATAATATCGAGCTCAACGAAAACAGCCAGTATGACTATATCTGTCAGGGATTTACCTTGCGGGATATACGGCGGAAGCGGAGAAAGGCAAAAGACATGAAAGAAACAACAGCTCCGATCTGTAGCTGGATGAAAGAGAACCGGAAGGTGATCAGTGATCTGGAACGGCTGCTTGGAGATGTAAGGAAGCAGGAGAAACAAGCTCAGAACCGTTCGTACACAAACCGGACAGGGGTTATGAAAAAGCTGAAGTAACTCCGTACAACCATGATCTATAAAAGGAGGTAAGTAAAAGATGGTTTACACAGAATCCATACGGGGATATCCGTACATGAAAAAAGAGCAGCTGGCAAAGGAATTTCAGATCAGTACCGGAACTGTGCGGACAAGATTGTTTGAAATTGAAGATGAAATCAAAACAGGGCGCTATAACGATTATGCAGTTATCAGAGATGGAAATATTATTCTGATCAACGTTCTGGTGTTCATTGATTATCTTACTTATCGGCGCCAGCTTCTGGATCGTAATGCCAGAAAGTATGCTCCGGCATTTCATCCGGAAAAGCTGGTGCAGATGATCGGTTGGAGCAACCGGGCTGTTGTGGAAGGAGAGTCTGGGAATGAAGCGTAACATAATCATAGCTGCTATCATAGGCATCCTTGCTACATACCTTCCATTCTGGGAATGGGGCGGAACACAGCTTTTTGGAGCATTTGCCCTGTCGGTGGTTGCGTGGATGCTGATACAGGGCACAGAGCCGGTAACTAAAAATGGATCCTGAGAGTTGGGAGCTCATCAGGATCCGGTGTCCAATGGACAAAAAAGTTTATCACCCTTTCATTGTAAAGGGAACATGGAGAAATGTCAATGGAAGACCAGAAGGAGAAAAAGCTGATGTGGATTATAAGGTTTTCGGATAATTCTCTCAGAAGTCACTATGGGACAAGAAGTGAAGCTGAAGCAATTGCTAAAGAACTGTGTGTTCTGAGGGGCGGAGGTTACATAATCGCATAAAAAAAGAACCGTGTATTAGGAGTACACGGTTCTAAGACGAATTCTGCGTCTGGATAAAACATCTATAAATAATATACCATCCAGGCGGCAGAAAGTCAAGAAAACAGGGGAAAAAATCCCCTGTTTCGAACTTGATAAAGATATTAAAGTTAGGAGCTTAATGGAATGGGAACCAAGCGTAAAACCTGGTATCTGCGTAAGAAGGATATCCTATATGTAGAAGAAAACCATGACGGAAGGTACGGAGCTCCAGGAGAGAAACGAAAGCCGAAGCGGAAACCTACCCCGGAGGATATCCAGAGGGTAAATGCCTGGAAGAAGGAAAAGGGTGTAAGGCTTCTTCTGATGGAGTACTTCTCCCCTGGCGATCTCTGGGCTACATACACATACCGGCCCGAGATCAGACCGCCTGACATGGCAACAGCAATGAAACAGTTTCGCCAGGCAATGGACAAGCTGAAGAGAATATACAAGAAAAGAGGACGGATGCTCTACTGGATCCGGAACATTGAAAGAGGAACTAAAGGTGCCTGGCACATTCACTTTGTAATAAACGATATCGGAGATACTGCCAGCCTCATAGAAAGAATCTGGCAATATGGCGGCGTATTTGTGACACAGATCCGCAAGAGCATGTGCCCGGAAGAAGATTTTAAAAGACTGGCAGCCTATCTTACAAAGGATGAGAATACCAGGGAAGAGAAAAAAGATGGCACTCAGGCAAAGCCCAGACTACGGGAAGCAAATTACAGCCATTCCCGGAACATGCCTCTTCCGGAACCGAAACCAGAGAAGCTGAAACGATGGCAAAAGGACCTGAAACCAAAGAAGGGTTATTACATAGCAGAATCATTTGAAGGAATCAATCCGGTAACCGGTTACAAATACCGCCGTTACACCATGATCCGGCTGAACAGGAGGATTTAAAGACATGGGAGTACAGACAGACATTTATCTATATGAGTCCTCCAGGGCACCAAAGCCAAAGGAGGCAAAGTATTACTACAAAGTAACCTGCAAAGGGCAGTACCGCTGGGGAGTGGGAAGACTTCCGGAAGGCGAGACGAAACACCAGCTGGTGATGCGGACTGCAATCGCAGCATTTCAGCGCCTGGTCCGCCCTGCAATCGTGACCGTACATACAGACTGTGGGTATCTTGCCACTTACCATAAATACGCCAGCCAGTGGAAACAGAACGGCTGGAAGAAAGCAAACGGCGAGCCAGTGAGGAATGCACAGCTCTGGGAACAGCTCCTGAAGCTGGAAGCAATGCATACGGTGAGGTACCAGTACCACAGGGTAATGCCAAATGAAGATGAAGTATAGGGAGGAAGAATATGTTTGATAAATTTGGAGAAATGGACAGCTGCAAGGAAATCAATGAGCTTGCAGAGAACCTCTTTAATGAAGGGGACACAGAGAGCATCAGAACCATGGCAGGAGAAAACGGAATCCCGGAAGATTACGTGGATCTGTATCTGAACGGGGACATTCCTTATCTGTGTGATGCCCAGACTGCAGCTATGGGAAAACTGGACATTGAGAGCAAGAATCTGAAAATGAAAGGCCTTATGCTGGACTGGGTGGAGTACATCCGCGGAATATGCATGGAGGACGATCTGATTGCACATCAGGTGCGGAAGAAAGGAAAATCATTAAAGGACTGCATGGCTGCGCTTCTCACCTATTCATTCCAGAACCGGATCAGTGTAGACAAGGAGATTGTAAAAGCTGCAAAAATATCCGCAAACAAGGTGGATTTTGGCGTTCCTGGTATGGGTGAAGCCAAGAAGCTGATCCGTGAGTACTATCTGGGAGGTGCCAGAAGTTGAAACGGACAGCATTGCTTTTGAACATTCCCCAGCAGGAAGCTCCGGAAAAAATAAGCGGGCATGTAACTGCGGTAAGCCAGGTTGCAGAATACGACGGGCAGCAGTATCTGAATATTGATCTTTTCTATATGGGTGAGCTGAAGGCAAGGTATTTTGCCGACAGGTTTACATATGCCTGTTACGTGGACGGTTCATGGAAAACATGCAAAATGGATAACATAGCAAGGATCTGCATGGGAAAAACTCCGGTGAAAGGCGGGGAATGCTATTACCAGGCAACTGACTGGAATTGGAACACGAAGAAAGACGAACAGACAGCAAGAAATTATCTGGGAAAAGGGCTTGATTACTATGAGACCTGCATTAATCAGGAAAAATATATGAATGCCTTGCAGAAAAAAAGAAACCGGGTTGAAGAGATGATGAGCAAGGTACCGGTTCTGCCGGAAAATCTGGAAAAATGGCTGAGAACAACTATATTTCCACAGGAATATCTGTTTATGAAGCGGAAAAAGAGCCGGACGGATTATTCCTGTACTGTCTGCGGTCATAAGGGCTGGACCAAAACAGGATGGAAGCATAATGAAAAAACGACATGCCCGAAATGTGGGCAGCCTGTCACAGCATGCCTGAACAGGGAGAAGATACAGAAAAAAGAACCGGTCGTTGTGCTGCAGATAATGAATGAGCTGGAGTGGGTGGAACGGCAGCTTCGGACACGGTGCACCTGGACACCGGGGGAAAAACAGATTGAGATCATGGAAGAGATAAGGGTGATCATTCCAAGAGCCAGGAACTGGGGGAAGGTATGGTATGGGACTGGATATGAACAGGACGAATTTGAACAGGAATTTTGGGACCATAACCAGATAAACAAACGGTTTTACAAATCTTATCTGTATCCGGAAAACCTAAAGGAAGTATTGGCGTATGGGGATTCCTTGCAGAACAGCGGGCTGGACATCCTTGCAGAAATCCCAAGAAAAATCAACGTAAATACCTTTATTGTCACATTCAAAGAACGAAAATGGCTGGAATACTGGATCAAAGCAGGGCTTATACAGTTAGCTGAAGATGTGGTGGACCTGTATGGAATGTGGGGCAATCCGGGATGCATCCGGACAGACTGTAAAAAATTGACGGAAAATCTCAGACTGGACGGAAACCGGCTTCACAGGCTGAAGGAAATCGATGGAGGGCTAGATGCTTTAGAGTGGCTGCAGTATGAAGAGAAAAGGGAAAAATCAGGGAAAAAGATAAAGATATCGAGGGAAAGCCTGGAATTCCTTTCCGAAAAAAGAGTTGATACGGAAGATTGCCAGAAGATACTGAATGAGCTGGGAAGCGTAAACCGTATGGTTAATTACATGAAGAAACAGAAGACAAGTCCTAACAGTGTGACACAGATATGGGCTGACTATCTGAGAATGGCACAAAATGAAGGGCTGGATGTAACAGATGATATTGTCAGACTGCCAAAAGACCTTAAAGCCAGACATGATGAACTGATAGAGAGGATCAACGCCAGAAGGGATGCAGAAAGGGTGAAAAAAGAAGCAGAAAAATATGAAAGACTTGATAAAAAAATTGTGAAGCATCTGCCGGAAACAAAAAGGTATTTCTGGGAAAACAAGGATTATATGATCATTCCGGCGGGACGATGCGAAGAATTGATTATTGAAGGCAGGACACTCCACCACTGTGTAGGAGCTTCCACGCGGTATATGGAAAAGATGGCAGCAGGTGAAAGCTGGATCCTGTTCCTGCGAAAAAAGAGGGAACTGGAAAAACCATATTACACAATAGAAATAAGCATGGAAGATGACAGGATCTTACAGTGGTATTCCGAGTATGACCGTAAACCGGATGAAAAGCAGATAAAAAAATTACTGGATGCATTCAGGAAGAGTATCAGGCAGAAGCCTGAGAGAATCCAGATCGCAGTATAAGGAGGACATTATGGAATATGTACAGTTAACCCTGGATGATTATATCCAGTGCAAAACAGAGATCAAAGAGAATTTAACCGGAATCGTAAAGAGCTTTGTAAAGATTGGCTGGCAGCTGACCAGGATCAATGCTTCCAAGGCCTATACACTGGACGGCTACAGTTCCATCACCGAATTTGCCAAGGCAGAATATGACATGAACCCGGACGGCGTAAGCCGGTTCATGAATGTATATGAGCGTTATTCTCTTCCGGGAGACACTCCGGAACTCCAGGAGCAGTACAAAGATTTTAAATTCGCCCAGCTTTCCGAAATGCTTCAGCTCACAGAAGAAGACCAGCAGCTGATCACCCCGGACACCAAGAGGGCAGACATCCGAGAATTAAAGAAGTTCAACAAGGAAAACGAACACAACCCCGAACAGTTATTGAACTGGAAAAATGGGGAAGACAACAAGATTTATAAAACTGTCTTTGAATTTTTTAGAGCATCCAGGGAAACACTGAATGATCTGTTCGGATCCGATGCCTATAGAGCCGGAGATATGGGACAGATGGTGGATATTGTGAACCCTTCCGGCAGCAGGAGTTACCGTAAAGAAACCGTATTTCTGATGATGTACGGTCTGGATAAGGGGATCATGGTAAAACAGATCCCTCAGGGCACGGAAAATATGCCGTGGAGTGAGTTCTTCAACATTGTGCAGGATCTGTTTGGAGAAAAGGCAGCCGGCAGCAGGACCTGGGAAGCCTATTTTGAGCCGGAAAGTCAAAAAATGACACAGCCAGAAAAAGAAGCATCAGCTTTAGAAGATACTATTGCAACCTCCGAAATTGCGCCGGCGCAAAAGACAGATGAAAAAGAAGAAAAAAGTCAAGAAACAGCATCTGTTTCAGAGGAAATCCAGCCAGAACCGGTGGAAACTGGTGGAAAGAATGTGGAAAAGCCGGAAGAAATGGAAGAACCTGTGGAAAAACAGCAGGAAGAGAAAAAAGAAGAACTGCCAGAAGAACAGATCCCGGGGCAGGACAGCATTCTGAACCATGAGGAGTATATGCCGAAGCCGGTTCTTACGGAAGAGACCAAAGAACAGTCAGTGTCAGAGAGGGAGAATTCAGTCCCGGAAGAGAATGAAGCAGAGCAGCTGGCAGCAGTCCGGGAAAAGATTTCAGAAGAACATGAACAGGCAGAAAGGTCAGAAAATACTGAGAAGGAATACCGTATAGGTGAGAACCAGGAGCCTTCGGAAAGCAAGCCGGAAGAATCCAGGGAGCCACAACCTTCAAAGGAAAGCACACCGAGCGCGGGAATTGCGCCGGCGCAACCCCATGAGGTAGTGGACAAGCCGATCAGCAGAAAAGAATATCTGGATTCCCTTACCGAATACGGAGCTGCAGATCATATAGCAAAAGCTTTTGAGAGCTTTGGGAATGTTACCTTCAGCCAGTTCAAAAGCGCTGGTTTCTGGGAAAGATGGCTGAATATGAAAGTAGATCATCTTGGCAGGAACTGGGTGGATTAACAAGGGTGCAATCTAAATCCTATATATCACAATTTACATCCCTGCTCCGTCCTGTAAGGAGCAGGGGAAAGGAGCCGTATGAACGATAAGATCGTAGAAGACATCGAACAGATAGACATGAGTGAGATGGAACTTCCCTCATTTGCTATATATAAAAATCCAACAGACTACCCCGGGAAGAGTGTAGCCAGGTTATTCGAAGGAGACAAGCCAACAAATGTTGTGCTTATAAAAAAGAATGTAAGGGAGCTTCATTTCATTTTTAGAGACCGGACCAGGCTGACTTTCTTTCCGCCATTGCCGGGTGATTCCGGGAATCTGGTGGGCGTATGGATGTAGGACTGAAATTCCCGAAAGGGAAAACAAAGAAAAAAAGAATTTCCCATCCGGCAAGCATCCTTGGAAGCCGGAAAGGAAGATGTTACCTGTGCGGACGGTACACACAGACCGAAGAGCATCATATTTTTGGCGGACCTAACCGAACATTATCTGAACAATATGGATTAAAAGTAGACCTGTGCCTGGAATGCCACCAGTTCGGAGCACATGCGGTACATAAAGACCAGGCGGTAATGGATGAGCTTCACCTACAGGGGCAGGAAGCCTTTGAGAGCCAGATTGGAAGCAGGGAACAGTTCCGGAAGATATTCGGGAGAAACTGGCTATGACATTATATGAGATTACAGAAAACATAACAAAAGAGCCGGAAGAGGCTGTAACCATAAAGGAAGCATCCGAAAGGCTGAACCGGACAGTCGGGAGCCTGTACGGTGCCGCAGCCGAGGGAAGACTGATAAACGGCAGATACTATCTAAGAGCCGCAGACCGGACACTCAGCAGAAACAAAGATCGGAACTTGCTCCTGGAATACGATCTGGTCCGGCAGAAACTGTTGAAGAAGGGCAGAGGATAATCAAAATGAATGCCTAATAACGAAGAGGTGAAAGAGTATGACCAGAGCAGAAAGAAGGCGCCAGGCAAGGATGCAGGAAAAATGTCAGGTGCCATTAAACCTTAATCTTACAGTGGCCCAGGTAGCAGGGATGACCGGGCAGCAGGCTTCTGTATTGCAAACATACTTGAAAAGGATGGAACAGCAGACAACAGAAGCTGTAACAGACGCTGTGATTAGAGAAGCCCAGGAGAAACTGGAACGGGCAGAGGACTATATTACCATAACAAATATAATCATTTCCCTGTATGCGATTAAGTTTTCATGGGGATTTACAAAAGCAAACAAAAAATTCCTAAAGAACTGGAAAGCAGCAATGGATTATGTAGACCGGATTGGAGTTGCGAAAGCTTACGAGCTTGCACATAAGGAGATGGACATTGATGTAGAGTTTGAGGACCTGGCAAATTATAACATTTATGAAGAAATGGGATTTAACAGGGAATAGGTGCGAAAGGAAGATATGAAATGAAGATGGACAAAAGTGAATTTATTCGTTTAGCGGCGCTGAGCAAATATAGCACATGGTGTGAGGCAGAAGATTATGTGGCAGAAAATCCAAAAGAGTTTTATACAATTGATGATTTCATTAAGGTATATCACGATAATCAGGAAGAATACCGTAATGGATATCACAAAGGTTTGGTTGAGGCCTATGGTATCAATGGACGAACTACAGCAATGCATAATGGGATAAGAGGAAATGACAGCGGATTGCAGGACTGGGGGTGATGGAAAATGCAGAAAAAATGCCCGAAATGCGGTAAGAATGACATGAGAGTCTGGGATGCAATGAATGGGAAGATGTTCCTCCAATGCAAAGCGTGCCATTGGACAAGTAAGGATTTACCTTGGACAAGGGAAGCAAAAGAAGAATGGAACCATTTAAACCCAGGCTGGGAAAGCCCGCCGAAAAAGCCTGAAATAGAGTGCAACACAGGATATACAACTATATACCGTTGTCCATCCTGCAAGCAACTCTTTGCAGGAAAAGAAGTTACAAAGTATTGCTTGAAATGTGGACAGAAATTTGACTGGGAAGAAAAGGTGAAAGACAAAACCTGTAAGACTTGCAGACACAATGACGATTTCCTCTGTGAAAAGAAAGGAATCTGGATCACAGACAATTATGGCTGTAATAAATGGGAATCAGAACAGGCAACAGACTGGAGAGACAGTATGCTGGCCAGGTTCCTCAGAACGAGGTGAGACAATGGAAAAAGAGACATACAAAGAAATCGAGAAAATTGCGGATAACCTCCAGGCGGCAGCTGGAAGAAAAAAGTGCAGGGAAATAGAAAGAGCTAATAGTTTCTATGAAGGCTATGAACAAGGGATTGAAGATATGCTTAGAAGCATTCGCCAGGATGGAAGAAAGTAACAGATGAGTAAGATCGGAAACAAAGAATACATAGATTGCCCGGAGTGTCCAAGATGTAGACCACAGCCAGGATTAAGAAATGGTGTAAAATGGGGGATTTGCCATGGAAGCGGCAATCTTGTTTATCTAGAATCTTGGAGAGAAAAAAGAAATTGTGGATCTGGATGGATCAACCACACGGTATCGAGTTGTGGCTTATATGAAAAGAATGATCCAGAAGCTCTTAAAAGATGTATAAGAGGGTGGTGAAATAAATGATAGATGTAATCGTTGCAATGGGTGTTGGCGTGCTGATCGGAGCCTTCGGTGTGATTGCCTGGCTCCTGCATGATTAGAAACAGAGGTGTAAAATGAATAAAGAAAAATACAAGGATCCCACAGCTGAATATGCGATAGCTGAAGCTGAGAAATGGGAGCGGCAGCAGAAGCAGCTGGAAGAGAAACATGGAATCAAAAGAGGGGATGTTATTCAGATCATACAAACCAGTTATGCTTCTGGTGACGGGAAGATCATCACCAAAAAGGTGAAAGCCAGGATAAAAGCATTATATCCCCATGTAGTGCAATTACAGTTATCAAACGGCATAACCAGATCACCAACATACTGGGAACTGGAACGACTGAAAGCAGGAGGTGGTACCGATGGACAAGGACATTCTGGAACAATACCTGGAGATAAAAGGGGAAATCCGTGACCTGAAAGAACGGATAGATCGGGATCAGCACAGGCTGGAAAGAATCAAAGCAGAAGGTGTTGTATCAGACACCGTCAGAGGCACAAGAAAAGATGGAACCATAGGGCCAATTAAGATAACCGGTTATCCCCTTCCGGAAGCAGACCAGGTGAAGAACATGATAAAAAAGAGGGTGTTAAAGCTACATATCCTGGAAGATGAGCTGCAGGAGGCTGTAAATGCAGTGGATAATTTTATTGAGAAAATCCCAAAGAGTGATCTGAGAATGATGTTTCGCTTTTACTATCTGGATGATATGACCTGGGCAGCAGTAGCCATTAATATGAATTACCGTTTTCCGAAGCGGCGGATCAAATATACAGAAGATAATTGCAGAATCCGTCATGACAGATATTTGAAAGATAATTTAGGAAAATTATAAAATGTTCGGTCATGTTCGCTTTTTCCATGGTAGTATATAAACTGGGTTTGGTGAAAAGATTTCATAATAGCTCCTTATTAAATGATTGACAAGTGCCGCAACGCTGTCTGTGTACTTCGAGGGTAGGAAAACAGAAAAATGTTGCAGACGTAAATAAAAATGTGGTTCAGAGAAAAGAACACAGAAACCTCCAAGTGATTGATACAGCGGCACGTATGGATCACAAATTCGGAACACTTCCCCGATCGGGAGGGAGCATGAGCCGTTAAGCCGAGCCGCAGGTTCAAGTCCTGGTGTTCCGATTGGTTTCGAAAGAAGCTATCCCAATTACATACATTTTTTTTCGAACGCTCTGTAGAAATATGGGGCGTTTTGTAGTATGATGAAAGAAAATGTATGTGGGAGGAAAAGAAAAGTGGAAAAATATTTAGATAATTGCTTATTTAGATATAGAAAATTAAATAATGATGCTGCAAAGAATATAGACGCGTTAAAGAAAAATAGGTTATATTTTTCCACGCCAGCTAACTTTAACGATCCATACGATAATAGAATTTATGTCGATAAAGATAAAATAGAATTTGCAATTAGAGAAAATTGGGAGCATATGGATGATTTTTTAAATAGATTGCAAGAAAGCGATCCAACAGTGGCTCATTTTGGAAGAGCGTTATGGATGTCGGATAAAAAAACGGAATTTCAAATTAATTTTTTAAATACAATTAATGATTTAATTGATCAAATAAGAAATAATTATCGAAATTATATGAAAATAATTTGTTTTTCAGAAGAGTATGACTCAGAATTAATGTGGTCGCATTATGCAGAAAACCACAAAGGCTTTTTGATAGCTTACGAAAAGGAAGACATAGAAAATGGCACTATATACAGTAAAGATAAACTTAATAAGAAAATAAAACTATCGAAAGTTCAATATACTAATAAACAGGTAGACATGACTGAAAGTATTCATGACTATTTGTTAAAGTATTGTTTACCATCGAATTTAGATGTATCAAAATTGCCAGAAATACCTAATAGATTATTAACAGACATGGCGACAACTAAAAGCGAAAGTTGGACATATGAAAAGGAGTGGAGACTAATTCCAAGGACAATAGATATTAGTCAGGAAAATCCGATTTCATATGCAGAAATAAAACCTAAGGCAATAATTGTAGGCACTCAATGCACAAGTGAGGATAAAAGCATATTAGCTAATATAGCAAAGGGAAAGAAAATTCCATTTTATGAAATGCAAATAAGTTCAGGAATACAATATAGCTTAGAAATTAAGCGTATAATTTAGTGTTACACACCAACACAAAGGCAGCTCTTTCCGGGGCTGCTTTTTCTATGCCAATTTTCGTACAGCGTGCACAGCACCAGCCGTAATTCTTAACGCGGTCACCTCCTTTCATGATTGACGGCGGCAATCGGCTGTCGTGGATGGTGCTGGCAGGACTGTATTTTATTATATTTTTGAAAGAAGGTGAGCCTGAGTGACAAAAAAACAGAAGAGATTTGTGGAAGAGTATCTGATTGACCTGAATGCTACCCAGGCCGCCATAAGAGCCGGATACAAGGCGAAAAATGGTCAGAGAGCCTCTGAAATCGGACATGAGCTACTCCAGAAAACCCAAGTTTCAGAAGCAATTTCAGAGGCAATCGCAGAAAGATCCAAAAGAACCGGAATCAATGCTGACCGTGTTCTTCTGGAACTGGCCAGAATTGCGTTTGTAAATGCAGATGATGTGATCAATGCAAAAGACGCAACGCTAAAAGAAGATGCCTCCAGGGACGATCTGGCAGCTATACAGTCTGTGAAAGTAAAATCCTTTGGAGAAGATGGCACAGAAAGAGAAATCAAGCTTGCAGACAAACTGAAAGCCCTGGATATGCTTGGACGCCATCTGGCAATGTGGAATGACAAGCTTCAGCTCAGCGGTATGAAAGAAGAAAAATCAAAACTGGACAGCTTGATCAAGCAGATCAGCGGAGACGGATAATGAGCAGCATGGATCTTGTGCTGTCTGAAAAATACAAAGCATTTTTGAAATGTCAGACACCGGTGGAGTTCCTGGAAGGTACCACGGCAGCAGGAAAGACTACAGTAGGAATTTTTAAGTTTATGCTGAAGGTAGCCCAGAGCCCGAAAAAGCTTCATATCCTGGCAGCAGACGACACTGGAACAGCAGAGAAAAACATTATCAACAAAGACCTTGGAATCCTGGACGATTTCGGAAGCCTGGTAGAGTACAACGGATCCGGCACCAAGGATGACAAGATCCCGCATATTCTTTTTCATACTTCATCCGGGGACAAAACCATATACGTTTTGGGATATGGAAACAAGAAGAAATGGAAGAAAGCCCTTGGCGGTCAGTATGGATGCCTGTATATCGATGAGATCAACACAGCAGATATTGACTTTGTCCGTGAGGCTTCCATGCGCTGTGATTACCTCATGGCAACCTTAAACCCGGATGATCCCAGCCTGGATGTATATAAAGAGTATATCAACTGCAGCCGCCCGCTTCCTGAATGGGAAGAGGACACGCCGCAGGAGATTAAAGACGAATTAAAGGAAGAACCAAAGCCCGGCTGGGTTCACTGGTTCTTTTCTTTTGACGATAATGCAGGACTTTCGGAAGAAAAGAAAGACCAGATCATCCGGAACACCCCGAAAGGAACAAAGATCTATAAGAACAAGATCCTAGGCCTCAGAGGAAAAGCAACCGGACTGATCTTCCCGAACTTCAGCCGAAAGAAACATGTAGTATCTGAGAAATGGGTAAAAGCTCAGATGGCAGCAGGCAAAATAAAATTCAAAAAGTTTACCTGCGGTCTGGATACTTCGTACTCTTCAAAATCCCCGGATACAATTGCAATGGTATTCCAGGGCATTACGACAGATAGAAGACTGATCACCCTGGCTGAGAAAGTTTACAGTAACAAAGATCTGGATCAGCCTCTTGCTCCATCCGATACAGCAGTAAAATTTGTTGAGTTCTTGGAAAAATGCCGTAAGGACTGGGGCTTTGCAAGGGAAACCTTTATTGACTGCGCAGATGCGGCTACGATCACAGAACTGCGGAAATACAAGCGCCTGAACGGATGCCTGTATAACTTTGTGGAATCCTACAAAAAAGTAGAAATCCTGGACAGAATCAAGCTTCAACTTGGCTGGATCCAGCAGGGCTGCTATCTGGTAGTGGATACCTGTACAAATCATATTTCAGAGATGGAGAAATATTCCTGGGATGAAGATAAAGACATTCCGGAAGATAGAAATGACCACACGATCAACTCCCAGCAGTACGGATGGATTCCATACCGTGACTTGATTGGATTTGAGGAGGAACAGAAAAGGTGAAATGGATGGAAAGATTAAATGAAAACATAAAAAAGACGGTCCGGAGCTGGCTGAATGTTCTTCCGGCGAACCCTTT
The DNA here is from genome assembly GCF_020537505.1 of Blautia glucerasea. GTDB lineage: Bacteria > Bacillota > Clostridia > Lachnospirales > Lachnospiraceae > Blautia_A. The sequence continues at coordinate 73,154 of NZ_JAJBMO010000008.1, read as the reverse complement.
TAACTTTCAGATCAATGAGATGATGGATTTCGAAGGACACGCAATTCTGAACCGTATCTGGTACAGGGGTGACGGAAACGAGCTGGAACAGATCTATCAGCAGAATGCAGAATTTGCAGACAGACACAAGTTCTGGGCAAGTAGATCAACCCCTGGAATGGACATGCGGAAGATTCATACTGGTCTCCCGGGGCTGACTGTTAAAGTTCTTTCTTTCACTGTTCTGCCGGACATGAACGAATTTGAATTTGAACAGCCGGCGCAGGAACAGCTGTGGAAAGAAATTGAGAAAGATAATAAATTTTATAAAAAGATTGAAAGCGCCCTCAAAGAAACACTGTTTATCGGAGATGGCGCTTTTAAAGTGGCAATAGATACAACGATCAGTGATTATCCGATACTGGAGTGGTATCCGGGTGAAAGAGTTGAATTTGTCTACCAGAGAGACCGAATCAGGGAGATTGTATTCAAGACACCATACAAAGAAAAAGGAAAAGTGTATGTCCTGAATGAGCGTTATGGCTATGGCTATATTATCAATGAGCTGTATCTTGACGGCAGACTGGTCGATATTAAATCTATAAAAGCCACTGAGAATCTGACAGACATTAAATTTGATGATTCGGTCATGCTGGCTGAACCATTTATGATCTATGAGTCTACCAGATATGAAGGCAGAGGCGGCAGCATATTCGATGGAAAGCTCGACAGCTATGATTCACTGGATGAGACATGGTCCCAGTGGATGGATGCCTTAAGAGCCGGAAGAGCAAAGACCTATATTCCGGAATGCCTGGTTCCACATGATCCTGAAACAGGGATGCTGATAAAACCGAATCCGTTCGACAACCGCTATTTTGCGGCGGAAGGAGATATGCGAGAAGGTCAGAAGAATCAGGTCGTTACGGACCAGCCGGTTATTCCTCATGACAGTTATATGGCATCATACATTACAGCCCTGGATCTGTGCCTGCAGGGAGTGATCAGTCCGTCTACACTGGGGATTGACACAAAGAAGCTGGATAATGCAGAAGCACAGAGGGAAAAAGAAAAGACAACCCTGTACACCAGGAACGCAATTGTAAAGGCATTGCAGGAAGTTCTTCCGGGAGTTGTTTCAATGTGTATCAATGCAGACAATATCCTGCATAACAAGAGCATTGAAGAAGTAAAGGTCAACATTCCGTTTGGAGAATATGCAAACCCGTCATTCGAAAGCCAGGTAGAGACAGTTGCCAAAGCGAAACAGGGTGGCATTATGAGCATTGAACGGTGTGTTGAAGAACTGTATGGAGATACACTGGACGATCACTGCAAAGAAGAAGAAATAGCCAGATTAAAGGCAGAGCAGGGCATCCAGGACGTGGATGAACCAGGAGTGAACCTGGAGGTTGGAAACTTTAAGATTGACCTGGAAGGCGGTGGAGATAATGAAAGTAAAGGTGGCAAACAGAATATACCGGATGAACCGAAAGGAGTACCAGGAGTTTCTGGAAGTAGCAAAGGAGCAGGTGCCGATGGGCGTGTACGCTCTGGAAAAGAATGATTATGCTGAGCTTAGAAATGATGCCTGTACCAGCAAAACAAAGCTGAAAGACATGATCCGAATATTCAAAAGCCAGGGCTTTAAGGTATATGCAAACAGGAGGTAACCGCATATGCAGAAGCTTAACACCGTCTACGACATTGGAGCTGCCTTTGAAGCCATAGAAAATGAGCTTATATCTTCCGTGATCCGTAATATGCGCCGGCACAAGTTGGAAGAAATCGACGAAGATAAACAATGGACCATGTGGCAGGCACTGCAGCTGAAATCCCTGGAAAAGTACAAGAAGGACAATCAGAAGAAGTATGGAAAGCAGTTCAAAGATATCAATGCACAGATAAAAACACTGATATCCCTGTCCAGATCTGAAGGCGAGATGGCACAGGAGATTGCAATCCTGGAAGCTATCAGAAATGGATTTCCTGCTAAACGTATTTCCAAAGGGGCAACAGCTGAGTTCTTCAAGGTGAATGACAGAAAGCTGGAAACCCTGATTAACGCTACCATGAACGATATGCAGAAGGCTGAGATTGCTGTCCTTCGAATGGCAAATGACCAGTACCGAAAAGTGATTTACAATGCTCAGGTATATGCAAACACAGGAGCTGGTACCTATGAGAAAGCTGTGGATATGGCTACAGAGGATTTTGTAAAGGCTGGCTTGAATTGCGTGCAGTATGCCAACGGTGCAAGACACGCGCTTGCTGATTATGCGGATATGGCAATCAGAACAGCCAGCAAAAGGGCATACCTGCAAGGAGAAGGCCAGAAGCGCCAGGAATGGGGAATATCTACAGTGATTATGAATAAGCGCGGAAATCCCTGTCCGAAATGCTTGCCTTTTGTGGGAAAAGTGCTGGTTGATGATGTGTGGAGCAATGGTCCGAAGGACGGAAAGTCACCGGTTACCGGAATCAAGTATCCACTTATGAGCAGTGCCATAGCCGCAGGCCTGTACCATCCGCGCTGCAAAGATAGTCACACTACATATTTCGAAGGCATCAGCACCCCGCCAGAGAAGAGCAGGTATACCAAAGCGGAGTTGAATGAACTGGTACGGAAGCAGGAACAGGAAAACAGGCAGCAGTATGCAAAGAGGCAGGAAAAGAAGTTCGGTAGGCTGGCAGATTTTTCCCTGGATCCGGAGAACAAAAAGAAGTATGAGCAGAAACAAAAAGAGTGGAAATCCGTTGCAAATGATGCGGACTCTGCTATAATGATATCAGGAGCCAGGATCACAGATATATTCAGTGAAGAGGCAGAAAACTTTGCCGAGATGTATTACAAAGAGATCAGAAGTTTTTCTACTGACGCAAAGAAAATAGCAAAGAATCTTGGGAAAGAAGAAGCTGACATAGAGAAGATAAAGGCATATCTTTTTGAAGATGAATCATTCTTTGATCCGGATTTAAAGACATACCGCAGATTTGATCCTGATTGCGCCATAGCTCAGAGCTGGCAGAGACTTATGACAGGAAAAGACATTAAGCCACATGACCGCACTTTGATAGAGCATGAGCTTCTCGAGATGAAAATAAAAAGAGAAAATCCTAGTATGGAACACCGGAAAGCACATGAGCTGGCCACTGAAAAATTTGATTACCCGAAGGAGGCATTAGAATATTATGGTAATCTTGAAAAACATAAAAAAGACAAATAATATGATTTCTGCCGACTATTACCCAGAGGGGAAAGAACCCAAAGGTTTTATGAGAATTGAGGATGGAAAAGTTACAGAACATGAAAATGCAAGTTCTTTCGCAGCACCGCATGTCCGGAATGAACTGAAACGTTTGGCGAAAATGGAGAACCCACCAACAGAGAAAACGGTTTTATGGTACTAAATACCACCAGTCAGAAACGGCTAGTGGTATTTTTATACTCAAAAATATCAATACAGTTATAAAAACAATGATAGCACGCCATAAGACGTGTTATTTTTGTGCTTATTTTTAAGAAAGAGAGGATGGAAAATGTTATTTGCAGAAGCATTAAAGATAATGAAAGGTGGAAGGGGAGTAAAACTTCCATCATGGGGAGGATATTGGTGGTGGGATGAAGAATCTCAGACAATCCTTATGTACACAAAAGACGGTGGCTGTATGGACATAAGAGAAACACAGAAAGTTGAGTACACAATTCAGAATATTCTTTCTGACGAATGGATTGTTGCAGATGGTCAGAACTGTCCAATTCTTGGCGGAGAAGCAACATTTTCTTTTGGTGAAGCCATTAAGTATCTGAAAAGGGGCATGAAAGTAGCGAGAAAAGGCTGGAATGGCAAGAAACAGTACATTCAGCTTGCTTCTGGAATTTCTTACAAGACAGCGGACGAACAGATCGTAAATTGCGAGCATGATGCCATTGGAAATATGGCAGTAGCTTTTGTCGGAACATCAGGTGTTCAGATGGGATGGCTTGCATCACAGGCGGATATGTTGGCAGAGGATTGGATTTTTGCAGAATAAAATTGCGCCGGCGCAAGAGGAGGTGGTTATTTGAAGGTGATAGTGCAGCACAACTTCCGTGACAAAGAAAATGACCTGGTTCTTCGTACAGCCGGGGAAGAACTGGAAGTGTCACGGAAAAGAGCAGAGTATCTAGTAAATCTGCAGCTGGTAAAGACCGTTGAAGATCAGAAAGGCGGTGATCCAAAATCTCCCATTGAGGCGCAGGGTTAAGCGTCTTATTTTTACGTCCAAACACGATATGACGCAAAAAGGTGCGTGACCAGTGACACTGATGACAATGGAAGACATAAGAGCGACACTCTCAAAACGGAAAGGAGTCCAGAAATGGAAAATAACAATACAGCAACTCAGAACCCTGATACTCAGCAGACTGCGGCTCAGAGCAATCAGCAGAGTACATCTGCAATTGACTATGGAAAGATTCAGCAGATGCTGGATGGAACACTGGCTGCGAAAGAAGATACAGCCCTGAAAGCCTACTTCAGGCAGCAGGGATTATCACAGCAGGAAGTGGAGCAGGCAATTACCGCATTTAAAGAACAGAAAGCGGCAAATCAGCCGGACGTTATCGGGATGCAGAACCAGATTACAGAAACACAGGCACAGCTTGCCGCATCTCAGAAAGCTGTTCAGGCGGCACAGGTGGAATCAGCAGCCACAATGATGGCAGTTTCCTTGGGAATCGAAGCAAAGACAATTCCATATATCCTTAAAATGGCTGATTTAAGCCAGGTTGTGGGAGAAGATGGAAACATCAATGAGGAAACATTGAAAACAGCTGTAAACAAGGTGCTGGAAGACGTTCCGGCACTGAAACCACAGGCTGATGGAAAGACCGGATTTACCCAGGTAGGAACCGGCGGTAATCCGGCACAGCATCCGCAGCAGACTACTACAAACCAGACAGCAGTGCCAACAAAGCGTTGGAACCGTTGGAACTAAAAAAGAAAGAAGGTATAAGATATGGCATTGAATTATGCAGAACAGTGGAGCCCGGAACTCCTTGAAATCCTGATGCAGGGAACCCTGACCTCTCCATTTGTAACCAGTAATGTTAGATGGCTTGACGCCAAAACTTTTCATTTTACCCAGATGAGTACATCCGGATATAAAAACCACAACAGAAAAGGCGGTTGGAATGTCGGTTCTTATGAACAGAAAGACGTACCGTACACACTGACACATGACCGTGATGTTGAGTTCATGGTAGATAAGGCAGATGTTGATGAGACAAATGCTACAGCTTCTATCCAGAACATTTCCAGAGTGTTCGAACAGACATGGGTGGTTCCGGAAACAGATGCACTGTTTTTCTCCAAAGTTGCCCAGGCAGCCCAGAAGACAGAAGGCTATCACGGATCCACAGCAATTTCCACATATACTAAGGCAAAAGTCTTTGGAATGCTGAAAGATATCCTTGCAAAAGGAAAACTCAGAAGATACAAAGCGAACGGATCCCTGCTCATGTATGTTCGCAGTGAGATCATGGATGCCCTGGAGCAGTCCACAGAGTTCACTCGTAAGATCGAAATGACACAGATCGCAGAAGGCGGTCTTGGCATTGAGACCAGAGTAACAGACATTGATGGGGTGCCGATCATGGAAGTAATCGATGATGAGCGATTCTATGATGCATTTAACTGGGAGCCGGAAAACGGTGGATTTGAACCGCAGAAAAAGGTAACTGCTGGAAGCGGTGTTGAAGCAGTGACAGGTGCGCACAAGATCAACGTACTTGTTGCTTGTGGACAGACCTGTAAGACTGTACCGAAGATCAACAGCATCTATTATTTTGCACCTGGCGCACATACAAAAGGTGACGGATATCTGTATCAGAACAGATCTTTCTCCGATGTATTTGTATTTCCCAATGGCCGTGATGGCAAAATCGACAGCATTTATGTGGATGTTGATACTGCTGAGGTTGGTGCCTGATAAGGGGTGAAAAAATGTCTTATGAACCATATGCAACCCCAGAATACTATACGGATACTTACGGCGGAACCCTGATTTTAGAAAATGACATTGGGAGAGCTCTGCAGATTGCGTCTCGGCACATTGATTCCCTGACCTACAACCGGATTGTAGGCCGGGGATTTTCCAGACTGACACAGTTTCAGCAGGATATCATTCAGGATGTTGTCTGTCAGCAGGCAGATTTTGAAACCGAGAATGCGGACGAGATCAATTCTATACTTTCAAGCTACAGCATCAATGGTGTATCCGCCCAGTTTGGTAGCAGCTGGAACGTATTCACAGACAAAGGTGTGGCAATGAAAAGAGATCTGTATGCACTGTTGTGCCAGACAGGGCTGTGCTACAGATTAGCGAGGTGAGCCATGAAATATCCATGTTTAGTACCCAAAAGGCTTTGCAGGACGGATATCAGCTTAGTGATGGAACAGGAAGGGCGGGATAAATACGGGGAGCCTCTTCCGTGTTTTGAATATTCCGGGAAATGCAATTATCAGGACAAAGCAAAGACGATTTTCACAGTTGACAAGAAATTGGTTCAGATTACCGGATCCGTATTATTCCCGGGAGATATCTGCCCGGAGCTTCCGGTAATATCAGGCGGTACAGCAACCATATTTGGTGTCAAGAGAAAGATCCAGGAAGCCAGGAAAGCAAGAAATCCGGACGGTACCGTAAATTACACGGAGGTGTTTCTGATATGATCAAGGTCAATTCAACCGTCAAACTTAATTTTCCGAAGATCAATCAGCTGACACAGGCACAGGTGGCAGCCCTGGAACAGACTGCAGAAGATTTACATGAAGAAGTTGAGCAGGCACAGGTGTTTCCAAGAGATACTGGTGTATTACAGAATGAGAGTACTTTTGTAGATACATCTGAAAGCAGTCATGGAAAAGTAAGCATTATATCCAGTACACGTTATGCCAGACGCCTGTATTTTCATCCGGAATTTCATTTTAAGAAGGATGAGAACCCGAATGCAAAAGGCAAATGGTATGAAGACTGGCTTCCAGGCGGAAAAAATGTTGATGTTGCAGTGGAAGCATTCAAAGAAAACTACAGGAGGCTGACAGGTTTATGACGTTATCAGATATCAGAGATTATATTGAGACGCTCACACAGGGGTCTGTGTATGTTGGACCAATTCCGGATAAGCCGGAAAAAATGGTTGGGGTTTATAACAGTAAACACCAGCATGAGTATAAGGTGGCAATCGGTGGACCTCAGCTGGAGTCCTATGGCACGAAATACGTCACTTTGCTGGTACATTGGAATAAATCCCAGCGTGAGACCGAAAAAGCAGGAAAAGCCTTGTTTGAAGCTGTCAGAGCCACCAGAAATGCAACTGTAAACGATGAAACTATTAAATTTATCCTGCCAGTCTACGATCTTCAGGATATAGGTGTAGATGATTCCGGCATCTATGAGATGGTTATAGAGCTGGCAGTGATTTTTGAAAAGAAAGGAAATAAGGATGAAGAATAAAATTGTAATGAACCTTCAGCTGTTCGCAGCTTCCAAGACTGGCGTATATCCATGCTACGAGAACCAGTTCCAGATAGACACAGCAGCATCAGGCGGCACTGCTTCACTGAAAAATATTGCAGACTGTGAAACCTTTTCCGTATCTTTTGACAATGGAGTGGAAGAATGGAACCCATTTGACACAGAAGGATGGACCAGACGTTTAATGACATCCAAGAGTATTACAATTTCAGTAACTGCAAAACGTAATGTCGGGGATGCCGGAAATGATTTTGTTGCAGGACTGGCATGGAAGAACGGAAGAAATGCAGAAGCTGATACGCAGTGGACTTTCCCGGATGGCACTGTTGTGAAGTTTACAAAAGCAGTTATCAATGTGAAGAATGTTGGATCCGGAGATTCCACAGCTGTAGCACCTCTTGAATTCGATATCATGAGCAATGGAAAACCGGAGATTACCCCAGCTGCGTAGTAACTGCAGATTTTTGCAAGAAAAAGGAGAAAACAAATGGCAAAATGTATTGATATTACAGACAAATTAAGCTTTGATAAAAATCCTGCCCTGATTATCAAGGGCAGAAAATTCGTGGTAAATGCAGATGCGGGTACCATGCTTGAGATTATGGGCCTGTTCAAGGAAGGTTCTTCCGATACAGAATCAACTATTGCGGCATATGAAAAGCTGTTCAGCGAAAAAGACCGTAATGAGATTAAAAAAATGCGTCTGCCTTTCAAAGATCTTATGATCATTATCCAGACCGCAATGGATCTGATCCAGGGAGAAGAAGACCAGGGAGAGCAGTGACCCGTACTATGATTTGATAGATGATTTTGATTTGATCGTATCATCGTTTCAATCACAGTACGGGTTACGTCTTTCTAAGGAAATTCCTGCAGGGATGCCCTGGGACGAGTTTTCGGACCTTCTGTCCGGAATCGGCCCGGATACAGCCCTTGGCAGGATCGTAGCAATCCGCGCAGAAGAGGATGAAGAGATCTTAAAGCATTTCACCCCGGAACAGCGCCGGATCCGCCGCGAATGGAGAAATAAACAGGCTATGAAGGTCTCAGAGGAAGACAGAGATAAATTCCTGGAAGCTATGAAACAGGCATTTATTGATATGGCAGGAGGTGCGAATGAATAAAAACAAGGTAAAATGCCCCTTCTGCGGACACGAACAGAAAGTACAGTACACCTCGGATGCAAAATGCCGGGGTGTTTTCATCCGGTGCCAGGGGCGCCATTGTAAAAAAGAATTTGAAATAAAGATTAACCGGGACAAGTAGTGCCATGTGCCGATGTCCTCATGATAGAGGCAGGTGGCATATATGGCAACAAGTGTTGGACAGATCGGGCTTGACCTGGTCGTTAATCAGAATCGGTTTCAGTCGCAGATGCGCGGCATTGAATCTCTGGCAAAGAAAGCCGGTGCAACTCTTGCAGCAGCATTTGGCGTTAAAAAGCTGATAGATTTTGGAAAGTCATGCCTGGAGCTTGGCTCAGATCTGGCAGAGGTTCAGAACGTTGTAGACGTTACATTTCCGAACATGACTGCACAGGTTGATAAATTTGCCAAGAGTGCAGCCCAGAGCTTTGGGCTTTCTGAGACCATGGCAAAGCAGTTCACCGGTACCTTCGGGGCAATGGCGAAAGCCTTTGGATTTTCCGAGGAACAGGCTTATAACATGGGCTCCAGCCTTACCAAGCTGGCAGGTGATGTGGCGTCTTTCTATAATCTGTCACAGGATGAAGCATACACCAAGCTGAAATCCGTTTTCACAGGCGAAACGGAATCTTTGAAAGATCTTGGCGTAGTCATGACTCAGACTGCCCTTGACAGTTATGCGCTGGCAAACGGTTTCGGGAAGACAACGGCAAAAATGTCAGAAGCTGAAAAGGTTGCGCTAAGGTATTCCTTCGTACAAAACCAGCTGGCAGCAGCCCAGGGGGATTTTGCGAGGACCTCAGGATCCTGGGCAAACCAGGTAAGGATCCTTACTCTGCAGTTTGATTCCCTGAAGGCTACGATTGGCCAGGGACTGATAAATCTTTTCACTCCGGTTATCAGAGTGATCAACACGGTAATTGGAAAGCTGATCACTCTGGCAAACGCCTTTAAATCGTTTACAGAGCTGATTACCGGTCAGAAATCCAGTAACAGTGCTTCCGGACAGATTTCAGCTATCGGAAGTGCGGCAGCAGGCGCAAGCACGGGAATGGACGATGCAGCCAGTTCAGCAGATAATCTTTCCAGTGCAAATAATGGCGTTGCCAAATCCGCCCAGAAAGCAGCTGAGAAAATGCGTGCCCTCATGGGGTTTGACCAGGTGAATAAGCTGGACAGCCAGACAGACAGTACCAGCTCCACACCTTCTTCCGGAAGAGGAACAGGAACTGGGGGAGCAGGTGGAGCTGGAATTGATTTCGGCAGTCTTGCCCAGGGTGAAACTGTTGTAGATAAAACGGACAAACAGTTTACAAAAATGTTCCAGAATATCAAGAAGCTGTGTGATCCTGCTACACAGTCTTTAAAAAGGCTGTGGAATGAAGGCCTTGCGAGGCTTGGAAAATTTACATTTAACTCTCTGAAAGATTTCTGGAAGAATTTCCTTGTACCAGTTGGAAAATGGACCCTTGGCACAGGTATCCCACGCTTTATAGATGCCCTGAATAACGGACTGATGAAAGTCAACTTCGACAAGATCCGGAGCAGTCTAAATGGATTGTGGAAAGCCATTGCCCCATTTACTATTCATGTAGGGGAAGGACTCCTGTGGTTCTGGGAAAATGTTCTGGTGCCATTGGAAACATGGACAGCGAATGAAGTGGTTCCAAGATTCCTGGAAACCATGTCCGGTGTTATCAGCGTGTTTAATGGTATACTTGCAGCCCTACAGCCTCTATTCCAGTGGTTCTGGGATAGTGTACTGCAGCCAATAGCGCAGTGGACCGGCGGTGTTTTTGGGGCAATCTGGGACAGGATTAATGGAGTCTTGAAAACCTTCTCAGACTGGTGCGCAGCCAATCCGGGAGTGATTCAGACGATAGCAACGGTTATAGCCTCATTCTTCGCTGCCTGGAAGATAAGTGAATTTATCGCAAATGCAGCTGGCTTTATTACAACGATAGTTAATGTTGTAAGCTCCATTAAAAGTATTTCAGGTGCGGTAGCTCTTGTGAAGACAGGAGTCGAAGCACTGGTTGGAGCACTTGGAGGTCCGCTGGTAATCGGGATTGCTGCCGCAATAGTAGCTGGAATCCTGCTATATAAGAACTGGGATACTATCTGTGAGTATGCTGCTAAATTAAGGGACTGGGTGGTTGAAAAAACAACTCAGCTTCGCGATGGAGCCGTGAAAGCATTTGAAACATTAAGAGATAATGTGAAAAATGCAGTAAAAGCACTGCGAGATGATATAAAAGAAAAATGGGATTGGATTCAGGAAAAATTATCCCAGTTTTCCAAATGGCTTGGTTCAATATTCAAGACGGCCTGGACCAATAACTTTGGAATTTTTGGAAACGTTCTAAAAGGATTTCTGAAAAGCGCCAAAGATGTTATCCGGGATGTAAAGCAGATATTTAACGGATTCAATGATTTTATATCTGGAGTATTTTCTGGCAACTGGCAGAAAGCATGGACGGGAATTAAAAGTATTTTTGTTGGAGTGTTCAGAGGGCTTTCTAATATTGCCAAAACACCTATTAACGCTATTATTGGCGGATTTAACAGTGTTCTGGGAACTGTAAACGGACTTATTAATAAAGTAAACAATATCCGCTTTAAAATCACTGTCCCAGACTGGATTCCTGGGATTGGAGGAAACTGGTGGGGCTTTAACGGCTTTAGCATTCCAACTATAGGAACGATTCCAATGCTTGCCAATGGTGGTTTCGTAAAAGCTAACACGCCCCAGCTTGCAATGATTGGTGATAACCGGCACCAGGGAGAGATTGTTTCTCCGGAGGACAAGCTTCAGGAAATGGCATTAAAGGCAGCGGCTCTGGCAGCAGGTGGTGCAAATGATGCTGAACTGCTGGCAGTTCTGAAACAGATCCTGGCGTTTTTGCAGAATACGCCGATTGTTGCGTTGGATCCGGAATCACTAAGAAAATATTTTATCCGAAAAACCAACCAGAACACAAAAGCAACCGGAAAACCAGAACTGCTTGTGTAAGGAGGCATTATGGCAAAGAAAATATTGTGGTCAGGGAGTACGGTGCTCCCCTCTCCGGTATCGATATCTGTAAATGATCAGATTATCTGGAGTGCGAACACGGGCCGTAGTGCTTCCGGAAGCATGATCGGTGATGTGGTTGCAGAAAAGAAAGATGTAGCTATAAAGTGGGGGATTCTCACAGAAGCAGAGCTTGCAGCTATAAAAAAGATTATGGTTGCAGGCTTTTTTCCTATCTCTTTTCATGATGATGGGATAGATTTGACGATTACCACATATCGGGGAACCCTGACCAAAGAGGTTCTGGGGTATATCGGAGATGGGATTTTTTATTATAAATCAGCATCAGTGAGTATCATTCAAAAATAGGAGGAAACCAAAATGTTAAAAGGAACAAAATCAGTATCCATGAATTTCAACAGCATGATCAATGACAGACCTGTTGTGTACATGTCTGCACAGATCCCGGAAGCTGGGAACGCAAGCACCAGTATTACCGTCCAGGATCGTGACTTGTATGAGACAAACAAGACAGAGTGCAGAAAAGATATTGAAGCATTTAACCAGTTAGTCTATGCGGCTGAGGACGAGCGTGTAACAGGAGGTACTGCAGATGAAACTGAAAAATAAAGATATATTAAATTTTGTCAATGGCTGTGCTTCCTTAAGGGAGAAGCGGCTGCCGGTAAAGCTTGGATATGCGATCAAAAAGAACCTGGCAGCAGTCAGTGATGCAGCCAATGCCTATGATGCAGAGCGTCAGGAACTGCTTGAGAAATACGCGGCAAAAGGTGAGGATGGAAAGTTCCTGGTTGAGAATGGGCAGTATTCCATCGAGGACAAAGAGGGCTTTGCAAAAGACCTGGATGAGCTCCTGGCGATTGAGACAGAGGTTGGTATCCATACTGTTTCTGAGGAAGAGATTGAGAAATGTGACGATCCACGTTATGATGCCCTGACAGTGGCTGACCTGGAAACACTTGAGATCATGACTGAGTAGGAGGTGGTCCTGTGTATCAGTCTTCAGAAGCTTTTGGAAACCTGGTACTACAGGATTCCCGAACTTTTAAAGCACTCATCACCTATGATGATGTATCTATAACAAATGCGAAAAGCATTAAGTTTACTGGCGGAGCAGAAGGGGAGGATGATTTTTCCCTTGGCTCCACAGTGAGCCAGTACGTTACCATCATAATTCCGGATCCGGGAAAAGCCATTGAGGGGCATGAGCTCCTGGTCCAGATCGGAATGGAAGTGAATGGTCTGGTGGAATACATCCCCATGGGATATTTCACGCCTGGAAAACCATCCAGAAATGAAGAACAGATTGAGTTTACAGCCTATGACCGGATGATGAAAACAGAGCGTGCATTCTCCATGGACGGAGACAGTACGGATACGGCGGCTGTTCTGAAAAGGATCCAGGAAATCACAGGTGTGATGGTTGTAACAGATGGTCTTTCCGGCATTTCCATGAAAGTTCCGAAAGGTTACAGCTGCAGGGAGGTCCTTTCTTACGTAGCACAGCTTCATGGCTGTTTTGCAGTATGTAACAGAAACGGACAGATTGAACTGCACAGCTACGTGGACAGCGGGTATACGGTCAGCACTGGCAGATACTGGGATTCTTTTGAACACAACGATTACCTGTTCCAGGTGGAAAAGCTTACCTGTTACACTGGCCAGGACGAAGAGGGGAAAGATGTTTCTGTTTCATCCGGAGACGGACCAAGGGCAGTGATCTTTTCCAATCCGTTTATGACACAGGATACCCTGGACAAAGTGATGGATTCCCTGAAAGGTTTTTCCTATATGCCAGGCTCCCTACGGATGATGGGAGACCCACGGCTGGATCCGTGGGACGTCCTCACCGTGGAAGACAGGAAAGGGGGCTCCTACAAGGTCCCGCTGATGAAACTGGAAAGGGAGTATGATGGTGGCTTTACGGATTCTGTGGAGGCTGTGGGATTATCAGAAGATGAGACAAATGCGAACTGGAAAGGCCCCACTACAAAAGAAATGGAGCGGTATTATGCGCAGCTTGTGATGATCGATCACGCAATGATCAATAAGCTGGATGTGGATACTGCCAATTTGAAATTTGCAACAATCCAGAATCTGAATGCGGTCAATGCGACGGTACAGAACCTGGATGCAGAGTTTGGAAGCTTCAGGGATCTGACTGCTACAAATTTTACTGCCGCCAATGCAAAGATCAATATCCTGGATTCCAGTTATGCCAATATCAAAACGCTGCTTGCAGGTGGTGCCGGTGTGGGGGATTTGCAGAACATCCACCTTACTTCCCAGAATGCTGTGATTGACTCTGCACTGATCAGAACTGCAGTTATGCAGACGGTCTCAGTTGGGGATCTTTTAAGCGGTACCATTTCCACCAATAAATTTATGATCACATCTGACGATGGCGGGATTAAGATCCAGGGGGCAACCCAGCAGTGGAGGGACACAGACGGAACTGTCCGGATGCAGGCTGGCAGGGATGCAAACGGTGATTTTACCTTTTCCCTGTTCGATAAGACCGGAAAAGGGATTCTGCTGGATGCCACAGGTGTGAAAGAAGGAGCTATTGCAGATGGTCTGATCGTCAATAAGATGGTAGCGGATAACGCATCCATTGCCGGCACTAAGCTGGATATCCCTTCGGTGGTGTCGGCTATCAACGGCAGCTCCCAGAGCATCAAGAGCAGCCGGATTTGGTTTGACGATCAGAATCAGAGCCTGAACCAGTTATACAGCCAGATGAATACCAACATTGTCAGTGCTTCTACGACTGCATCCAATGCCGCCAGTACCGCAAATGCCGCCAGCAACACAGCAAATGCAGCTTCTGACGCGGCGAAGAAAGCCCTGGACACTTTGTCCGGGATTTCTACCCTGGATGCAATCGGGGCTTCCCTGGACAATGATGCGCATGTGGTCCATACCTATACGGATGGTTCCGGTGGGGATTACAGCAGCTGTCATACCACTTTTTCCGTGTATCTGGGTGATACGGATGTTTCCGATCACATTGACCAGATTACGGTGAAAGCTTCTGAAGGAGTAAGCGGTACCTGGAACCCGAAAACGAGAACGTACCAGGTCACAGCAATGACTTCTGACAACGGCTACGTGGATATTTCGGGGCTTTACGGACTGGAAGGGAAAGTTCTCCTGGTCGGTGGAAAAGGGCTTGTTGTAGGCGGTAAAACGCTTGTTGTAAAGTCAATGGGCTCCTGGATCACCAAGAGATTTTCCATCAGTAAGGCAAAGGACGGGAAGATTGGTCTCAGCTATGACCTCCGAGTCAGCAGCCAGGTGATCCGGAAACAAAAGGACGGAAAGACTCTGGTTCCGAAAAGCGTGACTTTCTCAGCATTTAAGAATGACAATGGAATCATCAGCAGTTATTCCGGAATTTTTCAGATCGAGGAATCAAAAGACAATGGAAAGACCTATGTTTTGAAGTATGGTTCTTTATCTGCTGAGATCATGAAGATATACGCTCCCTCCGAAGCTGACGTGAACATAATCCGCTGTACTTTATATGATGCGTCCGGAGCCCAGAATCTGGATACCCAGACCGTCATGCTCCTTGCGGATGCGGAAGGCCTGGCTGATGATATCAAAGCCGCTCAGAAGACCGCAGACCAGGCAAAAGCTGCCATTGTCACGACAAACCAGAAAGTAGCCAACATTGAGACAAGCGTGGATGGTTTGAAGATGAATCTGTCCGAGACAACTACAGACCTACACGGTCTGGTGGGAAATTCGCTTCTGTACAATGTCCGCTATCATGACAACGAAGACGGCACCACAACAGTGACTGCAGTTGTGTACCAGAATGGAAGAGAGGTCACAAAGAATTATCCGGCAGCATGGTTTTCCTGGCGTAAAAAGACTGAAAGCGGTGAGAGCTTCCTGGGATACGGCTACAGTATCAAAGTAAAGAATGAAGATTACATGTTTGGCGGTGTGGTGATCGGACGATTTACCACATACAAGACTGCAGCGCTCATAGTAGGCGGCAAACTCCTTGTGATCGGAGGGAAAGCTGTCAATCTGAATGTAGATGCGGTATGAAGAAAGGAGATTAAGCTATGGCATTACCACAAGACGGCCAGGACGCAAACGGCCTCACAAAAGTAACACAGATTCCCGCAGGGAAAGAATTGATGTTCATCGATCCCACCACGAATGAGGGTGGGATTATTACATTGGAGGATTTGACGAAGCAGATTTTGAATGGATTGACCTCACAAACCTTCGGTTTAGACAGCGGAACCCAGACGCTACCGGCAGCCATTAACTATTTATATGGCAACTCCTTTAGAATCTCAAATAATAATTCGTCTTCACGCACAATAACGATTCATAGAACTTCCAAAAACAAACGTATTCCACATTGCGCATTACTATATTTTACCAACGATTGCATTGCATTGATCAATATGGATATGGCGAACGATGTAGTGGAAGCCACAAAAGTATATTCTATATGCGGCCCAGATACTCCTACTGCATCTATTAGCAATGGAGACCTAAAAATATCAATTAAGTCATGGAGAAACGTCACTCTGATTATGCCAGGGAACGAATTTTCAGCAACTTTGTCTGACTAAAATAGTAAGCCTTTGATTTCTGCAAGAGAAACAATCCGTTACAATGGCGATGATTCAGTAATGAAATTCACTATTTTAATAAATACGAAACGGAAAAATAGATTCTAACACCTTTCAGTGAATATTTTCCGAACACTACAATGTCACCATTTGGGGATATTGAAAGTTCTATAATTTCCTTTGGATTGTAGGAATATCCAAGAGCATGAAAGGCAAACGCTGGTCTATATTTTTCTCTCAGCTTGCATAAAACAGTTCCCTCACTCACATCAATGTTATTTGTAATGATGTCGAATGATAATGTTGATGCAGTTCTTGTATGATTTGCTGAAAAGATAAGCGAACGTTCTGTCAATATATCACCGTCATGCAACGATGCGTTATTGCCATATTATATAGTCAGCACTTTGTAGGGTAGACCTTCCTGGTACCAGAAAATATAATGGAATCAGGAAGGGAGGTATTCATTTATGACCGAAAAATTGATTCAAAATGTAATTGTAGCAATGCAGGATAGCCTTACTGACGAACAGCTTCAGAAACTGGAAAACGTTCTTGCAATCAATCTTCATGGGATGGAAGTGAGAGAGGAGTGCACACAGTTGGTTACTTCGGAACGACACTGGGAGCGAATTCTAAAGCTGTACATAGCTAGTAAGCGTTTGGAAAACTGCGCCGAATCTACACTACTGGCGTACAATCGGTGCATTACACTACTATTTCAGGGAATTAATAAGAAAATTCACGAAATAACTACCAATGATCTTAGGTACTATTTGGCTGTATACCAGGAACAGAGGAAAATTTCGTTGGCTTACCTTGAAACTTTGCGGCACAATATCAGCGGATTCTTCAGCTGGGCTACGGATGAAGGCTACATAAACAGGAATCCAGCCAGAAGATTAAAACGTGTAAAAGTGCCGCAGAAAATCAAGAAACCTTACACTGCAGAAGAGCGGGAACATCTTAAAGATGTAGCGAAAACGGAAAGAGATGTGGCAATCATGGAGCTCTTATACAGTACGGCTGGGCGTATTGGCGAAGTGGTAGCTCTTAATCGTGATGATGTAGATTTTGTAAACAGAGAAATAATCATTTACGGTCAAAAGGGTAAGAAGGAGCGTAAAGTGTATCTTACAGAAGGTTGTGTTTATCATCTTAAGAAATATCTGGAGAGTAGAGACGATAACAATCCGGCATTGTTTGTGAGAGGAAGGAAGCCGTATAATCGCCTGGGAAGGCAGGCAATACAAGACATGCTCCGGAAACTTGGAGCGGAAGCAGGAGTACATGCGCATCCTCATAAATTTAGAAGAACATTACTTACGGATGCAGGTGCCAGAGGTGTGCCATTACAAGAAATCCAAGCTTATGCTGGGCACGCAAAGTCGGACACAACAATGCTGTACGTAAGTGTTAAACAGGAATCAGTAAAAGCATCCTTTATGCGTCTGATCGCATAGGAAAAGGAAAAAATAAATGTTGGAAAAGCCAGCTGAAAAGGTGGCTCGGGGAAGTGCGGCCTTTGGGAAAACGATTGTATTTTTGAGGGAAAAAGGAGCTTGCGTATAATATGGCAAATTAAAGCCTTATTATTCAGGCTCAATTACTTCTTCATCTACATCAGTATCAATGCCTTATGGAATATATCTCGTAGCCACATATCGAACAGGTGGGTATAAAATAAGTTCAGTATCTATATTAAATATCCAAATACAAAACGGTTCTTTTATTGAAATTCTTGCAAAGGGTATTGATTTTGATGATTCAATTAAATTTGAATGTGCTGAGCACGAGTTCTTGTTTCAATATAAACTAACAATCGATGGTGCAGCTGGAATAAGAATATATAAGCTTTAAGAACTTTTTGCATCCCAGGTAAAAACATAATTTTAGTCAAAAAGGAGAACGGTAACCGTTCTTCAAAATGTAGCAACGGTTCTCTCGGTTATTCGTATAAATAATTATTTTAAAGTATAGCATGAAATTTATTTTATGAAATTGATATTACATTGTTAATTATATTAGCTCGGATAGTAAAGACACAATTTGCATTCTATAGTGTCCTGGTTGGTAAGCCATTACAACACGTCCATATTTATATCCAATACCATTGAAATCTTTTATGGAATCATTCGTTGGTGTGGTGGTTATTTTGGCTTTGCCATTTTTGAGAACTTCCATTAAAAAATGGCTTACTATTTTATCAACAAATCATTATTGAATGAATATATGCCTATACAATTAGCTTCATTACCTGAATTAATATTTTTTATAGTTACTGTTAAATAGTCAGAAGACAACTTGGTTTCTAATCGATCCGGTTCTTCTTGTATTTTAGTTAGATATCCGTTTGAGTATATATAGAAACTTTTTGTAGCAACTATTACAAATGCAGTTCTATATGACTCAATCTTAATATACATTGATTGACCGCCAGTTAATGTTCTATAGTGAGTGTTGCCATATTGTTTAGTAAAACAAGAATTCATGCTAAAGGGCACCTCCCAAGGTGTCTTTTATTATGGATTTTTATCCGGAAAGGAGGAAAAACCCGATGATATTCGAACAGGAAGCCAGTATATTTTCCAAGGAATATACCCTAAAGCGCTTCCAGGCAGCAGAAACCGCAATCCAGGTAACTCAGGGAAAAATTACCGCACTGATCAGTGAATCAGAACTGATTGAACTGCAGAACAGCAAGGCAACCATGTACAGTAAACTTGCATCAGCCGTACTGGATATAAACAGCCTTCAGCTGCAGTTTTCCGATATCAGCAGTAAATACGATACCGTAACCGGTCAGTACAGTTCCCTGGATGCAAAAGTAGCAGATTACAAAGCAGGCCTAGATGGACTCTCAGTAAATCTGACCAACCTTAGTACCAGGATAAACAATGACTATTCCACGACTACGGCAATGAATGCAGCTATTAAAGCCAGCGTGGATGGGCTGTCAAGTACTGTCTCACAGACTTATGCGACAACGCAAAATGTTAAATCTTCACTGGCAGAAGCGGATACCAATGCAAAGAAATATGCAGACAGTGCACAGAACACCGCAATAAGCCAGGCACAGCAAGACGCAACGTCCAAGGCAGATGCAGCAGAATCCAATGCAAAAGCAGATACAGCCAATAAACTGAAGAATTATTCCACTACTGTAGCCATGAATTCTGCAATCAAGCAGATGGCTGACAGTATAACACTTAGCGTTTCCAAGACCTATGCGACAGGAGCAGATCTCTCAGCTGGTCTATCCGGCGCAGACCAGAAGGCTAAAAACTATGCGGACAGTGCCTTACAATCAGCGGATAAATCCGCAAAGGGATATGCGGATGCGGCACAAAGTGCAGCCGTAAAAGCTGCGAATGCAAATACAGAAGAACTTCTGAAATCGTATCCGACTGTAACTGCTATGGAATCAGCTATTAAGCAGAATGCGGATTCCATCACAGCATCTGTTTCAAAGACTTATGCAACTAAGGAGGGGCTGAGCGACGCTAGTACAAAGATATCAAATCTAGAGACCTGGAAGTCCCAGGCCGCACTGAAGATCACAGATTCCGCAATCGTCAGCACCGTAACCAGTTCCACATCCTGGAGCAAAAAGGCAGACAAGGCCAGCCTGATCTCCCAGATCAACCAGTCTGCAGAAAGTATTTCCATTAACGCGAGCAAGATCAATTTAAACGGCGTGGTGACAGCCAACAGCTATTTTAAGATTCTCACTACCGGAGCAATGGAGTGTACTTCTGGAAAAATCGCAGGCTGGCTTATTGGAAGCCTGACGCTGAAATCCGCAAACAGCTCTATAATCTTGGATGCAGCCAATAACAAGATCACAACAACGACAGGCAAAAACGGCTATGGAACAACAATTACTCCTGGATACATAGATGTTGGAGATATTACAGCGAATTATATGTTTTCCAGTACAGGACAGTTAGGCGCTGACGGAACCACGCTTGCATATTTAAGAGTTCGGAGCCCTTTTGATGATGGTGGAAAATATAGCGGCGGCGTGGAAATAGTTGGAACAGGTTCTACATCAAGTGGTGCAAAACTGGTTCTTGATTCAGACGGGAAAACAATAGCCAAGCTGGCTTCCTCATCCAGAAGATACAAGGACCATGTCGGAGACATGACAGAAGAGGATGTGGAAAATCTGTATAGCCTTCCAGCCGTATTTTTTACTTATAAGCCTGGCTATCTTGTCCGGGACAGTGCCGTTCCCATTCCCGGGCTTTATGCAGAGGATGTGGAAAAATATCTTCCCTTAGTTGCCAGATACCAGGATGGAAAGATTGAAGACTGGAACGAAAGAGCACTGATCCCGTATCTGCTCAAGGCAATCCAGCTGCAGCACAAAGAAATTGAAGCACTAAAAAGAAAGGTGGCGTGAAAATCGAATGAACGAACCCAGGGCGAGACCGTGTAACCGGTCTTATTTTTATACCATAAAATAATATAATAAGAAGGAGAACACATAATATGAAGGTGATTGATACGTATAATGCTATTGTTGGCGCAGCTGTTGCTGTATTGAGCTATATCTTTGGAGAGCACTGGATCCTGTTTGCATTGTTCCTGGCATTTAATGTTGCCGACTGGATCACAGGCTGGATGAAAGCCAGACTGACACACAAGGAAAATTCCAAAGCCGGATGGAAAGGAGTCCTGAAAAAACTGGCTTACTGGATCATGATTGCGGTAGCCTTTGGGGCATCTGCAGTGTTTGTGGAGATCGGAAAAACGCTTGGTGTTGATCTGGGAATCACCACATTACTTGGCTTCTTTGTACTGGCATCCCTGTTAGTAAATGAGATCAGGTCTATTTGTGAGAATCTGGTGGAGATGGGAGTTGACGTCCCGAAGATTCTGATCAAGGGACTGGAAGTGGCAGACAAGGCAATCAATAAAGATGGAGAAGATATTGACGAGGGCGAGTGATCGCCCTCCTTTTTGAAAGGAGAATTTCAACATGAAATATTTTATCTGTGTAGGTCACGCGAACTATGGCGGTGGCGTCATCTCATCTGCAGATGGCACCAGCAAGGGTGGCGTGAACGAATATAAGTACAACAAAGAATTGGCACCTTATGTGTGTAAATGGCTCCGGGAAGCAGGTCATAAGGCAACACTGTGTATTGCTCCGGAAGGTCAGCTGCACTCCCTGAATGATGAAATCAAGTATTTCATTGAAGAAGAGCATAAACAGAACTATGATCTGTCTGTTCAGCTTCATCTGAATGCCTTTAATGGAGAGGCATATGGCTGTGAAGTATACTGCTACAATGCAAATGGACTCCCGGAAGCCCAGCGGATCAGCGCGAAGCTTGGCACTGTCTGGCATGACAGAGGAGCTGAAGAACGTCCAGGTTTGTACTGGACCAGAAAGACCAAGGCAAAAGCTGTCCTGGTAGAATCTTTCTTCTGTGATAACAAGGACGATTATGCCAAAGCGAAAAAACTTGGTATGGAAGCTCACGGAAAGCTGATCGCAGAGGGTATTCTGGGAAAAACGATCACAATTGCGCCAGCGCAACCAAAAGCAAAGTATTACATCCAGGCTGGAGCCTACGGAACAAAAGAAAATGCAGACGTGATGGTGAAAGTGCTTAAGAAAAAAGGATTTTCAGCAAGTATCCGCAAAGTATCCGGCTCCGTCCCATACCGTGTCCAGGTTGGCACCTACAGAACAAAGAAAGCTGCCAACAAAGTGGTGAAGAAGCTGAAGGCAGCAGGCGTCACAGTCCTGGTGAAGAACCTGTGATGTCGAAATCTGTCGCACTATCTCGCACGATAAAACTCGACAGATGAGAAAGAATCTGGTACAGTAAAACTGAACATGAGATTTCCCTTAGACAAGAAAAGCCTTTACAATCCCGCGAGTTGCCCCTCAGGAGAGTAAAGGCTTTTCTTCTTATTAAATATTGTATCATCTATGAAAATTTGAAATTATTAGTCTGCCCCCAGGGGGCAAATAGGGGGCAAATTTTTGACAACCCCTGACATTTCTTGAAATCCTAAGCAACAAAAAATCCCGTAAAATCAAGGATTTGACAGGATTTATATAACATATGAAATATGAAAAAGTGCCGGCAGTGGGACTTGAACCCACACGTAGTTGCCTACAACAGATTTTGAGTCTGCCTCGTCTGCCATTCCGACATGCCGGCGGTTGAACAATTGATATAATAGCACATTATAAAAATAAAGTAAAGATGAAATTATGAAAAGT
Source organism: Blautia glucerasea (assembly GCF_020537505.1). Lineage (GTDB taxonomy): Bacteria > Bacillota > Clostridia > Lachnospirales > Lachnospiraceae > Blautia_A. The sequence continues at coordinate 50,630 of NZ_JAJBMO010000008.1, read as the reverse complement.
TTATAAATTTTCGGGACAGAATATTGATATTCATACACGGAAATGCTAAAGTATTTAACAGTTTACAGAAAATGGAGGAAATACCAATGAATATTGACCATAAAAAACCAGAGAATCGGCCATTGTACATTTTTGTACTGGTAGCTGCCTTGGTAATCCTTTTCCTGAACATTTTTGCCATTCCTGCTATGCAGGAGCGTTCTGTGGAGAAGACGGACTACAGCACATTTCTCAGCAATGTGGAGCGGGGAAACGTGTCCAAAGCAGAGGTACAGGATGATTACATCTATTACGTAGTAAGAAAGAATGGAGAGGATGTGGTATGCAAGACGGTACGCATGGATGACCCGGATCTGGTAAGCCGTTTATATGAGGCCGGAACCAGTATGGAGGCAGTGGAACCACAGAAACAGTCCATTTTCCTCAGTCTGGTGATCGGATATGTGATCCCGATCGTCATTTTTATTTTACTTGGAAAATGGCTGAGCAAGAAGATGATGAGTTCCATGGGCGGCGGCCCTGGCGGAGCAATGTCTTTTGGAAAAAGTAATGCCAAGGTGTATGTAAAGTCTTCCACAGGAATCAAATTTACAGATGTAGCAGGTGAAGATGAGGCGAAAGAGCTTCTTACAGAGATTGTAGATTATCTCCACAATCCTCATAAGTACACAGAAATCGGAGCTTCCATGCCGAAGGGTGCCCTTCTGGTAGGCCCTCCAGGTACTGGTAAGACGCTTCTTGCCAAGGCGGTTGCCGGAGAAGCGGAAGTGCCATTTTTCTCCATTTCCGGTTCTGAATTCGTGGAAATGTTTGTAGGTATGGGTGCTGCCAAGGTGCGTGACCTGTTTAAGCAGGCTAATGAGAAAGCACCGTGTATCATATTTATCGATGAGATCGATACCATTGGTAAGAAACGTGACAGCGGAAGCTTTACAGGCGGAAATGATGAGCGTGAGCAGACACTGAACCAGTTGCTTACTGAGATGGATGGATTTGACGGTTCCAAGGGAGTTGTGATCCTTGCCGCTACTAACCGCCCGGATTCCCTTGATCCGGCGCTTCTTCGTCCAGGCCGTTTCGACAGACGTATTCCAGTAGAGCTTCCGGACTTGAAAGGCCGTGAGGAAATCCTGAAAGTCCATGCCAGGAAGATCAAGATTGCAGACAGTGTCCGTTTCGATGACATTGCCAAGGCAGCAGCCGGAGCTTCCGGTGCGGAGCTTGCAAACATTGTCAATGAGGCAGCCCTTCGTGCTGTCCGTGATGGCAGAAAGTTTGCAACCCAGGCAGATTTTGAGGAGAGTATTGAAGTGGTTATTGCCGGTTATCAGAAGAAGAACCGGGTGCTTTCCAATAAGGAGAAGTTGATTGTATCTTACCATGAAGTGGGACATGCACTTGTGGCAGCCAAGCAGACAGATTCTGCTCCGGTGCACAAGATCACCATTATCCCCCGTACTTCAGGAGCCCTTGGATATACCATGCAGGTGGATGAACAGGAACACTATCTGATGTCAAAGGAAGAACTGGAGAATAAGATCGCCACCTTTACCGGAGGGCGTGCGGCAGAAGAGCTGATCTTCCACAGCATTACAACAGGGGCATCCAACGATATTGAGCAGGCAACCAAGATCGCCAGAGGCATGATCTCACGTTATGGTATGAGTGACGAGTTCGATATGGTTGCCATGGAGAGCATGAGTAACCAGTATCTGGGCGGTGATGCAAGCCTTAGCTGTTCTTTTGAGACACAGACTCTTCTGGACAAGAAAGTGGTAGAGCTTGTTCGCAGACAGCATGAAAAAGCATATAAGATCCTGGAGGAAAACATCAACAAACTCCATGAGCTTGCCAAATACCTGTATGAACATGAGACCATTACAGGAGAGGAATTTATGAAGATTCTGAATGATCCGCCAAAAGTGCCTGCAGGTGCAGAAGAATAAAAAACAAGTAACTGTTTAGTGCCTTCACAGTTGCAAAAACAAATAAAAAGAGAGACAGCAGAAGATACCTTGTTTTGTTTACTGGTTACTGTTCGCTGAACAGAAACATGGGTATCTTCTGCTGTCTCTTGTGTTTTTGTGGGGATTCGGATATAATAAGTCATATGGTCTGTGAAAGAGAGGTGTGCTTCCATGAATTGTCAGACAGCAGAGAGTATGGTAACCAGATATATTGAGCATGATCTGTCAGTAGATGAGCTGGAAGGGTTTCTGAATCATGTGGAGAATTGTCCTTCCTGTTATGATGAACTGGAAACGTATTTTATTGTGCATGCCGCTATGCAGCAGCTGGATGAAGAGAGCAGGAACGCAACGTTTGACCTCCGGGAACTTCTGGAGGAGGATATCCGCAGGTCCAAGCATCATATATTGAGAGAAAAATTTCGCCGGGCATTAAGTGGAGTGGGTTTTTGTGCACTGATCGCCGGGCTGGGCGGATTTTTGATCTATATTATTATGCAGGTATTATAAAAGTGCAGCATTATGGTTATACAGGAGGCACATATGTATAAAAAAATTTTATTGATAGATGGTCACAGCATCTTAAACAGGGCATTTTATGGCCTTCCGGATCTGACAAATTCAGAAGGTGTGCATACAGGTGCCGTTTACGGCTTTTTAAATATCCTGTTTAAAGTGCTGGGAGAGGAAAATCCAGAATATCTGGTGGTGGCTTTTGACAGAAGTGGGCCTACCTTCCGCCATGGAAAATACCCGGAATACAAAGGCACGCGGAAGCCTATGCCGGCAGAACTGAAGGAACAGATCCCCCTTCTAAAAGAGTTGCTTGAAAAAATGGGAATCCATACCGTTTCTCTTGCTGGCTTTGAGGCCAATGATATTCTTGGCACACTGGCAAGAAAAAGTGAGGAAAAAGATCTTGACGTAACCATTCTTTCCGGTGACCGCGATCTTTTACAGCTTGCTACAAAGAAAACCATGATCCGTCTGCCAAAGACTGCAAAAGGACAGGCCGTGATAGAAGATTATAAAGAAGAACAGGTGCAGGAGCGCTATCAGGTTACCCCTGCCCAGCTCATAGAATTAAAAGCTCTTATGGGTGACTCTGCCGATAATATTCCCGGAATTCCAGGTGTGGGAGAGAAAACAGCTACAAAGCTGATCGTAGAATATGGATCTGTAGAAAATGCTTTTTCCCATGCAGATGAAATTCCACAGAAACGGGCCAGAGAGTCTTTGAAAGAGAATTACCAGCTGGCACAGCTGAGTAAAGAGCTTGCCACCATAGACACCAATTGCCCGGCAGCGTTTGATCAGGAGAAATTTAAACTGGGAGATATCTATACCAAAGAAGCTTATGAGCTTTGCAGAAAACTGGAATTTAAGAATTTCCTGGCGAAATTTGATCCGGCCCAGGTCAGTGAGAATACCATGGAGCAGGATTTCTTCACCTGCAGTGAGTTTGGCGGCTGCGAGTCCCTTTTTGCAAAAGCAGGACAGGCAGAGAATGCAGGAATTGCTCTTCTCTGGGACAAAGAGGGCGTCTACGGTGCTGGCGTAGCTTTAAGCGAAAATGAAATCTATTATATTCCAGTAGAAGGAGTGGTAAGCGCTGGATATCTTGGAGAAAAGATCGGAAGGCTTGGAGAAACCACCACGGTCTGTGCCATGGATGTCAAAACCATGTTAAAATGTGCGGAAATGAACCCGGATGCAAAAGTGTTTGACTGTGGAATTGCCGCGTATCTTCTGAATCCACTGAAAAGTACCTATACCTATGAAGAACTGGCCCGGGACTATCTGGATGGAAAACGCCTTCCGTCAAAGGAAGAGCTGCTTGGAAAAACATCCCTGAAAAAAGCCTGGGAAGAAGAAGTGCCGGAACTTTCGCATCTGGCATGCTATATGGCGTATACGGCTCTTGCCACCAGAAAGCCTCTGGAAGAGAAGCTTCAGGAAACTGGCATGTGGAAGGTGTATACGGAAATTGAGCTTCCTCTTGTATTTACCCTGGATTCCATGGAAAAATGGGGAATCCAGGTAAAAGGGGAAGAACTGAAAAATTATGGAGACAAGCTGACTGTCCGTATTCAGGAGCTGGAAAAGCTGATCTGGCAGCAGGCAGGGGAAGAATTTAATATCAATTCTCCCAAGCAGCTTGGCGTGATCCTTTTTGAAAAAATGGCCATTCCAGGTGGGAAGAAGACAAAGACCGGCTATTCCACATCCGCAGATATCCTGGAAAAGCTGGCTAAAGAGAACCCTATCGTAAATGATATTCTGGAATACCGTCAGCTCACCAAGCTGAAATCCACATATGCAGATGGTCTTGGAGCCGTGATCGGAAAGGATGGCAGGATCCATTCTACCTTTAACCAGACCATTACGGCGACCGGCCGTATCAGCAGTACAGAGCCAAACCTTCAGAATATTCCAGTCCGCATGGAGCTTGGAAGACTGATCCGAAAGGTATTTGTGCCGGAAGCAGGCTTTGTCTTTCTGGATGCAGATTATTCCCAGATCGAGCTGCGTGTACTTGCGCACATGTCCGGAGACGAGAAACTGATCGAAGCTTATAGGGAAGCAGAGGATATCCATAGGCTGACAGCTTCCCAGGTTTTTCATATCCCTCTTGAAGAAGTTACGCCTTTGCAAAGACGAAATGCCAAGGCGGTAAACTTTGGTATTGTATATGGGATCAGCTCCTTTGGCCTTAGTCAGGACCTTAGCATTACCAGAAAAGAGGCTGCAGCTTATATCCAGAAATATTTTGAGACCTATCCAGGTATCAAGGGCTTCCTGGAGGGACTTGTAGAGCAGGGAAAAGAAAACGGCTATGTTTCCACCATGTTTGGCAGAAGAAGACCGGTTCCGGAATTGAAGTCCAGCAATTTTATGCAGAGATCCTTTGGCGAGCGTGTGGCTATGAACTCTCCAATCCAGGGAACTGCCGCAGATATTATCAAAATTGCCATGAACCGTGTATACAAGCGTCTTCTGGACGAAAACCTACGGTCCAGGCTTGTGCTGCAGGTCCATGATGAGCTTCTGATCGAGACCTGGAAAGAGGAAATCCCTCAGGTTTCCAAAATCCTGGAAGAGGAAATGAAAGGTGCAGCGAATCTGGCAGTAGAGCTGGAGGTTGACATGCACCAGGGGAATAACTGGTATGAAGCAAAATAAAAACTGGATGTTGTTAAAATAAAGGAGAAGAAAGCCAGAATCAGCAGGAAATAAAACAAATGAAGATAATTGGGATAACAGGAGGTGTAGGCGCCGGGAAGAGTACGGTGCTTGCCTATCTGGAGAAAAAATACAATGCTTTTGTCATACAGGCAGATGAAGTGGGACATATTGTAATGGAACCGGGACAGGAGTGTTACCAGCCTGTCATCGATCTGTTTGGAAAAGAAGTGATAAAAAATGATAAAACTATTGACCGGAAGAGGGTTTCCGATGTAGTATTTGGACAACCGGTTTTTTTGACCCGCTTAAACGGGATCATTCATCCGGCTGTGAAACAATATATTTTAAAAAGCCTGGAGGAACAGAAAAGAAAAGGGAGAAAGCTGTGCATTGTGGAGGCTGCCCTTTTTCTGGAAGAACATTACCAGGATTTTTGCGATGAAGTATGGTATATTTACACAGATGAGGAAGTCCGTATTCAGCGCCTGATGGAGAGCAGAGGATATACAAGGGAGAAGTCTCTTGGAATTATTGGAAACCAGGCCAGCGAAGCATATTTCCGTGCCCACACAGATTACGTGATAGAAAATAATGGCGATCTGGAAAAAACGTGGAAGCAGATCGATGAAGGAGTAAGAAGAAATGAGACTTTGTAGCATTGCCAGTGGAAGCAGTGGGAACTGTATTTATGTGGGATCAGAAGAGACACATGTTCTTGTAGATACAGGGATCAGCGGAAAAAGGATCGAGCAGGGACTGAACCAGCTGGAGATTACTGGCAGGGACATTGACGCCATTCTGGTTACTCATGAGCATTCCGACCATATCAGCGGGCTTGGGGTGATGGCACGCAGATATCACATTCCGGTTTATACCACAGGTGGAACCGCAGATGCCATCAGCAGAATGAAAAATATGCAGAATCTTCCAGAGGATACGTTCCATGAGATCGTGGAAGACCAGGATTTTCATATCAAGGATCTGACCATACATCCTTTTTCCATTCCTCACGACGCGGCGCAGCCGGTTGGTTACCGTGTGGAGTGTGAGGACAAGGCGGTTGGGATTGCTACAGACCTTGGGAAATATAACGATTACATAGTAGATAATCTACAGAACCTGAATGCCCTTTTGCTGGAGGCTAACCATGATATCCGCATGCTGCAGGTAGGAAGCTATCCCTATTATCTGAAGCAGCGTATTTTAGGAGACCGGGGACACCTTTCCAATGAAAATGCGGGAAGGCTGCTTTGCAGGCTTTTGCATGATGATATGAAGGCAATCTTCCTTGGACATTTGAGCAAAGAAAATAACTACGAGGCCCTTGCTTATGAGACGGTGTGCTCAGAGGTAACCCTTGGAGATAATCCATATAAATCAAAAGATTTTCAGATACAGGTTGCGAAACGGGACAGTATTTCAGACGTGGTTGTGCTGTAGCAGCATGCAACGGCGATAAAAGTGAAAGCCAGGTTTCTGGCAGATGTTCCGTTTTTATATACAGATTATGGGAAATGTGAGAATAAGACAAAACATTCCCGTGAGACAGTCAAATATGGGCGTGAGACCCAAACACAGGAGGAGTATCATGAAAAAAACAATCATCACAGTAGTAGGAAACGACACCGTTGGTATTATCGCAAAGGTATGTACCTATCTTGCAGAGAACCAGGTAAATATTCTGGACATCTCCCAGACGATTGTACAGGGATATTTTAACATGATGATGGTGGCAGACACCAGTGCTTCAGACAAGGAAATTGCAACTCTTTCCAAGGAACTGGCTGCTCTCGGGGATGAGATCGGCGTTGTGATCCATTGCCAGCATGAGGATATTTTTAACGTAATGCATCGGATCTAATCTATAATCTTATCTGGAGAAAGGAACACGAACGCTATGATTAATATGTTTGAGGTAAACGAGACCAATAAAATGATCGAGCAGGAGAACCTGGATGTGCGTACCATCACCCTTGGAATCAGCCTGCTTGACTGCATTGACAGTGATCTCGATAAAGTAAACGAGAAAATTTATAACAAAATTACCACATATGCCAGGGATCTGGTAGAAACCGGGGAGAAAATTTCTGCCCAGTATGGAATTCCCATTGTAAATAAACGTATTTCTGTAACGCCTATTGGTCTTATTGGCGGGGCAGCCTGTAAAACCACAGAAGACTTTGTGACCATCGCCAAGACTCTTGACCGAGCTGCCAAGAAGGTGGGAGTAAACTTTATCGGCGGATATACCGCTCTTGTAAGCAAAGGAATGACGCCTGCGGAAGAGCTTCTGATCCGTTCCATTCCACAGGCTCTTGCCAGCACAGAGCGTGTGTGCAGTTCTGTAAATGTAGGATCCACAAAGACCGGGATCAATATGGATGCAGTGAAGCTTATGGGCGAGATCGTTCTGGAAACAGCACAGGCTACCAGGAATCAGGATTCTCTTGGCTGCGCCAAGCTGGTAGTATTTTGCAATGCACCAGATGACAACCCGTTCATGGCAGGCGCCTTCCATGGCGTAACAGAGGCAGATGCCATTATCAATGTTGGTGTCAGCGGACCTGGCGTTGTAAAAACAGCTCTTGAGAAGGTAAGAGGAGAGGACTTCGAAACTCTCTGTGAAATGATCAAGCGTACTGCATTTAAAGTAACCCGTGTGGGCCAGTTGGTTGCCAGAGAAGCGTCTAAGATGCTTGGGGTTCCATTTGGTATTGTGGATCTTTCCCTTGCACCTACACCGGCTATCGGAGACAGTGTAGCGGAGATTCTGGAAGAGATCGGCCTTGAGAGAGCAGGTGCGCCTGGAACTACAGCAGCTCTTGCCCTGTTAAATGACCAGGTAAAAAAAGGCGGCGTAATGGCTTCCACAGCAGTAGGTGGATTAAGTGGCGCATTTATTCCAGTCAGCGAGGATCAGGGAATGATCGATGCGGTAACTGCAGGTGCGCTTACCATTGAGAAACTGGAAGCTATGACCTGTGTATGCTCTGTAGGACTTGATATGATCGCAGTGCCTGGAGATACCAAGGCCTCCACCATTTCCGGCATTATTGCAGATGAAGCAGCAATCGGAATGGTAAACCAGAAGACCACTGCAGTCCGTTTGATCCCGGTTATTGGAAAAGGTGTGGGAGAGACTGTTGAATTTGGCGGCCTTCTTGGCTATGCACCGATCATGCCAGTGAATAATTTCTCCTGCGAGGCATTTGTGGCAAGAGGCGGAAGAATCCCGGCACCGATCCATAGCTTTAAAAACTAAGCTTGCGAAGCAAGCGCTACTTCTTGTGCCTGTCACAAGAAGGTTCCTCTTTTTTGCGAAGCAAGCGCTACTTCTTGTGCCTGTCACAAGAAGGTTCCTCTATATTTAAATTTGTACTTGACATTCTTACATCACTGTGCTAAAGTATAAATCAGTTAAACCGATGAGAAAGAGTAGTAAATCAGATGCAACATTGAGTCATTATGAATGGACTGAGTAATGGCTTGCCAGAGAGCGGAGGACGGTGTGATCTTCGTATGAAGCGGCTGATGGAATGGACTTTCGAGGGCGGCCCGAAATTGTAATTGGGGAGAGTAGGCGCCGACGGGAACCGAACCCGTTACCAATCAGGAGTGTATGTTTGTACATGAGAAAGTGGACGATTTGTCAATTTGAGTGGCACCGCGATAATAAGATTTTATTACCGTCTCAAAGAACAACAAGGAATGTTGTTTTTTTGAAGACGGTTTTTTAATACCCTGGAAAGCCCACAGCGGTTGCTGATGGACACGGGAGACAGATACCACTCATTCTTTCTCGCAGACAAGATGCGGAGGATCGGCTCAGTTATCTTCCAGCCAATTTTAAGAGAGAGAGGAAAAACACTATGAAAAAAAGAATGATCGCAATCGCAGCAGCAACAATGGCAACTATGATGATGGCAACACCTGTTCTTGCAGAGGACTATAAGATCGGTATCTGCAACTACGTGGATGACGCTTCCCTGAACCAGATCGTAGACAATCTGGAAAGCCGCCTGAAAGAAATCGGCGATGAGAAGGGTGTAAACTTTGAAATTTCCTATGACAACTGTAATGCAGATGCCAATGTTATGGAGCAGATCATCTCTGACTTCCAGGCAGACGGCGTAGACCTTATGGTTGGCGTTGCTACACCGGTAGCTATGCGTATGCAGGCAAGCACAGAAGGAACAGACACACCGGTTGTATTCTCCGCAGTGTCAGATCCAGTTGGTGCAGGTCTTGTAGAGTCCATGGATGCACCTGGCGCAAATCTTACCGGAACAAGCGATTATCTGGATACCGCTTCCATTATGAAACTGATCGAAGCTGTAAACCCGGATACCAAGAAGATCGGACTTTTATATGATATCGGACAGGATTCCTCCACAGCAGCCATTGAAGCAGCAAAAGCTTACATGGATGAGAATGGAATCGAATATGTTGAGCGTACCGGAACCACCACAGATGAGGTTCAGCTTGCAGCAGACGCACTTGTTGCAGATGGTGTAGATGCAGTATTTACCCCAACAGACAACACCATTATGACAGCAGAGCTTTCCATCTATGAGAAATTCATTGATGCAGGAATCCCACACTACACAGGAGCTGATTCCTTCGCATTAAACGGAGCATTTGCAGGATACGGTGTTGACTATGCAAACCTTGGCGCCAAAACAGCAGACATGGTAGCAGACATTCTTTTAAACGGTGCTGATCCGGCAACCACTCCTGTAGAGACCTTTGACAACGGTACTGCAACTGTAAATACAGAAACCTGCGAAGGCCTTGGCCTTGATTTTGAAACTGTCAAAGCAGCTATGGAGCCTCTTTGCACACAGGTAAATGAGATCGTGACAGCAGAGAGCTTTGACGAACTGGAAGCAAATTAATGATTAACCGGAGGAAATGATCGTGACACTGGCTACTGCACTCTCCTTAGGAGAAACTGCCCTGAAACTTGGACTGATCTGTTCACTGACTGTCCTTGCATTGTTTTTAAGTTATTCTATGCTGAATGTCTGCGACCTTTCTACAGACGGCTGCTTTACTTTAGGCGCCGCTGTAGGAGCTGCCGTGGCAGTCAGCGGACATCCTTTTTTATCTATCCTGGCAGCAATGCTCGCTGGAATCTGTTCCGGCTTTGTAACCGGATTTTTGCAGACGAAAATGGGCGTAGACAGCCTGCTTGCCGGAATTATTGTGAATACAGGCTTGTATTCCATTAACATCGCTGTGATGGGAGGCTCTTCCCTGATCAACATGAACCGTACAGATACGGTATTTTCCATGATGAAGGATGCCCTGGCAGATACCCCTCTTAAGGGAAGATCAGACATTCTTGTTGCACTGATCGCAGTAGTAGCAGTGGTTGCCTTTCTGGTAGTATTTTTGAAAACAAGACTTGGTCTTGCAATCCGGGCGACAGGAAATAATGCGGATATGGTGAAGTCATCCTCCATCAATCCGGTATTTACAACGATTATCGGACTTTGCATTGCAAACTCTTTTACCGCATTGTCCGGATGTCTTCTTTCCCAGTCCCAGAAATCAGTGGATATCAATATCGGTCAGGGAATGGTTACCATTGCCCTTGCATCTCTGCTGATCGGTGGAACCATCCTGGGAAAAGGCGGAATCTTTGTGAGAGCTGTGGGAATGGTACTTGGTTCCTTTATTTTCCGACTGGTCTATACAGTGGCACTGAGATTTAACATGCCAGCCTTCATGCTGAAGCTGGTATCCTCCGTGATTGTCATTCTGGCAATCTCCGGTCCGTATCTGAAGCGTCAGTGGCCGCAGCTGAAACGAAGAATGACACACCAGAAGGGAGGAATCTGATCCATGCTAAAGCTTTCACATATTTCCAAAACCTTTAACCCGGGAACGGTAAATGAAAAAGTTGCGATCAGGGATTTGTCCCTTCATCTTGAAAAAGGTGATTTCGCAACCATCATCGGTTCCAATGGAGCTGGAAAATCCACTATGTTTAATGCCATTTGTGGGGATTTTCTTACAGATTCCGGATCCATTGTTCTGGACGGGGAGGACATTACATTTATGCCCCAGCATGCCAGAGCGAAAAATATTGGCCGATTGTATCAGGATCCTATGAGAGGAACGGCACCTGGAATGACCATCCTGGAAAATCTTGCTCTTGCAGCTGGTAAGGGCGGCTGGCTTTCCCGTATTTCCAAAAGTGACAAACAGCGCTTCCGTGAGCAGCTGGCTCTTCTGGATATTGGACTGGAAGACCGCATGAACCATCCGGTGGGACTTCTCTCCGGTGGTCAGAGACAGGCGCTTACCCTTTTGATGGCGACCATGAATCCGCCGAAACTCCTCCTTCTGGATGAGCACACCGCAGCTCTTGACCCAGGAACAGCCGAGAAGGTGCTGAACCTGACAAAGAGAATTGTGGAAGAACATCACCTAACCTGTCTGATGATCACTCACAATATGCAGTCTGCGCTGGAGCTTGGAAACCGTATTCTGATGATGGATTCCGGTGACATTGTTCTGGATATTAAGGAAGAAGAGAAGAAGGGACTTACTGTGGAAGGCCTGCTTGATAAGTTTAAAGTTGGAGCAGGAAAGAAACTGGATAATGACCGTATTCTTCTTTCTAATGAAAAATAAAAATGGAGCCCTGGCTATGACGAGAACTGTGATAGCCGGGGCTTTTTACTTACGCGGGCAATGGGCCAAAGTCCGTGCTTGCACGAGACCTTGGCAACTGCCACGTTTGACTTGGAAGAGAATCAGCTGCCTGAAAAATATTAAAAACAAGGCGCTGCCTAAATACTTATTATAGAATAACGATCTGCTGTCTGTATTCATGCGTATAAACAGCAGTATTTTTTTGCGCCAGAATACTTTCGTAAAGATTGGATGCGAGGGTTGTTTCGTTTAACAACTCCATAGCCTGAGGCACATTTTCGAGTGTTTTAGGGGCATCCGGCAATTTGGTAAGCAGAGGAATACGGCCACGCTTTTTTATTTCCCCCAGAAGTGCAGAACTGTCTTTTCGAAATCCCAGAACCCGGGCATAAGGAATCTGTGCCGGCACATTCTGAATATGAAGAAGCATGTGAAGCAGTGCCCTCTGGATCCTGGTACGTGTGATCTCCTTGGTTTTCAGAAGGTCAGCAAACTGGGAAAAGGTCTGGTACTGATCCCGGCAGGCGAGGATCCTTCTTGCAAGAGAATGAGAAAGATCCAGGTAAGTGCACAGGCTTTCCTCGGTTTCCAAAAGAAGACAGTAGCGGTAAAGAACGTCCAGATCATTTTCCAGGAGAAAACGGTTTTCGGAAACCTCCTGTAAAAACAAATTTCGGCTGGATTTTGGTAAAAAGTTTTCTGTCAGATCCGTAAGGAGGGCGTCCCCCTGCGCCGATGCCCCGTGAAAATCTGATGAAGTAAGGTGCATGCTGCCGGTAAGGGCTGATGAGCAATTGTCTGCACGCTTTATGCCTGAAATGGCATTTCGAATCGCGGAAGCAGAGGGAAATTTGTTCTCGGATAAAGTATTCTCGTGATAATCATCTCCCTCGCGTTTTATGGCGACTGGTGAAATGGAACTGCTTTCCCGCAAAATAGCCTTGCAATATTCGATCCCAAGAATGTTATTAGGGGAAGAAAGTATCTGCTGGTATTTTTCAGATTCGGGCAGAACAGCAGCAAGAGCCAGGCTTCTGGCTTTGGGAAAGGTCATCCCCTCTTTCAGATTCTGGCGAAGGGCAGTCTGAAATTCTTCTGGTTCTTCCACCAGGATTTTTGCCAGCTCCATAAGGATATCCGTATTGCCGCATTCGCTTCCAAAACAAAGCAGATCGGTAACCCCAAGTCCGTTTAGAAGCTGCACGCCTCCTCTGGCAAAAAGCTCTGCGCTGGCAGTGGAAATAGAAACTGGCAGCTCCAGAGCCAGGTCTGCTCCGCTTCGAAGAGCCATTTCAGCGCGTACATATTTGGAAAAAAGAGCAGGGGTTCCCCTTTGGACGAAATCGCCGCTCATGGCAATGACCACATAGTCTGCCCCAAGTTTTTCCCTTACATAGTTTATCTGATATTCATGCCCTGTGTGGAATGGATTGTATTCTGCAATAATTCCGACTGTTTTCATAAAATTGCACCTCAAAAAATACGTTGTTCTTCCATATTCTAACATTGAAAAGCTTGAAATACAAGGCGGGGTGGCGTATAATGAGGATAAGTTACTGAAAGGGAAAGGGATATTTATGCCAGTTCCCAGAGGATTACTGTAACAAATGAAAGGAGCCATTTAATCATGGGATTTATTGATGTAATCAAAGAAAGAGCAAAATCCAGCATTAAGACAATCGTACTGCCAGAGACAGAGGACATGAGAACTCTTGAAGCAGCAGACAAAATTTTAAAAGAGGGAATTGCTAAGCTTGTACTTGTTGGTAATGAGGAAGCAGTTAAGAAGAGCGCAGCTGAAGGCGGCTTCGACATTTCCGGTGCACAGATCGTAGATCCTGCAACATCTGAGAAGACTCAGGGATATATTGACAAATTAGTAGAGTTAAGACAGAAAAAAGGCATGACACCAGAGCAGGCTAAGGAGATCCTTCTGAACCAGTATCTGTATTATGGTGTTATGATGGTTAAGATGGGCGATGCAGACGGTATGGTTTCCGGAGCTTGCCACTCTACAGCTGATACCTTAAGACCATGCCTTCAGATCCTGAAGACAAAACCAGGTACCAAGCTTGTTTCCGCATTCTTCCTGATCATCGTTCCGGATTGCGAGTACGGCGCTAACGGTGCATTCGTATTCGGTGATTCCGGTCTGAACCAGAACCCGAATCCAGAAGAACTTGCAGCAATCGCAGCTTCTTCTGCTGAGTCCTTCAAGCTTCTTGTACAGGAAGAGCCTGTAGTAGCTATGCTTTCCCATTCTACTAAGGGAAGTGCGAAACATGCAGATGTTGATAAAGTTGTTGAGGCTACCAAGATCGCGAAAGAGCAGAATCCAGACCTTGCACTTGACGGAGAGTTCCAGCTTGATGCAGCTATCGTTCCAAGCGTAGGTGCTTCCAAAGCTCCAGGAAGCCCGGTTGCAGGTAAGGCTAACGTCCTGATCTTCCCAGACCTTGATGCAGGAAACATCGGATACAAACTGGCTCAGCGTCTTGCAAAAGCAGAAGCTTACGGACCTATCACCCAGGGTATCGCAAAACCTGTAAACGACCTGTCCCGTGGATGCTCCGCTGACGATATCGTTGGTGTTGTAGCAATCACATCTGTACAGTGCCAGGCTCAGGACTAATTTGGAATTAGTCTGAAAAGGGCTGAATCGTATTGTGATTGAGGGCACATGCCCTTGAAGAGATACCAGAGGAATAAAATATCTGGTGTCAGGTAATACATAATCATGTAAACAGGAGAGTAAAAAAATGAATGTATTGGTAATTAACTGCGGTAGTTCTTCTTTAAAATACCAGCTGATTGATTCCGACACAGAAGCAGTTCTTGCAAAAGGACTTTGCGAGAGAATCGGAATTGACGGAAGACTGGTATACCAGAAAGCCGGAAACGACAAAGAGATCACAGAGGCTTCCATGCCGACTCATAAAGAAGCCATCCAGATGGTTCTGGAAGCTCTTACAAATGAGAAAACAGGCGCGATCAAGAGCCTTGCAGAGGTTAATGCAATTGGTCACCGTATCGTACACGGCGGCGAGAAATTCGCTTCTTCCGCTATCATCACAGATGAGATGATCAAAGCAGTAGAAGAGTGCAACGATCTTGCACCGCTTCACAACCCGGCAAACCTGATCGGTATCCGCGTATGCTCCGAGCTTATGCCAAACGTACCTCAGGTAGGTGTATTCGATACCGCATTCCATCAGACAATGCCTGCAAAAGCATATTTGTACGGACTTCCGATCGAGTACTACAAGAACTACAAAGTAAGAAGATACGGCTTCCACGGAACCTCCCACAGCTTCGTATCCAAACGTGCTGTTGAGTTCCTTGGCCTTGACAAAGATAACTCCAAGGTTATCGTTTGCCACCTTGGAAATGGTTCTTCCATCAGTGCTGTACAGAATGGCAAATGCGTAGATACTACAATGGGTCTTACTCCTCTTGAAGGTGTTGTAATGGGTACACGTTCCGGAAGCATTGATCCGGCTATCGTTGAGTACATTGCAAAGAAAGAGAACCTGGATCTTGCAGGTGTTATGAACGTTCTGAATAAGAAATCCGGTCTTCAGGGTATGTCTGGTGTTTCCAGCGATATGCGTGACCTTAGAGCAGCAGCTGCTGAGGGCAACGAGGATGCTAAGAACGCAATCGAAGTTCTCTGCTATGGCATTGCGAAATATGTAGGCGGATATGTAGCAGCTATGAACGGTGTTGATGCGATCGTATTTACTGCTGGTATCGGTGAGAACGTTGGCATGATCCGTGAGAAAGTTTGCTCTTACCTTGGATTCCTTGGTGTTACAATCGACGCTAAGGCTAACGAGGCTATGGGCGAGGAAGTTGTTATTTCCGGTGCTGACTCCAAGGTAAAAGTTGCAGTTATCCCGACCAACGAGGAGCTTGCAATCTGCCGTGATACTGTAGCACTTGTAAAATAATTACAAGGTAATACAGCATTCCTTTATAAAAAGTACTGATCCTGCCAGAGCGTATGCTTCTCTGGCAGGATTTTATATGCAGCAGGGAATTTCCCTGGAAGCTCCTGCTGCATGTAAGTAACAGGAAATTAATTTGGTATTTCCCCTGAAATTTCGTTAGCTTTTGTAATTTTTTTGAAAATTTATTGTATATAAGGGAAAATTCAAGTTGACAAATAATGACAGGGTATGTATAATTGATTAAGTGTGAATAGGGAGACGATTATGCAGATACATTTATCAGACATTTCATCCAGCGAAGGGAAGAGCCAGCACTACAGTGTTGCTTTTGAGATGGATACCATCACCTTCCAGCAGGGAACCTTTCCAGTACTGGATAAGGAGCCTGTAGAGCTTACCATTACGAATAACGGAGACAGAGTTCTGGAACTTGAAGGAAGCGGTCTTGTGACTGTTGGAATTCCATGTGACAGATGTCTGGAAGAGGTTAAGACCAGGATTCCTTTTGAATTTAAGAGGAAGCTTGATATGAAGCTTACAGATGAAGAGCGTGTGAATGATCTGGATGAGAGTAGCTATCTCACCGGCTATGACCTGGATGTGGACCGTTTGGTCTATCTTGAGGTACTGATGAGCTGGCCTTTGAAAGTCTTATGTAAAGAAGACTGCAAAGGGATTTGCAGCAGATGCGGGAAGAACCTGAATGATGGTCCCTGCGGATGTGCCGAGGAGCCTAAGGATCCCCGTATGGCAGCTATCAGTGATATATTCAGTAAATTTAAGGAGGTGTAACCGAAATGTCCATCTGCCCAAAGAATAAATCTTCCAAAGCAAGACGCGATAAGAGAAGAGCAAACTGGAAAATGAGCGCTCCGAACCTTGTAAAATGCAGCAAATGCGGCGCACTTATGATGCCACACAGAGTTTGCAAGGCTTGCGGAAGCTATAACAAAAAAGAAATCGTTAAAGTTGAAGACTAATAGCGAACCTTTAAAGAACATCTGAGATGATCGGGTGTTCTTTTTTTATTGTTTTTTCTACATATTTCATATATAATATTTACAGAAAAACGCACAAATCTGAATTCTATTTTATGAATAAAATGGAGAGATGCGGCGTGCTGAAAAATATAGTATTTGGAGGAACCACAATGTCTGAATTAAGTGATAAGATCAGATCAGAATTTAAAAAAGCAGATGATGAGCGGGATGCTCTTTTGAATACCCCGGAGGACATCGACCGCTGGGATAACATTGTATATGGACACGATGACAGAGAGATGCAGAAGCTGGATGTGTACAGACCGAAGCAGGCACAGGGAGAGGATCTTCCGGTGATCATCAGTGTTCACGGCGGTGCCTGGATGTACGGAGATAAGGAGAGATACCAGTATTACTGTATGAGTCTTGCCCAGCGTGGATTTGCTGTTGTGAACTTTACCTACCGTCTTGCACCGGAGTACAAATTCCCGGCACAGCTGGAGGACCTGAATCTTGTCTGCAAGTGGGTGATGAAGCGTGCAGGAAGATTCCACTTTGATACAGAGCGTATTTTTGCAGTGGGAGATTCTGCAGGAGCCCATCTTCTGGGACTTTATGCAGGAATCTGCACCAACCCTGCATCTGCATCCAAATATGATTTTGCGGTACCGGAGGGATTTGCCCTCACTGCAATTGCATTGAACTGCGGCGTATACAGAGTTCCGAGGGAAGAACCGGAGAATATGACCATGCAGATCATGAAAGAGCTTCTTCCAGAGGGCGGTACGGAGGAAGAACTGGAGAAGATTGACGTGTTAAATGGCATTGCAGATGTGTATCCCCCTGTATTTTGCATGACTTCTGTAGCGGACTTCCAGAAAACACAGGCACCTGCCCTTGTTCAGAAGCTGATGGAGAATAATGTGCCGTTTGTATATCGCGTGTTTGGAGATAAAGTAAATAAACTTGGACATGTGTTCCACTGCGATATTAAGACTATTGACGCGGCTCAGTGCAATGATGCAGAATGCGATTTCTTCCGGGAATTTTGTTTCTGATCGGATATGATATCTGGTTGTTGCTGCGAACGGAGTGAACAGTAACACCGTTTTTCACGGAAACCTGCGGTTCGCCACAGGTTTCTTGTTTTATATGGTAAAATTCGATATGCTTAAAACAGGAGAGAATAGATGAAGAAAAAAAGGATTTACTGGCTGGCCGTAATTGTATGCTGCCTTTTCCTGTGGGGCGGGGCTGGAGGAAGGACAGTGCTGGCGGCTGATCATGTGATAACAGATTTTTCCAAAATCTTTTACATACCTGCAGGTGCCGTTTTAAAAGACGGGGATATGCAGGGACTTCGGGAAATTTACGATGATATGGGCTGCATGGCTTACACAGAAGAGGGAGAAAAACTTTATCTGAATGTAATCTGGGACTATTCTGCAATTGATATACGAACTGCAGGTGCCTATGAACTGAAAGGTACGGTACAGCTTCCAGAAGGCTATGTGAGCAAGGCTAAATTACCTGTGTGGACGGCAGAAATCTCAGTACAGAATCCGGGACAGCCAGAGATCCAGGTCTATTCCAGAATGATTTCTGCAGGTATTTACTATTTTCCCTGGATTGCAGACCAGGATCCGGATACCATGACCATCTGGATGCGAAAAGAAGGGGAAGACTGGGTAAATGTAAGTGAGGAAGGGTATGGATTCTGCGATACCGACGGAATGTATCTTTCCTGCCAGAGTATGCTGCCGGGAAATGTGTATACACTGACGGTGACTTATGAGAGAGGAAAAACCCGAAATCTTACTTACCGATATGGGTCAGATGGAGCGCTGGATGTGATCAGTTATCAGCCTGATACCCTTGGCGATACGCTTAAGAAGGACAGGACCATCCGTTCTATTGAGAGTATAAATGAAAAAGGCCTGCAGCGCTGTATGGTTTATGCAGTGCGGGTAGGGCAAAGTCTGGCAGAGGTAAGAGCAGATCTGGAAGAAACATTTCATATTCTGGGAAGCACCTGTGAGGAATATGAGGATACCGCAGCCCATCCGTCTGTAATGATGCCCTCAGTGTGGGATTTTGACCAGGTAAATACGGCGGTTCCAGGCGTTTACAAGGTGACTGGGACGTTTACTGCTCCCCAGGGATATGAGGCAGATTCCGGGCTTTTAGTGCCGGAGGCGGTGGCTTATGTCACGGTACAAAGACCAGATCAGCCAGAGGTACAGACCTGTTGTATGACAGGTGTGGATACCTTGTACTTTCCAATGGTGCTGGATGCTTTTTTGGACAGCCAGATAAGTGGATTCCAGGTATATTTAAAGAATGCAGGAACCGAAAAAAGAGTAGAAACCGGTAATTTTTATTTTACCAGAAAAGGCCTGTATCTGAAGCGGGGCGGTCTGAAGCAGAACCAGGAATATGGCATTTACGTTCTTTATCCAGGTGGAAGCACAGGCGTGTATACCTTTCAATATGATGAAGATCTGATCACCAATGAACACTGGTATGAGAGAAACTATGCAGACCGGGATGGAAAGGATTTCCCAGATATAGACAATGGTCCGGAGAAAGTGACAGATACGTCTACGATCATGGTAGGAAACCGTCTTTTGGATCTTATACGTATGGGAGAGAAGCAGATCCCTTTTGAAAAAGACGGCGTTCTCATCGAGGTTCCAACAGAGACGGTAAAGGACTGGGAGATTGAAGACCAGGATCAGATCCAGGTGGATATCTCCAGGGAAGGGAATGGAATATCCGTTAAAATTTCTAAAAATGGGAATGAAATTACAGAGATTCCAGGAGCTGTTTTAAAAGTTCCATATACTTCTGAAGATGGGGAACCTACGCTTACAGATGAGGATGGAAATACTTATACTGGTACTGTGGAGGAAACCCAGAAGGTGGCTGTGATCCCTATTGACAAGACGGGAGAATACACAGTGGAAGAGACACCAGAGGAGGAGGTCTCAGAGGAAGCAGATACAGAGACAGAGGATATCTCCCAGGATGCGGAAGAATTCCATTCGTCTGGTGAAATTCCAACAGAAGCCCAGGAAGAAAGAAAAGAGAAAGATTTATCAGCACAGCATAAAAAAACGGCTTCTATTGTTGGAAGTATTGTAATTTTGTTAATATTTTTATGGCGTTTGCAAATGGGAAAAGGAAGAAAACTCCGAAAGGGGGGACGGGGTGAAAGAGAACAGGGCAAATAAGAAAAGCAGAAAAATGCTGTGGGGGACGATGCTTATAACCATGGTCCTGTCCTTTATGTTTTTTTATGTATTGTATTGTTCAAACAACAAATATATGACAAGAGAAGAAAAGGCAATACATGGACTTCTCTATGCAGATGGCTCCTATGAAAATCTCCCTGTATATTATCTGTCGAGAGAGTGGGAATACTATCCGGATGTGCTGCTTACACCCAGGGATGATCTGTCAGATTACTATTCCCGTTATATCTCCATAGGAGAATACGGCGGAATGGAGCTTGGAGACCGGGATGGCGATCCATATGGGAGCGGTACCTACCGCCTGCGCATCATGATTCCGTCGGAAGAACATACCTATGGATTATATCTGCCGGAAATATTTTCTGCATATAATCTGTATGTAGATGGAGTTCTGATCGAACAGGTGGGAAATCCGGATCCAGATCATTATGTAGAGCGCATTCAGCATAGAATGTTTACTTTTAAAGCCCATACTTCTGTGGAAATTATGATCGCAGTGACCGATAAGGATTCTGCATCCCCGGGAATCCAGTATGTCCCGGCCTTTGGAAATCCGTTGAAGGTAAATACCATAAGAGGAATCCAGATATTTATCAATTCTTCTGTATTTACATTAGTGGTTCTGGTTTTGCTGTTTTCCATCTGGGCTTTTTTCAGGACCAGGAGCAGGGCAAATGCGCTGTTTGCGGGAGTGTGTCTTTGTGTGCTGGGATATACCTGTTATCCGCTTTTGTACACTTATGCAGCGCTTCGGGTGCAGCCGTGGTTTTCTCTTGAGATGCTGTTTTATTATCTTGCTTTTTCAGCTATGCTGCTTTTGGAATATGAGATCACAGAACGAAAATATAAATGGATTGGCTGGGTGGTTGTACTTACTGCAGTGCTGGGAGTGGGCGCCACTGTTGCAGGATTTTTTGCAGGAGGAAGTAAGACAGCAGTTCTTTCTTACGGCATTTCCTGGGGAACAGAAGGGTTAAAATGGTTTACTGTGGTCTGTCTGATAATTGCCGCTTTTTTTTATACAGAGGGAGAAGGAAAAATTTCTCTTCTTGCAGGAACTGTGATCTATGCGGTCTCTCTGGCTGCAGACAGAATCTGGCCATTGTATGACCCTATTATCGGGGGATGGTTCCCAGAGTGGGGCGGGACGATCCTGACAGGGATTTTTGGGATGCTTCTTTGGAAAGAATTGACAGAGGGCTACCGCATGCGCCTGATTTACGAAGAGCAATCCAGGCAGATGGAGCTTCGCCTGATGATGCAAAAAGAGCATTATGAGAAGCTGACAGGGGCACTGGAGGAAGCAAGCCGTACCAGGCATGACCTGCGCCAGTATATCCGTACCGCTTCCATGCTGCTGGAACAGGAGCACTATGAAGAACTGAAAGAGTATTTCCACCGGTTTGCCAGGGAAAGCAGTGAAAAAATGCAGACGCCAGTCTGTTACAGCAAGAACATGTCTGTAGATGCAATTCTCCATTATTATGCGGCGCAGCTGGAGCAGCTGGGAGTGGAATTCCGGCATTCTGTGGAGATACCGGCCCAGATGAAAATTACGGATCTGGATATCTGCAGGATTTTTGGCAATCTTCTGGAAAATGCAGTTCGTGCCGTGAAAAATGAGCAGGATTCGGAAGAGGCTTATGTAAATTGCGTGTGTAAAGTGAGAATGGGAAAATTGCTGATCAATATTGAAAACACCTACCACGGGGAATTGAGAAGAAATGGAGAGGTGCTGTATTCCACAAGGCATAGTGGACGTGGAATTGGAACAGCCTCTGTAAGCAAAACAGCGGAAAAATATGGGGGATATGCAGATTTTGCAGCAGAAGATGGAATGTTTCGGGCAAATGTGTTTATCCCGCTTGGAAATCTGGAAGGAAAAAAGTCTGCATGAATGAACGTGCAGACTTTTTAAAATTATGAAAAAAGATAGTTCAGATATTCCTTCTTTATGGCGTTGGCACCCCGCTTGCGGATCTGGACGATTTCCTGATTGTCCAGGAGAAAGCCTTCTTCCAGAGTTTTATGAATGCGGTCCATATTTACCAGACAGCCCCGGTAGCAGGAGAGAAAGCATGGCAGATCCTGGATCAGCTCTTCAAATTTCTGGAAGGTCAGGTAGGTGCGAAGCACACCGGCATCGGTGTGGAGCTGGACTGCATTGTGGAAGGTGTCTGCATATAAAATTGTTTTTACAGGTACCCGTACGAGAGTCCGGTCACAGATCACTTCAATGTATCGTGCATCCTGAGCACTTTTGATTTGGATGGAATCCAGCACGTTTGCCAGCTTCACCGGATCCAACGGTTTCAGAAGATAATAGGTAGCCTGGACGTCGTAGCTGGCGACTGCGAAAGCGTCACTGCTGGTGACAAAAATTAGGGCACAGGAATCCCCCTTCTGACGAAGGTTTAGTGCCACATTCATGCCGTTGCTCTGTTCCATGTAGATATCAAGAAAGACCAGATCATATTTGTCAGGGGTGTAATCCTCCCAAAAGGCGGCAGGAGAGGAAAAGGTGTGCAGCTGAACCGTAAGCTGACGCCTGGCGTAATAATCGCTGACAGTTGCTGCGAGTGTATCAAGATCCTGCTTTACATCGTCAATCATTGCAATATTCAATCGATAAATCCTCCGTAAGAAGTAATTTCAAAATATTATTGTAAATCATAAATTCAAAATATCACCGAAAGTGTCATTTCATCCCATGTGTATTGTTTTTTGAAAATGAATCGGATATAGTAATCTTAAGGTGATGAGTAGCTTGAAAGTAATACTTTTTCGGTATACTTTCTAAGACCTCTCTATAATATCACAAAATACGACAAAAGTGAGGTAGAAAAATGAAAAATTGGAAAAAAGTTATGGCTATGTTATGTGCCGCAGCAATGGTTACCGGATTCTCCGCTCCTGTATGGGCTGAAGCAGATGCAGCAGAGGATACTGAGGCAGCAGCAGATACTGAAGCAGCAGATGATATCACAGAGCTGACACTGGATATGCTTGACGAAGCTGCATACGAAGGAACATGGTTATCTTTTGAGCCAGGATTTGACCTTTATGTACCAAGTAACTGGAATGTTCTGGAGATTTCTGATGATGATGCAGCTGATGGACTTATTTTCCAGGCTCAGGATCCGGATTCTGAAGAGGGCGTAAACATGGTAGTGACCGCTACAGATGTTGGAACAGATTATGACCTGTATTCCATGGCTGACGAGCTTGCTACAGAGTATAAGGATGTTGAGAAGGTTTGCATCAACGGACTTTATGGTGTTACCTTCGAGACTGACACTACATACGGACTGGCTTTCCTGGAGGATGCAGAGGGCGTTATGTACAATGTTCAGATCGGACCGAAATCTGATGATATTCAGCCAACTGCTGAGACACTTTTCATCTCTCTGATCAAGACCGAAGACAATACAGCTAATACAGGCGATGAAGCAGCTGACGCAGCAGAAGCTGATACAGCAGAATAAGAATCTGCAGACTGAAATGAAAAAATAGGACAGGAGTTATACCGCATATCTGTTTAGGACAGGGAAAGGTATAACTCCTGTTTTTGTTACTGTTCTAAGAAGAATTCCCGGTTTCTTCTGAATGATGAAAAGAAAACCGGGAATTGGATACTTTTAAATTAGCTTTGCAAAGATTTTTTTAATTTGGCATTCCATTTCTGCACGATCAACGGATTCATTTTTACCTTCTTGCGGTCGTAAGTGATCAGTCCGTTGATTTCTTCTTCAATATCCGAGAGCTGGGTGTAGATGGTAGCGGAATACCCTTTTTTTACAGAAGGGACGATGGTGCCTTCCATAAGTCTGGAAAAGCCGTCCGTGAGAGCCTCGCTGGTGGTGAATTTCTTATAGCCGTAAATATTTTTGCAGGCACTGTGTTCTGGCAGGCGAAGAGAATAGCCGCCAAATTCGGAAAGTGCAAGCACGCGGTCTGACTTCGGAATCGGAAGTCCCAGGAAATAGTAGTGAAGACTGTTGATATCTCCACATCCCTGGTCGAACCATCCGCTGGCAGAATCCACAAGACGGGAAGGGTCCAGCTTGTGGATAAAATCTGTCACCTTTTTCGTGGAAAACTGTCCCCAACCTTCATTAAATGGGACCCATGTCACAATGGAAGGATGGTTGTACAGAGTCTTTATCATGTCCCGGATATCATCTATATATTCCTGGCACCCATCCTTATCTGTACGGGAAAGAAGGCGGGCGTGGATATCTTTTACCGGAATGCGCAGCCAGTTTAGAAGAGTGGCCAGGTAAGTTACAAACCAGTGATGATAATCGGAACCTCCGTTTGGCATGTCCTGCCATACCAGCATACCCAAGCGGTCACAGTGGAAATACCAGCGGTCTGCCTCGACTTTGCCATGCTTGCGGAGCATGTTAAAACCAAGATCCTTCATGGCACGAATGTCATAAATTAGGGCTTCGTCAGAAGGTGCGGTGTAAAGCCCGTCGGGCCAGTATCCCTGATCCAGAACGCCGCTCTGAAAGTAAGGCTGGTTATTCAGGAAAAAGCGTGGATAACCGTCATCCGCCATCTGCACATCACACTTACGCAGGGCAAAATAACCGAGAACCCGGTCACTGTCAAATTCCAGGGAGTAGGGATAAAGCCAGGGCTCTTTGGGATTCCAGGCTCTTTGCTCTTCCTTTGGAATGGAGAGGCTGGTTTCTTTTCCAGGCTTTATGGAGGCGGTGAGGATTTCATCCGCACACAGCTCCTCCCTTAATCCATCTGTGTCAAGAAGAACTGGCGGGTAAACCCTGCAGATGATAGAAGATAGGGCTTCCAGGTCTGCGTGATCTGAAATTCCGGGAGGAGTGGGCGGTATGTTCCCGGCAGCTGCATCTGAAATATGCCTGGAGACTGTACGGACTCTCATTCGAACCAGTCCTTTGTCAAAATCCGGTGTGGTGCGCACGTCTCTTATGTAATCCTTTGGAACAATTTCCATCCACACCGTCTGCCAGATCCCACTCTGTGCAGTATAAAACATGCCTCCTCTTTTTAGCTGCTGTTTGCCTCTGGCGTGGTAGGAGGTGTCGCTGAAATCGTGGACGCTGATCAAAATAGAGAGGGTGAGATCTTCTGCAGTAAAATCCGTAATATCTGTGCTAAAGGGAAGGTAACCATCCTTATGGTAAGCTGCAAATTTCCCATTAATGTACACGCTGCAGATCTGATCCACAGCTCCGAAATGGAGAAGAAGCCGCTCCTTTCTCCTGTCCAGGCAGTTATCTGGGAGCTGGATGATCCGGGAATACCATAATGTCTCATCAGGAAGAAGCTGCCGGTTCACCTGGGAAAGAGGTGCTTCTGGGGAAAAAGGAACCAGGATCTGGCCGTCAAATGGAAAATTTTCGTTTTCGTAAAATTGCCATGGCAGAATACGGCTGTCTGTGATCAGATAATCCCACATTCCGTTCAGATTGATCCAATGTTTTCGTACCATGCCTGGTCTGGGATATTCTTTTAAGGTTTGTCCCTGGGCAGCCGCCCCGGTCCAGATGGTTTCCAGATTTTTCAAATATAGATCCTCCTTAAATGGTAAAGTTTGTTTACGGAAAGTATGAAAAAATAATTATCATGATATCTTTTATTATACACGAAATACAGTACTTTGCAATTAAAATTGCCAGGAGAACGAGAACAGTAACTCCAAAACTTGTAATTGAAAAAGCAGGGAGGTTATGTTACGATAGAAAGTAATGATGGAGGGGAAAAAATGAATCAAACACAAAACAAAAACCTGCTGACAGAAGGTTCCATCTGGAAAAAGCTGATGGGTTTTGCATTCCCGCTTTTTCTGGGAAATCTGTTTCAGCAGCTGTACAATACGGCAGACTCCCTGATCGTGGGAAACTTTCTGGGAAGTGACGCGCTGGCTGCAGTAAGTTCATCTGGCAGCCTTACTTTTTTGTTGGTAGGATTTTTCCAGGGCCTGGCCATGGGAGCTGGTGTTATCATCGCCAGATATTTTGGGGCAAGACAAAAGAGGGAACTTCACAGAGCCATTCATACTACTGTTGCATTTGGTATCCTGTGTGGTATTCTTCTTACAATTGGCGGCGTTGTGCTGGCACCGAAGATTTTGATCCTTATGAAGACACCGGCAGATATTCTGCCTAAGTCTACCTTATATTTTCAGGTGTATGCAATGGGCTCCCTGGGACTGGTTCTTTATAACAATTTCGTAGGAATCATGCAGGCGGTTGGAGACAGCCGCCATCCATTGTATTATCTGATTTTTTCGTCTTTATTGAATGTAACCCTGGACATGGTATTTGTAGGCAGAATTGGAATGGGCGTGGAGGGCGCAGCTCTTGCAACGATCATTTCCCAGTTTGTAAGTGCTTTTTTGTGTCTTTATCGTCTGATGAAAAAGAGCCCGGAGGAATATACGGTTTCCCTGAAAGAAATCTGTCTGGATCCTTACATGCTGAAGCAGATCGTGTCCAACGGTCTTCCTGCCGGCATACAGAACTCTGTGATCGCCATTGCAAATGTGGTGGTACAGTCCAATATCAACAGCTTCGGCAAGCTGGCTGTGGCTGGCTGCGGAGCCTATTCCAAGGTGGAAGGGTTTGGATTTTTGCCGATCACCTGTTTTTCTATGGGACTGACCACATTTATCAGTCAGAATCTTGGGGCCCAAAAGTATGACAGGGCGAAAAAAGGTGCACGTATTGGCATTTTGTGCAGTATTTCCATGGCGGAGGTAGTGGGGATCATTGTGTATTTTGCAAGCCCTGTGCTGATCGCGGCTTTTAACAGCGATCCGGAAGTGGTTGCTTATGGAGTGAAGCAGGCCCATGTGATCACCTTGTTTTATTTTCTGCTTGCATTTTCCCACTGTATTGCAGGGCTTATGCGGGGCGCGGGGAAAGCTACTGTGCCGATGTTTGTTATGCTGGGCTGCTGGTGCCTGATCCGTGTGACTTATATTACTATTGCCGTGAGACTGCATCCAGTGATCCAGACTGTATTCTGGGCGTATCCGCTGACCTGGTCTTTAAGCTCCATTCTGTTTTTGATCTTCTATCTGAAATCAGACTGGATCCATGGCTTTGAGAAGAAAATAGCAGGCTGACAGGCGAGATAGAAGTGAGCTGCTGGTCAGGAAATGAACAGTAATACGAAAGTAAATGCCGCCTGTGCGGTGAAAAAGGAGTTAACATTTTCATGAATGTGCTGAATATCGAACATGTAAGCAAGATTTTTGGAGATAAAAAGATTTTTGATGATATTTCTTATGGAATCCATGATGGAGACAAGATCGGAATTATCGGAATCAACGGTACTGGAAAAAGTACCCTTTTGAAGATCCTTGCAGGGGAAGAAGAGACAGATGAGGGACAGGTGATCTCCCAGAATGGATTGCGGATCACCTATCTGCCCCAGATGCCGGATTTTCCAAAGGGAGCCATTGTGCAGGATTATGTAGCCGATGGGAAGTGGCAGAAGGACTGGAGTACAGAGAGTGAGGCCCGGAATATTTTAAACAGGCTGGGGATCACCGGGCATGATGTGCCGGTGGAACAGCTTTCCGGCGGACAGAAGAAACGTGTGGCACTTGCACGTACCCTGGTGAATCCTTCTGATGTGCTGATTCTGGACGAGCCTACCAACCATCTGGATAATGAGATGGTGACCTGGCTGGAGGACTATCTGAACCGGTTTAAGGGCGTTGTGATCATGGTTACCCATGACCGTTACTTTCTGGATAAGGTTACCAACAAGATTCTGGAGATCAGTCACGGGAAGCTATATTCCTATGATGCCAACTATTCCGGTTTTCTGGAATTGAAGGCGCAAAGGGAAGAGATGGAGCTGGCTTCCGAGAGAAAGCGACAGAGTATTCTCCGCATGGAACTGGAGTGGGCAAAGCGTGGCTGCCGCGCCAGAAGCACCAAGCAGCGCGCCCGTCTGGAACGCCTGGAGGCCTTGAAAAGCGGCAAAGCACCTGCCCAGGATCTGGATGTGCAGATGGATTCCGTGGAGACCAGAATGGGAAAGAAAACTGTGGAGCTTCACCATATTTCCAAAAAGTATGGGGATAAAATGATCCTGGATGATTTCGATTATATTGTGCTGCGGAATCAGCGGCTTGGAATCATCGGACCTAATGGCTGTGGAAAGTCCACTTTGATCCGTATTATAGACGGGATGGTAGAACCGGATTCCGGTACTGTGGAGATTGGAGAGACTATCAGGATCGGCTATTTTGCCCAGGAAGTGCCAGACATGGATGGAAATCAGAGGGTGATCGACTATATCCGTGATGTGGCGGAGTTTATTCCCACCCGTGATGGCAGGATCAGTGCTTCCATGATGCTGGAACGTTTCCTTTTTGACTCTGCTATGCAGTACACACCGGTTGCGAAGCTTTCCGGTGGGGAGAAGAGACGTCTGTATCTTTTGAAAGTGCTGATGGAGGCTCCCAATGTGCTTCTTCTGGATGAGCCAAGCAATGATCTGGATATTCCTACTTTGACTATTCTGGAGGATTATCTTTCTACTTTTTCCGGAATTGTGATCGCAGTGTCTCATGACCGTTATTTCCTGGATGATGTGGTTGACCGTATTTTCGCTTTCGAGGGAGATGGAAGGCTGACCCAGTATGAGGGCGGGTATACAGACTATGCAGAGGCGCGGGCGCGAAAATATGGGGATGGAAGCGGCTCTGGCGCACCTTGTGTAGCTGGTCTGGCGGACAAAACATCTTCTGGATACGGCGCTGGGGAGGAGGAAACGAAGAAGGCTACCAGAAAAGACTGGAAGCAGGGACAGAAGTCCGAGAAGCTGAAATTTTCTTATAAAGAAGAGCGGGAATATGCCACTATTGACGAAGATATTGAGAAGCTGGAAGAGAAGATCGCCAAGCTGGAAAATGATATGATGGCGAATGCAACCAATTCTGTAAAGCTGCGTGAGATCATGGCAGATAAAGAAGCCGCAGAACAGCAGCTGGAAGAGAAAATGGACCGCTGGGTATATTTGAATGACCTGGCGGAGAAGATCGAGGCGCAGAAAAATAATGGGTAAAAGTCACAAAGAACAGCCTATTTCCAGGCTTTGCCAGGAGCCAAAAAAGGCCAAGATTTCTTCAGCTAATAGAAATGAGCAGCTTCGTAAAATTCCTAAAATAGATAAAATTATGGAAACAGAGCTGGTGAAGGAACTGGAGAAACAGTATGGACACGAAAGAGTCCGGACAGCAGTGAGAGAGTCTGTGGAGCTGCTGCGGCAGGAGATTTCCGGCAGTAAAGCTTTAGAGGGTTTTGGAAAATGGGCAGAAGCCTCATCAGTGGCATATACGGAATATATTTTACGAAATACGAAAAAAAAATTGTTCCGTGAGGAGCAAAAGAGAATGCAGCGAGTGATCAATGCTACCGGTGTGATTCTTCACACCAATCTTGGAAGAGCACCGCTGGGAGAGCGTCTGGTGTCAGAGCTTGTTCCGCTGATGACTGGATATACCAATCTGGAACTGAATCTGGAAGATGGGAAAAGAGGCAGCAGGTACGACCATTTTGCAGAAAATCTGTGCAGGCTGACGGGAGCCGAGGCAGCTATTGTGGTGAATAATAATGCGGCAGCGGTGCTGGTGATGCTGACAGCTCTGGCTTCTGGAGGAGAAACTATTGTTTCCAGAGGGGAACTTGTGGAAATCGGAGGAAAGTTCCGGATCCCGGACGTGTGCCGCCAGAGTGGGACCATACTTGTGGAGGCAGGGACTACTAACCGGACGTATCTTCAGGATTATGAAAATGCAGTGACTGAGAATACTGCTGCTTTTCTGAAGGTACATACCAGTAACTATCAGATTACTGGATTTACCCATGAACCGGAACTGTCAGAGCTTTCTGAAGCAGCCCACAGTCGGGAATTCCCTCTTTTGGTGGATTTTGGAAGCGGAAGCATTGTTGATATGGCAGAGTATGGAATCCAGCCGGAAAAAACCGTACAGGAGCTTCTGGGAAAGGGTGCGGATATTGTAACCTTCAGCGGGGATAAGCTGTTAGGTGGACCGCAGGCAGGTATTTTGGTAGGGCGTAAAGATCTGATTGAGAAGATTTCAAGGCATCCTCTTATGAGGGCGCTGCGGATCGATAAATATACTGCGGCGGCACTGGATAAGACAGTGGGTATTTATTTGGACGACAGGAAGCTGGAAGAGGAAATTCCTGTTTATGAAATGATGGGAAGAAAGTTTGGAAATCTCGAAATATATGCGCCGGCTTTCCTGAAAAAACTGACACGTTGTAATCCAGAATATGATTTTATGATAACATCTACGCGAAATCCCATTGGTGGTGGTACGACACCTGGAAAAACATTGCCAGGAGCTGCATTGCTGATAAAGAGCAAGAAGAAAAATGGTCCTTCTGCCCAGGAAATCAGCAATCGCTTACGCCAGATGGAAGTTCCAATTATTGGGCATATTGTGGATGACTGGGTTTACCTGGAACTGCGGACATTACTGTCTGATGATTTTGAAATTATGGAAAAAGAATTGATTTATGATTTATAAAAAGACTTTCTCCAGAGCGTGTTTGAAAAAGGTTTTCTGCAAGATGTGCGTCACAATTTGTGGGAGATTGCGGGAATGATTTTTCAAACACGCTTTAGTATTATTTGCCCATGTACCAAGCCAGTCTTACACTTGCAGAATGAACCTGTCCGGTAAGCCAGTCACAGTCATTGGTGATCCAGTCCATAATGCCAAGCTGACGGGTTTCCCAGGCTACAGTAGCTTCGTGAGCCTCGGGTGTTTCTTCTTTCTCCATAGTGGTGTCGATTTCATTATATCCGAAAATATATCCGCCTGCGCTCCAGATGCTGAAATTGCTGTCCGGACCTGGATCGATCTTATCGCCTCTTGCAGCAACCAGTCCGTCATGTCTTGCCTTGTATTCTTCCTCGCAGCCAGGTTTCAGCTTCGTCATAAACATTCTGTGACGGATCAGTTCTTTACTTTTGCGGACAATTCCGAAATTGTGATACATGAGACGCATGTTTTCGCCAGGAGTAGAAATCCAGATGAAGGTGTTATCAATCCTGGAAGTGAGCGCCTGGATCTTAGCCTTTTTCTCTTCCGAAAATTCGCTGGCTTCGTCTGTTTCGTAATAACCGAAAATCAGGGATTTGCAGTTCCAGATGCTGAAATTATGCACCTTCTCCTGATCCAGAAAAGCAGTAAGCTCCGACCAGATTTCCCCTAATTTCTGGCGGTATTCATTCTTTTTCCCTTCTTTGATCTCCATAGCAAAGCTGTGTCTTTCCATAAGAAAATTCCTCCATTTTAAGAAAAATAAAATATTGTATAGGTTCTGCCGATTCTATAAGAAAATTTCATAAGACCAATACACAAATCTAAGAAAAAGAATAGCACAATTTTTCAAAGAAATCCACCCTTATATTGACATCTGGAACGTACTTATATACAATAAGAGGACTGGCCTTTTGAAAAGTGAGGATGTCAAAGTACAGAGGCATGTGCGCGACTGCGAAGGGAGCGGGAAATGCCTTTGCCGGAGAGTGAAAAAGGCTTAACTACAGAAGAGAGGGGATTATTTTTGGAAAAAGAAGTAAAAGTTCAGGAAAATAAAATGGGCGTTATGCCAGTGGCGAAGCTTCTGCTTACCATGTCTGTGCCCATGATGATTTCCATGCTTGTCCAGGCACTTTATAATATTGTGGACAGTATGTTTGTGGCAAAATTAAGTGAGAGCGCACTTACCGCGGTTTCCCTTGCCTTTCCGATGCAGAATCTGATGATCGCAGTGGGAACCGGTACCGGAGTTGGTATCAATGCACTGGTATCCCGCGCCCTTGGGGAAAAGAAGAACGAGTACGCCAACAGCGCGGCAAACAATGGTATTTATCTTGCTATTTTCAGCTTTATCGGATTCGCTATCGTGTGCGGGCTGTTTGCACCGGCATTTTTCAGTGTGCAGACTTCTGATCTGCAGATCCTGGAATACGGTGTGGATTATGTGAGAGTGATCGGAATTATGTCTTTCGGACTGTTTATCCAGTTGGTGTGCGAGAAACTGCTGCAGTCTACAGGAAAGACCGTTTACTCTATGGCAACCCAGCTTCTGGGCGCGATTATCAACATCATCCTGGATCCAATCATGATCTTCGGTCTTTTCGGTTTCCCGAGAATGGAAGTAACAGGAGCTGCCCTCGCTACTGTGACAGGACAGATTATTGCGGCGATTGCTGGCGTGATCGTCAATATTAAGCTGAATAAGGAATTGCACATTTCTCTTATCAAATATAGAATTTCTGGTAATGTCATCCGGAACATTTACAGTGTGGGTTTCCCATCCATTATCATGGCTTCTGTAGGCTCTGTTATGACCTTTGGAATGAACAAGATCCTGATGGGCTTTACTTCCACAGCAACAGCAGTATTTGGCGTATACTTCAAGCTTCAGAGTTTTATTTTCATGCCGGTGTTCGGATTGAATAATGGAATGGTTCCCATTGTGGCTTACAATTACGGAGCCAGAAAGCCGGAACGTATTACGAAAGCGATTAAGCTCAGTATTATTTATGGCGTATGTATTATGCTGGCTGGTTTTATCGTATTCCAGCTGTTTCCAGGAGGTCTTCTTGGAATTTTCAGCGCGTCTGATGACATGCTTGCCATCGGAATCCCAGCCCTAAGGACCATCAGTCTCAGTTTCCTGATTGCAGGTTTCTCTGTAGTAGCGTCCTCTGTATTCCAGGCGCTGGGACACGGATTCCTGAGCCTTGCAGTATCCGTACTCCGTCAGCTGTTTGTCCTGCTCCCGGCAGCTTATATTCTGGCAAAAATAGGTGGCCTTGGTGCCTGCTGGTGGGCATTCCCCATCGCCGAGGTATTCTCTGGCATAATCTGTTTTGTGTTCATCCGTTACGCATATAAGAAAGAGGTTCATCCACTTTACGAAAAATAGAATGTATAGGAAAACAAGAGCTCTTGAGACTTTGATTTCGGGGCTCTTGCTGTTTTGTGTGTTGAAAGTTCGTCGAGGAGGGACGCATTTGGACAATGTGTATTACTCACTCGCCGGCGCAACGCTCCAGTGAACTGATCGCTGACTTCGACTAATGTGTTAGGAGAGCCCTCACGCATTAGTCTACATAAGCGCTCTCCTGAGCGTCTTAGTCGTAGTTAGTCATTAGCTTGCCGGAACGTTGCGACGCACGGCGGTGAATATACATTGTAAAATCGCGTACGGAGTAACGACCAACCCACAAAATAGCAAAACAGGGAATCCTTCGTTTGGATTCCCTGCAAAAATCAATGGTGTTTAATTCTTATGCCATATGCACGGTCACATGATACTCGGCTTTTCCGTCCTCTACAGGTACCACATTTCCATCCACATGTTTGCCATCT
Organism: Blautia glucerasea; assembly: GCF_020537505.1. Classification (GTDB taxonomy): domain Bacteria; phylum Bacillota; class Clostridia; order Lachnospirales; family Lachnospiraceae; genus Blautia_A. Next base: position 17,204 of record NZ_JAJBMO010000008.1, on the reverse strand, counting down.
ACTTCCAGATAAGCAACTCCCTTTTCCACATTGTTCGGGTTCTTAACGTCGAAGTAGTAGGTAGCACCGCGGAAGCGGCGGATGAGAGTGAAGTCACCGAAGCCTTCCGGGATACATGGATCAATAGAAAGTCCATCGTAGGATGGCTGTACACCCAGGATCGCCTGGGAAAGGTTTACGAAAGTCCATGCAGCAGTTCCAGTCAGCCAGCTGTTCTTCGCCTCGCCATGGCGGGCTGCGTCACGTCCAGCAATCATCTGAGAGTAAACATAAGGCTCTGTACGATGGATCTCGCTGATGTTCTCAATATAAGATGGGCAAGTCTTCTTATAAATCTCAAATGCGCGGTTTCCACGTCCGATCACAGTTTCCGCAATGGAAATCCATGGATTGTTATGGCAGAAGATTCCGGCATTTTCCTTGTATCCTGGTGGGTAAGAAGAAATCTCACCAAGATTCAGGTAATATCTGGTATAAGCCGGCTGGTGAAGCATAATGCCGTACTTGGTATCCAGACGCTTCTTAACAGAATCCAGAGCCTTCTTAGCAAGACCTTCCTTCACGCCGATTCCAGCGATAATACAGAAGCCCTGGGGCTCAATGAAAATTTGTCCCTCTTCACACTCGTGGGAACCAACCTTCTGGGAAGTGGCATCATAAGCACGAAGGAACCACTCGCCATCCCAGCCGGCATCAAGAACAGCCTGATACATTTCATCAACAGCTTTCTGCGCAATCGCTGCGTCTTCTTCTTTACCAACACGTCTGCAGATCTCTGCAAACTCATTGCCATATTTTACATACATACCTGCAATAAAGACAGACTCTGCAACTGGTCCCTCAGATGGTCCTGTGGTCTGGAAAGACTCACCAGGCTCATTGGAGAAGCAGTTCAGGTTCAGACAGTCATTCCAGTCAGCACGGCCGATCAGCGGAAGCTTGTGCGGTCCAAGATGGGTACGGCTGTATTCGAAGGAACGGCGAAGGTGCTCAAACAAAGGAGCCGCTTTTTCCATATGGCAGTCAAAAGCAACCATCTCATTTAGAATGGAGTAATCTCCAGTCTCTTTTAAGTAAGCAGCTGCAGCTGCGATCAGCCACAGCGGGTCATCGTTAAATCCGCTTCCGATATCCAGGTTGCCCTGTTTGGTAAGAGGCTGGTACTGATGGTAAGCACTTCCGTCTTCAAACTGGGTAGCTGCAATGTCAAGGATTCTCTCTCTTGCACGCTCTGGAATCAGATGTACAAATCCAAGAAGATCCTGGCAGGAATCACGGAAGCCCATTCCACGGCCTGTTCCAGATTCATAGTAAGAAGCAGAACGGGACATGTTAAAGGTTACCATACACTGGTACTGGTTCCAGATGTTTGCCATACGGTTTACATGTGGATCCTGGCTCTCTACATGATAGCGGGAGAGAAGATCATTCCAGTAAGCATTTAAGGTAGCAAATGCTGCATTTACCTGTTCGGAAGTTGCAAATTTCTCCATGATCTTCTTAGCCGGAGCTTTTTTGATTACGTTTAAAGCTTCCCATTTGTCATCTTTCGGGTTTTCGCAATAGCCAAGAAGGAAAACGTATTCTTTCTCTTCGCCAGGTGCCAGGGAAATATTGATCTGCTGGCTGGCAATAGGATACCATCCGCTTGCAACAGAATTGTGGCTCTTGCCTTCCTCTACAACGATCGGAGCATTGTTGCCTCTGCCTAGTCCTAAGAACTCATCTCGGCTGGTATCGAAACCATTTACAGGAGTATTTACGGTAAAGAAGCTGTAGTGGTTACGACGCTCACGGTATTCGGTCTTATGGTAAATGGTACTGCCGATGATCTCAACTTCACCGGTACTCAAGTTTCGCTGGTAGTTGGTCATGTCATCTACTGCATTCCAGAGACAGAACTCTACATAAGAGAATAACGAAACTTTTTTCGCTTTATCGGAAGTATTCTTGAGAGTCAGCTTATTGACCTCGCAGGCGGTATCAACTGGGACAAATGCCAGAAGATCAGCTGCCAGCCCGTTTTTCTCACCGTGGAAACGGCTGTAGCCAAGTCCGTGGCGGCATTCGTAAACGTCAAGAGGAGTGCGGGTTGGCATTGCACCTGGATTCCATACGGTATCTCCATCTTTGATATAGTAGTATTTTCCGTTGGAATCTACTGGGATGTTATTGTAGCGGTAACGGGTGATACGGAGCAGCTTTGCATCTTTATAGAAGCTGTAGCCACCGCAGGTATTGGAAATCAGTGTGAAGAAATCCTGGGAGCCAAGGTAGTTGATCCATGGCAACGGGGTGTCTGGTGTTGTAATGACATATTCTTTATTGGCGTCATCAAAATGTCCGAAATTCATAGTGGATCTCCTTTGATAAATTTTATTTTTGCTGAATTCTTTCTAATTGGTTGATTACTATTCGTGATTTACATCAGGGGGTATTAATAATTTTCGAAGCTGCACGGAGCTCTGCTCTTATATGTAGTAACGTTCCGCAAATGTAATATGTAGTTTCGAAAAGGCCAACTGGATTGAATTGTGAGATAATTAACACACGAAAACGAATAAGTAAAGGCAATAAGAAATAAAAGTAAAGAATAATGGTATATATTTGCTCTTAGTATAATAGAAAGACTGATTAAAAGCAACATAAAAATTACAGTAATAATTAAATCTATTATATATTACAAAACAGAGATTTAAAACGCGAAAGTTTTCGCGAAAATATTTCGGGAAGAACTCTCATTCACAATTAAATTGTTAAAAACGCAAATATCCAAATTGTGCAATAGGTAGAATGACGTGAAAACGCACAAAAAATTCCAGAAACCACTTGATTTTTTGTGCACTAGAGGGTACTATAAGCTTACGAAAACGATTTAGAGATGACAGGAAAGAAAAACAGGAAAGAGTGAGGCAAGCATATGGTTTCCATGAAAGAAATCGCAAAACAATGTAATGTCTCAGTCGCCACTGTCAGTAAAGCATTAAATGGTTACTCCGATATCGGAGAAGAAACAAAAAACTACATATTAAGAACGGCTTCAGAGATGGGATATCTTCCCAACTCATCGGCAAGAGCTTTGAAGACGAAGCGAACCTTTAATCTGGGAGTTTTATTTGTGGACGAGGCCCGAAGTGGTCTCACACATGATTATTTCAACAGAGTACTGGAAAGCTTCAAAAGCACCGCAGAAGCGAAAGGCTATGACATTACTTTTACAAGCGGAAATGTTTCCGGTAAAAGGATGACCTACCTGGAGCACTGCAGATACCGGGGCGTGGACGGAGTGGTAATGGCCTGTGTGGATTTCACCGCAGAAGAGGTTCAGGAGCTTCTCCTTTCAGACATTCCGGTGGTGACCATCGATCATATCTGTGATGGAAGGATATCGGTAGTATCCAACAACATCCAGGGAATGGAAGAACTTATTACCTATATATATAAGAAGGGACACCGCAAGATCGCTTACATTCATGGAGATGACACATCGGTTACCAAGAATCGTCTTGGAAGCTTTTACCGGACCCTGCAAAGACTGGGGGTTGAAGAACCGGATGAATATGTAAAACCGTCTTTTTACAGAGATGCTGATCTGGCAGGTGAGAGAACCGGTGAACTTTTGGATTTGAAAGATCCGCCAACCTGTATTCTCTATCCTGACGATTATGCAGCGATGGGAGGGATAAACGAGATACGGGAAAGAGGACTTCGGATACCGGAAGATATTTCAGTAGCCGGGTACGATGGAATTAATATCGCCCAGGTTCTTGAACCCAAGCTGACAACCCTTTGTCAGGACACAGCGGCAATCGGAAGGATAGCAGCAGAAAGGCTGATTGAGCTGATTGAGCACCCGAAGACAACAGTTATTGAGAAATACACAGTGGATGGAACCCTTTTTAAAGGGGCTTCTGTGAAAACTTTGTATCCATCAAAAAATTTCAAGTAGTTATTAAAAAAATAAAAGATATAATTAAAGGAGGAAGTAACATGAAGAAAAAAATGGTGAGCGTATTATTAACAGCTTCTATGCTGGCAGGAATGACATTATGTGCAGTCCCGGTTATGGCAGAAGATGCAGAAACACCGGAAAACGAAGTTACCGGTGACGCTTCCGCAGATGATTCCTTTGTAGTATGGGGATGGAACGATGATATCAAGAAGATCCTTGATGGACCATTCAAAGAGGCTTATCCAGATGATTACGAAAGAATCGTTTTTGTAAACACAGGTGGATCTGATTATTATCAGAGCAAACTGGATCCTGTACTTGATGATCCTTCAAATGAGTTATATCCTGACATGATGGGTCTGGAAGTTGACTATGTTCAGAAATATGTAAACAGCGACTGGGTACAGAGTGTTGCAGATCTTGGAATCACAGCTGATGACTATGCAAACAGCTATCAGTACAATCTGGATCTTGGATCCGATGTTGATGGAAACGTAAGAGCTCTGTTCTGGCAGGCAACTCCTGGATGCTACGCAGTTCGTGCAGATCTGGCTGAGAAATATCTTGGAACAACAGATCCTGCAGCATTAGCTGAGAAATTCAAAGATCTGGATACCATCGTTGCTACAGCAAAAGAAGTGAATGACGCTTCCGGCGGAAAATGCAAACTGTTCTCCGGCTATGATGAGATCAAACGTAGCCTGACCGGTTCCAGAACTCAGGGCTTCTATGATGAGAACGATAAGATTACAATTGATGACAACATCAAGACATATATGGAAACAGCTAAGACTCTTTATGATGAAGATCTTACCTTCAACACAGATCAGTGGAGCGCTGACTGGAGTGCAAACATGAGTGGTGATGGCGTTGATTCTAACGCAGCACTTGCTTATATGGGATGCCCATGGTTCGTATACTGGAGCTTAAGTGATGCTTGGAAAGGCAACACAATCCTTGTTCCTACCCAGACAAAATGCTATTGGGGCGGCACAGGACTTGCAGCTACAACAGATTGTGCAGATACCGAGCTTGCAGCTAAGATTATGAAGTTCTTCACATGTGATGAAGATGGAATGGTTGCAATCAACGCTCTGAACTCTGACTATGTAAACAATACAGCAGCTGTCAGCAAGATCATCGAGGCTGGTACATCCGCAGATGGAAACGGCTATTTGTATCCAGACGCTGGACAGAACTTCATGGAGTTCTTCCTTCCATTAGCAGACGGACTTGACGCTTCTATGGTAACAGCAGAAGACCAGCAGATCCTTTCCCTTATGGATACTCAGACCAAGGCTTATGCTACAGGCGAAAAAGACCTTGATACTGCACTTGCAGATCTGACTGCATCTATCCATGATACATTCTCTTACCTGAGCGCAGAATAATGTGGCTTAAGAGTTTGCAGAGTCAATCATAAGTAAGTAGTGAGTGTGCTGCTTCTTCCCAAAAGAAGGAGCAGCACATTCTTATATAAGCGAGCAGCTGCTTTTGCTATAAAAAGCAGAATGACTGCCAGTGGCAGAGGAGAATGGCGCAGAAGCCCGAAGGGGCAGGCACTCCCGCCAGTGTCAGGCATTCTGCCTGGGAAAAGCAGGCAACTTCAGACAGGAGGCTGTTATGAATAAGAAAAAGAAAAAAATGATCGATTATGGAAGGTATGGCTACTTCTTTATTGCACCGTTTTTTATCACTTATCTGGTGTTCCAGCTGTGGCCGCTGATCAATACTTTCTATTATAGTACCTTATCCTACTACAAACGTAACGGGCGTGAATTCATGGAGTTTGCAGGACTCCAGAATTTTGTAAATATCCTTGGTATGGCTGCAGGGGAGAGAGGTTATGTACTCAGCTATCTGAAAAATACCCTTGTCATGTGGGGCTGCAACTTTGTTCCTCAGATTCTGGTTTCCCTTCTTCTGGCTGTATGGCTGACGGATGAGAAGGTTAAGGTAAAAGGAACAGGAGCCATGAAGGTTATCGTTTATCTTCCAAGTGTTATCACTGCAGCTTCTGTTTCTGTATTGTTTAAATCTTTGTTTTCCCAGTACGGACCAATCACCCAGACTTTGAAGGACTGGGGCGTTCTTGGCAAGAACTTTGATTTTATGTCCAGCGTAGCAGGAAGCCGTGGGCTGATTTCCACAATTCTGTGGTGGATGTGGTTTGGTAATACGACCCTGCTTCTGATTTCAGGCGTTCTTGGCATTGACCCTGGACTTTTCGAGGCTGCTGATATTGATGGTGCAACAGGCTGGAAAAAATTCCGTTACATTACCTTACCTCTTTTGAAACCAATTATGCTGTACACACTGGTTACCTCCGCAATCGGTGGTCTTCAGATGTATGATATCCCGGCACTGTTCAACGTTCCGGAGACCGGACTTGTAGGTCTGCCAGATGATAAGACAACCACAATGGCCATGTATATTATGCGTCTGTATAACAGTGATGTTGGAAAGGCAGCAGCCGTTTCCGTAGTACTGTTTATTATTACGTTGGTTGTCAGTCTGATCCTGTTCGCAACTATGAGCGACAGCGAAGACAGACGTATGAAAAAAGAGCAGAAACAGCGTAGAAAGGCAGGTGGAAGATCATGAGTAAAGCCGCAACAGCAGACAGCTACAGCAAGAATATGCTGCATCAGAAAGTCTTCCGTACCATTATTTGTATTTTATTCTGTATCATTGCACTTTTGCCATTTGTTCTTCTGGTTATGAACGCAACAAGAGATTCTGAGTCTATCAAGGCTGGTGTTTCCCTGATTCCGTCCACACACCTGATCGAGAACTGGAAAAACCTGATGATCAAGCAGAACGGTATGCAGATCACTTTGCAGAAAGCGATCATTAACTCTGCAACCATTACAATCCCTGGAACCTTCCTGTCAGTTTACTTTTCATCTCTGACAGCTTATGGTATCCATGTATATGATTTCAAATTCAAAAAATTTGCATGGGCATTTATTATGGCAGTTATGATGGTGCCAAGTCAGATTTCCATCATCGGTTTCTACCGTTTCATGCTGGATCTGAAGCTGATCGATACATACGTTCCGCTGATCATTCCTACCATTGCAGCTCCGACCGTTGTTTTCTTTATGAAACAGTATATGGAAAGTACACTTTCTCTGGAGATGATCGAGGCAGCCAGAATCGACGGTTCCAGAGAGTGGAATACCTTTAACAAAATTATCCTTCCAATTATGAAACCGGCAGTTGCCACACAGGCGATCTTCCAGTTTATCGCACAGTGGAACAACCTGTTTACACCTACCATTTTGCTGACAACAGATTCCAAGAAAACACTTCCTATGTTTGTACAGCTGCTGAGCTCTAATCAGTTCCGTACTGACTATGGTGTAGTTTATGTAGGACTGTTTGTTACCATTATTCCTCTGGTTGTTGTATACCTGGTACTTTCCAAGTATATTGTGGCAGGTGTTGCACTTGGTGGTGTGAAGGGCTGATGGGCGTGTATGGAATTATTTGACTAAGAAAAATATTATAAAAAATGAGAGTATGGCCGGGGGAAAAATCTTCCGGTCATATTTTTAGCTCTTTTTCGAAAAATAATTTAGTGGTGCTGAAATTTGTTGAGATTTTTGGTATTTTCAGGTGGCAAACTAAGAATTATATGTTATACTGATTTGGTGTCATTTGCCACGCAAAAAGGTAAATCTTTCTGTGACAAGGGTAAGAAGCAGCGTTTGCTGCGCAAACTTTGTATTGGAAATGGCATAGGATAAATTGGACGAGGTTATTATTTTATGGGTTATCAGGAAACAATCACATTTATTCTGGAAATGATCGGAACCATTGCGTTTGCGGCGTCAGGTGCTTTGGTGGGATCGGAGCAGAAGATGGATATTTTCGGAGTTTCGGTGCTGGGTGTGATTACGGCTGTTGGCGGTGGGATGATCCGTGATGTGACGCTTGGAATCATTCCCCCAGGCGTTTTTCAGAAACCGGTGTATGCGGCTGTAGCAGTGCTCACTTCCGTGCTTGTATTTTTTCTTCTTTATTTTAAAAGGGAATTGTTGGAAGAAAATGTTACTTATGATAAGGTGATGCTGGTGATGGACTCTGTGGGACTTGGGATTTTTACGGTAGTTGGCGTGAATACAGGAATCCGCCAGGGCTTTGCAGACAATACCTTCCTGTTAGTATTTGTGGGAACCATCACCGGCGTTGGCGGAGGATTACTCCGTGATATGATGGCTGAGGTGCCGCCTTATATTTTTGTAAAGCATATTTATGCGTGTGCTTCTATTGTAGGAGCTATTATGTGCGTGTATGCATACCGCTGGTTTGGAGTGGTGGCATCCCTTATCTCCGGATCTGCAGCGGTGATCCTGATGCGGTATATGGCTGCGCATTACAGGTGGAATCTGCCGAAATTAAAATAAAAGGAACTATTCAGAAGGTGGTATTTTACGAAGTGTGTAGCTGTGAGGGTACTGAACAGTACAATGAATGTTACCGATTTTTTAAATAACGGAATCACATAGAGGAGTACTTATGATTAAAGCAGAGAATTTATCTTACTCTTTTCCTCATAAAGAGTTATATAATAAAATTTCATTTACCCTGGAAGATGATGTGCATTGTGCTTTTATCGGCACAAATGGAACCGGTAAGAGTACATTGGTGAACATGATCCTTCACCCGGATGATTATTTATACGATGGAAAGCTGATCATCGATGTGCCTGGAAGAATCGGGTATGTCAGTCAGTTTTACACCATTGATGAGGAAAAAGAGGTTACTGTATTTGACTATATCAGTGAAGAATTTGTGAGATTGCAGAATAAGATCAACCAGATTTGTGAAGATATGGCCACTACGGATCATCTGGAAGAGCTGATGGAGGAATATCAGCAGACTTTGGATGAGTTTAATGCCATTGATGGTGATTTTTATGAAAGTAATATCCGCAAACAGCTGAAGCTGGCGGGGCTGGCAGGGTATGAAGACCAGCTTCTTACCAATTTAAGCGGCGGAGAGTTCAAGCTGGTGCAGGCAATCCGGGAGATGATGATCAGTCCGAAATTTATTATTATGGATGAGCCGGATGTGTTCCTGGATTTTCAGCATTTAAATGCACTTCGGAATCTGATTAATTCCCATAAGGGAACCTTGCTTGTGATCACCCACAACCGTTATCTTCTGAATCATTGCTTCAACAAGATCCTTCATTTGGAAAATACAGAGATGCAGGAGTTTGACGGCAATTATGTGGACTACAATTTTGCCCTTTTGCAGATGAAGATTGAGCAGCAGGAGCTGGCTGCGGCGGATATGGAGGAAATCGAGCGTAACCGCAAGATTGTGGAGCGTCTTCGAAACAGCGCTACTGCCATTGACAGTGCTACAAGGGGGAGAAGTCTGCATGCGCGGGTTTCCCTTTTGGAACGTCTGGAAGCGAGAAGGACAAAATCTCCATTTGTGGATATTAAGCAGCCAGAGATTGTATTTCACGCAGCTGAGGCTTTAAATGGGGGATTTTCCGGTGAAAACACGGAAGAATCTTTGGTAAGTGAAAGAAAGTCCAGTCCGGGAGATACGAATGCGGAAAATGAAGCTGAGAAGATAGTGTTAAGTGTAGAAGATTATAATGTGACCTTTGAACGTGAGATTATGGAACATGTTTCCTTTGCTCTTCGGGCGGGAGATAAGGTTGCAATTGTGGGTCCAAACGGCACTGGAAAGACGACCCTTCTTCGTGATATTATCAAAGAAGAATCCCCGGCAATTTGTCTTAGCGAAAATGTTAAGATGGCATACCTTTCCCAGATGCATGGAGAGGTATTTGATGAGAAGGACACTGTTCTTAAGAATTTTGAGGATGCAGGCTTTGATACCGATGACCAGGTGACAGCTTATTTGAAAACCTATGGTTTTGAGGAAGAACTGGTCTACAGTCTAGTGCGTGACCTTTCCGGTGGAGAAAAGAATCTTCTTCAGCTTGCAAAGATTTCCAGAGCAGGTGCAGACCTGCTGCTTCTGGATGAGCCAACCAGTCATCTGGACACATATTCCCAGCTGGCATTGGAGCAGGCAATAGAGAAATATAATGGAACAGTGCTAATGGTTTCCCATGATTTTTATACCGTAGCCAACTGCATGGATTATGTGCTTCTCACAGAGGATAAGGGTCTTCGCAGGGTAAGTATGCGAAAATTCCGAAAGATGATTTACGCCGATCATTTTGATAAGGATTATCTGGAATATGAGCAGAAGAAAAAAGAACTGGAGAATCGAATAGCTTTCGCACTTCAGGCCGGCAAGTATGAGGATGCGAAAAAGATTTCGGAAGAACTGGAAAAACTTTTGCAGAAATATAATGGATAACAAAATATTTGTATAGGAAGCAGCAGTGACGGACATATGTGCCAGAAATGTATAAGAAAAACAGCCCCTGGAAAAATTCCAGGAGCTGTTTTTTAATAAGGGAAACAAAAATATAGTAAGATGTTAAAGTTATTTATGACTCTTCATGAGTATCCTGCAATGCCAGGTAACCTTCCTCGCCAGTTCTGATCTTGACAACGTTTTCGATGTCGTATACGAAAACTTTTCCATCACCAATCTGACCGGTATGAAGAACTTTCTTGGCAGTTTCGATCACTTTCTGAACCGGAACAAGGCTGACAACGATTTCAATCTTAACCTTCGGCAGCAGGTTCATATCCATCTCAACGCCACGGTAGTAAGCAGGAGCACCTTTCTGGACACCGCAGCCAAGCACGTTAGTAATAGTGATACCAGTTACACCGATCTCATTCATAGCCTGCATAAACTCTTCCAGTTTGTTCTGACGGGTGATGATCACAACCTTTGTAAGCTTATGAACACCGTCTGCCGGGATTTCCGGAACAAATTCAGCTGGAGCAGAAGGTCTGGAAACTGTGGTAAATTCTCTGGATGTTCCCATTGGAGTCGGAACAGCAGCAACTGCGTCGCGGATCGCAAATCCATCGTATGCACTTGCAAGACCATGCTCTTTGATGTCAAGACCCTGGATCTCTTCCTCAGCGGATACACGAAGTCCAATGGTATGTTTGATTACCTGGAAAATAATGGTCATGGTAACGACTACCCAGGCGATTGTGATTAGCATGCCAACAAGCTGTACACCAAATCCATGGAAGCCTCCGCCAACCAGAAGACCTTTCCACTCTGTACCAGAGCCGTCGGAGAAAAGACCAACTGCAAGAGTACCAAATGCACCGTTTAAGCCGTGAACGCCAACTGCACCAACTGGATCATCAATTTTTAATACTTTATCAATAAATTCAATACCAAATACAACTATGAAACCAGCTATAATACCGATAATAGCAGCGGAAGCAGGAGATACGGTATCACATCCTGCTGTGATCGCAACAAGTCCTGCAAGAGAACCGTTCAGGGACATGGATACATCTGGTTTTTTATAACGAACCCATGTGATTAGCATGACTGTTACAGTAGCAACAGCTGCAGCAAGGTTTGTGGTAACGAAAATTTTTCCTGCACTTATAATTGCATCACCTTCCATAGATACGGTGGAAGCGCCGTTGAAACCAAACCAGCAGAACCAGAGGATGAATACACCAAGTGCACCAACTGTCAGGTTGTGGCCTGGAATTGCTTTAGATTTTCCATCTTTGGAATATTTTCCAATACGAGGCCCAAGGATGAGGGCGCCGATAAAGGCTGCAACACCACCTACCATATGTACAGCACAGGAACCTGCAAAATCGTGGAAGCCCATCTGGCTGATAAAGCCGCCGCCCCAGATCCAGTGACCGGAAATGGGATAAACCACAAGGCTGATCATAAGACTGTATACACAATAGGACGAGAACTTGGTTCTCTCAGCCATTGCACCGGAAACGATCGTAGCAGAAGTAGCGCAAAAGACAGTCTGGAAAATTAGGAAAGCCCAGAAAGGGACGCCATCTGGAAGCATTGCATTTCCGTAGTTTGCCTCTGAAGCAAGTCCGCCGATCTTTCCGAAAAAGCCATTTCCGGCTCCGAACATGATACCGAAACCGACGATCCAGAAAGCCGGAGTTCCGATACAGAAGTCCATCAGGTTTTTCATGATAATGTTACCTGCGTTTTTGGCTCTGGTGAAACCAGTTTCCACCATTGCAAATCCGGCCTGCATGAAAAAGACCAGCGCGGCACCAACAAGTACCCAGATTGTGTTTACTGCTGAATAATCCATAATAATTTCCTCCCTCGTTTCGTGATTTTCGACAAAACATCCTTTGGAACTATACAAAACATCCTTCGCGGATTTTGTCTGGTTTTCGTAACAGCCGGCAAGGTTCCATGTAAGCATGGGCTTTTGCTCGCTGCTCGCAAAATATCAAAAAGCGCGAAAGAGAAAACATTTATATGTTTTTCCTTTCGCGCCTTTACGATCATGATTATTGTCTGCGTCAACAGAAATATTCAGTTGTAACAATATGTAAAACAGGGGATATCCGTATCGTGTGATTAATGGATGAGGAAATCGATAATGAATTATGAAGTAGAGTTTCATAATAGATATCCCCTGTATTTACCAGTTTGAGAAACAGATTCAAAAAACAGGAACAGTTTCTATCATTTAGAATTCTCCTCTGTATATCTGATTAGATATAGAAGAGAAGTTTTCCATATGTAGGATATGGAAGCAGATCATCCGGAATGAGAGTTTCAGCTTCGTCAGCAGATTTTCTCAGTTCTTCCATGTCCACAAGTACTTCAGCCTGATACAGTTTGGCATTTTCCAGAACATCCTCAGTTGCTCTTGCCTTTACAGTATCTGCTTTCAGCTTCTCAAGACCTTTTGTCATAGCATCCTGAAGTCCGGACAGTTTGGTGATAAGAGCAGTTTCACTTTCACAGGTGATTCCAGGAACAACAGAAGCTTTCAGGCTTGCTGTACTAGCAATTTCTTCAATATAAGACATAACAGATGGAAGAAGGTCTTTCTGAACCATTTCAATCATTGTGTTAGATTCAATGTTGATGGTTTTGGAGTAGTTCTCAAGCCAGATTTCATAACGGGAGTGCAGCTCCTCGCTGGTGAAAATGCTATGCTTTGTGAACAGGTCAATATTCTTCTGGGCAATCCACATTGGGAGAGCATCCGGGGTAGATTTCAGATTGTAAAGCCCACGTTTTTCAGCCTCTTCAATCCACTCGTCGGTATAACCGTTACCATTGAAGATTACACGTTTGTGTTTCTTAATGGCTCTCTTGATCAGTTCATGAACTGCATGCTCCATATCTTCCGGAGCTATACCGTCAAGCTCTTTTGCAAACTGGTCAAGAGCTTCCGCAACTGCTGTATTCAATACAATATTCGGGTTTGCAACAGAAGCAGCAGAACCAAGCATACGGAACTCGAATTTGTTTCCGGTAAATGCAAATGGTGAAGTACGGTTTCTGTCAGTATTGTCTTTTACAAAGTGTGGCAGAACAGTTGCTCCGATATCCATCTGTACAGCACCGTGAGAAGTAAAGTAAGTATCATTTTCGATGGATTTCAGAATCTCGGTAAGCTCATCACCCAGGAAAATAGATACAACTGCTGGCGGAGCCTCGTTGGCACCAAGTCTGTGATCGTTTCCGGCACTTGCAACGGAGATACGGAGAAGATCAGCATATTCATCAACGGCTTTAATAACTGCCATTAAGAATACCAGGAACTGAATGTTCTCAGCTGGTGTTTTTCCGGGATCCAGAAGGTTTACACCGTCATCTGTGATCATGGACCAGTTGTTGTGCTTACCACTTCCGTTGATTCCCTCGAAAGGTTTCTCATGAAGGAGGCAAACCAGATCGTGTTTGTCAGCTACCTTTTTCATAACTTCCATTGTTAACTGGTTGTGGTCAACAGCTACGTTTGTGGTATCAAATACAGGAGCCAGCTCATGCTGTGCAGGAGCAACTTCGTTGTGTTTTGTTTTTGCAGGAATGCCAAGCTTCCAGAGCTCTACGTCAAGGTCATGCATGTAAGCTGCAACTTTTGGCTTCAAGGTTCCGAAGTAGTGGTCTTCCATTTCCTGTCCCTTAGGAGCTGGAGCCCCAAGTAAGGTACGTCCGCAGAATACAAGGTCTTTTCTTTCTTTATAAAGTTCCTTTGGAACCAGGAAGTATTCCTGCTCAGGTCCTACAGTAGTGGAAACATGTTTGATTCCTTTATTTCCAAGAATGTGGAGCATGTTGACTGCTGCCTTATTTAAGGTATCCATGGAGCGAAGAAGAGGAGTCTTTTTATCAAGAGCCTCGCCGCTGTAAGAACAGAAAGCAGTAGGAATGTAAAGGGTTCCATCTTTAATGAAAGCTGGTGATGTAGGATCCCATGCTGTATAGCCTCTTGCTTCGAAAGTAGCACGAAGACCGCCGGATGGGAAACTGGAAGCATCCGGTTCGCCTTTTACAAGCTCTTTACCGGAGAAATCCATGATCACCTGTCCATCGCCTGTTGGAGAAATGAAACTGTCGTGTTTCTCAGCGGTTACATTTGTCATAGGCTGGAACCAATGTGTATAATGAGTAGCACCGTTCTCAATGGCCCATTCTTTCATAGCGACTGCAACGGAGTTGGCAACGTCAAGCTCCAGATGAGTACCATTTTCAATGGTCTTTTTCAGTGCCTTGTACATGTCCTTTGGTAATTTACTGCGCATGATTCTGTCGTTGAAAACAAGACTTCCATAAATCTCGGGAATATTCTGTGTCATAACGGATACGCTCCTTTCACTTTTCATGTCTTTCTTCATCCTAATTATTTTTGATAAAAGAAAAAGGCACCTTGGATACATTTCTGTAATCCAAAGCGCCTTTGCTTTATGTTCTGTAGTATACTCAAAAAAAATCGTATGTCAATAGTTTTTTTGAAAAAAATTCCAAAAAGATTTTGCAATTGACTGAAAAAAGTTCTTGCTCAAATTTGAATCCGTATACTTGACAAATGAACTTCTTCCATTATAATTTTTGTTCAGAGCCAAGCAGATTTACAGCCAGGGATGTGAAGTGTGCTGGCACAGCAGAACATTCCTGGCTGTAAATTTATTGGCGGATACGCCAAATCGACGAAATGCGGAGCATTTTGGAGGTTGGATCTGAACATAAATAAAACTCAGTACCGAGGAGGAAAACAAATGGCGGAGATTAAAGAAGAGTGCGGTGTCTTCGGAATCTATGACCTGGATGGAAATGATGTGACATCTTCTATTTATTATGGTCTTACTTCCCTGCAGCACCGTGGTCAGGAGGCCTGTGGCCTGGCGGTATCAGATACCAAGGGACCCATTGGAAATGTAAAGTTTCACAAGGATCTGGGATTGGTAAGCGAGGTGCTTCGCGAGGATACACTTCATAAGATGAGTGGTGATATTGGAATCGGACATGTACGTTATTCTACAACAGGGGCGTCTGTTGCAGAGAATGCACAGCCTCTGGTTTTATCTTATGTAAAAGGAAGTCTGGCACTGGCACATAATGGAAACCTTGTGAATACAAAGGCGCTGAAATGGGAACTGATCCAGAGCGGAGCGGTTTTTCACACCACCACAGATTCAGAGGTGATCGCATTCCATGTAGCAAGAGAACGAGTACATACCAGCTGTGTAGAAGAAGCAGTCTTAAATACAGCCAAGAAGCTGCAAGGAGCATATGGGCTTGTGATCATGAGTCCCCGTAAGCTGATCGGAGTGCGTGATCCTTATGGTTTAAAGCCACTCTGTCTTGGAAAAAGAGACAACGCCTATGTACTGGCTTCTGAGAGCTGCGCCCTTACTTCAGTAGGTGCTGAGTTTATCCGTGATATTGAACCGGGCGAGATGATCACCATCAGCCGTAAAGGGGTAAAGTCTGATAAGACCCTTGCCAGTATGGTAAAAACCCGGGCCCACTGTGTTTTTGAATATATTTATTTTGCAAGACTGGACAGCACTCTGGACGGCGTAAAGGTCTATGATGCCCGTATCCGCGGTGGCAAATCCCTTGCAAAATCCTATCCTGTAGAAGCGGATCTTGTTACCGGTGTTCCGGAATCCGGAATTCCTGCTGCAAAGGGATTTTCTGAGGAATCCGGCATTCCATTCGGATTTGCATTTTATAAGAACTCTTATATCGGCAGAACCTTTATCAAACCAACCCAGAAAGAAAGAGAGTCCAGCGTTCATCTGAAGCTGAGCGTGCTGGAGGCTGTTGTAAAGGGCAAACGTATTGTGCTTGTGGACGATTCTATTGTCCGTGGAACCACCATTGCCAATCTGATCTGTATGCTGAAGGAGGCAGGCGCTCTTGAAGTGCATGTAAGGATCAGTTCCCCGCCGTTTTTACACCCCTGCTATTTCGGAACTGATGTGCCAAGCAACGACCAGCTGATCGCAGCCCAGCATTCCACAGAGGAGATCTGCAAGATGATCGGAGCCGATTCCCTTGGCTATATGGAGATTGACTATCTGGAAGGCATGGCAGGAGGAATTCCTATTTGTAAGGCATGCTTTGACGGCAAATATCCTATGGAAATTCCAGATGAGAATAATTTACAAAATGATTTTGAAATTCACAAGATATAAGAGAAAAAGTTTCATTTGTACGGGCTGCCCTAGAATGTCCATAACAATAAAATAGTCTATAATTACCAAAATACCGATTGTAAATTTGTGCAATCGGTATATTTATGTCCGAAATGTTACAAAAAAGTATACAAGAAAAAACTTGACAAAAATCGCGAGCTGGTGCATAATTTGCCTCAATCAAGGGAAAACGTTTTCAAACTTTCCCTTGATCAGAAAAGGAAACCAATATTCCTGTAGAACAGAAAGGGTGATAACGATGTGTCAGAAGCAGATCAAGCTGAATGCAACGGAGGATGTGAAAGAGTTCGTTAAAGCAGCAGGTAAATGTGATTTTGACATAGATGTTTTCTACAACAGAATCATCATTGATGCAAAATCCATTCTGGGAGTTCTGAGCATGGATCTTACACGGGTTCTTACTGTACAGTGCCATGGAGAGAGCAAGGAATTTAACCGTACATTACAGAAGTTTGCCGTTGCCTAGCTATTTACAACTGCAACCTGGCACCCTTCACGGTGCCACATAAAAAACGTAAAAAACAGATATTGCCGGGAACGACTTAAAACACGCGACAACATGGCATCCCGACAACATCTGTTTTTTTATTTATTAAAATTGCTATTTTGTGGGTTGAAAAGTTCGTCGAAGAGGGACGCATTCGGACAATGGG
>NZ_JAJBMO010000077.1 GCF_020537505.1 Blautia glucerasea | reverse complement strand
GCAGAAAATGAGACAAATAATGACCGCACGGGCAGGGATGTGTTCAAAACAGGGGAGTATAGCAGGGATGTGTGCCAGGTGTATTCAGGTGGGAAACGTGTTCAAAAGAGGGAACTTTGGTTATACTCTACGGCCTATCTGCCAATGCCCTGACAGAAAAAGTGTCTGAAAATCCCCTAAAAGTGCGGAAAATGAGACAAATAATGGCTGTACAGGATGGAAAGTGTTCAAAACAGAGAGATTATGTGATGTTATGTATTGGGAGTATTTCAGCGAAAAGTGTCTGAAAGCCCCCGAAAAGTGCAGAATGTGAGACAGCTCACAACCAAGATCCGGCAGGAAGTGTTCCAAAAGGAGTGCTTTCTGCTGGATCTATTTACTTATGTGATAACGAGCTTTGACTCGTTAGAAAGGATGGTAACGATTATGAAACGATTTTATACAGCAGAATCCGTAACGGAAGGACATCCGGATAAGCTCTGCGACCTGATCGCAGACAGTATTCTGGATGCGTGTCTGAAAGAGGACGAAAATTCCAGGGTGGCCTGCGAGGTGCTGGCGACCAAAGGGAACATCATTGTGGCAGGAGAGATTACCAGCCGATTTGAGCCACAGGTGTTTGAAATCATCAAAAAGGTGCTGGAGAGTGCAGGCTATGAAGCAGAGGAAATCCACATGGATGCCCTCATCCACAAACAGAGTCCGGATATCGCCGGGGCAGTGGAGAGATCCAGAGAACGAAGGGCAGGGACTGTTTCTGTTCAGAGCGGACTTGCCAGCGGTGCCGGGGATCAGGGCATCATGATTGGCTACGCCTGTGATGAGACGCCGCAGCTCATGCCAATGCCAGTGGTTTTGGCGAACCGCATTGTGAGGGAACTGTCTGCAAGCCGCAGAAGTGGATATATCACGGGAATCCTGCCAGACGGAAAGGCACAGGTGACCGTGGAATACGAAGATGACAGACCTGTCCGTCTGGATACGGTCGTTGTGTCCTGTCAGCATGAAAAGGAAAAATCTCTTCGGAAGCTGGAGCATGAGATCCGGGAGAAAGTGTTACGCCCGGCACTCCGTA
>NZ_JAJBMO010000076.1 GCF_020537505.1 Blautia glucerasea | reverse complement strand
CAGTAGTCTTATTGTACTCTGAGGTATTTTCAAATTTCAACGTCTACGCTTTTTATTATACAGGAAGCTCCTATCTAAAAAATGGTGTAGTTAGCATTTTCTAACTACACCACATATAATAACAATTTACGCCTACACTTCCAACCCAAAAACGGTTTTATTCTACCCAAAATCGGTATTTTTTAATTTTAACCAATCGTATTTTCCGTTTTATAGTTTTTAGGAATTACCCCATATTTCTTTTTGAATGCCGCAGCAAAGTTACTCGGTTTTGAATAGCCTACAAATGCTGCCACCTGACTTACGTTCAAATTACTTTCTAATAGTAGACTTGCCGCCTTTTCCAATCGCTGATCTATAATATACGCATGAACCGATGTTCCAAACAGCGAGGAAAAACCCTTTGACAATTTTGAAGTACTAATATTGACTTTTCGAGCCAATTCCTCACAACTTGGTGCCAAAGCAAGCTGACTGTCAATGATTCTCTTCGCTTCTATGATGGATTCTCGGTCACTTCTGGAAATTGCTATATAAGTTGACGCAAGAATACTCAGTTCCAAAATCTCACTCAAATATACAGATAACAACTCAAAAACTTTGCTTTCCAAAAACAGGTATCCCAATCCGCCGCGATATTGCGTGAAGTCTTTCAGTTCCGCAAAAATGTGCTCCATATAGGGAGTAATACCTACTTTTGATATACCTTCCAATAGTTTTTTCTGATAAACCTCAATCTCACCAACATCAAAATAGTCATTCATAATTTTACGGAAATACGACAGTGGTACTTTTACATTTTTGAAAAGGAAATCGTTTTGTTTGGAATAGCACAGATATTCCATTTTCCCGTGTCCACGATAAATACAGGACTCACCTTTTTGTATGCTGATACTTTGTCGGCTATCTGCAATATTCCAGGAAACACCATCATTGAAGCAGAACAACATTTGAATGTATTCTTCGCTACTCACTCCCTGCACGTTCATATCTGAAAAATAATTCATTTTCCAGTCCGAAACAACTGCTCCTTGCTTTGTAACAACTTGCGAAATCTGACCTGTTCCCATATCAGCCGGAA
>NZ_JAJBMO010000075.1 GCF_020537505.1 Blautia glucerasea | reverse complement strand
ATTGGAAGCCTGTTGATGTAGAGGTCGAGTTTAGATGCAAGTTCAAGGAGCGAAAGGTGGATGGGTAGGTTATATAGGGATATAGCACAGAGATATATAGCAAAGAGATACTTTTGAGCAATGTTTCAGGGCACAGTATTCGCGGTGTAGTAGTTACGGTGCGGTGCGTTTTTGGATTTTTCAAAGTGCGTCTTCAAAGCGCTTTTGGTTTTCAAAGCGCTCTGAAGTTCCTATACTTTCTAGAGAATAGGAACTTCGGAATAGGAACTTCAAAGCGTTTCCGAAAACGAGCGCTTCCGAAAATGCAACGCGAGCTGCGCACATACAGCTCACTGTTCACGTCGCACCTATATCTGCGTGTTGCCTGTATATATATATACATGAGAAGAACGGCATAGTGCGTGTTTATGCTTAAATGCGTACTTATATGCGTCTATTTATGTAGGATGAAAGGTAGTCTAGTACCTCCTGTGATATTATCCCATTCCATGCGGGGTATCGTATGCTTCCTTCAGCACTACCCTTTAGCTGTTCTATATGCTGCCACTCCTCAATTGGATTAGTCTCATCCTTCAATGCTATCATTTCCTTTGATATTGGATCATACCCTAGAAGTATTACGTGATTTTCTGCCCCTTACCCTCGTTGCTACTCTCCTTTTTTTCGTGGGAACCGCTTTAGGGCCCTCAGTGATGGTGTTTTGTAATTTATATGCTCCTCTTGCATTTGTGTCTCTACTTCTTGTTCGCCTGGAGGGAACTTCTTCATTTGTATTAGCATGGTTCACTTCAGTCCTTCCTTCCAACTCACTCTTTTTTTGCTGTAAACGATTCTCTGCCGCCAGTTCATTGAAACTATTGAATATATCCTTTAGAGATTCCGGGATGAATAAATCACCTATTAAAGCAGCTTGACGATCTGGTGGAACTAAAGTAAGCAATTGGGTAACGACGCTTACGAGCTTCATAACATCTTCTTCCGTTGGAGCTGGTGGGACTAATAACTGTGTACAATCCATTTTTCTCATGAGCATTTCGGTAGCTCTCTTCTTGTCTTTCTCGGGCAATCTTCCTATTATTATAGCAATAGATTTG
>NZ_JAJBMO010000074.1 GCF_020537505.1 Blautia glucerasea | reverse complement strand
CAGGATGCGCTCAAGGATCTTTTAGGCGGTACCATTAAGGAAATGATGGAAGCGGAAATGGACGATCATCTCGGCTATGAAAAATCAGAACGTTCGGATAATGATGATTACCGCAATGGGTATAAGCGCAAACAGGTCAACAGCCGATATGGATCGATGGAAATCGAAGTGCCGCAGGACCGAAAATCAACATTTGAACCACAGGTGGTGAAAAAACGTCAGAAAGATATTTCTGATATTGATCAGAAGATCATTTCCATGTATGCCAAAGGAATGACTACCCGACAGATTTCCGAAACCATCGAAGATATTTATGGCTTTGAGACCTCGGAGAGTTTTATTTCCGATGTAACCGATAAGATCCTGCCACAGATCGAAGACTGGCAGAACCGGCCGTTGGACGAAGTCTATCCCATTCTCTACATCGACGCAATTCACTATTCCGTAAGAGATAATGGTGTGATCCGAAAGCTTGCAGCTTACGTGATTCTTGGAATCAACACGGAAGGAAAGAAAGAGGTTCTGACCATCAGCGTTGGCGACAACGAAAGCGCAAAATACTGGCTTTCCGTTATGAACGAACTGAAAAACCGGGGTGTCAAAGATGTATTAATCATCTGTGCAGATGGTTTAACCGGCATCAAAGAAGCAATCGCTGCAGCTTTTCCAAAAACCGAGTATCAGCGCTGTATCGTACACCAGGTAAGAAACACACTGAAATATGTCCCTGACAAGGACAGAAAAGCATTTGCAGCGGATCTGAAGACCATTTATCAGGCCGCAGATGAAAAGAAAGCGCTGGCAGCCTTAGATCGTGTAACTGAAAAATGGTCTCCCAAATATCCGAATTCCATGAAACGCTGGAAGGATAACTGGGATGCCATCTCTCCAATTTTCAAGTTTTCAACGACGGTCAGAACGGTGATTTATACTACCAATGCGATTGAATCCCTGAATTCCACCTACCGGAAGCTGAATCGGCAGAGAAGCGTATTCCCAAGCGATACGGCCCTTTTAAAAGCGCTGTACCTGGCCACTTTTGAGGCTACGAAAAAATGGACCAGTACGATTCGAAACTGGGCGCAGGTATATGGCGAACTGAGTATTATGTACGAAGGTCGTCTTCCAGAATAACGAGTAAACCGACGATCAAGACAGGCGGAAAACCGCCTGCTCTTGACATGC
>NZ_JAJBMO010000073.1 GCF_020537505.1 Blautia glucerasea | reverse complement strand
ACCAACCAGAAGTACAGCAGCATGAAAGCAGAAAATGCCCTGCCGGATTTTGATGGGGATAATAAAGACCAGCGTTCCTGGACCCACTGGATGGCAGAATGGCTGTACGATGTGCGGAAAGCCTGCAAGAGAGGGGCTCCGATCTGCCTCTTTATTGACTGGAGACAGTACCCGTCCATCACCGATGCCCTCCAGTGGGCAGGGTGGATCTGGAGAGGGACTGCCGTCTGGGACAAGGGGAACTCCCGTCCGCAGAAAGGCAGATTCCGCCAGCAGGCAGAATATATTGTATGGGGAAGCAACGGACCGATGCCGATCAACCGCCCGGTGTCCTGCCTTCCGGGTGTGTTCCGTTATGGGAATCCCCAGAACCGCATCCATGTGACAGAAAAGCCGCTCCAGCTGATGAAGGATGTCATCCAGATCTGTGAGCCGGGCGGCCTGATCTTAGACCCGTTTGCCGGAGCTGGTACTACCATCCTTGCGGCGGCAGAGTCGGGGTTTCAGGCAGTCGGCATTGAAGTGACCGATTCGTATTATAAGCTGGGAAGCGACCGTGTCCGCATTGCACTGGAAGCTGGGGAAGAAGCGGAAAACAAAGAACCACAGTAGCCGGATGTCTGGCAGACATCTGAAAAAGAGAAGAAAAGAATCCAGATGTCCACAAGACATCCACAGAGCGGAATGCTTTGTGGGTGTTTCTTTTTGGAAAAACGCCGGGCAGAGGAAACCTGTCCGGCCAGGAAAGGAGATGGTCGTATTGGAACAGGCACTTGCTTATGTCTGCTGTTCTGCAGAAGAAGGAAAGACCAAAGTACAGCGGTACTGCCGGAAGATCTACGAACTGGGATATGTGCCGATCTGCCCGCAGTACAGCTTTTCCCCATTCCTTGATGACGGGGATGCAGAGGATATGCAGGCCATGCGGAGAATGTCCCACCAGATATTAAGGCGGTGCAGGATGGTGGTTGTCTGCGGAAAAGAGACCACCGGGACGATGAACACGGAGATCAGCATGGCTGACAGACTCCATATCATCTGTACCACACTGGATGGGTTGAGCAAAATCAAGGAAAATGAATGATTCAGAAAAACAACTGGTTCAGAGGGGACGAAACCGGATGCGACTGGTTTTGCAAGCATAGCGTTTGGATATCCAAACGCACTTTGGGGAGAACCCCAATCCCCCATACCGAGCCGTAAACAGACGAAAGGAGAACGAAAAAATGTTGGGATTTATACTTGGCACAATGACCGGAGGAGTAATGGG
>NZ_JAJBMO010000072.1 GCF_020537505.1 Blautia glucerasea | reverse complement strand
CTTGCAAACCGGATCTTCATCCCAGCCATTTGCGAAAGCCCATAATACATTTCCTATTTTTCCAAAATGACTCTCTAACAACTTTTCGTCTGATTCCGCAAGTTGCCCGATTGTCCGGATTCCAAGTTTTTGCAATTTCTTATTTGTCTGTCTTCCGACATAAAGCAAATCTGACGCTGGAAGCTGCCATATCCTGTCTTTATAATTTTCTCGATTAAACTCTGTGATTGCATCCGGCTTTTTATAATCTGAACCAAGTTTCGCATAAATCTTATTCCAGGAAATTCCAATACTTACCGTTACACCCAGTTCGTATTTAATCCGATGGCTGATTTCTCTTGCAATCGTCATTCCGCTTCCTTTCAGATTTCTGCTGTCCGATACATCCAGCCAGGCTTCATCAATTCCATATGGCTCGATCTTGTCCGTATACTCCGAATAGATTTCTCTTGCCATCTGTGAAAATCTCAAATACAAATCCATCCGTGGTGGTACAAATATGATTTCCGGGCAAATCTGTTGTGCCTGCCATAATGCCATTCCGGTCTTTACACCTTTTTGTTTTGCAATATAATTTGCTGTCAGCACAATCCCATGTCTGGCTTCCGGATCGCCACCGACTGCCAGCGGCATTCCGGCAAATTCCGGATGATGCAGCATTTCTACACTGGCATAAAAACAGTTCATATCACTATGCAGGATCACACGCTCACTCAAACTTTTCACCTCCCAGCTGTTTCCTTCAACATGATGTCTTATCAATTTCTGTATGTTTAGTATATATCGACATTCCGGAGACAGTCAAGTGACATCTTGGTTGTATTTTCTCCTTTTTGGAGATTATTGTTGATTTTATTTCTAACATACGGTATAATGCATATAGAAAATTCAAATAGAAATGAGGCGAACAAATGCGTAATTTCGGGGAAATATTAGCAGAAAATAGAAAAAAGAAAGGATACTCTCAATCAGATCTGGTAGACCTGCTTTCTCAGGAAGGTATTCAGGTCACTACAAAAGCAATCTCCAAATGGGAGACCAATGCACGAGAACCAGCTTTACATGTTTTCCTGACACTTTGCCAGTTACTTGATATCGAAGATATATATGAATCCTTCTTTGGAGAAAACCCATATAACATTATGAGTGGATTGAATGAAGAAGGCAGAAATAAATTGATTGAATTTGCTGATATTTTGAAAGCTTCTAAAAAGTTTTCTCCACTGTCTGCAAAGATTATCCCATTCCATCATCCTGTAGAAATTACCTGGGAACCAGTTTCTGCTGGTACTGGAAATTACCTGGAAGATT
>NZ_JAJBMO010000070.1 GCF_020537505.1 Blautia glucerasea | reverse complement strand
TCCCAGATACTTATTTTGGACTAATTTAAATGATTTCGGATCAACGTTCTTAATATCGCTGAATCTTCCACAATTGATGAAAGTAGCTAGGAAGAGGAATTGGTATAAAGTTTTTGTTTTTGTAAATCTCGAAGTATACTCAAACGAATTTAGTATTTTCTCAGTGATCTCCCAGATGCTTTCACCCTCACTTAGAAGTGCTTTAAGCATTTTTTTACTGTGGCTATTTCCCTTATCTGCTTCTTCCGATGATTCGAACTGTAATTGCAAACTACTTACAATATCAGTGATATCAGATTGATGTTTTTGTCCATAGTAAGGAATAATTGTAAATTCCCAAGCAGGAATCAATTTCTTTAATGAGGCTTCCAGAATTGTTGCTTTTTGCGTCTTGTATTTAAACTGGAGTGATTTATTGACAATATCGAAACTCAGCGAATTGCTTATGATAGTATTATAGCTCATGAATGTGGCTCTCTTGATTGCTGTTCCGTTATGTGTAATCATCCAACATAAATAGGTTAGTTCAGCAGCACATAATGCTATTTTCTCACCTGAAGGTCTTTCAAACCTTTCCACAAACTGACGAACAAGCACCTTAGGTGGTGTTTTACATAATATATCAAATTGTGGCATGCTTAGCGCCGATCTTGTGTGCAATTGATATCTAGTTTCAACTACTCTATTTATCTTGTATCTTGCAGTATTCAAACACGCTAACTCGAAAAACTAACTTTAATTGTCCTGTTTGTCTCGCGTTCTTTCGAAAAATGCACCGGCCGCGCATTATTTGTACTGCGAAAATAATTGGTACTGCGGTATCTTCATTTCATATTTTAAAAATGCACCTTTGCTGCTTTTCCTTAATTTTTAGACGGCCCGCAGGTTCGTTTTGCGGTACTATCTTGTGATAAAAAGTTGTTTTGACATGTGATCTGCACAGATTTTATAATGTAATAAGCAAGAATACATTATCAAACGAACAATACTGGTAAAAGAAAACCAAAATGGACGACATTGAAACAGCCAAGAATCTGACGGTAAAAGCACGTACAGCTTATAGCGTCTGGGATGTATGTCGGCTGTTTATTGAAATGATTGCTCCTGATGTAGATATTGATATAGAGAGTAAACGTAAGTCTGATGAGCTACTCTTTCCAGGATATGTCATAAGGCCCATGGAATCTCTCACAACCGGTAGGCCGTATGGTCTTGATTCTAGCGCAGAAGATTCCAGCGTATCTTCTGACTCCAGTGCTGAGGTAATTTTGCCTGCTGCGAAGATGGTTAAGGAAAGGTTTGATTCGATTGGAAAT
>NZ_JAJBMO010000069.1 GCF_020537505.1 Blautia glucerasea | reverse complement strand
GCAAACAGGGAGAAAGAGTCTACGCAGAAGAAGGACTGAGCTGCACGCTGACCAGTGGGGCTGGCGGCATGGGCGGTAAGACCGGATTATATGAAGTCGGTATCCCAATCAAGGAAAATACCAGAAAAGGGTACAAGATGGCCTACGAGGGAGACAGCATTGACCTCGGCTATCCGGGTATCAACAGCCGCAGGGGAAGAGTCGGGCATGAGATCGCCCATACTTTGACGACCGGAAACCAGCAAGGAACACTGCATTTTGTAGATATCTCGCCTCCGCTGCTGGTGACAGATGTTGCAAGGTGTCTGAATACCAGACAAGATTCCAGCATCCATAACCACAGGGGCGAAAGTTCCGGGGTGCTGGTGGAAGAAACGCCAAGGGCAGTGCTGACACCGGCCAAAGAAAAAGTCCGCCAGAATGGAAGAAGGATGAAAGAACCGGAAGAGCCAATGTTCACCATTACGGCAACCGACCGTCATGGCGTGATCTACCACGGCAGAATCCGCAGACTGACACCAA
Source organism: Blautia glucerasea (assembly GCF_020537505.1). Taxonomy (GTDB): domain Bacteria; phylum Bacillota; class Clostridia; order Lachnospirales; family Lachnospiraceae; genus Blautia_A. Next base: position 998 of record NZ_JAJBMO010000069.1, on the reverse strand, counting down.
GGGAGTGTCTGCGGCTGCAGGGATACCGGGATGGTCAGATTTCCAAGATGGAAAAAGAAACATCGGATAACCAGCTTTACAAGCAGGCCGGTAATGGTGTCACGGTCAATGTCATTGAAGCGATAGGCAGAAACCTGAAAGCAGTGGATGAAGAGATCCGAAGCAGCTCACCTGTTCCAGAAGCGAAGGGTGGGTGACGCAGATCGACCTAAAAGACCAGTATTTCGGTACAGAGATTGAGATGACAGGCATCAGCCGTGAGAAAGCGGCTGCCGCTGTTGGAAGAATGTTCGGGACGGAGCCATATTCCATCCAGTCATACAGCTCCTGGTGTGTGAAAGACCCGGATGGAAAGGTCTGGAAGTTTTCGTATGATTCCAGTATCCGTTGTCAGTACAAATCTCACGGGCGGTGTCTGGATGCGGACAGTGACTATGCGACTGAAATGGTATCCCCGAAATTGGAATATTCGGAAATGGGGAAACTCCAGGAAGTGGTGCGGTGTGTCAAAAACGCAGGTGCTTTTGTCAATTCATCCTGTGGCATGCATGTCCATGTGGACGCATCCAATCATACACCAAGGAGTCTGAAAAATGCACTGACGATCATGTACTGCAAAGAGGATATTCTGTTCAAAGCCTTAAATGTACAGACGAGAAGGGAAGATGAGTATTGCCAGAAAGTCCGTCCTATGGTATTGGAGAAGATCCGCCGAATGCCGAACAGTACCATTACGATGGAAAAATTCAAAAAGGCATGGTATGAGGGAAATGACGGAAGCACCGAGCATTACAACTGGACAAGGTATTATGCATTAAACCTACACGCTGTTTTTTCCAAAGGAACACTGGAATGGCGCTGTTTTGAAAGTACCCTCCATGCAGGAAAAGTCCGGTCGAATATCACACTGGCACTTGCCATATCCGCACAGGCAATCAACCAATCCTGTACCCATGCAAAAAAGACGGAGATCGGGGATAACCCGGCATTTACGTTCC
>NZ_JAJBMO010000007.1 GCF_020537505.1 Blautia glucerasea | reverse complement strand
GATAGAATCCATAAGTTTGTTTGAAGTGCTCCATCAAAGGAACGAAACAATCCATATCCGAACGATAATGGTTCACGTCAACAACTGCAATATATTCATCTGCTACACCAATCTGTACATTATATGCTGGCAGAAGCTGATCATTGCCCATGTAATCCGTTTTGATACGCATAAAGGTAGCTGAGTTATCTGTTTTAGAGTAACTATTTCGATTAGGACCACAGATTTCAATTTTTTGTATGTATTCTTGAAGTTTCTGACAGAAAGTAGTCAAGTGTTCATAATGACGCTGTTCTTTGGATTTTCGCTTTCCACTTCCGTAAACAAATGTACTTGTATCCAGTTCCCATAAAAGTACTAGCTGCTCAACGATTTCATTCAGATAATCCGGTACATACTCCGGATTTGTTGTGATCTGCACCCCGCTCCATGCGATTTCTGCATTAATCTCCTCAATCTCCGCTGTGATTTTTTCGTAAAGCTTGTAACGGAACTTTTCGGTAGCCTTCTTCCATACCCAGGTATACTTGTTTGCGTTTGCTTCAAACTTGGAGCCGTCGATGTAGAGATGTTGCAGATCTACATGCTCATCGTTAAAGATAGCATGATTGATGTCGTTAAAAATGTTTTCAATCTTATCTTGAAGTATTTCATTGATGAAATATCCAAAGGTTCTGTATGACGGAGTCTGGTGATCCATGAGATACATGAACCTGATATTAACTTTGCAGTTGTCTTCCAGTTCTCTCAGAGAGCAGTAGCCGCTAGTCATAAATCCGAAAAGTACTGTTTTTAACATGTTGACTGGATTATATCTGAGTCGTCCGGTTGTGTACTCCGGAATATCCGTCAGATACTTGTTTAAATCGATTCCTCCCATCAATCTGTCAAATGTTAAAACAGGATCCAGCAGATCCAAACAATCTGAAAGAAACAGTGGTAAATATCCTTGTTTTGAATTACAATAATTATTGTGTAAAGTTTTCATCGCAAGTTAATTTTACCACAAAAATAGGACCTTTCGCATGAACGAATGGTCCTATTTCTTTTAGGGACTTATTTCACATCCCCATTTTAACTCATTACAGGAATTTGTCAAGTCTACTGTTTAGATTTTCTTTATCTTTTATCTATCTACTCTTTTCCATTTTGCAACAGCATTTCTTACCCGCTGGTCAATATCCAGTCGTGCTCTGCGACATTCTTCCGGATATTTTCTTGCTGCCTGAAATGCCAGTTTCACAAAGAGTCCGGAGCCAACCGGGAGCATTGTCTTTAGCATGCTATCTGGAAAAACGAAATGGGTTCCATGCTCATAAATTACAAACTCTAATCTGCATGTATGAGGGTGTTCTTTCATTCGCTGTTTCATTCGGCGGATATATTTTGCAGTATCCCACAACACATCATCTTCCGCACCAATCAGCAATAACGTTCCATGGATTTTTTCAATCTTGATCATCTCGTCTTCTGTGATTGGGTGAGCCTTTTCAGAATCATCAAATAGTTTTCTTGAATTGATCATATCACCGGTCCGTTTTGTTTCTTTCTCAATCACATGCCAGTAATCCGGATGTTTGTAACAAAACGGCATGTATGGAAGTGGTTCTCCTTTATACGAAAAAAGAGATTCTCCTTCAATCGGCCATTCCTTACAGCCATCTTTTTTGCCCTGCATAAACCCCTGCCAGATAAAATCACTCGGTGTCAGACCTATCGTTAATGTAATATCCTCAAAATAAGAAGCGGCAGTCAATGCAAGTGTTCCTGTAGTAGATGCCCCGACAATTCCTATCTTCTGATTACTATTCATTTTTAACCAATTGATTGCTTTCCCTATACGTTCCAATGGATAATTATGATGTCCATAATCCTTTTTTCCAGGTGACATCGTCATCACATTTACGCCGAGTTTATGTAGCCATTTCACGGATGTACGCGCCAGATAATCCTCTGGATCATCTCCGATCATTGCTATCATTGCACAGTCTGAGCCTGTTTTACATTTCCAATATGCTCCATAAAATCCATCTGTTTCCACATCAAAATGTCTTTTCTTCATTTGTATCATCTCCTTAATATCGGCCACGTTTCTCCAAAACTATTATTTTGTTTGAGATATTCCGAACGATTTGAATCTTTCCTATCACACGATAAATCGGCATAAGCTTTTTCATTCCTTCAACCAGACTGACTTCCTGTTGAACAGAAAATCTCGGCACAATTCTTTGCAGTTCTGTTCCGTTCTTAACTCCCCATGTGAATTTTGCATTGCTTCCCTCTATGGATTTTTCTTTCACATGGTTTACAACAAAAGGTGACATGGTTTCGACCATTACGGTTACTTCCTGAAATGATTTTTCAATAATAAAAAACATCTTTCTGATATCTTTTTCACACAAATACATTGTAAGCCCTTCGATTATTACCAGAACATTCTCACAGTGATAATCTATATCATCTACATAGGAATCATCCATTGCAGACTTTGCAATCTGATATATCGGACCTGTTTCTGGAAGAAATTGCCGCCTTATCTTCATAGTCTCCGGCAAATCTATATTGTACCAATGCAGATATTTCCCTTTCATTCGATAACATCTGGTATCCAGTCCACATGCAATATTTATAACAATTGTATTTGCATTTTTCTCCAAATATTGCTCAACCATCCGGTCTAATACAATTGTTCTTGCAATCACGCCATAGTTCATGGCTTTATCTTTATCCGCTTTAGAAAAGTCATAATCAAGATTTTTCACAAGTTCTTCTGCAATTTCGTCGTTTATTTTAGCATTTTTCTTTCTTGTTTCTTTTGCTCTTGCATACAGGGTCTGTACCATCGTTTCCGGCACACCTGTCACATTCACTTTTTCTTTCATTATCTGTCGCCTTCCACTGCCTTTCTTACTTCTTCCACCCACTCTGTACTATGACAGCAAAACAGTTCTTCATGCTGCATGTTATGTCTCCGAATATCCGGATTTTTAAAATAAGTACAATATCTCTTTTCATATTTTCTGCCCATCTTTGTTGCGTAAAACACGTGTATCGTAGTTCCCGGCACATCAATTCCATGCTGGACTTTCGTAACCAGATCAGAATAAAACTGATTATAAACACTCTGTTTCGTAATCCATGGATTTCCTCCCTGCTCAATGCCGAACATATTTAAAAATCCATCAATCATTTCTTTCTTTGATTTATCTGCTTCATTTATTTTCTTTTGCATAAATTTAGGCAATTTACCAGTATGTACCATTTTATACATAATCGGCACAACTACAGATGACTGAATTTTCGCCATAAACTGACCAGCTTCATCCATATCACTGCTCCCAATGATGCCATGATCTATATGAATTCTTTTTCGCTGAATCAAAAGGGATACAAAACTTCCTCCAAGGGAACACCCATACGCTGCTTTAATTCTTCCATCATACTTTTTCTTGATTTCCTGCTCAATCTTTTCGCATTCATCTTCCATTGAATAAAATTCTGTTTTCTCATTTGGATCAAATCCATCATAAGAAACTGTTACCGTGTAAAAATAAGAATGTAATCTATCCAGTATATGATCAAAGCTACTATACAGGCAACAGGTACCAGGAAATAAAAATATCACTGGTTTACTACTGTCTCCACTTTCATAAAATTTCATATCTGGCCTCCTTTAGTTTTTTCATATAAGCATAAAATTGCTTATGCAGTTCCCTCATTTCATCTGGTGCCTTCCTGGCATGTTGATACATAAATTTATCTCCAAAGCTACTTTCGAATGTAACAGCAAGCATAATCGTCATAATTGGCAGTGGTAAAAAACGAAAAATATTCATTTTACAAGGTGACAGCCTACCTGCCTGTTTTCGCAAAAAGCTAAAATTTCTTTTCAATTTTTTTGCTGTTTTCTTCATAAGCTTCCAGTCTTTTCCCGCTCTTTCCGGGCAATCTGCTTCGTAATATGCATCTGCAATCGGCACCACCATGGCAAGATGACATAATTGCCACATATGCATATCCACTACTTTCTGATATGGTATATGAGCATGCCTTAATATCTTTGAAAACTGCTTTGTCTTTTCGGATTTATTTCCTGATATTTCTGCAAATGTTGTCGGCTGAATCATTCTTGGAGTGAGTGCTGCATCAAGGATACCATCATTATTTATACTTCTGCCCGCCTTATGTTCTGGTTTTTCTTATAAAGCAGTCCATTTTTCTTTAAAAACTCAAGTCTTTTACCTCTGGCATAAATACTCGTATCATAACCAGTTTCTGCAAATAAGACCGCATACAAGGATCCAATCACACCTGCACCATAAATCAATATTCTCATAGAAATCCGTCCTCTTTTTCATTTTCAAAAAAACTGCCAGCGCTCATGTTAGTAATATCTAACTTTCATTTTCTAAAAAACCGTGTGAAAACAAAACTGTAATTCCACACGGTTTCTTTTCTTATGCATTCAGTATATCACTTTTACCTGGTTAATCAACCAAATTTTGTCTTCATAATATTTAAAATTTCATGTTCATGCGCATTATATTCACTGCACTTGGAATGCAATTTATACCCTCATCTGGTCATTAAAATAATAATTTACATACAATCAAACTTCTTCCGAAGATATATTCTAATCAGTATGATTTCCATATTGACAAACCCAAAAGCATCACCTGATAGATTGAATTTCGATGATTCTTCAGATAATCTCTGCGAAGAAAACCATACTTTCCAAGTTACTCCATCTGCTCACCGGATTTATAGGTGAGATTCGGAATCAAATATCCATTTACATTCGTATACGTTATATAAATAGGACATTCGCAATCCGCTTTCGCTACTTGCTCATGAACGCAGTTGCTTTCGCTGCCTGCGTTCATTTTATTAGCACTCTCCATTTCTCATCATTTTTTGACCACAAATTTACGACAAATCTGACACAGCTTTACAATACCAGACAAAATGACTAATGCCCCGGAAAGCCTGTAAAACAGGCACTTGACATCTCTTGTTATTTATTCTAATATTAGAATATTCAATTTTAAACCATTTAAAAAAGAAGGTGAACCAAAACATCATGAACCCAATCGACTTCATTTCCATCAGCACAAAAGCCATGAAAGCCTACGAGACCTTTTGCCAGCCTGTTTGTAAAAAGTATCAGCTCAGTCAGACAAGCTTTGATGTACTTATGTTTCTGGCCAATAATCCAGAGTATAACACTGCAAGAGATATTTGTGAAATCCGTGGAATCCGGACGGGAATTGCTTCGGTGGCGGTTGATCTGCTAGTAAAAAGCGGGTACATTCAGCGCCAGCCAGATGCCAGTGACCGCCGGATCACACGGCTGATTCTTACAGAAAAAAGCGAAGAAATCGTACAAAGCGGACGGCTAAGCCAGCGGGAATTCGGTATGCAGATGACCGCCGGGATTTCTGAAGAAGAAATGGATGCCTACATGAAAACGGCTCAGAAATTCAGAGCAAATATCTTAAATATGAAACAAACGAGAGGAGATTTCTTATGATCACAACAGTTATCGTCTGTATCCTGGCAGGACTGGGTGCCGGACTTGGCACAGGCTTTGCAGGAATGAGCGCAGCGGCGGTTATCAGCCCTATGCTTATTACATTTCTTGGGATGGATCCCTACCAGGCTATCGGAATTGCCCTCGCCAGCGATGTTCTGGCCAGCGCAGTTTCTTCCTATGAGTATGGAAAAAACAAAAACCTGGATATCAAAAACGGACTGGTGATGATGTTCACCGTTATGCTTTTTACATTTATTGCCAGCTTTCTGTCCAGGTTCGTTTCTGGAAATGCAATGGGAAGCTTTTCCACCTTTATGACCATGCTTCTTGGTATTAAATTTATTGTAAAACCAGTCATGACCACTAAGGAAAAAATGATGGCAGTAGATAAGAAAACCAGGATCATCCAGTCCATCCTCTGTGGGATTGTGATCGGTCTGATCTGCGGTTTCGTAGGGGCAGGCGGCGGTATGATGATGCTTCTCATTCTTACCTCTGTGCTTGGATATGAGCTGAAAACAGCGGTTGGAACCAGCGTATTTATCATGACTTTCACCGCATTTACAGGCGCTGCCAGCCACTTCTATCTTGGCGGCATGCCAGATCTTACCGTTTTGATTCTGTGCGTACTCAGCACCCTGTTCTTCGCCCGGGTAGCTGCAGTTTTCGCAAACAAGGCTTCTGCAAAGACACTGAACAGGGCACTGGGTATTGTGCTGACAGTGTTAGGAGCTGTGATACTGATTGTAAAATTTTTCCAATAATCCGTTATGAAACGAAACCTTAAATAACCTTCATCCCAATCCCTTTACTACAAAAGCAGCTGCATCAGGTTGTAATCTCAACCGATGCAGCTGCTTTATCCTTGCCCTGCCAGACGATATCATCATATCCGAAAATCAGTTTCGCCGCTGCTGCCACCCAGAGCTTTCAAAGTAAGCTGCCAAAAATCCCCTACAGCATCTCCCTCAACTGATAATTCGTACACACCTGCTCATAATCATATTCCTCATCATACCGTGTCAGTGTCACCATAGGATCTGCTCCTGGAAGTACCTGATAGCTATAGGAAATTTCATAATCCCCGTCTATAAATTTCACAGCACCCTGGTTTTCAGAACCTTCTGTGATTTCCGTCATATGGGCAGTAAAAACACGGCCGCTGTTTACATCATTTGCCATAGCGGACATTACTTCCGCCAGATTTCCAAGATCCTCCTTCACCGTAAGCTGGTTCCAGCGGTCTATCAGAACTGCGCCATAACAGTTGTCGCCGTACTCATTTGCAGCCTCTCTCCAGCGAATGTTAATATAGTTATCATCCGTTATTCTGTAGCTTCCAATATAGTCCTTGGGATCATAATATTCATCTCCCGCCCAATGAGCCGTGAAAGTTCCCGTTTCTTCATCCAGGGAAACCTCATAGCCTTTTTCCAGATTTACTGCGCCAAGATAGCAGGCAATAATATCCTCGGGATCATCTGTTTCCGGATGATAAATATAAGGATTCTCCTTTTGGATCTTCACCTTTTCGCTATCCGTCAGATCATCCAGGTTCTGGCTATTTCCCGTCTGCACCAGCTCCCGCTCAAAAATCACATGGGTGTCCTGATCGATACCTCCCACAAACTCGCCATCCACCGTATCAAAATAAATATCTCCTTCTTCCATGGAAACAAGGATCTGCCCATCTGCCAGCTCCCAGGACGCCTTCAATACTTCCGCTGCACCAGGATCCTGGCTATTATAGGACATTTCAACATAAGCCCTTCCGTCCTCCATCAGTCTCAATTCCATGTACTGATTCAGATATTCCGCTACGTTGTGGCGTTCGCTGCTCTCGTCAGAGTATATTACATAGTTAGCATACCACACGCCCATGTAGTCTTCCGGGTTTTCAATTTCTGCGCCGGCAATGGATGGACACAATGCGGTGGTTAGCATCCCGGTAAATATTGCAGCAATTATTTTTCTTTTCATAAGCGCCTCCCTGAAAAATATAATTTCTAATTCGTAGTCTGATGCCAAAAACATACCGTAACTGCACCAGTTTAACTGCTGTAACTATATTATAAGAAATCCTCCCCCAAAAAGGCACTATACTCTGGTTAGTATTTTCGTCAAGCACCCCTTTTCAAAGTCAAAACCAAGCATCTTCTGCAGGTTTTGCTCGTTATCGTAGCAGCTGCTAATGTCTCGTGCAAGCCCCACCCTTGGCTCGTTGTACGTAAAAAAACGAGGCGCCCTTGGCAAGTTGAACTACTCGCAGGAACGCCTCACTAAACGGGCATGCCGCCTTCCGGCGACATCATCCTTATATTCTATCTTTCCAAAACCTTCCCAACCAGACTTGTCACCAAAAACACCACAATATCTACTGCCACAATAGTGGAACCAACCGGAGTCCCGCCCAGGATGGAAACGATAATTCCCAAAAAAGCACAGACGACTGATAAAACCGCGGAGCACACAATTACTGCGCTGAACCGCCTATAAATCCGCATTGCCGACAATGCCGGGAAAATGATCAACGCCGAAATTAACAGGGATCCTACCAGGTTCATAGCCAGCACAATGATCACCGCTGTGATCACCGCGATCAGCAGATTGTACACATCTGTTTTAGTTCCAGTAGCTTTGGCAAAATTTTCATCAAAGGTAACGGCAAAAATCTTATGATAAAATACCACAAACAATGCCACCACGATTACAGACACAATCACGCACAGCCACACCTCCGCTGCGGTCAGTGTCAGAATGGAAGTGGAACCAAACAGGCTGCTGCACACATCTCCAGAAATATTGGAGCCTGTGGAAAATACATTCATCAGCAGATAACCAACAGCCAGAGCACCCACAGAAATCATGGCGATTGCCGCGTCCCCTTTAATCTTAGTGCTCTGTCCGGTGCGAAGAAGAAGCACCGCGCAGATCACCGTTACCGGCATGACAAACAGCATATTGTTGCTGAAATTCAGCACCGACGCAATGGCCATTGCCCCAAATGCCACATGGGAAAGCCCGTCCCCAATAAAAGAAAACCGCTTCAGCACCAGCGTCACGCCCAGAAGTGAGGAACAAAGGGCAATAAGCACACCTACGATCAGCGCATACCACACAAATGGATACTGGAAATAAAATGCCAGCTTTTCGAATATTCCGCTCATGCTTTTCCCTCCTCTCCAGCGTCCACAAGCCGCTTTCCAATCTTGCTTTTCAGATATTCCCCTTTTGTTCCGAAGAAAACCTTCTGTCCGATATGCAGCACATGGCTTGCATAGGTTGCCACCTCGCTGATATCGTGGGAGATCATGATGATGGTTACTTTGTCTTCTTTATTTAATTCATTGATGATCTGGTACATATCCGCAGTAGCCACCGGATCCAGGCCGGAAACAGGCTCATCCAGAAGGAGGATTTTCCTTGTGGCGCAAAGGGCCCTGGTCAAAAGCACTCTCTGCTGCTGCCCCCCGGAAAGTTCACGGTAACAGCGGTTCTCCAGGTCTGTGATCCTGGTTTTTTCCATCAGTTCGTGGGCTTCTTTTTTCTCCGCCTTATTGTAAAAAGGACGAAGTCCCATTCTTCCCAGGAAGCCGGACATCACAATCTCTTCTACCGAAGCAGGGAAGTCTCTCTGAAGAGCGGTCTGCTGCGGCAGGTAGCCGATCTCGTTGATTTTTAAATTTTCTCCAAGAGTGATGCTGCCGCTCATAGGGCTCTGGAGATGAAGAAGTGTCTTCATCAGTGTGGATTTGCCGGAGCCGTTTTCCCCTACAATGCAAAGGTAATTGCCAGAATTTACGGTGAAATTCAGCCCGGACAAAATCGCTTTTCCTTCATATCCTAATGTAAGGTTCTCACAGGTAATCAGACTCATAATGCCTCCTTCAGGATCTGCAGATTATTTTCCATAATGGAAAGATAGGTTGTGCCTTCTTCCATGTCCTGGGCTGTCACGGACTGCATAGAATTTAATGTCAAAATCTTCTGATCCCTGGTGTTTGTATTTTCAATCACTGCTTTCGCTACTTTCTGGTCAGAATTCTCGATGGTGAGAACCACCGGAAGCTTCAGCTCATCCAGCTTGCCAGCCAGGAACGTAATGGTCTCGAAGCTGGCGTCTGTTTCTGCAGAACAGCCGGTGAAGGCAGCGTAGTAAGTAAGGTTGTAATCGTCCGTTAAATAACGGAATGGGAAACGGTCTGCAAAAAGCAGGGTCTTAGACTGGGATCCGTCCACTGTGGTCTGATAATCCTGATCCAGGGCTGCCAGCTTTTCTTCGTAGACCGCAGCGTTCTGCTGGTAAAGCTGGGCATGTTCCGGGTCTGCGTCGGCCAGGGTGCTGGCGATGGTGTCGCAGAATAAGGAAGCATTTTTCAGGGACAGCCAGACGTGCTCGTCGTATTCTAAGTCATCATCCGTCCCCTCATCGTGGGAATGCCCCTCAGAATCATGTGAAGAATCTTCCCTTACTTCACTTTCTGTTCTCTCCTTATCTGAATCTGCATCGCTATCATGGGCATCGGCAGAATCAGCTTCTACATGGGTATGCCCATCTTCATCCTGCATTCCCTCTACAACTTCTTCCTCTTTCGCCTGGTCTCCCAGCACGTCCATCAGATTGATGGCTTTTCGTTCCGGGTTTCCGGCGCCTTTCAGTACATCGGCTACCCAGGAATCGGACTCTCCGCCTACATAAATAAATACGTCACAGGTGGATACCTTCAGGATATCCGCCATGGTGGGCTGGAAACTGTGCATGTCTGTTCCATTGCCAAGAAGCAGGGTAAGATCCACGTTATCCGCCTGGTCACCCAGAATTTCTTTTACCCAGTCGTATTCTGGGAAAATTGTAGCTACTACCTGAAGCCTCTGGCTGTCTGAACTGCCAGAATTCTGACTGCTGCCAGCATCACTCTGGCCTTCCGCCGCTCCCGAATCACCAGCTTCCGCCGCGGACGCGCCCACACCGCATCCAGCAAGAAGACAGGCTGCGCCGACTGTGGCAGCCGTCAGAAAAAGCTGCCTAAATTTATTTTTTAATTTATACATAATGAACCTCTTCACTTCAAAATACAAATCACTCCACATATCCCCTGCACTCCTCACAGATTCCATAAAACACAGTCCGGGTAAAATCCCACTGAAATCCGTGGTCAGCCAGCATATGCTCACCCAGATGTGTCATCTCCTGGCATTCCAGATGGATCACTTTCCCGCATTTCTCGCATTTACAATGAAAGCATACATGCTTGTGGCAATGTTCCTCATGTCCCAGATATTCGAAACATGCGCTGCTTGTACCATCTACCACATATTTTGCAACCAGCCCCTGCTCTACCATCCGGTCAAGCTGGCGGTACACCGTGGTGGTTCCAATGGAAATGCCCTGACTTTTAAAGTATTTACATATATCGCTGACCGTAACATGCTTTCCTTCCATAGAGCACAGATAATTCTCCAGCTCTGTGATCTGCCTGGTACGGTATTGTACTTTTTCACTCATCGCTTACGCCTCCAATTTGAAAATCATTTTCATATTATAGCAGATTCTTTTTTTAAGTCAATATGAAAATCGTTTTCATTTTTATCATTCCGTATTTTTTACAGTGCAATCCAAAATTCTCTTGTTTCTGCATCACACAAGTGCTATTCTTATTCTCAAAACGGACATGTCGCCTGTCGGTGACATCACCATATATGAAAGTTTACGTTTCTAAAGGAGCCTGACATCATGGAAAATATAAGTTATGGAAAAATTGTTCTGATTGGCGCAGGTCATGTGGGATCTGCCATTCTGGATTCTCTTCTTCGAATGAATCTTGCAGATGAGATTGTTGTCATAAACAGAAATGAGAAAAAAGCATTGGGGGTTGTGTTAGATGCCAGCCACACCACAGCCTTCGCATATAGTGCCAACGCCAACATCCGCGTAGGAACCTACGAAGACTGTAAGGACGCCCAGATCATCATCAACACTGCCGGTCCCAGCATTCAGCCTGGCAACTCCCGTGACCGCATGGTGCTGCTGCAGACCAATGTACAGGTGATGAAGGAGATCATGACACAGATCACCACTTACACCCGTTCTGCCATTATTATCAATGTTTCAAATCCTATGGATATTCTTACCTTTATCGCACAGAAGGAATTCAACTATCCCCGAAACCTTCTGATCGGTACCGGTACGCTCCTGGACACCGCCCGCTTCAATAAAATGCTAGCCGACCTTTGCGGCGTAGATGCAAAAAATGTCACCGGCTTCGTTCTGGGCGAACACGGCGGCACTAGCTTTATCCCATGGAATGCAGTTAATATAGTAGGAATTCCTTTTCATGATTTTCAGAAACAGTTTGGCCTGAAGGAGCCAATTGACTGTGAAAAGCTGCTTCACGAGGTGAAGGTCAGCGGTCTGGATATTGTAGAACTGAAGGGCTACACGAGCTCCGGTATCGCCCTTAGCGTATGTCGTCTTGTGGGTGCTATCATGCGAAATGAGCGCGCTATAGTACCAGCCTCCGTTGTCCTGGAAGGGGAATATGGATTGGAGGGAATCGCAATGAGTCTTCCATGCGTCATTTCCCGAAACGGCGTGGAGCGCACTCTGCAGATTCCGCTGGACAAAGAGGGGGAGAAAAATCTTAAGATCTGCTACGATTATCTCCGCGGAGTGATTGAGAGTATTTTCTGATATGCCCCCAGCAGACAGGCTCTAGAGCTCCATAAATACCAAAAGCTTACTACAACTTAAACATACATTTTTCCATGTCTAAATTGCAGTAAGCTTTTTTTATAAAACATACATAAAGTGAATCCCTATTATCTCTTGCACCCACTCGCAATGGCGTGTACCGGACATGCCTGCTTACAACGTCCGCAACGGATACATTCCGGACTGTTGGGGTTTTCCACAGGATTGACCTCCATCTGGCAAGCCTTTGCACATTTTCCACAGCCAACGCATTTCTCCATATCTACCCGGTAACGGTAAATGGAAACCTTATTGAATACGGAATAAAACGCGCCAAGCGGACAAATATAACGGCAAAATGGTCTGTAAATGATAATGGAAAGAACAATTGTCACGATTAGAATTGTGTTTTTCCATATATACAGCCAGCCAATGGCACCGCGCATCGCCTTGTTCAAAAGTACCAGCGGCAGTCCGCCCTCCAACGTTCCGGCCGGACAGATCAGCTTACAGAAATAGGGCGCTCCCTGCCCCATTATGTCTGTGAGAAACAGGGGAAGCAGAATTACAAACACTAGAAAAATCACGTATTTCAGCTTTCGAAGAAGTTTGTCTCCTTTGAAGGTACGAATTTTCTTTGGAAAAGGAATCTTATTCAGCAGATCCTGGATCAGTCCAAACGGACAGAGAAATCCGCACACCAGTCTTCCCAGGATCGCTCCTACAAAAATCAGAAATCCGATTACGTAGTAGGCAAATTTAAAGTTCCAGCTTCCAACCACGGCCTGTAAGGATCCAATTGGACAGGCTCCTGCTGCCCCGGGACATGAATAGCAGTTCAGTCCCGGAACACAGGCATTTTTCAGCTTTCCTGTATATATTTTTCCAGTTACAAATCCGGATATATGGGAATTTGTAAGTGCTGCCCAGAGTGCCTGTATGGTATGTCTGGGCCAGTTTTTTATGTTCATTTTCTTATCATCCAATTCCAATACACTCCATACAGATATTTACAGCTTTTGTAAAAACAACTTCCATTTCACCCCGGTAAATACCAAAGGCCATCATCAGAATCCCCACCGCTGCAAGGGCGATTCCTGTCCATTTGGACTCGGCGATTTTTTTCATATGCTTATTCTCCTGCTTTGATATTTTCCAGGGCATCCTCTACAGCTGCTTTCCAGTCTTCCAGACTTCTGCTGCCCATAATCGGATCACCTACAATGTTTCCATCTTTATCTACAAAGAAGGATTCCGGGAAACTGCTGAGACCGCTGATACGTCCATTCATGTTTCCTGCATCTGGAATCAGAAGAGGATAGGTAACTCCTGTTTTTTCCTTGAGAATCTGAGCCTTTTTCACAATATCTTCATCTGTTGTTCCGTCCTCGCCTACAGAATCGATAACCATTCCTACTACGCCCACTCCCTTTTCCTTCATTTCCTGATAAAGCTTGTCAAGGTCTGGCATTTCATTTACACATGGAGAGCACCAGGTTGTAAAGCAGTTTACAAGAGTCAGGTCATAGTCGCTGAATACTTTTTCTGTATAAGCATTTCCATCAATATCCGTTGTCTCAAATGCACCTACATTTTCTGCATCCGGGTTGGCATTTTCTGCTGGCATATCAAATACGGATTTATTTGGATCAAATGCTGTCATTTCTGTAATTGTAGTCTCGATTTTTTCAATCTCATCTGTTAAATCAGATTCAGCATCTTTATTAATGCTGAGATAGTACTTATAATTTCCATCCTCGCTGGTTCCCAGCTCTTTGTGCTCGTTACAGCCTGTGATGGAATCCAGATCATCGATCACATCCTTGCTGTAAACACCAAGTGTACCAACTCTTTCGATGCTCTTAAGCCAGTCCTCATAGCCGGTTCCAAGAAGGTTTACATCTTCGTTTTTCTGCTCCTCAGTAAGCTTATTCCAGTGGAAAAAGGCATACTTGAAGCCGGTCATGTCATCATTCCATTCTTCCTCTGTGATCATAAGCATATCGGAGTTTTCTATCTGTTTCTTCAGTTCTTCCGGAAGGACTGCCTTTAAGCCAAGGAATGGGAAATCGTAGGAATCCTGCACCTTCATATTGATATCTGCTGCTTTTACTGTTTTTTTCACAGGCGTGCCATCTTCAGAGAAAACAGCTGTCTCAGAATCGTCACCTGATACCACTACGCCTGCTTCGTCTGCAGAAACTGCTACACCGGCCTCGTCTGCTGATACTGCTGCGCCGGCCTCATCTGCTGATACTGCTGCGCCAGTTGCATCCGCAGGTACGCTCATGCCTGCTGCATCTGCCGGAACTGCCATGCCAGCTTCTTCTGCTGATACGCTTTCAGCCTTGATCATAGCCGGATTGAAAGATGTTGCGGTCAGAACTCCTGCTGCCAGAATTGCCATAAATCTTTTTTTATTCATCATTTTTATTTTTCCTTTCAACGTTTTTTATTTGTCTGAACGTATTTTAACATCTTTCCTATAAAATCTGTGTTAAGATTTTTATTTTTTTTAAAATATGATAAAATATTAGGAGACAAAGACATCATTATAAAAGGAGACAATATGCACATTTTAATTATAGAAGACGAAGAACAGCTCTGCCGCTCTGTTGCGGAGGGACTTCGCATAGATGGTTATGAAACAGATATCTGTTTCGATGGAGACGAAGGGCTTTGCCTGTGTATGACAGAAAATTATGACCTGATCCTGCTGGATCTAAATCTTCCCGGAACGGACGGTCTGGAAATCCTCCGCCAGTTCCGGGAGCACAATACCAATACCCCGGTTCTGATCCTGTCCGCCCGTGATCAGATTGAAGATAAAGTAAACGGTCTGGATCTGGGAGCCAATGATTATCTTACCAAACCCTTTCACTTTCAGGAGCTGGAAGCCAGAATCCGAAGCCTTACCCGGCGGAAATTTGTTCAGGAGGATGTATGCCTGAAATGGAATCAGCTTACCTTTGATACCAGAACAAGAGAAACCTCTGTAAATGGAGTGCCGATTTCCCTTACCAGAAAAGAAAGCAGCCTTCTGGAATATTTCCTGCTCCATCAGAACCGTGTAATTTCACCGGAAGAAATGATTGAACATATTTGGGACGGAAGCGTAAATACCTTCAGCAATTCCATCCGTGTGCACATTTCATCTCTTAGAAAAAAACTAAAGACTGCAATTGGATTTGACCCTATTCAGAATAAAATTGGCCAGGGCTATATATTGGAGGAATACAGATGATAAAAAAACGTTTCCACACCTCACTTCAGCTGAAACTCACTTTATTGCTGTCCTTACTGATGATCATCTCCTGCGTTCTTATGTATTTTTTCATCAGTCATTCCGCCGTATCGGGAATGGACGGATTGCAGAATTACATGATCAAGGTGGATCCCCAGGATGGAGATTCCCCCATTACCTTTAATGTAGATCCCAAAGCCCTTTTTCCTCAGTTTGAGCAGGAAATCCAGGAAACCAAAGAGGCTTTTCTTCTCCGAAGTGTTATTGCAACCACGATCATTATTCTTCTTTCCAGTGTGTGTACTTATTTTCTTACGAAAAAGACCCTCACACCACTGCAGAAGCTAACCAACGAAGTCAGTCAGATTCAGGCTCAGAACCTTTCCACTCAGCTGGCAGTTCCCAATTCAAAGGATGAAATTGCACAGCTGACCAGCTCTTTCAATGAAATGCTGGCCAGGCTGGACAATGCCTTCAGTACACAGAAACAGTTTTCTGCAAATGCCGCTCATGAGCTGCGGACACCACTAGCAGTATTGCAGACCAACCTGGAAGTTTTCGAGAAAAAGCAGGAACCGGAAATGATTGAATACAGACGGCTTTTCACCATGATTAAAGAACAGACAGCAAGGCTTTCCCAGCTGGTGGGAACTCTTCTTGACATGACAAATCTGAAATCTGTTCCACGTACAGATCAGGTTACACTGGAAGAGCTTGTAGATGAGGTTTTCTGCGACCTGGACCCAGTTGCAGAAAAAGCAGGAATTTCCATTCATTTTAATGACAGCGCCAGTCAGGATTCGCATACCGATGTCACCGGCAGCTATGTACTTCTTTATCGTGCAGTCTACAATCTGGTGGAAAATGCCATTAAATATAATCGCCCCCATGGTTCAGTTTCCGTTTCTGTGAAACAGGAAAAAGGGCAGGCTATGGTCCTGGTAACAGACACCGGCATCGGTATTTCACCTGAAAATCAAAAAAAAATCTTTGATCCTTTTTTCCGTGTAGACAAGTCCCGCAGCCGGGCCATGGGAGGTGCCGGACTGGGGCTGGCGCTGGTTGACTCCATTGCCAAAGAGCACGGGGGAACCGTAAATGTGCTGGAAAGCAGCGAAACAGGCAGCACGATAGCGCTTATGCTGCCTGTGGAGAATTCCTGAATATGTCTTTACACGCATATGTCTTGCCGCATAATTAAATTCTTGTGGCAAGACATATGTTTTTCCCCTCTATTTCTTCCCTTCTTTTTCCTTTGACAGCGAATGTCCGTAAATCTTCTTATAAAGATTATAAAGATAATGCCAGTCCGAATATCCAACCAGTTCTGCAATTTCGTATATTTTCAAATCACTGTTCAGATAAAGATTTCTGGCCTGTTCCATTCTCTGTTTGGTAATATAATCTACAAATTTAACTCCTGTACTTTCCTTAAAAATTTTACTGAAATAGTTTTTACTCACACCAATTTTTTCAGCTACCATCTGCAGGGAAAGCTCTTTATTCCCAAGATTTTCACCAATATAATTCAGTGCCTGCACCATCTCTCTTTTCATTGAACCGGAAATATCCAGTGCGCCGGAAAAACGAATCTTGTTTACTTCAGAATCTGCTGTTGCACATAGCTCCACTGCCAAAGCATAGCTTCGATTCAAAGCTTCTGCTCCCTGCACCAGATTACTGATACCTGCTACAACTTCAATCTGATAATACAGCTTCAGGAACGTAAATCCTGAATTCAGCTTGTTATAAATCCCATCAATAAAACAGCTGTTTTGCTCAAGAATTTCTGTTTTGCAGCAGATAATTGCATATTCCTTGTAATTAATCCGATAGAGAAAACATTCATACTCCGTTCCCATAACCTCTTCCAGCACGTTTCCAATGGAAAACTGCATAAGACTCAGGTCGTCCCCAAACACTCTCACCAGACAATCCTGATATTTCGTCAATCGGACACTGGCAATTGCATACTCCGTTGTCTCCAGTTCCTGCCATTGCTCCTCTGAAATTCCGTATTTCTCCCTGGAAACCTTTTCTCCCTGAAGAAACCTTTCCAATATTTCTTTTTTAGAAATAGCCTGAACTGCCTTTTTCTTTGTTTCTTTTTTCTTTTCCAGAACTCTTTGTACTGACTCCAAAATGTCTGTTGGCATCATAGTTGGTTTAAACAGGTAATCCTCTGCACCAAGCTGCATGGCACTGCGCACAAGCTCAAACTCATTAAAGCTGCTAAGAACAATTGCTGCTGGAGACCAGCCATTCTGATAAACCTTTTCCAACAACTCCAGACCTGTCATTGACGGCATACGTATGTCTGTCATCAACACATCTACTGTACGTTTTTCCATAAATTCCAGTGCTTCTTTTCCGCTGGATACCTGATGAACTTCCACTCCATGCTCGGCCCACGGAATCGTATTTGCCACGGCCTGCCTTGCATAGGCTTCATCGTCTACGATCAGTAAGACTTTCATCTGCTGCTTTTCCTCCCTCAACAATCGGAAATACTATTGTCACACGGGTCCCTTCTCCTATTACACTATAAATCTGCATTTCTGATTCTGTTCCAAAATTAAGCTCCAGTCTGTCTTTTATATTATTCAGGCCTATTCCCGTAAGCTTGTCAAAGCCTTCATACTGAAAGCCACGGCCATTGTCATACACGGAAATCTTCATATGTCCCTTATTTTTCTTACATGTAACTGTAATTACATTTCCCTCTCCGCTATTGTCGAAAGCATGAATCAATGCATTTTCCACAATTGGCTGCAATAACATTTTCAGCACCAGACACTCTCTGCAGTCATCTTCAATCTGATATTTGACAACAACACTGCTGCCATACCGCATGTTCTGAATATAAATATAGTCCTCAATAAACTGGATCTCTTCTCTAAGTGCGACCATATCCAGGGTGTTTTTACAGCTATATTCCAGAATTTTTGTCAGCGCCACAATACTGTTGGCAATATCCATCTGACTCTGGGAAATGGCCTGCCACTTAATGGTATTTAAAGTGTTATAAAGAAAATGGGAATTGATCTTTGCATTTAACGCCATCATTTCCATTCTGGTTTTTTCATGCTCTTTCTGAATATTTTCTTTCATCAGAACATCCACTTCCAGAATCATGGTGTTAAAACTTTCCACTAATTCTGCCAGATCTTTGTTATCTGGCTTTTCTACCTGAATATTAAAATTTCCCTGACTGACTTTTCCCATACTTTTGATCAGGCCTGCAATGGGCTTTGTTATGCTGTGGGATAAGCTGAGAGACAATCCGAGAGCACATAACAGACAGATTACAAATACCAGAAGCCAGGTATTCTGAATCTTTCCCAGCTCCTCCCGAAACATGACATCACTGTTCACCTGAATCAGATACCACTTTTTATTAAACAGGGCAACCTTTTTAATCAGACTTTGTTCTCCATTATTTTCTTTTTTATAATCTGCGTTGACTTTCTCCCAAAGACCACCCAGATTATAACTTCCGTAAACAACATTACTGGCCTTTTTCCCTATATCTGCGGAATCAGGAGCATAAATCAGATAATCGTTTTCATCTACAATAAAAGAAAAATCACTCTGGGTCATTTCCAGCAATTCCACTGACTTTCTGATCTTTTCATAGGGAATATCCATCTGGATCAGTCCGATTGCACCACTTTGTGTATATCTGTTCAAATAAATCAGCAGACTGACCATATAGGGAGCTTTATCTCCATTTCCGCGGTATCTGTAAGCTGCCCTGTGAGGTGGGAGAATCACTGTTTTCCCTTGCTGGTCCCTGGACAAAGGCTCTGCCAGCTCCTCTTTATAAACCTCTTCATTCCACTCGCTGTTGGAACTGAAACCATTTCCATCAAAATCCAATATATAAATATTGTCTATAGTATCATTTGAGATGCAGATATTTGTAAGCTGAGATGTTATTTTCCGATACAAAAGCAAACGGTCATATGTACTTTTTTCCGAATAATTTTCAAATTCAGAAGACAAAACTGCAAGCCCCAATACCTGATCCGATACCGTATCAATCTGACGCAGAATATTATTCACATTGGCAGTCATATTTTTACGGTTGTTTTCCTGAAATATGGCCACCTTTTCACGATAAAACTCTCTTGTATAGTTATAATAAAAACCCAGAATGATCAAACTGGACAAAACAGGCGTAACTAACATCGCAATTGCCATTTTCTTTTGTATGGAAATTGTTTTAAATTTACCAATCCATTTTCTCATTCCGGGTCACCTTCCCTTTTTATGTTATTATTGTCAGAAATTCCCATCTTTTATTATAACATGACAGGACAAATCATAAAATTCTTTTTCCAGATTCTTTTTTACCTTTTCTAAATCCTCCCAGTCATCACCATACCGGCCAGATGTGGTCAGTATCTTTATTTTATTCTCTCTTACCACCAGAATACAATTGAAGTACAGCTTTCCCTGATTTGTTACCCACAAAAGGTAGGTACCATCTTCCTGAATCCATTTTTTCAATGGCTGGAAAATATGCCTAGGAAAATCACTTCTCCGGATCACCTGTATTCCATCTGTTTCTTCCAGTGCCCGATATTGATATTCCAGATAATCATCAATATCCCAGTCATAAACCTCTTCTGCCTGCAGCTTTTTATCGTAACAATCCATTGCAGCTTCTGTATAAATCCGTACTTCATCTATCGCTGGAAAAGCCTCTAATAATCCTTTCGGCTGCTCCAGGGACTTTGAATCCAGCATAACCTTTTCACCATTCTGGGTAACTGCCCGAAGTCCCTCTGCCTTTTGCAAAATATGAAGAATCTTTACAGGAGGACAATACAGATCCAGAATCTCCTGAAGATGAGTCCAAAGCTCTGGTTTCAGGCATTCTGCAGATATATTTTTATCAACCATTTCAGTGCTCCTCCTTTTTTACTTTCCAGATTTGAATTTCAAATGGACGAAGTGTCACATTCAAACAATCAGTTACTGTTTTATTAGCATGGCTTTGCATATCTGTAAATTTTCGTCTTCCTCGGAAATCTATCGACGCTTCTTTGGACTTTTCTGAAGTATTTGCCACAAAAATTAGGATGGCATTATCACATTCTCTTCTGTAAACAGCCAATTCACAATTTGTACTGCTGTACTCTGATCTTGGAAGATTTTCCAATAATAGTTCTTTCGGATTTACCACCGTTTTTACTGTGCTTTCCTCTTTTAATAAGGTACACCCGTTCCCCCGCCTGTCAATTTCCGGTACAGTTGGTCCCAGATATAGCTGTTTTCCTGAAAGTCTGGAAAAATCCAGCAATTTTTTCTGAATCCATGGCTCCATAAAATTATAGGAAGCTGCAAAAACAACATCATACTGAGCCAGCTTTTCCTGTGTAACATAGCAATCAGACATATCATATTCAAACCCATTCTGATCAAGAGTTTCCATAATTTCCTGTACCCACATTTCCCTGTCATATCCGCCAGTACAGCTGTCTATATTCAGTTTTCCGGCATAAGCTTCAGCTTTCCACAGGCTTCCTGGTATGTCTGTTCCTTTTATGAAACAGTTGGAGGAAAACATATTTCGGTTTCTCGTGGACACAAGAGCCCGCAAACGACCCATATCATAATTTTTCAATACAAGAATTCTGGCATTTCTGCTATATGTATTTAACTCTGAATCCTTCAACAGACTTAGCAAATCCAGAAACATTTTGTACCATTTCTCCCGGATAGTGCCATCATTTCGAAGCGGGCAGCCAGTCCAACGGTCACGGTCAGCAAGCATATAAAAGTTTACTGCCTTCATTCCATTCATGAACGCATACAAATAGCCAAACCTTTCCTCTTCCGGACTAAGCAGCTGTTCCCTGTCGAACCAGGAACCGGAACCAAATTCGGGTACAAATGGAAGTTTACTGCTTCCTGCAAGATAGCGGATTCTTTCCTTCAGCATCGAAGTATCACCTGGATCCGGATATGCGTCAATTCCGGCCACTGAGAGACCTGGAATCTCCTCATCACGCTGCACGGAAATTGGTGTGTAATTCTGGTAAGCACAGTTATGAAAAATTGGAATCGGAAGTTCAAGCTCTTCCAGAATCTCAACCATTTTTCGCAAAGCTTCCAGGATCTGATATTCTTTGTATTCCAGCCAGTCAAAATAATACTCCAGATTTTCATCTTTCTCCTGGTAGCCTGCAGGAGGACATATTTCTTCAAATTTCTTATACTTGGAATGATAAGTTTTATTCAGCTTCTCAATTTCCTTATATTTTTCTTCCAGAAATCTGTAATATTGCTGAACCGATTCCTCAGAATAGTCCATAATATATGGCTGATCTCTGAAAAAATTGCAGGTCTCATTATCTGCCTGAATTGCAATGATTCCACCTTTCGGATAGCAATGTTTTTTCAGAATTTCTGCAAAACTTTTGAAATAGTGTCTTGTCTCCTCATACAGTTTTGAGCTTGCATAGGATGGAATGGGAAATGCACCTGTTACATAAGGATATACTACAGAAGTACCCAGCGGTGTCTTTGCCTGTATTTCCGGCATTCTGAGAAGCCACTGTGGATAACCAAACCAGGTCATCTCCGCATTGATGTGGGGTCCCGGTCTTACGATTACATACAGTCCAACTTTTTCGCAAATATCCAAAAATTTATTCAAATCTTTTCTCGGGTCTTTTTTCCCATAATCAAACTCATTTCTCTCCGGCTCATGTACCCCCCATGGAATATATGTTTCTACGATAGAAAATCCCATATTCTTTGCATTGATCAGCGCTGTTTCCCATGTTTCAGGAGCCATTCTCCAATAATGGATGGAGCCGCTATACAACGGAATTTCTTTTCCTTCTTTCTCTGACTGAGAACCTTCCAGATAAATTCCATTTTGTGTAAATCTTACATTTTTCTTCATATTAGTACCATTATCCTTTCACTGCACCTGCTGTCATTCCGGCAATAACCTGTTTCTGGAAAAACAGATACATAATAACAACCGGAACTATGGAAATTACAAATCCGGCACACAGGAGACCATATCGTGTAGCATAGGAACCCTTTAATGCAGAAATCGCAAGAGATAAAGTTTTCTTTTGCGGAGATGAAATCAGAACAAGTCCCATAAGCAAATCGTTCCAACAGTTCAAAAACGCCAGAGTGGCAACCGTAGCAATTCCAGGCTTTGCAATTGGGAAAATAATGCGTAGGAAAATCTGACTTCTGGAACATCCGTCAATCGTAGCAGCCTCATCCATTTCTCTTGGAATGCTGTCAAAAAATCCATTCATGATATACATGCTAAGAGATATATTAATTGCCGTGTACATCAGAACTAGTGAAAATAAATTATCTGTTAATCCGATTTTTTTGAAAATCAACACAGACGGAATCAAAAGTGCATGGATTGGAATCATAATTCCCAGTGAAAAATATGTGGAAAGAAATGTATTTTTCCATACCCTGGTAAGAATATAACAACCCATAGATGTAATAATGATCAAAATTACCAGTGTAGTAAGGCAAACGATCATACTATTTAAAAAATTTCGGCCTACATCCGCACCAGCCCACACTTCTTTATAATTTTCAAAAGCAATTTTTACTGGCAATCCAAACGGATCTCCAAAAATAGAATTATTATCTTTAAAAGAAGAAATCAGCACCCATATAAACGGATATAACGATACAATCGCTACCAGTATCAGAAACAAATATTTAATCACAGTCGTTACCTGATATTTCCAGGATTTACGAAAAAATCTCATGGCTCCTCCTATCTTTTCTCCCGCCAGGCAGAAATTGTATTAAATAATACGGTAATTACAAGAGACAGCAATACAATTGTCACTGTAATCGCACTTCCAGTTCCAAAATCTGAGTTTACAAATGCTGTTTTATACATGTAAACCCCAAGATATGCTGACCTCACACCAGGTCCGCCTCCTGTCATGATCCAGGAATGTTCAAAGGCTTTCAGAGAGCCTGTCACACACAGAATTACACATATATTTGTAAAATTCGCGATTTCAGGCAAAACAACATGGAAAAATGTCTGAGTTCTGTTTGCCCCATCAATCTGTGCACTCTCAGAAAGCTCTTCCGGCATGGACTGCAGCGCTCCTAAAAATATGGTTACGTAAAGTCCAATGTACTGCCAGACCTGAGGTACCATTACTGCATATAAAAGTGTATGAATATTGGAAAGCCAGTTTGTTGCAAATCTTCCCAGACCAATTGCCTCCAGAACCTTGTTGAATATGCCAATCTCACTGTTGTAAAAAAGAGAAAACATCAGGGAAATAGCCACTGGAGCGATAACAACCGGAAGGAAAAAAATCGTGCGGAATATTTTCATACCTTTTACTTTTGAATATAAAAGGTATGCAAGAAGAAGTCCTACCGGAATCTGTATACATAAACTGATCACAACCAATTTGATGGTATTCCAGAAAGTGATCCAGTAATCGCTGTTTGAAAATAGTGCTTTGAAATTATCTAAACCCACAAAAACCTTTTCCGTTACTCCGTTCCAGCTTGTCAGACTGTAATACGCAGACTGAACCAGCGGAACAAACAGAAATATGGTATAAATCAAAAATACCGGAAGTAAAAATCCTATACATACAGGAACTTTTTTGTATTTATTCATAATGCCTCCTCATCTATACCGCAACGCCTGAAGATATCATGTGCTTTTGGGCGTAAAAAGGCTGCCGCTTTTAATCATTCCTTCGCGGCAGCCTTTTATCAACATTACTTATCCTTTAAAGCAGCTACCGTTTATTTCTCTTTATCCAGTACTGCCTGTACCTTATCAACGAATTCCTGTCCGGTCAGTGCATTGATAAACAACTCATCAAGACTGGAATCCATCATGGTAATTGCTTCTGCGCTTGGCATTGTAGTATAGTGAACCTGAACAAGAGTTTTATCAGCCGCATAATCAAGTGTTTTCTGCATGATCAGTTTCTGGGAGTCTTTGTTAACTTCTACTTTTTTGCATGGGATCATTCCGCTCTCTGTAAGAGATTCTGTTAACTCATCAGAAGCAAGCATATCGCATACTTTCAGGATAGCATCATGTTTTTCCGGATCCTCATAGGAAGCTTTGTTGATCATAAATCCATATACAGTAAATCCTGTCTCAATTGTTGCAGGATCAATTGTTGCACCTGGCATCTGCGGGATTGGAATAATGTCACTGCATTCCTGAATATCATCCGGGATTGACTCATACATCCATGGATAGGTATAAGTCATAGCTGCTTTTCCATCTGTATAAAGCTGAAGGCTTGCAGACCAGCCACCGTTTGCCATTGTATCTTCCGGAAACAGCTTGTTGTCAATCATATCAAGAAGAGTATCTGCGACCTTTACTGCATTGTCAGTGTTAAAGTTTCCACCAGAAGCAAGTGCTGCAATCTCATCTGCGCCGCCTTCATACTGATTGTAAAGTTCACTATAGAAGAACTCTGAAGGTGTTCCGCCGTTGCTTCCGATCGCCATTGGAATAATTCCATTTTCATTAAATACTTTTCCAACTTCTAACAGCTCATCGTAAGTTGTTGGGTATTCCAGATTATACTGCTCAAAAAGAGTTTTGTTTGCCAGGAGAACACCTCTTGTGGACTCAATCGGAATACCGTATGCATTTCCATCTCCTGCAATATAGTAATCAAATGCTCCATCATCGAAATCTTCTTTTGCTACGCTTTCACTATCTGCAAAGTAATCATCTACATTAAGAAGCAATCCAGCGTCAACCATATCTTTCATTATGCCGCCGCCCCAGTATGTAAATACATCGGGAAGATCTCCGGATGCTGTCTGGGTTTTGATCTTCGTCTTGTAATCCTCAGTGCTGTATGTCTGAAGGGTAATGTCCATTGTATCAGCATTTTCTTCCTGGAATTTCTGGAAAACAGGATAGAAATAATCGTATTTAGAATCGCCTTCGCCCCAGTTTGTAGCCACAACAACGGAAACCTTATCATCAGCCTTAACTTCCTGTCCGCCATAAACAGCCAGACCGCCAGCACACATAACAGCTGCCATACTTAAAGAAACAAGTTTTTTTCCTTTCATTCTGCTATAACCTCCCTGAAATTTTCGTTCTTTTTTTCGCGTTTTCTATTTAAGATTTACCGGTATCTCTCTTTGATGTACCTATTATTACAGAAAATTGAGTTTTTTAAAATACGAATATTTTCCTTGAAATGTTATAGATTCTTACACTTTGTATGATTTTTCTACAAAAATAGCCAGGGGATGAGGCTTTTTGTAGTGACTATCCCTGGCTTTTTTGACATCTTATTAATATTTACAATAGGTCTATAGACCAGCTTACTTTCTGGCAACTGCTTTGTTTTACCCTTTTAATGGAATCTCATATTCCAAAACTATATTTCATAATCCGAAAACGGCGCTGGTTCCGCAGACACGTCATAGAAATGCCACCATTCGCATTCGTACGCCAAAAATCCAACAGATTCCATTACTTTTTTCAGATATTCACCATTTCTTCTTCCGATTTTTGAATGACCGGAAAAGTTCAGGGCTGCGCGTTCGTCCATAGTGTCAAATGGAGATGGCATTTCGATTTCGTTGCCTTCTTTATCAGTTAGTGTGACGTCAACACACATTCCGTTCATATGAGTAGGACGGAATTTCTTAATTTTCGTCATATCCGGCGGACGGGCAATGAAATCATCATTTGGCATGATCTCCCAGAATCGCTTCTGCGCACGAATTGGACGATAAGCGTCCCAGATTTTCACCCGATAGCCATCTTTTTCGAAAATTTCCTTCGCTTTTATCAGAATCTGCGCTGTGTGTTCATCCAGCCAGCAATCCGCAGACTGGTATACCTGCACGCCGGTGAAATTGTGTGGCGTGGCATATTTCAGGTCGATGATGAAATCGGAAGACAGGTCCGTAAGTTTAATTAAGTTTCCTTTTCTTTCCATTAGACTTACCTTTTCAGAACAGTTACCTTTATGTTTTTAAAGTTCACTGGTTATCAAACAATTAATGTTCTTGAAGCTTTTCCTTGAAGTTCCAGAGCGTGTTTGAAAAAGGCTCTAGAACCCAATTCCAGTTGCAATCCCCAACAAAATCGCCTGTGTCACAAACAAGATCAGAAACAGCGGCGTAAACCACTTATACCATTTCTGCAGGGAAATTCCACCCAGGCCACAGATGATAACGATATCTGCCGTCGGCCAGAAAATATTGGAAAGTCCGTCGCCAAACTGGAATGCAAGAACTGCTGTCTGTCTGCTCACACCAATAATATCTGCCAGCTGTGCCATGATCGGCATGGTTGCAGAAGCCTGACCTGTTGCAGATGGTATGAAGAAGTTGATCAGAGTCTGTACTACAAGCATTACCTGTGCAGAAACTGCATGAGGCGCATTTTTCAGCACATTTGACAAGCCGTAGATAACAGTATCCATAATTTGCGCATCCTGCATAACAACTGTGATAGCTTTCGCAATACCAGTCAGGATACATCCCCACATTGCAGTCTTTGCGCTGTCAATAAACTCACTGCACCATTTATTCGGAGACCACTTACAGATTGCTGCAGCAATCATGGACATAAGAAGGAACAAGCCACAAAGCTGCGGGAAATCCCATCCCCATTTGATCAGACCCAGCATAAGAACAAACAGCACTACAAGGACATCCAGAAGAACCAGACCATCTTTTAAGGTAAAGCTATATTCATTTAACTCATCTCTGTCAAAGGCATGAATGTTTTTTTCACCAAATACAACGGATGCACCTGGATTTTTCTTAATTTTCCGCCCGTAAACCATTACATAGATAATGGAAATTGCCATGAAGATCACGAAGCAGATTGCACGGTATCCGGTTCCGGAATAAAGCTCTACACCTGAAATTGTCTGGGCAATTCCTACAGAATATGGATTCAGTGTCGCGCCCATAAATCCAACAAACTCTCCAACTGCAATAATGGCAAATCCGAACATTGCATCATATCCAAGTGCAAC
The DNA here is from genome assembly GCF_020537505.1 of Blautia glucerasea. GTDB lineage: Bacteria > Bacillota > Clostridia > Lachnospirales > Lachnospiraceae > Blautia_A. Next base: position 177,454 of record NZ_JAJBMO010000007.1, on the reverse strand, counting down.
TCCCAGACCTACGATCAATGGATAAAATCCATAGAATTCACTTGCCATACCAAACACGGAACCGCCCAGTCCGAAGATCATCATAATGATTGGAACAAGCAGAATTTCTTTTCCCTTCAGTTTCTTTAAAATGGTTCCGATTCCTGCATGAAAAGCACCTGTTTTCACCACAACACCGAAGGTTCCGCAGCAGCAGAGGATCATGAAAATTACATCAGCAGCCTCCACGCAGCCTCGATACAGTACACTGAAAAATCCAAGGAATCCGGTTGTGGTAACTTCGGATTTATCAATTGTGTGATAAGTTCCATCAATGGCTACATTTCGAATTCTTCCATTGATGTTCATTTCCTGATAATCGTAGGTTCCGGATGGAATGATCCATGAAAGAATCGCCACCAGAAGTACAACGGATGCTACGATGATCAGGGTGTCTGGCATTGCCAGTTTTCTTTTTCTCTTTCCCGTCATAAATGACTCCCCCTTTAGATAGATGGATTATAAAAACTATTCGCTTTGCCTGAAGAGTTTTACACTTTTTTCTTATGTATACCTCATACATTTATCCACTCCGCAAACAGCAATTATAAATTCATAATACACTTCGTATACTGTGGAGTCAATTAAAATTAACGTGTTAAAGCGTTATTTTTCAGACTAAGTTGATATATTGCTTTGAATTTATAGACAAATTTAACTAACATTCCAGTCAACGCCGTAACGAGATTAATATTTCAAATAATCAAAATGCCCCGCCAGGGGAAATGATGAATTTTCCTTTGGCGAGGCATTAAAAACCTTATATTGAACTGCTAGAGCATGTCTTTCTCTTACTTTAAGACTACCGGATCATGTTTGAAAACGGCTCTATGTTATTATTTTAATGTAATCGTGTTATCCTTCAGATTATATCCGATCACATCATCCCAGTTTCTCCGAAGGGCGATCTCTGCCGCTTGTAGCAAACATGTCATACTGGTTCAGAAGCTCTACGGCTTCTTCTGTAGTTGCCGCGCGGTCCAGAATCAAACGGATCACAAGCGTAGTTCCGATCACCGGCTTGCCTGTATTCTGGTGAAGCGGTTCGCTGTCCAAAGTAAGGACTGCAATTGATACCCCTTTTTCATTCATACCATCCAGGCAGATAAATGGTGCTGTTAATGTGGCAAGCTTTTTCTTCATACTCGCATCCGGAATATTTGCTGAGATATTGTCCAATGCTGCAAAAGCCACGGATTTGTATCCCCTTCGGTTCACAGTAAACCAGCATTGCGGAAGTATCCCGTTTGAAATCATAGTTTCTTCCCATCAGCACATTTCCGTCTGCTTCCTGCAGGGTAAAAGCACTGCAGCCAAAGTCCGGTGCTTTAATATGTACTGGCAAGATAGGAAGTGCCTCTTTCACAATGGCATCAACAAAGCTCTGGTTATCTGTTATGCCGTATTCGATCAGCTGATCCAGATCATAATCATATTCCACATCCATGCGATACAGATTGTACTCATCGTAATCTGTCACTTTCTGAATACTACTTATGGTTTACTTGTTTTTCTGTTGAATTAACCTATTTTATCCATAACCTAGCCATGGCGCGTTTAAAGAAACTGAAATCAAACGCGTTCTATGAATTTGGCTCACTACCTTATAAACAACAAAGAGCCGGATTTCTCCGACTCTTCGTTTAACTATTTCTGATTTATTTAATTTCAAATTTTCAAAAACATTTTCCTGTTTCATTCCAAAACTTCATAAACTATTGTCTCATACGGTTTCATGCAAATTTCACCATTTGCAATTACATTATCATATAAGGACCGCATCTGCTTTTTCAGCACAATTTTTTGTTCTGAACCCATATAGTTCAGGACAAAGAAGTATTTCTTATTTCCTTTCACACGCTGAATGACTTCCACCTCCTGTGGAGCTTCAAGCATAGCCTGGAATGGTTCCAGAATTCCTGTGTATTCTAACAGCACCTTCATGTTTTCTCTGGAAAAAGTACTGCCAAAATGAATTGCATATCCCTTTCCTGTATTCTTTCTGATTACGGCTGGTTTTCCTGCGTAATAGCTATTGTCGTAGAAAGCCAGAGTTTCTCCCTCCTCTGCAGGCTCCATAATGTCGTTAAATATTGGCATGTCAATCGTCTGACCGTCCCAGTTGGCGATGACAGACGGCTCTGCTGGACTTGTGAATGTAAAATCTCTAACATCTGAACCAGTAATTTTCTGCAAAAGTCCGGGCTGCGGAAGCATAACACATTTGCCATTTTCCTGCTTATATCCGGAACGGCAGCCTATGATCAGGATTCCGCCATTTGCTACATATTCTTTAAGTAAAGCAGCTCTTTTTCCCGTCATGATAACAGGATGTGCATAGATGAGCATCGGATATTTCTGCAATTCCTTTATATCTGTCTCCTCGTTCAGATATAATGTATTATATGGGGTGTGATAAATTTCAGAAGCAATGAAGATTTCTTCTGAGCTCTGCGCTTCCACCCTTTTATGCCATACATCTACATTAGTATCCCACATATTGTCGTAGTCTTTTAATACTCCAAACGCAGCTGTATAACCCGCTCCGCAAACTTCATCCAGACACTTTAATTTATTATAAAAGTCTTTTACCTCTGCCAGCTTACGGTTATCCCGATTGTCATAATCCAAAATTCCATGCCAGTACATTTCTGTACTAAAAGTACAGGTTCTCCACCTGAAAAAAGAAATATAATCTGCGCCATGGGCTACACTCTGCATTGCCCAAAGTGTAAGCTGACCAGGTCTTGGTGCCGGACCTTCCATTCTTGTAGTCCATCCACCTGCCCCGGACTGCTGCTCCATAATACCAAAATGAGGACATATGGAACGTACTTCCGTTAGATTTTTACTCCAATGACGGTCATTCAGGTCTTTCGCGGTCTTCGGATCTCTGTTCAACCCAAATGCAAAGCTTGGATAGGAATCATATGTATAAACATCTAGGCATTCCTCTGCCATCTTGTGATTATCCAGATTCCAGAACATACCATTTGTGGTGATATAGTCTCCGGCTTTCTTATACTTCGAGATTATTTCTGCCTGCATTTTACAGAAAGAAATTGTACTTTCTGAAATGAAGCGATAATAATCCAGCCTGAGATGTGGATTGTAACCATTATTTAACACCGGTCGCGGAACATAAATCTGCTCCCAGTCCGTATAGGTCTGATTCCAGAAAACAGTTCCCCATGCCTCATTGAGATTATCCAAAGTTTTATATTTCGCTTTAAGAAAAGTTCGAAAAGCAACTGAATCTGCCTCTGAATAAAATTCATCCACCTCACAATTCAGCTCATTGTCAATCTGCCACCCCACAATCGCCGGATGTTTGCCGTAATGCTGCGCCAGCTTTTCTACGATCCTTGCAGATAATTCTCTATATTTTGGTGAATTGTAATTATAATGTCTTCTGGCTCCATGACGATAGGGAACTCCATCCTGACGGCAATTTAAAACTTCCGGGTATTTTTCCGTAAGCCATGCTGGCGGTGTAGCTGTAGGTGTTCCAAAAATCACCTGCATTTCTTCCTGTTTACATAACTCCAGAAATTCATCCCAGAAATCAAAGGTAAAAACGCCCTCTTCCGGCTCCACTTTGTTCCAGCCAAACTCTGCCACACGGATCACGGTAATCCCTGCCGCCTTCATTCTCTGTAAATCATCCTGCCACAGTTCTCTACTCCAATGCTCCGGATAATAACAGGTTCCCATGGTCATTTCTTTCCATTGAAAATTTTGTGGTTTTCTCATATTCTGCTCCTTTTTAATTCATTTCTTTTGAAACAAAGAGCCAGAATTCTCCGACTTTTCGCTTACTTTAATTCACTTTATTTTATTCCGTATTCTTCCATCAACTTTTCACAATATCCTGGATCATCCAACGCAAGTTGTAAGTCAGCCATTCGACCAGAAGCCAACAATGTTTTCGTTAAAGCAGTCATTCTGGCTCTACCTTCTTCTCTACCTTTCTCTTCACCAACCTTCAATCCATCATCATAAATCATCTGACCTAATCTTGTCATCGCCACAACCTCCTTTATCTCTTCCAAATCACTTCCCTGCAAAAACTTATCCGCCATTGTATATAATATTGCTACGGTCTTTTCTGCGGTTACTCTGGTATCCTGTTTTGCAAGCAATATCGCTGTTTTTATTGTATCTTTCCTGCCTTGTCCGCTGCTCATCAATGGTGTTAAGGACAGCTTCGCATAGTCCTCATCTGTAAAGCCTTCTCCCTTTCTGCTCTTTTCCTGCAAATAGTGAAAAACTTCATCCGCGCTCTTCTGTGTCAAAAATATAGGAGATATTTTGTATGAGTAAGTTCCACAATCCAATGTATCTCTGGCATTTTTAATGCCGCCAGAATAAATCACATATGTAAGCACCTTTTTCCCTGTTTCATGAGAAAAAACAGCTTCATATGCATGGAATCTTCTCAGATCATCTTCCCCGGAATCCGTGGTCTGAAACTCCACATGGATATAAAAATCTTCTATCGTCAGAAACGTAAAATCCATAAACATGGAATGAATGGTTAATTCCACAAGCTCTGTAGGTCCGATATCCACATAGTCGTAATCAATTCCCAGCATCTTCAGTATCTGATCACGAAAATACCGAAAACCCATTTTCATGATCGCGTCTTCATGTTTTATGTTTGACATGAGCATTTCCCTTCTTTAGATTCAGTATAGTCATCTCATGTACTTTGGTATTTCTTCTGACTGTATTTTTATTTTTGAAAAAAATCTTTTCATTTTATCTTATGTGGGAAATAAACTTCAGTCCACGCCACCTTCTCTCTGCCTTTATTTCTTATAGTTTATCAAATCACTCTCGAAATTACTATACTAATTTCCATTTTTATAAACTTTTCATAATTTTATATTTTTTTAGCAGCAACACTAATTCTATAACAAAATAACACAAAATTATATATTACATACGATTATACGCACTATCTAATAACAATATAGACTTATATTTTATCATAGTTCAATATAATACGGACAGATATCCTCATACTCCCCATTTTTCAGCCTGAACCCTCCCGGAATCACACCCAGCTGGCGAAATCCAACTCTCTCATAAAGATGTCTTGCATGAACATTGCTCGCCACAACTGCGTTAAACTGCAGTACACGGAAACCATGCACTTTTCCCTGGGCTACGCAATCTTTTACCAGCTTTTCTCCAATATGAAGTCCGCGGCTACCGCGAGATACGGCGTAGCTGGCGTTGCAGATGTGTCCGCAGCGGCCTACATTGTTCGGATGAAGAATATATAATCCCAAGACCTGTCCGTTCTCCCTGTTCTCGGCTACCGCCGTATAAGTCTGCGCTGCGAAAAACTCCGCGCCGGTTTTCTCATCCAGACATTCTTCCTGTGGAAATGCCACGCCATCTTCCACAACCTCATTCCAGATGCGGATCATAGCTGGAAGATCTTTTTCCTCGTATTTTCTTACGATAATTTTGTTTTCCATAATAGTTCTCCTCAATTTCACTTTATCGTTTCATTTGTTGTTACTGAGGGTGCTTTAATTAAAAAGGCACTATCATTTTGCAAAAATTATATGCAAAAATGTGCAAGAAAACAATCGTATTTTTTTATGATTGTTTTACACATATTTTTTCAATTTTCAATTGTTTTTATGATTATTTTCATTTGTTATATCAATTAAAAAGATGTCGGTGTCAAAAGCCCCCGACTATGATACCTACGGATTGTTTCGTGCGTTGCACTCCCACAATCCTGGTATCTTAAAAACTGAGCAAAACAAAGAGCCGGATCACTCCGACTCTTCGCATGTTTCAACATATATAAATTTTTACTACCGCTTATTTCTCAACCATATAATCCTTAATCACATCATGGTCTCTCAGTACCTTCTCCACTAATGTTCCCTTAATTGCTTTCAGCAGAGGTTTTTTCACCAGATTCAGCGGTCCAGGAAGCTCGATTTCAAGTGGTGAACGGCCATCCATAAGTTTTACGCTGGCATCGAGGAGTTCTCGTACGTCATAAACGCTGCCCCATACTTCCGGAACGCCACGGTCTACGCCCATAAGTCCGTATACTGCTTCCATTGCGGTACGAACAGAATATTCTGTGGTGAATATAGTGTCTCTTGGAGTCTCAGCGAACTGGCCAAGGAATGCGAAGTTCACGCAGCCATCCGGGATAACGTCCGGTCTGTCGCCTTTGGCTCTTGGCATGAAGAATGCAGTGATGTATGGCATCATGGTCGGTACGCAGACTGCGCTGTTTTCAGCCAGATCCTCGATCTGATCAGCCGGTACACCCATGTGGTACAGCCACTCTTCGGTAATTTCCTTACCGGTACACTCTTTCATCGGTTTCTTTACATAATCGCCAGGTACATCTGTGAAAAGACCATATACCCAGACGCAAACCTTATCTTTGTCCTGATCCTTGAACTGACCCTGACGGTTGATGGTCCAGCTTAACAGCCAGCTGGAATCCTGGCAGCTTACAATACCGCCGGTAACAACCTTTCCGCTCTTCGGATCTCGCTTGCAGATGTCGGTAATATAAGGAATGATCTTGTCATCCAGTGTGGTAACAGTTGCAGATTCCCAGTTAGTCTTCGCGATATCAGAACAGAATTTCTCCGGATGTCCGAAGGACGGATCCTGTTTTGCAATATTTTTCCAAAGGCTCCAGCAGCCGCTTGTACGAACCTCAGCATCTCCATTTGGAGCATGGTTCTGGTCACCGTAGATGGTTCCCTCTGTACAGCTTCCGTTGGTAACAAATACATAGTCATTCTCAGTAAGAAGGATTCCCTTCTCAACACCCTTTACCTTGCACTCAATAGCAGTTGCCACTTTTTTACCATCGTGAATATCGAAGATTACATTGGTAACCTCTGTGTTGAACTGGAAGTCAACACCTGCATCCTCCAGATATTTCTTCATTGGAAGGATCAGGGACTCATACTGATTGTATTTGGTGAATTTCAGAGCACTGAAATCCGGAAGTCCGCCGATATGATGGATAAAACGCTGGATATAAAGCTTCATCTCCAGTGCGCTGTGCCAGTTTTCGAATGCAAACATGGTTCTCCAGTATAACCAGAATGTGGAATTCAGAACCTCGTCATCGAATACATCCTCGATGGTCTTGTCATAAAGATCCTCATCCTTTGTAAAGAACAGCTTCATGATCTCCATGCAGCCCTTCTGGCTCAGGTTGAATTTGCCATCTGTGTGGGCATCCTTGCCCTGATTTACAGTGGCGCGGCAAAGGGAGTAGTTCGGGTCGTGCTTGTTCAGCCAGTAGTACTCATCCAGTACAGATGCACCTGGTTTCTCCAGAGATGGAATGCTGTGGAAAAGATCCCAGAGACATTCGAAGTGGTTCTCCATCTCACGGCCGCCTCGCATTACGTATCCTCTCATCGGATCAAAAATACCGTCGCATGCGCCGCCTGCAATGTCCATTGCTTCCAGAATATGGATGTGGTCACCAGGCATCTGTGCGTCTCTTACCAGGAAGCAGGCTGCTGCCAGGGAAGCAAGTCCGCTTCCTACCAGATATGCGTGCTTGTCATCTACGCCTTCCGGTTTCTCCGGGCGGGCGAATGCTTCGTAGTTACCGTTTGTATAATAAATGCCCTTGCTGTTTTTCTCGTTTTTGCCACGCTCTGTATTGCGGTAATTCGGGTCTACGTGTGCTTCTGTGATCCGTTTCTCCTCACGGCTTTTATTTGCCAGAACTGCTGCTCCTGCACCTGCTGCGGCAAGTGCTGCCATACCTAATACGGAATGTTTCTTCTTTGACATAAAAATTACCACCTTTCTGAAATTTGCCGTTGCATTATTTCCGGCTGTCTGTGTTTATTCTTGTTTTAACTTTTCGAATCAGCTTCTAAGCTCTCTCAGGTTTGTTTCCTGACCTTCAGATAAAAAGCTTTTATTTAGCTGATTCGAAATTCTGCTGCCTTTTATTTAGTATTTCCTGTTTCTGAGTGTATTCTACGTCAAAAAATAATTTTCCTCAATTTACAAAACAAGACGGATGACAAAAAACTTATCATCCGCCTTACTTTGTAAAGTTGATTTCGAAAACTTTATGTCCCGCACTTTCAGTATTTAAGCTGCTATGCCATAGTTATCCCTTATTTTCCGGATAAACTTAATCTTTATTGCCCTTCCTTCTCCATATTCCGCAGGGAATTCCCAACATTTCCATGCATGGTCACGCAGACCATATTCGCGATTTCTTCTGGGGCTTCCTTCATTCCTCTCTTGATCCAGTCAAGCATGACACCTACGAAACTGTATTTGTAAAAATCCGCAATAAATTTCTTCTGTTCCTCTGTAACCATCAGATTCTCGCTCTGCTCTTCTACCACTCCTTCGATCAGCTGATAGGTCAGGCTGTACAGATAATTTTCCACCTGCTCTCGTTTCACAGAGCGATACACGTTCAAGATAAATGGTTTATTTTCCAAAACAGCCTCAAAAATCTGCTGAAGCCCTTCCTGCCAGGTGTCGTAAGTCTTTTTTCCCTGCAAAGCCCGGGAAGCGTCCTCAATACAGGACCATTCTACCAGGTCATAAATATCTTTAAAATGATAGTAAAAAGCCATTCGGCTGATTCCGCAGTCTGTAGTCAGATCGCTGATTGTGATCTTGTCCAGAGGCTTCTGAAGGAGAAATTTCTTCAGAGACTCTTCCAGTGCATTTTTTGTGATATTGTTCATTCAGATGTGCTCCTCCTGATAATATTTATTTTGCAGTATGGCATCATGCAATACATAAGGTCTGTACAATTTTTAGAGCGTGTTTGAAAAATCATTCCCATAATCTGCAGGCTCTAAGGATTTTATAAAGCCTTTTTGAATTTTTGTCAACAGGAGCACTATGGAAAAAAGCAAATATCCGCCTCCGAACTTATATATGCATATATTTTCTGAAATATTCATCGCCATCCTGAAATATATTTGGAAAAGGCTTTCTGCAAGATGTGCGTCACAATTTGTGGGAGAACATCCTCCACTTTACAAGAAAAACTCTCAATGCTACAATATTCTCCAGATATTTGATAAAAAAGCCCCTGTGAGGGAATATATAAGGAGAACACCATGGAATTAAAGCTTGAAAACGGACGTCCCGCAGATACCACGGGCAGACTTGAAAAAGAGATACGTACTTATGATTTTCTTGATGCACTTCAGGTGCCTTATCAGAGAATTGACCATGAAACTCTGATGACCATTGAAGCTTGTAAAGATGTGGATAAAGTGCTTGATGCAGTAATCTGCAAAAACCTGTTTCTCTGCAACCGCCAGGAAACGAACTTCTATCTGCTGCTTCTGCCAGGCGACAAGAAGTTTAAGACAAAAGAAGTATCCTCCCAGCTTGGCGTTGCCAGACTTTCTTTCGGAAATGAAACTTATATGGAAAAATTCCTTGATATCACACCAGGTTCTGTGAGCGTGCTGGGACTTATGAATGACAAGGAAAATCATGTGCAGCTGCTCATTGATGAAGACCTTCTGAAAGAGCCTTACATCGGCTGCCACCCCTGCATTAACACTTCCAGTCTGAAAATTGACATGAAAGACATGATGGAAAAAATTATCCCAGCTATGAAACATGAGCCGATTTTTGTGAAGTTGGGGCAGGAGGGATAAAACGTCCTTTCGCACTTTACCACAATTTAGTCAATTACGATTGATTAAATCATGATTGACTAAATCGTAATTAACTAAATCACAATTAACTGAATATCCCTATACCGCATCAGGCGGGTACACATTAATCATGTACCCGCCTGTCTCATTTCATTCTTTATTCAATTCTTATTTACTTTTCCGCTCCTTCACCAGTGCAAATACACTCTGAAGTACAATGAAGAAGCACAGCAGGATTGCTGTTACAATGTTGGACCAGGAGCTGATCAGTTTTCCATTGGTTTTAACCAATGTAGAAATCGTACCATTGATCAATACACCAAACAAAGAACCAAGTACGTTTCCTACACCACCGGTAAGAAGTGTACCGCCAATGACTGCGGAGGAAATAGCATCCATTTCAAGACCGGTTGCCTGCGTGGTGGTACCTGCCATAGTGTTCAGGCAATAGCAGATTCCGCCGATGGAGGTAAGAAAACTGGAAAGGATATATGCTTTCATCTGTGTTTTCTTAACATCAAGTCCCATCAGGGTTGCAGACTGCTGATTGCCGCCCACTGCGTAGATACTGCGTCCGAAACGGGTATATTTCAGCATCAGGTAAATAACAAGAACTACGATCAATGCAACTACAACGGTTACACGAAGGTATGGATACTGCATAATTCCTTTTTTGTTCAGATAACCTCCAAATGGAAGGGAAATCTTGAAGCTGGAAAGAGTGGTGAAGATCTTGTCAGAAACAATACTTACCTGCTCTTTACAGATCACAGCTGTCATACCTCTGGCAAAGAACATGCCCGCCATGGTTACAATGAAGGGCTGAATCTCCAAATAGGAAATGCAGAAGCCCTGGACAATACCAAATACAATACCGATTGCAAGGATCAGAAGCATAAGTACCGGGCTGGACCATCCCCACTGCTCAATTCCAACTGCCAGGATCATACAGTCCATAGCAACCAGAGAACCTACGGAAATATCAATACCGCCAGTGAGCATGACGCAAGTCATACCAGCTGTGATGCAGATCAGACCTGCATTGTTGATCAGGATGTTCAGGAATGTCTGGAAACGGGTAAAGCCTTTGTCCGCATATACGATACATCCTGCAGCATACATTACAAAGAATAATACAATGGTGATCAGCAGCAACAGGTTATTGCTGTTTATTTTTTTCTTTTTCATGCCCGAGCTGCCTCCTTTCCGGATTTCTTTGTCAGCTTCTTAAAGAATGCTTTGGCTGGCTCAGCCTGAATAACTACGATGATGATAACTACGATTGCCTTAAATACCGGCGCCTGTGCAGAGGAAACACCAAGTGCATACAGGGTTGTGGTGATCGCCTGGATGGTGTAGGCTCCGATGATGGAACCTGCCAGAGAGAATTTACCACCGCCAAGACTGTTTCCGCCAAGTGCTACGGAAAGGATGGCATCCAGCTCCATATTCAGACCAATGTTATTGGTATCGGCTGAGTAAATTCTGGAGGTTGCCACCATACCTGCAAGTCCGGCGCAAAGACCGCAAAGTGCATAGCACATAAGGATGATCTTTGCGGAATTAAAGCCTGCGATACGGGAAGCTTTTTTGTTAATACCAACACTCTGAATGTAAGTTCCAAGTGCTGTGTAGCGAAGTACGATAGAAGCAATTGCCACACACACAGCAGCCACAATGATCGGTGTAGGAATGATTCCGCAGTAAGCGCCAAGCTTCTGGAAGGAAGGAACACGCACATAAACGATCTGGCTGTTACAAAGAAGAAGTCCTACTGCACGGCCTGCCGACCATAGGATCAGGGTGGCCACCATAGGCTGAATATTCATATAGGCAACCAGAAATCCGTTAAAAACACCACAGATCAAAGTGACAAGAAGTCCGGCTCCAATACCTACAAGCAGCGGATGTGCATACTCCTGCACATTTACATTTCCGTATCCTGCAAGGATCATACAGCAGACACCTGCGTAAAGACTCATGACAGAACCAACGGAAATATCCGTACCGCCGGAAGCAGATACAACAAGTGTCATACCGATTGCCAGGATGGCGATCTCACTTCCACGGTTCAGGATGTCAATGAGACGTCCGTAAAGCACACCATTCTTAATGGAAATCATAAAGAAGGAAAGTGGTGCACTTCCTGTTGCAATATCATATACTACGTTGATCAGCATGACCAGGATCATACTGAAAACCGGAAGGAACAGACGTTTCTGCGCCAGTTTTTTGAAATTACCCATTACTGCTCACCTCCTGCAATTGCTTTCATTACGTTCATCTGGTTCATATCTGCCTCATCAATCTCTCCAACCTTCTGGCCGTCACGAAGAACTGCCATACGATTGCAGGTACGAAGCATTTCCTCGATTTCAGAGGAAATGAAGATCAGGCTCTTGCCTTCATCTGCAAGCTTCAGAACCAGCTTCTGGATCTCGGTCTTGGTACCGATATCGATTCCTCGGGTAGGCTCGTCCAGAATCAGGAAATCCGGGTTAGTTGCAAGCCATCTTGCAAGGATAACCTTCTGCTGGTTTCCACCAGAGAGCTGTTTGATCAGGGTCTCGCGGCTTGCACATTTAATCTGGAGAAGATCAATGTATTTGTCTGCGATCTCACACTGCTTTGCCATAGGGATCTTTTTCAGGATACCCTGCTTTGCCTGAACAGCAAGGATGATATTTTCTCTTACAGACAGATCTGCGATAATGCCTTCCGCTTTACGGTCATCTGGGAGAAGTCCCATGCCAAGATGCATGGCGTCGATTGGGTTTTTCACCTTAACTTCCTGGCCTTTTACCTTCAAAGTTCCGGTCTGGGCGCGGTCAGCACCGTAAATGGCACGCGCCAGCTCGCTTCGTCCGCTTCCAAGAAGTCCGGTAAGACCGATAACCTCTCCTTTGTGGATATCAAGGTCAAACGGTTTAATGGTTCCTGCATGGCTTAAGCCACGGGCTTCAATAACCATGGGCTCTTTTCTCTTATCTCCTGTGGTCTCTGGTTTAATAGAAGCAAGATCGTCGAAATCTTTTCCCATCATAGCTGCTACCAGCTTCACTCTCGGAAGATCTGCAATCTCATACTCGCCAACCAGCTGGCCATTTCGAAGAACGGTGATTCCGTCACATACTGCATAAACCTGTTCCAGGAAATGGGTAACGAAAATGATTCCTACACCTTTCTCCTTCAGTCTGCGCATCATGGTAAAAAGCTTTTCTACTTCACGGTCATCCAGTGAAGAGGTTGGCTCATCCAGAATGAGCACCTTACAATCCATATCTACAGCACGGGCAATTGCGATCATCTGCTGCAATGCCAGTGAATATTCTTCAAGATTACGTGTTACATCAACGTCAAGCTCCAGCTGTTTCATAAGGGCAGCTGCCTGACGGTTCATGGCCTTTCGGTTGACCGTTCCAAGCTTTGTCAGTGGCTCACGGCCTATGTACAAATTCTCTGCCACCGAAAGGTTGGGACAGAGGTTTACTTCCTGATATACAGTAGAAATGCCCTTTTTCTGGGCGTCCATGGTATCTTTATTTACGATGGGATGATCAAATCCTTCCAGATAAATCTCTCCAGCCTCAAATTTATTTACGCCGGTCAGGCACTTGATCAGTGTGGATTTACCCGCGCCATTCTCTCCCATCAGCGCGCGGATTTCACCCCTTTTCAATGTCAGATCCACGCCTTCCAGTGCTTTTACACCTGGGAATGTCATGCAGATTCCCTGCATTTTCAATACTACTCCTGCCTCCAACGCGATTCCTCCCTTCCCGTTATCAACTTCATTTTTCATTCTCCTCGTTATCGCGTTATTTGCCATAGCCTCATATATTCTGAGCCCTGGCTCATAGCCTCGTATAAACAGTTAAGGGGAAGAAAATCCGCCTTGGGACTTTCCTCCCCTATTCATTCATCTTTATCGGTTTTCAGCTGCCTGCTGATAACCAATTTCGATGTTTACGGATTGTTTCACAGCTCTGCTGTTTTCACACTCTCCGATTTTTTTCTAATTAGTAAGCACGTCCAGCCAGAACCTCATCTGTCATAGTTGTTGCATACTCGCTCTCGATTCCAGGTGCTACGAATGCCTGATCCTCAACAAGAGTTGTCTTCTCAAATTCTTCGCCTGCCTGCATTTTCTCGATTACGCCCTTAACAACCTCAGCCTGGATCGGGTTACACTCAACATCACAGTTGATCTTTCCATCTAATGTATACTGAAGTCCATCATGTGTTGCATCGAAGGAAATAAGAGTTACATCGCCATCAACACCGTAGGTGATACCTGCTGCATCCATTGCATCCATTGCGCCATATGCTTCGTTATCGTTCTGGCATACAACTACATTGAACTGTCCCTCGTAGGATTTGATGAAGGACTCCATAACTTCCTGTCCACCAGCCTGTGTGAAGTCACCGGACTGAGAATCAAGGATCTTCCAGTTGTCATGCTCTTCTGCTACCTGATTGAAACCATTTGTACGTCCAAGTGCTGCGGAAGCTCCTACAGAACCTTCGATTACAAGGATGTTAGCATCTTTATCGCCAAGGTACTCAGCTAACCAGTTACCAGCTGTGATACCTTCGTTTGTTGTGTTTGTTCCAACCCATGCATCGTATAAGTCGTCGCTTGCCTCGATTTCACGGTCTGCGATAATTACCGGGATTCCAGCGTCCTGCGCTTCCTGAAGAACGGTGTCCCAGCCAGCGGACTGGATCGGAGCGATTACGATGTAATCCATATCTTTACTAATGAATGTACGAACAGCCTCCAGCTGTGCAGCATTGTCATTATCGCAGTCTACAAGGTCAAGGCTGTATCCAGCGTCCTCTGAGAAAACGTCCTGATAGTTCTGGGTGTTTGCTGTACGCCAGTCTGACTCATGTCCAACCTGTGCGTATCCAACTGTTACCAGATCGTCAGCGTAAACCGGCATAGCCATCATGCTGAGTGTTGCTGCTGCGAGTGCCATAACTGCTAATTTCTTTTTCATAGTGATTGTTCCTCTCTTTCTTTTAGAAAAATACTTTTGCAGGTCGCGCCTGCCATTGGTTTCTCGTTCAACACTGATCCGTTTGCTGTCGTAGCTTTCCGTCCGTTCTTGAATCCGTGTTCTTCTTGATGTCTATAATTTAGCGAAAATCAACATAAATTTCAATATTGTTTTCCCGTCTTTTGGTTGTTTCGTCAGTTCAAACAATACAAATTTGTTGGTTTTCATAGTGAAATACAGACAAATTTATATTACAATGGACTTCAGGCAGGAAAAAGGTTGATATTTTATGATTTCTCATTTAGAAAGTTTGTTTTCTTATGATTTTGTGAAAAATATTACACCTTTTTCTATGTTTTTCGATTTGGCAAACTGTCTAAGCTTGGAAAAAAAGTTTGATCATTTGGAAAAAGGTATAATATTTTTGGTTTTAGAAGTGAAAAAGCAGATGATTTATTGGGAAATCATAAATAATTCATGTGAAAATTTTATGAACTAACTATCTCAGCAAAATAAAAAAAACATTATGCCGCTAATTAATGAAAATCCCCCCTAAGTGATAAGATCCACTACAGCAACCCGAAGCTTGGTAAATAATGGCGCTGACAGATTGCGGGAAGAATTTTTCAAACACACTCTAACCTAAGAAAGAGGAACTAAAATATATGGCGATCAAATATAAATGGCTGGTTGAACAGCTAAGAGAAATCATTTCAGATTCTATTCAAAAGGGAAGCAACAAGCTTCCCACAGAACAGGAGCTGGCTGCCAGATACCGTGTCAGCCGGCAGACGGTCCGCGCGGCACTGGCGGTTCTTGAAGATGAGCGGGAAATCCGCCGCATTAAAGGGAGCGGAGCTTACATTACCGGACTTTCCAGCCTGGAAAACCGGAATATAGTAGGAATTCTGATTCCCGATGAACAGCAATATGAATATCCTGCACTGATAAATGATATTCGTGTGGCGCTGGCTGCGGAGGGATTTTCCTGCAAGGTTTACCCCACTCACAGTCATGTGGACCAGGAACGGCAAATCCTTCAGTTTCTTTTGAAAAGTCCGCTGCGGGCGCTTATTGTGGAGCCTGTAAAAAGCGCCTTACCATCACCTAATACAGAGCTTTATCAAAAGCTGATACAAAGGGGAACTTCCATTTTGTTCCTGGGATGTGCTTATCCCCAGTTGTCTCAGATTCCAGTAATCTATGAAGATAATCTATATGGGGCTGGTCTTCTGGTGCAAAGTCTTGTGGAAAAAGGCCATTCTTCTATCGCCGGTATTTTCCAGATGGACGATCAGCGGGGACATGAACGATACCAGGGCTTTCTGGATGCCATGCAAAACCAGGGGCTGACTGTACCAGACCGCAACATCTGCTGGTATACCATACAGGAGCTGGATGATTTCCGTCAGAGCCGGGATATCAGCTTCCTGAAAAAATTTCTGGAACGAATCACCCCCGACTGCACTGCTTTTATTTGTGAGGATGACTTTATTGCATGGCTGTTATGGGAAGAGCTGGCGCTTGGACAGGAGAAAAGGATAGCAACTCATGCTCCCCTTTCATCCTCTCTTCAAAACACTGGATTCAAAGCTACCTCCACCGGTCATAGTTTCGAAACCACAATAGCACTAGCCGCCTTCAATACCAGTTATCTTACCACATCTGGTCTGCTCCGCGCCACAACACTGACCCATTCCGCACACCAGCCTGGTACTCTGGCCGCCCATATGAGCATAAACAAATTAAAAGGACTCCCTGTCTCTTCACAGGAAGTCCCATGGCAGTTGTCACTGCCGAAATCACATAATTAATTTTGAATATCATGCAGTCCCCTTACTCCGATATTCCCTTGGGCTGCACCCGGATTTTTTCTTAAACACATAACTAAAATAATGGGGATCCTTATATCCCACCTCCTGTGCGATCTCTCCGGACGACTTGTCCGTCTCGCGCAGGAGTTTTTTCGCTCTGTCAACACGTTTGCAGGTAATATACTCTACAAAAGTCTTCTGCATATTCTGGCTGAAAATTGCGCTTAAATAGTTGGCACTCATATTTACCGCATCCGCTACTTCATTCAGGGAAATGGTCTCTTTATAGTAATTCTCATCAATATAATCCAGCACCTTCCTCATGGCACTGTTGCCCTGAGACTCATTCTTCTCATCCCTGATATCAATGGCACTCTGAAGAATGTCCACACAATACCCTGCCACCTGTGATGCCTTGATACTGGTATCCTGATATTTTCCCTCGATCCGTTCTATATAACATTCTTTTTCCACACCAATGGATTCCAGATACATAATAGTTGTAAACCGAATATGAAGCACCACATAATCCCGGAACATTCTGGACTCCAGCGCCTTACTCATACCGCCAAGATATCCCTGGACAAACTCCTGTATCTCACTGCTGCTTCCTTTTGTGAGAAAATCCTTGATGATCTCCGGATTCAACTGAGAATAATCCACTGCTGCCAGCCGGTTCTCTCCCTGCGAGTTTACATAACTCTCCAAGGTATCTTCTGTAAGCACATGCAGTCCCGGCACCATAAAACGATATGCAAAATAATGATTCACACTCTGATAACACTGGGAAAGCAGGCTCAATCTCTCCACCGGTTTTCCTACAGCCACATACCAGTCCATCTGCTCTTCCCCTTCGCAGGTCCGTTTCACATACTCCACGCAATTATCTGTCAGCTCCGGAAGCTGGGACAATTCCCCCTTTACCAGAACTCCGTAGCTGTTTACATTCCAGCGAAAAAGCAGATACTGGGGATAGCGGAGAAAATAGTGAAGCACTTCATCCTGTTTCCGAAGAAATCCAGCCATCTTGTCCTTATTTTTCTCCTGTAAATACAGGAAAAGCAGATTATATCCTGCTGCCGTAATTTCTATAGACTGACGCTCTGCCTCATCATAAATCTCCTTAACCGACAGCTCGCCCTCCAGTATTTTTTCCATAAAACGCCGTCTGGAAAACTGCTCATACTCCTGAAGCTCATTCTGAAACTGGGTGCGGTAGTCCTCCTGCTCCTGATCCTGCTCGATCTTATCTTTCAGTTCAAGAAGTACATTTTTCAGCTTCATTCTGGTAACCGGCTTCAGCAGATACTGGTCAACACCAACTTCAATTGCCTGTCTTGCATATTCAAAATCATCATAACCACTGATAATAATAATCTTCATCCGCGGAAATTCTTTGCTCACAATTTTACTTAAGGAAAGCCCATCCATAAAAGGCATTTTAATATCCGTGATCAATACATCCGGCTTTGTCTTACGGATCAGAGGCAAGGCCATTTCCCCATCTGCTGCTTCCCCTACAAAACGGTATCCGAACTGATCCCAGGGAATCCTGTCCCTGAGCCCTTCGCGGATCACCGTCTCATCTTCAACCAGAAATACCTTCCGTAACATTTTCTTCCTCCCCAACGTTCTCCTGGGTATACACCCGCTCCGGAACATAATATGCTTTCTCTATTTCTTTGCCAGCCTCCATATCCTGAATGATCTGCTCCACGTATTTTCCCTGGTCAGGATTACACTGGACATCAATGTTGATTTCCCCGTTTCGCACCAGCTCTACGCCGGCATCCACTGCGTCAAAGGAAATTACCGTAATATCGCCGTTCACTCCGGCTGTTTTTCCTGCTTCTCTGATGGCTTCAAGTGCTCCAAAAGTCATGTCATCGTTCTGTGAAACCACCACATCTATGTCATCATACTGATCCAAAAGCCTTGCCATCTCTTCTTTTCCTTTTGCTGTGGTAAATTCTCCGTCTACCTGCTGCAAAATGTTCCAATTATGCTGCACCTTTGCCACTTCATTGAACCCACGGGTTCTGCCGATGGTAGCGGAGGCGCCTTTGGTTCCTTTCAGCACTACAATGTTAATTTCGTCATCTTCCCTGCCCTGCTTTTTCATGTAATCCTCAAGCCAGTAACCGGCATCCTGTCCTTCGCGGACAAAATCGGAACCAACCCAGGAAGCATAGAGGGAGTCATCATCCACAGAAACCTTACGGTCTATGAGGATTACCGGAATCCTGGCATCCTTCGCCTCCTGAAGCACAGTGTCCCAGCCAGATTCCTCAATAGGAGAAACTACAATATAATCCACCTGCTGGGAAATAAAGCTCCGAATAGCCTTGATCTGATTGGCCTGCTTCTGCCTGGCATTGTCAAAAATCAGCATGTAGCCGTTTGCCCTGGTGAACGCGTCCTGAATGGACTGCGTGTGGGCACTTCGCCATACAGATTCGCTTCCCACCTGGGAAACACCTACTACGATCAGATTGTCGTCCTCCGCAGGAGTTTCCTGCACTTTACTGCTGCTCAAAGGACTTCCCAGAAGAACCAGTGCCACAAGCACAAACACAACCGGTGCCACAGCCCAGATGTTTTTTCTTATAAACTGTCTCATACGCCTGTCTCCTCCTGCTGTGGCCATCCACCCTCAATTATCTTATTGGCATTCTGCTGTTTCGGATTACTTTCTATTTTTTTATTTGTGTCAGGATTCACGCTGTTGCCGCCTTCAGCCACTTTTGCTATATCATTCCCTTTTTTCTCAACCGGAGCTTCCAGAATAGCCGGAATTACAATCTCCACTGTAGTTCCCTTACCCTTCTGTGACTGAATCTTCATTCCATACTCCGGTCCGAAATACATGTGGATACGCTCATTTACATTTGCCAGACCAAAGCCCCTCTCCGTCTCCTGGCAAGGCTTCTCGATCTGCTGACGAAGCTGTTCAAGCTCTTCCTCATCCATGCCCACACCATCATCCCGGACAGTCAGGCGGATAATATCCCCCTCCTTCTCCCCGTGAATGTGAATACAGCCTTTGGCACGTTTATACTTGATTCCATGATAAAGCGCATTCTCCACCACTGGTTGAAGAGTCAGCTTCAGAATCTGATATTTATAAATTACCTGATCCAGCTGAATGTCATATTCCAGAATATCCCGGTAACGCATTTCCTGGATCTGGAGATAACTGCTGATATGCTTCTCTTCTTCCTTAATGGAGATAAATTCCTTCCCTTTGCTTAGGATCTCACGGAAAAAGTCCGACAGTGTAACAACCATGGTCACCGCTTCGTCCGGCTCATTGGACTCGATCAGCCACACAATGGTGTCCAGCGTATTATAAAGAAAATGAGGCTGAATCTGCTCCTGAAGAAGACGCAGATCTGCTTTTCGCATTTTCCGCTCGTCTTCCTTCACCTTATCGATCAGGGACTGCATGCTTCCTGCCATTTTGTTAAAGCTCACTGCAAGCTCAGCCACTTCATCATCGGAATCCACCTGGGCTCTGGCATTGAAATCACCCTGGGCAATCTTCTCCGTAGCCTGGTTCAACTGACTGATGGGCTGTATAATACCGGAAACGATCATCACCGCGCTGACTGCAACCACAATGATCAGCACGCCGATCAGCACACTGCACACCACCATAAACCGCCCGATCTGATTCTGCAGGGTATCCGTGACCTTGTCCATATAACGTGTCTGATAATAAATATAATACTGGATATCGTCCTGGATCAGTTCCGTCAGAATGTAAATATTGTTGTCCAGCTTCTCAATATTTTCATTATATCTGCCACCGGCAGAAATGCTGTCCACAATATCGTCCACTCTTTTTTCCAGGGTATCGATATTGCGAAGAAGGCTCTCCAGCCACAGCTTGCTCTCAGATTCTGTGGTAATGGCTGTCAGTCTGGTAAACTCGCTGCGTAATTCATCTATTAAAGTATATGGATTCTTAAGACTTTTGTCTGTTTCGATGGTATCCAGAGTGACGTAGCTAACAACCAGCTTATACAGGCTCTCATCCATCTCTTCTTTGAAATTCAGATTGTAATTGTTCGCCACAGTCATGTTGCTTACGATCTCATCATAGGTATTGCTATAGCTTGCCATCGAGGCAAGAAGATACATCACAAGAAGAATAAACGGCAGTGTTACCACTGCCGCCAGTGTAAGAATTTTCTTTTTCATAAAGTAAAACTTACCCCCACTCCCGCAGGTCCCCCGACCTGCAAATGCTGTTGTTCACAATTTTTACCCAAAACAATTCGCCGAACAATACCGCAATATATTACATTATAATAATCCCTGCCTACTGCACCGTCTCGATCATCTTCCCCACATAAGAATTCTGCACAAGCATAGGCTGCTCTGCTGCTCTCTTCATTTCCTCCTGGATATTGCCCTGAATATCCTGCAAACACTCCAGAAGCAGCGGATTGAAGGTTCCACACTCACCAGCCAGGATCATCTCCATAGCCTTCTCATGGGAAAATGCTTTCTTGTAAACACGCTCGCTTGTCAGGGCATCATATACATCCGCAACTGAAACCACCTGGGCTGCAATCGGAATTTCTTCCCCCTTCAGACCATCCGGATAGCCCTTGCCGTCATAGCGCTCGTGGTGCCATCTGCAGATCTGGTAAGCCACCTTCACAAGCTCCTCATCCTGATATACCCCAAGACTCTTCAGCATGGAAGCACCGATCAGGGTATGCTTCTTCATTTCCTCAAACTCTTCATTTGTCAGTCTGCCTGGTTTGTTCAAAATCTTCTCGTCGATACCCACTTTACCAATATCGTGAAGGGCAGATGCAATTGTGATCATGTACTGGTCAGACCATTTCAGATCATATTTATCTGTTTTCTGCATCAGTCTGTCCAACAGAAATCCGGTCAACATCTTTATGTGCTGAACGTGCTGACCGCTCTCTCCATTACGAAATTCTACGATATGGCTGAGAATATCTATCAAAATTTGACTATTTTTTTCTTTTTCTCGAATTTGATCCGTTACAAGTGTGATTAGGCGCCTCTGTTTTGCGTATAATTTAATAGTATTATATACACGCCGGTAAACAACTCTGGCATCAAACGGACGGCTGATATAGTCTGAAACTCCCATTTCATACGCCCGGCGTATATATGATTCTGTCTCCTCACTGGAGATCATGATGACTGGAATGTCCTCGATCCAATGGTTCCGGTTCATCTCCTCAAGAACTGCAAAGCCGTCCATGTCAGGCATTACAATATCAAGCAACACCAGTGAGATTCCTGCACCATACTCCCGAAGCACGGAGAGACATTCCTCTCCACAGCTTACTTCCATAGTCTTAAAATCATGGTGCAGGATCTCCGCAAGAATATCACGGTTCAGCTCAGCATCATCCACGATCAGAATCTGCTGTTTCAGCTCATCACGATTAACCTCTGCGCCATCTGCATTTCCATCTTTTATCTCATTAGACTCGGTTACCACCAGATTCTTACGGGTTTTCGCCTGGTACATAAAGCGGTCAGCTCTTCCTACTACACTTCCGATGGTTTCATCTGCCCCGGCAATTGTTCCTCCAATACTCACAGAAAGCTGAATCCCTGCATATCCCGGCACAGTAGCCAGATGGATCTTATCATGGATTTCCTGCAGTCTTCCGGCAAATTTCACTTCTGTTACTCCGGGAAGCACCAGAAGAAACTCATCCCCTCCATAGCGGATCAGAATATCATCCTTACGGATATGCTTGCATATGGTTTCTGCAACAACAGTCAGTGCCATATCCCCGGCATTATGTCCATATGTGTCGTTATAAAGCTTAAAATCGTCCAGATCGATCATGGCAATTCCAGCCGGTCCCATCTGGGACTTCAATTCTTCTTCATAATAACGTCTGTTGTATGCCTTCGTAAGAACATCCTGATACAGTCTCTCGTTATATCCGGTAAGGCTGCTGATCAGGCGCTCATGATCTTTCCAGTCGATCAGGCTGCTTTTGTCCATTTTCTTCAAAAGCTCCATTACATAAGGCTTACCGTCAATTTCCAGATATTTAGCCATGATCTGATAAATGTCATCTCCAATAAATTCCAGCTTGCACAGCTCTGCCTTCCGTAAAAAGGCTTCCATTGCCACACAGCCCTGGCAAAAATGTCCTATGCACAAATCTGCTTTTTTTGTCTGTCCGCCCTCTGCTGCCAACAGACCTTCTGCATTCAATTTCTCCAGTTTTTCCTGGTCAAGAAGCCTTACAAAGTTAAAAACCTTACGGTAACAGACCATCTCGTATTCTGCCTGCTCCATGGTGATTTTGTAATCTGATACCATACTTTATCCATCCTTCTTCGTTGTAAAGCATATTTGGACAATAAGCTTTCTCAACTCTTCCTCTGTATATGCAATATAATCTGGTTTTTCCATACCTTCCGGAACCGTATAACGGTGATGGTTCATCCAGATGGTCTTCCATCCGGCATTTTTTGCACCTGCAATATCATTCTCCAGAGAATCCCCGATCATAAAAGTATTCTCCGGCTTCATTCCCCATTTTTCTTCTGCCATGCGGAAAATCTGCACATCCGGCTTGGCCACGCCCACGCCTGCAGACACGATCAGCTGATCCTCTGTAAACCATTTATCAAGTCCCAATGTGTGAAACTTCTGAACCTGATGGGAAAAAGGTCCGTTAGTGATCACGCCCATTTTTACTCCGGCAGCTTCGCATTCGTCCAGCAGTTGTGTCATTACCCCTGAAACATGAAGATGGGACTGATTCTCTTTATATCTCTTCTGGAAGAGCTCTGCCTGCTCTCTGGTAAAGGGAATTCCAAGGTCTTTCATAGTATTTTCAATTCTGTAAATCCGGGATTCATGAATGGAAATCTGTCCACTCTCGCTGAACAAAAACATTTCAGCGCTTCTTTTCCCGAAGATCCGGTAAAACAGCTCCGGATCCGGTAGCTTCCTGCCCAGACTGAACTCACAGGCTGTAAGCAACGGCTCCATCTGACTATATAAGGTATCATCTATATCGAAAACCAGAAATCTTGCGTTGTTCATTTTACTGACTCTTTCCCTTTTTCGTATAATTCTTAAAAATATTATGCCGCAGTCTGACGACAATAAAATAATTATACCTTTTTAATGTAGGTTACGCAATCTATTATTCAATTTTCTATGTGTTTTCTAACTATTTCAAAGCATAGTATGTTTGAAAAATCAGTTTCTCAATCGGCACACCCCGCTTTGTGGGAGAGTTTGACCGAAAAAAGAGGTCCACCTTTTTTACAGATGAACCTCTCTCATTCTATTATTTATTCACATTTCCGAGGCTGTTTAATTCCAGCCTTCGCCGTACTGGAGACCTGCGCCGCCTTCGTTATTCTCCCAGTCTTCCAGAAGATTATCATCCTGGCTGCTTCCCTGACCGTCACCGTTGTCCTTGGAATCCGCACTCTGTGTATTTGTATTCTCGCCAAGAGTTACAGTTACCGTCTCTTCTTTGTAACCTTTTCCATCCGGAACCTCAATGGTAAGCTCTACATCCTCACCAGGCTCGTAGTAGGAAAGGAAATCAACCAGCTGTTCCTTGGTTGTAACAACCTTGCCTGCAAATTTTGTAATGATGGATTTTGCTTCAATACCAGCCTCATCAGCTGCACCGCCTTCTGTTACGTCTCTTACAAGAACGCCTTCCGGAACACCATATGCCTCACTTACTTCACTGTCAACACTATGAACTGTGATTCCCAGAACACCGTGGTTATCAACTTTATCTCTGGTCTCCTCATTCATCAGGCTCTCCAGCGTATCTGTTACATCAGAAATTGCGATTGCATAACCGATACCCTCAACCTCTGTGGAAGCAAGCTTTGCAGAGTTGATACCAACAACCTCACCATTCATATTCAGAAGAGCACCACCGCTGTTGCCTGGGTTGATTGCTGCATCTGTCTGGATCAGGTTTGTAGCGGAATTGCTGTCGCTGTCATAATCGCCAACTGTATCATCAGAATTCAGCTGACGGTTCTTGGCACTTACAATACCGGTTGTTACGGACTGACCATAACCAAGTGCGTTACCAATTGCAACAACCTGTGCACCAACCTTCAGGTCATCGGAATTACCGATGGTTGCGATCGTAATGGCATCCATTGTATCGCTGTCAATATCATCCAGAGAAACTGCTACAACTGCAAGATCCTTCTCGCTGTCATAGCCTTTTACCTTAGCCTCACATGCTGTGCTGTCACAGAAGCCAACAGATAAGGTCTCCGCACCTTCTACTACGTGATAGTTGGTTGCAATCAGAAGCTCGGAATCGTTCTTACCAATGATAATACCGGAACCGCTTCCCTGAACCTCCTGTTCCTGGGATGGTGAATAAGCACCGTACTGACCAAACATTCCGTAGTAGTTCTGAACCTCTTCTACAGATTTGGTTGTAATGGAAACGATACTTGGCATTGCCGCTTCTACAATACCAGATACATCAAGGCTGCCCTTTGCTGTACTCTCATCTTTGCTGTCATCCTTGGAATCATCCGATTTCTTCTCGGATTTCAGCAGCTCAACCTTATCTTCGCTTGCTGCCTGTACGCTCTGCTCGTAGCCTGTCAGATAGTTAACTCCTGTATATGTTCCTGCTGCAAGGCCGCCTGCCAGTACTGCACAAAGACTAATGCTTGCTGCCTTTTTAAGTTTTCTCTTTAATTCTTCATTTCTATTCTTCATGATAAAAGCCTCCTTTAGAAACTCTTTTATATTCTTTTCATTTGATAGTTCACAGTATAGGGATAATTTGTGTTCTCTTTGTGGGAAAAATGTGTTTAAATTGTTAAATTCCGTCTTTTATCTTAGCACGTATAAAGATTCTTTACAATGCTTACTTCCTGACAAAATCCCCCGGTTAGGAGCGCAAAGCCACCAGACCGGGGGATTTCTTTATCTGTCACTATATCAGGCAAAAATAACCGCCATTTTTATTTGTTCGGCATGATCCAGAATTTCATGGTCGGATAGCTGAGTACTACCTGAACCAGAATGTTCACCACATTTGCAAGTGTAGGTGCAAGCGCTTCGGAAATGCCGATATTTACGAAAAAGCTCTGGCTGTAAGCCGGAAGTGCTGCGGATACAAGAACCAGCACAACTGCAAGTACAATATATTTCGGCACAGCCTTTTCAAATGCAGCATTGGATTTAAAAACCAGATTCTTCTGTACAAAAAAGTTTACAGTCTGGGCAGCTGCAGTTGCAACCAGGAAGCTTAAGAAGCCACACAAGCCCAGATTGGACTCAATGTTATCTGCGTAATTGAACACCAGAAACTTAAATGGTGTATTTGCAAAGCTTTTGAAAATAAAACCGGTGCACAGCCACATGATAATGAAGTTTGTGATAGTTGCGCAGTTGGATAATACGTTAAATTTAATAAATTCCCAGATGTTTGGGTGATCTTCGATTAACTGTTTGATTTTTCCCATAATGATACTTCTCCTATTTCTGCTCTTCCAGATTTTTCTCGTACTGCTTGTTCAGCTTCTGATTTCTGAAAAATCCGCTGATCACTTTTCCAAGGCCGCTGAAATGTCCATTCACAACCTTCACAAGTCCTTCTACCATTTCCATGGAAACCATGCCGCCGGTCATCTTGGCAATGGCACGGAATGGCATATTGTACTGGAACAAAGTGTTCAGATCCGGAATTCCTGCTGCCTCGCTCTTTTTCAGCTTTTCACCCAGCTTCTTACAGATGAAACGGGCAATTCCGCTTTTCGCGTAATACATCTGGCAAAGGGCATCGTTCATGCCAAGCTCGCCGCTCCAGCTTCCGTCCGGAATGGAATGTCCAAGGATGATCTCATACTCCTCATTTCCAACCTTCTGGATCTTTCCATCCACATAAGAAGAAACGCGGTTGGTGTAATACGGCATCACCTCAGTGGTTCCGATAATGGCAAGAGTATCCTGAAGACGGATATCTGCACAGTTTGCACCGATCATAATGCTGTAAACGCCGCCTTCTACTTCCCATTTATTTGTCTTCATATTCCAGTAACGGAATGTCTTGTCATCGAACTTAATGGTAACTGTTTTCTCCTCGCCCGCCTTTAAGAACACCTTGGAAAAGCCTTTCAGCTCTTTAATCGGACGGAAAACTTTTGCTCCCGGAAGTCCTACATAAAGCTGGGCGATCTCTGCACCGTCGTATTTTCCAGTGTTACGGATGGTAAGGGTTACGCCGTCTGGCTTCACCTGGAGATTACTGTATTCAAATGTAGTGTAGGAAAGACCGTATCCAAATGGATAGTTTACCGGCACACCAGCTGTGTCAAAATAGCGGTATCCTACGTAAATTCCCTCTCTGTACTCAGAGTTCCGCTCCTGTGACGGATAGTAATTATAAGAAGGAGTATCCTCATATTTCTTAATATAAGTTTCTGCAAGCTTTCCAGATGGATTAACCTTTCCGGAAAGGATGTCAAGAACTGCGCCTGCACCAGCCTGTCCCATGAGGGCGGTATGAAGCAGAGCTTTGAAGTGATGGTGCCACGGCATTTCGATAACAGAACCTGCGCTGATGATACCAACCATGTTTGCATTTGCTTTTGCCAGCTCCTGGATCAGATTGATCTGGTTCTGGGGAATGCGGAGATGCTTACGGTCAAGACCCTCTGTCTCGCTTTTCTCATTCAGTCCGAAGAAAAACAGAACTACATCAGAACGGCGTGCAAGATCCACAGCCTCTTTTTTCATGGCTTCGTCTTCTTTGCCGTCACGCTGATAGCCGCGGACGATTCCTGTTACAGAGATTCCGCTGGTCTCCAGCATGTCCTTGATGGAATCTACTTTTGTGGAGTTTACCATGGAAGAACCTGCGCCCTGGTATCTTGGGTCAAAAGCAAAGTCACCGATTACGGCTGCCTGAACCTTCGCTCCAACCGGAAGGATTCCGTCCTCGTTTTTCAGAAGTACTGCACTGTTCTCGCAGGCAAGACGTGCCAGCTTGTGGTGCTCCTCATGAAGGGCTTTCTTGTCCGCCACTTTTTTATAATGCTTTGCATTCTCGGTGGTAGTAAGTACCAGATCGAGAAGCTCGTCCACGCGCTCGTCGATGTCCTTCTCACTGATCTTGCCGCTTTCTACGCTGGCAAGAAGCTCTCTTGCTGCATCAAGTCCCGGAGTCGGCATTTCCAGGGTGGAACCGTTCTTTACACCGAGAGAATGGTCGTTAGAAGCGCCCCAGTCAGTGATAACAGAGCCTTCGAAGCCCCACTCGTCGCGAAGAATGTCTTTGAGCAGATGCTCGTTTTCGTTGGCGTAAACACCGTTTACCTCGTTGTAGCTGCTCATAACAGTTTTCGCACCGCCCTCTTTGATGGCGATTTCGAAGCCAGTAAGATAGATTTCGCGGAGAGTTCTTTCATCTACCACGGCATTCATTGCCATACGGCGAAGCTCCTGGCTGTTTACTGCGAAATGCTTTGCACAGGCTGCTGCACCAGTGCTCTGTACACCGCGGATGAAGGCTGCTGCCATTTTTCCGGAAAGGTACGGATCCTCAGAAAAATACTCGAAATTACGTCCGCAGAGAGGATTTCTCTTAATGTTCAGTCCAGGTCCAAGAAGAACGTTTACGTCTTCTTCCATGGATTCTTCACCAAGGGCTACGCCTACCCTCTGCTCCAGCTCTTCATCCCAGCTGTTTGCCATTGCTGCCGCTGTAGGAAAACAGGTTGCCGGTACTGCTGGATTGATTCCCAGATGATCTCCTGCTCCAGCCTGTTTACGCACACCATTCGGTCCGTCTGAACAGAAAATCGCCGGAATGTCCAGACGTGGGAAATCTCTTGTCTGCCACTCGCTTTTTCCGCTGAGGAATGCGGCTTTTTCCTTCAGGGTCATGTTATCTATGATATTCTGATATTTCATGCTTGTGATTGCTCCCTTCTATATTGCTATAAATATAACACAACCCCGTCTGTAAAAGACGGGGTTGGCATAAACTGTCAATATATTGCACAAGATGCATATGAGATCCTATCTGGCATCCAGGATGGAAAGCACAACGCTTCTTTCCACTGCGAAAGCTCCTATTTCTAAGAATATTTTATAACCGTTCAGTACTTTCACAGTCACAATATTTTTATTTATTCTTTTTTCTATAGGAACGGAT
Organism: Blautia glucerasea; assembly: GCF_020537505.1. Lineage (GTDB taxonomy): Bacteria > Bacillota > Clostridia > Lachnospirales > Lachnospiraceae > Blautia_A. The sequence continues at coordinate 148,742 of NZ_JAJBMO010000007.1, read as the reverse complement.
TGTCAATACTTCCCATAAACCTAACAATAAAACAATTATAACATCTGCTGCAATCACGCCTTTTACCCAGCCTGGCATCTTGAAGTTACGCTCATCCATTGCATTGGAGTTTGCAAGACTGTAAAGGATATTGTGCGCGGCATCTCTCATTGCCTGTTCATTTGTCCATGTACAAAGGGCATTCTTACGGTATCCTTCTGAATCGTTCAGTGCAAAATGCTTGATGTAACACTGGATTCCATATGCCTTGGCACCTGCAACCTCTGCTGCTCCGATATAGCCGGAAAGTACCCCATCTTCTGAATAATACTCAAAGTTACGTCCTGAAAAATGTTTACGCGCAATTTTTAACGAAAATAAGAACTGTTTTAATATCTGTCTTTATTCTGACGCAAATACGGGCAGAGAATATTTCATCTCTGCCCTTTTATTCCCCAAATTGCAGCAATTTTCAACTAATCGGCTGCATGATTTACCAAGATATTTTCCCCTTCTCTATGCCATTGTACATGAACCACCCCTTTCGGTGTGATCACAGATCCGCTGGCAGATGTTAAATAGCCGGGAACAGGATTTATCTTCATATCCTGGTATCCTGGTTTAGCTGGTCTCACTCCCAGAATTACGGACGGGAGTTCATACAGGATCAGTGACCCCCACGCATGACAGTCACTTCTTTCCTGTACCTCATCTTCCACACAGGTTGTGGCATGTTTCTCCACCATGCGCTGCCAGATATCCCAGTATCCTTCTGTCAGCTCATACATTCCTGTTTTTTCCAACGCCCGGAAAAGGTAATAAGCCATAGCAACGGAGCACTGAGGATACCTGTCTTTATGCAGGATCGTCTCCTTCAGATTCTGTTTCGCCTGATCCCCTTCTACTGTGTCTGTTAAAATAGCAAATACCTGCGTATGCTGACTGTATTCCTCAATTCCAGGACCATCCTGCAGCATACCGTTATTTCCAATACAATACGTTCTCACTGCATTCTGTACATCTACTGCTCTTTTTTCAAACTGCTGTTTCAATTCATTTCTTTCCAGATATCCTGCAATTTTCGCAGCACTTTGAAGGCCCAGTATATATAAGAGACTTTCCATTGTTACAGGACCTTTTAATGTTGCCGGAGGAATTCCGGTTGTATCCGACCATTCCACAGCCCAGTCAATAAATGACCAGAAACGTGCCTTCCCATTTAAACCGCCAATCTTTTTCACATAACCCTCTGGGCTCCGGTTATAATGGAAAAAGCTTAAAATTCCCTTTACTGTTGGCATATGCCGCTCCAACAATTCTTTATCTCCAAAATACATCATATGATCGTACAGCATAAGAATGTAATAAATGGAAAATCCCGGAATTACATTCGGTGCGGTGCTGGGCGCCGCGCAGTTCAAAAGTCCATCATACCTCTGTGCTCTCCTAAAATCTTCCATACATCGTCTTGCCAGACGGTCATCCGCAGCCACCGCATATGTATATAGTATCTGTGTCCGTGCGTCCATAGCATACTGCAGCTGTTCATAAAACGGACAGTCCTCATAAGTTTCATGCATACACCGGCGCAGCGTCCGCTCACTGATCTCCCATATTTTTTCAAAACGGTTGTCAGAAGCCTCTGCACTGGTCTTTACCTCCAGAGGATATCCGGTTTCGGTATAATAAAATTTCTTCAATGTCAAAGGCTCAGATTTGGTATGGATTTCCAGCCTGATAAAACGAAATGTCCGGAACCAGAATGGTTCATAAATTTCCGGTTCGTCCTCAGTGCCATACCCTGCACACTTGTAACAATCTGTAAATCCATTTAAATATCCATGTTGGAAATCTTCCCGGTCACCTTTTAACGGAACTTTTAAATCCCCTATCTCGCCGCCTAAAACATAGGACTCGGATTCCAGTATTTTTACTTCTGCCCCAGTGCCTTGTTCCACAAACAAGTTCAGATACCCTGTCATTTCTTCACCTGCACTGATCTCTACAGACACCATTGTTTGCGCAGGAATACAAAGCTCCTGATTTCCTTGCAAAAATTTTTCCCACTGATCTTTCTGAAAAAATGAATCCTTGCACAGCCTCATGACCTTATCAAAGTTTCGCTCTTTCCGATAAAGAAACGGAATAGTTCTTTTCTGTAAATTTCCTGGGCTGACAGCCTGGTTCATGTCCGGATATATATACGGACTTTCCCAGCCTTTCATATCATACCCCGGCTTCATCCAACCTTTCTGCCAGAGCGCTCCACTTGTATTTTCCAGAATCTGTAATGGGGCAAAAAGATCAGATTCCGATACAATATGGAATCCATCTGCCTTTCTTCCAAACCACCCCTCACATGTATCCAGACTATAACGTTTTCCGGATTCATCCTGTACAGAACCTTCTACATAAAGGAACGGGTACTCTGTTCTGCAAATCCCAAAGCAGCCTTTGCTTCGCTCTGTTGGATACCTCAATACACAGACACTGAGCACATTCCTGCCTTTTTTCAGAAACGGCAGTAAATCAACCTCATCAACATACCATACCTGGCTGTCCCCTTTACTTGGTCCAACCTCCACCAGCTTTCCATTTACATATAATTTGTATCTGGAATCTGCTGAAATCTTTATTTTCCCCTCCTGTGGAACCTCTGTAAGCTCAAATTCCTTCCGAAACAAAGCCAGTGTCGGTTCCTCTTTATCCTGGGCTGTCCATGAGGATAACCAAATCCAGTTTGAATTTTTTTCGCTCATTTTGTATAACCTCACTTTCTCTGCCTTAATCTGGTTCCCAATAACATTCATCGCATCCTCTGCTGCACTTCCCAGATTGGAAGCTGTATAATTCATAAATACAACCGCAATAATAACTGCCAAAATAAGATAAGGTATAATTACCAGAACTGTAAATCCACACACAATTCTGGCAGTTATACCTGATTCCATAATCCTGCTTTTTAACTTAGAATAAATATTTTTTATATAAGGACACCTGTTGCTTTTTCTTTATTTTACAGTTGTCCTTTTTTTCTTTTTGCAATCAGTTCCTGTTCTGCCTTTATTTTTTTCTCAACATTCAGGAACGATACCACAATGATGAGAATTCCATGTGCTATGATCTCGAAGCCCAGGAAGAAAAAAGCGGTGACGGCTTTTCCCGCAAGGGCAGGGTTATCGTAGAAAAAGTTGAAGACGGCTACGGCAAGACCATTCACTACGGTGAGTACGGTGTTGTATACAGACATAGAAATACCGTCTACACGGTAGCCTAGTTTTGCTTCCAGATGATCCAGGACATCGGCGAAAAGAGCCATCATGATATAAGCACCCGGGACGCTGGATAAGCCTTTCAGCGTCTGTCCGACTAACATAACTGCGAAATTATCAGGTGCAAGAAGACACACAATACTTCCAACAATAGAAATTACACAGCCCACAAGGATCATGTTCTTCTTGCCGAAGCGGTTTGTCAATGGCCAGATGAACAGCATGCCGGCTGCCAGTGGGATTCCGCTGATCAGCGCCAGAACAGACTGCGCCATGTCAGCGGTTAATGTCATTCCGAAGATGTGCACTTCCTGGAAAAATTCATGGCAGAAAATGTTGAAGACGTAGCCGCCTTTGAACATGACACCAGCCTGGTAGAGCAGGTAGAAAATAATAATAATCCACCAGTAGGAATCGGAGGCGGCAGCTTTTAACTGTTCAAGGGTGGAGGGGACTGCAGGCGCGGATTTCGCACCAGTCCTTTGGGCGGCAACACTGTCAGAGTTCTTTCTTCTACTGCCGCCCTGACTTTCCTGAATATTGCTTCTAGTCTTGTCAGTTTGAAGTTCTTTTGTGGAAGAACTGTATGTTGTCTCTCCCTCCGGTTCCACCATATCCTCTTCTGTAATTCTCTCCCTGGTAAAGAAATACTCCAACACACATCCCACAAACGCCAGCACCGCAAACACGGTCATTACCATCTGCCAGCGGTTCTGTGTCACATCGTTGCCAGATGCAGAATTAATCCAGCCAAGTATCAACGGCATTACAATACTGCTGATCAGTCCATTTCCTGCAACTGCCGGAATGTTGGAAATTACGGAAAGCCTTCCCCTCTGATCCAGGTCACGGGTAGACAATGAAACCATCAGATAATGTGACGTTCCATAAATCGGATTAGCGATGGCTGCAAACAGATTATAAGTTACTGCCATCCACACCATCCGCACACCCAGGCTTAAATAAGGAATACAGAATACCAGAATTCCGGACACCAGCAAAAGCGGAGCCGCCATCAGGATATATGGTCTTGCTTTCCCCTGCTTTGTTCTGGTCTTTCCAACCAGAATTCCAATTATAATATTGGACAGTGCCATAGGAATAACTGAAAGCAGTGGCAGCATTGTAAGAAAAACTCTCTGGTTTACAATATCATCATAAGTACGGTAAAAAGTAAGGTAATAAGACGCTGCCACACTGGTCATTGCCAGCACCAGCAGCGGTCCCAGGAAATAACCAAAGATCATTTCCCGCAAGGTAACTTTCTGCTTGTCAGTTCTTGAATTCAATCCAGCCGTTTTCCACACATCGTGAAAAATCCCAGCTTTCTTTCCATCTTTCATCAAGAGGCTCCTTTCGATTTGGTTTAAACTGATAACTCCAGTAGATCCAGCCTTTCGCCTCAGACCATGCCTGAAGCTGCAAAGCTGCAATTTCCAGATAGCGCTCCCTGCGTCTCTTCGCAGCAGCCTCTGCACTCATGCCAGAATCTGTTTTCTCCGCATATTTATTGCAGATACACCATTCACCAACCACTACAGGCACATCCTTCTGAATCCGCTGGATCAGGCGCTGCTGGCTTTTAATATAAATCTGGTAAACCCAGGGCTTGTGGATCGGCACGAAGCTCTCCATTGCCAAAATATAAATATGCGTGTCCAGCACCACATTTTTCATATTCTCTTTTCGGAAAAATCTGCCCCAGTGTCTCAGGCGAAAGCCATCGTGGAACACAATGGTCTTATTCTCTGGAAGGATTTTGCGCAAGCGTTTATATGCATCCCGATAAAAATTTTCCAGAAACGGCATGGGTACATAGCCGGAACCTTTCGCCTCTTCTTTATCCACCGCCTTTCCAGTAGACGGCGCAGTAGCATAAACCAGGAAACTGATGGGCTCATTAAGTACCTCGATTCCGTACAGCCCATTACGATCTTTATAGCGCTCTGCCAGACGTTCCAACACGGTAAGGGCAAATTCCACTTCCTGGGGATTTTTGCACCACTTGCACACACCAGTAATGCCACCGTTGTCATATCCGTTCTGACTTCCCGGAACGGTATGAAGATCAATAAGAATCTGCAAACCATACTTCTCTGCCCAACCAAAGGCATTGTCCAGATACTCAATACATCCATGAAAAGGTTCTCTGTCTCCAAATATAAAATAAGGAACCGGAATGCGAACCAGCCCGATTCCCTGTTCTTTAATAAAAGCGAAATCTTTTTCCGTGATAAAAGTATCTCTATGCTTTTTCATTCTTTCTTTTAATTCATCTGAACTTACCTTCCGATTGAGCCATACCTCGTCCTCTGCCCCGGTTCCTGCGAACATCTCCGGCAGCATCCATTTCTCCAGCACAAGCCAGTTACCTAAATTTACACCTTTTATTTTTTCCAAATAAACTTCCTCCTAACACTCTACTGGCAGCATGATCTGCAGGGAAAACGTGTGGTTCTGCACACTAATCCGAATATCCCCGCTGTATTTCTTCGCAATCATCTGCATACTCTTTACGCCATATCCATGGTAGCCTTTGTCTTCCTTGCTGGTTACCGGAAAACCATTTCGGAATTCCAGCTCACCATCGAAATAGTTGTCTATAAAAATGTGAAGCATGCTGCCTCGTTCAAGAACTGCTACATTGATAACCTTTTTTTCGTTATTTTCGTATTTTGACACGCACTCAATGGCGTTATCCAATCCGTTGCTGATCAGGGTGTAGAAATCGATCACATCGATCATGTCCATTTTTTCTGCATGAATATTACAGGAAAAACGAATGCCCTGTCTGGCGCAGACAAAGCTTTTTTCCGTGAGAATAGTATCCAGCACATCATTGCCGGTTTTGATATGGGCATCATAAAACTGGACTGCTTCCTCTGTTTCCTTAAAAAGCCGCTCCCGTTCTTCTCCATGCACCATCTGCAGTGCCCGGATCTGCCGTTTCAGATCGTGGCATTTCTGGTTGATCAGGTCTACATTTTCTTTGCTGAAAAGATACTGCTGCTCTTTTTCTTTTTGGAGAACCTGAATCATCTCTTTTTCTTTCTGCAAGGACAAAATGCGGTAAGTCATATTTTGAAGCAGAACAATGACCAGATTAACAATCACATTCACCACAATACAGAAATAAGGTACCGCCAATTGGGTAAACATTTCTATCCCACCGAACATATCTCCATCCTTTTTGCTCCAGTGAAAAATCAGATTGGTCACATCTCCCATTCCCGTAATAATAATATACACAGTCAGATAAACAAGAAACGTTCTCCAGTCTTCCTTCACAACCACCTGTCCACGCACACTTTTACGAACAAGAAGAAAATAGGCCATTGTGTCGAAGGCTGCATAGAACAGAACCGTTATGAAAACATACAATGCGGTATGCTCTGTTTGTAAAGAAGGAAAACAGATTTTGCAGACCAGATATTGCAGAACCAGAGTTACCAGATTTTCCAGTGCAATTCCCAGAATGCATTGAAATATAAGATTACATACTGTCACCTGATAACAATAATAGATACAGCACATAGAGACAATGCCAGTGGTCATCCACCATACAGCTGTAATAAGAGCTGCAATCCCCGAACCGCCATAAGTGTTGCGAAACCAGTACATGGGAATGCAAAGGAGAATAAATCCCAGAACACCTAAACTGCTAACCATGACACGCTGCGGAAAATGCTCCCGATGTTCCGCAGCACGTTCCATAAAAACGATTTCTGCGCTGATTGCCCCAAGCAGCACACGGCATACATCAAAGATATCCATAAAGGATATGTTTTTCAGCATTTTTAATCCTCTCCCCTTATATATTTCAGATATTCCTCTTTTAATTTTTCCTTATAATTTCTGCTGACAGGAAGAATTGCACTGCCTACAGTAACCTCTGTACTGAGCACTTTATTCACATACTTTAAATTCACAATGTAAGAGCGATGGATCCGCACAAAATTGTATTTTTCAAGCTCTTTTTCCACGTCACCAATATTTCCCCTGACTTTGTAATCTCTTTTCGTGGTGTGAAAATAAAGATAATGAGAAAGAATCTCCACATAGATAAGCGCCGGAAGCCTTAACTTGCGAGTTCCCTCGGCTGTCTCTACTTTTATGATATGTTCTTTCCTCTGGGCAGCCTTCGCCACAGTTCTGTGAAACTTCATGGAAAAATCGTAGTAGCTTACCGGCTTCAGAATATAGTCAACCGCATCCACCTCATAACCATTGATGGCATACTGGGCAATATTAGTCACAAAAATAATAGTAACATTGGTATCTGTTTCTCTTAATTTTCTTGCCGTGTCAATTCCATTGATTCCAGGCATATCAATATCAAAGATGATGATGTCATAAATCATCTTATAGTCTTTCAAAAACTGTTCGCCGGATTCGAAGGTTACCGTCTCCAGGTCAATCCCGGCTTCTTCCCCGAATCTTTTCACATAGTCTGTCATGATCTGACGCATTTCCAGCTCGTCATCAACAATCGCTACTTTCATTTCCCCACACCTTTTCTCAAGTACAGTCTGATCTGGACGCTATTCATAAATTCAACTTATACAGGCTCGATTTATTATTACTGTTGCCCAGAACTTTTACAGTAAATATATCATACTTGATTTGTGTGGTCAAACAGGCTTCCAGATAACCGGAAGCCTGTTTGGAACTTGTTTGGAAATAGCGTTTACCGTTCACTTTACGCCCGGTCAACAACTCTGGAACTTATTTTACTGCGTCTGCAAGTGCAGCTGCCTCTACTGTGAAATCACCTGTAAGCTGATTACTCTCGCTGTATTCATAGTGGAATTTTACATTGTCACCATCAACTGTGGAAGTAGTTTCTTTTCCATTTGCATCTGTAATGGTAAGAGTCTGGGAATCTGCATCGTATGCGTATGTTCCATTATCTTTTACATCGTAGCTTGCGAAGTAGAATTCATAGGTTCCATTGTCAAACAGTGTAAAGGTTGTGGCTTCGTCATCACTTGGAATTGCGATCAGCTCATTACCAGCTTCTGCTGTGTCAGCTTTTTCGGCATCGTCTTTTGTCTCATAGTCTTCCGGATGAAGGTAATTATAAGTTACAATTTCACCTTTATCGTTTAAAGTAAAGATTGTCTCTGGAACCATAGAAGTCAGCTCTGGAAGATCATCACTATCATAAGAACCGTCCTCTTCATTTCCAAGAACATTCATTCCCACAGATTGTTTCATCTGTACAGAATAAGTATCTGTGAGCATATCATGATGTACATGTTCCGGAGTACTGATAGTTACAGTATCATCACCATTATCTGTATAAGTTCCTTCGGCAGTTGTAGTCAATGTCAGTCCAATTCCTGTATCATCACCAATTTCAGCCTTTTTACCATTCTCCAATACATAACAGTCAGAAGTAAGTTTATATGCATCTTTTCCGTCAAGTGTAAGATCAATTTCAACATATAAACGGCTTTCATTGGAAACCATTCCCTTCATATTTCCGCTCAGAAACTGAAATTCCGGCATATCTTCTGCATTTCCGTTATTCATGTTATAAGTTACGCTGTAGGTTTTCTCCTCTGTTTCCTCTGCAAAAACGGTAACCCCACTGGTGATAACTCCCATTGCCATAATTCCTGCTGTTAAAATCGCTGTTGCTTTTTTCATTTGAAAATCCTCCATTTTCTCTTTATTTTTCAGGCTTTCACCTGTGCTTAACATATTTATCCCTTTGTTTTACTTCTCATTTTTGATCTCAGGCAATTTTGAAAAGCTCCCCACAATATTAAGGATCATTCCCAGAAGCATTGTTCCTGAAGCCGCCAGCGAATAATAGATGGCTTCCTCACCGCCGTGACCAGAGTCATAATCTGTGATCACACAGTTTCCAATTCCTTCTACTCTGTCTCCGATCAACAAAATTGCACCTGCTGCCAGTAATGCAGTTACTGCGAAAGTAAGAAAACGTGTCCACATTTTGTCTCCCCATTTTGCCATGGCAACCAGAGAGAACAGCTCCATTCCCATTCCAACCAGGAAAAAGGAAAGAATCATCAATGAATTCATTTCACCAAAGGTATAATATCCAGTGGTATAGCCGACGCCAAAAAGCACCAGCCCAGCCACATTCAGGAGCAATGCCAGAACTTCCATTGCAAATTCCAGCTTACTGAATTTTTTCTGATTCATTGTTTTTACGCTCCTTTCTGTATTTCAAAATAAACAGCACCAGGAATACCATAAATAGTACAAAGCAGATTCCCATTGCCAGCTGCAGTGCCATAATCCACCATGCAATCACTCCGGTCGCATCTGTTTTCTCTGAAATTCCATTCATGACACTGCTGTTTACATAAGTGTACAGGTATCTGTGATAAGATTCTCTTACTCCCGCCTGGATCACCATATCATCAGCCACTTCATCCTCTGTGTACCCCCATACGGAAACATTGTTGGAGCCACCAAGCATCCTGTCATTTCCTGCAACAAGACACTCAGATGGAAGGAAATACTGGGAAGATTTTACAGAGTCTGTAATTACATATCCTTTAAATCCCCACTCGCCACGGAGAATGCCATTCATCAAACCTTTGCTTGCCCCCACATGTGTACAGCCAAGACGGTTAAAAGCTGTCATTAAGCTATTGGCATTTCCATCGCGAAATGCAATCTGGAAACCACGAAGTTCATTTTCTCTTGCAGCCTGTTCACTGAGGAATACTGCAAGACCATCTCTATTTGTTTCCTGATCATTAAATGCAAAGTGTTTTCCTGCAACTACCATTCCGTATGCTACTGCCTGCCTGTAAACATTGGATCCCATTGTTCCTGTCAGAATCGGGTCTTCAGAATAATATTCCAGATTACGGGCATTGTACTGGTTTCTGTGAATGTTCAGTCCTGGTGCATTCCATCCCGTATAGCCATCCCACAAACCTGCATTTCCAATCAGACGTCCCTGCTCACTGGAAAGCTCCGGGCTGAAGGTTGCTGCCACTACATTTTCACTTACATATACTGCAGTGGAATGTCCATAGGAAGGATCGTCTTCTGCTACCTCATAAAGAGTTCCCGCAGTATATTTGCCAATAGTTCCAAGTAACCCCACCGGGCTGTCTGCTCCATTTTCCTTTGGCATGACAATATCTTCATTTGAATTCATAAGCGAACAATATGTGTTTAACATATCCTGAAGACTTACTTCATCAAGAACTTTGTCATACAGTGGATCGTCATAGTCCAGCCCTCTAAGTGCAATTGCCTGCACGCCGTTGTCCGCACCGTATGTAAATTCAGTCTCGCCTTCATATGCGACATTTTCTGCTTCTTTGTCATAGATTTCATTGCGAAGAAGAGCAATCATCTCTTCTGTTGCTGTGATTTCTCCGATTCCAACCGGGAAAGTATGTGCCCAGTCATTACGGCTCAAATAAGTGATCTCTGTACCGCAATTATAGGAGTTCAGGTCACCGTCTGTAAGCTGGTTCTGAACAGTAGTTTCGTTTGATTCTGTTAAAGTCATCTCAGAATCAACAGTCTCTTTATAAACATCACCTGTCGGCTCTGTATCTTTCATTTTGTCCGGATACTGTTCCTTCAGAACTCCCTGGACTGCATCATGGGCGCCATTTCCAGTTGCAAAATAATAATCTCCAGCTTCCAGAATGTATGCACCAGTTACATCATCATGTTCATAAGTCATATCATAGGAATACAAGTCGGTTGCGGTAAATGTGACAGTCACATCTTCGCTTTCTCCTGGCTCAAGAAGAACTACATCCTCGAAGGAATTTTCCTGTGCCTCTCCTGTTTTTCCATATCCAACCAGCTGAATTGCAGATTTTTCCACACCATTTTCTTTATCATAATCAGTGTATGGAAGGGAAACATAAAGCTGAACTGCATGTTTCGCTGCATTGTCGCCGGTGTTTGTTACTTTTACCGTAACTTCGGACTGAGTTTCCCCACTCCAGTCGATTTTCGCATCGGTAATCTCCTCGGAGAAAGAGGAACCTTCTACGCCATATCCAAAGCTGTAGGATACTTCATTGTCATAATCCCATACTTTTCCGCCATCTGCAGTCTCGCCGGTCAAAGCCTGAGATGCATTTCCCTGTTCAAGAACAGAATCGAAGTAACGGGTTTCATAATATTTGTAGCCAATGTAAATGCTCTCTTCTTCTGCCAGATACCATCTGCTTCGCAGGGCGTTGTTGGAAGATGTGTCAATATCGTCTGCATTTGTAAATACGTATGCACCGTAATCTCTCATTGCAGGTGCAAGTGCAGAGTTCACTGCATAGGTATCGGTGAGATGTCCGGATGGAAGCACGTCTCCTTTCAGAAGCTGTGCGATTCCGTATGTTCCATAGCAGCCTGGATTTCCGATCCAGAGGATACTGTCTACTGCGTCATCCTGTTTCAGTTCTTCAATCTCCATTGCACATGCAGAGTTCAGAAGAACGATCACTTTTTTAAAGCCCTGATTTTCAACATAATTAATCAATGCACGCTCTGCATTTGACAGGCTCAGGATATTTCCTGTAGGACTATTGGAAAACTCGTCCGGATCTGCGATTCCATCTTCACCCGGGTAGAAACATGCGCCCTCTCCGGCATCTCTTCCCAGGACAACTACCGCGGCATCTTTATAGCCTTCCATAGAGTCTGGGGAAACTGCGAAGTATTCTTTTACGGGAACTTCATTTACTGTGGAACCCTTATTGATATCCACACAGTTACCACCGGCAGCCTTTGTTGGCGCATAGTTTTCTTCCATGCTTTCGTAGAAAGAAACCATATCCGGGTTCACGGAAAATCCGTATTCCTCCAATGCGTCAGCCAGACGCACTGCCTGTTTGCTTTCTACAAGAGAACCCATGGAGCCGCCATACTGCATGGCCTGGCTTCTCATTCCGAATAAGGTCACTCCGGTTCCGTCTACAGCAGGTGTGCCTTTTAATGCCACCGCACCTTCTGCTTCCATTCTCGTGTTCAAAGCAATCTCCGCTTTGATCAGATCTGCCGGATCTTCATAGTCGGATTTGTAATAATAGTCATCCGGGTCCTGGCTTCTTGCGAAAGTATCATCTGAAACTCCCAGAAGCTCGTTTACCCTGCCTTCCCAGCTCAGTGCCACTGACATCACTGTTCCAAACAGCACTGTAAACGCGAGGAAAATGCTGGCAAGTCCACGAAAAATGTGACTTCTTTTTTTGTTCATTCCTTTTCTTTTGCCTCCCTTTTTTATTCTGGACTTATCTTAACGGAGTTAAATTAGGAATAAAAGAAAATGGCATGGATGACAGGATTTGTGGCGCGAATGGACTACTACAACACACCGCAGATTCATATACAGAAACGACCCACTTGAAATCAGATAATTTCTGAGTTCAAGTGGGTCAAAATTAAGCACAATCGTGAGACAAATTTACTTACAAATCAACATATATTATTTTATAGGAATAATAGAATCCCTTATAGATATTTTCGAGGGAACAATCACACGCTCACAATTATCTATGTGACCATTACCTTCTATAATGTCTAACAATGTTTCTGCAGCTTTAATTCCCAGTTTTTTTCTTGGGTGACGCACAGAAGTAAGATAATGCCCGTCATCCAGCTGCACATTTTGATCATCGAAACCTACTATAGACAATTGTTGTGGAATACTGATAGACGCTTTTTTCGCTTCCATCAAAAATTCTTCTGCCAGAATATCGTTGTAACACACATAACCAGTTACTGCTTTTACACTGTCAACATCCATACTAATTCCATAACGATTCTGTGTCCATAATTCCTTCTTTGATGCAAACCATTTTACATGATCATCCACAAGCGGAATTCCCGCCGTATTCAATGCCTCTGAAAACCCCTGGAATCTGCGGTGTCCCTGCAAATCATCATATTTAAACGCACAACCAATATCCACATGTCCAGCCTTGATCAAAAGCATTGTTATCTCTTTTGTCATTCTGATATCATCCATTAAAACAGAAGGTACCTTTAACTCCATGTAATAATTATGGATAAATACAATTGGAATTCCGCTTTCAATAAAACGCTGATAAAAATCTAAATTAGGATTAGGAAGAGCACTTTTAGTTCCTTCCACAATAATACCTGCAACTCTGTCTCTCTCTAAAAGCTCTAGGCATTTTCGCTCCCGGTCAAAACAATTTTCTGTGATTCCCAGATGCATGCCATAACCATTTTCCAAAAGTACCTCTTCTATTCCATACAAAATACTTGGAAACATATGATTGGCTACATATGACATTATAATTCCAATGGTTTTCTTACTTTGTCCAGAATTGCTTTCTTTTTTTACATAATATCCACTTCCGTGAATACTATAAACGTATCCTTCCATAGTAAGTGCAACATATGCCTTCCGTACACTCTGACGGCTAATGTTGAACTTCGTACACAAAAAATTTTCACTAGGAAGTTTTTGACCGAATTTATATACTCTATTATCAATTTTTTCTTTTATCCAGTCATATACGACTTTATATTTATACTCTGCCATTTTCACCTATTCTGCTAATTAATAAATTTTAAATACTCGAGCGGTTTTTGCATTTTTCAATTTTACTGTTATTGTTTTATTAAAGTAAATAACTGCCTTATCATCTGAAAAATCCGGATAAATTAGTTCTGCTGAGGTGAATTTTTCTAATTCCTTTGTCAGCTGCATATGTAGTGTTTCTGCCCCACCAATTCGCCACACGGCAAGGTATGCATGGGTGTCACAGTTCAAGCCAAAAGTAAACCAATCATCCTCAAACTTAGGTAAACCAGTTAACCAAAATGGCGTGGCAGACTTAATATCGTTCCTAATTGACTTATATACTTTAATCCCCTGTCTCACAATTTCAAACTGTTCCTTTGGAAGATTTCCCAAATGACCACTTTGATGAATTCTAAGAAGCATTGCATTTACCATATTTGTAACAGTTATTTCTTTGTCCTGACCACTCATAGGATATGACCAGATTGCACACTGTTCCGGGTTCACTGCCGTTACACTTGAAGCCGCAATACATGCATTCTTAATATAATCGGTCTGATCACTGGAGGACTGAATACTATGTCTGCTAAGCATCGCATAATCCATTCTTAATCCACCAGAACCACAATTCTCAATTACTAAATCAGGATATCTCTCGAAAATACTGTCAATCCAGGATAAATATGCTCTATTATGTTCAAGAAGTCCATCTCCCAAACTGTCAGAATCCACTTCTGTTCCAATTCCACTGTTAATGTTGTAGTCCATTTTAATATAGCCTACTCCAAACTCGTTTACCATTCTATCAATTACTTTTGTTGCATAAGCCTGCACCTCAGGATTTCTGAAATCCAATTGGTATCTGCACTGATCGCTGACAGTACGTCCATGTCTCCTAAAGAACCAGGTATCCGGAATATTTTCAAAATGAGGACAATCAAATCCAACCACTTCTATTTCCAGCCATAAACCAGGAATCATTCCTTTGTCACGTATATACTGGATTGGCTTGTCAATTCCACCTGGATATCTTCCCTTCGATGGCTGCCATTCTCCAACACCAGCCCACCAGTTTTTATCTGTATACCATCCGCAATCAATAACAAAATACTCGCATCCAGCTTCTGCTGCTGCGTCAATCAAAGGAAGAAGCTTTTCTGTAGTAGAATCTCCAAATAAGCAGTTCATATAATCATTAAAAATTACTGGTAGTGTTTCATTGTCCTGATTTTTTCTGCGAATTATTCTTCTGTATTTCACAATTTGTGCAAAAGAGTCCTCAAACTTACCATTTAAGGCAACAACTGCAACTGGAACACTGACAAAGGTCTCTCCTGGTTTTAGGGATTTATGCCACTGACTCTCCCATTCGGTTGGACCAGACAGCTGGAAGTATATTTCCCCAATCTGATCACCAGTGCTTGTAATCATTAAATTATGATTATCTTTGGAAAACATTGTTTCAAGACTCTCTGCAACCTCCCAATACCAGGAACCATTGTGCTCAATTTCCCACAAATATTCTGTTCCTGTTTCCTCATTTCTGAGACATCCCATAGGAAGGTATTCTTCAGTTGACCATGATCCCTCATTTTGTAAATAAATCCGTTTTGTAGATTGTGCCAAATTAATAGGATTTAATCCCAGCTCCGGTAAAGTATTAGAAGTCCATCTGCATTCATCATACCATGAATTGCTAGCCTGATAAAGTCTCATCTTCTTCTCCCATCCTGTCATTCCACCATAAGATGCGAAGAAGTACATAAAAGATGATACATATTCAATTTCCCGTGTTTGAGCACTGTTATTAATCACCTCAGTCCAGCTTCTGATTACTTTTACACCATCAAAAAACTGATAATGACTTACCAATTCAACACCTTCATATTCCTGTGTTACTTCTATCTTTCTTCCAAATACATTTCTTGTATCTTTAAAATCTTTATACTTCATCCAACATCCAGGATTGCAGCCAATATGTTTTCTGCCACGGTGATCACTGCTGCCCATTCCAGTTTCCTGATACTCAACCAGATATCCATTTTTTTGCAATGTCTCATTCATATCATCTTCGAATGCATCCGTATCAGAAAAATTAACTAATCTAATTTCCTCGCCTTCAATTACAAACGTCATATAAATTCCATTTTCTACAACTGAAATTTTTCTACTCATTTCTTTTCCTCCTATTTGATAACCGCCAGTGATTTTCTATCTGTAGTAATCGCAACAATCACCAGGAAAATCAGCCCTCGTATCAACTGCTGTAGATTAGGTTCAATCTGAAGTAATACTAATCCATTATTTAAAATACTAAGCATAAATACACCTAATATCACACTGCTAAATTTTGTCTTTGCTCCTCCGCTCACAGGAAGTCCTCCCAGAACCAAAGCGATCATCACATTTGTCTCCGCAAGATTTCCTGCCGAAGCAGTAATTGATCCTACACGTATTACGTTTATCGTTGCTGCCAATCCAGCAAGTACCCCCGCTGCTACAAATGAAATTATTTTTATTTTCTCAATCTTTATTCCAGAAAATCTTGCTGCAGTTTCTCCGGCACCAATCATTCGAACATATTGTCCCAATTTTGTATATCTTGATACAACAAATCCACCTAATAAAACAATTACTACAATAGGAATTGCAAATTTGTCTGCATCCATCATATACATATAAATTGGCGCAGAATACGGTGAATCGGTCGTAAGAAAAGCACACAGACCTCTAAATGCCAACATCGTACAAATCGTTACAATAAAGGAGCCAATTTTAAATCTTGCATGAAGTATACCGTTTATCAAACCAATTGCTGCTCCTACAGCAACTCCGGCAATCATTCCCAACGCAATATGCTCTTGTCCTGCAAGAATAACTGCAATTGATGCCACACCAATAATTGCTCCCTGAGAAAAGTCAAGACTTCCCATACTCATAACAAAAAAGACACCTGTCGCACATATTAGCAACACATAAGATTGCTGTAAGATCAAAAGCAAATTTCCCGCAGTTAGGGATTTAAAGTTTGTAACTACCCCAAAGAAAGCCAGGAGAATGACGATACCAATATAAGAGAAACGTCCATTTACAGATTTTTTTAACTTTTTTTCTTCTTTCATATTTGTTTTTTCACTCATTACATGTCTCCTGTTAAATCATCTTCTTAATCAGATCCTGTTCCTGAAGAGACTCATTTCGTACAAATTCCCCATTAACAGCCCCATTCTTAAGTATCAATATCCGATCACACATACCAATTAATTCCATAATTTCCTCTGAAATCATGATAATGGATTTTCCTTCTTTTCTCAGTTCATCCATAACATTATAGATATCTGCTTTTACTTTAATATCAATACCTCTTGTCGGACTATCGAAAATAAGTATTTCAGGGTTAATAGCCAGCCACCTTGCCAATACTACTTTTTGCTTATTTCCTCCAGACAACCCTGCAACATCCTGTTCTATGCCTTGCATTTTTACACTAAGCTTCTTTGCAAATTTATTTGCAAAACTATTACACTTAGAAGGTGAAATAAAAATTCCTTTTTTTAGTGAATCATAGGCCATCATACAAATATTATTTTTTATACTTGCATTTAAAACTACAGATTCATTGTCTCTATCCTTAGACGTATAAGCAATTCCTTCAGCAATAGCCTCCGTAATAGAGTTAATCCTCTTTCCATCGGAAAATTTTACTGCTCCTTCATAGTTCCTCTCTGCACCAAACAGTACTCTTCCAATTTCATGAATACCACAGTCGCTCAACCCACCAATTCCAAGTATTTCTCCTTTGTGAAGTTCTAATGAAACATCCTTAAGCAAACCTTTTGTCGTAACATGGTTCATAGAATATACTACCTGTTCAGAAACTGGGGTTCCGTAATCCGTACGATAATACCGATTGTCGACTTTACGCCCTACCATTAATTCTTTTAAATTGTCCGCTGTTATTTCTTTGGTATTAACAGTAGTAATATATTCTCCGTCTCTGAGCACGGAAACTCTGTCCGTTTTACTCATCACTTCATCTAAATCATGAGAAATAAAAATTACAGTTCTGCCAGAATTTCTAATCTTATCCATCTGTTCGTAAAGAATTTCACGACCATCCTGTGATAATGCGGTTGTAGTTTCATCCACAATTACTAATTCTGGTTTAAAATAAGTTGCCTTCACAATTTCCATAAATTTTCTAGTTTCAAAATTATACTTATCAACTATATCGGCTCCTTTTATGGTCTCAAATCCATACTCTTTCAAAAGTGAATCTGCTGCAACATTCATTTTTTTGTTATTTAAAAAGCCGTTTGAAATAAACTCTTTTTCTTTTCCAAGAAACATATTCTGGGCAACTGTTAAGCCACTCAAAGTTCCTGCTTCTTGAACAATAGCTGAAATTCCTGCTACATTCGCTTCCAATTGGTTATGGGCTTTGTATTCTTTTCCAAGAAAAACGAACCTTCCCTCATCAGGAGACTGTAAACCATAAATCATTGATGTTAAGGTCGATTTTCCAGAACCATTTTCACCTATAAGCCCATGTATTTCTCCTTTATTAATTGTGAACGTAATATTTTTGCATGCTTTCGTAATACCAAAAGCCTTCGAAATATTATCAATCTCTAATAAGACCTGATTTCCCATAATTCCTCCTATTATTTCACTACTGCATCACGTTCAACCCTACATGTCAGCAAAATAATTATTATCAACGTAACTCCAATCACTAAATTTTGAAGCGTAGACGGGACTCCAACCACAATCAATCCTGACATGATCATTGTGATTATAAATTCTCCTGCTATAATAGAAATAATAGGATTAATAGAGTTCTTAAAAGCTAATGCAAAAAAGCAGCCCATAAGCGGGGTAAAACTTCTTGACATACTTGCCATATTTGTACTTGGCGACATTGCATTTCCATAACTAACAGTTAGAATACTCATCAATCCAGCAAAAAAACCTGCAAGCACAAATGCTATAACTTTATACTTTTTTACATTAATCCCCATATTTTCTGCTGATTTTTCATTACTTCCAATAGCGTACGTATAAATGCCAATTTTTGTACATTTCAAGAAATAATATGCAATCGCAAATGCTATAAGTGAAAAAATTATATTCATGGGTGCATGACCAAAAGCTCCAAGATCCTTTGACAATGTAAATACACTGCCTGATGCGAGTAAAGCTCCCAAACACTCATAAATAATCATTAATCCAATCGTTACAATGATGGAAGGGATCCGACACTTAACATACACAATTCCATTTATTAAACCTAATAGACTTGCTACTGCTACAATAGAAATTACAAAACCAACATATCCTATTTTATTTCCAACTATAACTCCTATCAAAGCAGACAAAACAATATTTGCACCAATAGAAAAATCAAACAACCCCATTATTACAATAAAATAAAGTCCACATCCTGCCACTGCTGGCATTAATGCCTGTTGTAGATAGGAAAATAAATTTGAAAGACTTCCAAAATTATTGGGACGAATAATTTTGAAAATCAGGTAGACTGCCAGGCAGCTACCTAATAAAGTCACTGCGCCTCTTGCTCTTCTGTCCATCCTCATTTTTTTCTCCATATACTTGCTTCCTCTTAAACAGAGGAGATAAACTCCATCTCCTCCGTTTTACAATTGTACTTAATTATCACTGTTCTCCATGTCTCTGTGCTACTTCTTCAATACTAAGAGCCGCTGCTGTTGCCTGCAAATCTTCAAAAGACTCTTCAGCAATTTCTTTCGTTTCTTCTGCTGTATAAGGGAGTGTTTCTACAAAGTATTTATTATAATTATTATAGTCTTCCTCAGAAGCTACATACATCATTGGAAATTTTATTTCAAATAGCTTACCTTCCTCTTTCACATAATTTCCGCGAATTGCATTATAAACCATCATTAAAGAAAAATATGGATCTGCGTAATGACCACCAGACATCGCTGCAATTTCACCATTCTGTAACTGAGTTCCTAATGTTTCAGTAAAATCAGTAGAAACCACATTGATTTTGCCTACCAGATTTTTAGCCTTTACTGCATTTAATGCGCCTTCCAGTGATGTAGCGTTTCCGACTACTACCAGTCCATCCATATTACTGTCTGCATCAATCATGTTTTCAACTGCCTGTCTGGCTTCTTCTGCAGTCCATTTATCATCTACAACATCGCCCAATTTAACCTGATCATCTGGGTTATTTTCATTCCACTCTTCAACGTATTTCTGATAACCAGCAATTCTTGCTCCAGCGGTAGCATCACCAACACGGTAACTTAACATTCCAATGTTCCTACTGCCTTTATCCTCAACCAAGATCTTACAAAGATCATATCCATTCTGTTCCTCATCTTCATGAGTCTCTCCCAGGAAATACTTGGCTTCCTCTGCCATACCTAGTACTTGCTCATCTGTTATCTGTCTAAAATACTGTGCCAAATACACTTCATTTTTTTCACAAATAGGAATCGCTTTTGCCATTTCAGCATCTGCAGAATTACAAATAATAATTCCTTGTGCCCCGGAAGCACAAAGATTCTCAACTGATGAAACAACTTCTTCAGATTTCAGAGAATGCTCTACGTATACTAATTTCACACCAAGGGCCTCTGCTTCTGCATCAAGAATTTTTTTACAGGATGCACCTAATGGATCTGATGTTCCCCAAATAGATACGCCAATTGTAATATCATCCTGATTATCTCCAGCACGTGTTACTGCTGCATTTCCCACTAGCATCGACACTGACATGATTCCTGCTAATAATGTACAAATTGTTCTTTTCATTTTAACCCTCCATTTTTTATAAATTTGTTTTTACTTGTTATATTTTTATGCTTATACATGGCCAAATACGTGCATATCAATCTTATTATTGGTAATTTTCACATATTATATATGTGATTTCCTGGTTTTATTGTAACTTTATAATAAACCATATATTCATTAACATCAATAGCATTTGTACTGTACTTGTACTTACATTTCTATTTTTTTACAAACAACTTGTATCGTAATTGTTTATATTCTGTACTGTTCTCTTTCCAAAAAAATCCTGCCAGATTACATCATTCTGACATAACCTGTGCAGGATTTTTTCTCACACCCTAACCATCTTCTGTATAAACACAATTCTCTACTTACTAATCCCTTGTTTAAAATAATCTCACGGCTAGTGTAAATACAAATGCATAACTTTCTTCTGATTTTGTTGCCAAATAGTTCTGAACCTCTTTGTATTTATGGGGCAAATAATTATCACAAATTATCCTAATGACATCTCCAATCGAATACATGACGTCATTTTTTTGAGCAATTCAATAAAATCAAAATTCTTATGCATTTCACTTACTATGATACCAGTGTCCAAAGGTCAAAAAGCCGTTCGTGCTTGCACGATAAGGCTTTTGAACTTGGGACACGCCAAATATGAGAAAGTAGCGATTTACGCAGTAAATCAGCGTATTTCGAATATTTGGAGGATTGCGGGAGCAGCGCAGCTGCGTAGCAATCCGGGTATCAAATGAGTGTCAAAAGACCTTTTGACACTCATATCATACTATAGGTACCACAATGTACAAACACCTATTTATATATAATCAGCACATCATGTATCTTTAATTCGATCAATCTACTAGGATATCTGATACTTTTTACTTCTTCAATGTCTCGTTCATACTTCCCATGCGATATCCCTGGATATCCATAGTCACGTATGTGAAGCCGTATTCTTTGAATGCCTTTACAATCTGCTCCCGGTTCTCCAGAACTTTCTGGAATTCATCTGGCAGTACTTCAATTCGCGCCAGTGTACCATGAATACGCACACGCAGCTGATGAAATCCCAGATCCAGAAGCAACTGCTCTGCTTTGTCTACCATGCCAAGTTTCTCCTTAGTGATGGTCTCGCCGTACACAAAACGGGAAGAAAGACAGGCGAAGGACTGTTTCTCCCAGGTGGGAAGGCCAAGGTCTTTGGACAAGGCGCGGATGTCTTCTTTATATAATTCGCTGTGGCGCAGCGGGCTCTTAACTCCAAGCTCTGCAACTGCCTGTAAACCAGGTCTGTAATCGCCGTTGTCATCCATATTGGAGCCTTCTGCCACTGCATTCAGCCCTTCTTTTCTGGCAATGTCCCAAATTTTCTCAAATAACTCTTTCTTACAGATATAGCAACGATTGGCTGGATTCTGACAGAAGCCCTCAATTTCCAGTTCCTCGGACTCTACTGTAATATGGCGGATTCCCTCTTTTTCACAGAAGGCTTTCGCCTCTTCCAGTTCTCTTTTTGGAAAAGAACAGGACATAGCTGTAATCGCGATACATTTATCGCCCAGTACGTCATGGGCAGTTTTCAACAGGAATGTGGAGTCCACACCGCTTGAAAAAGCAACGGCCGCGCTGCCAAGGCTGCGTAAGTATTCTTTCAGGGTTTCATATTTATTCTGCTGTTCTTTGGTTGCAGTGATTTCACTCATATTGTTATTCTCCTATGACAGGTTGGTGCTAGTTAGTTGGTTAAAAGTTGTTCAAATGATGTGTACTGGCTGGAACTGATTGACTTCCAATTTCCAGTACTCAACACACTAAATTAGCATTTGGTTCATGTTACTATAGAATCCCCCAGTATGTCAATCGGATTAGTTGAACTGGGGTTTAAGTATAAGATGGCATTTCTCAGAAAAAGGACTGTCGGAGTGAAATTGCTTGAAGCAGTCACTTACGGCAGTCCTTTTATTTTCTTTATAATATATAGAAATCACTCAGTAAACAGTGGTGTAGAGTAATATCTGTCACCTGTATCTGGAAGAAGGGCTACGATCACTTTACCCTTGTTCTCAGGTTTCTTCGCATACTCGATTGCAGCGCTTAATGCAGCACCGGAAGAGATTCCAACCAGGATTCCTTCTTTGTGTGCTAGAAGCTTCGCTGTGGCAAATGCCTCATCAGCCTCTGCTTTATAAATCTCATCATAAACTTTTGTATTCAGAACATCCGGAACAAAACCGGCGCCGATTCCCTGAATCTTATGCGGGCCTGCTTTTCCCTCAGATAATACCGGAGAGGTAGCTGGCTCAAGTGCTACAATCTTCACATCCGGGTTCTGCTCTTTCAGATACTCACCTGTTCCTGTAAGAGTTCCGCCTGTACCAACACCTGCGATGAAGATATCAACCTTGCCTTCGGTGTCCTTCCAGATCTCCGGACCTGTAGTAGCCTTGTGTACTGCAGGGTTCGCCGGGTTCACAAACTGTCCCGGGATAAAGCTGTTCGGAATCTCTGCTGCAAGCTCACTTGCCTTGGCAATAGCTCCCTTCATTCCCTTGGTTCCATCGGTAAGAACCAGTTCTGCGCCGTATGCTTTCAAAATGTTTCTGCGCTCAACACTCATGGTCTCTGGCATGGTGAGGATGATTCTATAACCCTTGGCAGCTGCGATAGATGCAAGACCGATTCCGGTATTTCCAGAAGTTGGCTCGATGATTACGGAACCTTCCTTCAGGATTCCTTTCTGCTCTGCATCCTCAATCATGGCTTTGGCGATTCTGTCCTTAACACTTCCTGCCGGGTTAAAGTATTCCAGCTTCACAAGAACAGTAGCTTCCAGTCCAAGCTCCTTCTCAATATTTGTAACCTCTACAAGTGGGGTGTTTCCAATTAATCCAAGTGTTCCCTTATAGTATGCCATATCCATTCCTTTCCCGGCGCTTCTGGCCGCTTCAAATTTATTGACGATGATGTCGCTATATTACTGGGTTTAACCAGAACTGTGACACCGCCTGTTTACTTCTGCAAAATCGATTGTCCTTATTTCTTATTGATTTACTTGGTTATTTATTTGTTAAATGGATAATACCATCATTAACCCACTATGTCAATAGGTTTTTAGGATTTATTTTCCATCTTCCACGACTTCGCATACCATATCATACGCATCTTCCAATGCGTCCAAGGCCTCCGTCAACGTATCAACCTTTCTTGCATCCACTCCATCATCCTCATACTCCTGGATCAGCTCGGAGAACTGGTTCTTCAGCTCTTCCATGTAATCTGCCACCTGCTGTAATTTTTCCTCTTTCTCAAGCACTGCTGATAAATCAATGATTTTTCCCATAATATAGTTTTCTCCTTTTTCTGTATTCTGCCATGTCACTATATTTTCTTTGAGCGCGTTTAATCAACTTGTCTGCTCATTATATAATTCTTTAAATAGTTCCAGATATTCCTGTTCCACCTCTGCAAACGGCCGCACTGTATAATCCAGTTCAATATGCAGTTTCGGAGCCTCCCCCGACTGTTTGTCTTCCAGAAGAACCTCTAAATCATACCAAAGAAGGTCATCATCAATTTCTTTCAATCGCCGTCCTTCTTCGTCTGTCAGACCGCTTCCCAAAAATTTCTCATAAATCACCTGCAAAAGCTGGTCTTCCACTTCCCTGTACCGTGGCATCTCCTGCTTCAGCGGACGTGGCACATCTGACATATAGCATTCACTTGCATCGTGCAAAAGGCAAGCCAATGCCTGACGCTTGGAATAGCCTCGCCCCAGCGCCTCCTTCGCGCAGCAAATACAATGCTCCCCGACAGACCAGAAAGAACTCACATGCCCATTTCCCCGACAGATCAGGGGCAACGCATGCGCAATGTCCAGAATATCAATTTTCTCTGCTTCCGGATGCACCGGATCAAAATGTTTTCTCGTGTATGTGGTTATGTAACTCATAGGATGCCTCCTTTGTTGCTTTGGGGAACCCTGCTGTTCCCTTCCTAAATACTGACCTCAAAAATCACAATCCTCTCCCGTGAATTTTCCCCATCGAACAGGTCGCGGCAGTCGATTTCATCTACGAACATTAATTCATCCACTGTCATCAGATAGGAAATATATTCGTTCTGGGGATAATAGAAAAACAGCAGCAGTTCCCGAGGGTTCTCATAGCAAGAAGCAGTTACTGCGGCGATCACTTTCCTGAGGATCTCAATGGAAAACGGGTTGAAGAAAAAGACGCGGTCCACTTCAATGGGAACCTGGTAATTCTCCGCATTTTCCAGTAAAAATGTAGTGCGCTCACCGGAAATCCCACTCTTTTTATTTTCGCAGGCAGTTGCAAAAATCCTGTCATCATATTCAATTCCAATGGCATGGCAGCGCGTCTGATACGTCATAAAAAGCTCCACTCTGCCTTTGCCGCAGCCGTAATCCAGAAGTACATTCTTCTTGCGGATATATCCGCTGTTTGCCAGGCGCTCCAACACGGAATAGGGCGTCGGCTCGTAAGGATAACGGTACTGGTCCGACCGGGAATCATCCCGGCCAGAGGTTTTGATCTTCAGGAGTTTGTCCCATCTGGTTTCACTTGTATTCATCCTACTGCTCTTTTCTTTTTCTTGCAAGATACTCATCCAGTTCTTTCTTGATTTTCTCCGGAATCTCCCTTGCAACCGGACACACTGCTGCATTTGCAAAACGTTCTGTAAACTTCACCAGAAAATCAATATCCCACTGAAGCTGCTCCATGGACATAACATCCTTCACATCATAGCGGCAATGGATTGGTGCCACATTGGAGCTGGCAATCCTGGCAAAGGAGATAGCCGGAACCCCACTGTCTGCAAAAGGTGTAGAATCACTGGAATATACTCCGGTCTTTGCCTCAATTGGAAAACCGATTTCTGCTGCCATGTAAGAAATATAATGTGCCAGCTTATCCTCTGCGGAAACACAGGAGATAAATTTACCCATGTAGGTTCCAATCATATCCAGATTAATATTCAGCACTATTTTGTCCAGTTCCTCTTTATGCTCATTCACATAGGCCTTTGAGCCCAAAAGCCCTCTCTCTTCACTTCCGCAGAATACGAAACGAAGACCATAGTTCAGTTCTTTTCCCTTCAGCTGTTCCATAATTCCAAGCAAGCCTGCGCAGCCACTCATATTGTCATAAGCGCCGTGAGATAAAGAAGTGGAATCGTAATGGGCACTAAGCACAATAAACTCGTCCCGTTTGCCCGGAAGCTCTGCAATTACATTGTGGGACTCCCCGTCGTACTCTTTCTGGGAAATCTCCAGACGAATGTTCTTCACCTTATTTTTCACCAGCTCCACAGCCTGGCTGGAATGGATCATGGCGCAAAGAACTTTCCGTTCTTTACCTACAACGGCCTCGCGCAGATCGCGCTGGTCAATATCTGTATTTGGATAATACATATTTCCGTACTGGAAAATAATTCCCTTTGCTCCTGCTTTCATCAGGTCCTGATAAACAAAAAATCCAACTCCCTGAGTGTCCATCAGTACAATCTTATCTTTTGCACCTGCTATGGAAACAGGATCAGTTCCCGGCATATAGTAAAGCTCTCCTTCTACGCTGCCACTGCCACAGCAGTTAAATGCCTTACAGGTGATTTCCTTCCCATTTGCAAACAAATGCGCAGATTCAATCTCTCCCATAGCAACCCGAAAAGCCTCCAGATGAGCAGGTACTCCCAGTTCCTCACACTGCGCTTTCAGAAACTCTGCAACCTGCAGTTCCTCCTTCGTGCCACTTGCGTGGACAAAATCGGTGGATTCGAAAATATTGGTTAAATTCATGATGGTTTTCTCCTTTGTGAATGTGTTATATACGTTTATACTTCTTACTCCGCCCACTTATACCTCAATTTATATCTGCTGAAGCATTTATAATCCAAATACTTTTCTTTCTGCAAACGTCCAATCACCATATAGGGCATTACTTTTTGTGATTCAGCAAATTTCTTAATCGCTTCAATACTATAGTCATGCCCATTAACAAATTCTGTGTATTTATCTTTATCTATAATTTTATCTCTCGCAAATAAATCAGCAGCAGCTTCCTTCTCTTCATCAGACCCATCATCCACAAATTTATTCGTCTTTCCGATATCTCCATTCACAATATGACCTAATTCATGGAATAAGGAAAACCAGAATATATCTGCATATGCACCTCTTATCGTAAGCACCATCTGATATGTTTTATCTTTCTTTTGCTTTATATAGCCCTGAACCGGAGCTCCCCGAAAATTTTTTACAACCGAAAAGTCAATGCCATAACAAGCCATTGTTTCCTTTAATTCTTTTTGGATATTTGCGTTTGGATTTCGCATGATGCTTTTAATCTCATTTATCAGCTGATTGATTTGTAAAACATCGAATTGAGGATAAATTCTCTGGCTGTCTGCTGTATTTTGACACATTATGATCCAAGCACCTAACACATATGGATCAACTGCATTATTTGCCATTCTAAATGCCCCGTTTGGCACAATATCTTTTAAACATGCAAGATTACTAATCTGTAATTCTTTTCGCAAAGATAATATTGATTCATCCTTTTTTTCACCTATGGGAAGTCTTCCTTTTTGGCGAAGATATTTCACAATATCTTTTAAAGATTCTCTCGCACTCCGTTCTTCTTCTGTAATGCTTTGTTCTTTATTAAACTCCAACAATTCGGCATCGTAATTAGCCTGCAAATTAAGCCAAAAGGATTTTGGAACTCCCAACGCATATTCTAAACTAAAAGCAAAATTTGCAGAAATATCTTTTTTTCCTGCGATAACATTGCTCACATATGCAGTTGAAACCCCAGTTCTGGCTGCTAATTCGGCCTGTGTAATTCCACGATCTTCTAAAACATCTGCAATTGTTTCCCCGGGATGTATTATCAATTCACGGGATATACCAATTTTCTTTACTGCCATGGTAATCACTCACTCCCTCCACTTCTATTTCTGTACAGATCATAACTGTATCCTGTGTAGCGTTTGGCTCCAAAATAAGCCGGACATTTGCTGCCACATGTAGCGAATACCTTATGTTGGGATAACCAGTTAAAGGTTCCGGTTTCCCCAGCCCTAACGCTAAAAAATCTCCAAAATGTTCTGCAGCTTCAAGTCTGTCCATATGTTTCTTTATGGTTCTAACCCACTCAGTAGGCAGCTTCTTTTGCAATTTTCTATAATCGGTAAAATATTTCTCTACTTTACTATTAGCATATGTTATTTTCAATAATATAGCACTTCTTCAAGTTAACCATTTGGTTAATATAACTGTATCATTATATTCCAGAGCTGTCAATTCATTTCCTGTATGAATTTTTTACAGGTTCAGTCCATTCTCTAAAATATAATTTGTAAACAGTAACAAGCCGATACACCATAATGTTCCTTCTACGGTGATAAGTTTCTATATTATTATTAGATAAAATATTCACCTTTTCAACAAAAATCGTTCGACATTTTACGACACACAAGCCCCATATTTTGCCATAAAAAATGGCCATGCGAACTCTCGCACAGCCATCTATTTCTCTTATCATATTCCCTTTTCTCACACAAACGGATTATAAAATCTTCCCCATCGTATAGTCACCGTCAGGCTGACTGCCAGCAGCAGTACCCCAACTCCAATTGCCACGAAATCCCTTTTCTCAAAAGGTCTCTTCATGTACCAGGTTCTCTTTTTATCTTTTCCGAACCCACGCAGCTCCATTGCATTGGAAATGGTATCGATCCGGTTCAGGCTAGTGAGGATCAGCGGCAAAAGAATATTCACTGAATTCTTCAGCCGGGCAAAAAAGTGCTCGTTTTTTCCAAGCTCTACGCCCCTTGCCTGCTGAGCCTGGCTGATGCTGTGGTAGTCACGCTGAATATCAGGAATATAACGAAGCGCAATCGCCACAGAATAACCCACTTTGTAGGAAATTCCAATACTGTTCAGGCTGGCGGCAAACTCACTTGGGTTCGTTGCAGAAATAAACAAGATTGCAACCGGCAGCGCAACAAAATATTTCAGAGAAATATTCACCATATAAAACAGCTGCTCTGCAGTCAGATCATACCGCCAGAACAGGTGGAAAAGCACATGTCTGGTGCCATACAGCGTCGTTCCCTGGTTAGGGTCAAACAGAAAAATAAACAAATTATTCAACACCAGAAATACCAGCATGAAAATCATCATAAACCGAACTTCACGAAACTTGATCTTACTCAGCTTAAATGCTGCCAGACTCACTGCAAACAGCCCTAACAACACCCAGGTATTATAAGTGAGCATACTTGCAAAGGTAAAAAGCAGGAAAAAGGCCAGCTTGGTAGTTCCGGTCAGTTTGTGAATCACACTTTCCCTTGGCAGATAATTCAATACCGTCTTAGCGGCCATGACTTCTCACCTCCCTGTCCTCCTCAATGAAACGCTGTACAAACTCTTCAGCAGGACTGATTCCCAGCTGGTTTGCCAGGGTAAAAAGGCTGGTCTCCTTCAACGCAGCCTGGTGTATCAGCTCCGGATCACAAAGCACTGCTGCCGCACTTCTGTCCGCGATCAGTCTGCCATCAGCAAAGACCAGTGCCCGCGGTGTATACTCCAGCATCAGGTGCATGTCATGGGTGATCATCACAACCGTTACCCCTTTTTCATTCAGCCCCCGAAGAAATTCCATGATCTCTGTATAATGACGAAAATCCTGTCCGGCAGTCGGCTCGTCCAGAATAATCAGCTCCGGATCCTGCACCAGCACACTGGCAATGGTCACACGCTTCTTCTGCCCGAAGCTAAGCGCAGAAACCGGCCAGTTACGAAATGGGAAAAGTCCGCAAACCTTCAAGGTTTCCTCCACTTTTTCCCGGATCTCTTCCTCGCTTTTTCCCATATTGCGAAGGCCAAGTGCCACCTCATCGAAAATCATAGTTTTGGAAATCATCTGGTTGGGATTCTGCATAACATATCCTATATGCATTGCTCTGTGGCGAATATTCTCCTGCAGGAGATCCTTCCCCTGGAAAAGAATTTCACCCTGATCCGGTGTTTCAAAGCCGCAGACCAGTTTGGAAAAAGTAGATTTTCCGGCACCGTTTTTCCCCACAATGCTGACCATTTCACCCTTGTGAATTGTAAGAGAAACATCCCGTAAGGTCTGCTTGCCTCTCTCATAACCAAAGGTAAGATTTCTAACTTCAAGCAGCGGCTCATGTTCTTTCTCAGCCTCTGCTGCGGGGCGGGACCAGAACCAGTCTGTCATTTTCTTCCGGTCCGCCTCATCTATCACAATAGAACCAACATGTGCCGGTTTCTTCGCCGAAACCAGCTCCACGCCTGCATAACGCAGCGCAGTAAGATAAAGTGGCTCCCGGATTCCGTTTTCTTCCAGAAGTCTGGTGGACAAAAGCTCGTCCGGGTGAAGATCTGCCAGAATTTTTCCATCGCTCATAAGAACAATACGGTCCACATCGCGCCACAAAACATCCTCCAAACGATGCTCGATGATCACCACCGTAGTATCTGTTTTTTCCTGAATCTCGTCGATCAGCTCAATAGTCTGCTTACCTGTAGCCGGATCCAGATTGGCCAATGGCTCATCAAACAACAGGATTTTCACCTGATCTACCATTACACCAGCCAGGCTGACACGCTGCTTCTGTCCTCCCGAAAGTTCGTGGGGTGCAAAATCCAGATGATCCTGAATTCCGACCAGTTCTGCTGCATGACGGGTGATCTCATGCATTTCATCCTGCGGCATGCAGCTGTTCTCCAATGCAAAGGCAATATCCTCGCCAACTGTCAGCCCGATAAACTGACCATCCGGGTCCTGAAGCACAGTTCCCACATGTGCAGAAAGCTGAAAAATACTGCTCCTTTGCGCATCAACACCATCCACGATCAGTTCTCCGGTAAATTCTCCCGGATTGGAAAAAGGATTCAGACCATTGATGCAGCCGGCCAGAGTGCTTTTTCCACAGCCTGAGGGTCCTGCGATCAAAACCCGTTCGCCTGGGTAAATATCCAGATTAATTTCTTTCAGCGTAGGCTTTTTCTGTGCCCGGTACTGAAAAGAAAAATTCTTAAAAGAAATTATAGGAGATTTTTTCTCAGTCATATAATACCTCTAAAATCAGATTTGTAACTTTGTCTCTCATACCATTTCAACAGGATAACACGAATTCCCTGAATCTACAATAAGATTTCACCGGAAACAGGAAAAAGCCCCGCTGCAGGCTCATATTCATAATTCAGACTGATTATAAATATAAACCTCAACAAGGCTTTTTTCCTATTTCTTTTCGGAATTATTCCTGATCAAGAGAACCTTTCTTGGCAATTGTCTTGGTATATGCCAGAATCAGAAGTCCACCAACTACAATACCTGTAATTGCATTGGATATTGCTGCGAATGCGCCCTGGGCAAATACCTTATTCACAGGCTCAGCATAGATCAGAATATCAAGTGCAGGAGCAACCAGGATCCAGCTAAGTGCATGCGCGATCACATTGGCGATTGTGAAGATAACAACCTTTCCTTTGCCGAAATCACCTTCCTGAACCTGAAGCTTCTTCGCAAACAGACCTACTACAATACCTACAACTGCAGATGCAATAACCCAGCTCCACCATGGGCTTCCACCCCAGGACAGGTCAATCAGGGTATGTCCGATAAAACCGATCAGACAGCCTGCAACCGGACCATACATTGCTGCAAGAAGTCCAAGCACTGCATACTGAAGACTGATGTTTGTGTTCGGAACCGGGCTTGGGATTGCCACAAAACGTCCCAGCACAAAGAACAATGCGGCACCGATACCAATGGCAACTACGGTTTTGATACTATTGTTGTTTTTCATAGCTCTTTCCTCCTACTATGTGTCTTAACACGCTATAGTATACGCTTTATTAAGAGCTTGTCAATCTGTATCACAAGAATTGGCCATTCTCTCATCTCTTATTTCTTTAAAACAAATCCCCAGATTCGTATACCGCTCCAAAGAATGCTTTCCCTCTTTTATAAACTCCCAGGATTCCTTGAAATCCCCAACTACAGAAAATTCCGAATCTGCTATAAACTGAAGAAATTCATCCAAACGGTCTTTATATCTTTTTGCAAATAAAAATGCATCATTTTCCTTATCTTTATCCGTACTGTTTAATTTAGCATACAGTACATGATCCAGATTTGCAGACATATAATAAGCTCGATAAGGAACCGATCCCCATACTTTTCCCATCAGGCAAATGCGATTTATATTTTCACTTTTTCTTGCATTTCGCAAAAGGATCTGGTCTGGCTGTACTGATTTAATTTCATTTTCTGTATAAAAAGGTTTCACCGCGTTTTCATCCTGTACTACCAATGAATTCGGAATAAATGCTCCATCCATGTCAATAAGATGTACCACTTCTTGAAAATCACCAGCTTTATAATGGTTTGCATTTGCATACCCACGTATCATATCTCCAATTTTGGATGCAATATTTCCCGCGGTAACGCCATTTCTTGAAGTAATATCACCATGAGTAATTTCCACATATACAGCATTCTTATCATACAATCGGTTTAAAATAACGCCCAGAGCCTCATCATCAGACGGACCTTCTACGATTACATATATGATTTTTTTACGTGCCACTTACTTCACCAGCCTCTCTGAATGCAAATGCAATTTCTGCATTGTTAGTAGGCTCATAAAGTTCCTCGTTCTGTTCTCCCAGAACAATATCCCTGAAGTAAAAATCTCGAAGATTATTGTTATCCTTCACTTTTGACATTCTAATATAGCGCTTCTCCGGATTCGTTGTCGTAAATGCAATAAATCCTCTGTCAATAGTCTCCAGTGGGCGCAGATTATGGGATGTGAAAATCAACTGCCCTTTTCCTTTTTCAGAAATTATTCTTAGAATCTCTCCGAGAAGGTACTCGAAAATGCCAGAATCTAATTCATCAATTGCTACTGTGATTGAGAGATTATTATACACAACGATCAGCAATTGAAGGATGGAAATAATTTTCTTAATGCCATCGGATTCGTTTTTCAACGGTATTTCTTTGCTGTTTTTATGGGACATCAGCTGAACCCGGTTTCCTATCTTTCCGTCATCCATGACCTGAGTCCCCAGATCTTTTAAGCTGATAGTAAGGCCTGGAACAATCTGCTGCAGGACAATGTTCATGTTGTTAATTATTTTATAAACCACTTCCATTTCTTCACTGGAAATAACCGTCGGCTTATCTAATCGAAGTTCTAAATGTCCGATAACTACATTATCATCTTCATCATATGCAAATTCTAAAGGAAGCGAATTCAAACTAATCAACCCTGAACTTGAAGTATTGATCACAAACAGTTCAGATGTTCCATATATTGCCAATCGCATCAATACCATTCCATGCCGTGCAAACTCAAGGTCTATTTCACCCTTTTCCTTTTCCAACGCAACTTTTCGATTTCTATTGGCCTTCAGTAATTCTATTGAAAAAATAAAAGATCTGGATGTTTTATATGCCATTCTTTTTGCAACAAGCAAATCCATCATTACATCTTTGTTTTTCCCAATAAGACACTCATATTTGGAAACAGGCACAAAAACAGACTCTGTGCAAGTATCTATCAACGGCGCTTTTCTTATCTTTTTTATTTTATCCTCGTAAGAATAGCTTAGAATTTCATCATATATAATTAAGCTGCTTTTCTGCTCATTACTCTTTTTATCGCCCCAGTTATATACATCCTCAATTTTCTCTTTTTTCATCTTAAATTCATAATAAACCTGATACTTTCCTTTAACAGAAGGAACAAACACATCAAACGTAAACTGTAATTCCGCATGTTCTGCTTCTACATTAATACAATCCCCAAAGCATTCCGGAACTGCTTCCCCACAAAGAAGACTCTTTAATATTTGCAACGCCTCGATCAATGCAGTTTTACCGGATCCATTTTGCCCATATAAACCTAAAATGCTGGATTTGTAACTCTTCCTGTGATTAAGAAAATCCAATTCTCCATATTTAACATTTTTAAAATTCTTTAACTTTATTCCAGTTAATCGTACAATTGAATTATCCATGTCATCCCTCCATTCTGCCCATATCATTATCATAGCATTCCATTATAGTTTAGTCAATCGAGTCAATGATTATTCACTTTTTGTTCTTATTATGTGATTCGTTTTCTGTTTATGTGCAATAAAATCCCCTTAAATAGATTTTAGAATTTCATCTTTGCCTATTTAAGGGGATTCCCGTCATATTTCAATTTTAATATATTATACCCAGATTTTCAGCCTTTTACAGGAATCTTAAACACAATTTTCGTTGCTGGCTGCGGATCGGTTACGGCGATGCAAGGCATATGCCCATCTTCAGGAGCGTAGAAGCCGAACATGCTAGCCTCCAGAAGAGTGTACCCCTGCTCCGGACCACTTTTATAGAAAATAATGTCAGCTTCCGGGGTGCGGTCATCCTCTACGGTAAGCTTGCGAAGAGATGCCCAGTAGATTTTTTCAGTGCCTTCTACAATGTACTGAAGGTCGCAGTATTTCTTATGGGATTCCATCTGTGCGCCTTCCAATGGCTTGGTGGTATATTTCTGCACCAAAGCAAAAATGCCATTTTCCAGATCGTATCTGCCTTCTGGAAGATTCTCCTCTTTCTGTCTTTTAATGAATTGCTGCACCATGTCAGCATAGTCTTTGAACTCCTCGTAGGAATTCAGTTTGTCTGCATAATCTGCAATCATGATAAATCCTCCTGTTCATTTTTTTACTGTTCTTCATACTCACAAATATAACTCTGCCCCATCATACCGTAAGGCTTCAGCACCTTCCCATCCGTATGGAACATTCCCTCGGTGCGAAAATCAGCCCAGCTGATCCGGCTGCAGCCGGTATAGGACTGGTGAAAAGGACCGAACATGTTTCTTGGGCTGCCGGTGATTTCGATTTCCAGAGTGTTTTCCTCTTTCTCAAATAGACCCATTACGTCTGTGACGCAATTTTTCTTTTCAAAATGGGAGCTGGTTTCCTTGCCATTTACTCTCACCT
Organism: Blautia glucerasea; assembly: GCF_020537505.1. Lineage (GTDB taxonomy): Bacteria > Bacillota > Clostridia > Lachnospirales > Lachnospiraceae > Blautia_A. The sequence continues at coordinate 114,130 of NZ_JAJBMO010000007.1, read as the reverse complement.
TCAGAAGCGTGCCGCACCATTCTCCCAGATGAAGGAGAACCTGCTTATGGGAGATCAGCCTCGGTACCTTGTACTGATAAATCATTCCTCCCGGATAGTTTACATAACCTTGCATGCACCAATCGCCTGTATGCAGGATTTCTTTTTCCTGAAAAATATTACCAGACATGTCTACAGCAAAATTGCCAGTCACAAACACATCCTCCAGTTCCCGTTTCTGGTCGTAGCTTCCCTTTATGGTAATCTGGTGAACTCCCCTGCTTAAAGAGGGAAGGCCAAAGCAACGCATGTCTTTGTCAATAAACCATCTGTCAGTCAACTCACATTTTTTTCCATCAAAGCAGACTTCCAATCCATAAGGCTTCTCAATTACGAAGCTGCACTCGCCCGAAATCTCCTCCAATACGTTAAATCTAAAATGCATAGCAAAAGGTGTTCCATCTGCCGGGTGCGGCTGGTCTACCCAGGTATATCGCTGGGGTGCGCCGTTGTAATAAACCTGCTGCATGGCAAGCTTTTCACGAATTTCCCGCTGCGCCTGCCAGATTTCCATCTCCGCAGACTCGCCTGTACCAGCCTTCTCGCCCAACTCATAAGTACATCTATCTATGGTCAGCACATTCTCCATGGTTCTTCTGAATTTCGCGTCCGGGCCAAAGGTTGCCAGCACCGGATCTGTATAATGCGGATGACGGTATGGAAAAGTGGCAGCTGTCATTCCACATCCACTTACCTTTCCCCCAGAAGACCCTTTCTTCACAAAATAAATTCGGCTCATCCCCGTCTCGAATGTCCTGGTAAAGCAAACGCCCTCTCCATCTGCAACAGTTTCCACCTCACAAACTTCTCCGGTCAGTGGGTCAAGCTCTTCCACAGCGTTCCCGCAGTCAAGTTTTATGTAAACCTGATGTGCATTGTTCCGATCGTGATTTGTCAGGAAAAGAATATGTCCATCTTCTGTCTTTCTCAGCATGGAAAGAATCTCCCCATCTTCTGCGCCGCTGGCGTTTCGCACGGTGAAATCTTTTCCGGTACATTTCGCCACAGCTTCTGTCAGCTCCCATTCATGCTCAACTGTATGAACAAAGGCTTCCTCTCCCAAAATATCCCGGATATCGCCATATTTTTCACACACTTTTTTGCAGTCTGCTTTCTCCTCATTTACACCTTCACTGTCAGGTTTTTTATCCAGCTCTTTATCATCGCGAACCTGCTTCCTGCCGATCTTCTCCCCCTCAACCATCACCGGATAAGGCTTCAGCCAGATCACTGTTCCGCCAGCTGCAAGAAACTCCTTCAGCAGCTTCACCGTATTTGCAAACAGATTCTTCACTCCCGGAACCACGACTACCTGATAACTGCACGTTCCAGCCACAAACTTTCCATTCTCAACTTTTCCATCCTGCTCCAGCAGAATCTCGTCGCCAAAGTCAAAATCCACATGCCCCGCAGTCAGCGCTTTTGCGATCCGGTTATAATACTCACCTTTCCGGTTCAAAGAAGTAATATGCTCATCCATCCATCCCATGTTCATTTCCAGATGGTTGAAGTCCTCCTCGCGGTCACTGCGGCACTCAGTCCAGATGCTGGAGATCGGATGGATCATCAACACCTTCCGCACCGGCTCTCCCTGGGAAAGGCACAGCGCCAGACGGCCAAAATAATTCTCCATTTTATCATTATCTTCCCACCAGGTATTCTGATAGTTGAAAACCGGTGGATAGTCCCGCTTCCTGCATCCAGTAATAGAATACAGTGCAAGGTGCTGACAACGTCTTGTAATTCCAAGGGCGAACTGCCAGTCTCCCAGCCATTTCTGGGTGGAAAAATCCAGCTCCCAGCCAGTGCAGCCATAAGCCTCACTGATGGTCATGGAGCGGTCATACTGATGCGCCACACTTGCACACTGCTTCACAGTCAGGTATTCATCCGTCTGTGCGCCAAGAAGGTCAATTCCTGGATTATGCAAATAACGAAGCTGTGGCATGGCAGCGCCGCACACACGGGTTTGATAGCCCAGGTCGTTCTCATACAAAATATGTCCTGTGGTACGAAGTCCTCTTTTATCACACCACTCATAAACCTGCTTCATATAGCTCTCTTCAAATCGCTGGGCCACGGTCTTCCAATAATCGTGACGGATTTTTGCCGCTCCCTCTCCATCAAAAAACAGGTAAGGCAGCTTCTCCTGTGGATCGTATCCCCTTTTCCCAATGAAATACTCCGTAAATCCAATGCTCCACGGAATCCATGGCCTGCCCTCATGGAACACGCTGAAGAAGTCACAGCAGTTAGGCTCATCTGTAAAAAAGCCTTTCACCTCTTTTGGAAAAGAACCGCCCAAAACCTCTTCATAATGCTCATGTGTCAATTTCAAAAATGTCTTTACACTCTCTGGATTCAGATTATCCGGCGGCATTAACCCGTTATACCACTCACTCTTCCCGGAAATCTCCTGTCGCAGGATCAGAATCTCCTCATCCTCACCGCAAGCCCCGACAGCCTCTTCATAAGTAGGATATTCTTTCATCCTTTTAATAAATCTGCCATCTGCCTTGGTCTGGATCACATAGATGCCCTGAAGAAACTCTGTCTCCATATTTTGTTCAACAGCCTGGTCTTCACCAGCAGTTGTCTTTTTTTCCCCGGTACTAAGCTTCGTCGGTACCACCAGTTTCCCAGCCTTCCCGCACTCCATCGTCAGCGCCCTTGCTGTAAACTCTGCCGGATTTTCCCGGCTGACCATACCTCCCGCAGCCCCTGACGGCCACTTATCCTCATCATATATCCACAGCTCCAGGTCATTTTCCCGGGCCTTATCCACACAGAACTTCACATCCTCCATCCACTCTGTGGAAAGATACTCCGTCTCCAGCCCCTCACGGGAATGAATAAAAAATCCACCCATTCCAGCTCTTTTAAATCCTTCAATCTGTTCTCCCAGATTTTCCTTTTGCAATTTGTCATTCCATCCCCAGAAAGGAGCACTCCGATACTCCTTGGGCGGATTCTTAAGCAATCCCTTTACCTCATCTAATGTGCCCATCTCCATATCCTCCTCTTATAGTCCCACATTACATTACTGCTCCAAATTCCCCATCTCACCCACACCAGCATCGTCCCTTTTGTTGTATCCCGCTGCGAAAGTGCGTCCGGGTAACCGCGCCTCCCGATACAACAAAAGGGACTGCAAAACAGTCCCTTTTCCAACTACCCAAGTTCATATTTTACATGAAGTTGTTAGGTATAAACATAATAATATCCGGTACATAAGTAACCAGGAACAACAGCCCGATCATAATAAGTACCATCGGCAAAATCTCCCGTATGACACCCTTGATCTTCGTTTTTCCAAGTCCCGAAACAATAAACAGCAGCATACCAAATGGCGGTGTGGAAAGACCGATCATCATGTTCAGGCAGATTACAACGCCGAAATGAACAAGGTCAATACCCATAGCCTGTACCAGCGGAAGAACCATTGGTACGAATACCAGCTGGATCGTACTTACATCAAGTACACAGCCAAGAAGCAGGAATACGATGTTTACGATAAACAGGAAAATGTACTTGTTATCTGTGATTCCCATAACCAGGCCTGCAACAACTCTCGGAACCTGCTCCAGAGAGATGATGTAAGAAAACAGCATGGAGGTTCCGCAAAGAAGAGCCAGTGTAGCTGTGTTTGCAGCGGATTTCTTGATGATGCCCCAAAGCTTTTTCCATCCCAATGTTTTGTAAATCAGCGCAGAGATGATCAGTGCATATGCAGAAGCAACAGCTCCAGCCTCTGTAGGAGTACAGATACCGGAATAAATTCCGCCAAGAAGGATCACAACTGTAAACAGTGCCGGAAGAGCCTGCAATGTAGCCTTCAGGAACTCTCTCTTGCTCATGACCACGCCAGCCGGATAATTTCTCTTATGAGAAATAAACGCAACATAGATCATAAGAAGAATGGCAAGTAAAACGCCAGGAACCATACCACCCATGAACAGCTTACCAATGGAAGCGCCAGATAACATGGCGTAAATAACCATTGGAATACTTGGTGGGAAAATCGGTCCTACAGTTGCGGAAGCGGCTGTGATGGCACAGCTGAACTCTGCATCGTAGCCCTCTTTTTTCATCTGGTCGATCTCCATCAGACCAATACCGGAAGCATCTGCAATAGCAGAACCGGTCATACCGGAGAAAATAAGGGAAATAAATACGTTAACCTGTGCTGTACCACCTTTTAATCTTCCAAGAAGACCATTACAGAAAGAGAACAGCTTATCAGTTACCTCTCCTTCATTCAGCACATTTGCCATAAAAATAAACAGCGGAGCCGCAAGCATGGTATAGTTTGCAAACATGTTACCAGTGATTACGGTAAATACCTGGCCCAGTTTGTCCGGAGCTGCAAGCAGAAAATATGTAATAGAAGCTGCAAGCATGGAGAAAGAAACAGGCATACGGATTATGAAGCAGATAGCCATAACCACGAACAGCATAATAATCGGCATACTCATGATTCTTTTCCTCCTTCCTTGTATTCTTTAAATGCATTTCTGATATTAATACAGGTTCTGACGATGATCTCAGCCAGCATATACATAAATGGTGCAAAAACAACTGTATATGGAAGCTTCAGAACTCCTGTCACCATTTTCTTTCCAACCATGGACTGGAAACACGGTACAAAACAGATTACCAGCAGGATTAAAAGAAATGTATTATAAACTACTTTAAAAATAAACTGGGTACGGGGCTTTACAGCATCGTAAACCAGACCAAATACTACGTGTTCATCAGCCTCCATTGCCTTACCAACGCCGAAGAACATGGTCCACATATAACCCAGAACAGATACCTCATAACTCCATGTTACAGGGGTTTTGAAAAAATATCTGGATACGATCGTTACCATAAAGGTAAGGAAAATTACCAAAAACGTAATGTTTGGAATAAAAACGCCAAGGAAATCGACGATTTTTTTCCCGATCTTTTTGAAATTATCCACAGTTTCCTCTCCTCTCAGATTTACTTTTCTGCCATCGGTTTGTTCCCATTTGCAGCCACTACTGCAAAATGTATCAACTGTGCAGACAACCAAAAAATCTGTTTTTTGTTAAAAAGCCCAGGCCGTACACACAGCCTGGGACTTTTCTTTGTTATAAGTCAGACAGATGTCTCAAATTTTGCTGTCAGCCATAGCGAATCACTATGTCCTGCCTGTTGTCACAACAATTCAGTTCACTCTTCTGCGGTTGTTGTGTCAGCCATAGCCTGGATTTCGTTGTAAAGATCCATATCCCAGTCTTTGATCATATCTTCGTTTTCCATGTACTTAGCCTGAACTTTTTCTTTAAACTCGTTGATGTCAGGATATGTAACAGTAAGTCCCTGCTCCTCGAAGAATTTGATCAGCTCAGCTTCTCTGTCAAGTCTTGTTGTATCGTTTACGTCTCTTGCATATTCCATAGCCTCAGTAACAGCTTCCTGCTGAGCCTCTGTCATGCTGTTCCATGTGTCACCGTTGATACATGGCATAATGGAATCAACAACGTGGTTTGTGATTGCGATGTATTTTGTTACTTCATAGAATTTTGCACTCTCGATACTTGGAAGCGGGTTATCCTGTGCATCTACAGCGCCAGTCTGAAGTGCAGTATACAGCTCACTGAAGGAAAGTGGTGTCGGGTTTGCACCAAGTGCCTCACCAAGGAACAGCCATGCTTCGGAGTTCGGCATACGGAGAAGTAATCCGTTCATGTCATCGTAGCTGTTGATTTCTTTCTCTCTTGTGTTGATTACACGGCTTCCAAGATAGAAGCTGGAAAGAGGTTTGATGTTCAGTGTCTCTTCAATCTGTGGACGGATCTTGTTAAGTCCGATGTCACCGTTGAGAACGCTTGTCATATGCTCATAGGAGCTGAACAGATATCCGGAAGCAAACATGCTGTAGGATGGAATCTGTGTTGCAATTGTCGGGAAGGAAATATATGCCAGATCTGCATCTCCGTTAAGAAGAGCATCAAACTCGTTCTCGGAAGAGAACAGAGAACCGTTGTCGTAGCATTTACATGTTACGGAACCACCGGATAATTCCTCTACTTTATCTGCAAACTCATACATAGCCTCTGTATGGGAGTCACCGCTTACAGATACTGATGTAAAGATCAGCTCTACTGCCGGGTCATTTGCTGCAGCAGCATCTGCTGCCTGTACACTGATGCTTCCTGTTAACAGCATTGTTGCTGCCATAGCTGTTGATAATACTGCTGCCATTAATCTTTTTTTCATTCTCTCATCCTCCTGGTTTTTACACACTATGTGTTTTTGTTTCCCTTTTTTTCACGTATATTTGTAACCCCAATTACAAATCTTAAGAAATACCTTTCGCATATGCCTCACGGTCCCCACCGTTCCGGCAATTATCTCTGATTACTTTCCAAAAAAGCTCTTACGGAAGGTCTCTGTGATCGCACAGAACTCTTCGATCTCCAATTTCTTGCTTCCTGTAAGAAGCTTATAATCCTGTCTTCTTGACTGAAGTGTCATCGGCACGCCAACCAGGTTCATATGGTATTTGCTGTTTACCGGATATACCTGGCACTCAACCATGGAGGCTGCTCCAAGGAAGTTCATAAGCTCCTGTGCTTTCTCCGGCTGCTCTTTGTAGTTTTTGCAAAGCCATACATAAAGATCCGGATGGAAGTTTGCCATAACTCCTGAATATCCTGCACAGCCCATTTCCATACTTCTCAGAAGTGTTGCTGCATTTGCATTAAAGATCTTTAATCCAGTACCCTCAACAGCCTTGCATTTTGCTTCCAGCTGATCCAGGTCACAGCAGGTATCCTTCAGGAATGCAAATTTCTCAGTCTCTGCACACCATTTCAGAAGCTCTGGTGAAAGAAGTCTCTTGTATGGTGCCGGGCACTCATAAACACCGAACATATCTCCATCAATGTGATCCAGAAGATACTCAATGTTTTTCTTAGCTACATCTTCGCTCTCGTCCTCTTTTGCAAACTGGTTGGAAATGAAAACATATGCATCTACACCAGCATCAATCACAGTCTGCGCCTCACGGATCTGATCCTCTGCTTTCTCTGCGCAATGTCCGGAAGCGATTACTCCCATGTGCTTTGGTGTATTGTTGATAATAAATTTTGCAAGCTCCACTCTCTCCTGTGGGCTCAGTTCAAACATTTCACTGGACTGGCATACTGCGAAGATTCCGTCAACACCGTTCTTGTCATACCACTCAATGATTCGAAGGACTGCATCATAGTCGATCTTGTTGTCCTCTGTAAAAGGTGTAATCATAACCGGCCATACGCCGCCTGCAATTGTTTTTTTCATGCTCTTCTCCCTCTTCGATGTCGTTACTTATTACAGTCACTCCTTGTAGAGTGAACTGCTGCACATTCCCAGTCCCGCGGTGACCGAGAACTTACCGCTATGCCCGGTGTTATCCACAGCACAGCAACCATGCAATTGCTTTTCAACTGTAACTATAGTATAATATAAATAATTTAAAATTGCTTTCAGCAAAATATTTAGTACTATTTTATAACTTTGTACGAAAACAAGTACAAAATATCATAGCATTGTGGACTATCCGTTACTGGTCACGGAGTGAACCATAACAACTATCCCCACAACTATAAACCCGCGACATACCAGTCTTTTAGCTACATGACATAAGAAGAGGCAACTTGAATGGAACAGGAAATATTTGACGATTATATATGGAATGAACACAAGAAAATACTGACCGCAGACAAGCATAAAATCCCAGGACTGAAGAATCTTTCCCACTTTACCCCTATGGCTCCCGGCGTTCCCGTCCCACTGCATTATCACTCCGATATCATCGAGCTTCATTTCATGGTAAAGGGCCAGCGTAAGACTTACATTATGAAGGGTGGTGTCCGCACCTGCTACTGCGCCACAGGAAATAACCTTTTCATTACCCGGCCTTACGAGCTTCATACCACAGGCCCTATCGCCCAGAACCGCTGCGAATTTTTTGCCATGCAGCTGGATCTGAAGGAGCACGATAATTTTCTTGGGCTAAACCAGCATTACAGCAACATTCTCTGCCACCGCCTTCTGAATATGGATAAGCATCTGTATCACGTTGGCAGTTCCCAGACTTCCATGCTGCGGACGGCTTTTAACCTGATCTCCTACGGAACCTCAGATGACTCTATTGCTGGCGTCCAGTATCTGACCTGCGTACTTGCAAGTCTGAATTACCTCACTGCTGTCCCGGAACAGGCGCAGAGCAACGAGCAGCTGAATAACGACATTAGCCAGGCACTGAAATACATTGAGCAGAATATTGAAAACCCTATCACACTCCAGGAGCTGGCAGAGGTTTCCAATTATTCCCTTTCCCGTTTTAAAACAAAATTTAAGGAAGAACTGGGAATTACACCAGCCGAATACATTACCCTCCAGAAAATGGACCGGGCCCAGATGCTCCTAAAGACCACCGATGCCTCCATCACGGACATCGCTTACCAGCTTGGCTTTTCTTCCAGCAATTATTTCTGTTCTGTTTTCAAAAAAACCTTAAGCTACAGCCCGGCGGCATACCGGAAAAGCTTCTCACAAGCATAAAAGATGCTGCAAAATCACTACACAAAATGATTTTGCAGCATTTCTTTTACTCTTCGAGAAAAGCGGCGTGCAAATTCCGCCTTTTTGCAGGATCTGCCACCGCTTTGTGAGGGTGTTTTTATCAATTCATGGAAATTTAGCTAAATTATTTTATGTTCTGCACTCTTTCATGACTGGCTGTATTTATACCCACTATTGTACAAAGTGCCATCCACTTCCAGATAAATATCCCAGTCCTGACCTTCCAGACCATCTACAGAAGTCCAGCCTTTTACCGTAACATTTGTTCCATTGTCACCTGCTGCCGCTGACTGGGTCAGATTATATGCCCGCCTGGAATCGCCGCTTACCAGGATCAGTTTCCCCGGTGCCAGATCATCCGCTGCAGCTTCTGTCTGATAGCTTCCTGTTAAGCTGATCTTGCTTCCATCCAGAACAAAATTCCATCCATCCGGCAAAGCCTCTGCGCTGCTTACATCCGCATCGCTTTCCTCATAGCTGGTCTCTCCAAGAGAACCATACACTTCCGGAACCGCAGCCACATCATATTTACCTTCTGTATAAAGAGGCATGCGGAAGGAACGGAATGTCAGTGCATTATAAGTGTCACCGGAAATGGTAAGCTCGAAGCTTAACTCGCCATTATCCACCTGGTCAATATGGGTAGTCTTGGTAAGTCCCGGCACGAACATATCCTTTGGATAATAATCGCTTCTGTTTTCCTCATCGTTATGCAAATGGGAACCAGCTGTGATCCACAGATGATCCTGGGTTCCATCCAGGGAAACTACACCGGAGATCCAGTCTGCATACCAGTCTGCCCCCCGCTCTTTTCCATATTCGGTTACCTGGGAAACGGTCATATTCTCTGTATCAATGTGATAAACAACTGCTCTTGAATACACATCATCACCACTTACCCGGTTATCCGCATCCACGCGTTTTACCTTCGCTGTACCGTTGTCAAAAAGAGCGATATCTCCATTGTCAAGAATGGAAACATTGTGCTGCGCGTAGAACCATTCGAAATCCTCCCCTTCCGGATTGAAGAAGTAGGACTGGTAATCCTCTCCCCATCCAGTGGGATCGCCCAGGATCCATGCCAGGGATTTGTCTTCCATATTTACTGCAACAATGGCATCTTTATGTCTTGCGGAAAGAAGAAGCAGGTCATTGCCGGCGTCGTAAGCAAGGCCATTGTTATGGAACCAGTCAGATTCCTCGCTTCCATCTGTATCCATAGAAGCAGACTGTCCTTCTTCGGTTCCCATCAGATCTTTCATGTCCAGTTCCCAGACCACATTACCTGTCTGGCGGTCGATTTCTACTACATAGTCTTCCACAGTGCTAAGATCCGGGCTGTCAGATGCTACCAGGAAATTGCCATTTGGCATTTCCACAAAATCGTGGTGCTGACCGCCAGGGATCATATACTCGCCATAGATTTTACCCATCAGGTCAATTTCGATCATACCTTCTTTATAATAGCTTGGCTTTAATACATAGGAAGCCGGCATAAGAATGTGTCCGTTTTCCAGCTGATGAACGCCAAGAACGCCACCCATATTGGTATAGAAACGGATATCTCCAGCTGCATCTACTGCATACAGGGAGCCCATAGTCGAGCACACGAAAGTCAGATTGGTATAATCGTAGCTGGCTTCGCTTTTCATCTCTGCAGTTATCGTGCCATAATCTACGTTGATATCCTCAGTGGTTACTTCAAAAGCTGCAGAAGTTCCATCATCCAATGAGATCACAACTTCTGTGGTATCATTGTTATAAAGGCCGTAAATGGGAACAATATGATCTTTCTCCGCTTCAAAGGTACCTGTCACATCATTTTCTGCTGATTTTCCCTTTACCGTAACAGTTCCGCCGCAGGCTTCTTCTGTGGAAAAAACAGCCACTGCACTTAACGGGGAAGTACCATATGGATTCACAACGATCAATGCTTCTTCCAGGGAATAGCCATTCTGGGCTTCCTGAAGAAGTGCCTCATCAACTGCGGTCTGCTGTGCAAATCTGTCGGTAACCTCTAGGGCTGTGGCCTGGGATTTTGCATCGGATGCGTCTGCTGCTTCCACAGCTGCATCGGTTTCTCCTTCTTCTGTTGCTGCAGTCTCTGTGTTCTCCTGTGCTGTTACGGTTGTAACGGAACCTGCTGCCATTGTCATCATTACAAGTATTGCAGCCAGTTCCCGATATCTCTTATTCTTCATGCCAGCCTCCTGTACGATTTTGTTTTTATAGAGCGTGTTGACCTCGTTTTCTTATGATTATAATGCGTAATTGTATGCCTCTGCCTCAAATGGATAACTCAGCTCCAGTCCGTCTGCATTCTCATTGATCTCAAATGCGATCCAGCCCTCATTAGAGCCAAAGTTCAATGTGGTACCTGCCATACGTATCATGCCCAGCTCTGTAATAAATTCATCATCTGTTCTGGTGTATTCATTTCCCTCGCTGTCAGTCAGTTTCAGCTTCGCCCAATCCAGGCTTTCCTTGCTTCCATCCTTTTCAATCTTTAATTTGATCAGACAGAAGGTTTTGCCTGTGTCTGCTTCTTTCTTGTAATCGCTGGTTTCCACACCTGTGTAGCCAAGATCCACACTTACGTTTTCAAGAGAAGCATTGATCTCCACATCTTCCACTGTAATATTCCAGCCGGCTGCAGAAACCACATCGCCGTAGTTGCTGTTGGTTCTTGCCACATGCGCCTTATCACCGCCTGCATCTTCTTCGTCATCGGCCTCCTCTGTGTCAGCAGCGTCTGCCTCGTCTTCACTGTCATCTTCAGCTTCCTCTGTAGAAGCCTCTTCCTCTTTACTATCTGACTGTTCATCAGCAGCACTGTCAGTGCTCTCTTCTTCCCCATCTGCACTGTCTGTGGTTTCTGCCTCATCCGTAGTGTCTTCGCTGTCCGCTTCTGCTGCACTTTCTGTCTTTGTGCTCTCTTCCTTTGTGTCATTTGAGCCGCCGCAGCCAGTCATCAGACCCGCAGCCAGAACCGCTCCCATTAACGGTAATAAAACTTTTTTCTTCATAGTACTAGAACTCCTTTTCTGATTTTTATTACTTTATCGCAACCGTCTGTGCCGTATCATAAAACTCATTCTGATACATAACATAAATTTCGTATTCATCTGCATCCAGCCCCTGCAGCGGTACTGGAATGTGCTCATAAAACTGCAGATAGCCTTTTTTGTGAAGTCTCATATTGGTAGTATCATATACATATGTATTCTTTTTGCCATGGAAGATGATCTGTGAAATACGATGATCGTAAGTTCCCACATAAAGAACCTGTCCAGTCAGATGGAATGTAACATCCTCATCATTCAGTGTCTGTTCCGGTTTCTTTGTCCAAAGCCACTTCCAGGTCTTCGTTGGCTGTAACAATTCGCCTCTGATATAATTATCTGCAACCTCCATAGGCGCTGCAAGATCATTATAATCGATTTTCATCTCAGATGCACGATAAAAAGTTGTCTTAATGCTAAACTGATTGATCACTTCCTCCGTATCGTAATCAAATTCGTAAGTCATACCTTTTCGTTTATCTTCGCTTTCTTTCACATGGCCGCACATGCCGAAAATGTGATTGGAATCCTCATCATAAATGGTAGAGGAAGTGATGGTAGACCATACAGTTGGAATTTTCTTAATCTGCTGTACCGTTCCTTCCTTCTCATTCACAGAATAAACTACAAGATAAGACTCTTTGGTTTTATCATAATACGGTATATCGGCTCTTCTGACCTTTACAGAATGATTATCAAACAAGCTGATCTCTACAGTATCCGGATTTCCATCTAAATCAGCGGAAACCTGATAGGCTGTATGCTGCTGGAAATGATAATTGAAATCCCCCTCTGGCTGAAGCACATATTTCTCGTATTCTGTGCCTTCCCAGAATCTTGGATCACAGAGGATCCACTGAATCTCCTTTGTTGTCCAGTTCAGCTTGATCACGGATTCCAGATTTCGGGGACTGATAATGATGGTATCTGTTTCCGGCTGATAAGAAACCGTATTCAAATGGGTCCAGTCAACTCGGTCCTCATACTTGCTCTTTATAAGATCTCCCATAACCAGCTCATTTACCACTTCACCAGTCTGTCTGTCCAGTTCCTGGATCTTATCTTCAATATGGCCTTCCAGTGAACTGGAAAGAACAAGCAGATTTCCGCCCGGTTCCTTCTCGATCACTTCATGATGAATTCCGCCAGATACGTAATACATGGTATAGGCTCTTCCCAGATAATCCATTTCATAAAAATTAGTTGTCTGAGGCTTATCAGCAGAAGGTACCTGTGCTGCTGTATCCTGCACGATCATTCTGTTGTTTGCCAGTTGAAAAATTCCGGAGGCTTTTACCTTTGTATTCATGTACCAGCGGATATCTCCCATACAATCATATGCAAATGGGAAGATTGTTTTCTGGCCATATACCATCGTCAGTTCATAAGCTGATTTTCCACTGGTTTTTACTGGCCGGATCACGTCATCCAGGGTCTCCGGCAAAGAGTCTGTTGTTATCTTTATCTCCTGGAAGTCCGTAGTTTTTCCATTCTCATCCAAAAGCTCCAGAACCACAGTGTTCTCTTCATTTGGATAAAGACCAATGATCGGTACTCTGTGGGAAACTGCCGGGTCTACCTCACCACTGATATCCGTCGCCTCTGTTTTTCCCTTTACGGTAAAGCGTACGCCACATTCTTCTGGTGTATCGAAGATCACTACCGCTGTCAAAGGAGCGATCTGATATGGATTCTGGATCACCATAGGTTCCTCCCAGGTATATCCGTTATCCTGCTCTGCCTGAAGCTGCTGGTCAATATCATAAGAAGCCACAACCCTTGTCTCTTCTGTAGGAATTTCCGTCTCTATTTCCGCAGCACTTTCATCATTTTCGCCGATGGAAACCGTGTTGTCCATATCCATGGAAACCTTCAGCTTCTGCTCGTAATCACCGTACATCTTTTTCCTTTTCTCCTTTACGGAATAAGGAATCTCCTGATTGGTCAGCTTCATGTACGTGTTGTAGATTCCTCTGCGCTTTTTCCAGCACAGTGCAGCAAATAATGCCAGAAAAATTAAAAATACCAGCAACAATGTTATTTTTGTTCTCTTTTTCCAATTTTTCATAGTCTCAAGTTTCTCCCCTTACTCTTTCATTTTCCTCATATTTATTCTGTCAGTTCCGGAATCTGGATCCAGAACAGAACTCCATTTTCCTGATTGCTGACTCCGCAGGTTCCCTTATGCTTGGTCACGATCTTGCGTACAACAAACAATCCAAGCCCCACATTTCTCACATTGTTTTCTGAGGTAACTGGTGTCTTTTTCTGGGAAGTGGTGTAAAAACTGTCCCAAATATGTTCGATCTGATCTTCTTTGATCAGCTCCCCATCATTGTAAACCTCCAGCCGGATCCGCTTTTTCACCTTTTTCAGTGTAACGCGAATGCACTTTCCCTGTTCCGTATGCTGAAAAGCATTCATCAGATAATTATTGGCAGCCCGTTCCAGATACATACGGTTTCCATATACCAGGCACTTCTTTTCCACATTCTGCTCAATTTTAATTTCGTTTTTCCGGAACACGGCATCATAGCGAAGAAGCAGGTATTCTACCATCTCTGATACGTTTACCCGGCTCATTTCCATAGCACTCATCTGATTGTCCAGCATGGAAAAATCCAGCAGCTCTCCGACCATCCTGGACATCTTGTCCAGTTCCTCATGGATGGAAGAATAGTAATAAGTCCGGTCAATCTTATCTCCTGCAATTTCCAGCATCTCTACCTGACTGGACACTACCGCCAATGGTGTTTTCAGTTCATGGGAAATGTTGGCTACAAATTCCCGCTGGCTTTCCAGAAGCTGATAGTCCGACTGCTTAGACTGTTTTTCCTTTTCCCATTCTCCTTTTTTGGAAAGCACATAATATAGAAATATGGCCACCATTATAATCACCAGGAAATATATGGTAGTTCCTTTTATAATATCAATGCCTGACTGTACATCCTTTTTAATATACACGTAAAAGGTATGTCCATCATCTATGATCTTTCCCTTCAGGATCAACACATGTCGTAATTCCAGATTTCTCTGCATTACCTTTGCATTTTCTGTATATTCTTCCTGTCTGTTTTTTATATACCGGTCTATGTAATCACGGGAAACTGCTGTTCTGGAGGTATAGATCTTCTGAAAATCCTCATCCGTCACCATTACCTCAAATTTCTCTTTCTGAAATTCATTTAAGGTATCAATGTCATCATCGTCCAAATCAGACAATTTCATATTCTCTAATTCGTCATAAAGCTGGTATATGGTTCTGGTCTTCAGCGCCGCATAAGCGGGATAACAACAAACTGCATAAATGCAGACAGCCAGCACAAACACAAGGATCAGGAAACAGCCCCTGTTTTGGGGATTCCATATCTGCTTCCTTTTTTCAGAGCTTTTCGTCATGTCCTTCCTCCCCGAAGATATAGCCCACCCCATACACGGTACGTATATAACTGCACTCCACACCCAGCTTTTTCCGCAGCTGTTTTACCAGCGTGTCAATGGTCCGCACATCACCCACGTAATCATATTCCCACACCGCATTTAGTATGGTGTCTCTTGGAAGAACAATTCCCGGATGTTCCATAAAGTAAACCATTAGGTCAAATTCTTTTCTGGTAGTTGGGATATGCTGCTCCTTATAATATAGAAGCTGTGCATTTACATCAGCCTGCAGTTCTTTATACTCCACCATAGTCCGGAGTTTTCCTGCGCGCTTCAGTACTGCTTCCATGTGCATCTTCACCAGCGCCAGGGAAAAAGGCTTTGTAATATAATCGTCTGCGCCCTTTTCAAATCCGCTCATCTGATCTGCCACAGCTGATCTTGCGGACAAAATAATAACCGGAACTTCCGATATCTTTCGTATTTCTTTCAGTACGGCATATCCAGAAATATCCGGCAGCATAAGATCCAGCAATATCAGATCAACCATCTGCTTGTTCTGGCGAAAATACTCCAGAGTATCATTTCCGTTCAGTTTTGTTTCTACTTCGTAATTTTGAATCCTTAGAAAGTCAGAAATTGTCTGTGCTAATTTTGGTTCATCCTCCACAACAAGAATTTCTAATTTTTTCACGATTCAGTCCCCTCTTTGTATGCGTTCATGTACTAACAACAGACAAATCAATATGGCAGTTCCTTAATATCCGCTATACTAGCCATGAGCGCAAATCACCTTGTTTATAGTATCATTCAATTTTGATAGAAATATGAGAAAATACAATTTCATTACTATTCTATTACAAAAAAATAAAATTTGGAATACTAAAATAGCCCCGAGATGAAACAGTTTTTGAAATTTTCATCTACGGAACTATTTCTATACAACCATTATTCTTCCATCAGCCTTGCCATGCAGGTTTTCAGGCTTCTACATCAAGTGTACCTTCTTTCTCCTGCCTCAGATAACCTCGATCTGGCAGGCCTTCATTGCCTCCAGTGCCCGCTCATGACTCTCCGGCGTCACCCCTGCGCAGCAGAGGGAATCTACAATAATGGGCACCTCCGGCAAAAATGCTTTCAGCAGCATGGCATTGGAGATCACGCAGATATCTGTACAAAGACCGATTAAGGTGATGCTGTCAATGGTCTCTGATTTATTGAATTCCTTCAAAACCTTTCCAAGAGTTTCACTTCCGAAAGTGGGCTTGTCAATGGGTCCGGATTCCAGAAGCTCTGCAATCTCCTCCCGGATCTCCCAGCCGTAAGTGCCGCGGATACAATGCTCTACAGGAAGCACCCGTCCCTCCTGTGTCTGAAGGTAATCTCCGCCGTGGGTATCTCTGGTTGCCAGCACAAGACCATTGAAGTTCTTCACTCTGTCCACCACATTGGGCACTATGGCTTCCGCCTCTGGTGTGCCAAGTGCACCGTCAATAAAATCATTCTGCATATCGATCACAACTAAAATATCCATATTTCTTCCCCCGTATTTTTCATGCCAGTTGACATAATTTCGCACGTCATTTGTCACAATTTTTCACATGCAATCCCAAACACAACATGTTTTCTCAAAAATCTATTTGAATTAACTATATCACTTTATTGGAATTTCGTATACAGAAATAGTCGGATTTCAGAAAGTTTCACAAGATTCTGGCAAGACAGAATTTTATGTCTGATGTCTGTAAGCAGTTCCTTCCAGCTAATCTGCTACAGAAAGGCACAGTACAACCTTCCATTCGTTCAAATAACAGTCTACTTTTCTTCTAAAATACATAGGTTCACCCCTTTTGAAAAGTCTCTCACGTTTTATGCATATTTTTTTCTATCCAATTATCCACTACGCAAAAATATCCTGCCAGGCTATGTCCATATTTAAACATAACCTGTACAGGATATTCATCATTTCGTCCGCTTCATTTTCAACGTACGATACGCCATAGGTGCCATCCTGCACCCCTCATTCCAGGAAAGAAGCCGGCTATTTTCTATTTTGGGATAGATATATCCAAGTGTTAGCGAAAATAATATCCAAAGGCAACACCAGAGTCCGCCCTGAGGGATACCTATTTTTAAACCAAGCTCAAGTAAGACACTTCCAGCCAGAGCAGAAACTGCACTACTGACAATAATAATAGGAATGCTTGTATCTTCCATATAGGCAAGCAGAACCAGGCTTCCGATGACCATACCGATAATACTCAAAAACAGGATCCGGACTACTCCATAAATCTTATCAAGATGCTTCATATACCTGATAGAAAGAAGATTTCTGTCAGAATATGATGTAGCAGCTGTTTTCATTGCAGCGCCAAGATCCGAAGCATTCTGAATGGATACGAACACACCCCCTGTAGTCTCGGCCATCTTTCGCATTACCTCTCTGTCAACAGAGCCAAGTCCCACAGTACTAATATTAATCCCCAGCTCACTATATTCTTCCAAAGCGGAAGTAAATTCTGGCATATTTCCCTTAAACCAAAGAAAGTCCTTGCTTAAATCAGTCGCAGCTCCGTCAGTCAAAAAGATGATTTTAGGATTTGCACCACCATCCCATACTCTATTTTTGTAATCGTTTAAAACCTTAATGACCGTCCCGAAAATCGTGGTTTCGCCGTCATTTTTAATAGGAATCTCATTATACTCATCATCAAGCGGCCCCATTTCTCTTGCAATCTGGGTATCGTCAGAAAAGGTATAAACCATATAGGGAAAACCAGCATTTTCCTCCTTCATAATTTCCGGAATTGCCTGATACCGCAATCCATTTGGATCATTCATGCTCATGGAACCAGATTCATCAAGAATAAAAATATAGCTTGTAGCTTCAATTTCTTTATGCTTTGGAGAAAGCTCATAAAGAAACTCCAATAGCGAAGATAAAAGTAATACCCCTAATGTACCAATAAGCAAATATCCCAGCATTCTTCCAGCATTTGCATATAAAACGCTGTTTTTGTCAAAAGCTCCTGACACTACGGAGCCAATCCATACTGTAATAAACAACAAGAAAAATAACGCCGCGCACATAATTCCGACCAAAAACGGAACCGGGAGTGCATTGTAATACTCTGTATAAATGAAGTAACATCCAATCCAGGCAGCCACTCCTGCAATTACACTCATGCAGGAAACAGCTGCATTAATCCTGGGCTGCACCTTCTTATCCATAAATATTTCTCCTTTGATCTGAATAAAAGAAACTTAATCCTCAAATCCACTAAAGATGTGATCAGCCAGACCATAAGCAATCGCTTCTTCTGCGTTCAGGTGATAATCCCTATCACAATCAACCGCAATCTGTTGGACACTCACACCACAGTTTCTGGCAAGGATCTCATAAAGCCTTTTATTCGTCTTCTCAATATGCTGGGCGGTTCGAAGTATGTCCGCCGTCTGACCTGAAAATCCGCCAAGTGCCTGGTGGATCATCATTCCTGAATTTGCTCCAATGTATCGTTTCCCCTTTGTGCCGGACGATGCGATCACAGCTGCCATAGAAGCAGCAGTCCCCATAACAATCGTTTTGAAATCACATCCGCAGGTATTCATGGTATCCAGGATAGCGGATCCAGCAGATACAGAGCCACCAGGAGACATAATCCAAAGTGTAATATCCTCATTGCTCAAAGCCGCAAGGTGATTAATCTGACAGCAGATTTCTGCGGCCATTGAGTTGGTGATTTCTTCCGTAATGTAAATTCTCCGGCAGGAAAACTCTTCTGACAGACAGTCAGAGGTCATATAACCGGCTGCAGTAGCAATTCTGGTTGTTGGTATAGACATATATACTCCTCCTAATCCTCTTCACATGTGCCAAATAGCTCGTCAAACTTCTGCAGCAATTCTTCTTCAAGGTCCGGATCCGAGGAAGCCTCCTCAGAAAAAGACCGTGGACGTTTATTTCTTTTTCCCCTGGATACTGTTCTCTTTTTCTGCACAGGTGCAAATGGAGCACGGATTCTCTTATTTACCACATCTGCAGCAAACTGGGCAACCGTATAGGTCGCAATTGCAGGCGGTTCAGCGCTAAAAGACGGGATTGGATGATTTCCAATCTCATATGCCTCAATACTTGGAAGCATTGTACAGTACCGGATTCCTTCTGCAAGATTCATATAAATAGCTTCTTTGTGATCCCAGGTTCTTTCAAGGGTCATAAGTTCTGCCTGAGAGCAAAGCGGCCGTTCTTTTCCGTCCGGCGTAATACAGGTCGTTCCCAGCTTTGCTTCAAGCTCTTTTAGCAGTTCAAGCTCTGTAGAACCAAGATACAGTGTTGAAGCGCAATTCGAAAGTAGTTTCTCGGGATTTTCATACCGCTCTTTTAGAAGTGCCAGGCTCTGGACACAGAGATAATACCGGATGTTGCGGCTTCTATGAGTCGCAAGGCTTTTATCCATGTTCGGGATTGGAATAGAGGCAAACTCGTCCAGCACAAAATTCATGCGGACATCCAGCTTTCCATTCCTGTTGTGATAGGCCTTGTCAATCAAAAAGCTCTGAATCTGGCTGATGATCATTCCCAGGATCGGATCTGCCGTGGAAGTAGTATCGTCTGTCACCAGAAAAAGTGCCGTCTTTGGAATTATGAGATCTTCTAAGGAGAACGTGCTATAGGAGAGCATCGCAGCAAGCTTCGGATTCTGATTGAACATTGCCAGAAAGCTGGATGCTGTGATCAGAATACTTCTAAATGTATTTTCCGCGGAGGAAATACACTGCTTCAGTGCACTTTTCACAGTATTATCCGGCATCAATGAAAGGATGTGTTCCTCAACAATAGCCGCTGAATTCCGTACATTGAAATCAGACCAGTTTAAAATATTAACCTGTTCGGTCTTTGGGTATGCCTCCAGCATGACCGCACCAGTTCCGTTTAGCCATAATGCCCCAGTATCTGGCCAAAATGGATCTTTTGCACAATGCCGTTGTTCCTCTGCAAGGGAACTAATAAGGTCCGACAACAGGCTTAAGCCTCTTTCCTTATCTCCACTCCGGTACACCGAGGCTGCATACTGAAGCACATTAAAACAATCTTTATCCATTGTCCGAAAATCAAGACACCGCACATTATAGCCCTGAGCCTTCAGGAAACCGGCTTCACGGTTATATAGCTCTCCCTTTGGATCCGTGATCACCATATTCTCTTTTGCCGCTGCAAGCATCCGTATCAGCGGCATGAACCCACAAATACTCTTTTTCATGCCACTGCAGGCGATCAAAACGGTATGGCCATCCCCATCATCCATGTACACATTCCGGCCATCGGAGATAATTGGCATACCACCGGCCTTAAGAGCCTTCACATCTGTAAGATCAACTTTTGTAAGACATTTTTTTACAGCTTCCGTCGAAGTCCAGTGAGTAGCTGGTTTTTCATATACATAGCCTGCATAAGCTGCTTCATACTGTTTCTTTCCCGTCATACCAGTGTTCCTTTCTCTTTTGGATGCTTGTCAAAAGACGCTCATATTCTTTCGGTGTCATCATATAGCGTATAGCAGATTCCCGGTTATTCCCGAAATTAACAATCGCATTCCTGCTGATTTTTTTCCCAGCACTCCTGGATATTTCACTAAGAAGTGCCGAAACAATGGTTTCATCGAATTCCATCTCCAGCAGTTCCTGAAGAAATTCTTTTACAAATGTGGAACACACAACGCCTTCTTCCTTACAAAGGGCATTCACGCGCTCCCTGTAGGAACACTTCTTTGGTTCTTCCCTGACTTTGCATAGGATATGTCCACGAAAAAATACCGACAGGATCCTGCCAACAAGCTCTCTTGCAGCTTTTGAATTCTGATTGTTTACGAGAAAGATATACTTCCAGCAATCACTCATATCGATCAGAAAGAGTAATGCTTTGTTCAGATACTCTTCGTCATGATGTGTCAGCCAGCTGTTCATATCAAGAACGATATAGCCCTTAAATTCATTCCGTCGTCCAGCGGCTTCAGCTGCTGTTCCCTGCAGACGTTTCAGCTCATTAAAGCCTTTGTCGAAAGGTGCTGTATAACGAAGTTCGAAGGAAAAAGAATCCCTGTTTCCTTCAAACTTTTCGGGGCACAAAACCTTCATCTGGGAAATAAGAAGCTTCGCGTCAGCTGCCTGAGTGTCCGGATTTCCAAGAAAAATGCAGTTCTCAGGATAATTATTTAACGTGTTAATTCTCATCCGTATTCTCCTCCATTAAACGGACATGTCGCCAATCGGCTGCATCATTGGCTGCCGTCTGGGACTTTCATAGTAAATGTATCCTTATTGTACAATCCTCTAATACAATTTCCCATAAACTACCGGTTCACAAAGAGAGGGTAATGGAAGAATTTGCGATCATATCAATATAACCACTGATCATTTTGTCAATTCGGGCTGCACTCTTCCTGTCCGTAATTTCCATTTTCTGCTCTGCATAAAAGCTGACATCGCCTTCATCTGTCACCTCCATCCCGATCACAGCCCATGGATAATGAGGATTACGGTATTCACACCGCCTTCCAGCCTTGGAAAGAGGTGCTGTACCAATAAATCTCCAAATCCGGACCGTATTATCCTTGTCCTCGCATTGCAGATCAAAGGTATAGCCATTGGATGGAATTGTGCAATAATAGAATGCCCCATCTCTGCAGGGAAGTTTTCTGTATTTAATTCTAAGACGGTCAAGTACCGCACCTGAAATGGATGCCACTGTATTTTTCATTTGTTATTTCAACCCTTATCTTTTTATCGGGTGAGTCTCCTTGCTCACAAGCTTTTCCAACCGCGCCACACGTTTGGGTGCTGGCGGATGCGTA
Organism: Blautia glucerasea; assembly: GCF_020537505.1. Classification (GTDB taxonomy): domain Bacteria; phylum Bacillota; class Clostridia; order Lachnospirales; family Lachnospiraceae; genus Blautia_A. The sequence goes on along the minus strand of NZ_JAJBMO010000007.1, from coordinate 92,193 downwards.
CGATAAAGTACTTCTGTAAATGTTAACTGACGGCTCGTTTTCGGAGCAGCATAGGAAAGGAAATGCGCAAGCTGGACTCCATATCCAAGCTGCGCTGAATAACGGTCAGCCCGAAATTCTGCCGCGCGGTTCAAGCAGCCCGCAAAGCTGCGGTAAATAACCACAACGCCCTTCTGAAGCAGGCTGAAAATTCCCCCCACAGCCCTGGTCGTCCCTTTGAACGCCATAACACCAAGCCAGGAACGAAAGAAGCTGCATACCAGAAACACCAAAAAGATTACTGCCATAGCCGCAAATGATACAACGCTGACCGCACCACAGATAAGAAAAATTGTTGCAAAAACAGCACGGTTAAATTCTGCATCAAGGTGCAATATATGTGAAATTTCATGACCAAGAATCGCATTAAGCGTTATGGGATCAGCATTGTCAAATGCCCCTCTTGAAACCGAAACACTATTTGCACCATATGCAGTAGCCTGCATATCAGGATCGGCTGTGATCAGATAAAGTTTTAGCCTGGAAATGTCTACAGAACTAATACTTTTAACCTCCTCTGCAAGCTGGCATTTTGCAGTTTCAAGACGGGAGCATTCATAATCTGGAAGCTTTTTGGAACGAACTGCCCCATCCCTGAACAATGCGAAATACCCTCCAAGCCAAACATAGAGTGCAATTACCCCAACCACACCAGCTGCAACCGCTATATTATGAAACAGCGCATATACAGCCAAAAAATCACTAAGAAATACCGCGAATATTTTAAGAATACCTGGCAGCCGGATCATAACAGTACCTCCCATATCAAAACTGAAACAGTACCTGTGTTCCACCACAATCAATGATAGCGGTACCGCTGCACAAAGAATTAATCGTCTCCTTGCGGTAACGGGCCTCCCGCACAGGAACATTGCAGGTTTCTGCTTCAGTCCGGTTTGTTCCGAAAAGCATATCAAAAGCTGTTGACGCGCGGATACGCTTATCTACTGTTGTCGTGTAGGAGCGTCTGACCACATCGATCTGTCCGCAGCATGCCTCAATCCTGGAGCACGAATCCATAGAATCATGGCGGGAATAAATACGTACAGGAAAGGTTCTCATCAGAACGCTCAGATCTCTGTCCCCCAACGAAAAAGCATCTGTTGTAAACATATGGACGTCTGTAGCTGTAGGTAAATTTTTCAGTACCTCCACAATACATTCGCGGTCACATTTGCCATCATCCACAATTAAGACGGAACAAGCTGACGGCTGCTTTTTGGTAAAAGCCAGCATAAGCCTGCACATAACCTCCTGCATAGCCCGGTCAGAACCAAACTCACCAATTGCAAGATGTACTGCCGTTCCTGGGTGGGGCTGGGAACCTCCGCCCACAAATGGAGCCAGCATTACCAGAAACATCTCAAAATCAGCCGCAGCACTGCTGACCTCCGCATATCGGGTAAGCAGATACTCGTAGTTCTCCCGGGACAGCCCGCCACTCTCTTCAAGCTGACAAAGCTTCCACTTAACCAGGGCTGTTCCACTGTACTCTTCAAGGGTTTCCATACAAAGCGGCCCATTATTTCCCAGTCTCCGTTCTGTTTCTCTCACGAACGAAAGATAATTGACCACTTTCATTGCTTTCGTCCCTTCAAAACCTAACTCTGCAAGAAGGCTCCGAAGCCGGCTGATCTCTCTAAGCGAAGTTACCTCGAAGAGATCATTACACAGGTCAACATCTCCATTCAAAGGATTCAGAACATGAAACCTGCCAAAATTAGTGAAATCACTGCCACTTTGGGTATTGTCAAGAATAAAAAGGATTTTACCAGCATCATAAAGGGAATTCATAATATACTGTCCTAATACCTGCCGCACACGAAAATCAATGCCGCTAATAAGATAACGGGTACTTATATCATTCTGAACAGGACGGTATACAGAATTGATATATTGGAGATAATTCATATGGCGCCTCCTTTCCTTACGAATTAAGGTTTATATGTACTCTTTGTGGAGGATAAGACAGGATTTTTACAATACAATCTCCTATCCCCAGAGACGCAAATTCTGCCTCGGTGACCATTGGCTCCAGGTCACACTTTACAACCGGCTCCGCATAACGGGATGCCGGAAGTACAATACGTTCCCTGTACGCAGAGCCATAAAGCGTCTGAAGTGTGGCGATCGTTGTGGGATCTCCCGGCCGAAAGCTGATCAGATATGGAAAACCTGCCAGCCCTCCTGTTGTAATATGCTCATTGAAATCAGCACTAAGTCCATAAAGATTTTCTACTGACTGGGTCGTAAGTAAAATTTGCAGGCCATACTCCCTTCCAAGGTTTGCTGCCTGATAAAGTCCCCAATCGGCTGATTTTCCGCAGTCTGCCATCTTATCCATTTCATCCAGTACCATAAGAATAGGAGCCGTAGATCCTGCAGCATTACTCAGCTTGTGATCTTTGATCTTTTTCATGTAGTATAAGAAAAAAGGTCTGGATATTTCAGCGGAGGCAAGGTCATACAGAAAGAAGAGATTTCGCCCATATCTTCCAGCCAGCCAATCGTGAATGGTATCCTGTCCATCCATCTCAAAGCTGCCAGAAAAAGCTTCAAGTACCTGGTTAAGAAAAAACTGGATGTCCGATGCACGTTTGGTGGGTTTGTAGTCTTTTGGACAATTAAGATCATATCCCCAGTCTCTTCTAAGCATAGAGTGGTTGCGGGGATGCCGTGCAAGATAGGCTAAAAGCTCCTCCGTTGTCATCCTGCGCAAAGAATTTACCAAAGTCCAATTACCAGGGTTTTCATTTGGGAAACAATCCACAATTGTTCGCAATACACCGATAAAGGTATTGCGGGCAGCCTCGATCCAGGCCCTGTTCTGATTCGCCCCGCTCAGGAGTTCGGCAAACAAAAACTCTGCAAACTTTCTCATTTCTGCCTCTGGATCAGCAGATAAGCGGATTTCCTTCACAATATTCGGGACGAAAAGATTCCTTTCAGATATAGCCTTGGGATTATGTGTGATCACCTTGTCATTCTTCGACAAAAACCGGTCGATAAAAGAATGCTTTGTCTCAAAAAACACCCCCTTTGTTTTTGGAGCATCGGAAAGTAAAATATCTGCTGCTTCTTCCGTATAAGATTTCGTTTTTCCTGTGCCTACGGTGCCGAAGGTAATTACATTTACACCTTTAAAAACTGGAAGTTCAATAGCAGTCCCGTCAGGGAGAACTGAATGGATACTGCCTGCTCCCTTTGGCCACTGCGGAGTTTTCATTCTCTTCAATCCCCTTGATAGATCATAAAACATTTTTTGCCTCCCTAATCATCATCAGAATCGCACTCTGCACTGCTGCCGCTATCAACAGAAGAATCAGCGCTTTCACCAGACGCAGCAGTATCGGCATCGGAAGCCGCAGAGTCGGTACCCGGTACCCCACTAAAGTCTGCTGCCGCATAGTCTTCCGCAATACCTGGCAATTCTGCATCAGTATTTTCCATTAGCTCTGCATACTCTGAGCTGCTCATTGAATCAGCAAGGACATTGCCAGGATTCGGCGCATCAAAGGTATCGGGCAAGGCAGCTGACATATCGTTCCATGCCTGCTGGTCTGCATAAGATGCATTGGTAAAGGAATGGTGAATGGACTCCGCATGGCCATCCGAATAAGTTACATTATCTGTTACCGTAAACAAGTCTGGTCGGGCTCCCGGCTCAGAATTCACTACAGCGGTTTTGGAAGAGTCAATAGCTGCTCCATTCTGAAGAGCGGAACGTTCCCCCTGTTCCATAGAATAGTAAGCTCCATGATTGACGTCAGAGTTTTGCGGCACCACGTTCTCTGGCGTGTTGGGGCCTTTTAAAGAAGACCCGTTTACATGGCCTCTCTCATCCCCATGAAGATACGCGTCTGTGCGGCTTGGCATATGGGAATGATCCCCCTTCTCAATAGAAAGGGGGCCATTCCAGGAAACATTACCTGTAACAGGATCAATGGAACTGTAATGGTTACTACTCATTATTTTCTCCTTTCACTTCAAAACGCTCTTAACGATCAAATAAAGACCAACAATGGCAATCAAACATGGCATGAATGCCTCAGCAACGGGCTCTAACCCGATCAGGGTATTTCCCACCGAAGCACCAACATTAGGGAAGATACAGCAGATTATTAACAAGAGGATCAGAAATTTCATTGGCACTCCCCTCCATAACTTAAACTGCGTTAGCCAGAATCTGCTTGGCCAGTTCAGTTGACATATCGAGCATCACACATTTACGATTAACGCTGCTGGCCTCTGAATTTGTGCCTAGTCCAAATTGATAATAAGGATCGTCTGCAACCTTAACCGTTACTGCTGTAATACGGTCTTCAGCAACGCCCCCCTTTTCTAATTCTGCTTTAATACTCTCTGCCCTCGCCCTTCCAAGCTCAAGTGAAAAGTCCGTGTCATTGTCGCCAGCGCAGGTACCATAAAGAAGAATGTTTACTTCCGGATGCTCCAGGAGAAAATCCACAGCAGGCTGAATCGCATCCGCAGCTGCAACAGGATCAAGGAATTCTGCGGAGTCAGGCTGGTAACGTACCTGAGATTCCGGAATTACGATAGGGGACTCAAGCACTGCTGTATCAGCCACCTCCTCATCCTGGGTCTCTTCAGTCTCCTCAAACACCTCAGGAGCAAGAACAACCAGGTCCTTGAGTTCGGAGCCTGTATCTTCAACAGCTATAGGGGAAACTGGTACATCAGGGAAGCTATAGCATTCTGAACTGGGAAGATCATCCTTGAAGGTAATGGACTTTGCACCTAGTGCAGTAAACAGCTGATTGTAGAAAGCTTTCAGCTGTTCCTTCTCGTTAGGAGAAATCTTCGGCTGCTTGTTGCCCCCAAAGTCCCCGCAGCAATACCAGACAACATCAATGCCAGACAGATCAACTTTCATTTTTTGAGCAACTGCAGAAGCAGATTCCTCCACATCCATCTCATACACAGGTGTTTCAACCATGTTAATAAACCCTGTTGTTGACCTTCCTGAGCAGTAGTAGACAAGTACATTATCGCGCCCATCAACAGCATGTGCCTTCAGTGTCCGTACCCCCAGATCCGTAGCTGCTGCTAGGTCAAGCTCAGAAGACGTTGGCTTATAATCTGCCAGCTGCCCAGTCAGATCTGCCATGATTCCGGTACGTACACGTTCCATCATCACATCCGTATAACCACGGTCAGAGAAATCCGGAATGGTCTTTGCCTCTCCGATCATAGCTGGTTCCCCTTCAGCGGAAATGAAGGCATAATCCGTACCAGGGTTCGCAGGAAGGGAGGCAAGTTCATCAATCCCCTCGTTAAATTTGGTTTCATCATCAGCGATGCCAACAACAAATGCGATGTTTACAGGATCGGAGCTCTGGATATCCTCAGAGTCTCCGCAACCAGTAAAGCTAAGAAGCATTGCCAGGGTCAGGATAGCAGAAAAGATACTTTTCATCATTTTGTTCATGGTTTAATCTCCTTTCAGGCTGCCTTTTTTATGATAGTTGTGGCAGGCATTTTGGAAATATCAGAAGAAGTTCCTTTTCTCAAAAGAGCTTCTCCTGATTCGGTCATACGCTCAGTAAAATCAGGATCATTGACACCTTCTGCCATCAGCTTGCGGCAATGAAGCTTCAAACCAAGACGGACAGCTTCGATCTGGCGCTCCGCAGCAGCACGCTTACGTTCATCCCATTCCTTGGGGTCTGGCGCATTTTCCAGAAGAGCCCGTTCATTCAGCAGGGGATCGATTTCCGCAAGACACCTTGCAAGTTCCTTCTTCTTTCGCTCGCGAATAGAAACAAGAAAGGCATTTTCATCAAGCGAGAACGCAAAGGAGAGCAGTCCTGTTGCGGTTGTTACAAACGCCGTGGCAAGAGTGACACCATACTCAGCAAGGGAATAGGATTCCTTACCCACGAATTCGCCAGCCGCATTAATAGTGCCATAAGTAGCATCCATGGATCCCCAGCGGATCATTACAGAAGCGGCAACAGACAAAAGGAACATACTTGCCAGACCAACGCAGATGATCCAAAACAGAGGCTTTGAGGTAAACTTTTCTTTTCTTCGGGAAAGAAATGTACCAAGAGCCCACATGGAACCGTCCGACATTACAGACATACAGATAACCGTGATCAGCAGCAGTGTTGCATTGGACAACAGAACCGTCTGAAGAAAACTGTAGTTTACAGCCGCATCAACAAGCATAGCGATTACCGTAATCGGCAGGCCGATTGAAATAGCAGACTTGCCGATGTGGATCTGAAAATGAGAACGAAGCTCCTCGAGAGGTTCAATCTCAGACTGAAGTTTTGCGATTTTTTCCTCACGCGGGTTAATCTTGCGGTCAAGTGCTTCTTTTCGCATTGTACGGGCAGACCGGATACGGACAATCTGGTTCTCGTTGTTTGCAGCAGCAGCCTCATGGCCAGCAATGACATGATCCATCTTTGCATCAATATATGGGTCACACTCCGAGCCGGTAGAATGACTGTCACAAGTTGCGATCACTCCACTAAGATACTCTTCAACCTCGTGATAGCCAGTTTCAATAATTTCAGGATTGTTCATAGGATAATCGGCAGTAACAAAATTTTCCAGGCCCTGACCGTAGGTAGGCAGAGATGCAGGTACATAATTGTCTGTCAGGACACTATAATCACCCTTCTTTTTAAAGATGCCCTTTCTTTTACTGCCTTCAAAAATCTTGTTAAAGATGCTCATCCTTTTACCCCCTTCAAAATAGAACCGATAGCATTCCAGGTATCTTCGTGGTTGACAATGATCTGCTTTGCACAGTCTTCATAAGTGATGGTGGGAAGATTATCACCATATACCGGCTTCATCAGAAGACCATGTCCATAACAAGCCAACGCAGATGCAAGAAGTTCTGAGGTAGCCTCCATCTGATCATATGCAGAATCGTACTCTGCGCGAATGTCGTTTGCGATCGTTGCCAGACTCTTCAGGATAGCCTGACGCTTTTCCTCAAATGATGCACGTCTCTTAGCCGCCTTTTCCTTAGAACGAACCTGCGCATTGCTCTCACTGTGCGCATTTTGTTCCTTTTCCGCTTCCGCAATTGCAGCGGTCACAGCAGCGTAATCCACCAGCAGTTCATCTGCATTCCCCCATGCCTTATTAAGCTTCTCTTCTGCTTTTTCCCGGCGGGTAACGCACGCATTACGGAAGCGTTTGATCTGACCAGTCACATAGCCAGAGGCAATCACATTGGTTTCCGGGCAGAGACCGCCAGTATGGAGAACCTTTCCCTGCCAGAATCCACGAAACCAGATAAAGAAACGGGGTGTACGAATTCCTCTCATAGGAAGAGCCTTTTTATTCCTGCTCATCGTTTTATCTCCTTTCTTACGCTGCACGGTCAACAGCATAGCTGCATTGATAATTCTTATGTACAGCCAGGCAAGGCATCTGAATAAGTTCTTCATTTTCACGAAGCACATATTCCACCTGTCCCGGAATACGATCCAATATCTTTGTGATCTTCGCATTGTGGTTATTGCCGGCCTCATACATTTCCTTTACAGTCATGCTAAAACCGATGCCATCAAGGCATCTTCCATACTTACGGAAAAATGCAAATACAGAACCAGAATAGTTTTTTGTGTCAAAGAGCCAAAGGCGGTCCCTGGTTCCTACAGGCTGATAGTAGAATCTGTGTTTACCGAAATCAGAAACACAAATAATACGGTCTTTGTTGTCATGTTTCATATTAATCTTCTTCATAATCCTGTCCTCCTCATACTGAAAGGTGAATATACTCTGTACGTTTTTTTCTTTGGAAATATAACTACATTGCCACTTAAAACCCGAAGTGCACATTTGGTATCACCTCCGTTTCTGTATGGTCTTAGATTACCATACTGGCCAAATTAGAGACATCAACCTCTAGTTAACAACACAAAAAAGAGCACTTGCACAAAGCAAATGCTCGTTAAAAATGAAGGGATGGTACGATCAAACATCCTCCGGGAATTCAAACAATTTCAACAGATCATCTGGTGATGCTGTTTGACCGTATGCTGTAGCCGGTATTTCTGTTTCTTTCGCAAATTGATTGTCACTCATTATTTCTTCGTCAACTGAAATAATAGGCGCCTTCTCTACAATTAGCTGCTCAATCATATCAAAAACCTGCTCGAAGTCATAATCACTATTCATGGTAAATATTTCTCCGTCCGGTCTCAGCTGACGAAGCCATTGTTTTCCTGGTATATCCATGTATATACCAATTGGAATGATCGATAACTCATCATTAGCAGCTTGGCTTCTTAATCGGGAAACAGCCTCTTCGGCTTCTCTGCCGTCTGTAGGAAGCCCATCACTAATCAAAATAAAAACTGGTTTATAACTCTCGGTTTGTGCGTCAGACAATACCTTTGACATAGTAGAAAGCTTATTCAAAGCCAGGTTTATGCCCTCAGATACATTCGTGACATCAACACCAAGCTTAATTTGATTTGCAATTACATTTCCATCCAAAGACACAGGTTCGCAAAAATTAACGACCGTATTCGCATATCTGCTGAACGTCACTATACTCACAACTGCAGAGTCTCTTAGTGCAGCTTCGTCACGAAGACCATAAATTAATTTCCTAAGAACTTTTTTCAAATCGTCCAGCTTAGACTTTCTGGTTGCTCCGGGTCTCAGCTTAACATGATTAACTGAGCCGCCATCTTCATATCCGCTTCCCGTAACAATTAAATCACTCGAAGGATTTGTAAGCCAATCCATAGATTTGCTGACATCAATACAGAAGCAAATAGGAATACGAGCAGTACCATTCAATAAAATATTCTGAAAGTGCGAAAACTCTTCACGAGTATATGCATCCTCATCATATGTATTTCGTGCCATGACCTCACCCCCTCTTAAAATCCAAAGATTCCGCCGAAGAATCCACCACGTTTTGTACCAGATTTGCTGCTGCCACTATTTCCACCTGAATTTTTATTCTTTCGACATATCTCGCATTTTCTAGGATATGAAAAGCCCTTGGAGTCAAAATACTTTTTTTCAGCATAAGTTATAGAGAAAGAACGACCACATTCTTTACAGGTTCGTCTTTCAAACACAGTGTTTTCGCGACAATCTTTGCACAATCCATCATTAATCTCATAATATGGAACCATTTTTCCACATCCGGAACATTTCGCCTTCTTCGCCTTACATTCCGGACAATGCCGCTGATTTTTCCAATCATCATTTGTTGCCCTCATACGTTGATGGAATAACGCTGTCCGGTTTTTGTATATAAATGTCCGCCCACAATCAACGCAGGTATACGACTTGTCTGATGGCATATCCATGCACGCATTGCATACCTGATAATCGTGAAAATATTCTGGATCAAAAAAGAATTTGGGATGCTCTTTGCCACATTTACTGCAACGATAAAATGTATCGCCTTCTTTTTTCTTAAAAGTAGCCGGGTATAGCGCATTATCTTCAGAAGAAGACGAGTGCATAACTTCATTACGATACTGCTCGACAATATCATACCATTTAAAAGCAGACAATCGTTTTCCCTGTGCATTAAATGGCATATTTCTTTGAAAGGTGCTGCAAAATGCCTTCTTCATCCCGAAGCTAAGATGGCTCCACATATATCGCCACATACTCGGCATAACACGCAGGCTTGGATTACGTTCATCGTAATCGTTAACAAAGAAAGGAAATCTCATTCTTTTAATAGTGCCAATAATATTAGAATTGCCTGATAAATAAGGTGTTTTTCCCGTCATCATCAGCATAAACACAAGTTCTGCTACTGAAAAGTTTTCACTATCCAGAGATGCAAGGTAAAGCCTCTTATCAAGGTTTTCCGGGGCTGCAAAACTGATATTATTACTAAGAGTCGGATAACCTTCTATCTGATAATCATCCGTATCGCAGAAAAACACGGTATTTTGATCTACAACTCTTATTGCAGCAGGATTAATACAGCCTAGAAGAATACCACGTTTATGCAATTCCTTAATCTTTTGTAAAATCGTCAAGGTAAGTGTGCATATATCTGTTTTCGTCCAATAAGGAAAATACTGCATCTGTCCATCTCGTTTCAGCACACTAGTCTGAAGCGGCTGCCCAGAAAAACTATTTATTAAAAATCCACGAAATACGCCATCTGAATCCGTCAAAATATCCTTCGGCCAGATAATGCCTTCAACATTAACTGGATTTTTCAGCATTCTTCGTATCTTATCCTCGAAAAACGAAGAATTATAGTTCTCGTCGTAAATCTTGGCCCAAATACCCGGTTGATTCGTTGAGTAAGTATAAGCACCATTATTACGGAACTCCTTCTTAACTAATCTGTATGTATTTTTCACAGAATCATACAGAATACTTCCTTCATATACACGGACAGTTGAAGTAAGTTTCCGGATTCCCTGAATTGTCGGGGTCGTTGCAATAATATAATCACGCTGCTTTGGAGCAGAGACAGCTTTCGCTGGATTATCCCGTTTCTGTATATGTGGATTACTATTACGTGATGTATACTGTCCGCCTTTCAGCGATGATGGAGCTGCACCTCTTTGTGTAAACACTCCCTGGCTCCAATAAAGTCGCCCATCCGCTTCCAGATCACAGAACACAGTTCTTACCCGTGCTGTATTTTCACGGATTATTTTTTCACGTACCTGAGAATTCTTGGAAATAATATAGACGGTTTTTCTGTCTTTTCCAAGTTCACTCAACAGCTCAGCATAGTTCATTGCATTTGTATTCGCAAAAAGGCCCTTCTGTTTCAATGAAGATAACGCAGCCCAAACATTATCAGCACACAACCTCTGTTCATTTTTAAACATTGGTATATAGACAGCATCTTTTCGAACAGTAATAATCGGTCGAAGCATTACCGCAAGGTTTTGATAATCTATTACATCAAAATCAGCAAGACTGACTACAATAAAGTCGCCTTTTTCAATTAATATTTGAATATCAACTTCTTTTCGTTCCATTATTCATTTAACCTCCTTCTGTTCTGTTCCTCTGCCCATTTTTGGAAGGTCGTCTCATCTCTCATGTTGCTGAAGGCATTATAATAATTTTGAGCTTTTTGATCTGACTCCCCGGCAAAGCGAAAACAAGCCTTGGTAATCTCAAAATTTTCTAACATGATTCCCAGGTAACCAGCCATCATAAATGCAGAAGATGCTTTATTTACCATTGCATGGCCAATGTAATACGCGATTGCCTGAGCCCTATGTATTACTGACTGTTCCTTATCAATTCTTTCCTCGTTTTTGCTTAGCGTTTTAAAATTTTCCGCTTTGGCAAGCCAGGTTTTCTGATTATCAATAAAAAATAGCTGCATAAGAATTTCCTCAGCCGTACGACCATCTGCCCATCCACAATAATACATGAAAGCCAACATGATTGTGGCGCATGGATTCTCCAGCGTATTGGATTCAACCATTAGGGCTGTACATGCTGCACAATGATTATTGGTATTGGATAATAGGGAAAAACACCTTGTAAACACCTTTAAATGTTCTTCTTCATTCGATTCCCCGCCAGGATTTTCTTCTTTTCCCTCTTCTTCTCCCTCTTTTTTTTCCACAGGCATAGTATCTATGACAGAATTCAGTGCAGATATAACATCAGCAAATTTGGTTGTACTCCTTAAATAACGTATTATATTCAATTCCTTACGGTATTTTTCCAGAAGCTCATATTTCATTTCATATTCCCAGGCAGCTGTTAGATAATCAAGAAATTCTTCAAGATTCATTATGGTATCTGTTATTTCTCTCTCAGATGCTATAGGATCACTAACTGTTGACATATGGCTGTTCAGACGATTTTTGTTATCAACAAGCCTTTGTATCTTCTTATAGAAGTCATCAGCCTCTATTTTTCCATTCTTTTTTTTATCGTCTTTTCCGTTTCTTTTGATCGGTACTGCCATTTTTTCCTGGCATTTCAAAACAACCCTTATATCTTTGTTAATACATTCCAACAGCTTTTCCTGTAAACCTACCATATCGAAATTTGTGTATTCTGATGCAGGCTTATTCTCATAAATATGAATAATATCTATCATTTCATCTTTAGAAAAACCATTGTATCGCGGAACCGAAACCAAATAATAACAAGTAAAAAGCATTAATGTATTTGCAATCGTAACATCAATACAGGTTTTGTCCATTAAGACCAAACCTTTCTCGTCCCTCTTTCTCAATAAAACCCGTAAACTGTTCCGTTCCTGACTCATATCCTTCCCGGAAATGTTATCAGCCAGCTTTACAACCGCATTGATCCATTGACTTCCTAGTGCTTCGGATAGCTGAACCTCTAAAAAATCCTGAAATAAAGAAGTTAAAAGGCGATACAGCCTTCCAGTGACAATATCACAGCGTATATAATCATCCTCAGTAAAAACTCTTTCCATGCTCGCTCTCCTTGAAAAGAAACAGTTAGTTAAAAAGCTTAGAGCTTCCGAAAGACTACGATAAAAAAAGGGACGAGCTGATCGTCGTCACCAGTCGCCTTTGAGCGCCGATAGCTGATGATCAGCTCGTCGAGAGAACAGCCATACAACTCCGATAGGAATACCATATGCGAAAGCGAAGGTAATCGTCTACCATTCTCCCACATACTGATGATAGCCCTGGATGCAGAATCTCCACATCGTTCAAAGAGTTCTGACAGAAACTCCTGCGTGATTCCATGATCACGACGAACCTTCCTTAACTGTCCCCCTGTTGCAACAGGATCAATCCCCATGAGCCATGAATTTCCGTAGTTAGTGATAACGTTTTTCATTGTTCTTCCTCCTAAGCTTTTTGTGTAATACCATTCAAAAAAAAGACACTCAGCTTTGGTATGAAGGACGATCCTGTACTCTCTATATTGTAGCAGATTGCCACCTTTTTTTCAATACTACAGCTTGATAATTAGGTTAACCTACAGTTTACTTTCTGTCTATATTTCCTTTTAAAATATACGGCCATCCAGCCTTAATCAATCACTTCACCAGTTTCCATGTCCTCCAGATCCAGATAAATTGCCCTGCACTTTTGGGGCAATTCTTCTAAGTGCTTAAGCTCAAGCCAGTTTTGGTTCCAGTCGGTGTGCCAGTGGCCGAAATACCAGCGTTTGAACCGCTTGCCCCTGCCCTTCTTGTCGTCGCTGCCATCTGCAGATGCCTCATTGGTCTGGTTCAGCTTGTCACATATCCATTGGAAATAATTCTGAAGAGGTTCTTCTTCCCTGGCCGCGTGGTAGCAGCCGAGTGTTCGCACTCGATAGAGAGGACAGGTGTGTGTGATTCCAAAATCAATTTGGTAGCCTTCTGCTTCCAGATTCTTACTGGAATTGACATAATCTTCATCTGTAGGAAGCTCTTCCTCCCAATAGCTTTCGTTTAGTTTGCGGTATTGACGGTCTATACTAAATGCACCACCGAAGCACCAGATCTTAATCGGTTCGGTCTGTTCTTCACTTTTGTATATCTTTAAAATCTCCCCTCGACACACATGAATGATACGTGAACAGATCTTATGACATCTGGCACCATTCCAGGTTGTAACTGGGTAGGAATTCAATGCTGGATGGTTCTCATGATTGCCATCCACAAAAACCAAATAACAGTTCAATTTTGCCAGAAAACGGTTTACATCTCTTAAATATGATTTCTCGCTGGTATCATTTAAGAAGATGTATCCGAAATCTCCAGCAACAAAGAGGCAGTCGCCTTCTCGGAGTTGTCTTCCAAGGTAGGTCATTGCTCCCTGGTCGCCGTGGGTGTCTCCTGTTATAAGAAGGCGGCCTGTTATGAAGGGATTTTCATTGGTTTTATCCCCTTTGATCTCTACGCAGTTCTCTCTTTCAGAAGAGCTTCCGATTTCCTGTTTTTCAGTATTCTTCTCCATATTTTTTATCCCCTCCATGTAAAATTAAACAATTCAATATAATACTTCTGCTCATCTGATGAGTTAAACCAATCTAAGCCCCATGTCAATGAAATCATCAATTTCCATAAAGGAGTATCTTGCATTATGATTAAACCGGATCGAATCCGTGACCAGAATATCCGGCCCCATAGGACACATAGGGCATTCTCCATTTAAAAGAATAAACAATCTCTCTTTGATCAGCCCGCTAATGCAGCATAAAGCCGCAAACATGGATTCCTGCTGCTCCATTGGAATGTCAAGGTGGATTTTCATGTTCTCTTTTCCCACTGCTTTCAATGCACTCCCAAGACCGATAATTTCTCTATAATCCAGCTGTTCTAGCCAATAGTTCAAGTTATGATGATTTAGTTCTTTCAACACATCTGGAGATGGAAGTGCCCATTTTTCCATATGTTCAGGATCAAGTTCGTCCTCAGGGAAGAAAAACTTTTCTCCGCCTTCTGGTTCTGCCAGGATTTGATGACAAAAGAACTCCAATTCTTTTCCTTCCAGGATAATGCCTCTGCAAACTTCAAGGAAACGATCATCAAAAGCATTCTCTCCTGGAATCTTTTTGGCCATCATCGCAATGTAGTCCCCATTTTTCAAGGGATAAATTCCTCTGCAGCTGGGTACGTCCCTGGAGATCAGTATTTCCACGCAGTTTTCGTAGATTTCGTCCAGCGCATTGGGATTGAAGACCTGATTGTGATTATACCGATCGTCCTGATTTTCTTTTTTCACCACTGTAAACTCAATTTCTCCCATATTCGGATTACGTACAATTACGTATCTGTCCATCTGATTAAGACGAGCGGCTCTTCTTTCCCACATCAGCTGTTCTTCGTCAGAGCCCGGGCTTGGATCATAATAATTTTCAAGTTCTTTCTTTCCAACAGTACCTTTTATTTTATTCCACATAATACCCCCCGGTGCATTCACCATATACATCATCGTCAAATTCCTAAAACATTTCTCTATACCCCCATTGTACGACTTTGAATCTTTGCAGTCATTCCCACGTGCCCCCAAAAATGTGGTGTTATACATTCAGAATAAAAGAAAACAAAATATATAACGCGCCAACTCCAAAAGAAGAATTTCTAAACCTGCATAAATTCGCAATTGTTTTAGCATCCGCTTTACATATGCTCACCATCATATTAATTATGATACAAATGAATGCAAAAACAATCCAGATGATCCCTATCTGCAAACAGACACCTGATAAGTTTGCATATCCTTTAAGACAGATTTCTTTTTTTTCACAGCTAAACAGAAACCATTCCAAAACAGTAAAAATAATCCCTGTTTTTTTGCAGATTCCGATTTGTGAGTAAATTGAAGTTATATCCATTACTGAAGAGTGGTCTTTTTTTAAACACTTTACAAAAATACTCACGCATACGATCAATGTTGCTAAAATAGCTATAGCTGTTGATAAATATATAAAAATAAGAAATATTTGTGTCATTTGCTAAACTTCCTTTCCACCAGGTCTTTTGTATCTATAAGCTTTTGAATTAAGTTATGGTAATATATATTTGCATTATCAATCAAAGTAACACTTAACTCTTTCATATGTAATAACAGAACCGGAAACATGTTTGTTGTATTCACTATTCTTTTTAAAAATTCATTTTCAAGTAATTGTTTGTTTTGAAGTATTATTGAATATTTATTTTGAATATTATCCAAAATAATACTCGTTGTATCAGTCTGTATAAGTAAATTTTTATTTTTTAGCCATATAATATTAGAACTCACAGAAGATAATAGGCTCAAATAGCAATTCTGGCATTGCTGAAGCATCTGTTCAATCCCATTTATGTTTATTCTCATCTTCATACTTTGCCAATTGCTATTTAAATTATATAGAACTTCGTTCCATGAATCATAATGAATGAAGAATGATAAAATGACAAAAGCAAGCATAATCCTAAGAGCAATCCGCAAAATTCTTGCTATCACACACATTCCCTGCTCGGACAGGGGATCCAGATATTTATACCAGTTCGATTTATTTAACCTGATCTTAACTTCTGTAACTGGCGGTTCTAATATATTGTCGCCATTTACAGTCATTAATGGCTCAGTACTTCGAATCTTGTTACAAATCGAACACTGATAAACAAGAGCCTTATGGCTCATATTATTGGATCCGCACTCACTGCAGACCCATTTTATTAAAGTGTTATCGTGCTCATTAGCCAACTATTCTCACCTTCATTCAATCCATTCTTTTCGAAGCCCACTCTCTAATAGCTTTCTTCTATAAGTCATACAGTAATAGTGGGCTTCACCCAGCATGTTATTATCTTTCGGACAATGAGTATAATAAAACCGGTTCCAATCTCTCTTGTTATTAAAATAATCATCACTTTTTCCAAAATACTCTGTGGAAACTTTTTTGTTATGTGAATCCCAGGTGACATCTACATGTGCATGCACTGTATTTTTATTTATATGAACAATATTCCATGCATGCCAGCCTTCATCTGTATCAAGGATTTTTCCAGAAACTAAATCACAAGGAATTCCAACATAATTTAGAATCCTTTTATACGCTTCTGCATATCCCTGACACACACATTTCCCACGGATTAATGCACCATAAGCACTTTGAACATAGCTTCTTTCAAGAGGACTGCCATTATCAATATCATAATATACAATAGTACTTGCTAAATAATTATGCGCTATAAAACATTTGACAGAATCAGGCATATGGAATGGAAATAACTTCCTGGAAATTTCTTTAATCTTATTCTCTACTTCAATTTCCATTTGTTTTAACATTACTGTGCCTATGCGGTAATTAAACTGTATTTCATATGCAGTATATGGAATATTCATACCGCTAAAACCAAATGAAGATATCGCATAGCTTTTCACATTGGGATAAAATGACATAGATTTTGTCATAAAGCAATTTAGTATCCATTGCAAATTATCACGGTCAGATAAAACAAATATCACTGTTTTAGCGTAACTAATTACTGTCTGGCGCAACAAGTACTCAATTTTGTCTCCTTTTACAAAATGGATTTTGTTCATCGGGACTGACAAATTCATATATTTTATATTTAACGTAGTGGTTTTACCAACACGCGACAAGGAAAAACCTTTTATATAATATAGTAATTCCGGTCTTGTACAAATAATTTTTGTAATTGCGTCTTTCGGATCATCACAATCATTAATTATGATTTCTTCTTTATGAGAAAGAACTTTATTGACTGTTTCATATAAATTATCCATATTTTAATATCTCGAATATGTAGCACCCATGCTTTGTAGCCTGCCGATCCGATCTCCTGGTTCTGGATGTGTACTGCTTAACATTTTTAATAAAGTTGCCTGAGGGGTTCCCATTGTTAAGCGGTCTAATGCTTCAGCCAGATCATCTCCATAACCGATTTCAAAGGCATATCCACTTAATATACTCTTCTGGTGCTTTCCCGATAATTTGATTGATTCTTCCTGCTAACAGAAGACTTGAATCCCTAAGACAATGAAATTCGTCAAAATCCTTCAGCCTTTTAATCATTTCTAAGACATATTCATTGTCTTTAAACTTAGAAGCAGCTTTCACATAGTTAAAAAAGCCCATTTTTTCTCTCCTTACATATCTCTGACATATCCCACCAGTTTCAAGTTAGAAATGTTCATAATTCTTTCTGTCCCATTTCGATATGTTAATTTATAATATTTGCTTCCACTAACCTCAGTCCGTTCAACGTTTACGCATCCCGTTGCATTTAATTTTTCCATATCAAATACAATTCTATGTTCCGGCCAGGGAGTAAAAGAACGAACATCCGCAGAAGACTTCCCTGAATATATTTCAGACGAACGTTTCACTAAATGTTCACTTTCCCCTATTCTTTCCGTAGGATCCCTATCAATTTCTATATCTGTCTCCGGAATACAATCGCTTATTTCCTCGTAAATAGGAGTTGCTTCAACATAAGCTTCTTTACTGTCTGATGATGAGTGTCCAATTTTCCAGTCTGCAAGCTTACGTTTCGGACGATCTGTTTCTTTTAACCCCAATGAAGATTTTATTTTTTTTATGAAATTATTTAATTTTTCCCGGACCCCAGGTTTCGCAGCTGAAACATCTGCCGATGTCAGATCCTCCCGCTCTGGCAGATGAAGACTTTCGGATATATGCGGACTTTCTTCATAATAACTTCCACATACAAAGCATCTCATCCGTTCCGTTTTTTCGCATATATTTGTAGTACTGCATACGGGGCAAACCCATTTTGCCTTCATTAGATTGCCTCCTTATTTTTTGATCAAGAAATTCATCATTTTACAGGTTTGAGAATTCATACAACGTTCCATACCGTTAATCATAAATTTGTAACCTTTGATACCTCCCATTTCAATTCTGCCTAAAAATGTAATATTTTTTTCACCAAATAATTCTGTGTTAAGTTTTAAATAACTGCGATCTTCGTCCCAAAGTTCAGTTTCATCATGCGCGGATTCTGTAACCGTTTTTACAACAGGAGTTTCTGTAACAGAAGGCTCAGAAACAGAACGCGCCGTAACAGGTCGTGCTTCAGCCGAAACTGTCGTTGCAGGACGTGCCGCCGCAAAAGGCGTTGCAGTGGAAGCCGCCGCAGCTTCTGTTCTCTCAGCAAACCTCATCATGACCAATTGACTTACCGTCATAATTCGTTTATTACCTCGCTTGTCAAACAAAAAATATCTTCCAGGAGCATCAGGCGCAATAGATATAAACATTTTTTTCAGTTCATCCATATTCCATCTGATCTTATCTTCTGTTCTAGGTGGTGTCCAGCTTTCAGCCATTAACGCCAAGCCCAATGAGACCAATTCCTCTTTTGACTTTATGTACCGGCGTCCATCTTTTTCCATGATTTCATAAGCATGTACAACTTCTTTTTCTTTGGTAACTTACAGTTGATATTTCACATATTTTAGGAAATTTAATAACTGTTATATTTGATTATCAAATTCTTCGCAAACCCTTGAAAATACTAAGTTTGTAGCAAGTGAACTTTCCCTTACTCTTTCCCTTGTGTTACATTTTCCCATTGCTTTTCATGAACCTTAATATGGGAAAAATTAAGGGAAAGAAAATTTCATAACACAATATAACATATAACAATAACGACATGGTGAACTGATTGAAATGTTTTCGATATTTAACTCTGTAACTGATTATCAAAAGAAAATGGAGATAAGATACGATGAGAACAATTTATGCAGAATATAATATAAACCACGATAGTATTGATGTTTACACAAGTGCTGGATATATGCTTCGCATTGATTGCTGGGAAGCTGAAAAAAATTTAAAAACCACATATGGATCAGAATGTGCGCTTACTTCATTGGCTGTGGATGAGCCTTTGGAATATGCAAGATTATATCTTGATGGCAATTTACAGATGTGGGTGGATACAGAAGATTCATTAGAACTTTATTAAGCAAGAAGTGAGATAGTGTTGTAGGGAGTTTCCTGTAGTTAAAGATACCACACCCGATATGATGAACCCACGCTTATACACTACCAGCTATGATAAAAGAAAGGACAGCAATTTGACACTGCTGTCCTTTCTTTTATAAAATTGCAGTACACAGAAAAAAGCTGTAAAATGAAAAATATATTTGTCCTTGTAACAATTCTCGGACATTTGCCTGTTATACTATCTGCAAAAAGAAAAGGAAGTGATAATATGAAGCATATTTTAATTGTCGAAGATGATAATCTTTTGAATAAAACGCTTACTTATAATTTGGAATTGGACGGTTACACAATAACTTCTGTTCTGAATGCAAGGACAGCCGCTGAATCATTAAAAACAAACATTTTTGATTTGGTATTGCTGGATATAAATTTACCAGACGGAAATGGTTATGACCTATGCCGTCTTATCAAGCCAGAGCATCCTGATACAGTAGTTATATTTCTAACTGCCAACGATCAGGAAAGCAATCAGATACGGGGATATGAAGCTGGTGCAGTGGATTATATCACGAAACCTTTTTCGATTAGTGCTTTGCAGCGAAAAATCAAAGCCATGTTCGCTATGTTGGAGCATCACAAACCAGCTAAGGATATTTACGAGGATGGTAGCTTGTTTCTGGATTTTTCGGAACAATTTGCAAGTTTGAACGGGAAACCATTAGCACTTTCTGCGATGGAATATAAAATGTTGAACCTATTTCTTAAAAATCCGAAGCAGGTACTTACTCGCCAACAATTTTTAGAAAAACTGTGGGATGTTGATGAAAAATATGTAGATGAACATACCCTTACTACTTCTATCAGCCGTATTCGCAGTAAGATTGAAGCGGATGGCGACACATATATCAAAACGGTTTATGGTATGGGGTATCAATGGACAGGAGGCGAAAAGAAATGAATCTGAATAACCTTTCTGCTAAGAAAATTTGTAGACTGGTTAGTGCTGGCATGGTTTTCTCTATGCTGGTAATTACCGGTATTTTCGGCGGTATAATGCAGGATATACGAATTTTTATAGTGGGTGGAACATTGACACTCTGTGCGTTTTTCTGGATTTGGCTATTGGTGCTGATTTTTGGAAAACGCCTTTCTCATTTTACTTCTAATTTGTGCCGGACGCTGGACAACATGATTGATGGAAACGAGGAATTACAAAAGTCAAATGATAGTGAAACTCTTTTTGCCCGTATCAACCACCGCTTAATTCGGTTGTATGAGATTATGCAGAAAAACCGGCACAAGGTAGACATGGAACGACAGGAGCTTCAAATGCTGATTTCTGATATTTCACATCAAGTTAAAACGCCTGTCAGCAATTTGCAAATGGTAACGGACACACTTTTAACAAAGCCTGTTTCAGAAGAAGAACGGATGGACTTTTTACAAGGCATACGTAGTCAGACTGATAAACTGGATTTTCTGTTCCAAGCACTGGTTAAAACGTCCCGGTTGGAAACCGGAGCAATACGATTAGAAAAGAAAGACAGCAGCTTATTCCATACGCTTGCACAAGCCATGAGCAGTATTGTATATGCCGCAGAGAAAAAAGAAATTGCTGTATCCGTGGATTGCCCGGAAAATTTGATAATCTCCCATGACAGCAAGTGGACAAGCGAAGCCCTTTTCAATCTGCTGGACAATGCAGTAAAATACACTCCGTCAGGTGGAAAGATTTCTGTATCAGTGGTTCAGTGGGAAATGTACGTAGAGGTCAAAGTGACCGACACCGGCAAGGGCATTTCAGAAAGCAATCAGGCTGCCATCTTCCGGCGCTTCTATCGTGAGGAAGAAGTACACGATCAACAGGGTGTGGGAATAGGTTTGTATTTGGCTCGTGAGATTGTAACAAGGCAAGGGGGCTATATCAAGGTTGTTTCAGAGCTGAGGCAAGGCTCAGAATTTTCTATTATGCTTCCTGTAAGGTAAGATATAACCACTTTTTTTGAAATGTCCGAGCGTTGTAACATTTCACTCTGATTTTCGATAAAAATTTTTTCTATCTCGGACATTTGTGTAACATTTGTGGTTTACAATGGCTTTATCAACAGATAGAAAGCCTTGAAAGGAGCATTTGAATATGAGCATTTTACAAACAATCGACTTAAAGAAGTATTACGGCACAGAACCAAATATTACTCGTGCCCTTAATGGTGTAAATTTTACTGTGGAACAGGGAGAATTTGTTGCCGTAGTTGGAACTTCCGGCAGCGGTAAGTCTACATTGCTTCACATGATGGGAGGACTTGATACCCCCACTTCCGGCAGCGTGATTGTACGGGGAGAAGAACTCGCAAAAAAGAATGATGATGAATTGACAATTTTCCGCCGTCGTAACATCGGATTTATCTTCCAAAATTATAATCTGGTTCCGATTTTGAATGTATATGAAAATATCGTCCTGCCTGTGGAACTGGATGGCGATACAGTAGACCAGAAATTTATGGACGAAGTTGTGTATATGTTGGCTTTAGAAGATAAACTGGAAAATATGCCGAACAATCTTTCAGGCGGTCAACAGCAACGTGTAGCGATTGCACGAGCTTTAATTACGAAGCCTGCGATTATCCTTGCTGATGAACCGACCGGAAATCTTGATAGCAAGACCAGTGCAGATGTGTTAGGGCTTTTGAAGCATACCAGCGGAGAATTTAATCAGACCATTGTAATGATTACTCACAACAACGAGATCGCTCAACTCGCAGACCGCATTGTACGGATTGAAGATGGTAAAATTGTTGGCTAAAGGAGGTGGGAATTATGAATTATCCTTTTGAAAATGATACCAGTGCAGTAATTAAAAAATTAGCACGAAAAAGTGTGCGTTTTGATAAGAAGAAAAACTTATTTTGCCTTTCGGCAATTATTGTAGCCGTTGCTATGATAATGATGTCGTTGCTCACAGTGCAAAATATCATTTATCAAAATCAGAAAGAAATCGAAGGATTACATCAAGGGATTTTCTTTGACATTACGCAGGACAGTAAAGAAAAGTTGTTAGCAAACGAAGAAGTAAAAAGTGTAGGACTTTCCTGTAATATCAAAACAGTGAAAGAAAATTCTAAAGAACTGTCTCTGATTTATTATGATGATGACATGCTTAGTTTGATTCCTGCCTTTGACGGAAAATATCCAGAGAAAGCAAGTGAAATTGCTGTTACAGATGCCTTTTTTGCCAGTGAAAATAAGTCTCCGGAAATCAACGCCATAGTTCAGTTGAATCTGGATGGTACTTTGAAGAATTATACTATTGTTGGTATTTATCATGATAAAACTTCTACCGCTTATCCTGTTTTTGTTTCACTTGAAAAATGCCGGGAATTACGTGGAAATAACCTGCTTAATGGATATGTTTGGCTTGAAAATGCAGATACCCTTACAAAAGACGAAGCAACAGAAATATTATCTCAAATTTCAGAGGAGACTGGACTGAATAATTGGACAGTCAGCAGTTACTATGATTATGTAAATACAACTTTGTCCTTCAGTAATTATGCGGTATATGGTGTAGTTGCTGCCATTTTGTTTTTAGCTGCCGCACTTGTAATTTACAGCATTTTCTATATTTCGGTTGGACAAAAAGTTGCTGAGTTCGGACAGCTTCGGACAATAGGGGCAAGTAAAAAGCAAATTTATAAAATAGTTCTTAAACAGGGTTATATGCTTGCAGTTCCGGGGATTTTAATTGGTAGTATCATGGGAACGATCATCAGCTATTGTCTGCAATCAAAAGGCTGGTCAGTATTTGCATTTATTGTTTCTCTATGTGGCGCATGCCTTTTTGGAATACTGCTTGTTTATATTAGTGTTCGTAAACCAGCAAAAATTGCAGCGAATACTTCTCCAATTTCCGCCCTGAAAAATCCAGTGGGAATTGTAAATTACCGCACTCACAAAAGACATCGTATTACGCCTGTATATTTAGCGAAAATCAGCTTTTCCAGAAACAGAAAAAAATCTCTATTGACCATTTTATCATTGGGACTGTGCGGAGTTATATTTTTCCTTGCAGCAAGTTATCAGAGTTCTTTTAATGCCGAGAGTATGGCTCGTTATTGGGATATGAAGTACGGAGATTTCAAAATCAGCATTGATTTAGAAAACGAAAGTGAAAATTTGGATGCTCTCTTGCAGAAAGAATATTTTTCTGATTATGTAAAGCGTGTTGGAGATATAGAGGGAGTTAGCAATATATTTACTTATGCTACCGTACCAGTTGATTTCTCAACAGACAATGATATTTCAGATAGCACCTTGATGCTCGGCTATAATGAAAAGGATTTGGCGTCGCTAAATGCAGCGGTTTTGTCTGGAAATATTACTGATGATACAGAATTAGTTGTAAGTGATCCCGAACGTATTTATGATGTTTACCATTGGAAACCTCAAATTGGGGATACTGTGACCTTTAATTTCAAAAATCATAGTGGTAAAACAATAACAAAAGCATTCAAAATTGGTGCAATCACTTCCAGCAATGATGGAATGGGTGGCTATATTTTCAGAATGCCGGAAAATATGCTCAAAGAACTTGCAGGTTATGACTGTACATACGCAATCGAAATACAAGCAGAAGCTGAATATCAGGAGATAATCGAGCAAGAACTCAAATTACTTGTTTCTGACAATAGGGATGTTCGCTTACAAACCCTTCAAGATTTTATTGTAGAACACCAATCAGACAATCGTGCAGGTTTTACATTAGCTTATGCGATTGCAGCCATCTTGTGGATATTTGCGGTCATCAATCAAATCAATCTTACTGTGACAAATCTTTTATCACAGAAACAGGAAATGGGCACACTAAAATCTATTGGTATGACAAATAAGCAGTTGAAGCAAGCATTTATGATGGAAGGTCTTTTTACTACTTTGATTGCATTGCTTATAACTGCTGTTGTTGGAATCCCCGGCGGATATGCAATCGGTATATTTTTGAAAAATGCAGGCATGTCTACGGGATTTGTATTTCCGGTTGTTGCTTTTACTCTTTTTGCTGTTGCTATGTTTATGCTTGAAAGTTTGATGACAATATTGCTTATTCATTCATGGAAGAAGCAATCTGTTATTGCAATAATGCGAAATTGATGATAGAAAGCTTTTCATATCTCGGTCAGCTCCACAATTACATTACTCTGCTGATACAGCCAGTCCGTAAATTCTTTCGGGCTGGCTGTTCCTGTTTTTACAGCCTTTTTTCTCTGTAATACTTCTTTTCATACAGTAAATTTTCACTAGGCTGGTATGGAGTAATTTTACTGTCTATACAGTAAGTTGAAAATACTAATATGGTCTTTTTTCTAACCAAACTTTAAGATAACATCTAATTCCAACATATGCGCCCTGCGAAAGTACGAAAAGCAATAGAAGATTTACTGACAGTACTTTTTTGATTGATTCTCCAAAATAAATGACAATAGCAACACTTGTCAGTATCATTAGTAGAGTAATAACATCCCAACAGTTTTTCTTATATAATTCTATAACCTTTATTTCTATCAGTATCGCCAGCATCCCTGTTCCTGCCATACATATTCCTACAATCAATATTAGCAATAACCAATATACCATTCCGGCTATAAAAGCATTTGGAATTTTTGTACTAATCTGTGCCGCAGAATGCCCGGCATCAATCGTCCATCCGACAAAGGTTTGTATGAATGATGCTAAATCATTGAAGAATGATTTACAATCGACAAGGAACATATCTGACTGTACTGCCTGAAAAAGAGTGGTTGTCAACGAATACCATGCAAGAAGGAACAAGGTTGTTTGGAACATTACCGTTTTTGCTTTATACTGTCCTGCAAGTCGCTCTTTTTGTGTTTCGTATTTTGCTTTTGCATTCTGATAGGCTGTCCGGTTACAGGCTTCACATTTTTCATAGAGTACCGGCTTTTCTACCGGTATTTCTACGATTTTCTGATGTGTCCGGGCATAATCCCGTTCCTGTGTTAAATAGCATATTTTATCTTGACATTCCTCTATCATGACGTTTGCGCTTCGCAGCTTCTCTTTCTCGATCTGCAATGCTCTGTCTGCCAGCTTCAAGTCGTTCTTTAATGCTTGAATATTCCCGGCTTTGTTCTCTTTGTTTAATTTCTCGTTCAAGGTCAGAGATTCGCTGAGCTGCGTCTTCAGTTCCTCGATAAGCTGGTCTTTCTGTTCCAGTTCTTCTTGTATCTCCTCGGTCAAGAGCAGAAGTTCTTCCAACTGTTCGGCGTTCTTTGATTCTCTGGATTCGTTCATCTATATCACGTCCTTTCCTTATTTGCTGTTCCAGTTCAGCAATTCGGTGTTCTGTTTCAGCAATAAACTGTTTTCGCTGTTCAGAGTCTGTGCCAATTTCTGCCATTGCTGATTTTCGTTTTCCAAAAGTTCTATCTTCGTTTTCTGTTCTTCCATCTTGGAAAGCAGTTCCTCGGTATTTGGCAAAATGTTGAGCAGCTCGGATAACTCGCTGTTTAATTTTTGCAATTTCTGATTCTGTTCCTGCATAAGAGAGAGTTGGGTGTCCCGGTTCTGCATTTCCAGAATCATTTCTGCCATTAAGGTCTGCTGTTCTTCGATTTGCCCAATCATGGATTCCATTAAGGGTATAATTTCCCGGCTTTCTTCTAATGTCATTTAATCGCTCCTTCCATAATGATAATGCACCCGATACTTTTCCAAAGGTGTCCAGTATCTTTTGCAATAACGTGTTTTGTTGTTTTATGATTTGATTTTCCGCTACTTTCCACGAGCCTTTTATTTCCTGCCCGGCAAGAAACTTTTGTTCAATCTTTCTTGCGTCAGCGCCTTCATGGATGGTAGGAATCTGGAGTTTTCCCTGTTTTTCATAAGAACGGTGATCGACCTGATTATGCAAAGGAAGATGTTCATTACACACCTTTGCCCATTCACTCCGCCACAGTTCACAATTTTTTGGATTGTTCCATCCGGTAGCATCGGTCAGCACCCGTTTCCATTGCAGGCGGTTTCTTGCACCCATCTTCTGAATTCCGTTTTCGTCTAATACAGGGATACGGATTCCATGACGGTCAGGGTTTTTCTTATCCTGCCACCAGTTCGGATGGGATTCATCAATCACGATATTTCCGTTTTTATCTCTGAGAAAATCCCAATCCTTGACTTCTTTCTTTCCCCAAGAATAATCCGGGTTAAAAGGACGCATAGTCAGAAGCAGATGGACATGGGGGTTGCCATCCCCTTTATCGTGGATACTCCAATCAGCACACATTCCTCTATCTACAAAAGTTTTTTGAATATAGTCAGTTGTATATTGAATTTGTTCCTGTCTGTTCCATTCTTTGGGAAGGGCAAATTCAAATGACCTGCCAAGTTGGGCATCTGCATTTTTTTCAATCTTCAATACCTCATTCCATAACCTTTGTTTCTGAAATGTGATTTTAAATTTTTCTAAAGCAGCTTCTTTATCTTCTGATCTTTTGTATCGGACAGATTTTTGAAAGCGTTTTATATTTTCTTCTGGTACTATCTGCCATTCAGGAGGTGCGTTTTCACACATCATCAGCCGAGTGTAGACCACTTCTTTTTTAGAAGTGTAATAACTGATTCTCCCGGTTTCCTCGTTTTTCATCACATCCCCATTGAGATATGCGGAAGCGGAGATAACAGATTTCCCTTTACTTCGTCCGACTATTTTGACTGTGTAATGAAAAATCGCCATGTCTGGATTCCTCCTTTCTGCACATCCGGCATAGATTTCCGGCAACATTGCTTTCGGTTTTAGGAAAAGCAGCATTGCCGGAACGCCCTCTGCGTAAGAGTGCCCTGCGCATAGCAGCCTGCATGGAATGCGCCTCTCTGGCGAAGAGTGCCTCCTGCGGCATGAGCAGGTCTGGCTGAAAGCCCCGCCGACGGAACGAGCCCGGCAAGCGTGAACGCAGACCGGTTGCCACTTGTGGCAAACTTATTGGGACGACCTCTGGTTATCTCATAAGGGCAAAAATAAGGGAAACTACATATCATTTCACTAATGGACAGGCGGGAAAGCCTATAAAATGGGGAAAGTTAGAGAGATAATTATATAAATTACAGTTTGCGAAGTCCAATCACCTGTTCTTTTGCCCTCGAAACATTAATTGTAATATCATGCTCCGGCCATGTATCCGCCTCTATTGGCAATTCTTTATTATTTAATCGTTTAAGAACCTCAACTGCTGAAGGTCTTCTTTCAGGCTCCAGATTCAGCATATCTGAAATCAAAGCAACATATGCCGGCTCAGAGACCGCACTACTTATCACTAACTGTGTCTTTTCTTCTCCTCTATCATTTGTAAGGACAATCTGCCACGGATAAATAAACTTTCCGGCATCCTCCAATCTCTGTAATGAAGAAGACAGACGGTCCGGCTTTGGTTTCTCACCAGTTAAGTACTCATGTAAAATCAGTCCCATAGTAAAAATATCAGATTTGGTAGTCATCATTTTGCTGACTTTTTTTCTAAACTCAGGATCCTCATTGCTTGAATATACTGCCAGTTCCGGTGAATAATAGTCCACAGTTCCAATAATAGAATCTAACGGAACATCATCCTCAAAAAAAGCCCCATCAAAATCTATGATTTTGGAAACGAAATGTCCCATATCATTCTTTACCAGCATAATATTTGTTAACTTTAGGTCTCCATGAATAATTCTCTGCCCATGGATCGTCTGTAATGCCCCCATGGCTATTTTCAGAACCAGCATCTTTTCATTTTCATCAAGACCTCTGATCACTTCTGAATACCGGTCCTCAGGCATGGTTCCCTCTATGTATTCTGTAAACTCAGTCCAATGATGATCATATACCGTTTCTTCAATAGGAAAGACAATATTTCCCCCTAATCCAGCTATGTCTCTTAAAGTACGGTTTACTCTGGTCTTTCTCCTTCTGAATTCGTCAAACGCAGCCTGATTCTTAGCCCTGGCTTTAGGGCTAAGTGCTCCATTATTATCTGGTTCAACCGGATTATTAAATTTCTTACAGAAATATTTTTTTCCATCTTTCTGAGCTACGCCGATCATACCGCAAGTGCTTGATTTCATGTCCTCAAAATTAATCGTATATCCAATTATATTCGCCATGATTTAATAACCTTTCTTTACTTAGTCGATGGACAATATAACTAATCAGCTTTACATCCATCCGTTTTTCTCAACATCAAAAACTTTATCCTCACTAGTCTCAGATAAATGCAATTTCAGATATCGTTCAAAAACCTCACTTTGCATCTGAGATAACTTCTCATATTTTGTAAGATCTTCGTTCTGATCCAGTGTGTCCATTATCTGTTGTTTCAATAAAGTGTTGTATCCAAAGCATTTATCATTTCTCAGAAGCTTATGGATATCCTTGCAGGAATTATCCTCCCAATAATTACGTGCAGCGATTTCCACTGCCTGTACACGCTCAATATCCATTTGTTCTATCTCTTCAAGATTTTCCAGATACTGCTTAACCAGCTTAATGATGGCGAATCTTACGGAAGGAATTGTTGTATCAATAATCGCATCCTCTATTACGAAAGCATCCTTTAACCAGTTGTCAACTATCCTCTGCGGACTACTTTCACCACCCTTATCAAGATAATCATTCATAAGTATACTATTAATCTGTTCCCATTTCTCACGATCCTCTGTAAGATTTTTACTATACTTCACAACATTTGATAATTTATCCTGTAAGCGCCTAAAAGATTCGCTGAGCTCCTCCTTGGTTGTTCTAACCCATGCCAAAGTTTCTTCCTCTGCAGCTTTCACCCATGGTGCCTCAATATTAATTGTTATAGAATCTGTTTTCTCCTTAATTTTATTCGTTAATGATGCCAGCTCTTCACCAAGCCCCTCAATCGTTTTGGCTCTAAAATGATAATCACTGGAGAATTCCCTTCCATAATATCTGGCATCTTCCAGGCTTGTACCTTTAACATTATTTTTCCATTTTGTAAATATGGATTGTCCTACACTTTCGATATCCTCAAAGTCCGTAAAATTTTGCTGGACAATGACATACAAGGTTTTTTTGATTTCCCCATTACTTTCTTTAACAGCAGCAATTTTATCGTCAATTCTTCTTATTTCCTGCTTGTATTTTGCAGCATTTGCTATTTGATCGATCTGCGTCAAACAATATGAACGAACCCCTTCATCTTTATATGCCTCTTTTAATAATGGTTTAATACTGTCAGCAGAAGCCTCCTGTAGATCAGAAACTATCTTTTTATAGTCGACCAATAAAAAATCATCTGGCATACTTGTCAGGCAATACTCTCTATTTATATGATCCATACGGTTCTTTGCAGCCGCTTTCAATTCTTCGTAGGTATTATAACCAAAGGAAGCCATCACCATACTATTACTATCATCGATCTGACCCTTTGTATCAAATACAGACTTTAATCTGGATGCTGCATCTTCAATTGACGATTGGGTACTAAGCACATTCATCAAAAAGCCTTCCATATAAAGAGGTGTTGAATGAAATCCATCTTTTCCTCCAAAAACGCCATAAAATCCATCTGTCATACAAAAGAGGGAACAGGGTTTTTTATAATTTCGCACTTCACATGAAATCCTGACTTTAACCTCTTTTCCTAAACTAAACCGGCTTGTCATACCACCATTTCTTCCCTGATCATCACATGCCTGTCTAAAGCCATTTGAATCCCAGACATAGCTGCGGGAATCCCCACAATTTAAAAAAATCGCGTCTACAGAATCTTCATTTTCCTTAAAAAACACCCCTGCCATGGTGGTTCCATAATAGTCGATCTTGTCCAGGCTTACCCGGGCATATTCTGAGCCAAGAACAGAAATAACCTTTTTATACTGCTCAAACATACTATCTTTGTATTTCTCTACAGTTTCTTTCCATGATGAAACATCCAACTGTGAATAGTTATTGCTTGATGCTAAATGGATCAGCATTGCGGCAAAAACAGCACCTAATACATGCGAACCTACATATCCGCTTTTCTTTAAGCGCAATATATTTCCAGTTGGATTTCTATAGAACTCTTTCATTACAGGATTTGAAAGGCTTGAAAAGTTTTCTTTAGAATAGGCGCAAAATTCTTCTTTGTCCTCAGCAGAATTAAAACTAAAGTAATCACAAAGCATTTTGGACAGAGTGTCTTCATCGAAGCATCTCTCATCAAATCTGAGTATGGGAACGCCAGCGCTGCCGCCCATTCCATCTGCCACAAACATTCCTGCATTATTAACAAAAGGATGCGCATCTTCCCCAACATTTGTTATTATGCCGTTAATTGCACTGGTACGTTCACTATACACTCGCATCTGCAACATCTGTTTTTCCTCCTACAAAAACGCAAAAGGGCAGGATAGATTTATTGTCCTGCCCTTAATCAAACATTCACATCTTTGCGCACAACAATACGCAGCTAATATAAATATATTAATTATTGATCGCCTGGCTTAATAAACTGAAGCAACCAGAAGATTGATAGCCATACCGGTATCAATCTCGCTCAAACCGGCTCCAGCCTTTGAGAAAGATACCCAGACATTATTCCATACCTGCATATCACACCAGGGCTTTACATTAGGAGCAAAAAGAACAAGCCTTGCAGATTGTTCATCCGGCATTCCGCCCAGTTCCTGAGTACATCCACTCCACATATCACCAAGCTCTGCCAGATCAGCTGGCATATTCTCTGGATAATATTCACTTTTAGTTCTGTTGGATTCTTTTAACGGAACTGCAGACGCATCTGTGAATACGAGAATAACATGACGTCTCTTCGCACCCTTGGTCGTCCAATCGGAGCGCATAGCCAGTGCCATTGCCTCAAGTGCACTTTCAGGTTCATCACCACCGCCTGTTGCAGTGATAGAACTCACATAATCTCTAAATGCATCATTCTGTTCCGGTAAAGAGAAAAAGCCAGACTCCTTCATTGCCTGATCTCCATCATATGCATAATCGCGGAATGGGATCACCTTAATACGGAGTTCATCAACATTCTTTCCAGATGCTTCCATTGCCTCATGAAATTTGGCGCAAAAAGCCATTGCATTCTCTTTTACCTCATTAATGATCGGGGACATACTGCCAGTTGCATCAATAAGCATGGCAATATCAACACAATATCCCTGTCCACCAACTGGATCAAATCCGCCCTGTCCAATTTCATCAAACTTACCCATAATCTCTGTTCCTCCCTTTCTTTATTCCGTACAATTTGAATTTTTATTAAATAAAATTATTTATTCTTCTCTAATATTGTCAATAAATCTCGATTTTTCTTTCTTTTTTGGTCATTTTTACCATTTTTATACCATATGAACTTTCTGAAATTATTCATTCCAAAGGTTTTGTAAACTTCAGATTATCCTGGTCCTGCAACAAAATCCCCACCATAAAAAACAGATGTTTTTTTCCACGCTTTTTTCATAGGCCTAGCCCTCCTTAACTTTGGATCAACTTTGTTTTCTATGATAGTATTATAAGCAATCTCCTCATCACGGTCATTCCCACGAGGACGCCAAAAAATGCATTTAGCGTGCCAATTTTAATACTTTTTCTATATTTTATATTTCAAATAACATCTTCGTATTTAGTACCGTCTCCTCCGCCACGCGCCCTACTGCAATCCCCTTTATCCCAGCAATTTCTTCCGCGATCACCGGTATATTAAGCGGCGTATTTCTCTTGTCCTCCACACAAGCCTCCGGTTTTAAAAACGGGGAATCCGTTTCCAACAAAATCTTCTCCAATGGGATCTGGGCAACTGCTTCCCGAAGCTCCTCTTCTTCCTCATAAGTAACCAGGCCCCCGATTCCCAGGCAGAACCCTAATTCCAGAAACGGCTCCGCCTCCCGAATATCTCCATGAAAGCAATGCAAAACACCCTTATACCTGCGTTGCCTTTCCTTCAATATTTCCAGTGCTCTTCCATAAGCCCCGTCTCCCCGTAAGTGAAGGATCAACGGCTTGTCAAGCTCAAGCGCCAGTTCTATAAATTGCTTAAAACATTCTTCCTGCAGTTCCTGCCTTAAAGTCCGGTCATCCAGCCCCGTTTCTCCCACAGCCACCGTATTTTCCATCTCCGCAAACTTCCGCACCTGCTCCCATGCCCCCGGAGTCTCCAGTTCTTCCACCTTTAAAGGATGTACTCCCGCCGCAAAGTACACCTGCGGCAGCGCAATCTTTTTCCTCATATCAGAGTTGGACCGCAGCCCGATAGGCACTTCAATAAAAGCAGAAATCTCGCTTTCCCCAATCTGCTCCAGAAGCTGGTTCCTGTCTTTATTAAATTTTCGGTGATGCAGGTGACAATGGCTGTCTATAAAACGCATATTGGACTTCCTCCTACTCTTCTTCGTCCACAGGGATATACAATTTGTACTGTTTTCTCCACAACATACGTGTAAGCAATCCCAAAATAATCTCTTCTACCCCTGTCAAAACCATCATATATTCAACGATTACAATTTTCGTAAGGATGCGGCTCTCACCCCCACTATATAAAACATTCTTCCATATTTCAAAATTTGTTAAAAGGAACCAATTAACCGGTATTGAGCAAAATGCCGTCAGCACAAACATCCATAAGTTCTCATGTTTCCTGCAAAATGGCAGCGTCCCCACCAATACAAGCATGGAAAACACAGCCACCGGGATTAACCATAGCATTTTGTAATGTGCCGATGCGATTGAAATTACAATGGGTAAAACTGTCAGACCGGATAACCGGTTTCGCTTTCTCATAAGTAACCACCTCTCCCTTCCAACTTGTCCGCTGTGTTTTCTCAAACAAAAATGCTTACAATACTAAACACATTCATCAAAAGAATAATTGGCAACAACACTTGCATAATTACAATGAGATAACAAGCCACTAGGGTAATTTCTCCATTAATCCCCCTTCGTCTAATCTTATTTTTCCCTCTAGAGTCCCGAACCAGCAGCCTGGCTTTGTCCAGAAACCCTCTGCCAAGAAATTCCTGATAAAGCCCCATACCGTCCAGTCCATCAATTAGGCAACAATTAGATACCGCTACCATCACATTAAAGAACGCACCTATCAATAGTGCTATTGGATCAAATATCCCCATTTTCAACAAACAGAGACAGATCCCTGCCAAAAGCATATTACTCTCTATACCAGCCGCAGAAATCTGTGCCCGTTTCATGCGATTTTTCACATTATCATAGGAAATCATCACATACGCACCTGGAAGAAAATAATGCAGCATGATTCCCATTTCGTAAAATCTTCCTCCATAGGCAAGACTTGCTGCCGCATGCCCTAACTCATGAAAAAGTAATCCAAATGCCAAAATCAAATATCCATAAGCAATTCCAAAATCACTATCCGTTCCCCTCCACCTTCCAGATAAAAGTATCCTTACTCCAAGTATAAAAACTGGCATCCAACAGAATAAAAGTATTTTATTCCACACTTTTCCAAGATACCGGCTAAACCGTGTAACTTTCGGCAACCA
This sequence comes from Blautia glucerasea, assembly GCF_020537505.1. GTDB lineage: Bacteria > Bacillota > Clostridia > Lachnospirales > Lachnospiraceae > Blautia_A. The sequence continues at coordinate 58,257 of NZ_JAJBMO010000007.1, read as the reverse complement.
TAAAGAAATAATCACACTTCCAATGCCAAGAGGGGTAATTCTCTCACCGCTATCCAGTAATTCCTCTTCCTCTAGCCGTTCCAGCAATTGGGTAACCTCATCCCTACTCCTGTAAGGATTCATTTTATAGGGATTCTTTCGTCCATCTAATGCATAAAGAAATCTGGCTGTCCTAATATCCATTGTCCAACTTATGTCTTCGACCTCATTGTTTACTTCAACATCATTTTCATTCATTCTTTTAAAAGTCAGATAATGGTTCTTCTTAGGGTACTTCATCACATCAGCCTCCAATTCTTATACAGAGAAGCTCCTCTTCACTTAGTTTTTAATACCGAATTAAAGTATTCCAATAATGCATCTTTCGCTTTTTGGGTTTTCACAATATTCAACCATTCAAATTTCGGAGTTGCTGTATCACTAGCATCAGATATTATTTTCACGACATCATCATACCCCAGCATTTTATCTATACGGGTTTTATTCTTACTTTTATTCACATACGCAGCTTTAAAATGAAGCCCTGTTTCGTTTCCTAAAAGAAATGCAAAATCCAACACCGTAGATCCCGTTTCTATCTCATACGTATTTCCTTCTGCATCGTGCACCTGTATCAGCGGTTTTGCCGACTCAACATGCTTTTCAAGATACCTGGATAAAGCTCTCGTAGCTTCACGGGTACGAACATATTCAAACCAGCGGATGGTTGCATGGGGAATATTCAATTCCGGATTATCCTTATGGGAATCGTGGACAATCTCTACCAGATCACCTTCATTTAATTTTGCATACAATGGAATCTGCTCCTGTTTTTTGTTAACCAGAGCGTAACGTGCACAGATTCCAATTTCCGGATGAATGGCAAAGGCAAAATCGAGGATAGTGGCACCTTCTTCAATCTGCACCATAGTCCCATCCTTACGATATACATTGATAAATGGCTTAAAGCTTTCTCCCGGTTCCGCGGTATCAATTTTGCCAAGTTTTTTTAAGCCAAGATCTCCTCCCAGAATAACTCCATTCATTTTGTTCAGATAATCCGATTCTTTTTCCACAAACAAACGATATCTATTGTTGTAGCAATCCACTAATACAAAATACGAACGGGTATCTTCTGCATTTCTTTTAATTTCCGTTACGGTGATACGGTAAGAGCCATTCAGGAGCTCCTGATAAAAATGGAAAAAGACGTCTACCGCTGTAAATGCACATTCATCCTTTACAATAAAATAGATATCATATAATTCCACTTTTTCTTTGCATATGTTCTTTTCCAGATCCGTAAGGATATTCGAGACCTGCGATGTTACATTACGAAAAATACTCTCCATATATCTTTTCCGGTATCCACAGGAAAGAATAAATTTGGACAGCGAATCACTCTTTCGAACACTATCAAGAGAGTCTCCAAAAAAGATCATAGTGAGGTAATCCTGCACTTCCTTCACACCATACCGGTTTTCCCATAAAAGCTGCTCATATTTTTCTTTTACTGCTCTATAACATTCTGGGTTCTCGATTCCAAAGCACAAATCTTCCAATTCATAGATCAGACGGTAAACTCCCATTTTACGTGCAAGCGGAATCAGGATTTCTCTTGTATGCTGTGCCTTTGCCCGTTGTTTTGCATAAGGGAAAGCACCGATCGTCGTCAAATTATGCATACGGTCCGCGATTTTTACATAGATCGCCTTCGGATTTTTTTCAATTTCATTTAGCAGCTTTACATCTGATAATACATCTACGTCTTTTTTCTCCATTTCCGGATCAGCAGATGTGATAACATTTACTGCGGAAAGTGCATCTACTGTATCGGCTACATTTTTCCCAAACCGTTCCGTCAAATATTCTACAGTGACATCACAGTCCTCTACAACATCATGCAAAAGCGCTGCTGCCACCAGATCGCTTTCAAAGCCTAAATTCGCCAAAATCTGAGCCACTGCGATAGGATGCAGGATATAGGGCTCTTTGTTTTTTCTCAGAGCCCCTTTATGTTTCTCCATAGCAAACTGAAATGCATCATTAAGCAGTTTTGTATCTGCCATAACTCCATGTGCATACATCGTCTTTATGATTCTGCTATATTTCTCGTGAATTTCTTTGATCTGCTCTTCTGTATATTCCTCCACCATTTCAGGTGCTGCAGTATTAACATTTTTTGTTTTCTTCAGTGCCAACAGTCTGTCTTCCATAGTCAGCCTCCTCGTTCTATTATCCACGATTTCTGGGATTGAATTTTTTTACAAAATGATACCACTCATCATCGTCAATATAAGAAATCTTAAATGTGCGGAAAACATTGCTTTCCACAACACTGTTGATCAATCTTGTAACTTCCCCCTGAATTAAACTCTCTCTGTATACATCAGACAGCTCCATTTCAAAATTCTCGGAAATATTATCGTATTCCAGACGTTTCTGATATAACTGCTTGATCAGCTTCAACAATGGTTCACACTTATCTCCTGGTTTGATGGAAGGATAGCCCAGCAGCAGCTTTCTTGCAATTTCCTCTTCGGAAATATCCATGTTAAACCGTGACACGCCCAGCGTCTGCATACAGGGAAAAGAAGTCCTGCCCTTTGAGGTAGACACCATTGCTCCCAGACCGCCAATATAATATTTTCCGGTTCCATCTGGTCTGTGAAGAATAATAAAAGCATGATCTTTTTCTCCGTAATCCAGAGTAAGATAAACATGACCACTGGTAATTTTCACGGTTCCCTGATACAAATGAACAGAGGAATAGCTTTTCATTTTAATTGCGGTATTATCCAGCGAAGTAACCGTGCTGATTTTCCCTCCGCCCAAGGTTAAAAACTTCTCGCGCATCTCCTTAACCTTCATGCCAAACTGCGCAATACAGGCATATTCCTTATTCGCTTTGTTTCTATAAATCAGCAATAAGCCACTATTTAAGGCTTCTTTCGCCTCTTTATTGTCACGTCCCTTGAAAGCAGCCGTATCATAGTAATAGAAACAGTAAAGACCGCACAGCTTGTCCGCCTGCTCCTTGCTTACATCTCTTGAAAAGCTTTCTTCGTCTTTGACTGTAATATCAGTACTCAGTATTTCTGACATGGTGTATGGGGTTTCTTTTTCTAAGTTATAAAAAAAAGGGTAAATACCGGGAATCTGTCCGGATTTTAAGATTTTCACAAGTGTCGGCGGTGCAATTTCCATTTTTTCTGCAAAATCTTTCTGAGATCGATATTCATTCTTGATAATGTACAACAGATTCTTCTGAAGTAACTCGCTTGCCATTTTTTCATTTGCTAACATAAAAAAGACCCTCCTTTGTCAAAATACATTGATAAGTTGGGTCTATTGTACCAAATTGGTATAATTATTCAATATGGTTAACGTTAATTTTGTTTATAAAAATGAATTATCGCTGTCCGCAATTCACAAATCAGAATTTTTTAACTTAAATTCTATTTTTTACATTTTCAACCTAATCTAGTACCAGGTTTCAGATTTGAATCAGCAAAAGATATAACAACCTCTTTGTTTTCATTCTCTGCAGCAACAATCATACCCTGGCTCTCTATACCACATATTTTTCTCGGTTCAAGATTCGCTACAAAGAAGACTTTTTTTCCGATCAGATCCTCTGGTTTATATGATTTTGCAATTCCAGAAACAATCTGTCTTCCAGAAAATCCATCATTGATTTTGAGGTGTAATAATTTGTCGGATTTCTTTACCTTCTCACATTCTACTATCTCGCCAACTCTCATATCAACTTTCATGAAATCATCAAATGAAATGTTCTTTTCAATTGGCTCAATATTATTTTCCTCTTTAACGGTTTCGTTGTTTTTTATGATAGCATTTAATGCTTCAATTTCTTTATCGATATCAATTCTAGGGAAAATAATATCCCCTCTTTTAACCTTAACATCAACAGGTAAAACATTAAACTTGTTCATATTGTCATATGATACATGTTCTTCTTCCGCACCAATTTGTTCCCATACTTTTGGCATTGTAGAAGGCATAAAAGATGATAACAATGCAGATGAAATTCTAATACACTCCAGTAAATTGTACAACACTGTAGCAAGACGCGCCTTTTTCTCCGGGTTTTTCCCAAGAACCCACGGCTCCGTCTCATCTATATATTTATTTGACCGATCCACAAGTTTAAATATTTCCGCCAATGCTAAATTAATTTGTGTATTGTCAATATAAGTATCAACAGCACCCCGAATAGATGTAGCTAAAGAAATAAGCTCATCATCCAATGCGTCATATTCACGTTCAGTGCTCAGCTGTCCTCCAAAATACTTATCAACCATTGCAACAGTTCGGGACACTAAATTACCGAATCCATTAGCTAAATCTGAATTAATTCGATTGATCAATACTTCATTAGAAAAGCTGCTGTCCGCACCGATTGCCATCTCACGGAGAATATGATATCGTATTGTATCACACCCATATCGCTCACCTAATACAAAAGGATCAACAACGTTTCCCTTTGATTTACTCATCTTTTGACCATTAAACGTAATCCATCCATGAACTGCTAAATGCTTTGGTAATGGCAGCTCCAAGGCCATAAGCATAGCTGGCCATATAAGTGCATGAAATCTCATAATGTCCTTTGCCACCATATGCAGATCTGCCGGCCAAAAAGTCTCATAGTCATTGTACTGGTCATTATCATAACCCAATGCACTGATATAATTGCTTAAAGCATCAATCCAGACATACACAACATGCTTTTCATCAAATGTAACTGGTACTCCCCATTTGAATGTTGTTCTTGACACACATAAGTCTTCAAGTCCAGGTTTGATAAAATTATTAACCAGTTCTATTCCTCTATTTTTCGGCTGTAAATAATCCGTGTTTAAAAGCAGATCTTCCAATCTATCCGAAAACTGTGATAATTTAAAGAAATAAGCTTCTTCTTTAGCATCAATTACAGGTCTTCCGCAATCTGGACACATTCCATTTACAAGCTGGGAAGGAGTCCAAAAACTTTCACAAGGTGTACAATATTTGCCTTCATATGTTCCCTTGTAAATATATCCTTTATCATATAATTTTTTAAAGATGCTCTGAACTGTTTTTATATGATACTCATCTGTTGTTCTAATATAACGGTCATAATCAATATTCATATATGACCACAATTTTTTAAATTTTAATACAACATTATCAACATATTCTTTTGGAGTTATTCCCGCCTCTTTGGCTTTCTGTTCGATCTTTAAGCCATGTTCATCAGTACCTGTAAGGAACATGACGTTGTAACCTTGTTTTCTTCTATATCTTGCTATTGAATCACATGCAACTGTAGTATAGCAATGACCGATATGAGGATTTCCTGATGGATAATATATTGGAGTTGTGATATAATAATTTTTCTTCACAAATATTCCTTCTTTCATTTATAATTAGTCTATTTTATTGTATCACTTTTCTCGGATTTTTCAAGTTTTTTCTATGCTCTTGCAAAGCTCCCCAACACAATTTGTTATGTGTTTTTCATTCAACAAAGGAGTTCTTTCTTCACACAGCCAAATAATATCTTCTAGTACTTTCTTTATTTTTTCAACTTTTTCCGTCAGAAATACGCCTTTTAAAACGATATCTGATTAGAATTATGGCTCTTATTTTATGATTTGTTAATACTATAAATATCCAACTGCATCGGCTCTGCAATGAATGCAATGCTTCATAATGGGAACCCATTTAGCAGCAATATTTTGATACTTACTAATATCTCTACGTAAATGTGAAATTTTTAATTTTTCAAATTTAGTTCCCTCGATAGGAATCAGGGGAATAATATTCATTAATGTTACTCGGTTTTTTGATGCAAATTTTGCAACCGCTTCAACTTGGTTTTCATTAACACCTGGAATCAAGACAAAATTGATTTTTATCTTTATATTTAAAGAGTTCAATATTTCTATTCCTTCCATTTGTCTGTCAATAAGAAAACCAGCAGCCTCATCCCCCGTCTTCACAGTATTATCAAAGATTACCTTTTCATATATCTGAGCTCCAATCCCTTTTTCTAGTGAATTAATCGTAACGGTTACATATTCAATACCAGTATCTTTTATTTCTGCAGACAATCTCGGAATAAGTAATCCGTTAGTAGATATACAAAATGCACAATCTTTGTTTATGTTTCTTATTAACCCAAAAGTTTTTTTCACCTCTTTCCAATTTGCAAGAGCATCACCTGGTCCTGCGACTCCGGCAACTGCCAAATTATAAATCTTCTTATTCTTCTTATAATAACCACAAGCTTCTTCAGGACTCATAATACGAGATGTCACTCCTGGACGTGATTCATTCAAACAGTCAAACTCTCTTTTGCAATAATTACATTGTATATTACATATCGGAGCAACTGGTAAATGTATCCGTCCACTTTTGCAGCCACTTGCAAAACATGGATGGCGTTCTTCTTTAATTTTCACTGCCTTCCCCCTAATTCTTCAATTCTAACAGACTCATCAATTATCAATGTAAATAATTTCTCAATAAATTCCTCATCTAATCCAAGATTTTCTGTGTCATTAATTTTTTTCATTCTATCCAAGATTGAACGGACTCGATCTGGCTGATTGGCTGGAATTCCATATTTAAATTTAACACTCGACACTTTTCTTATTAATTCTGTACGTTCCGATAACTTTCTAATAATTTCAATATTTAATTTATCGATTTCGTTCCTAAGTAATTTCAAAACATTAAATTCATTCATGGAAGAAATCATCTTTTCTATTTTTAACATTAATTCGTTATATTCATCAACGGGATCAGATTTTGCAACAATACCACCCCCTGCATGAATATAAAAACTCTCCCTATCAAAATATACGATTCTTATCCCTATGGAGGTGTTTACATAACCGGAATTCCCCCAAAAACCTACCATCCCAGTGTAAGGTCCTCTTTCCGTAAATTCCAACTCATCAATTATCTCCATTGAACGTATTTTAGGTGCTCCAGTAATAGAACCTCCTGGAAAGTTACCCCGAAGGATTTCCGACATCATTATATTTTCCTTCAAATCACCCTCAACTACAGTTTCCAAGTGATAGAGATTATTACATTTTTTTATTTTACACAACGCAGGAACCCTTACACTTCCAATTCTGCACACTCGTCCAATGTCATTCCGGATCAAGTCGGCAATCATAGTATTTTCTGCACAATTCTTTCTGCTTTTTTGCAAAAAATCGGCTTGATCCACTCCATTAATAACACACCGCACAGTCCCTTTAATTGGTCTGCTTTGTATCATCCCCTTACTCATGCGTATAAAACTCTCTGGTGACGTCGAAATCATTTTTTCCTCAAAATCGAAATATGCAAAATACGGATTAGGTGTTGTTTCACGCATTCTTGAATATACTTTAAAAGGATTTCCCACATATTTGCCGTGAAACCTCATGGTTATATTTGATTGGAGCATATCTCCCTGATGTATGTACTGAATGCACTTACTGATGGAATCCATATACTGTTTCTGCGTAAAATCAGCTTCAATATCTCCGAGCATAAAAAAATTATCATCACTGTTTTGATATTCTACATGATTGAAATATTCGCTCTCATATAGTTTACCTTGATTCAAATACGTTTCATCATCAGCCACCCAGAATGATTTATTTTCCACTCTATCATAAATCAATATCAAGGAATATTTTACCAGTCTAACCTGTGATACAGGACTTTTCACATTTCCAACAACAGTAATTTTTTCGAGATATTTATACATTTCATAGCCAATGTATCCAATTGCACCAGTTTGAAATACGGTATCATTAATTCCAATCGGTCCGCACCAGTCATCTAATAGGGCAAGCCAATTATCTATTGTTTCCACTTCTTTTTCATCAAATTTTGTGAGAAGGAATTCTCCATCTTGTTCACACAGTTCCTCTTTCGCAATTACACCAAGAAATGAATATCTGGCTGTTTCAGCATCAATATCTCCCAAACTTTCAAGTATAGCTGTATTAATACAGACCTTCTTTATATAACTATAAAAGTCAAATACATTTGTAATTAATGAATTCTCTATAATATTTTCCATTTGAGCCACCTAATTTCCGTATCTTCTGCTTCAAAAGACTTCCTTAAACCTGATTTACAATTCTTTTCTAAAACTATCACTAATTTTCACAAAATTATTCAATATTATTTTACCCGCTTGACCTGTTAAGATAGATTCGGGGTGAAATTGTACTCCATATAGTGGATACTGATTATGCTCAATCCCCATAATCGTTCCATTTTTCAACCTCGCATTAACATGAATTTCATCACTCTTAAATGTTTTTCCATCAATTTTAAGTGAATGGTATCGTGCCCCCATAATACTACCAGGTAACCCTTCATACAATTTTGATTCTGATAAGATAATATCGTCTGCTTCGCCGTGAATTATTTCTTCACACTGAGTAAGTGCCCCACCAAATACTTCACCAATGCATTCATGTCCTAAACAGATTCCCAGAATTGGAATCTTATTATAAAATTTGCGAATAATATCATTTGAAATGCCAGCTTCTTTTGGAGTCATTGGTCCAGGAGAAATAATGATTGCATTAACGCCCCCGTTATCAATCTCATCAATAGTTATTTCATCATTACGCCGAACAATAAACTTATTTTCTGGCAAGTTCAAGACATGGATAATGTTGTAAACAAAAGAATCATAATTATCAATAATTAGCAGCATACCTTCTCCTTCGCTTTCTATGCCTCGACCATTGCTTTCTTTAAATATTGATAGCAATAATCACAATGATCTGGATGACATGCATCTAAACATTCAAAATCTTCATTTAGGAACTTTTCAAGAAAGCCATCCAGTTTTTTATTATCTAAATATAAATGTTTTTGGGTCGTTGAAAATCCAAAAATAAGGTCAATCAAATTACCTTCATACGAACGGGAAAAGTACACTTCAATCATCCGCAGTAAATTAATATCGCTTAATCTTTCCCTTCCAATCAACTTAAACAAATCCACTCCATGCTTTGCATATGTTTCAATGTCTTCGGGCCGAATCCACAATGACTTAATAAAAGATACTGGATCTTCTATCCTGCACTTTGCACAATTCCCCCCATAATTAAATGCTTTTCTTAAACCGGATGTATCATGGGACACTGAATTATAATGAAAATTTCTATATACACAGTTAAAAGTACATTTGGTATTTACAATAATTTCTGTATCAACACCACCATATTTCTTTATACCTTCAAGGCGTTTAAAATCTCTTGTAATATCTTCTTCTAAAACAATTGTACTTGCACCAATTTTTTTTACCTCATTTGCGCGAAATACAGAATTAATTCCTGTAATTGCTGACGCAGTAATTAATAAATCAGGGTATCTTTTATGAACGGCAATCATTAATGCTGGAGAAGCGATGGTAATCCTCTTAACACCAATCTCTATAATTTCTCCAATAAATCCAAGAATCTCTTCTAATTCCTCTGTTATAATGTCTTTATTTTCCAAACAGGAAGAATTAAATGTATAATTAAAATCAAAACCAAGTTCTAATGCTTTATTAACATATTCTTTTAGCTCAGTTAAATTTTCAAGATATTTCTGAGACTTCAGAAATCCATGTCCAGACGGCCACTTGCTGCCAGAAAGATTACCAAAAACCTCCCGAATTTTGTTATCTGGATACTTCTCTTCCAATTGTTTCATCTTATATAATGAGCCAATCTTAAAATCTGCCGGAACCGTATACTGAATCATAATTTCTACTCTCCTTTATCTACCCTATTCGAATATATTTTTTACAACACGTTCCCTATAAATTTTCTCAAAAACCTCCGTTCCTTCCTCAAATGAACCCACAAGCTTTAAAGAAACCAATGCTAACGCACAAGTATTAGCTAATGCCTCTTTCCAGAATCCATCTTCTTCTCCACACAACAACGATTTATTAATACGCTTGATACTTTGAACACTTTCAAGTATAGGCATTGCATATTCAGAATTACACACCTGAAACTCCTTATTATTAAGAAAAATTGTACCATTTGGAACTGCTTCATCAACAATCCCACGGTCTGTTTCAGAACAATATGTAATCAAACAATCCGGTCTGTTATCTACACATAAATAATCATTCAATCCACAATGGTATTTTTTGTTCGTAATCCCCAAAAAGTATGTCGAAGCTTTGTAATCCAAAAAAACGGTTTTATCAAATACTCTTTTAAAATCCGGATGTCCATATAAGACTTTTTTAAATTTCTTCCAGGGTGACATTTCCAAATAATCATAATAAGCAAAACCATAGTCTCTGAACACTTGCTGTCTTTTTGCCGAATCCAGCATCCCTAAATCACGGAAAAAATCTGAGCTACCATATATCCCAGAATACGCAGTACTTCCAGTCTTTACAACCGGAATCTCAGACACCTGAGATATATATATACCAGCAATTGATGAGATATTAGGTTTATAATACCCTGATCCCCCTGAGCCATTTATGTTTATTGCCCCTTCTGCCAGAACCTTGTTCTTTTTTCCAAAACGCCTTAAATAATTAACAATAGTACTATCATCAAAACCAATTGCCGATGTATTGTCAACTATATCAATTAGTTCATTTTCATTTTCATCAAATATATATTTTTCTACTATATCTAAAAACTCATCCATTACAAATCACTTTTTCAAATAAATTTCTTATTTCTTCCAAGTCTAATGGCGTTGGTCTAACTTCCTTCTTCGGCATTCCTATATATTCACATATCCTGTCTATGTGCTCTTTAATATCTGAGTCAGGAAAAAGATCTGCAATTGGCATACCTTTTATTGTACACTCCTCAATTCTATTATCCCTGGGAATAATAGCAATTAATGGAACATTTAAAGATACACAGAACCGTTTTAAGATTTCTTCTTCCCTTGGTATTCCCCTCATGTTTCCAATAACTCCTGCAAGCTTTATACCGCGTTCATTTAATTTACAATTATTATAACCTTTGCAAAGATTATTTGCCGCAAAAAGGGAATTAAATTCACCCGATGTGACAACATACATTTCATCAACCATTTTCTTTTTTAATGGTTCAAAAAAACCGCCGCAGACTACATCACCTAAAATATCGTAAATTACACAGTCAAAAGCTGCCGTATCATACTCTTCAAAACTATCTAATTTCTGGAGGCCAGATATAATTCCCCGGCCAGCACACCCCAACCCTGGCTGTGGTCCCCCAATTTCAATACAGCTGACCCCATGTTTTCCTGTTGTCATTAGTTCATTTAACAAGCAATCCTTCTGTAAGTATTGAATTACAGTCGTAGGTTCAACACTTTTCTCTTGCAATAAGAGTGTAGAATCATGTTTTGGATCACATCCAATTTGCAGTACTTTTTTTCCTTGTAAAGAAAGATTAACTGAAATATTAGAGGAAATTGTGGATTTTCCAATCCCCCCTTTTCCATAAATAGCTATATTCATATCTTTATCCTCGATATAATCGTTTTCTAAAAAAAATATTTTTAGTTTTCTACCACAATTGTTTTTTCTTTTTGTCTTAGCAGTTCAATTAAGTAATCTGCCATACGAATCACACCAGAAAAGCCAGAATAATCAACTTCCGGACGCACCAGATATTTATGTGGTGCCACAATTTCCGGTAATGTAGAAAAAATAAAATCAGGATTTATCTCATCAATTTTTTCAACCAGTGTATTAGGAAACTCATTAAACATTACATTTTTAGAAAACTGCAGAAACTCTTTTTTGGAAGTATATTTCTCATCTGCCTCAGAAAAGATAAGTTTGACCTCGACTCCTAGTTCCTTTAGTATTGCCGAATACCCTAATGCTCTTCTTGTGCTCGCAACTATAACCGCGCTTTTTCCTCGTAATGCTTTCTTTTTCTCTTGCACGATTCTTAAATTGGTATTATATTCTTTTTCTAGTTCAGACTTCTCCACCTGAAAAAATTCACAAATTCTAGAATATAAATTATATACATTTTCCATGCCATAGAGATCTGAACCATTTCCAATATATGGAATTCCATATTTCTTCTTCATTTGTTCCGCAAGATACCTAGATGCGTTTTGGCACGTTATAATGTTCAACTCTGCATTTGAGGCGTCCTCCAGCTCAGATAAAGAACATTTTCCAGGCACATGAGTTACATCTGTAATCCCTATCTTATTAAGAAAAGCACTTAAATCTTGAGTCGATCTATTAAAATAATCAAATTCTCCCAATAAATTCACTTTCCTTTTTTTACACTCTTGTCTATCCGCAAATAAATATCTTATAAGAATATCTCCAGCCATTCTCATTCCATATTTATGATCGCCCTTGAATCCTGCAGTATGGATTGGAATAACCCGACATTTGTATTCCCGTTCAACATTCTCTGCAATTATATCAATATCCGAACCAATAATTTCAGATACACAACAGTTAAAAATAAATAGTATTTCCGGGTGAAATTTCTCGATAATCTCAGCAGCTGCCTGCTCAACTTTCTCATCACATCCCATAATAGCATCGCACTCGTTAAAATCCGTACAATAAATATGTGGAATATCCACCCTGTGTTGAGCATTAAAATACCCATTTAATCTAACTACAGCATTATTTGCATAAAATGTACACCCTGTCGGACCGTTAATTAAACAAACTGTCTTTTTCAAATTGGCAAAATATCTTAGCGCTCCAAATAATGCACATGATTGATATGGTTCACAATATTTCATTTGATTAGCCTTTCATACATAATATTTTGTTCTTTAAGACTTCTAGAAAAGCAATTGTTTCATTAAATATGTCGTATTTATCACCGTATGAATATAATAAATCTTCGTCCCTATTTTCAACACAGATTATCAGCTTTTCAAACTGCTTTTTATCCCCGCACAGCCGCCTATAATATTCATATGAAGATACTCCCTGTATTTCATTCATCATTATACAGCTTTCATATAAATTATTAAGTACATTTTTTAAAGAATAAAAAACGCTTTCCGCAATCATCTCATTTGGTGTTGGAATTTCGCAATATTTAAACTCTATAAAACCTTTATCATTTTTCACCCATATTAAGTACTTATAAACATCACGTTTCAACATATCAATACAATAGTCAATACCTTCATGACATGTAATCAGATACTGCGGTTCAAATTTCTTACATAAGTCTAATAAAAGATCTTCTCCGTATAATATACGGTGATTCTTTCCATACTGAACTTGATGTGTTAGCGGTAAAAAGTTTTTTAAATCATTTACTTCATGAATAAGAAAATGCAATAAGATATTATACTTCTTTTCAGACAGCCTATGATTAACTGCGCCAACATTGTTATTAAAACCAAGCTGAATCTCTTCATTGGTGAATTCTTCGACTATTTGTTTTTGAAACTTCTCTACCTTATCCAATACTCCAGGTGTAACCTTATCTACCAACAATCTTATATCATAATCATTGTTTCTGCGAATAGTATATTTCTCAAGATTGTACATCGATCCTACAACAAAAATAGAAACTATTTGTGGTTCATCGCAAAAAAAATCAACAGCTTTATTATCAATTTCCTTAATAAGTTCTAAAATAGTCATAGTTCGCCCTTTCTGCACTATATTCTCCCTAGGAATTTATTGTACCATTTTAGTACAACTGTTCAATACAATTTCTGTTAATATCATTTACAAAGGTAAATTGTATCTGTTTCTTATTCCTCTTCTGACATCCCCCCTACCAATTCCTTCGCCATCCCATACAATTCATCAAACTCCTCCAACTCCCCATACGCAAACCCTTTCCGATCCCCATACATACTCATAATTTCCCAGGAATCTGCAGGCTTAAAGCCTCCTTCTACGTCTGCGTATTTGTGAATCTGCAGGTCATCATCTAGCCAGAAAAGGTGCAGGTACTGGGTGTTAACTCCGTTATCTGCTGCGGTGTAGGTATAGACCATGCTGTCCCAGAAACCGAAGAATGGTCCGACTTCGTCTGCCCTTAGTTTTTTGCCTGGGGAGCAGTTGATCCGTGTGTCCATATACATAACAGATTCCATCTTCTCTTCTTCCAGATTATAGAGCCAGACGGATTCTTCATCTGCTCCTAACAGGCATGTGCTGTCACGGAAAAAGCTCATATCCAGATACCTTTTCCCGCCTACGTTCAGGGTATGGAGAACTTCCAGAGTCTCTGCATCCAGAACCCAGACGCTGCCAGAGCGGTCGTAAATCAGCAGGTTTGTACAATTTCTATTTTGGACAATTTCCACAGAACCATAATTCTGATCCTTTTCCAGAGACAATGTTTTCTCTGCCAGAACCTTCTTCTCCAGCGTTGAATATGTGATCACTCTGATCTGATTCTGATACTGGCTGATCAGTTCCAGCCTTATGTCACCTTCCGCATCCGGCTTCTTGACTAAAATGTCGCGTACGTGTTCTACGTCATTTAGCCCGAGAGAAATTTCCGAAAGCTCCTGTGTCTGAAAATCAATATAAAACAGCAGGTTCATGTTATGGTCCGCAAGGTTTCCGCATAAATAAACCCCTGTCAGATCAGAATTATACTGAATTTGATTTAAGAGCCCTGTAACCGTTGCCAATGCCTTGCTTTCTCCACCCTTCACTGGGCAAAGCGTTATTCTGGAAATGGTCTCATAGTTTTCGTTATACCGAGTCTCCAAAACCAGCGCAACTTCCTGTCCATCCTGCACTTGCATCTGCACGTCCTGGATTTTCCAGTCTCCGTCACTTTTATAGGTAAACAAAGGTTCCTCTTCCAGCATCCGATACACAGCCACAGCATCATTATAGAAAAACAGGGAACCGTACACCTTTTTCTGCCGTTCGGTGTCACCAAACCACATGTACGTATACGCACCTTCCTGTTCTACCCCTGCGATTTCATAGCTCTCTCCAAAAAGACCTGTGATATCCACATCTGTCATTCTGGAATCCTTTGGTTTTCCACAATGAACCACACCCTGCTCTGTATAAAGCTCCAGCGTCTGCGCCTGGGAGTCACAGTGGAAATCATACAGCGTGCCATTGCCTTCATAAACCAGCTTTTTGATCATAGAACCATCGGATACGGTAACGGAAATCACACTTCCGCTGCTCAGACCTACCAGAAATTCGTTCTCGGAATACGGCTCCACAGCAGCAATTTCTGAGTGAAACGTTAAATCTGCAAGCCGATCAGACATTCCATCAGCCAAATCCACAAGCCACAATTTCTGCCCGATCCAGCAGGCCCACACATCCGAAGCACTCTTTCCCATGAGATCCAGATTCAGCACACAGTTCCCTTTGCCATTTTCAAACCACTCATTCTCAGTTTCCAAACGGCATACCTCTTTCCCAGTTGTAAGATCATACAGCACCGGGGTAAAAAGCCCTTTTTCATCACTCCAGATGTCCATCTGGTCATAAGGATCCTGCTGTCCTTCCTGATATTCAATCACAGCCAATAAATTGTCCGCAACCAGAACTGGTCTGGCTGCACAGTCTGTTGTCAGTACAGTCTGGGTATTATTCTGTAAATCATATACGGTCAGCCCCTGGTCGTTCCGCTGTATCCGCCAGTTTTCAACGGTAAAATCATAATCGCGGATATCCTGGAACTGGTCAAATTTATTATTCCCTGGGGACTCCGTATCTTCAGACTCCGCCATCTCCTCTTCATCTATTTTTTCTATTCCCAGAGGCGCAAACATGGTTTCCTTACCCGAAGAATAAGAACCCATTATAGTATTCAGGGCGTACACCTGCTCCGGCACCACACTCCAGTTGGTTTTTTCCTCTTCATAAGGTAAAATGGCAGTCTCAAGTGCCCCCTTCTTGTCCCCATTTTCATATAGCGCCATAGCCTGATTGCACAAATTCAGTGCCCGGTTCTGGCTTGCCAGCGTATGCTGGATCTGGATCTGGTATGCCTGATACGCTGCATGTGCGCCAAAGCCGGTAAGCGTTACTGCCACAACAGCCGCAATGCTGCCGAATTTTCTCCTGCGGTACCGTTTGTAGCGCTGTACCAGTCCGTCATAAGGGACAGACAGAAGCGGGGCTGCAATACGGATTGCAGCTTCCTTTTTTATTTTCTTCCTGATTTCCTTCTGGGAACCGCCACGGGCATCTGCTGCCAGAACGGCTGCTCTGCCAAAACCTGCCACGCGGATCACCGGCATTTCCAAAGCCTCTTTTTCCAGCCCGGTTACCATAACCAGCACGTGGGATACAGGATGAAACCTGAGGAAAAATTTCACCTCTTTTGCCTGCCAGATTGCAGACTCCGGATCTGCCCCTCCTACAATGATCAGATAATCGCTTGCCTTCAGCGCTTCCACCGTCTGCTTATCCCGGTTGGCATCTACGGAAACCTCTGTGCTGTCCAGAAATACTCTGTGAATCCGCTTCAGCCCGGACGCCCGGAAATGCTCCAGCCTTTTCTGCAAAGTCTGTGCCGCCATCTGGCAGACAGGTTCTTTGGCGTCATACAAAATATATCCATCATAAGTCAGACCGGAAATCCGGGAATGGGAAGGCTGCAAGGCTTCCAGCACTTTATCAACATCCTTCAGCATGGCATCCGTAGTCCCATAACGCTTCTCGGGATCCGGTTCCAGTGCTTTTGCCAGAATGTGCTGGATCAGTTCTTCCACATATGCTGGAACATTCAATTCCTGTATGTTTTTGCGTGTAAGGTAATTCTTGTCATATTTATTTTGAAAACGGGCCAGAAGCCCAGCACTGTAGCGGGTTCCTGTGAGAAAATACAGAAGCAGGTAGCCCACGCTGTACAGATCCGCCTCTTTTCCCAGACGGAACTCTCTGTTCTCTCCACTAAGAATCCGGGCAATCTCCGGCGCGCGGTAGCCCAGTGAGGAAAATATGGGTCCACTTCCCACAGGAGCACATCTGCCATCCTCCAGCAGTCTGCGCGCTGAGCCGAAGTCGATGAGAAAGCAGGTCAGGCTCTGGTCCCGCCAGTCTCCCGTTACGAAAATATTCCCTGCCTGGATGTCGAGGTGGACATATTTTCCCCCATGCACCTCCCGAAGCGCCAGCAGCACCTGCCGAATCACGGAAAAAATCGCCGCAGCTGTATGGTTCTCCTCTTTCCCATACCACGCTGTCACCGATTCCCCTTTATTCTCCAAAGATGCCATCACCGTATATGTATTGCTGACATAATGGAAGCTTTCCCCCTGATCCTTGGAAATTTCCGCGCCGCCAGCCAGATGAAGGATTGGAACCATACGGATTGCCTCTGTTTCATAAATCTCCGACGTGATTTTTCCCTCATTCAGCTGCATGGCAGCTACATAATGCAGATAATGTTCCGCTTCCTGGCTCTCTGTCACAGGCCGTATTTCCCCTGTGGAATTACGGGCAAAGTCATACTGCTCCGAATAGGGGAAGCATTCCTTCAGCGCATAGCGGATCCGGCTCTGCTCCTCATATTTTCCATCCTGCAAAACCATTTTGCATGCAGAATACAGAAGGCTTCCGCCGCCTCGCCCGATCCTTCCGTTGATCTTATAACATTCTCCCCCTGGGAAACGGATATAGGTATTGTCTGATAAATATTCTCTCTCCATTTTTTCTCCACCTTACAGACCTTTATCATCAGTCATAATAATATGTTCACAGCCTGACGGGCACGAAAATACAGGCTAACCTATTCGCCTCACTGACTCATTTGACTGTTTACATACGCACTCAATGCCAGATATATCTGTGCAGGATTTTTCGCATGAACGGTAGAAATACTTATACACTCTCCCACCGGCATATTGCCAATGCACAAACTGAGTATAAATGTACGCTCCAGCACGTGTGGAATATACAGTTCCGGCAAATGCCCCTCTTCCAGTGCTTTGGAGCCCCCATCTAGGAAATCCCAAACCCTTGCACTCATTTTTTCCTTCTCATCTTCCCAATCCAGATTGCATGCCAGCCAGACCATAAATAGCATATCCGCCTTTGTCACCGGGATTTCTCCAGCCAGAAGTCTGATGATCCTGTCTGTAATAAGATTCGATTCCAGGCTGCCGTTTTGTGCAACCTGGGTATAACGCATGATCCGTGTTATATGTTTGGCCTCAAATATGCTTCCGCTCATTTTATTAAAAAGACGCACCAGACGATTGAGCACCAGTTTCTCGTAATCCGCCTTGCCCATATCCTCTTTTAGCTGATAAGGACTATTCATACTGCAGATTTCGCGGAATCCTGATTTCCCCGCATTCCAGTTTACGGCTTCATCCGGATCCTCAAGGCAGTCTTCCAGGTCCGTAAAGCCAATATTATCCTCTAAGCCGTCTGCCTTCCCAGTCCCATCTCTTGGGAAGCTTTTCAGGAAATCCCCGTCACCGCCAACATTGCTTCCTTCCTTTTTCCTGATGTCATGCTCAAGCGTATAATGATAAGCATATGCCACCAGATTCCGGTAAACAGCAAGGGCGCTTTTTCCCGGTATGTCCAGGTACTTTGCCTGGGAAACCAGCCATGCCAGAAATTTATCGTCTACAGAGTCTATCTTTTTGGGATCGTCTGCCTTGACTTTCTGTCCAGTCTTCTGGTCTTCCGCCTCCTGTCCTGCTGCCTCATTTTCTCCATTTGATTCTGCCAGGACCTGGGAAATAACTTCGTCCTCCCATTGACAAATCCGTTCATATAACATTCCCGGATCGTCTTTCTTTCCGGACACCTCACTTCCAGGCATCATCCCTGCAGTAAAACCTTCCGGCTTTTCCTCCAGATTTATTTTTTCAATCCTGGCTGCCTTTGTCTGATATTTTGCTTCCAGCTGCTGAAAAACACCATAACTTTTTCCACGAAGCAGACAGTACGCATGTATGATGTCTGTGCTTTTTGTAAAATCCAGTCCGTCATTTTCCACTGCGCGTACAAGAAAATAGCAGGTTTCTTCATAGCTCAGCCGGATCATATGGGCAATCTGCAGTCCTTCTTCCTTCGTAAGCAGCTGGGTATTCACATACAGGAGAAATGCCCGGCGAAAAACAGGGCTGAATTTATATGGACGCAGATCTTTTTCTTTCTCCTCTGGCCGCTCATTCTCCCATACAATGTTTGTAAAAATTGTAATATACTTCTTTAATTCTTCCTCATCCAGAGACAGGGCATGCGCTCTTGTAACCTTTTCAAATTTTTTTGCCTTTCTTGCACCCTTTGGTTTATACTGAAAAGCCGGGAATTCTCCCAGTTTCATTTCTGAACCCAGAAGATTTTTATTCAGACATTTTGCTGCCAGCCAGCACATAAGAAAATACCTGGGCGTGCAGATAAATTCCTCTGCAATTTCTTCCATTTTTTTCTTCCATTGGTCTACACTTGCATCTTTGGGCATGTTTTCCAACTCAGCTTTGCTCGCTTGTCCATATTCATCTGCATAATTCAATATGCTATTTGCAACGCCTAGTGTATATGCAGACGCCCCAGCCTCGTAGGTTTTTTTCTCCATCTTGCCTTTTCCTCTCTACGTAAATGTATTTTAACATTCTCATTAACAGGCATATCCTACTGTCAGAGTATGTAAAAAATGCTCTATAACCACCTTTGTTTTCATTCATTATAACGTAAATCAAAAAAGTTGTATAGAAATTTCACAGTGTACAAAAAAGCAAGTTACTGTTCACTCCGTGACCAGTAACCGCTCCGCGATGCACAGCCTTAGAGCCTGTTTGAAAAATCATTCCTGCAATCTGCACGCCCGCTTTTCGGTATATTTTGACCGAATTCGAATGTCTAGTTAGCTCTCAGAAATCCTTACAATACATTGATTTTGCTCTACCCATTGCTCTTCCTTTTTCTGCTCTTGCTGATACAGACTATATTCATAACCCTTACATCTGCCCACAACTCCTCCGTCGTGAAAAAGCAAAAAGCGCATATCACGCCCCCTGGCAAAAAGATAGAGCTTTTTAAATTTATCCAGCTGCTCCATCTTGATCCGGACCATTTCTATGCAGCCATCCTCGCAAATGCTCAAAGCTCTTTCATTCATGTTTATGTTCCAGCTGATATTTTTGCAGCAATTATTACTGGCCGCCCCACAGATCCCCCCGTCTCCAAAGCGCACATGGAACAGGATATTCTTACCGGGTATCAATAGAACTCCTACAAATCTTGTCTCCTGCACTGGATAGCCCTGTACTGCTTTTCGGATTTTCCGCGCAAGCTCAAATTTGATCTCATCACGAAACGGTGTTTTGGTAATCTTTTCTGCGTATTCCAGAAAATACTCTGCCAGAGCTTCCAATAGAAGCCTGGCAAAAGTACAATTCCGAAATTCTCCGTGGCCTTCATCCGCCACACCAACAAATGTCATGTTATTTTTCTTCTTTATTCTTATCATTTTCTGCCTGATTTCCCCCATATTCTCTCTTCTCATGATATTTTTCTAACGTCCATTCCGCAAACACCTGCCACGCCTCCCAAATAAACAGCACAATGGAAGTAAATAACGCCCATTCTGTCCATTCCATAATGGATCCCTCCTTTTTTCCCAATCTGCCACGGCTTTGCCGTCAGTGATCGCTTTTTTATTTTATAAAAATTATAAGCGCTCCAAAGCCCCAGGCATATCCCACAAGAGCGAAAAAATAGGCATTAAAAAACGGAGTATTTGATGAAAGTGTTTCCATGTAGTATAATAGCTTTAATAAACATCTTTCCCCTCCACAGAAAGGAAAATTGTCATGCCCAAAGAGAAATCCCCTGCCCGACAGGGGCCAAGATACATTTTTTATTTTCTGATGCTCGCCATTCTTGGATGGTTCATTTTCATGCAGTTTTTCGGTGCAGATGAAAGAACCGTCAGCAAAAATTCCCCGTCCCTCCTCTACCCCGGAACTTTTACCTGGGAAAAGCCTGACGGCACCACCGAAGAAATTACGGTGCCAGGTTCCTATGATGTTCCCACAGGCGAGACCATGGTCATTACCTCCACCCTTCCGGCAGATTTTGACGCCTCATCAGTGGCGATCCGTTCCTCTCTACAGGACGTGAATATCTACATAGACGGCACCCTGAGAGAACATTACAGCACTAGCGAAACCCGTCTGGTTGGGAAAAATTCTGCCAGCCGTTTCATTTTCTGCCCCACCTCCCATGAGGATGCAGGGAAAGAACTCCGCATTGAACTAACCACCTACACCTCCAACTATTCCGGTGTTGTGAACCAGGTTTTCTGTGGAGACAAAGCCGACATCTGGCAGCTGATTTTCAACCGTTACGGGCTTGCCACCTACATGGCTTTTTTCTTCCTGTTCGCAGGCCTGACTACCATTTTTTTCAGCCTTATGCTTGGACTTGTGTACCACACAAGCTTTGACATGGAGTATCTTGGCTGGTGCATGATTATGGGTGCGGTCTGGATGCTGGGCGAGTCCAAAATCCGCCAGCTGCTCATTCCCAATTCCTCTGCCCTGGGCTCCCTGTGCTTCATTATGATCCTCCTTGGACCAATCCCACTTCTGCTTTATGCAGACAGTGTGCAGCATGGAGTTCACCGCAGGCTTTACCACATTGTAGGCGGGATCGCCCTGCTGAATTTTGCAGTCTGCTCTATTCTGACTGCTGCCAATATTGCCGACTACATTGAGACACTCCCTGTGGGACAGATCATACTGGTTGGTACGTTCCTGATGGTATTTATCCACCTGTATCTCTACCTCCGCACCAGCCAAAAACGTACAGACCAGCTTCTGCTCCTGGGACTTTTGCTCACCTTGCTGTGCGTTGCCGCAGAATCTGCTTCCGTATATTTTGTCACCTCCATGTCCGGTCTTTTTATCGGCATTGGAATGCTTATCCTGTTGTTTGTCAATATCGTCCGAACCCTTCGGAACATCCAGCGGCTGGAAGCCGAACACCAGCAGCAGGAGCTGATACAGAAACAAAAACAGACCGAGTCAATGTCCCTGCAGATGATGCAGACTTTGTCCACCACCCTCGAGGCAAAGGACGAATACACCCGCGGACATTCCTACCGGGTTGCAAAATATGCCGCACTTATTGCCGCCGAACTGGGCTGGTCTCCAGAGGAAATCCATCAGCTGGAACACGCCGCCTATCTTCACGACATTGGCAAGATCGGTATCCCCGACTTGATTTTGAACAATCCCTCCAGGCTTACAGAAGATGAGTATAATCTGATAAAAAAACATACCGTTATCGGCGCAGAAATATTGAAGGATATTACTTTTATCCCTCATATTGTTGAAGTAGCACGAAATCATCACGAACGTTATGATGGAAATGGATATCCAGACGGTCTTACCGGAGACGAAATCCCCATTCATGCACGCATCACTGCCATGGCAGACAGTTATGACGCCATGAATTCCCACCGGATTTACCGAAATGCACTTTCCCAGGAAATGATCCGGGAAGAGATCAGTAAGAACCGCGGCAAACAGTTTGACCCGGAAATCTCAGATGTATTTCTAAAGCTGATGGACGAAAACCGCCTGGTTCTGGATGACCAGTTTTCCCTGGAAACCGAACCTGCCCGACAGCCTGAAATTGACAATACCATCAGCAAATTTATTTCCGATGTAGTTACCACCATAAAGAGCCAGGAAGAAACCAAGCATTACGATCTGCTCACAGGGCTCCCTACGCGAAGCCTTGGCGAGCGGCTGATCGCTGAATTTATGAAGGATCACAACGGTTGTCTTATTTTCCTGGATATGGATAATCTGAAAAAGATCAACGACATCCACGGGCACAAGGCCGGAGACCGGGCTCTGAAAAATCTCGGCAGCCTGCTTTCCCGTTATACAAAAGAAGGGCTTTCCTGTCGTCTGGGCGGAGATGAATTTCTTCTGTTTCTGCCAGATGTCACAGCTGAATCCGTTTCTGAGACAATGACGCAGCTTTTTGGGCAGTTCCAGGCTATCGCTCAGGCAGATGCAGAAATCCGCTATGCTTCCCTTTCTGCCGGACTTTGCCTGTGCACCAGCGGGGACACCTTCGCAGACTGCTGCTCCAAGGCAGATAAAGCGCTCTACTACGTGAAGCAGAATGGGAAAAACCAGTTTTCCTTCTACCAGCAGATCAGCTACCAGTCCCCTGACTCTGCAAGCATTGCAAGGGATCTTCACCAGATTGCAGATTCCCTGTGAAAGAGCGGAAGCTACGCAGGTGCCCTGGATCTTAACTACCGGGATTTTTCCCGTCAGTACGAATACATGCGCCAGCTCATCGTCCGAAGCAGCTGCCGCTGCTACCTGGTAATGGTCACCATGGAAACCGCTACCGACCCCCTTCCTCATATTGAGGAAATCGAGCAGGCTCTTTCCCAGATGGAACAATCCATCCGCCAGACCATCCGCCGCGTTGACATCTGCACCCGTTACAGCTCCATGCAGTACCTGATCATCCTGTTCGAGCCAATTGAAACCCAGATTCCAAACATCATGGACCGTATTTTCCTGCAATACTACAAACACTCCAAAAGCCACGACTTCCAGCCGAAATATGAGTATTTGACTATGACAGGGATGGGGGAGGATGGAAGCAAATAATTCAAGAACTTTAATTATCCCAAAAACTGAGGGGCTGTAAAATGACAGCCCCTTTAAACGTTGCAGCTGGCTGTCATTTTACAGCCCCTATAGCTTTGCGTCTCAGCCTTTCGACTGATTTGCCAATGAATCTTTTTTATTATATTGTACATTTCTCATTGAATCTGACTATTATAAATATTTCATCATTGTTGGAACAAGAATGTTCATATCAACAGGCTTTGCAACATGAGCATTCATTCCCACCGAAAGAGCCTTTTGTATATCTTCTGCGAAAGCATTGGCAGTCATCGCAATAATTGGTATGCTGGCTTTTTTCGTATCCTTCATCTTCCGGATAGTTAATGTAGCGTCATATCCATTCATAACTGGCATCTGAATATCCATAAGGATCAGCTTGTAATAATCAGCATCAGCTTTTTCAATCATATCAATACATGCAACACCATCATTAGCAGTCTCAACAATACATCCTTCTTCCGTCAATAGCTCCTTCGCGATTTCCGTGTTGATCTCATTATCTTCGACCAATAAAATCCGAACACCGTTCAAGCACTCCTTATTACACAGATTGCTATTTTTCTTCACCAGGGAATCGTCTTCTGACGCTTTTCTGCAAGGAATCGTTACTGTAAATTTGGAGCCCTCACCCTGCTTACTTTTCACTTCTATTGTACCATCCATGAGCTCTACAAGCTTTTTCGTAATGCCCATTCCAATGCCACTGCCATCAATATGACTTAATGTAGTGTTGCGTTCTCTTTCAAACGTTTCAAAAATACGCTTTTGGAATTCTTCAGACATACCAATTCCATTATCGGTAATGGTAATGATCATATTGCACCAGTCTTCTTTTTCACAGGATTTCTGTACAACATTACAGGATATCCTGCCTCCTGTATTTGTATACTTTATTGCATTGCTAATAATATTAAGACAGACTTCTGACAGGTGCGGTGCATCCATGTATACATACGGATACAGGATTTGTCCTGTCAGAGAGAGAGTCTGTTTTTTGCTTTCTGCCTGCTGCTGGAACATAATGATACAATTTTCAAAGCACTCATGGACATTCGAAACAGTGTATTCCATTTCGACCTTATTATTTTCAATTCTTGCAAGATCCAGGACATTACCAAGCAGCGACAAAAGTTCTTTTCCGCATATTTGAATTTTTTCAAGATATCTGCCAAGCTTTTCTGTTTCCTGCAAATGTCTGGACGCCAGTTCTGCATAACCAATAATAGCATTCATAGGAGTTCTGATATCATGGGACATATTGAACAGAAATGAGGATTTTGCTTTATTTGCACATTCTGCTTTTAATTTAGCTTCCCGCAATTCTTCCTCTTGTTTTAATTCCCGCAGTTTTTCATCTGTCACATCCCGGTTTGCAATCAATACTGATGTAGCATTTCCATTTTTATCATAATTTTGAGGAACGACCATGGAAAGAAACCATGATCCATCCTTTAGTTTGAATTCAGAAGACATAGATTCTTTATTATAAAGCCGTGTTGCCATGGTTTGTATGTCAAAAAATTCCATATACTTCTGCACAAATGGTTCTGCTATCACATTTTCAATATTCTCCGTCTGAAGATTCCATTCGGCATTATTATCTTGAATACCAATATCCATTTTTCGAGTTTTTTTGACAAGTTCAACACGCTTTGTTTTTAAATCCAACCGTAAAATCAAATAGTAGGCAGTGCCTAATGCCTGAAGTGCCTGCTGGGTTTTTTTCACCTGCTTTCCCAATGTAACAGGGAACTCTTCACCGTCCATCTGCTCCAGATCTGGTGTTGACTGATGCAGATGCTGAACCAGCCATTTCCCATTCGTCCATTTATAGATAATCGTAAACCTTGTCTCCATTTTAAAACAGATTGAGCCCTCTTTAAACAGACCAGTAAAATCTACTGTTCCATGTGCAAGGACATGGTCATCATCAAGTCTTTCTTCTTCCTGATGTAAATTTCCTATTTCAATTCTGATTTTATCTCTTCGTTTTACATCAAATTCAAATGATTCCAGAAACTCATGTAGATTCGCAAATAACTCATGTTTCCCAGTTCCAATCAGACTAACATTTTCATCAAAATAATTTTCTATACCAAAATCATTTACTGATTCGGCATTAATATATATTTTCAAAAATTGTTCTGTGAGTTTTTTAAAATCATCCATATGCTTCCCTCTCTCTAAAAAAAGACTTAAATGGCTTTAAGTTTTCTGGTTTATTTCTAAAGTTTATCTTCTTTTCATTCTCTTCAAGACATGTTCCACCCTTTCCCTCTGGATACATACCTTACTGAAAAATGGTACAATGCCGATTCCCGGGTATAAAAACTGAGATCATTATCCGTTGCAGGAAATCTGACCTCAGCAGTTTTTAAGATATTTGATTGTTTTATGATCAGGTGAAATAATAGCTTGCTTTGTATTTACTAATCTTCATTAGCTCCGAGAAGCTATAACATACTTTTAATCTCCCTGATTACACTTTCCTCCGTCAATGGTTTTGAAATATGTTTATTCATTCCTGCCTTTTTGCTACGCTCCACATCATCCTGAAAAGCATTTGCAGACATGGCTACAATAGGGATCAGTTTGGCATCAGGACGATCCATTGCCCGAATCTGTCTTGCTGCTTCCAGGCCATCCATAACCGGCATCATAATATCCATTAATATCAGATCATATTCTCCCGGCTTTGACCGGGCAAAAATATCCACTGCCTCTTTTCCATTCCATGCACAGCGAACCAGCATATTCTCATTTTCCAATATAAATTGTGCAATTTCCATATTCAATTCATTATCTTCAACAAGAAGTGCTCTTTTCCCTTTCAGGGAAACATTCTCAACAGATGATTCTGGCATTTTTGATGCTCGGTCTGAGGAAATCTGGAACGGCAATGTAATCGCAAATGAAGTTCCTTCATCCACTTTACTGGTAAAACAAATCTGTCCTCCCATCAGCGTTACTAACTGGCTGACAATCGTCATTCCCAGACCAGTTCCCATATTTGCTTTCTGTTCCAGTCTGTTCTCCTGTGTAAAAGGTTCAAACATATGCTTTTGAAACTCTTCACTCATACCAATTCCATTATCTGTACAGGTAAATTCGAATACTGCGGTCCGGTCATCTGAACGGATTTCCTGGCAGCCAACAATAATCTTACCACCCACATGATTATAATTTACTGCATTACTTCCTATATTCTGCAGGATCTGCTGAAGATGAAGAGGGCTTCCAACCAATTGATTGTGTATGATATTGATAGCTCCCAGGTTCAGTGAAATTCCCTTTTCACGTCCCTGCATCTCAACAATACCCGTCGATTCCTCCAGCACCTTGCGTAAATCAAAAGTTTTTTCTTCCAACTGCAAGGTTCCGGATTCCATTTTATTCATATCCAGGATATCATTCACAAGATTCAGAAGAAATCCAGATGCTGTCAGGACTTTATCTCTGCACTCCTGCTGTTTTTGCAGATCTTCCGGAAAATGGTTTGCAATCTGTGTAATTCCACAGATTCCATTGATTGGCGTCCGGATATCATGACTCATGCGTCTGAGAAAATCTGTTTTTGAAATATTCGCTTTTTCCGCTTCCTGGGCGATTCTTTTTAACTGTTCCTGATATTCGAACTGCTGCTTTTTTTCTTCCGTAATATCACGTGCTACATAAAGTACCTCCGTAACAGCTCCGTTTGCATCACGCCGCTTCACAATGAATCGTCCCATATGCCAGTGCCCGTCTGCGGCAAGATATTCTCTCGCAATCGTCTCCTCCTGCTGCAGCCTGTCGGCCAGCGTTGTAACATCAAAAAACTCCCGCATGGATTTCTGGTCCTCTATGGAAACAACACTTTTCCGAGCGGTACGAAATGCTTCTGAAGCACATCCGTGACTACCGGTTAACCGATGCATCACCTCGCCCCCGACAACTTCTTCAAAACTGTCTGTTTGTAGATCCATAGAATAAATCGTCCAGTAAATCTTTGAAATTGCGGATATGACCGCATTGCTTGCCAGTGCTTCTTTCAGTGATTTTTTCAGAGTAACATTTTCAGAAATATCAAGGAATGTGGTTAGTATTGTTTTTTTCCCGTCTGATGTATAAAAAATTTCCGTCTTCGCAATCGCCGGTGTCAGATGTCCCTTTCTGTCAGGGATTACACATTCATAAGAAACAGCTCCGTCATGGTACCGCATATCCATCAGTTTCTCAATTACATTCTGATTTAAATAGGACACAGCCCCTATGAGTCTGCCCAGATTTTCCTGTGCTTCCACAACTGTCTCCACTCCATAGATGCGCATAGCTTCTGCATTCATATGGACAATCTCATGCTCTGGAAAGGTGTAGGATAGCACTCCAACACTTATCGTATCCAGAAGCTCTTTATAATAAGAAATCTGGTTTTTGTTTTCATCCTTTAAATGCTGGTTCTGTTGCAGCAATCGGTTCTCCAAAAGTTTTTCTTTTTCAAAATGGACAATATCTTCTGCTTCCTGATGATAGCCCACAAGCCTGATCATGTTGTCTGGAGATAGGACTCTCCTTCCTGTACAGCGTATATAAATGACTCCCTTTACAGGATGCATATAACGGTAAACAGCTTCTGATTCATGCCTTTTCAGTTCTTCCATGTAATCCCAGAAGCACTCCCTCTCCTGCGGATAAATATGTTCTGCCACATACTCCATACATTTTTCCGGAGACATATCTTCTGTAATTCCAAACAGATCATTTGTGATTTCATCTGTGTACAGTCTTGTCTTTTTTCCTTTTTCAGACTCTACTTTCCAGAATCCGGAATTCCCCGCCTGAAAGTATGCCTGTATGTCCTCATCGTTTAACCTTTTCATAAACCTGTTCCTCTCGCATAATATCCTTAGATACACAAATACATGTAACTTAAACCTATCTCCATAATGAGAGCAATACTGCTCCTTTTTTGAACAGGCCCTTTCGCTTTGCGTCCCAGACATTCGTCTGATTTGCCATTTCACTTATTACTGTTTTTTATTTGAAAACTAATTATATTTTACACCTATATTTCTTTGCACACAAGAAAAAACATTGTTGCTTTAACGCGAAAAACACGCTAAACACGTCAAAATATATTGTCATTTTTCCAAAAAATTTATTCCGTTTTTCAGCTTCTATGATATAATGCTTTATTATAAAAAATCCAATGCATAAAATAAGGTGAACCAAGTGAAAAAGAAAACACTTATGCCTCTTATCATTTTTTTACTGGGCATATGCCTTTCTGGTTTCATTGTATACAGAACAGACACCAATGAAAAAAATCAGAGACACATATTGGCACAATTAAACGCAACCACCTATGGTGAACGCATAAAGAATGAAATTACAGGTGGAATTGAAATTACGAATGCTTTGAAACAGCTCTTAATCAGTGAAAATGGCGAGATCCATCAGTTTGACACGATTGCTGGGAATCTTATGACTGATTCTATTGAAAGCGTGCAGCTCGCGCCCAATGGTGTTGTAACAGATATTTATCCGGCTGAAGGAAATGAGGCAGGTAAGATTGATCTGCTCCATGATAAAAACCGTAAAGAGATTTCCTGTTACGCAAGAGATAACCATACAATCATTGCGCAGGGTCCCTTCAAATTAAAACAGGGCGGTTATGGAATTGCAGTCCGCAATCCAGTCTACCTGAAAGATAAAAGCGGACAAGAGTATTTCTGGGGATTTACCATTGCTATCCTGCGTGTTCCGGACATTTTTTCAGATGTAGTCAGTGCACTTTCAAATTTTGGATATGAATACAAAATTTTAAAAACAGACACTCCATGGAGTGGTACTTATAAAGTGGTTTATCAGTCAGATGGGCAACTAGATCATCCGGTTTCTTATACATTTACAATAGGAGATGAAACCTGGAAATTTGAGATAACTCCAAAAATCGGATGGAGAAATAACACTCTGCTGCTAATTATCAGCGGAATATTTCTTACTATAAGCCTGCTTCTGTCAGTACTTACCAGGGTATGGCTGGTAGCAAAAGAACACAAGAACAAATATAAAATACTGGCACGCACAGATTCTCTTACGAATATTTATAATCGCTATAGATTTGATGAATTAGCAGAAAAAATAATTTCTAAAAATCCGCAAACACATTTTGTGGCTGCACTCCTTGATATCGATGACTTTAAATTTATCAATGATATCTATGGCCATAGTTACGGAGATAAAGCATTAAAGAGTCTGGCAAACAGTATGAAAGCTTTTTTCCCATCCGATGCATTGCTTGGAAGAAATGGTGGTGACGAATTCTGCATTCTTTTACCAAATTGTACCTTTAATGAAGCAGATGAACAGCTGCAGCAATTCACTAAGCTTCCAAAAACATTTTCATATCATGGTAAAGAACATGCATTTTCTATATCTCTCGGATATGCAGAATATCCAACATTTGCCAACAGCCATTCACAGCTTATGCGCTGTGCAGAT
This sequence comes from Blautia glucerasea, assembly GCF_020537505.1. Lineage (GTDB taxonomy): Bacteria > Bacillota > Clostridia > Lachnospirales > Lachnospiraceae > Blautia_A. Next base: position 28,182 of record NZ_JAJBMO010000007.1, on the reverse strand, counting down.
GCAGCTCTTTATGAAATAAAACTCCATGGAAAAAATGGATGTATGGCTTACAGAAAAGGTCTCCAGTCAGGAGCCCGCAAACAGCTTGGATTTGCACTTAAGGATGTCTCTGAACATCTGCCAGGAGCATTTATCATATATAGGGCAGACAAAGAAGACGATGAGCTCTTTTATGCAAACCACGAATTTCTTCATATGACTGGTTATAAGAGCATGGATGAATTATTCAGACTTACTCAAAAAAGCTTCCGCAATCTGATCCGACAGGATGAGCAGCAGCAGATTGAAGCAAGCATCTGGGAACAAATTGACAGCGGCAATGAAAATGACTATATTCACTTTCATCTTCGAAAGGCTGACGGAACTTACCTTTCTGTGCTTGATCACGGAAGAATCGTAGAAAGCCAGCAATACGGAAAAGTATTTTATGTATCATTCATGGATTGGGAAGATATGCATATTCGCTACAGTGATAAATTTTCCGAATAAATAAAAAACCTGCTAAAAAGTTGTTAACCAAACTTCTTAGCAGGTTTTTTATTACTAATCTACCAGATATGGCAGCACTTTGTACTGCGGATAATTTATTTTTATATAATGTGCAAGTCCCATCACCGATCCGGCAGCATCGCCATCCGGATTCAAGTGTCCCAGAAGAATCACGGTATTTAAATTGTGCTCTTGCATCATAGATTGAAATTCTCTGTCAAAATTGAATGTCATTTAATTGCCTTTCAGTTGAATCATTTGTTTTATCCTGGTCAAAAATCTACCGGCACTCTTATTTCCACGTTTTCCAGATATCCGGCTGATATCCAAGAGTGGATTGTTTTCCATTACGGACAACCGGTATCTTAATCACCTGCGGGTTTTCCAGCACCTTCTCAAGTTTATCTTCCTCTGCAATGTACTTAATGAGCGCAAGCAGATCCTTATCCTTGCCCTCCCAGTTGATCATATTTTCCAGTCCACCATTTGCCTGGGCAACCGAATTGAATTCACCCTTACTCATGCCTTTTTCTTTCATATCAATAAACTGAAACTTGATCCCACGTTCTTTAAAGAAACGTTCTGCTTTCTTTGTATCATTGCACTTCTTTGTTCCAAAAATCTGTATATTCAAATCAATTCTCCTTGTCCATCGCCATATGTATCATTTTGTAAAGCGGACATTCCAGGTCCGCATTCAGTTATATTATCTTTCCAGACAAATGATCAATTTCATGCTGGCAGATCTGAGCCGTCCATCCGGACAGCTTCTGCCGCTGTTTTTTCCAGTTGAAATCATAATACTCTACTTCTATTTCCTGGTACCGGGTCGTCTTACGAACACCATCTAAGGATAAACAGCCTTCTTCTGTCTCATACATGTCACGTTTTGAAACGATCACCGGATTGAACATTACAACATCTATGAAGCCCACATTCACAATGATGATATTCTTCTTTACACCAATCATGTTTGCCGCCATACCCACACAACGCTCCCGGTTCGCCTGCAGCGTATCCTGCAGGTCTTTTCCAACTTGGATATCTGCTTTCGTGGCCGGTTCGGATGGTTGGCCTAAAAAGAAAACGTCTCTTACAATTTGCTTTACCATTTACTTTCTCCCTGTAGCTTTCATTCTACTTTTTCCAATTTATTATTTACATCGAAACAAACTTTGTCTCCTTCATTGATATTACGCTCATAGAGCTCGGCATCCTCTGCTTTTACTGTCACTTCTTTTCCTGAAGAATCCACAAGAGTCACTATTGCCATGACCGGTGCATCATCCGGTCGTTCTTCACAACCAAAATTCAGGTCTTCATCGATTCGTTTTACTGTGTACATCATAGTTCACTTCCTCTGAAGTAATATTAAGAATCAGTTTTCTACATACCTTCTCCGATAATATTCCATCGTACGATACTCTTCGTATGAAGCTACTTTCGGAAAATCCTTCCAGTTTGTTCCTCGGTCAAAGAACTTTTTCCAGCTTTCCACTACCTCAGCATCTGTAACAGCCAGCCGTACATCTCCCTCGTTATAGAAACCGTACAAAATCGGCATCTTATACACTTTCTGCATATCCGTTGTTTCAATCAACTGCAGAAACTCTCTTCCTAAGGTCTGAACATTGACAACTGAATAACTGCCAGGTATTGAATTTTCAAGATGCATAGCTAAAATCTATCTGCGAAGTTTGAGTTATTGACTTTTCGCAGTCTATCGAAAGACAGACGGACAATCTAATTTTCCTTTTACTATACACCTTTTGATAGATTTTTCACGCAAGATCAACTCAAGTATAACATAGATATAACCTCTGTAGTACATCTTTCCTGTAAAACAAACTTATCATTCTGTACAATCGCCTGTCCCTGTAAAAATATGCTGTAAAAATATTTGTTCTTTTCCCATTTTATCCCTCGATTTTAATTACTGTTTTTAATTCCTGCGATCCATTATCTCTAATGCCACAGCATCTGCATTCATCTTTTTCGGATCATTAACACTAAATCCTCTACACATGTAAGAATCCACAATAATGCGGTACTAACTCGAACAGCTTTTAATATCTTTCGGTTCTTCTCTTTTTCCGGGATCTGCATCACTGTTATCATTAGCATAAGTGCCTGTATCTTATTTGCATGTACCGCTTGTCTTCGCTCCATAAGCTCCATTTTCATTTCTATATTTGACTTCATTAGTTGAACCCTCCTCTTAATCTTCCATAAACTCGAAATATTCCTGTCTTTTCAGAAATAGAAAAAGTGATGACCACATTGATCACCACCTTAACCATCTGTATTTTCTAATGTTTGCTCACGCAAAACTCCACTTTACCTTTCACTCAACCTTTTCTTTAGCTCAATGATATTCTCCTCAATCCGCTGTATCACAGCCTTGAAATCATCATCTGATTTTCCCGTTGGATCATCAAGTCCCCAGTTATCATCAAACGCCCTTCCAATAAAAGGACATCCCACATTGCATCCCATTGATATTGCAATATCAATATCTGGGATTTATTTTATCCTGTTTTTTCAGGTCTTCTACGATTTCATTGTAACGTTTTTTGTTCAGACGATAGAAAAACAGTACAATTGCTGTCACTATCCATAAAACTCCCGGAATTGTAGTAAAGGAATGTCTCATAATACTGAGAACAGCCGGATTCTGTACCTGATTTGCCACATATCCATATTTTCCAAGAAGTGCTGCAAGAAGCGCTGTTCCTATTGCCATGCCAATTTTATTTCCCAGTGACACAAATGCATATTGAAAACCATCATTCCTTAAGCCCGTTTTCCACTCTCCGTATTCTACGCAATCGGGAATGATCGCATAGATTGCAGTGTTAAATCCAGAAAAAAAGAATTGTGTAATTCCTGCAAGTGTATAGAACGCTGCCGGTGTTTCCTTTACATTGAAGAAGAACATACAGAGCATGGAAATTCCGGTAAAAAGGGCAAAAACAGATGCAGTTCTTCCTTTATTATTCAATTTTCGGAATACAGGCTGGAAACATGCAGCACCGATAATGGATGGAATGATAATGCACATGGAATATGTAGTATAGTAGGATGCATTTCCCTCTACATAAGTGAAATAGTATAAAACATCTGCATTTCTTCCATAAAGTGTAAATCCGAATAACACCTGTCCGATTAATGCCAGAATATATGGGCGGTTCTGCATCACTGCTCTTAACTGCACTTTTATGGATATTTTGTCTTTTTCCGGCATAATCACCTGCTCTTTTGTTTTTGCGAAACAGAAGAAATGACAGGCTGCAAAAATACATCCGTATATGATTGCTACCAGTAGGTATCCGGTTTTAGCACTTTGACTGCCAAGTTTTCCAATCAGTGGAACTGTAATGATATTGATAATTCCAATTGCAACCATTGCAGATACTGAACGTGATGTATTAATCTTTGCACGTTCATCGATATCCTGTGTCATTGCTCCACAAAGGGTGCCATACGGGATATTTACACAAGTATATCCAAGTACCAACAGACAGTATGTAATTACCATATAGATAACCTTTGATCTGTCCGACCAGTCCGGATGTGCCCAGAATGTCATAATCAGAAGCACGGCCGTGATCGGAGCTGCAATGAGAAGCCATGGACGATAACGTCCCCATTTTGTTTTGGTTTTATCTGTCAGTCCACCCACGATCGGATCATTGATCGCATCCCAAAATCTCGAAAACAGCATCAGGGCAGAGACTGCTGCCATACTGATTCCGAATACGTCTGTGTAAAAAATCATGAGAAAATTACTGACGAACATCCAGCTGAAATTACATCCTACATCGCCAAATCCATATGCGATTTTACTGATCAACGAAACTTTTACATTTTCGTTTTTACTCTCCATAATTCCTCCTGCCTGCTGCCATCCTCCGTCTTTCCGTTTACTCATGTCTTCTTTACAGCAGTCTTTTTTATTATATCTTTGTCTTACATAAGGCTTATGATCAGCAGGGTATTTTATTTTTCCTGCACATTGATAATCACTTTCATTGTAGTTTCACGGTTATCGTCAATGTACTGGTATGCTTTCAGATAATCTTTAAATGCAAATGTCTTAGAGATCAGCGGTCTTAAATGCACTTTTCCTTCATTCACCAGTCTGATTCCGTCTACATAATCATCATGTCTGTACATCATTGTGCTCTTGATATCAAGCTCATGATCATTTGCAACTGCCAGATCGATCTCAGCCATTCCTGCAAAAACTGCAACCAGCACAATCACGCTTCCTTTTCTTGCATATTTGATCGCCTGTCCCATTGTAATGTTATTTCCTGCACAATCATAGATAACATCTGCCTTATCCGGTCCAAAGGCTTCTACCATTGCTTCCCCGAAATTTTTATTTCTTGTGTTGACACATACGTCAATTCCACACTCTTTTGCTTTTTCCAGACGAAGATCACTGACATCTGTGATCATAACTTTAGCTGCTCCCATTCCTTTTGCAGACTGCGCTACCAGATTTCCAATCGGACCGGCTCCTATCACCACAATATTCATTCCTGTTACATCGCCCATCTGTTTAACACCATGAACAGCCACTGCCAGAGGCTCGATCATTGCGCCCTCTTCATAAGACATATCTTCCGGTATCGGTGTTACTTTTGATGCATCAACTGCAAAATACTCGGATGCAGTTCCTGTTGTCTGGAATCCCATTACTTTCAGTTCTTCGCAGAGATTGTATTTTCCGTGACGGCATGGATAACAATGTCCACAATATACCTGTGGCTCAATTGTTACTTTCTGTCCCATATGAAATTCTGTTACTGCATCACCTGTTTTTACCACTTCTCCTGATACTTCATGTCCCTGGGTTACCGGATATTTTGTAAAAGGATGTTTTCCGTGATATACATGGATATCAGAACCACAGATACCAATATTCATAATCTTAACCAAAACCTGGTTGTCTTTAATCTCTGGTACGGGAACCTCTCTGAAAATAATTTCTCCTGGATTTGTCATAACCTGCTGTAACATAATATTTTCCTCCTTGTTTGTTGAATGTACTTTGAGCCTCTAGTTATTTGTTGTCTTTTATTAAATGTTTTATTAAAGTAATTACATTATTATTCAAATCTCTAACTTTGTCAATAAACATTTAAAAATATTTCTCATTTCTACCAGTTGCACAAAGTAAAGATTTTGTTTTTATGCAGATTTTACTATAGCAATCCTTCTGATTGTCTTCGGAATTCCCTCAACAAAAACACCCTGATCAAAACGTTTCATTGTTGTAATCAGGGTATTTTTTGTATTCAGATATTTTTTTACTATGATATATCGGCAGATTATAGGCAAATCTATATCTTTCCGATAAAATCCTGCAGGAAATGCTTTGCTGCACCTACAGCTGAGGCTTCTTTCTTATAAGAACAGTTTTTCAGATATCTCAGATCATGATCAAATCCATTATACTTCATTACTTTTTCCCCAAGAGGTATCATATAATCTGAGAGATATCCACCCATTTCACCTCCAAGAATGATATCCATATCATATGCCATGCGCAGATTTGAAATCAGAATTGCAAGATAATCAAGATACTCTTCCCATTTTTTCTCTGCCTTTTCATCATTACTTTTGAGCAGCTGCATAAACTGTTCCACAGAATCCTTTGACACACCAACAAGTGCTCCTGCAGCGCAATAAGCATCTGCACAACCTGATTTTCCACAATAACACTTGCGGCCCTGAGGTACAAGTATCATATGTCCAAATTCTCCGGCCTTCTGATTTTCTCCGGAAAACAAATTTCCCCCTATGCAAAATGCACCACCAAGAGTCTGATTCAACGAAAGGTAAATTGCATTCTGATAGGTGTTCATATCTTCTGCCATCATTGCCGCATTGGCATCATTTGCAAAATAAACCGAGACAGAAAATGCCTGTTCCAGGAAACTGAGACTATAGTTTTCAAGTTTCAGTGCGTGGGATTTTATCACCAGTTTCTGCTCCTGATTAATGATTCCCGGAATAGAGATTCCAACACCCAGAAGCTTTTCTTTCTGTTCTGCATCATCCATATGATCCAGAAATTTCGCCGCATAATCTGCCACCTGACTGCAATATGACATATCAGATACAAATTTCAGACGAATCCGCTCTGATTTCACAATCTCATACTTCAGATTTACCAGCACCATTCCCAGATGATTTGCAGTGATCACAATTCCCATTGCATAACGATAGGATGGATTGATTCCAATACTTTTAGCCTTTCTTCCTCCTGTGGATTCATATTCTCCAGTTTCTATTATGATACCTTTTTCCAATAAATCTTTTACATTAGACAGAACTGTTGGCATACTCAGATTCAGTTCTTTGGATATTTCCACTTTTGATGTGGATTCTCTATTTATAATATAATTTACGATTTTTGATTTCGTAGCAAATTTCTTTTCCAGTCCGTTCATTCTGTTTCTACCTTCTTTTATGAATGTATTTATAAAAGAATGATACCTGTTATTGTCGTATTTGTAAATAGCCATTGTCTCTGCAGAGTATGTTGCTGCAAATATAAAGTCCCTATCGCAGAGTTCAGAGCAATTGTTAAGCTATCAATGTTCGTTAATAGTTGCTATTCCAACTGTACATTTAGCTTATGTACCTTTTAGTAGATTTTTCACTCAATATCAACTCAAGTATAACATAGATATAACCTCTGTAGTGCATTTTTCCTGTAAAACATACTTATCATTCTGTACAATCACCTGTCCCTGTAAAAATATTTGTTCTTTTCCCATTTTATTCCTCGCTTTTGATTACTGCTTCTAATTCCTGCGATTCGTTATCTCTAATGCTAATTGCTTCTTTGTCATACTCATTATCCGGTTCTTTTTCTAAGCGGATCTTCGTTCCTTTTTTCAGAAATTCTTTTCCGAAATAATGATTTGTTCCTGTCAGTGTGAAATAGATTTTACTCATTGCCCTTCCTCCTCTTAATCTTCCATAAACTCGAAATATTCCTGTTCACTGGCAAATAAAATGTATTTGCCTTCTACATATCCCATATATCCGTTGCTTGTGTCATAACCTTTCATCTGCCAGTCCTCCTTGGATTTTTTTGATGTTATCATTTTATATCAAATGGCTGTACAAAAATCCCGACAACTAACAAAAAAAGACACCCTTTAATTGCTATTTTAAAGAAAAAAAGACACCAACCGCAGTCAGTGTCTCTTCTGTCATTTCTTCAATCTTTCTATTCTCTCACACAAACATCTCATACATTCCCACCATCACTGGCATGGTCACAATTGACAGCAGTGTCGTAAGTACATACAATGAGCTCGCATATGCCGCATCTTTATCATATAGTTGCGCCATGGATGTCACAGTTGCGCAGGCAGGTGTTATAGATGCAATATACACAGTCAGGAGAATCTGTTTGGAATCATTCACTCCCGCAAATGTATTAATCATTTTCATTAAAATCAATACAAATATTGGATAAATAATCAATCTCAATACTGTCGAAATATAGTTCCTTTTTTTAGTAAATACGGTCTTAAGAGGTACATCCGCAATAACCATTCCTGCAAGCAGCATACCGATCGGACCAATCATATTATTCATCATATCCATGACATCCTGTACACCCGAAGGCAACTGGATTTTGCAGACAAACAATATCACTCCTACTATGATTGAAATAATATTTACGTTCAGAAATACTTTTTTCCACTCTAATCTATCTTCTTCGCAAAGCATATTTTTGCAGTGTGTCCAGATCAGAATCAGCTGTACCGCAATATAAGCACTGGAGTAAATAACGTACTCCTGTCCAAGCAAATCCTGTACCAGCGGAATTACCAGTATCCCGGCATTTGAATAAATAACAGTTGCACGCTCAATCGTATCCAGCTGTAATACTTGTTTTAATATTGTGGTAAGTATCAGAAATAAAACATGTACCAAAACTGCTGCTGCACATGCCAGAAGCAGTCCTTTTTTTACATCTGATGTATAGTCCACCTGAAATGCGTCGATAATCACACATGGAATAACCAGATAAACCATGACTACAGATAAGCTTTTACTCTCCGATGACTTCATAAGTCCAGCTTTTACAACCGCATATCCCATAAGCATGATCGCAAAAAGCTTTGCGATCTCTTCAATTAGTAATAAACTGATTTGCATATTTTGTCCCTTCTTTTCTGATGTCTACTGTCAGTAATTATAGCACACCGTCTACATTATGCTTAATTAAATTTCTTTATCTCTGGATTTTCTTTTTCAATACTCCACTAACGCCTTACAAATACTATTAATTTTTTCTTTTGTTATTATTTACCTGCTCTTCCGTCCAAACATCACCTACTTCTTTCATTTTTTCAATAAATACATTGATTTCCTGTTTGTTCATAATGCGCTTTCTGTACCCTCTCTTTCCTCTTTCACTCTTTTTGACTTCATGTTCATTATTGAGCTTGTTGTTAATTGATAATTCAAGTATAATGAACTCTATACGAGAAACACACGTCTTGCATGAGGACTTAAAGATTGATAATCCTCATGTTTAGCGATATACGAGGAGGAAATTCTCATGGGTAAGCAATCCACCAGGGAAAACAAAACAATTTACCAGCTTTGCCGAGAAGCGGCAGGACTTACAAGAGCAGAGGCCAGTGAAAAAATGGATGCTGTCTCTGATTCAAAAATTGAAAAATTTGAATATGAAACACAAGAACCTACACCTTATGATATCCTCCAGATGGCAGATGCCTATAAAAGACCAGAGCTTTGCAATTATTATTGCTCTCACAAATGCGAGATCGGCCATCGTTATGTTCCAGAAGTAGAAGTGACCGAGCTGTCAAATATCATTTTGGAGACAATTGCCAGTCTAAATGAAATCAATCCTCTTACCGGTCGTCTGATCCAGATTGCCCGTGACGGTAAGATCAGCGATGATGAAATGAAAGATTTTGCTTATATCAGTAAAAAACTTGATGAAATTTCTTTAGCCATAGACTCTTTGAATCTTTGGGTAGATAAGACCGCCGGAGAACAGGGGCTTAATCTTGAGCTCTTAAATGCCGAGAAAGAAAAATTGAAATAATCCATAACGCGACAAAAGGCAATGAACCATTTCTGACTCATTGCCTTTTCCTTTAAATACGCTGTAATTGATTGACGATACTTTCTGTTTTCTTCCTCCTGATCGATTATGAATGTGACGTCACCAATGCCATAATGCCACCAATGATCAATAATGGAAAAGCAATGTACATCAGTCCACCTATAACCATACCAATCAATATCACCGGAAAGAAAATAACTGTACAAAGTAATTTCATAATTCCCCAGGATGCTTTTAATCCAAATATAAAAAATTTTCCAACAAACCAAATCATACAAATTGCAAATAATAACGATAACATTTTTTACTCCTTCTAAAACTCATTTTGATATGCGTCTTTCATTTTTTCTGTTCTTTTTCTGATAAATATTCAGATGTGTTCTTTATACCAAGCTTATTACTGAATGCCTGATTTTTCTCCATCCTTTCTATTATCCGGATTAATCGAATTCTCTGTGCTGCTTCCATCTGATCACCTCATTTATATTCTGCTTTTTTGTTGATATTGTCACTATAACAAATTTATTTTTCATAATACACATCCACCATGAGAAATTACATCTTTATATTTCTCGAATTTTGAGAATTCTGTCTTTATATTTCTCTGCACGAATTGTTTTCTTTCTATGCCGACTCTTTTATAATAAACATATCTGAGTAACACTATGAATTATTATTAAAGGTAAAGGAGTCAGTAGTAATATGCGAATTGAAAACTTACAAAATGAAAACAGAAAATATGCAAAAAGCATCGGAAACTTCCATGTGCTTGAATATGTGCAGGATGCCAGCGTTTCACCTATGAATGCAATGAATGAGTATTTCATGAGTAAAATGAATGTCAGAAGAAGACAGGTTGTTATTGATATTGATAAAGACCATTCAGCTGTTATCCAGGCTGGTTCCATGCAGTGGATGGGTGGTAATGTACAAGCCACATCGGGTGTAAAAGGTATTGGAGATTTTCTTGGAAAGGCACTCAAGGGTGCGGTTACCAAAGAAACTGCGGTTAAGCCAGAATATGTTGGCGAAGGCTGTCTGGTACTGGAACCAACATATAAATACATTATTCTTGCAGACATTGGAAAATGGGGTTCGGCCGGAATGACAATTGAAGATGGCATGTTCCTGGCTTGTGATGCAAATGTAAAAAGTAAAGTTGTAGCCAGAAAGAACCTTTCATCAGCCGTATTAGGTGGCGAAGGCCTGTTTAATCTGAGTTTGCAGGGAAATGGTGTAGCTGCACTGGAGTCTAATGTTCCCGAAGATGAATTGATTGAAGTCATATTGGAAAATGATGAACTGAAAATTGATGGAAACCTTGCCGTATGCTGGTCATCAAACCTTGAATTTACCGTAGAACGATCAACCAAAACACTTGTGGGATCAGCGGTTAGTGGAGAAGGCCTGGTAAATGTTTACCGCGGAACAGGACGGGTACTGATGTGTCCGGTCGCACCGACAGCTTCCTTGTTTGAGTCCACCAACACCATGGCAGCTAAAGCTGCTGCTAAATCCAGCAATACATTTGGAAAATAAACGTAAAACACATTCTCACGTAAACAACAAACAATCTCTTCCAAAGAGAAACAACATTTAAAGATATTTGAAAAAATCATCTTCAGACTATTTTTTTTATAGTCTGAAGGTGATTTTAAAATTCCCGATATACACCAGCTTTACGGCAGTATCTCAAGCCAGTATCCATCTGGATCTACAATGAAATAGATTCCCATTGCTTCATTTTCAAAACAAATGCATCCCATCTCTTCATGCTTCTTATGCGCTGCCTCGTAATCCTCTGCCTGGAATGCCAGGTGGAATTCGCATTCACCCAGATTATATGGCTGTGGATGATCTTTAAGCCAGGTAAGTTCCAACTCAAAATCACTTACATCATTGCTCAAATACACAATGATAAAATCATCGGTAGTCTTTCTTCTCACTTCGTGCAGATCAAGGGCCTCGTTGTAAAATTTAATAGATCGGTCCAGGTCTGATACATTGTAGTTTTCGTGAATCATCTTAAACTTCATAATTCTTCTCCTTTTGCACATTCTGTGTTTTTAATACGTGATTTATATTGCGGATATTCCGTAATAAACCGCTTAATTACATTGGCATCATTCCAGTAATGCATTGGAAAAATGACATTGCAATCTACATTTTTAAGGAAATACAGTATCCCGTCGGCATAGTGATTTCCCTGTCTCGGATCTAAGGGGACAAATGCAGCATCAAAATGCATACCCTTGATTTTCCTAATCTCCGCACGATATGCTGAAGTAAGTCTCTGGTTATCAGCTTTTGGCTCACCATCCCAATACCAGTCATTTAAGTCACCGGCATGATAAATGGTGCCTTCCTTTGTTTTGACAATAAATGCTACACCACTATCGTTAGATAGCAATGTATCGACTTGAGTGCCATTATCCAGATTATAAGTCTGATCATGATAAACATATGTGATCTTCATATCTGACAAATGTTTTCTTTTGCGTATATCTTTCGCCAAAATTGCCTGATATGTCATGCTCATATCATCAAGGATCTCAAAAATCACAGGATTAAAATGATCCTTATGAAAATGACTGCAAAAAACAATTACTTCTTTTTTCTTGTCAAGAAGTGGTAATTCACCCTTATAATAGTCAAAAATATAGTAGCAGTCTTTAGTTTCAATTAAAAATCCACTGTGGTTAATGTAAGTAATTTTCATCATATCACGTTTATAAAATAACTCCTTTTTCCCTATAAGCTTACAGACGACTACCTGGCGTTCATCCATAACCCAGAAGATGTCTAATATTCTTTTGCAATTTCCTCTGTTATCTCATATATCTCTTTGAATCTTTCTAGGTCCTCCGGCGATCTGATCAGCATGATTTCTTCGATTTTTCCGGTCCGTATGTCTTTGAATCCTGCTACTTCTTCTCCGGTACAAATACTTGCACGAATAACTGGTTTCATATGTTCTCGGTCATATGTTTTTTTCATGATTTTCTTTTTGAATAATCCCATGCTTCATCCTCCGAATAATTACAGTAACAAGATCAACTATTTAATTTCTGGAACATTTTTCTGCATCGATTGCCAGTACAAACATCAGCGCATCCAACGCGTTTCCGGGATCCTGCACATCAATAACATATGTATCAGTCATATGAAACAGTTCTTTACTAACCCGTGCAATTGAATAACCAGTTCGATCAAGAATGCTATAATCCCATTCCATAATTGTTCCATCAATATGCCATCCATTGTAATCAATATTATAATGTGGCGTCAGGAATGAGAATTCTTTGCTCAGGCATCCGATATAACTGCCGTTTTTATAAATCTCAAATTTAGGAAGAAAAGTAAGTACCTTCTGAACAACCATTCCTACTTCGTTTCCATAGGCATCATAAATTACAAGTTTATGTCCCCAGGACAACTGACCTTTTACTACATAAACAGTGTTGCCTGCTTCATCATAGATATCATAGCTGTCAAACCATGAAAACAACCTTTGTTTAAACAATAACTTCATAACTTTTCACCACTCTCTCCAACAGATATAATTGGTTCTTTATAAGTACCATAATACCATACCGGAACACCTTAAAAAATATGTAAATCGAAGAATTGACCCATCTTATTTCATGGATTATGATAAAACACATATTACAATCTATAAATCTCTACTTGTTCACAAAAAGATATAAAGAAGACCATCTACTGCTTGTTTACGGTAAATGATCTTTTCATTGCAACATTTAATTAAATATCGTACTGAGCCGCTTGTCGTCCCTGCAAACTTGAATTTGTTAATTAGAATTGCTCTCAAAGCAACAATTACCTTAACATTCCCCAAATACACTCCAGTAATGTTAGTGCAAGGATAATGTTAATAACACGGAAATGCCGCAGATAAAACTTCTGAATCAGTACGCCCAAGCCAATCCAAGTACAGGTTGCGATTGTTCCGATTGTTGCAATAACCAGCTCAAAAAACAGCAAAGCCGGAAAAGAGGACATATATCCTACAACATAACCCGTTAGTGCGGTAACTCCGAACATATAGATCTTCACATTGACAAATTGCAGCATGAAGCCTTTTAGAAACGATGCGGATTGCTCTGTGTTTTCTGAGGTCTTCTTACTGAAAGCAATATGAATCGCAAGCCACAGGATATAGGCTGCTCCGATGTACTTCATCACTCCCATTACATTTGGAAGCAAAGAATTAACCCCATATACGAAAATTGCACATAAGATTTGTACTACATAGTAACCTGCAAAAATTCCAAAGAACAGCGGCTTTCCTTTTTTATATCCATAGTTTGTTACGGTATTTAATGCCAGAATATTTCCCGGTCCCGGAGTAAAGGCATTTATAACGCAATAAATCAGAAAATTGCTCAGTACCGCCATAGGCATAATCATCAACCACCTTTCTGCTGTTATTTTATCAGCAAACAGCGGTACATACATAACACCTATTTTATATGATTATCCATAGCCTATGACTATGGATTGGCTGGAGCATATTTCCGTAATTCTTCCAGATAGCTTTTTCCAAGTTCACTTAATTCCTGATTTTCATTCAGCACATATCCAATATGCATTGTTTCATTTTCTGCAAGCGGAACGGAGATGATATTTTCTCCGTTCAAATATTTCGGGAAAATGCCACTTGAAATAGTATAGGCATTCAGTCCGAGCATAAAGTTGACAATAGCCCCTCTGTCATTGACCCGAATTTCCTTATCCACCGGGATGGAGCTGAATAGTTCCTCTGAAAAATAGACAGATTCATACTCTCCCTGTACAAAGTTTAGCCGAGGATAAGGTGCAAGGTCATGGACGGAAACTACTTTTTTCGATGCCAATGGGTGATCTTTTTGCAAAAAAACATGAGGCTTTGCTGAAAATAGCTCGGTAAACACCAGATGGTTTTCCTCTATCACTTTCCGCATGACGACTTCGTTTTCATGCGATAAATAAAGGATGCCTAAATCACAGACACGATTTTTCACATCATCCAATATTTGATGTGTTCCGGTTTCATTATAATAAAAAGCGTATCGTTCTTGCCCAAAACGCTTAACTAACTCCACAAAAGCGTTTTCCGTAAAAGTATAGTGCTGAGAAGATACTCCAAATGTCACTTTCCCCGGAAGATTTGTAACATACCGATCCTCCAGCAGTTCCATCTGCTGTATCACCTGACGAGCATAACCGAGAAATTCAGCACCATCTTTTGTCAGCGTAATTCCGATTCTACTGCGGAGAAAAATGGTGATACCAGCCTCTTTTTCCGTTTCTTTGATGGAATTGGACAGACTCGGCTGTGATATAAAAAGCAGTTTTGCCGCTTCGGTAATAGAGCCAACTTCTGCTACCTTCAAAATATATTTTAATTGTTGAACCGTCATTTCTTTATCCTTTTTATTCTTACAACTTCCGATTGAGATTTCACCTGTTTTAAGAAATTTAATAACTGTTATATTTTGTTATTAAATTCTCCGCAAACCATTGAAAACACTGGATTTGTCGCAGGTGAGCTTTCCCTTATTTTTTCCCTTGTGTTATATCGTCCCACCAGTGTTTACGAACTCTGATAAGGGAAAATACAAGGGCAAAAAATTATATAAAACAGTATAACACAAAATAAAAGTGACATGGTGAACTGATTGAAATGCTTCTGATTTTTGTAGCAAATAATTGATTGAACGATAAGGAGATAAGATACGATGAGGACAATATTTGCAGAATATAATCCCGGACGAAACAGCATTGATGTTTATACCAGTGCAGACTATATGCTTCGCATTGAGCATTATACCCCCTTCAATGAACAAGAAGAGACGGATAAGCAGCTTATTCTGAACTGGATCAGAAATAATACCAATCCTTTTTCCAGAGAAAACACGGTGGCACATATGACCGCTTCTGCCTGGGTGGTAAATCCGGATAAAAGCAAAGTTCTCATGGTTTATCACAATATTTATAATTCCTGGTCCTGGCTGGGAGGACATGCGGGTGGGGAGACGGATTTACTTGCAGTTGCCCTTCGGGAAGTGAAAGAGGAAGCGGGGATTTCCCATGTCAGTCCTGTATCTGAGGAGATTTTTTCTTTGGAATCCCTTACAGTAGATGGACATGTGAAAAAGGGAAAATATGTGCCCAGCCATTTACATTTGAATGTAACATATCTGCTGGAAGCAGATTCTGAGGAAGTTGTCTCCATAAAAGCCGACGAGAACAGCGGTGTCGCCTGGTTTTCCCCTGAAGAAGCGCTGAAGAAATCTACAGAACCATGGTTTGTAGAACATGTGTACTCCAAGCTGATTGAGAAAATGTAATGAAAGAAGCCAACAATTATAATACTTATATGATACAAAGAAAGAGAAGAGAACATGAGTGAAAAAATTGTAGTTTGCCTTGAAAAAGGTGGCGCAAGAGATATGGCTGAAGCTTTTTCCAGGCGCACAAATACCCCAATCGCTGAAAAGCCGGGAGAACACCTGACGGTGCTTTTTAATTCCAAAGGTGTTTCTTTAACCGGATATGGTCTGACTTATCAGGGAGATTTCGAGAATATGCTTCATCGGGTGACCCACGGAAGATTACAGCATGAAATGCTGGTACGGGCTTCCAAATCAGAAAAGCCAGGGCGCAAGGCGATAGATGCCACAGCAGGTATGGGAGAGGATGGATTTCTTCTGGCAGGAAGGAAGCCTTCTTATACGTTAAGCGGAAAAGCGATTCGATATGATTGTTATACGTTGTAGAGGAAATAAATTGGCAGAACAGGCGGATGAATAAATGATATATGCGTAGCAGCATTTTTATAATCCTTTTCGATTACTGTCAGAAGTGCTAGTGTGAATCAGAAGCAACTATGTATAATAAGAATAAAAAGGACAGTATTGTTTATAAGGAAGGAGAAAATGCTTATGAGAAATGGTAAAAAGTCATTAAAAAAAGCCAGCGTACTGCTTACTACATTCTTACTTGTAGTAATGTGTCTGGCAGTGGATACCACATCTGTAAGTGCCGCGAAGATCAAACTGAACAAAACAAAGCTTACCTTGACCCAAGGCAAGAAATACCGGTTAAAGATAAAAGGCACAAAAAAGAAAGTGAAATGGTCCTCCACAAAGAAATCAGTGGCAACTGTTAATAAAAAGGGTGTCGTTACAGCAAAGAAAAAAGGAACTGCATATATTAAAGCTAAGGTTGGCAAAAAAACATACAAGTGCAAGGTTACTGTTAAGAGTAAAAAAGCACCTGCAAAGCCAGCACCTACAACACCTTCTGCTCCGGTAAATCCGCCGGCAGAGCCTACAGCAACACCTACCGCAGCTCCAGCAAAAACACCAGTACTAAGTGCAACATCTTTAAATATGCGTAAAGGTGAATATTATCAGCTTAGCGTACAAAATCCTAAGCATCTGCCTGTATGGACCAGTTCAAACAAGAATATTGCAGAGGTAGACAGTCAGGGAAAGGTACATGCAATTAATGTTGGAACAACAGAAATCAAAGTAGATGCAGGAATTGTTCTTACATGCACAGTTACAGTTACCATGGAAACAAAGCCTCAGACTGAACCAGTTCTTTCGAAAGGAGTTATAAAAGGGCAGCGGTCAGTCAAGAATGAAGCTGGCGAATCTGTAGTGATCGATATTCCTCTGAATACTTATACCTATACTTTCAGCACAATTCCAACAAACGTGGAAGAATTGAAGCAGTATAACATCAGCGGTGATGATGGAAGATATAAGGTGCTCGCTCTTTATATCATGTCACTTCGAACCTGGAAACCGGAAAATCAGACAGATTGCGAAGAAATGATCGGATATTTATGCAACAAGCAGTTATCTGTTTATGAGAAGCAGAGATTAGCAGAGCAAATGAAGAAGAGTAAACAGTATCTCTATCTTGGAAATGCATTCTTAAATGGTGCAACTCCGGCGAATGACTACACACCTTCACAGCCTTATTCAATTACATTAACTCAGGATTCTGTAGTAGATGAAGATCAGATATACATTCCAGCAAATCCTTCCATACCATCTCCTGATCAGTATAGAGCCTTTATCTATTGCAAGGCTTCTGACAGTGGTAAATGGATCGATGTTTATAAATCATCTAAGGACGGAAACTGGTATATGTATAAATGGATGGATCTGATCACTTCAATAAAAGCCCCGGCTTCAAGTAATCCATTCTAAATATGTCTTCGGGTGATTCATTCTAATTACAAGAGGGCAGACATCAAAGACCTCGGTTTTGGGTGTCTGCCCTTAATGTATTTTATAAAAATTATATCTGTAACCGCTGGGGGATAACAGTATACTAAGAGAAATCTTTTTGGACACTTTGAGAGCAGCTTCCCAAACTACTGCCACGGACTCCCCAAAAACAACTTGTGACGATCATCAGCAGTTGCTTATAGAACTGAAACATAATGAACTAAATAGATAACACTGAAAATCATGCAACACGCAGGTGCAGGTGATCAATAAGGGATTGTCCATCCTTGTTTTCGAGTTTTTATAAAAACTTGCGAAATCGAAATGAAAAAAATCAGGTTCTTTTAGGGCCTTTTACTATTTCCATCTTATATTTTGTGCTGATATATTATGCTTTTTAGTGTTGTTTCGTGATATCTGATACCAAACGGCACGAAATAATACGCTGACCAAAGGTCGTTTTTGACCATATTTTAAAGCAACTTTTGATTAAACTTTTTATTTCAAATGTCCCCTTCATTATCGTACTCTAAAACAGCGGCTTTTCTGAACCCCAAATAGCCGCTTCCTGTTCCCCGCAATCCGCGTAAAATCTGAAAAATTTCTGTGATCTGGGCTATGTCTGCTGCCGCAAAAATGGTTTGCCCTATGGACAAAATTTTTACAAAAAGCCATATCAGCGTCTGTTAAAGAAATACAATTTTCCAAAGATCGACTGGCGGAAACTGCGCAATTCCAATGCCACCATCCTGGCCAACGAAAAAGTCAGAATGAAAGCCATTTCCAAAAACCTTGGGCATTCCAAAACCTGATCGAATTCTGCATGGAACCAGGGATTCCTTGAAACATACCCGGCAGCTGACATCACAGAACACAAAGAACCGAAATCCAGCCTTCGTATTTATACCAAAGAACAGCTGAAATTATTCCTGCACGCCATGCATGAAGATTCATATGCACACGTTTTACTCTATTTTAGTTTTGACAGTTCATTTTCGCAGTCTCGCTCCATGGGGCAAGCTGTTCCAACTGTTCATCTGACATTTCATCGTCTGGCCGCTGTGATAAGAGATATGTCAGATATTTATAGGTATTCAGATCATTCGCTTTTACCATCTCAACCATTGTATACACAATAGCGCTGGAAGCAGCTCCTTTCGGACTAGCACTGAACAGCCAGTTCTTCCGGCCAACAGTGAATGGCCTGATTGTGGTTGGGCGCTGTTGATCCAGCCAATTCCAGAATGCCTCCAGTATCGGCTTCTCCTTTTCAAGACGAAATTGTTTTCTCTGCTCCGCAGTGTGATTTTTTGCTTTTGAGTACCGCTCACAATCAAACAGCTTGGAACAGAACTGTACTCCCTGCACTGCCGGAAGGCTGTAATCATACTCTTTCCCTTTCGGTATGGCATCTGTGAAGTAACGTCTTACATGTGCCCAGCAAGAGCAGTGTTTGATATCCGGCAGATTATTATAACCCTGGTATCCATCCGTCTCCAGATATCCGCTGAACCCCTGTAGGAAAGATGCTGCATGGAACTTTGCCCTTGTCTCTGTGTAATGGTAGAGCAGGATCGGCGGAAGTCCATCTTCTCCACTGCGGAAGAGCCACATCCAGGAATCCGTTTCAGGATTACGCTCCGGCTCATTCAGTACCTGAACCCGAGTTTCATCTGCCATCAGATATTTACGCCTCCGTAACTGACAGTGAAAATAATCATAAACATGACGGAGATAATTCTCGGCACAGTAAATGATCCAGTTAGCAAGCGTAGCCCGGCTTAATGGGACACCCAGTTGCTTCCAGTCCTCTTTCTGCCGGTTTAACGGCAGACCATTCTGGTACTTCTGGTGCATTGCCCATCCGACAACGGATTCCGATGCATAACTTTCCGGGATCAATGGTTCCTGAACAGGGGCTTTGACAAATGTCTGATCATCCGGATGTTCCTCTGATATGGCACACTCCGGGCATTTGTAGGTTTCACGATAGATATTTACTACTTTTCCTTTGGCATGGGTAAAGCGAAATTCATGGCGGATGAATTCTTTCCCAATAACTTGAATAGAGTAAAATGCTCGCATCTATCATTTCTAGCAAGAGAAAATGAAGTGAAATGCTTGCATTCTCTAATGATTATTATGGATTGATTTTTAGGGCAATACAATCCGTCGAATTATTTTGCGCTTACGGAGTATGAGGCAACGGAGTATTGGAGATATGAGTTAGGGGCGGAGTTGGATTAATTATCGTTATACTGAAAGGAGGCAACGGTTTTTCCGCTGCCTCTCTTTTTTATTCGGTTTACTATTACTTTTAGTTTGAGATTATATAGAGAAACGGCTGTTTTGTCAAATTATATATCAAATTGAATCCACCTTATCAATCGGCCATAATTTTCTGAGTGCCGCATAAGAAATCAAAAAGTTTGCGAGCCATCCAGCCGGTACAGCAAGCCAGACAAATGCAATACCAAAACGAGGAGCACAGATTAAGGCAACTGACAATCTTATTGCAAGATTTACCATATTTGCAATAAGAAATGGCCGCATGATTCCAAGCCCACGAAGGACTCCATCTGTTGCCATCTTGATACCCATGAAAATGAAAAAGTAGCCTAGCCATCTCATATAATCCCCTGATACCTGATAAGCTAAAGCAGTTCCGTCTTTTCCTAAGAATAACGAAGAAATTTGCGTATGCAATGTCTCAATAACTATAAAAGCAAGAACTGCAAAACATAAATCTAACACCAGTGCAGCATGATATCCTTTTTTGATACGTTCGATTTTCTTTGCACCAAGATTTTGGGAAACATACGGTGAAACTGCATTTCCAATAGATACAAATATCAGTGAAAATACATTCTCTACTCTCATCGTTGCCGAATAACCCGCTAGTGCCTGTGTACCAAATGGATTTACAACCGCCTGTACAATCATCATCCCAATTGACACTGTAGACTGCTGAAGAACCGAAGGTACAGCAATTCGAAGCATTGAACGTAACTCCTGCCCGTCAAACCAGCTAAAGTGACTTTTATATCGGCGCATCCGACTAAAGAAAATCAAAAGTGAAAATACTGCAGAAATTCCTTGTGCAATAAGAGTCGCAAGGGCTGCACCAAACACACCAAGACCAAGTCCAGCCACCATCCAAAGGTCCATAAATATATTTAAAACCGAAGAAAATATTAAAAGACCTAACGGAATCTTTGATTCGCCGATTGAAGTGAACATCGTTGAAAGGATATTGTACATAAACAGAAACGGAAATCCCACAAAATAAACTCGAAGGTACAATACCGCTTCATCTAATATATCAGCAGGTGTCTGTAATAAACTCATCATTGGATGGGAAAAGCAAAATCCAAACAGACCCAGAAGTATACTTAGAATCAGAAAACTAATTAATGATGTCGACACAATCGTTTTCATTTTGCTATAATCCCGGGCACCAAAATAACGGCTTACAAGAACCCCTGCACCTACACCTGCACCCAATGCTACACAAATGAATACATTCGTAAGTGCGGCGCAGGCACCAACTGCAGCAAGTGCAGATGAGCCAACAAACTGACCAACAATAATAGAATCAGCCATATTATATACTTGTTGAAAAAAACTGCCTAGAATCATAGGCATTGCAAAAACAGTCAGCGCTTTAAGAGGCGCATCTGTAATTAAATATTCATCTTTTGACATTGTCTTATTCTCCTTCTATAGAGATTTATTTTATATCTTCAAAACACAAAATGCAAAAATGATTTGTAAATCATCCCCAACTTGGGGACGATTTGCATCTGTAATCAATTCGTCCTCAACTTGAGGACAAATTACTGTGTCAGGATACATCTCATAAAAGTATCTCATATATTTCAAGTTAGTTGGAGAAAATGATTTCACATCTGGCAACAGTCTCGTTTGTACGGATAAAAAAATAAACTGAGCCACGGCTGTTCCAACATGAAATCAGCCGTGGCCTTATTTATATCATTTCACTCTTTTTTGAAATAGAACAACACCACAGCAACAACTCAAATCGACTTAAAATTCCAGACTATTCGCATTCAGCAAGAAATACTTCATTCCCATGATGACAAAACCTTCATCATTTCTCCAAGGCTTTTTGCTGCCATTTACAATGACGATCTTCTTGAAAGAGTCCGGGATATTACGCAGAGAATTGAACTCCTGCGTCTGTTTTTCTTCCGAAGTCATGTCATATGCAACCTGGATATAGTATCTCTGGTTTCCTTGATTCACCACAAAATCAACCTCCAACTGCTTGCGAACACGTTTGCCCTCTTTATCCTTATCGAAGATATCCACGACACCCACATCAACATTGTAGCCACGGATCAGCAGCTCGTTATAAACAATGTTCTCCATGATATGAGTAGGCTCCTGCTGTCTGAAATTCAGACGTGCATTTCTCAGTCCCAGATCAGTAAAGTAATATTTCAGATTTGCACCGATATACTTTCTGCCCTTAATATCGTATCGGCTTGCCTTGGAAATCAAAAAGGCATCTGTCAAATGGTCGATATGCTTGGAGATGGTTTTATTAGCATAAGTCATCTGGCGCTCACTGGCAAAGGTATTGGCAATCTTTGAAGGGTTGGTCGGTGCGCCGATTGCAGATGCAAGCACATCAACCAGAATCCCAATCTCATCCACGTTCTGAATCTTATTTCTTTCAATAACATCCTTCAGATAGACATTTGCAAAGATGTTCTTCAGATAGTCCGCTTTCTGTCGTTCGCTCTGGAAACTTACGATCTGCGGCAATCCTCCGTAGATCATGTAGTCATCCCAGGCATTATCATAATCGCCGTCATAGACAGAATAAAACTCTGCAAAGGAGAGAGGGTAGATTCTAATCTCATCACCTCTGCCACGGAATTCGGTCACAATGTCGCTGGACAGGAACTTGGAATTACTTCCGGTGACATACACATCAATATTGCTCATGCGTAGCAGGCTATTCAGCACTTTCTCAAATCGTGGCATGAACTGCACTTCATCCAAAAGGAGATAATACTTCCCGTCGTCTTTCATGGCATCCTTGATGTACTTGAAGCATACCTTTGGATCTCTTAATTCCTCGTTCTCAATACCATCCAATGCAATTTCAATAATATGATCAACATCAACGCCGTTCTCCAGTAAGTATCTCTTAAAGATGGTAAACAGCAAAAAGGATTTGCCACATCTACGAATGCCGGTAATCACCTTTATCATTCCATTATCTTTTCGCTCGATCAGCTGCTGTAGGTAAGCGTCTCTTTTAATCTCCATCGTTACGCTCCCCATTTCCGTGCATCTACACACTTTTTAGTAATGAGATTCTATCACAAAACGACCTGAATTTCAATATGTATTCCCATTTTATGTGCATCTACACACTTTTATGTAATGTTGATAAATATATTTTCAGATTTTTTTGATTGCAGTGTCTATAATCGACTACTCCAATCGTTATTATAGGTAAACAACAAAAAGAAGATGGTTCCGATGTTTCATTAAATATGTTCGTTAGTCTTTTACGCAAAGGATTCTATCTCCTCTGCGCCCTAATGCTTTTCGGATTCAGTTCAACAAACTGGATTTTGTTTTTTGATACTTATTACACTTTTGCTTTTTTCTTAATCATACATATTGCTGCTAAAGTAACTATAACATAACCTAATAGTGCAATAATTGATGATTCAATTCCAAATTCTCCACCAGTGAAAACAAAGCCTTTTGAATCAAGTACATATGTCATAACCGAATATTCATCTGCCTTTTCGCTTATTGATAAACCGCCGCCAATAATTAAAATATTCCAAAGTGAATGGACAATTCCGCTGTTCCAAACAGAACCATTTTCAATAGCAACCATTGAGAACATTATTCCTACCATTGTTCCAGCAATAAGAACCAACAGGCTACTTACAATGGAAAAATCCATTCCTATAATATGTACTAATCCAAATAAAACTGATGGAATTAATACAGCTACTTTAATATTCCATTTCTCTTTTAACAGATTTAGAATAACTCCTCGAAAAACCATTTCTTCAACAAAACCAGCGGCTATGCCTGTAAAAGTAATACCAGCACTCAGTGTTGAAAAAATCTGATTACTATTCATTCCAGAAGAAACGTACTTTCCAGAAAAGAAAAAAAGATAAACCGCTTTTACTGTCACAGGTAATAATACACCTACAATAATCCATTTAGCTTTAATTGAAAATTTTGGCATTCCCAAATTTTCTATTTTTATTTTAAGTAGTCTTTTTGAAAATAATTCACTTAAAACAAATGCTAATCCAACATATATAATTCCTGCTATAATATTGCATATACCTTCTGGAATTTTAACCAAAACAAACAAACTTGCCACTAACTGAGCTAATATTTGAGCTACTATCAATACAATGATAGCTCCCAAAGCCCCTCCTATCGTCTTTCTTGTACTCATAAAATGCTCTCCTTTATCTTCATTATTGCAAAAAATTACTACCAACTTAACAAATCCCGATTTCTATTTTTGTTTCCATAGCATGGTGTATTCTTTTTCACCAGTAGCTTCATCCAAACCTTCACATTGAATAATGAACCCTTCTCTTTGGTAAAAAGAAATTGCTCTGGCATTCTTCTGGTATACATTTAATCGTAACACTCTTCGGTAAGAATATTTTACGCACACTGCTTTCTGTCTTCGGTGTTTTCAGAATACGGACCGTAGAATTCTTCTTATGATTTGTCGGAAATACCAACAACACATCTTTTCCATCCAATGCATTTAAAGATTCTTTTCTTATACGCTGTGATTCTTTGTTGATGAAGACATATGCACGGTTTTCTTCAATTGCCTCATGAGAAATATCTACACAATCCCAGGTAAGACCAAGCAGCTCACCAAGTCGCAGGGAACATGAGAAAGATAGATTAATTGCGAGTTTTAATCGTTCATCTTCACAGACACTGAGCGCATACATCAATGTATCCGCTGTCCAGATGTCTCTTTTTTGTGATTTATGTTTTGGTACAGTCGCATGGGTGCAAGGATTCTTCTCCATCAACTCCCATTTCACTGCCTGTTCAAAACAGTTTCTAAGCAGCTTATTAATATCCCTGACCGTACTGGAAGATACAAATTCATTTCGACTGGTTTTATTCAATGGATTGATAACTGCACGTCTCTTCAAAAGACTCTGATAATATCTTTCGATGAAACGGGTATTAATCTCTGAGAGTTTCGTATCACCAATGATCGGAAGAATATAGTTATTGATAAGAGAGACATTTCCTTCATATGTAGAAAGCGCCCAGTTTTCTTTGCCATAAAGTGCAACATATTCTGTAATAAGCTCGTCCAGTGTTTTGCATTTACGGACGACAAATGATCCCATCTCTTTTTTATATTCAATTTCTTTTTTTCTTCTCTTTGCTTCGGCTTTCGTTTCATAGGTTTCCCACTTCTGTTTCCTCTCACCTTTTTCATTCGTATAAGAATAGATTACATTAAATTTTCCGTTTCGTTCTCTTATAGATGCCATATTATTGCATACTCCTTTCCAAATCTCTTTGCTCCATCCAGTCCTCAAATTCATCCCGACGGATCCTAACTCGACTGCCAACTTTTATTACGGTGAACTTTCCTGTATCCGCCCACTTGTTGATCATGCTTCTGCTGACCTTTGCCAGATAGGAAGCTTCATCAAAAGTAAGATACTTTATATTTCCATTGCTTCCTCGTATTCCGGTCTGTGATAATTTCTTCCGCCGGAAATTAGCCAGGGCAATATTCTGTTCCTGTGCAAGTTCTTCATAATCATTCGATGGATCCAGCTTATACCGATCCTGACCTTCCAGGAATTTTTGAAAACTCTCTTTTGTGATCCTTTTCTTTTCTGCAATCACAATGAATTCAAAAAAATGACTATACTTTGGATTATCAAGAATTGTATATACTGCGCTTCTGGTTGTTCCAAGCAGCTGTGCCATCTCAGGCATCGTAATTGTTGCATCTTCCAGAAGAGCGTCTTTTTCTCTGTCTTCCTTTGTTCGATACCGGGACTGGCTTTTATACCAGTTCTGAAAAGATTCTTTTGGTATTCGTTTCCAGTAATCGACAATAACAGCTTCCATTTGATTTTTCTTGAGTAAATCATAAACAAGATACTCATCAACACCCAACAGATCCGCAACTTCCTTAACGGAATAGGACCAGGATTTCAATTCTTTCCCCGGTTCTTCTCCGGTAACTTTATGGTATTTAATCTGATTGGCGTACCATTTTTCAAAGCTGGCAATATTGATTCGTATCTTTCCGGCAATCTCTTTAGATTCAAAAACATTTTTATGCACCAGCCAGTATCGATCTGTCTTTTTTAATCCCAGCAGCTTTCCCATTTCCGGCACGGTCATCCAGGTTCTCTTTTGTGTCGGACGCCGTTTGTAAGGACTGTCTTCTGATATCTTTGAAATGATCTCTTCAACAGCGTCCATTTCCGGAACTTCTTTTTGTTTCATAATTGCTGTTGCCATTTATTCTTCACTTCCTGTCTTTTTTAGTGTTAGTGTTTTTTCTTATATCATATCTCAAATCCAGATAAAAATTTAGGATGTCGATTGCAGACAAAATCTGCCTGATCAACACCCTGTTTTTTATTGTTCCAAGTTATCGAGCCAGTCATCGAAACTCTTCTTAGAGATGCGATACTTTCCGCCATCCAACTGGATCCACCGGAATTCCTTTTTCTTTAAAAGGTTATAAATAGTAGGTCTGCTGACTCCTAAGATTTCCTGTAACTCTTGAACTGTATAACATCTTTTTTCTGACATTTCTTTATCCTCTTTTCTTTGAAATATGAAAGAAAAATTATCCCTTCATATAACGAAACGCTCAGAGCATGTTTTACAGTGGTCAAAAGCAAATTTTTTTACTTTTTTCTTACGAGTTTTCTTTAATGCAACTCGTAACATTAGATTTTTACATTTTTCATGAAATTAAGTAAAGAAAAAGAGCATATGGAATTGAATCCATACACTCTATGATTACTGAAACTTAATTTCATTTTTAATTCAACAAACTTGAATTTGACTTGCCTATTTTCTTAAAATCTCATGTGGAGCTTCTATTTCATTTGCCAAGGTATGCTCTGTTAATTCTGACATCAATTTCAATTTTTTATTAATCAATGGTCGCATACAATTAGGAACATGTTCCTGATGTGCTCTGTGGATTGCTACACATTCCTTACAATTTCCGTGATAACGACAGGCTTTCAGGCAAGGACAGTGATCTTTGTCTTTATACTCCTTACGAAATTCCGCTGCAAATTCTTCTTGCAGTCTCAGTCCCTCGACACGGTTTCCCTTATGAAATTCTACCATTGCATCCAGTTCTTTCTGGTTCCCTTCAATCTTCATGTTATTATAGCGCCTCCATTTCAACTATTCCTCATTTTCTGATAAATCCCGATTTTTCGTTCTCTGCGACTTCCCAATAAACGGGAAGTTGGTTACTTCTTGTAATTCATTTTCTTACTTAACACCCCAAACAAAGCCAATAAAAATATTCCAATTCCAAGCAATACGCCAGCCACTTTCATTAATTCATTGTTTGTATACCCTGTATCCGGAAGAATCCCATACTTGTAATAAGAATAACTAACATGGTCTGTGGTATATGCAGCTATGGAATCTCCTACATTATATTCCGAATATACAAATCCCGGTACTTGCATTCGCTTGTGATAATCATTCACTTTTCCATTGTTGTAGTAGAAGAAATAATTCTGAGATATCGTATCAACCGAAGCATCTTCAGCCCTTTTACCTGTAATCACAATATCCTCCATATAGTAATCTTCTCCCAGTACCATCTCTTCCATTTGTGTATTAAATGCTTTAGATGTCAAAAGTATATTTATCCAGACTGTAATGAAAGCTATACTTAAAATAATGAAACAAATCCAAAACAAAATTTTCTTTTGATTTCCAGTTAATATTTCTTTTGATTCTTTGTGCTCAACCAATTTATTACTCATTCCATAATACCTCTAAAGTACTTTTTCCTTCTTCCTTCCCTTCGTCCAAGAAGTGTATCTCACTCAAAGAACTCGGTCAATCCCGATTTCTCAGTTTCAAAAAATGGCATTTATCGTCTTGTTCCATTCTTATCAAAATTCTTTTTTAATGCTATTTCTGTTGGGAGAATAGACCCAATTAAAGGAATAAGTTGAACACCACAGATAATTCCTCCTCATATAATCAAGTGTTTTTTATTGAAAATTCAAGGTTTTTCAACCTTTC
>NZ_JAJBMO010000068.1 GCF_020537505.1 Blautia glucerasea | reverse complement strand
TGTGAACTTCCAGAAAAAGTTCCACCTAAACAAAATTAAGAGAATAAAAAATTGAAAAAATCCCGATTTTCTGCGGGTTCTGCTTGCAGGAGACCGGGATATATGGTATAATCCTTTTAGGTGGATTACCGCCTAAAAGGAGGGGCCTAATGTATCTGGATTTTTTAGTAAAAATACCATTCGTACAGGGGAAGATTACACGTAGAAAAAAGAAAGATGTTGTATATATTGAGTATGAATATGACCGGATCTATGATCCGGTAAGGCAGTATACTTTTCCAAAAAGAGTAACAATAGGAAAGCTGTCTGAAACAGACCCGGAACTGATGCAGCCGAATCAAAATTTCCTGAAATATTTTCCAGATGCAGAGCTTCCAGAGACAAAAAACAGGACATCCAGAAGCAGCTGCCTGCGCGTGGGAGCATATTTTGTATTGCGTAAAATTATAGAAGAATACAACCTGATCGAGCTCCTTGGTGGGTATTTTGAACAGCGTGATCTGGGACTTTTTCTTGATCTGGCGGTATACTCGATCATTGCAGAAAACAATGCTGCACAGTACTATCCGGATTATACATACAACCATCCTCTTTTTACAAATGGAATGAAACAATACAGCGATTCTACTGTCTCAGATTTCCTGAATTCCGTAACGGATGACCAGAGTATTGGGTTCTTAAATTCCTGGAATGAGACCAGAAACCATCGCGAAAAAATATATATTTCCTACGATTCCACGAACAAAAACTGCCAGGCTGGAGACATTGAAATGGTGGAATTCGGACATCCGAAAGTAGATGTGGGACAACCTGTATTTAACTATGCGGTTGCATATGATACACGTAACCAGGAACCATTATTTTACGAGAAATATCCCGGAAGTCTGAACGATATCTCACAGCTTCAGTTCATGTTGGACAAAGCTTTTGGATATGGCTATAAGAAGATTGGATTTATTTTGGACAGGGGTTATTTCAGCTGTGAAAACATACAATATATGGATAAATGCGGGTACAGCTTCGTGATCATGGTGAAGGGAATGGCTTCACTGGTGAATGAACTGGTTCTGGAACACAAGGGAACTTTTGAAAGTAAGCGCGTGAATAACATCTATGAGTATGGAGTATATGGGAAGACCGTGAAGCACAGGCTTTATGCGGGTGATAAAAAAGAACGGTATTTTCATCTGTACCACAGTATTTCCAAAGAAAGTGCAGACCGTGCTGGGATTGAAAACAGGCTCAACCAGATGACATTGTACCTTAAGAAATATCAGAATAAAGTAAAAGAATTCGGGCCAGGGTTTGAGAAGTATTTTAATCTTCATTATGATGAAAAAACACAGGCATTTGTACTGCCGGAAGAGCGCTGCAGTGTAGTGAAAAGGGAACTGGATCTGGCAGGATATTTCTGTATAATCACATCAGAAAAGATGAGTGCAAAGGAAGCAATCGAGCTGTATAAGAGCCGTGATACATCAGAGAAACTATTCCGTGGGGATAAATCCTATCTTGGAAATAAGAGCATCCGGGTATATTCAGAAGAGTCAGCAAGGGCTAAGATATTTGTTGAGTTTGTGGCGATGATACTGCGCTGTAAGATGTATA
>NZ_JAJBMO010000067.1 GCF_020537505.1 Blautia glucerasea | reverse complement strand
CGGCTATCAGCCTCCCTTCGCTGCGAAAAAAACAGTGCAGATTTCTCTGCACCGTTTCCGTCTCTTGGTTTCTGTTTTGTAATGTCTATTCTTCTGATTCCGCTTCCTCTGGCTCAGATTCTTCTGCTTCTTCGGTTTCCAGTTCTGTTGGCTCTGCTTCCGCTGGCTCTTCGTTTTCTGGCTCTGTCGGCTCTTCATCTGCTTCAGCTTCGTCCGGTTCTGTCATTTCTCCGTCTGTTTCAGCTTCCAGTGCTTCTGTCTCAGGCTCTTCTGCTTCAGGTTCTACTGACTCTTCATCCGGTTCTGATTTCGCAGTCTCAGGCTCTTCCATTTCTGTTTCTTCGGCTTCCTCTGACTCTGCTTTCCATTTGGCTTCTTCTTTTTCGATTGCATCTTCGATAAGCCCGATTAAGAAGTCTTTCTGTTTCATGCCATTCCTGGCGAGGACTGCTTTCAGTCTGGAAAATAAATCCTCGGTTACCTGTACTGCTACTGTTCTTAAATCTGCCATGTTCGTCTTTTCTCCTTTTCTTGTCATGTGTTCTTCGATTACCATTTCAAGGTATTTTGGTATGCTGATTCCTAACTCTTCGACTTCCAGTTTTAGCTTTTCATGCAGCTCTACCGGGATTTTTCCGCATATGTTTTTCATCTCCATTGTGTTCGTTCTCCTTTCTTTTTTCTACATACAACATACCCTAAAACCTGACAGAAAGCTATTCACAATACCCAACGAATATGAGGCTCTCAAAAGCTCCCAAAGGATGCAGATCCAATAACATTCAATAGGCATCACCCCTTTCAAAAATCCGTGATTTATACTAATTTGACTGCTTGAAATTTGGCTATTTTATCACCAGGAAAGACTTGACTTTTTCAGAATGCATCCTCAAGCCCGGAGAGAAAATCCAGCATCTGGGACGGGATTTCTTCCTTTTTTGAAACACTCTCCCCGGAGCCAGAAATGGAAACACCTGCCAGTTCTTCCCGGATTGCCTGCCGGATGCTTTTCTCCAGCTGGTTGTTTTCCTGATCTTTTAAGATCACCTGAACCAGATAGCTGCTCTTCTGTCCATCTGGAACACTTTGCAGGATCTCCCATGCCTTTTTGTGATCTGGGTTATCAAGGTTCAGGCGGAACGAGAAAACGGGTCTCTTTACTTCGCGCACATCTGCCCCACAATCCGCTCATAGCCGGAAGCATTGGCGTGTACGTCTGTCAGGTAAATCTGCCGACACAGCCCGTCCTGCGGTGTCACGTGCCGTTTCAGAATGCTGGCTCCGCCGCCCATGATCACGGACGGAATTGCCTTCAGATCGAACCCGGCTTCCATAATTGCAGACAGTATTTTCTCCGTGTAGAGCCTTCCCTGCCGGACAATGATTTCTTTTGCGGCCGGGTCCATGCTGCAGCTCTGGCCGTTCAGAACACGTTCGATCTGAATATCCGTTACAGACAGTCCGGTATTTCTGCGTACCTGCTCGGTGATCTCATCCACACACCGGATCACACCAAGTTCCAGGCTGCGGCAGGTAGCGGCATTTGGAACACTGTTGTCCAGCCGCATCAGGTCTACGGTCCAGCCACCGATATCTGCGAGAAGAACAGAAGGCTCGTCCCGAACACATTCCGGGTGGAGAGCCAGGGCTGAGTATCCCTGTGGGAACAGTTTTACATCCTGAATCCGGATCTCATAGCTCTCAT
>NZ_JAJBMO010000066.1 GCF_020537505.1 Blautia glucerasea | reverse complement strand
TCATTTCCAAGCTGGGTAAGTGCCACGGATACGATCTGGCCGTTGCCTCCAAACAAGCCGGCAAACAATCCGCCGCTGGAATAATACCGCAGAACGTGAGGGACGTATTCTGGATCACCATAGGCACTCCAGCCATGCGAAGCAGCCTGCTCATTGGAAAACTGCAGGGCATTTTCTGCACTGTAGCCGCCATATTTCTGAATCGCCCACGTTATGTACCCGTTTCCGTAGTTATACCCTTGCAGGGACAGCTTCAGCTTGTCCATGTCCTGTGGGCTGGTGCATCCGGCTTCTCTTAGGCAGTCCGCATAATACTGGATTCCTACCTGTATGGAGTAGTCCGCATCCTGGATGGCATTCGGGCTGTTGGAATACCGGGTGTTGTATGGGCACTCACTGCTCTGCATGGGATCGGTCCCCCGGCCGCCAGATTCCTGCATCATGATTGCCTGTATCACGGAAACGTATTCGGGGATTCCATACTGGT
The DNA here is from genome assembly GCF_020537505.1 of Blautia glucerasea. Taxonomy (GTDB): domain Bacteria; phylum Bacillota; class Clostridia; order Lachnospirales; family Lachnospiraceae; genus Blautia_A. The sequence continues at coordinate 1,336 of NZ_JAJBMO010000066.1, read as the reverse complement.
TGGCGTATTTCTGTATGGTTGCCGTATAGGAAAGTACTTCCTGGCTGAGTGCTTCGTTGCTCTCTGAGCTTCCAGAGAATGCCGCACCGCCAATGATCCCGACCATGATAACCAGAAGCAGAACCATGACCGCTCCGGCGGCTCCCAGTGCAGCTATCATGGACTGCACGGTTTTCGCTACCACTTCCACGGCGGCTCTAGCTGCCTTGAATGTATTCTCCCCTGCCCTTGCCGTTTTCTGTATCCGACGGATTCCATCAGAAGTCTGCAAGGCTGCTTTCTTCGCCGCCTGTTTCGCTGCCCTTCGTTCCATCTGCTTCTGCATCCGGGTTGTCAGGGCATTGGAACTGGCTACACGGAGCTTCTGCTCTGGCTGGATGCTAATCTTCGCAGATGGAGGGGCGGTCTTAATAGTACGCCGCTGTATGGTCTTCGGCTCCAACTGTTTCCGTGGCTTTTCCTTGATCCGGATGGTTTCCGGCTGTTTCTGGCAGATGGCATTCTGTCTTGCAGTATCTGCGACTGCCTTTTTCCGGCTCTGGTCTCGGATGGAGAACTGCTTCGTTCCTGATAGTTCCTGTCCATTCTGGATTCTCGGTGTCTCTCTGGCTACCCGAATTTTCTGTTCTTTTGTTTTGATAGCATCTGAAACCGCCTTTTGCCGCTTGGCTTTCTGGATCTGGACATCTTTGATCTGTGCTTCCTGAGCTTCCCGGCTTTTAATCTTCACGTTCTCAGATGTCTGTTCCCGATTCTTTTGCTCTGGTGCTTCCCGACTGACCGGATCGGGAGCCTGTGTGTCCCCTGTTCCTCTGGCAGCTTCTTTCTCCGCTTCTTTTTTGCCAGTAACTCTCAGTTTGATCTTCTCGTAGGAAGTCTGTGCTGCTGTCTTTCCGGCGCTGGTTACAGTTCTGCCAGACTTTCTGGCAGCCCATTCCTCTGCGGATGCGACTTTTCCACTGGCATACTCGGATGGGGACTGTTCCTCCATGTCATTATCCCTGGCATTTGCGATGGTCTGGGACTTTTCCTTGCTCTCCAGTATGGCCGTCCGCATCAGCTCCTTCGGGATTCTGGAGGCAGGATTTTTAGTCTTTGGTTTTGTTGTGACTTCTTTGGTTTTGATATCCTTCATCTCTCACCTCCAGTCCCGGTCTGTACTGCTCTTACGCTTCGCCCGGCTTGGTCGTCATCAGGCGGTACAGTTTTGTATTTCTTGGAAACGAGTTTTCAAACGGCACCAGATTTCCGGAGCAGCGGATCAGTCCGTGGCCGGCACCTACATTGGTGATGTAGGATAACTGGTTGTCTGAAATATTCAGAAGTGCCGCCAGCT
>NZ_JAJBMO010000065.1 GCF_020537505.1 Blautia glucerasea | reverse complement strand
AATCTCTTCCTCTCTGGTAAAAGGATGGCTTGTCTCACTTTTTGCACCATCTGTATTGATTTTAACGATTGGACAAGGTAGAATCGGTTGTAAAAGTGAGACAAGAACAGAAGAGGGAGAAATATATGGAGCAGGTAAAAATAGAACAGTTTGCATTTTTATATTTATGCAGCGAGCATGATAAAAGGCTATTATTTAAGAAAGAAAAAATGCAGTTAGCTGATTTCGACAGGTTGACTTATCTGATTTATCATCTTGGTTTTAAGGAATATCACATAAAAGTTTGGATGGAATTTGCAGGAGACTTTAAAAAAGAATGGGATTGTTTGGAAGCACTTCAGGAAACAGGTGGATGTGCTGTGAGCATAGAAAATACAGAATCAGAGTCCAGATTGCATGAAATGTGGATTAGGGATTTTTGCAAAAATACACCAATGGAAATCAGAGAATGGCTTCGAGAATTAGCTTAAGAAATGTAAATAAAAATATACCCTAACTCATTTTTGTGGTATCATTATTAGTAGAGTTTGTGAAATTTGATTTTGCGGAAACCTGGAGTGATAAGAGATAAGTATAAAAGGAGCATATTGATATGAAGAATAGACGAAAGTTTTCTATTTTTATAAGTTCTACCTATGAAGATCTTAAAAAGGAAAGACAGGCATTGGTAGGTGTGGCACTAGAGAATAATTTTATTCCGGTAGGAATGGAGCAATTTCATGCTGCACCTACAAGTCAATGGAATGTTATAACAAAAATGATTGATGAGTGTGATTTTTATCTTCTTGTTATTGGTGCTAGGTATGGGTCAATTGATGAAGAAACTGGTATAAGTTACACAGAGAAAGAATACAATTATGCAAAAACTAAAGGATTACCAGTACTTGTATTGATTAAACAACCTTCGGCTATTTCTGAAAGTGAAAAGGATACCGGAAATGATAAGTATGATAAAATGAAGAAACTGGATGAGTTTAGAGAAAAAGTCAAAAATGATAAAAATACAGTTGATTTTTTCACAGATTTAAACAGTTTAAAGTATGTGGCATCACCGACATTTAGGAACGCCGTTAACTATGTTGATGATAACGCTGGATGGGTTCGATATCGAGATATAGTGGATATAATTAATGAAGAGGCAGAAGGACGAAATAAAGCAAATACTGAACTTGGAGAACATCAGCAGAAGATGCTAGATGACATGAAAGAGATGTTTTCTCAATTCTATAGTAGACTCACTGACCTAGAAAATAACCAGTTAACCTTGAAAGAAATTCCTACAGCAACAAGTGAAGATATCAAAAAATTGTTCCAGGTTGAAGATAATACGTTAATTATTGGAAATCCAGAAGAAAATAAATCAGTTGTAGGGCTAGATGATGTTGGGAACATTCCAGTGGACTCTGCCTTTTTATTAGTATATGCGGCTGATGGTGATGGGCAAATACTAAAGATACGGACACTTGGTTCACCTACTCAGATTTTTACATCAGGTAAGCAGTTTATGGCTGATAATTCAAAAAGAGAATCTGCGAGATGGGAAGAGGCTTTAGACAGACTTATAGAATGGGGCTGGGTTAAAGCTGTAGGGTATAAAGGTGAAATATTTGAATTGACCGGAACAGGTTATAGCAAAGCTGATTGGTTAAAGAACAATATGGCAATAGATACTTCAAAAGAACCGCTTGACGAGTTAAAAGAGTTTGAAGATTAATAAGAATTAAACTAATACAGTTATGCGTATTTATTTGCAAATATACATGGCTGTATTTTTTATTACGGGCAGGGCTCTTCGGGGTTCTGCCCTTTTTCTTTTTCCAGACCAAAAGACCACC
>NZ_JAJBMO010000064.1 GCF_020537505.1 Blautia glucerasea | reverse complement strand
TAAAAAGCGTAGACGTTGAAATTTGAAAATACCTCAGAGTACAATAAGACTACTGACTGGCAGGTTAGTAAAAATCTTATTATACAGAGAGGTATCTATAATGAAGTCTAACACACAGAACGCAAAAATTGAAGCTATTACAGAAAAAACTTTGGTACTCGGAATTGATGTCGGAAGTGAAACGCACTATGCCAGAGCTTTTGATTACAGAGGAATCGAGTATTCGAAGAAGCCATTTAAGTTTAGTAACACAGAGGCCGGATTTGCGACATTTAAGGAATGGATCCTGGACCTCAAAGAAAGGCATGAGAAGGATAAGGTGGTTCCGGGTATGGAACCGACCGGGCATTACTGGTTCAATCTTGGAAAGTTTCTACAAGATAATGAAATGAAACCGGTTCTTGTAAATCCTCACCATGTGAAAAAAACAAAAGAACTCGACGACAATAATCCTACTAAAAATGACCGTAAGGATCCGAAAGTTATAGCAGGATTAGTTAGAGAGGGACGTTACATGATCCCATATCTGCCGGATGGTGTTTATGCTGATCTTAGAACAGCATCAAACATAAGATTCCAGTTACAGGCGGAACTTACAAGAATTCAAAACAGGATCAGTCGTTGGTTCAATATATATTTTCCTGAATATAAGACGGTATACGGAAAGCCGGATGCCAAGAGCGGAATGCTAATCCTTAAAGCAGCACCACTCCCTGAAGATATCCTGACGTTAGGTATCGATGGAGTGAACCAAATCTGGCGTGATGCGAAGTTAAGAGCAGTTGGAAGGGCGAGGGCAAAGACCCTGATAGAAGCTGCTGAGCACAGCGTTGGAAGCAAAGAAGGTGCGATGTCTGCAAGAATGGAAATCCGAATGCTTCTGGAGGACTATGAATCCAGAAATACGCGTCTACAGGAAGTTATGGTTCTAATTGAAGAATTGGTAAGAAAAATTCCGATGGCTGAAAAGCTGTTAGAAATCAAAGGTGTGGGAATCAGGACAGTGTCAGGGTTCCTTGCAGAAGTAGGTGATATCAGCCGCTTCAACAATCCGAAGGAACTGCAGAAGCTTGCAGGATTGGCATTGGTTGAAAATAGTTCGGGAAAGCACAAGGGCGAGACAACAATAAGCAGACGAGGTCGAAAGAGACTCAGATATCTGCTCTTTGAGGTTGCAATGTCACTTGTATCGAAGAACCAGGAGTTCAGGGAGCTCCATAATTATTACACAACCAGAAGGCTGAATCCGTTGAAGAAAATGCAGTCACTTATGGCGATTGCAGCCAAGCTGATACGTGTCTTTTATGCCATGCTGACAAAAGGTGTGGATTATGATCCGAAAAAGATGGTCAGTGACATCAAGAGACCGGCAGTTTATCTACAGGCTGCGTAAGAAAGACAAGTAACTGTAATGGGGGCTGTCAAGTGGACAGCCACTGAATTAAGCAGAATGTAACAGATAACGTCCACTGATCACAGTGCTGGAACAGGAAGCGAGTCAGTAATCAATAATACAAAGAATGAGCCAGTAGTCGGCAGGAATATTTTCCATGGGGCGAGACCCCGTATAGGAGCATAGCTGACACCCTGGTTATGGGCAGGCAGGACGAAGGAAGTTAGGACCTCTGGAGACAGAGATGATCCTGGTGGATATAGGAGGTTAGCTGCCATAGAGGGAAGGGTATACACAAGGCCAGTAAAGCGAAAATCAATGACGTTTTATTTCGTATACCATTCAACCGCTATTTCAGTACCTGATACATCGAAATGCTCATAGCTGTGGCTTATTCACTGAGATATGAAAGGTTGAAAAACCTTGAATTTTCAATAAAAAACACTTGATTATATGAGGAGG
>NZ_JAJBMO010000063.1 GCF_020537505.1 Blautia glucerasea | reverse complement strand
TTTGAAGAAAATAAAAAGAAAAGAAGTTTTAAAAGAAAAATGGTGCTGGGCATAACACCCAACACCAAGTTTGTCTACAGTCTGAAACCCTGTTGCGAGAGTATGAAACTTTTTCTGTAAAATAATGTTTATAAGGTTCTTCTATGATACAATAAATATCATTAGGAGGGCCTTTTATTATGGCAAGACAAAAGAAACCTGTACATCGTGTACAAATGACAGAAGGAAAACGAAACATCATCCATCAGCTCCTGGAAGAGTACGATATCCAGTCTGCAGAAGACATTCAGGATGCGCTCAAGGATCTTTTAGGCGGCACCATTAAGGAAATGATGGAAGCTGAAATGGATAATCATCTTGGTTATGAAAAATCCGAACGCTCAGATAATGATGATTATCGCAATGGTTATAAGCGGAAACAGGTCAACAGCCGGTATGGCTCGATGGAAATCGAAGTGCCACAGGATCGCAAATCAACATTTGAACCACAGGTTGTGAAAAAACGTCAGAAAGATATTTCCGATATTGATCAGAAGATCATTTCCATGTATGCCAAAGGAATGACTACCCGGCAGATCTCCGAAACCATCGAAGATATTTATGGCTTTGAAACTTCTGAAAGCTTTATTTCTGATGTGACTGATAAGATCCTGCCACAGATCGAAGACTGGCAGAACCGGCCACTGGACGAGGTCTATCCCATTCTCTACATTGATGCAATCCATTATTCTGTAAGGGATAATGGTGTGATCCGAAAGCTTGCCGCTTACGTGATTTTGGGAATCAACACGGAAGGAAAAAAAGAAGTTTTAACCATCAGTGTTGGCGATAACGAAAGCGCAAAATACTGGCTTTCCGTTATGAATGAACTGAAAAATCGTGGTGTCAAAGATGTATTAATCATCTGTGCCGATGGTTTAACCGGAATCAAAGAAGCGATTGCAGCAGCTTTTCCAAAGACGGAATACCAGCGCTGTATTGTACACCAGGTAAGAAACACGTTGAAATATGTCCCGGATAAAGACAGAAAAGCCTTCGCTACGGATCTGAAAACCATTTATCAGGCCACAGATGAAAAGAAAGCTCTGGCAACCTTAGAGCGTGTAACAGAAAAATGGACACCGAAATATCCGAATTCCATGAAGCGCTGGAAGGATAACTGGGACGCAATCTCGCCGATCTTTAAATTTTCAACGACGGTCAGAACGGTGATTTATACTACAAATGCTATTGAATCCCTGAATTCTACCTACCGGAAACTGAATCGCCAGAGAAGCGTATTTCCAAGCGATACAGCTCTATTAAAGGCACTGTATCTTGCCACATTTGAAGCTACGAAGAAATGGACCAGTACGATCCGCAACTGGGCACAGGTGTATGGTGAACTGAGTATTATGTACGAAGGACGCCTCCCAGAGTAACGAATAAACAGGCGAATAAGACGGGCGGAAAACCGCCTGCTCTTGACATGCCATTCAACAACTGTTATATATAAAACAAGGGTGAGAAGCCTGATTTTCAGGCTTGCCACCCTTGCATATCATAGAAGAATCTTATTTACAGACTTTTTCTCACAGTCTCCCTGTTGCTCACACGCACCAGGGTTTTTGTTTATCTATCCGTATTTAAATAATCAGAATTTTATTCAACTTCTGAAAACTGATCTTTTCCAACATTACATAATGGGCATTCAAAATCTTCTGGAACGTCCTCCCACTTTGTTCCTGGTGCAATACCACCTTCAGGATAACCTTTCTCTTCATCATATTCCCATCCGCAAACGTCACATACATATTTCATTAGTTTGTTCCTCCTCATATAATCAAGTGTTTTTTATTGAAAATTCAAGGTTTTTCAACCTTTC
>NZ_JAJBMO010000062.1 GCF_020537505.1 Blautia glucerasea | reverse complement strand
AATCTCTTCCTCTCTGGTAAAAGGATGGCTTGTCTCACTTTTTGCACCATCTGTATTGATTTTAACGATTGGACAAGGTAGAATCGGTTGTAAAAGTGAGACAAAGTAGAAGAGAAGGGAGAAATATATGGAGCAGGCAAAGATAGAACAGCTTGCATTTTTATATCTATGCAGCGAGCATGATAAAAGGTTATTGCTGAAAAAAGAAAAAATGCCGTTAGCTGATTTTGACAGGTTGACCTACTTGATTTACCATTTTGGTTTTAAGGAATACCATATAAAAGTGTGGATGGAATTTGCAGGAGAGTTCAAAAAGGAATGGGATTGTCTGGAAGCACTTCAGGAAATGGGGGGCTGTGTTGGAAACATAGGAAATACAGAATCAGAAATTAGCATGCATAAAATGTGGATGCAGAATTTTTGTAAAAATGCACCCAAAGAAAGCAGAGAATGGATTCAAAAATTGAATTAAAATATGCAGTAGAACATTTTTGTGATATCATTATCAATAGAGCAGATTTGTATTTTATGAATTTGTAAAAGAATAATGAAGCGAAAAGGTGTGAAGCTAATTATGAGTGAATATGCAGATATAGTAATTGGAAATTTATCATTACATTGGTTTAGAAACTATTTGGATAGCAAAATCGTTAGTCTGTTTTTTTCAAAAAATGACCTTATTGTAGTAAATAATTGTAATATAGACGATGATGATAAAGATGCCGGAACATACACTAAATATATGTATAGGACGACTGTTCGGCGTGCAAAAGAACGCTTAGATGCACAGGGATTTGGACTTAATAATTTTGAAAAAATATTTAATGATGAAATGGTTCAAGCAGTAGCCTACTCATCTTTTTTGTATCATTTACAGGGAGATTATGATGAAGAGGACAAGAATAATGAAATTCGGATTAAGAAAAATGTTTCATTAAAAAAATGGAAAAATGCAATGAAAAAAATTGTTTCTTATGAACTTGCAAATGGAAACATACAATTTGGAGGAACACTTTCAGAGGTTAATATTACAACAGAGTGTGACAAAGTTATATTTTATTCTTTGAAAGATGAGGATAGCGAATCATTTTATGCTTTAAATCCTGAAATAATCAATTATAAATATGTATACAGACTTATACTAGAATATTGTGCAAATGATATGGAGATAATATTGGATTTCTCAAATTTGGATAATTGGGCAGATGATTGTATTCCCAAAGCACTAGCAGCGACAGAGAACGTTTCAAAAACAATTGTTCTTGTTGAAGGGTCAAGCGATAAAGATATTTTAGAATTTGCGATGTCACAGTTATATCCTCATCTTTCAGATTTATTTTATTTTATGGATTTCAGTGATGAATCTGGTGGAAAAAGAGATGGAGGAACATCATATGTAATAAAAAATCTTAAAACTTTTTATTTTTCAAAAATTAGAGCAAATTTTATTGCAATTTTTGATAATGATGCAGAGGGATATTCTAGTAAATGCTCATTATTAAATGAAATAAAAAACTGGCCGGCAAATTTTAGAATATTATTATATCCAGAAATTACAATGTTTCATAAATACCCAACTATTGCACCTAATGGGAAAATTGTGCCTGATGACATTAACAAGAAAGCTGCTTCTATTGAATTGTATTTGCCAGATTCCATTATAAAAACTGGTGGGAACTATTATCCAATTGAATGGGAATCGAGAAAACGAATACGAAATAAAAATAATGTTGAAGAAGCATTATATCAAGGAGTGATTTCTTATAAAGATGATATAAAGCATAAGTTTCATGAAATGCGTAATAAAATTGAGAGAGGTGATGAAGTTTTTAAAACAGAAGAATGGAAAAATATGAAAAAATTACTAGAAACAATAGTATTCGCTTTTAATAACGAACAATAAATAGCAACGTAAACTAATGCAAATATCATGGGCAGGGCTCTTCGGGGTTCTGCCCTTTTTCTTTTTCCAGACCAAAAGACCACC
>NZ_JAJBMO010000061.1 GCF_020537505.1 Blautia glucerasea | reverse complement strand
CATACATATTTCTCATTGATGGCAAAGATGAATAGAAGTGACAAATGGGGAAGTTCCTTTCGTGCTTCCCCATTTTATCCGTCCCTTTTTTACAAATTTAATAGTTCCAGAATTTTCTGCATGCCAGCCTGATATAAAGATTCCGCATATAATATCCATCTCTCACTAACTTCAGTAACGTATTTGTCTATTGTTTTTCGCTTTTCTTTTGATAATCCCATTGTCTGAACCTGTTCTTCATATTTCGATATTTTTTCAAGCATTCCCTGGTACACTGTATTTTCTTTCAGCTGATCTTCAACCTCATCAATCCAGGTATCCAGCAGCAACTCCAGCAGTTTCTTTGTGTCACCGTCATCATTTCCCAATATTGCTTTTTTAATTTTTCCAAGCATTGCTCCATAGGAGATCATTTGAGCCTGTCCCATATAAAAATGGTACTGTTCTTCTATCATTTCCTTTTCGCTTTCCAGTCGGAAATATTGATGCACTGCCTTATGCTCTTCTGTCGTTAGACTGATTGCCTGATTCGACTCCATAAATGTTTCTATTACTGGATACCTCTCTGTAAGTTCCAGTATTTTATTTTGCAGTCTCTGGTATTCCGCATCATGCTTTTTCAGATAGGTGCAAACCTGTTCTCCTATCCGTATCCCCAAGCATTGCTCATTCCAGATGATATCTGGCTGTGCTGTCATATCGGTGTCTCCCTTCTGTGTAGTTTTCCTGTTCCAAGCACAAGACTATACCACACTTCTGGGAGAAAGCTATTCACCAAACCTACTGAAATCTCCTGGCAGATCCTGTGCAACCTATCCCTTTTTCCACAAAAAAACTGGTATGAAAGACTCCTTGTTCTCTCATACCAGCTATCTATTTCTTATTTAACTGAATACACATTCTTTTCTATTCTCTGTGTATCCTGTACTTATTTATGGCAAAAATCAGACTACAGACACGCTATACACTCTTATGCTACATAATCCAGTTTACGGCATCCTGGCTCGAAGGTTACATTGAAAATTCCAACCTGGCTGGTGGAAACCGGTGCCAGAAAGCTTTTTCCAGAAAAATACTGTGCAAATCCGTCATTTGGTGCACCGATCGGGAATACCATCTCTTTGGCGTGGGCTCTCATGGCTTCGTCTTCATAAGGAAGGTCTCCCTCTCCATTCTGCCATACTTCTTTTGCCAGGTTAAAAACAGCCCATCCTTTTGGCCATCCTGCATAAAATGCTGCATGTGTGATGATGGCAGCAATTTCTTTCTGGGTTACACCGTGATCTTTGGCATTCTGTAAATGGAATTTCAGGGAAGAATCTGTGATTCCCTGTGCCATAAGTGCAACCACTGTAATAATACTTCTTGTCTTTACGTCAATGTCTTCGTTATTCCAGTTTTCACCGAAAAGGACATCATCATTAAAATGTGCAAACTGTGGAGCAAATTCTCCAAGTGCATTTCTTCCTGCTGTCTGTGTGATCTTAGCCATGATCATTTCCTCCATATATTGTCTGGTAGTTTTAGAGCCTTCTTTGGACAAGCTCTAGAATATGTCTCCAAAATCAGGGATTCGGTATCTCCTACCAGGTTTTTACAAAGTTTTCAATGTCCTGCTTATTGGCTCTGTTCAGAAGTTTTCCTTCTACAAATTCTGCCTTTGGTGCAGATGGCTGCAGTTCCTTAACCGTGTTGCCGAATCCGCTTCCGCCAGAAGTTGCAAAAAGAATGATCTTCTTGCCTGCAAGATCATATTTTTCAAGGAAGGTATTGATAATGGTTGGTGCAACGTACCACCAGATTGGAAAGCCCAGGATGATCTCATCATACTGGCTCATATCAAGATCCGTGTCTGCCAGTTCTGGTCTGATGGTTTTATCAGACATTTCGATTGTACTTCTGGATTTTTTGTCCATCCAGTTTAAATCGTCTCTTGTGTACGCAACCTTTGGGGCAATCTCATGAAGGTCACAGCTGCCTGCTGCAGCTAACATTTCTGCTACTTTTTTTGTAACTCCGCTTGCACTGAAATATGCAACTAATTTTTTACTCATAGTGATACCTCCTCATATAATCAAGTGTTTTTTATTGAAAATTCAAGGTTTTTCAACCTTTC
>NZ_JAJBMO010000060.1 GCF_020537505.1 Blautia glucerasea | reverse complement strand
GAAGCTAACAGAACGGTTTTGGGAAAGCCGGCCGCAGAGGGTGAAAGCCCCGTACGTGAAAGCTGATGAGACTGAGCAGGATCCAGAGTACCACGAGACACGAGAAACCTTGTGGGAAGTCAGGGGGACCACCCCCTAAGGCTAAATACTACTTAGTGACCGATAGCGCATAGTACTGTGAAGGAAAGGTGAAAAGGACCCCGGGAGGGGAGTGAAAGAGAACCTGAAACCCTGTGTCTACAAGCTGTGGGAGCGCCTTATGAGCGCAACCGCGTACTTTTTGTAGAACGGTCCGGCGAGTTACGCTTACTGGCAAGGTTAAGCACTTCAGGTGCGGAGCCGTAGGGAAACCAAGTCTTAAGAGGGCCTTAAGTCAGTAGGAGTAGACCCGAAACCGGGTGATCTACCCATGTCCAGGATGAAGCTGCCGTAAGAGGCAGTGGAGGTCCGGACCCACATCCGTTGAAAAGGGTGGGGATGAGGTGTGGGTAGGGGAGAAATTCCAATCGAACCCGGAGATAGCTGGTTCTCCTCGAAATAGCTTTAGGGCTAGCCTCGGTCGTGAGTCTTGTGGAGGTAGAGCACTGAATTTCCTAGGGGGCGTCAAAGCCTACCGAAGAATATCAAACTCCGAATGCCATGTAGACAGGACCGGGAGTCAGACTGCACGAGATAAGTTGGGCAGTCAAAAGGGAAAGAGCCCAGACCTTCAGTTAAGGTCCCAAAGTGTACGTTAAGTGGAAAAGGATGTGGGGTCTCGAAGACAACCAGGATGTTGGCTCAGAAGCAGCCATTCATTCAAAGAGTGCGTAATAGCTCACTGGTCGAGAGGCCCTGCGCCGAAAATGTCCGGGGCTGAAACGTACCACCGAAACTAAGGGATCCGTAAGGATCGGTAGAGGAGCATTGCATGCGGAACGAAGCAGTACCGTAAGGAGCTGTGGACTGCATGGAAGAGAGAATGCCGGAATGAGTAGCGAGATAGAGGTGGGAATCCTCTAGGCCGAATATCCAAGGTTTCCAGGGTAAAGCTGATCTGCCCTGGGTAAGTCGGGGCCTAAGGCGAGGACGAGAGTCGTAGCCGATGGACAACAGGTGGAGATTCCTGTACTGCGGTATGACAGAACTGTGGGGACACGTAAGGAAAGCGGAAGCCGGGAATGGAAAGCCCGGTGCAAGCGGGGTACCAGTCACTTAGGCAAATCCGGGTGGCAATGGGAAGCCGTGATGCGGATCGAAATACAAGTAGAGAAGTCCGTGAGCCATGCGTCAAGAAAAGCCGCTATTGTTTATACCGTACCCGTACCGTAAACCGACACAGGTGGATGAGGAGAGAATCCTAAGGCCGGCGGAAGAAGCATTGTCAAGGAACTCGGCAAAATGACCCCGTAACTTCGGGAGAAGGGGTGCCACTGAGAAGTGGCCGCAGAGAATAGGCTCAAGCAACTGTTTAGCAAAAACACAGGTCTATGCGAAACCGAAAGGTGAGGTATATGGGCTGACGCCTGCCCGGTGCTGGAAGGTTAAGAGGAGAGGTTAGCGGTAACGCGAAGCTTTGAATTTAAGCCCCAGTAAACGGCGGCCGTAACTATAACGGTCCTAAGGTAGCGAAATTCCTTGTCGGGTAAGTTCCGACCCGCACGAAAGGCGTAATGATTTGAGCGCTGTCTCGACAATGCATCCGGTGAAATTGAAGTACCAGTGAAGATGCTGGTTACCTGCGCCAGGACGGAAAGACCCCATGGAGCTTTACTCCAGTTTGGTACTGGGGTTCGGTATTGCATGTACAGGATAGGTGGGAGGCTGAGAAATGGCAACGCCAGTTGCCATGGAGCCGCTGTTGGGATACCACCCTTGCAGTACTGGACTTCTAACCAGCCGCCGTGAACCGGCGGTGGGACAATGCCAGACGGGGAGTTTGACTGGGGCGGTCGCCTCCGAAAGGGTATCGGAGGCGCCCAAAGGTTCCCTCAGAATGGACGGAAACCATTCGAAGAGTGCAAAGGCAGAAGGGAGCTTGACTGCGACACCGACGGGTGGAGCAGGTACGAAAGTAGGGCTTAGTGATCCGGTGGTATTAAGTGGGAATGCCATCGCTCAACGGATAAAAGCTACCCTGGGGATAACAGGCTTATCACTCCCAAGAGTTCACATCGACGGAGTGGTTTGGCACCTCGATGTCGGCTCATCGCATCCTGGGGCTGTAGTAGGTCCCAAGGGTTGGGCTGTTCGCCCATTAAAGCGGTACGCGAGCTGGGTTCAGAACGTCGTGAGACAGTTCGGTCCCTATCCGGCGTGGGCGTAGGATATCTGAGAGGAGCTGTCCTTAGTACGAGAGGACCGGGATGGACGGACCGCTGGTGTACCGGTTAGACTGCCAAGTCTACGGCCGGGTAGCCAAGTCCGGAAGGGATAAACGCTGAAGGCATCTAAGCGTGAAGCCCCCCTCAAGATGAGATGTCCCATTCGAAAGAAGTAAACCCCCTTGAAGACGACGAGGTAGATAGGGCAGGGGTGGAAGTGTGGTAACACATGGAGCTGACTGTTACTAATAGGGTGAGGGCTTGACC
>NZ_JAJBMO010000059.1 GCF_020537505.1 Blautia glucerasea | reverse complement strand
TGAATATTACGGTGCGGCAGAGCCGCCAGTCCGGTGTGGCGAGAGCCACCTGTCCGGACTAACGGAGCCACCCCATTTTGTTTATTAAGTTACTTTGCCATTGCTGGATCCAGTCCATATACTTCTCTCATAGAGAGGTCTTTAGATGGGTCAATACTTTCAATATCGATCTTATAGGAATCATACGATATACGATCCATGATGGCATCGGCAAGAGTACTTTCACCATCACAGATTTGCTGGTACCATTCACTTTCACGGAACTGAGAACAAAAGATCGTTGAAGATTTTTTTCGTCTTTTATGTATCAGTTCAAAAAGATTCCTGGCTTCAGCTTCTGTCAGTTTAAGAAGCAGCCACTCATCAATGATCAGTACTATTGGCTTGGTGTATTTCTTCAGGACAGTCGAGAAAGTTCCATTGTCCCTGGCAGCCTGTAAGTCCAATAATAGATCAGGAAGCCGTACATACCGTACTGAGTAATAGTGCTTGCATGCTTCCATGCCAAAGGCACAGGCCATATAAGTTTTACCACTTCCGGTTGCTCCAGTAATAAAGATGTTCCGGTATTCTGTAATGTATTCACAGGTTGCCAGACGGTTGATCAGTGCTTTGTTCAGCTTTCGTCCAGAATGGTAATCAATCGCTGCGATGCTGGCATCTGGCTGTTCAAACTCAGCCTGGCGGATCAGCCTTTTCAGACGATTGTTTTTGCGGTTGCTGTATTCGACATCAACAAGCATGCCGAACCGATCTTCGAATGGAACTTCCTTCATTGCAGGATCATCCATCTGGATGCGGAATGCATCTGCCATAGCAGTCAGACGCATTTCAATAAGTTTATCGGTTGTACTTTGATTTGTCATGATTTTTTCCCTCCATAGTATCTGGCTCCTCTGGTTATGCCGTGTGGTTTTTCTACTTGAGATGATTCTGATCCGATATCAGGTGCATCCTTTGTTGCAACCAATAGATTTTTGATACTTTTATAGCTGGGTTTACCGGAATAAGAGAGCGCCTTAGCGCAGACCTGTTCCAGCTTTTCTGGCGAATATTTTTCTGCCAGTTTCAGTAATCCCATGCAGCTTCTGTAGGATTGTTGTTCAATCCTGCCGGAGGTAAGTATTGCATCGACAACCTTACTTGTGTTAATTCCAATCGAATCAGCCCACTTACGGAATCGGTCACCGTTCCATTCCAGATATTTCTGGTGTTCCTGCGGCATATGTTCTGTCACTGTAGAATACTGACCGCTTCTTCCATAGAGTCGTCTGTGAGAGGCAATACGATTGTGATTATAAAATATTTCAACCGTTATATCTGTTATACGCACATCAACCTTATTTTTGATATACTGATAAGGCACGGAGTAGAACATTCTGTCTACTGCGATGTGATAGTTAAACTGGACGGTGGCTTGTTTCCACTCAGCCAGTTCAAAAGGTGTAGCAGGCAACGGAGCCAGTAATGGCATTTCTTCCCCAAGAAATAAACTGAGTCTGCTACATTCCTTTTTCTGGAATTTACGGGCGTTGTAGGCATCCAGTTTTTCACGGATTGAAGCATTCAATTCTGCAAGAGAGAAAAACTGTTCATTGCGAAGGGCTGCTGTTATCCATGTGGATATCTTTCCTACCGATCCCTCTACATTCGGTTTATCTTTGGGTTTCCGGACTCTGGCCGGAAGGATGGCGAGATTGTAATGTTCTGCCATCTCATGATAAGTTGTGTTTAAGGCAGTGTTGTACCAGTCACTCTTTTTATGATTCACTGCGGTTGTACAGTTATCAGAAACGAGCATAGGTGTGACACCTCCAAAGAAATCAAACATCTGGACATGAGCTTTGATCCAGTTGTCGGTTTTCTCATTCATATATGCTTTTACAAAAGCATACTGACTGTAAGTTAATACACCTACAAATATCCATGCATCTGTGATTTCTCCGGTGTCCGGATCAATGATGTGGGCAGGGTCACCGGCCCAGTCAACTTCAATCTGTTCACCTGGTTTTCTGGGGATATGCATGGTAGCCCTGCGTTTTTCTTCATCCTTCTGGATGTAGTAGCAGAACTGAGAATACATTAGAGGCTCTTCGCTGCTCATGCGGCACTCCTCACAGTATTCTACCCAGAGAAGCTTTTTGTTTACACCATTTCGCAGAAGTTCTTTGCGAATGTAGTCAAAGTTTGGCATGCGTTTATTCGTTGCCGACTTATCCTTAGGAAACATCAGCTCCTCTAGTGCGCTGTCGGTCATGTCGAAATCCAGCGGCCATGAAAGCTTGATTTCCGCTGCCTTTTTTAAAACCTTAGCGACTGTGTTTCTGGATACACCGCAACTCTGTGCGATGTTCCTCTCACTGAATCCTAAGCTTTTCAAGCGTAGGATTTCACGATACTTGGTCATAACTTACGACCTCCTTTATCTGTATTCACACCAAAGGTGTGTATTTACAGTATAAAGGAAATATATGTAATAGAGCCCAATAAGGTGGCTCTGAATTACCGGAATATATGGCTCTCATTCTCCGGAATGGTGGCTCTCAAAGTCCGGACAGGTGGCTCAAAGAGCCCCGGAATAATCAT
>NZ_JAJBMO010000006.1 GCF_020537505.1 Blautia glucerasea | reverse complement strand
TGGAAGTGTGGTAACACACGGAGCTGACTGTTACTAATAGGGTGAGGGCTTGACCTAAGCACAAAGCGCGCAGGTCGTTCCATTGAACGAAGTGAGATGGAACTTCCGATTTATTCGCAAGGTTGATTAAAAAGATTCTTGACAAATTTCCGACAAGGATATATCATGTATGTAGTTTTGAAGGTGCAAACCTTTATATTCCTCCTTAGCTCAGTCGGTAGAGCATTCGGCTGTTAACCGAAGTGTCGTTGGTTCGAGTCCAACAGGGGGAGTTTTTTATGGAAACATTCGGCTCCATGGTCAAGCGGTTAAGACACCGCCCTTTCACGGCGGTAACAGGGGTTCAAATCCCCTTGGAGTCATTGAAAAATTAAATAAAATGGCAATTTGGTGTGGCTTTACTCTGACATTTGGTGTATAATACAACTTACAAGTATTGTGCCGATGTGGCTCAATTGGCAGAGCAGCTGATTTGTAATCAGCAGGTTATCGGTTCGAGTCCGATCATCGGCTTTTTGGACCTTTAGCTCAGTTGGTTAGAGCAACCGGCTCATAACCGGTCGGTCCTGGGTTCGAGTCCCCGAAGGTCCATTTCATTTAATATTTTCCTGGCCCGGTGGCTCAGTTGGTTGGAGCGCCGCCCTGTCACGGCGGAGGTCGAGAGTTCGAGTCTCTTCCGGGTCGCTGTTGATGAAAATCAACACCAATTAAATATTGTGGGATCTTAGCTCAGCTGGGAGAGCATCTGCCTTACAAGCAGAGGGTCATAGGTTCGAGCCCTATAGGTCCCATATGCCGCAGTGGCGGAACTGGCAGACGCCCGGGACTTAAAATCCCGTGGGTAGTGATACCCGTACCGGTTCGATTCCGGTCTGCGGCATGACCTGAAACCCTTGATTTTCAAGGGTTTTTTTGATGTCTGGATATATTTATACCCTTCTGGATCACTTCGTATTTATTCCATTTTCTCCAAACAGATTTCGACAGTAGATAGATTGAGTAAAAATAAATAAAAATGAAGGCTTGATTTGTGAAGCCAGTTGCAATATTATTAAAATACAACAATGGATGTAAAATAATCTGACAGGAGGCAGCAAGATGACTAGACAGGAAGTATTAATGGTTTTTGCACAGGGGACTAAAAGAATTTAAAAAAATAATTTATCCAAGCTTATTATCTATGGTTCTTATGCCCGTGGAGATTATAAGGAAAATTCGGATATTGACGTTATGATATTAACACCTCTTTCAAAAGAAGAAATAGAGCAGATTGAAAACAGCATTTTTGATCTGGCATTTGATCTGGAATTGGAGTCAGGGATTGTAATTAATCCAGTTCTGGAAAATGAAGCACATTACAGATACCGGCTGGGAGCATTGCCGTTTTATAATAATATAGAGAAAGAGGGAATTGTAATTGGATGAGAGTCAAAAAAGATTTATGGTGATGGGTACAGAGGTATTGGAGAAAAAGGCTCAGTTACTTCGATTACGTACAAGTGTGTTACAAGTAGAACGAGAAAGAATAGCTGGTGAACAAACTATAAGTGTAGCTGAAGCACGTAGAAAATCAAGAGAAAGAGTTAAGCTTGATTATAAAGACTTGAATTGCTAAGACTTGAATTGCTAAGAAATGATATTTTGTTTATAATTGTTGTATAACAAATTAACGCTAGGAGGAACGCTAAATGGATATTAATATGCAAAAAAGAAATGAAGTATTAGCCCAAACCGTAATCAAAGGTCTGGAATCTCGAAATATGTCTGGCTACTACGCTGCAGACAAGGAAGCGGCTGTTAAGCAGGCTTTGGAGTTAATCCCGGAGGGGAGCAGTATTGCTATGGGTGGATGCGCAAGTGCGCATGAAATCGGGCTGATTAAGGTGTTGGAGGACGGGAATTATAACTATATTAACCGTGACAAATTGTCACCAAGAGAAGGGCTTTTAGCAGCGTATGATGCGGACATATTTCTTTCCAGTGCCAATGCCATTACCAGCGATGGTGTTATGGTAAACATTGATGGAAATTCTAACCGGGTTTCCTGTATTGCACAGGGACCGAGGAAAGTAGTTTTCATCGTGGGAATGAATAAGGTCTGTTCGGATTTGGATGCGGCTATGAAGCGGGCAAGGAACGTGGCGGCTCCGGCAAATGCGCAGAGATTTGAGGTGAAGACACCTTGCAAAACCACAGGAAAATGTTTTGACTGCAAATCACCGGATACGATATGCTGCCAGTTTCTGATCACAAGATATTCTCGTCATAAAAATAGAATACATGTAATTCTTGTGAATGATACTCTTGGATTTTAAACGAGGGGATTAATTGGAAACTGAAAGAGATTTACATAACATAAAAAGAACCTTATAAAAGTGCATATTACATGTTGAGTAACAACAGTATTAGAATTTGTGTATTGCATGAAAAAAGACCAGAGCCAGTCAGCAATAAAGCTACTAGCCCTGGTCTTCCATTATTTTTGGCAAGAAAAAGATCATTCTTGTATGTGACCTTGGTGATTGCCGTGATGATGAGTAAAATTCGTAGGGCGCGGTTGACTGCGTCTATAGGGCGCAGCCTGAAAGAACAAAATTTTTATTTATCCGCCCCATAATACCTGTCGCTGCCAAATCCCAGGATCAGCATAAAGATCGGTTGTAAGAAAATCAGACCGATGGCGAATCCGATTCCGTGGCCGAAGGCCCGGGCCAGTTTTACGCTGTACATAATTCCGATGATTCCTGTGATGATCCGGATCAGGGAAACAATCATAAGGAGGAGCGTGCTGTCTCCGGCTGGATTGGCGTAATTCTGAATCCAGGAAGATATTATGCCAAGGACGAACATCAGCCAGAAATATCCGGTCTGCCAGGCAATTTTATAGGAAATGTAATCTCCATATACTGGAATGATACTTTTCCATCCGGCTTCACCTGCTTTTGTGAAAATTCTCCAGCTAGCAACAATCTGAAGAATCCACCATGTGAAAGCAAATATTACATAGATTCCGCCTAAAAACATCATGCTACTGATTACTAGAAATCCCATACTTTAAATCTCCTTCCCATTTGTATACTAGAAATAAATACAATTGTGTCAGAGCACTGGTAACTTTCTCCCAGTAGGTGCTCTCATGAGGTAATTAAAGCATATTCTTATATACCTGTCAATGAACTGTTGAGAAACAAATAAACCACCTGCCGTGTGTGGGGGGGGGGAAATTATGGAGAGGTAACTATTCCGGGTAAAATCTCCCACAAATTGTGTTGCACATCTTGCAGAAAGCCTTTTTCAAACACGCTCTAGTGTTATGAGGCGGGCCTGGAACTGGGGACAAAGAAGACCATTTTCCATTCTGAATCCAGCCGCTTTTGTCGAATTATAGAGGAAAGTGTCGGACGATTTTTGTTGCAAAATCCTGGTATAAAACGTAGAATAATGACGGAAAGTGTGAAAAAATAAGAAAATTTTGTTACTGCTTACAGAGATGATTTCCTGTAATTTCGTGAACGGTAATGGAACTTATTTTCACTTGAACTGTAACTCCAAAACAGATGGAAGCTACCGTAAAGAACTGGCAGCTTCGGGAAAACGTTACCAATGAACTATGAATTATGAATACATATCAGGAGGAAAACGATAATGGAAATGACAACAAGAATGATCATGCTTCAGAACATTGAGAAAATGGTGATGGAGCAGCAGAGAGTGGACGAAAATGACTCTTACATCAAACAGGACAATGAGGACCTGAAATACCTGGAAGCCAGGTACGATCAGCTTCAGCTGCCTCATACTGTGAAGCGGGTGATCGACGATTATATTGCATGCCTGCAGACCAGAGATGAGCGCTATTCCGATCTGGCTTATGCAGCAGGGATCAAGGATACCATAGATCTTTTGCAGGGAATGGGAATGCTGGCCGCTATGTGATCAGACCAGCATTTTATCCAGGCATTCCACAATCAGGCGGACATTTTTCAATGCGCCTAAGGTGTCGCCTTTTTGTTCCAGAGAATGATTGCAGCCTTCGAAGATCCCACCTGTTTTGTCGGGGAAATTTCTTGCAGCGGCGCGGATCTTGGATTCTGGCATGTAGGGATCTGCGGTTCCGGAGAAGAAAAGTCCGTTGATATCGGAGAGATAGCGCAAGGTGGAAGGAATTGGAGTCATGAGAAATTGATGGACTTTTCCCTTCAGCTGCAGGGCTGCTTCAAGCTGGCAGGCGATAGTGGTGCCAATGCTTTTAGAGATAAAAATAATATCATCGTATTCCGAGAAAGGGACGTTCTCCAGTTGGGGGAGCGTTCTTTTTATTGCCAGTTTTATGATGGACTCCAGCTCTGCTGGGGAGCGGCCGTAGAAGGTATGGATGTCCTGACCGTAGTCAAGGCGGATGATCTCATAATTGTGTTCGGCGGCCATGGCTGCTGTGTAATAGAGAAGGGGCTTGGTGCAGGTGTAACCGACACCTGGGAAAATGACGGCAAGTTTTTTCATAGTGGGTACCTCGTTTAAATCGTAAATTAAGTTTTATTGAGGGATAAAATGCAATCTGAAGGTGGTGTTGATTCAGTTTTGTTATTGTATTTATTTACATATAAAGTATGATCCGGTCAATGTCTGTTTGAATTCATATAAGATATGAGCGTCAAAAGCTCCTTTGATATAGCATTATTATATACTTGTTTCACAAAAAATGTAAAGAAATGATGGTAAGAAATATGGTGAATTATCTGTGAAGATATGCTAGAATCAGTTTGGTAAAATGAATTTAACATTACTGAATGTCGTCTGTTGGATGATAAGTCAGTGTAGAAAAATAACGAGGAGTGACATTATGAAATTATTGATTGTGCGCCATGGCGACCCGGATTATGATATAGATTCCCTTACGGAAAAAGGCTGGAAAGAGGTGGAGTATCTTTCCCAGAAGCTTTCTAAATTAGAGGTAAAAGCATTCTATGTATCTCCTCTTGGAAGAGCGAAGGACACTGCTGCACCGACGTTGAAAAAGATGGGCAGAATAGCCACAGAGTGTGAATGGCTGAAGGAATTTCCTTGTCAGATCTGGCGGCCGGATGTGACAGATAAGAAGATCATTGCGTGGGACTGGCTACCTCAGGACTGGATGGCAGACGAGAGATTTTTCCAGTATGACCACTGGTTTGAAAATGAGGCCATGCAGGAGGGGCATGTGAAAGAAGAATATGACCGGGTGATCGGGGAGTTCGACAAGCTTCTGGCAAAGCATGGATATGAGCGCGAAGGGCACTATTATAAAGTGAATGAGGAGAATAACGATACGATCGTTTTCTTCTGTCATTTCGGACTGGAATGCGTACTTCTGAGCCATCTGCTGAATATCTCTCCTATGGTACTGTGGCATGGCTGCGTGGCAGCGCCTTCTTCTGTGACAACCCTGACAACAGAAGAACGCCGCCAGGGGATCGCTGCACTCCGTATGAACTCCTTCGGGGATATTTCACATCTTTACGCAAATAACGAACCGCCGGCTTTTGCAGCGAGATTTTGTGAAGCATATGGAAATAAAGATCAGAGACATGACTGATCTTGTGCATTGAGAAAGGTGTTGCTGTGGAGGTCGTGAACAGTAACCTTTGAAGTATTAACGGATGGTAAGATCTATGATCTGATTTTCAGAAGATAAAAAAGACTATGTTCTGAGAAAAGGACATAATGGGAAGATCAGAGACAGAATTTCGAATTCAGTTACGAATTAGTTATTTTCATTTTAGAAATTTTATAAAATTATTAGAATTTGGACAAATGCTTTTCACAATTATGCGATATGATATATACATCTTAAGAGAACGACCTCTTAAGAAAAACTCTTTCCTTTCCCTAAAAATGTATAAATAAACCACCGTCTGTTGGCAAGAACGCTGACTGGGCGGTGGTTTTACGTTGTGGGAAAATGCGCAGAGGGTGAACTTAAGCATGAGGAAAATCCTGGCTGGACAAGTCAGGAAATATTGTCTATAGTAAATAGGAAACATATATGAGAAAGCTCAGGAAATAACTTGTGTTTCCTGTATGTTTGAATGCCGTATTGGTATTACTACTAAATGCGGTGAAGAATTAAATAGTGATATCGCTCATTAGCGATGTTCATTTTTATAGATAAAGGAGGCACTTATGCAGTCATCAAATCAGTTACAGGACATGCTCCGCTCCATCAACCGGAAGAGCTATCCTGCTTATAAATCCCTGAAAGGGGCATATCAGTTTCCGAAATATGTGTTATCCATCGATCACGTACAGGGCGATCCTTTTGCATCACCGTCCCATATCAGCGTGAAAATTTCCCACAAAACAGCAGGCTTTCCAACTGCATATTATAAGGATCATCTCACCCGGACCACCCTGGCAGACTATCTTACCCGTCAGTTTGAACAGCAGGTGAACCGCTATACCTTCCGGGCAAAAGGTTCTGGAAAAAGCGGTCTGATCTCTGTGACCAGATGCGGTCAGGAGGTGCTGGAGCGGACGGCCTGTGAGATCACAGAACAGGGGATCATTGCAAGGTTTTTCATAGGATTTCCAGCAAATGGACGTACCATAAATGCAGGGGAGCTGGAGAAAATTTTCTTTGAGTTTCTGCCGGTTTGTGTGGAAAAAGCATTTGTATATAGAAACTTAAGTGGAAAAGATCTGGAAAATACCATTTTTCTGGCGGAAGACCAGATGTATATCCGGGAAGAACTAAAGAAGCGTTCTCTGGTTGCTTTTGTAAATGATGGGGCGGTCCTGCCAAGAGAAAGCGGGATTTCGTCCAGGCCTATGAGAGATTGTATAGCATTTTCATCACCGGAAAGTCTGCAGATCACTATGGAACTTCCACATAAGGGCAGGATCACCGGAATGGGAATTCCCAAGGGCATTACCTTGATCGTAGGCGGTGGTTATCATGGAAAATCCACCCTTCTGAATGCACTGGAACTGGGCGTTTATAATCATATCCAGGGGGATGGAAGGGAATATGTGATTACCGGTTCCACAGCCCAGAAGCTGCGCTCTGAGGACGGAAGATTTGTAAAAGATGTGGATATTTCCCTTTTTATCAATGACCTTCCAAATAAGAAAAATACCACTTGTTTTTCCACGGAGGACGCTAGCGGAAGCACTTCACAGGCAGCTGGGATCGTGGAGGGAATAGAGGCACAGAGCCAGATTTTTCTGTTGGATGAGGACACTTCTGCTACGAACTTTATGGTCCGCGATGCCTTTATGCAGCGTGTGATCAGCCGGGAAAAAGAGCCTATTACACCATTTCTGGAGCGTGCCAGGGATCTGTACGAGAAGGCTGGAATTTCTACCATTCTGGTTGCCGGAAGTTCTGGAGCTTTTTTCCATATTGCAGATACGGTGATCCAGATGGACAATTATATGCCGGTAGATATCACGGAAAAAGCCCGGGAGCTTTGTAAAGATTATCCATTAAATGAGAACACTGCAGCTGAATTTAAAGTGCCAAAGAGTCATCGTATTATGTCAAAAAGTGCGCCTGTCAAAGGTTCGAAAAAGGATTATTACGGTCATTTTAAGGCACAGGAGAAACCAGAAAGACTGAAGGTAAAGGTACATGGCAGAGACGGTTTTTCTATTGGAAAACAGGATGTGGATCTGCGTTATATTGAGCAGCTGATCGACAGTGAGCAGACACAGACTTTAGGCGTATTGCTGAAATATGCGGTGGAAAAGCTGATCGACGGGAAAAGGACGCTGCCGGAAATCGTGGAGCTTCTTTGCAGCAAATTGGAAAAAGAAGGGCTGTCTTTTCTGGCAGAAGGCTATATTTCCTGCGGTTATGCAGTACCAAGACGGCAGGAAATATATGCCTGTTTTAATCGGTACAGGAGACCTTAAACATGATCTGGCTATGTCCCAAAAGTTAGTGTAAAGTATTGGAAAGAGTGAAAAAAACGATGAGAAAGTTTGTTCGTTAAAGGTGTAAAAGATTTGTACAGGAAACCGTATTTGTTGGTAGCTTTTTACCTGGTTATACGTTATAATGAAACTCGGATGTGGAAAACGCCGGGAGTATTTTTCCCAGGTAAAATGAAAACAGGAGAAAGGTGGAGATAGATTATGGAACGTCCAAACGCGTGGCTCACCTATTCAGACGCTGATATGCAGGATCTGGAAAGTGTAGCGAAGAAATATCGTCATTTCTTAAATGTAGGAAAGACAGAACGTGAATGTATCACACAGATTGTAAAAGAAGCTGAGGAAGCTGGCTATGTTTCCCTGGAAGAAAAGGTGAAAAAGGGCGAAGCTCTGAAAGCAGGAGATAAAGTTTACCAGGTTGGCATGAAGAAGATCATTGCCCTGTATCACATTGGAGAGGATGATCTGGCCGAGGGTATGAATATCCTTTGTGCACATATCGATTCCCCAAGACTGGATATTAAACAGAACCCGTTATATGAGGATACCGATCTGGCTTATCTTGATACCCATTACTATGGCGGTGTTAAGAAATATCAGTGGGTTGCCCTTCCGATGGCAATGCACGGTGTGATCGTGAAGAAAGACGGCACAGTTGTAAACGTAACCATCGGAGAGGACGAGGACGATCCGGTTGTTTACATCACAGACCTTTTGATCCATCTTGCAGGACAGCAGATGGCGAAGAAGGCTTCTGAGGCTGTTGAGGGCGAGAAACTTGACATCCTGATCGGAAGCCAGCCGCTGAAGGACCTTCCGGATGACAAGAAGAAAGAGGCTGTTAAGGAGAACGTGCTTCGTATTCTGAATGAGAAATACGGTGTGGAAGAGGAAGATTTCCTCTCAGCAGAGCTTGAGATCGTTCCAGCTGGTAAAGCCCGTGATTGTGGACTTGACCGCAGTATGATCGCTGGTTACGGACAGGACGACAGAGTGTGCGCATATACTTCCCTTCTGGCCCTTCTTGAGATGGAAGCACCGAAGCGTACAAGCTGCTGTCTCCTTGTGGATAAGGAAGAAATCGGAAGTGTTGGAGCAACTGGTATGCAGTCTCGTTTCTTTGAGAACAGTGTAGCAGAGGTTCTGGATGCCTTGGGACAGTATTCTGATCTCAGACTGAGAAAGGCTCTGAAGAATTCCAGCATGCTTTCCTCAGACGTAAGCGCCGGCTATGATCCTGCATTTGCAGAAGCTTTTGAGAAAAAGAACTCTGCTTATCTTGGAAGAGGTATCGTTCTCAACAAGTTCACAGGTGCCCGTGGAAAATCCGGCTCCAACGATGCCAATGCAGAGTATGTGGCAAGAGTCCGCAGGATTTTTGATGACCATAAGGTTTGCTTCCAGACCGCTGAGCTTGGTAAGGTTGATGTTGGAGGCGGTGGAACCATCGCTTTTATCGCAGCTCTTTATGGTATGGAAGTAATTGACAGCGGTGTTTCTGTTCTCAGTATGCATGCACCGTGGGAGGTTACCAGCAAGGCGGATGTTTACGAGGCGAAGAAGGCTTATAAGGCGTTTCTTCTGGATGCGTAAACAGGTGCTTCGTGGTACGGGTAAAACAGTTTCTTGAACTACAGATAATTTGAAATTAGCGGACAGACGTTTTATGTCTGTCCGTGATTTTTCTTAGGAATATATTGAATCTCATATTTATTGTTGAAGCTTTATAAGGGTTTAGCAAGGTGTATTTCGAGAATTATTGAGCGGTTATGTATTTTTTTATGAGGAGTAATAGATTATGTTGAAAAAACAGGCACCGGGAGAGACCATCCTGAAGGTGGGAGGAATGCTCCTGCTTTTTCTTGGGGTTCTGCTGGCATTTGGAAGTGGAAACACTCTTTCCCTGGTTATGAAGGGCAGCAGTGACAGTGCAGTTGTTGAATATCTAAATCAGAACGGTATGACTTACAGCCAGCTGGTGGCAAGCAATGTAATGGTTCTGGCAGCAGGAGTGATCTACCTGGCAGCTGGCGTGGTTGGTGTGAAACAGGCAGGTAAGGTGGAGAATGCAGGCCTTTGTGTGGGAATGGGAGGCCTTCTTATTGCAGAGGTTGTGGCAGAAGTGATCGTTACTATGATCTTCGGAGATTTCGATCCGGCTTCCGTGATCCGTATGCTGATGTTCCCGGCTATTTATATGATTGGTGCAGTGCTGAACTGGCAGGCGAAGAAAGCCAGGAGATAGGGAGGCACAGTCCTGCTGGAAGAAGTTAGAGAGTTCTGATAGAGTCTTTAAAATAGTACCAATCGTGCAAAAAATACCTACAAAAAAATATTTTAAAAAAATTTCAAAAAGGTGTTGACAAAACCACAGGTATCGTGTAGAATATCCATTGTTGTGAGGGACAAATACTTCACAAGTAATAAATGTGTGTTTAGCTCAGCTGGATAGAGCGTTTGGCTACGGACCAAAAGGCCGGGGGTTCGAATCCTCTAACACACGTAACTAAGAAGCGGAATCATTGAGAAATCAGTGGTTCCGTTTTTGTTATCTATATTTCGCTGATAGCTTGAATTATTAGCTAATATTTTATATAATTGAATTAGCTAAAATAAAGGAGACGATTTTATGGCAACTGTAACAGCAACTGCAACAGAAATGCAAAATAATTTCGGGAGATATCTGAACCTTGTGATGTCTGGACAGGAAATCATTGTAACCAAGAATGGCAAAGAAGTAGGAAGGTTTATTCCAAAAGATGCTGTGGTGTCCTATTTAACAGATTCCCTTACAGGAATCCTGAAGGAGGACTATAACCTGGATGAGGTAAAATCTGAAAGCATGAGGGAAAAATATGGTTTTACTGATTGATACCAATATTGTTCTGGATGTTTTATTGAACCGTCCGGAATTCGTGAAGGATTCGGCTCTGATCAGGAAACTTTGTGAAACAGAGCAGGCAAAGGGATATATTTCTACGCTGACTTATGCCAATATGATGTATATCATGAGAAAGCAGCTGACACCAGATCAGATTGAAGATGTATTTCGCAAATTGAATTTGATATTTGAGTTTGCAGATTTCGGTCCCACTGTTTTGGAGAGAGCTGTAAATATGAAATGGAAGGATTTCGAGGATGTTGTTCAAAGTGCAACAGCAGAATGGGTTCATGCAGATTATATTATCACACGAAATCTTAAAGATTTTACCAAAAGCAAAGTCATAGCATTTACACCAGCTGAATTTTTGGCAAGAATCTGAAATGCGATATTCTGGAAGCGATAGCGGAATGGGAGATGAAAAATGTTTACAGTATTTAATTCAGAAAGCTTATGGCTTGGTACAGACTTGAAAAGATTTAATGAGATTCGGGATATTCTAGATAGACAGAATATCAGGTATAAGTACAAAGTAAAAGACCAGCTGGGAGAATGGACAGGCAGCGGAACACTTCGGGGACGTGTGGGAAGTGCAGGAAGCCCAGCGGAGCAGGCCAAGCAGTATGAAATCCTTGTGGATAAGAAAAATCTGGAGCAGGCACGTTTTGTGCTTCAGAAATAATATTATACTTTTTTATAAGACACCAAAACCTTAGAGAATGTTCAAAAAGGATTTGGTGTCTTTTTTATGTAGCAAAAATAGAAATAAATTTTACATAATTTTCAGGGTATGCAACGGACGCAAAAATTTTACGTGATATATAGTGAAAAAGGAATGAAGTAACTACAAAAGAGAAAACTGGAAAATATTGTTTACAGCTTATAGCTGAAAAAATTATGGAAATGAGGTAGGATGAATATGATGAAACGAAAACTGTTATTGATTGGAGTATCAGTAAGCATGCTGATTGGTGCTGTTTCAGTAGCTGCCAGTTCTGGAGTTGAATTGCATGAATTTTTCAATGCAAAGGGAGAACGGGTAATGTATCCATATCCATTGGGTACATTTAAGGAAAATCCCGATTTGAGTATTGAGGGACCGCAGGATCAAGTATCAATAGGGCAGATTATTGAAACTGAAGACGGTAAAGAACGAGTAATTGCCGTAGATGGACAAGGCAGCTATGTGACAGAGGTATTGGATCAGGAAGGAAAATAAAAAATTCTCTTTTTGCGACCAATTGTAATAAAATACGTGATATAAAGTGAAAAAGAAAGGAGGGCACAGGATGGATGATTCACAGATCATTAACTTGTATTTTGCCAGAGATGAAAATGCAATTGTAGAGACAAAAAACAAATATCAGAATATGTGTTATAGGATTGCACAGAATATTTTGTATAACAGGGAAGACTCCGAGGAGTGTGTAAATGATACATGGCTTTTTACATGGAATAACATTCCGCCCAGGAGACCATCTGTTTTGTCTTCCTTTGTTTCTAAAATAACAAGAAATACAGCGATAGACCGCTATCGCAAAAGAAATGCGCAGAAACGAGTGGATTCCCATATGGAGGATATTGCAGGAGAGGTGGAAAAGATTGGAAATGCAATTTCTTCTGACATTGAGGACTACCTGAAAAAGAAGGAACTTGTAAAGTTGTTTGACTTCTTTTTAGGGAAGCTTTCTGAACGTGACCGGGATATCTTTATAAGGCGTTATTGGTATATGGATCCTATAAAAAAGATAGCGGACCGGCATGCCTGTGGGGAAAGCAAGATCAAGTCAATTTTGGCTCGCAGTAGGAAAAAACTTTATGGTTTGTTAAAGGAGGCTGGCTATGAAGGAGAGTAAAGGGTGGGAATTTTTAACTGCGTTTGAGGAGATCGATGAGAAATACATCTATCAGGCGGCTAAACCATGGAAAGAAAATAAAATCGTAATAGTCCAGCATTACATAAGGGTTGCGGCCGCCTGCAGCCTATTAGTGGCAGTCATTGGCGCTGGTCTTATTCATCAGAAAGAGGTGAAAGCAGCCTGGTATAAAATGACCTCCCTTATTGGGCGGATTTTAGGAATTGAGAAGGGCACAGATGAATATGTGAAAGCAATCCAAAAGACAATTGAAAAAAATGGGATTGCGGTTTCTTTGGAGGAGGTTGCTGCGGATGAAAAAAGTCTCTGGGTTGCATATTCTCTGACAGACGAAAATGATATTTCCCTGAACAGTGTCCAGGCATCTGTTGATGGGGAGTCATTAGAGCTAGAAAGGCAATATACGCTTAATAACAGCACAGGATCAGAAAAAACAGCTTCCAAATACTTTGTAGCGAAGTTTAATAGAAGTAAAGCTGATCGTTCCCAGAAATTTGAAATTGAAATAGGAACGTTTCAAAATGAAAATGGGCAGGTTGAAGAGAAGGATGCGTATGAATTTTCATTTACAGCAGATCCAGAAAAGTTGGAAGCGGATACAAAAGAGATTGACATTCAAACGTCCATACCGCTTGAGAAAGATCAGACATTTTTGCTTTCAGAAATGAAATACAATATCTTTGGATGCACCATTTCGGGGGTATTTTCTGATATGGCAGAAGATGATGAATTCTGGCTTCGTGGAAAAGACGACTTAGGAAATGAATATGTTTTTGATCTCACTTCCTATGAAAAACCGAATTTGATCTTTGAATTAGAAAATCTTGAAATTCCGGATCATGCAAAGCAATTAAATTTGCAACTCTATCGCTTTTCAGGAACTGCAGGAGAAATTGTTTCCCAAGAACAGAAGGAATCAGAAGATGCTTATATAGAAGAAACTGGAACCGTATATGGCGAAAACCAGGCACCGGAAGATCTGGCGGTTCCGATAGGTGAGAGTATTACGGTTGATTTACAAAAGTAAATTGGGCACATTTTTGCGGACGAATCACAAGAAACCTCTGTATTGACCGCCTGCGGAAAAAGCGGAAGCATTGAGAAATCAGTGGTTCCGTTTTTTCAGCAGGGGCGATTTTATACCAAAAATCATTTTGTAATTTACATGCCACTTTGCGGTAGATTTCACTTGAATTCGGGTATTGTAGTCTGGTATGAGAAAATAGTAAATACATGGACAGTTTTGGTTTATGTTATAATATCTCAAACTTTGATTCTAAAGTTCACTTCAAGGTACATTCTGTGCCATTTGCATACTCAAGGGGAAGAGGAAGCGTAAAGGGAAAAAAAAATATAATGCCGCGGCAGAAGTGCGCGGCGGTTAAATACGGAGGAAGATATGTGCGGTATCTGTGGATTTACCGGTTACAGGAATGATCAGAAGGCTGTAATCGAGAGAATGATGAAATCCATTGAACATAGAGGGCCAGACAGTGAAGGCTCTTTTTGTGGTGGCGAGATTACCCTTGGATTTAGAAGGCTTAGCATTATTGACCTGGAGGATGGACAGCAGCCTATGGAAAGTGCGGATGGGAATCTGCATATTGTTTTTAACGGAGAGATTTATGATTATAAGGAACTGCGGGCTGAATTAGAGGCAGCTGGTATTTCTTTCCGCACCCATTCGGATACGGAAGTGCTGGTGAATACCGTTCAGCAGTATGGGGAAAAGGCCTTGGACAAGCTGAGGGGAATGTTCGGATTTGCTGTGTGGAATGAGAAGGAGCAGACTTTGATGCTGGCAAGAGACTTCTTTGGAATCAAGCCGGTGTATTATGCGCAGATCGACGGGCATTTCGTATTTGCATCTGAAATCAAGAGCATCCTGGCATTCCCAGGGTATAAGAGAGAAGTGAACAGGCTAGCGTTGGAGCAGTATCTGTCCTTTCAATATTCAGCACTGGAAGAGACCTTTTTTAAAGGAATTTATAAGCTGATGCCAGGGCATGTGCTTATTTATAGAGATGGGAAATATGAAATAAAATCGTATTTTAAAGCCAGATTGACACCTGGACAGTGGAAAGATGAACTGGCGGAGCCTGTTGTTAAGCTTCGTCAGGGTGGAAAACCTGATATGCAGCAGCTTCAGGCACAGCTCGAAACCATCCTGGACGATACTTTAAAGCACCACATGCTAAGCGATGTGGAGGTTGGCGCATTCCTGTCTGGCGGCGTGGATTCTGGCTATCTGGCAGCCGCCTCCGGAGCAGACCAGGCCTTTACCGTAGGGTTTGACGAAGGCATTCGGTACAATGAAGTGGAAAAAGCTGCCCAGGTTGCGAAAGCAGCAGGCCTGAAGCACCATATAAAAATCATTTCCAAGGAAGAATTCTGGAATTCCCTCCCGGATGTGATGTACCATATGGACGAACCTTCAGGGGATGCATCTGCAGTTGCCCTTTATTTCCTGGCGCAGGAAGCAGCGAAGCATGTGAAAGTAGTGCTTTCCGGGGAGGGTGCGGATGAGCTTTTCGGCGGATATAACATTTACCGGGAGCCGGAAGCACTGAAAATGGTTGGCTGGGTTCCATTTGGAATCAGAAGGGCAGTAGGCCGGCTGGCAGCGAAACTGCCAGATGTGAAAGGCAGGGACTTCCTGATCCGCGCAGGAAAGAAAGTAGAAGAACGATTTATCGGAAATGCATATATTTATGGTGAAAAAGAAAAAAATCAGATTTTAAAAGG
Source organism: Blautia glucerasea (assembly GCF_020537505.1). Taxonomy (GTDB): domain Bacteria; phylum Bacillota; class Clostridia; order Lachnospirales; family Lachnospiraceae; genus Blautia_A. The sequence continues at coordinate 190,659 of NZ_JAJBMO010000006.1, read as the reverse complement.
TGGCGTGACAGGGCAGACAACCCAGGAATACCTGAATCCGTTTTATAAAGAAATCGAAAATGACCGTTTCTTTGGAAAGACAGATAGAAATAAGCACACAGATAAAGCGTGCAGAATAGAAAAGAAAAGTGGAAGCTTGGGAAAATCCCACCTTCAGGATATGGAGAAAATGCAGTCCGTTGACCTGAATTACTGGCTTCCCGGCGATATCCTTCAGAAAGCGGACAAGATGAGTATGGCCCATTCCCTGGAAGTGCGGGTGCCATTTCTGGACAAGGAAGTATGGGCGCTGGCAGCAGGGCTGCCTAAGGAAGCCAAGATTGCTGACGGTACGACGAAGGATATTTTCCGAAAAGCAGTTTCGAAGTATATTCCCCAGGATACGGACGGAAGGAAGAAGCTGGGATTTCCAATTCCCATCCGTGTGTGGCTGCGCCAGGACGACTGGTACCAGATGGTGAAAGAAGTGTTTACATCAAAAGAAGCTGAAGAATTTTTTCATACAGAAAAATTGCTCCAGCTTCTGAGAGAACATAAAGAAGGGAAAAAGGACAACAGCCGCAAGATATGGACAGTCCTTACCTTCCTGATTTGGTATCATACATTTTTTTACGGGGAAAGTTCTGAACGTCAGCTGCAAAGTAACTGATTTTCCTATATGGTGATGTCGCCAGAGGCGTCCTGTCCGTTTAGGAATCCTTCCGCTCTGCTTTTCTGGACTTTTTTGCAGAGTACATTTTTTCGTCTGCCAGATTGATATAATCATTCAGAGTCAGAATTGGATCCTCGGCGCTCACCCAGCCGATGCTTGCCTCAATGGGGAAGCCCACCCGGCTGTTGGCAGAAAGTGCATCCAGAGAAGTCTGAAGGGTATGAGCTAGCTCCTGCATTTGCAGCTCATCAGAATAAGGAATCACACACACGAATTCATCTCCGCCATAGCGCATGGAAATGGACTCCGCAGGACAGAGCTGCCGCAGAACGGAAGCAATGCTGCTGATGGCAAGATTTCCCATATCATGACCAAAGTTATCGTTGATATATTTCAGGTGATCTGCGTCCACAAACATGATTCCCACTGGCTGATTTTCCCGCATACATTGATGGAAAAGAGGAAGAGCCAGCTTCTCATATGCCATCCGGTTGTAAAGTCCGGTGAGGGAATCGTGGATATAAAGCTGGGAAAGCTGCTTGTTCATTTTACGCAGGGTAAGCCTTGCATACAGGGCCTCTATGGAGGTCTGGAGTGCATTTAAGGTTTCGAACAGGAACTGATGCTCCAGCAGATAATCACAATTGGTGATGATCAGGAAGCCGATTTCCCGTTCACGAAAATGCAGAGGACAGAACTGGTAAATATTTTGCTTTCCACCAGACTCTTTTCGTGGAAGGGCAAGAACCTCTTTCAGATCAAGCTGCTGTGGCTTTTGATTTTCCTGACGGGGGTAAACCAGTGTCATTTCATTTGGATATCCATGAGTCAGATAGGTGTCGTCTGGGATTTCAGGAAGCACATCCACATTTTCACTCATAAAGATATCTGGATTCATAAACAGATAAATATTTCCGCAGCCATGCTCAGTCAGCCAGGTCTGCATGCGCCCTGCAAGCTCTGTGTATCCGGAGCAGTCCAGGAGAACACGGTTCAGATCCATCATCCAGTTCTGCATATCGCTCTGGCGTGCTTCTGCTATGATCCGTCCGATCACATACTCTCCCCGGTCTGGCGGATTTTTGGAAATACAGCCGCAGCTTTCCTGAAAAACGTAGTTGAAAGGTGCGTACACATAAGTGGCTTCAGCCTTCCCCTGCCAGATTTTTTCCAGAAGCAGAAGAGCACCTGCCATAACATCAGCCTTGGAAAAGCCTACGGTGGTAATTCTTGGATCATAGTAGGATGCCTTGTCCTCATTGTCGAAACCGGTTACCAGAAAATCCCCGGGGATCGAATAGCCCGCTTCTTTGGCAGCCAGGCAGACACCGACCGCAGTATTGTCGTTGACACATACAAAGGCATCTGGAAGCAGATCCATTTCTTTAAATTTGGAAAAGGCCTGGATTCCGGTTTCAATTTCGTAATTATGATGGATCACACGCTGTTCCTCGAAGGAAATCCCATGGTGAAGAAGGGCATCCTTGTAAGCCTTGAAACGGAGTTGATTTTCCTTATTAAATTCAGGTCCGCCAATGTAATTCAGAGTCCGGCATCCATGTTCGGTGATCAGATGCTCAACAACACTGTTAATGGCTTTGTAGTTGTCAATTCCGGAATGATACAGTCCAGGAATCTGTTCCAGAAGGGAAACAGTTGGGACGCCGCTTTTCCTGGCACGTTCGATCACCTCTGCAATCAGGTCTGGCTGGGACACGGTGGCCAGATCCAGAAGGATGCCGTCAAATTCTGAAAAATCAGGAAGCCGTGTGATGTTGTATTCCCCTGCATTATGCTTCTCATCCATACTGAAATTTCCGAAGCTCTGGAAAATGTATAAATCCATATCTGACTGGTGGGCAGCCATGTAATTCCGATATCCCTGAATCCAGGTATAGGTTACATAACGTCCCCAACCGTCTGTAATAAGTGCTATTTTCTTCATGTAAAAATCTCCCAAGGACAGTTTGTACAAAACTATAAACATTGTTAGTATTATATCGAATTATCTGTGGAAATACCACATCTTTTGTGAAAAATATATTGGAAAATCTCAAAAACCAATTTCGGTAAAAGTAATTTTTAACAAAATATTTTTCGAAAAAACGAAACTGCTGTTGTTGAGAATTATTCTCAAATACACTTCTTTTCATATCCAGATAAAAGAGTTATGATAAACATAAGTTAGCAAGAACTAACAAGACGGCGTAGAAATCACTGTAATTGTTTTGAGAGAAAATAGTTCGTGAACTAAAATTGTTTATAGGGAGGAAAAAAGATGTTTCTTGAAATCAAAGGTTTGAAGAAAGGCTTCGGTTCTGGAGACAGCAGGACAGAGGTTCTCCGAGGAATTGATTTTTCTGTGGAAAAAGGCGAATTCTGCGTGCTTCTTGGACCGTCTGGTTCCGGAAAATCCACACTTTTGAATATTATCGGTGGAATTGATGAGCCAGATGAGGGCTATATTTCCATAAACGGGGAAAAAACAGGGGATATGAAGGATAAGGCGCTGACTCTTTACCGCCGGAAGCATTTGGGCTATGTTTTCCAGATGTATAATCTGATCCCCAATTTAAATGTGAAGGAAAATATCGAAGTGGGAGCCTATCTCAGCGATAAGGCCCTGGATATTGATGAATTGCTTCATACCCTGGGGCTTTATGAGCACAGACATAAGCTTCCAAACCAGCTTTCCGGCGGTCAGCAGCAGAGAACAGCGATTGGTCGTGCCATTGTAAAAAATCCGGACATCCTTCTTTGCGATGAGCCAACAGGAGCGCTGGATTACAACACCTCCAAGGAAATTCTGCGTTTGATCGAGCAGGTCAACCAGAAGTATGGAAATACCATCATCATGGTTACCCACAACGATGCCATCAAAAATATGGCAGACCGTGTGGTGAAGCTCCGTGATGGTCAGATCCGCAAAAATTATCTAAATGAGTCCAAAGTCGCAGCTGACGACCTGGACTGGTAAGGCGGTGTACTATGAAGAATCCATTGTGGAAACGTCTTCCAAGAGAATTGAAAAGTGATTTCGGAAAATATATTGTGATTTTTCTGTTTATGACATTGACCATAGGTTTTGTCTCGGGATTTCTGGTGGCGGATGACAGTATGCTGGCAGCCTATGACGAAGGTTTCGAAAAATATAACATTGAACATGGCAACTTTACCCTCTCTTCGAAAGCCAGCGAAAGTGATCTGAAGAAAATTGAAAAAAATGGAAAAGTACGAATCTGCGAAAACTTTTACCGCGATGAAGCTGTGGATGCAGACCTGGATGGAAACGAAGAGGGAACCATGCGTATTTATCAGGATCGCACCGATATGAATCTTGTGTGCCTGATGTCAGGCGTGATGCCAGCTGGGAAAAACGAGATCGCTATTGACCGGATGTATGCAGATAATAACAAGCTGAAGGTTGGCGACAAGATAGAAATTGGGGGAGAACAGCTGAAGGTTACCGGATATGTAGCATTACCCGACTACAGTTGTTTATTTTCTGATAACAGCGATATGATGTTTGATGCTGTAAAATTCGGTGTGGGTATTATGACAGAAGAAGGTGCGGATGTTTTTGGAACCACCCACCTGGAGTACCGCTATTCCTGGCAGTATGAGACGGCACCAAAGGATGATATTGAAGCAAAAAACATGTCTGAGGATTTTCTGGAGGTTCTGGTTAAATATGGAAATGTGACAGGCTTTATCCCAGCCTATTCCAATCAAGCCATCACTTTTACCGGTGAGGACATGGGCGGTGATAAGGCTATGATGGAGGTGCTGCTGTATATTCTGATCGTGATCATTGCTTTTGTGTTTGCAGTTACAACAAATAATACCATTACAAAAGAAGCTTCTGTGATCGGGACCCTGCGTGCTTCCGGATATTCCAGAAGAGAACTTCTGTTCCACTATATTTCCATGCCGTTGATCGTAACTGTGGTTGCTTCTGTTCTTGGAAACGTGCTGGGCTACACTTCCTTTAAAGATCTTTGTGCAGGTATGTATTATGGCAGCTACAGCCTGCCGACCTATGAAACACGCTGGAATGCAGATGCATTTATACTGACCACAGTGGTTCCGGTAGTGATCATGCTGGGAATCAATCTGATCCTGATTTCAGGAAAACTGCGTCTTTCTCCTTTGAAATTCCTGCGTCATGATCTGTCCACATCCAAACGGAAAAAAGCTGTGCGTCTTCCGGACTTTAAGTTTTTCAACCGCTTCCGGCTGCGTATTATCCTGCAGAATAAATCCAGTTATCTGACTTTATTTATTGGAATCTTTTTTGCAAATGTGCTGCTGCTTTTTGGAATGATGATGAAGCCGCTCTTGGATCATTATCAGGAAGAAATTTTGAAAAATATGATTGCGCCGTATCAGTATGTGCTGAATGTACCGGAGGAGCCAGACGAGAAGGAACGGTATACAGTTATGGGAATGCTACAGAAATTCCTCACTCCGTCCATGAAAACCAATGAAGCGTCCGCAGAAAAGTTCTGCCTGAATTCCATGAAAAACGTACTGCCAGATCAGGATGGCGAGACCATAACGGTCTATGGGATTTCAGAGAACAGTACATATGTAAGCGCGGAGCTTCCAACAGATGGAGTTCTGATTTCCGACGGTTATGCAGAAAAGTATAAGATAAAGACCGGGGATACCATTGTGCTGAAGGAAGCCTACGGAAGCGAGACCTATGAGTTTACCGTGCAGGGAATCTACGATTATCCGGCTTCGTTGACGGTGTTTATGCCGATTACTTCTTACAGGGAAAACTTTGGGGAAAAGGAGGGGTACTTTAACGGTTATTTTTCCAGGGAAAAGATCACAGATCTGGATGAGGATTTGATCGCAACAACGATTACAGAGGACGATCTGACAAAGGTCAGCCGTCAGCTGGATGTGTCTATGGGAGAGATGTTTAAGCTGATCAATGTATTTGCAGTTGTGCTGTTTGCTCTTTTGATCTATCTGCTTACCAAGCTGATTATTGAAAAAAATGCCAATGCCATTTCTATGGTAAAGATTCTGGGGTATGAGAACAGGGAGATCAACAGCCTTTATCTCACTTCTACTACGTGGGTAGTCGTGTTGTCCATTTTGCTTAGCCTGGGGTTGTCCACCTGGACCATTCATGGAATATACGGATATCTGATGTCCTCTTTTTCTGGATGGCTTACCTTATATCTGAAACCAGCGGTTTATCCGGAGATGTTTGCAATGGGGATGGGGGCATATGTGCTGGTAGCCCTGCTGCAATTTAGAAGGATTAAGAAGATTCCTATGGATGTGGCGCTGAAAAATGTGGAGTAGGAGAATTATACGAAAATAGAATATTGGAGGATATTGGGGCAGACTTCTATTTCTTCGGGAGTTTGCCCTGATTTATGCTGAGCATTTTATTTTCAGTAATACGTTTTTGGGGGGAGGGCGGGTTAATAGTGGCAACCAGGTTGGAGTGGTGTTCTGTTTATTGAGAGATTTATTCATATTTTCATGTTGTGATTTGGTAAAATTTCGTATATACTTTCCCTTGTAGCCCAAAGTGGATATTTTGTATCCGGGTGGGACTTGCTGCGTATAATAATGGGAGCAAGTGTCCACATATTTTTTCAGAAGAGGAGATACGAACATGGATTACGCAAAAGAATCCTTAAAGATGCACTATGAGTTAAAAGGTAAAATTGAAGTTGTTTCAAGAGCAAAGGTTGATTCCAAGGATGCTTTAAGCCTTGCCTACACCCCTGGTGTTGCACAGCCTTGCCTTGAGATTCAGAAAGATATTAATAAAAGTTATGAACTTACCAGACGTTGGAATACCGTTGCTGTTGTAACAGATGGTACCGCAGTTCTTGGTCTTGGAGATATCGGTCCGGAGGCAGGTATGCCGGTTATGGAGGGCAAATGCGTTCTGTTCAAAGAGTTTGGTGATGTGGATGCTATTCCGCTTTGTGTACGAAGCAAGGATGTAGATGAGATCGTGCAGACCGTTCGTCTTCTGGCTGGAAGCTTCGGCGGTGTAAACCTGGAGGATATTTCCGCACCGAGATGCTTTGAGATTGAGAAGAAGCTGAAAGAGTGCTGTGATATTCCGATTTTCCATGACGACCAGCATGGTACTGCAGTTATTACACTTGCAGGTGTGATCAATGCGTTGAAGGTTGTTGGCAAAAAAATCGAAGACATTAAGATCGTTACTTCCGGAGCAGGAGCTGCCGGAATCGCGATTATCAAACTTCTTATTTCCATGGGACTTAAGAACGTTATTATGACAGACCGTAAAGGTGCAATTTACGAGGGGCGTGAGGGTCTGAATCCGATTAAAGAAGAGATGGCGAAGATCACAAACGCCAATCATGAGAAAGGCTCCCTGAGCGAGGTAATCAAAGGTGCTGACGTATTTATCGGTGTTTCCGCACCTGGAACCCTTACTCCGGATATGGTTCGCACCATGGCGAAAGATCCGATCATCTTTGCCTGCGCAAATCCAACTCCGGAGATTTTTCCAGATGAGGCCAAGGCAGCAGGAGCAGCAGTTGTATCCACCGGTCGTTCCGACTACCCGAACCAGGTGAACAATGTTCTCTGCTTCCCAGGAATCTTCCGCGGGGCCCTTGATGTCCGCGCATCCGACATCAACGATGAAATGAAGATTGCCGCTGCGTATGCAATCGCAAGTCTGGTAAGCGACGAAGAACTCTGCGCTGACTATATTCTGCCGGCTGCATTTGACTCACGTGTGAAAAATGCAGTTGCAAAGGCTACGGCAGAAGCTGCCATTAAGAGCGGAGTGGCTAGAATCTAAAATTCTTTATATATCCGTTTGTTTTCTTCTGCGGAGAATAACTTTAAACGATGCCCGATGCGAATCGCTTTTGAATCTGATCCATGTCCGATCAAAGGTGTTTTCGCAATGGGCGTCTTTTTTTCTGCGAATTCAAGAATCAGTTTTGCCATATCTGGCTGACAGTTATCCACTTCCATTTTTGTAAATGTTCCAAGCAGAATCCCATTTACTTTCTTAAAAACGCCCATCTGACTGAGCTGGCTTAAATAGGTTACCATCTGAGGCCGTTTTCCGCCAAAGGACTCCAGAAGCAGGACTTTCTCCCGCATATCCGGCCAGTAAGGTGTGCCAGCCAGCTTTAAAAGACACCGTATATTACCGCCAACCACAATTCCCTCCATATGAGTTCCCTGTACAAATTCATAAGGAAAATCATAAAGGGAAGAGGCTCCCGCCAGCATCGTTCCAAGAAAGTCCGTTATCTGGGACTTGCTGTGATCATAGGTAAGATTCCGTACCTGATATAGGACAGAAGATTTCCCCGTCCGGGCATAAATGGCATTCAGAATGGTGGTAAGATCACTGTATCCCCAGAAACGTTTATTCCCATAAGCAATCGTCTGAAAATCTAGATAAGGTAAAATCTCGTTGGCCATGTCTCCGCCAGACACATCAAAAATATCAGTAACAGAATCATCCTCATAAAATTTCATAAGCGCCCTGGCACGTTCCCTGGCAGTTCCGGCCTCTCCATTTTCATCTCCATAAAGATAAGGGCTAAGTGATACTTCCAGCCCGGATTTTTCCAGAATCTGCACCAACATTTTTATTGTTTCGGTCTGTTCCTGCCTAAGTCCGTTGGAACAACAGACAATCCCGATTTTGCTTCCCTGTTTCATAAAAACAATCCTTTCTGAAAAAAATACATGTGATTATTTCATTGCTTTAACTATAGAAACTTGTGCAATCAGTATAAGAATACACATATTCCTAATTTTTAGTTGTTTTTTTATTATAAACAATAAATTTCTACAATTCCACTATCGATCCTGCTATTTCCGAAAGATTTTCAAATATTGTTACGGTTCACTCCGTGACCAGTAACACGCTCCGCGATGTGCAGAAATCATGCTTTCGCATGATTTCGCGCCTAGGTCCTCGGGGGAACTGTGAGCTTTGCTCACAAAAAACACCTCGCGGAACATTACCTGTGAATAGTAATCCAATGTTTTCTGGTCAAAATTTATGAAATTGCAGTGGAAAAAAATGAGAAAAAAGTGCAAATAAATTATTGACAGCTTATATAAATTAGAATATACTAATCAACGTAAGCGAAACATAATAATAAATAGGTGTTTCTAAAACACAAAAAGGAAGGATGATATGATGCCGTTATCAATGGTAAACGAAGGAGAGCCGCAGGTGATCAAAAAAGTCGGCGGTAAAGAAGAAACCCGTAAATTTCTTGAAAATCTTGGATTTGTACAGGGAGCTACTGTAACCGTTGTAAGTGAGATCAGCGGTAACATGATCGTGAATGTGAAAGATTCCAGAGTTGCCATTGGCAAGGATATGGCGAATCGGATCATGGTCTGAAATCCAGAAAAAAGGAGCAAGTATTATGAAAACATTACGGCAAGTTGGCGTAGGCCAGACTGTCACAGTGAAGAGACTGCATGGCGAAGGACCTGTAAAGAGACGTATCATGGACATGGGAATCACCAAAGGTGTGCAGATCTATGTACGTAAGGTTGCACCGCTTGGAGATCCTATTGAGGTAACCGTAAGAGATTATGAACTGTCTCTGAGAAAAGGCGATGCAGAAATGATCGAGGTAGAGTAAGTACTGTACCAGATGTGTAACTATTCCGAAGACAGTATTCCGCCAGGCGTTTTGTGTGAACGTAGTTCACAGAAAACCCGAGAGTAGCGGCGTGAAATCATGCAAAGCATGATTTCTGTGCATCGCGGAGCATGTAACTGTGAAGGCACTGAACAGTTACCAAGATATAGTACTTTTGGGGCCCTGAGAGCGAAAGCCAACAGGAAACCGCAGCTGCGCATACATAAGGGAAATGAGCACAGCATGAAATTGCATATTCTGGAAACGAATGGGCAATTTTTTTTACTCTGGTTAGTTAGCGAGACCTAACAAATAAGTGAAAACGCTAACAAATGAAAACTAATTGAAACAATCGATAGTAGCGGGCAACTAAAATTAGCGGAAGCTGGCATACGTAAGCCCCAAAAATTGAAAAAAGAAAATCTGGAAAGAAAGAGGAGGCATGAAAATGTCGATTAAGATTGCACTTGCAGGTAACCCTAACTGCGGCAAGACCACATTATTCAATGCACTGACCGGCTCTAACCAGTTCGTTGGTAACTGGCCTGGTGTAACAGTAGAGAAAAAAGAAGGTAAACTGAAAGGTCACAAGGATGTAACCATCATGGACCTTCCTGGTATTTATTCCCTTTCCCCATACACACTTGAGGAAGTGGTTGCCAGAAATTACCTGATCAATGAAATGCCAGATGCGATCATCAACATCGTAGATGGTACAAACCTTGAGCGTAACCTGTATCTGTCCACACAGATCATGGAGCTTGGAATCCCGGTGGTTATGGCAATTAACATGATGGACCTGGTTCAGAAATCCGGAAACAAGATCCACATTGACAAATTAAGCAAAAAGCTTGGCTGCGAAGTGGTTGAGATTTCCGCTCTGAAAGGAACCGGAATCATGAAAGCTGCTGAGAAGGCAATCAGCGCAGCACAGAGCAAAAAGAAAACCGTTCCGGTTCACGAATTTGCACAGGATGTTGAGGATGCGATCAAATCTGTTGAGAATAAGCTGACAGGAACTGTTGCAGAGGCTCAGAAACGTTTCTTTGCAATCAAGCTTATCGAGAAAGATGACAAGATCGTAGAGCAGATGAAGAGCGTTCCGGATGTGTCTTACGAAGTAAAGGCTCTGGAAGATAAATTCGATGATGATACAGAGAGTATTATCACAAACGAGCGTTATGTATACATCTCTTCCATTATTGGACAGTGCTATACAAAATCCTCTACAGGAAAGAAGCTTACAACCTCCGATAAGATCGACAGAATCGTAACCAACAGATGGCTGGCGCTTCCGATCTTCGCAGTTGTAATGTGGGTTGTTTATTATGTGTCTGTAACCACTGTTGGAACTATTGTAACAGATTGGACAAATGATGTACTCTTCGGTGAGATTATTCCTCCGGCAGTTGAGTCTGCTCTGGAAGCTGTAAATTGCGCTGCATGGCTGCAGGGACTGATCCTTGACGGTATTGTTGCCGGTGTTGGCGCTGTACTTGGTTTCGTACCGCAGATGCTGGTTCTGTTCCTGTTCCTTGCATTCCTTGAGTCCTGCGGTTACATGGCTCGTGTTGCATTCATCATGGACAGAATCTTCCGTAAATTCGGTCTTTCCGGAAAATCCTTCATCCCAATGTTGATCGGTTCCGGATGTGGTGTTCCTGGAGTTATGGCTTCCCGTACAATCGAGAACGACCGTGACCGTAAAATGACAATTATGACCACAACATTTGTTCCTTGTGGTGCGAAGCTCCCGATCATTGCAATGATTGCAGGTGCATTCTTTAACAACAGCGGATGGGTTGCGACAAGCTGTTACTTTGTTGGTATCGCAGCAATCATCTGCTCCGGTATCATCCTTAAGAAAACAAAAATGTTCGCTGGCGAGCCGGCACCATTCGTTATGGAGCTTCCGGCATATCACTGGCCGACAGTCGGCAATATTCTGAGAAGCATGTGGGAGAGAGGCTGGTCTTTCATCAAGAAAGCTGGTACCATCATTCTTCTTTCCACAATCGTTCTCTGGTTCCTCATGGGATTCGGCTGGGAAGGCGGTTCCTTCGGAATGGTAGAAGAACTGAACAACAGTATTCTTGCCAAGATTGGTTCTGCTATCGCCTGGATTTTTGCTCCTCTTGGATGGACAAAAGCAGGAGAGGGCTGGAAGATGGCAGTTGCAGCCGTAACAGGTCTTATTGCAAAAGAGAACGTTGTTGCTACATTTGGTATGCTCTTCGGATTTGCAGAGGTTGCAGAGGATGGAGCTGAGATCTGGGGAAATCTTGCACAGGTTATGACTCCAATTGCAGCTTACGGATTCCTGGTATTCAACCTTCTTTGCGCTCCGTGCTTCGCGGCTATGGGTGCAATCAAGAGAGAGATGAACAACGCAAAATGGTTCTGGTTTGCAATCGGCTATCAGTGTGGTCTTGCTTATGTAGTTTCACTTTGCATTTATCAGATTGGTACACTGCTTACAGGCGGCGGATTTGGAATCGGAACTGTTGTAGCATTTGTTCTGGTTGCAGTATTCCTGTACCTGCTGTTCAGACCATATAAAGAGAGCAACAGCTTAAAGGTTAATACAAAGAGTATTGCTTAAGCAAAGTTCTTAAAAATAATTCAGCCTGTATCCCTTAAAGAGATACAGGCTGGAATTTTTATATAAGGGGAAATCTGAAGAAACTGGTTTGTTATGATCCACAGATAGCATTTCACCAGCTTTTCAGCCAAGAGTATAGTAGCCGGATTTCTTTTTATATCAGAATTCCAGACGACACAAAAGTTTAGAAAAGGATGGCGATGAAGGATGGAAAAAGCAGTTAAAGAAAAAGCATATGAGACTCATGAAGCATATCAGCGTACAAAAATGCAAAAAGATATGATCCTTGAACGATTACGCGACCAGGGCTGCAGAATCACCAGGCAGCGCCAGCTGATTCTGGATATTATTCTGGAAGAGGATTGTTCCTGCTGCAAGGAAATCTATTACAAAGTACAGGAAAAAGATAAGAACATAGGCCCAGCCACCATTTACCGTATGGTAAATATGCTGGAGAAAATCGGCGCTATCAGCCGCAAGAACATGTACCGGATTTCCGGCTGCGAAACATGCTGTCAGGAAAACGGCTGCACTGTAAGACTTAGTGATGATACGGTCTGTAAGTTACCTTCTGAAGTCTGGAAACAGGTTGTAAGAGAAGGACTTAAAAATATGGGCTATATCGGGGACCAGGATATTGAGAGTATTGAGATGATAATGTCAAAATGTGAGGCATGAGAATGATGATGCACATTGTGCATAGCTGTAGGTCAGACTGTAAACAGTAACTGTGCCTGATTTACGGTGACAGAAGGCGGTAGCGTCGCAGAGGATATATCAGTACCCGGAACCGAGGCAAAAAGAAAGGCGGAGGTGCGGCAACTATGTGGTGTATGAAGAAAGAAGGAATGAAGGAGTCCAGGGAGGATTATCTGGAGACGATTCTGATCCTGAATAAGAAATCCCCCGGAGAGGTACGTCCGGTGGATGTTGCAAATCATCTTGGCATCACCAAGCCAAGTGTGACCAGGGCCATGACAGAATTGGAAAAGGATGGTCATATTACAAGAAATGAAAAAGGACGTCTACTTCTCACGGAATCGGGAAGAGAAATTGCAGAGAATGTTTACGAGAAGCACCAGGTGATCACGAAGCTGTTTGCAAAATGTGCCAATGTGTCAGAAGAGACAGCGGAGTCGGATGCCTGCAAAGTGGAGCATGTGATCAGCGAGGAGACTTTTAAGGGAATAAAGAGCTATCTGGATGCCATGTCGGGCATTGGAGAAGGCTAAGGGCTGTTTAAATGGTCTGGAAAAGTGGCAAATGCTGATAAACACTGGCTTTGGCTGGTTTGAATATGCAAAAATAAAGATTAATGAGAAGATTTCTCAACAAGCAAAAAAGTACTGGAAATTCCAGAGAACCTGATATATAATGCGAGAAATCGAAAGACAACTAATAACAAAAAACATTTTACTATAAGGAGAGATTTAATCATGGCAAGTTTTAAATGGGACAAAACAGGACTTTTTGCAGCAGGTGTTTTATTCGGAACTGCTGGTATCAAGCTGCTTTCAAGCAAAGATGCAAAGAAGGTTTACACAGAGTGCACAGCTGCTGTTTTAAGAGCTAAGGATTGTGTAATGAAGACTGTAACAACTGTTCAGGAGAACGCAGGTGACATCTATGCAGATGCACAGCAGATCAACGAAGACAGAAAAGCAGCTGAGGAGCCATTTGAGGATGAAGCAGCTGAGGGCGAGACAGAGTTCAAAGAGACAGAAGAGACTGAGACAGAGGCTGAAGCTGAGTAATCTGTCCGACTCCCGAACATAGTGCAAAACAGTGTCTTGGAATAGACAGAATGCATTGTACTGGATTTTGTGAATAAAAGATACTGTATTTTGTAACTGTAAAACAGATGCATACTGGGGACTGCCGTATATCACGACAGTCCTCTTAATTGTTACTGTGAACGTAGTGAACAGTGACTCTTGCTTTGAAAAGTAGGTGACTAAATTGAAATTTACAATAAAGCATGAAAAGAAAGGACGTATCAGAGTCCACCTTTTTCAGAAATACATGAACTTTCTCCAGGCTGATACACTTCAGTATTACCTGGAAAATCTGGATGGAGTAAAGAAAGCCCAGGTATTCAACCGTACCTGTGATGCTCTTATTTATTATACAGGCGAAAGGGCAGAGCTCCTGAAACAGATCCAGGCATTTGGCTACAGCCGCGTCAGCGTACCGGCTCAGGTGTTGGAGAACTCTGGAAGGGAATTAAATGAGACATACAAGGAGAAGCTGGTAAATAAGATTATTTTCCATTATGGACGTAAGCTTCTTTTGCCATATCCGTGGTCTGCAATTTATACTACTGCAATGTCAGTGAAGTATATCTGGCTGGGCGTTAAGACATTATGGAAGCGTAAGATCGAGGTCCCGGTTCTGGATGCAACTGCAATTGGTGTTTCTATTTTCAGAGGAGATTTCTCCACAGCTGGTTCTGTTATGTTTCTGCTTGGAATCGGAGAACTGCTTGAGGAGTGGACACACAAGAAATCCGTGGACGATCTGGCACGTACCATGTCCCTGAACACAGGCAAGGTATGGTTGCGCAGCGAGGGCACAGAGGTGCTGGTTGACGCAGACAAGATTCAGACTGGAGACATGGTTGTGGTACATATGGGAAATGTGATCCCATTCGACGGTGCGATCACGGAAGGCGAGGCTATGGTAAACCAGGCTTCCCTGACTGGTGAATCCGTTCCGGTAAGAAAGGTAGTAGGAAATTCTGTATACGCAGGTACTGTGGTAGAAGAAGGCGAGGCTGTTATCACAGTAAAAGCAGTTGGAGGCTCCAGCCGCTATGAGAAGATTGCAGCCATGATCGAGGACACCGAGAAGCTGAAATCCGGTCTTGAGAGCAAGGCTGAGCATCTGGCTGACAGACTGGTCCCATATACACTTGGCGGTACAGCGCTTACTTATCTGCTTACCCGAAATGTGACCAAGGCTATTTCTGTACTGATGGTTGACTTTTCCTGTGCATTGAAGCTGGCTATGCCGGTTTCCGTACTTTCCGCTATCCGTGAGGCAGGAGAATATAAGATCACAGTTAAGGGCGGCAAATTCCTGGAGGCAATTGCTGATGCCGATACCATTGTATTTGACAAGACTGGTACTCTCACAAAAGCAGAGCCTACTGTAGCAAAGGTGGTACCATTTAATGGAATGAGTGAAGATGAGCTTCTCAGGATCGCAGCCTGCCTGGAGGAGCATTTCCCACACTCTATGGCGAAAGCCGTTGTAGATGCAGCCAAGGCGAAAAAGCTGGATCATGAGGAAATGCATTCTAAGGTACAGTACATTGTAGCTCACGGTATTTCCACAACCATCAAGGAGAAAAAGGTTATTATCGGAAGCTCCCACTTTGTATTTGAAGATGAGAAATGCACCATTCCGGAAGGCATGGAGGAGCAGTTTAAGAATCTGCCAAATGAATATTCCCATTTGTATCTTGCTATTGAGGGCAGCCTCTCTGCAGTTATCTGTATTGAGGATCCGCTCCGTGAGGAAGCTCCTACAGTTGTAAAAGCACTGAAAAAAGCTGGTTTCAGCAAGGTGGTTATGATGACTGGTGACAGTGAGCGTACTGCTAAGGCTGTTGCAGCCAGGGTTGGTGTTGACGAATATTATTCTGAGGTCCTTCCTGAGGATAAAGCAAGCTTCGTAGAGAAAGAGAAAGCGAAAGGCCGTAAAGTGGTTATGCTTGGCGACGGAATCAACGATTCTCCTGCCCTTTCCGCAGCTGACGCAGGTATTGCAGTAAGTGAAGGCGCTGAGATCGCAAGAGAGATCGCAGACATCACCATCGGCGCTGACAATCTGGATGGTATTGTAGTTCTGAAGAACATCAGTGATGCGCTGATGAAGCGTATCCACAGTAACTACAGAACCATCGTAGGCTTTAACACAGGCCTGATCCTGCTTGGTGTTGCAGGCATCCTGCAGCCAACTACATCCGCACTGCTTCACAATACTTCTACGCTGCTGATCGGTATGAACAGCATGAAGAATCTGGTGAATACAGTGGAAATTTAGCCCTATAATTAGAGAGCTAATGAGACAGTTTTTCATTAACTCTCTTTTTTTTGTTTGGGACTTGACAGCAATAAAGAATTAGGGTAAACTAACATTATAAAAGTTAGCATTAGCTAACTAAAGCGTAAATAAATAACAATACATATGATCAGAGTTCTTTGCATAAGATAAATGTAAAGAACTGCGGCAACTAAAACATATTTCAGAAGTGCAAATGTTACGGTTCGCAGTAATTTGCAAACTTCTAATTTTTTTAATGAAAGGTTAGAACAAACTAACAAAAATGAGAAAAGAAAAACCAAATTAGGAATGGGGAGCTTTTTTCATTAGCTTTCAGGAAATCCGGAAAGGACAGTTCACATGAGTATTGTAATCATCGGCGGTAACGAAAGAATGGTGTGTCAGTACACCGACATTTGTAAAAACTATGGGTACAAAGCGAAAGTTTTTCCAAAAGAGAACGGCGCCATCCGTAAGAAAATCGGATGCCCGGATCTGATGGTGCTTTTCACCAATACAGTGTCCCATAAAATGGTCATCAGTGCTTCCCAGGAAGCTAAGAAAAATAACATCCCGGTAGCCCGTATCCATACCAGCAGCGCAAGTGCTTTAAAGTGCGCACTGGATGAGCATGCAGTGATGGCTTAAAATTGTAAGTCATGCTTGCAAAATTTTGAATGTAACTGAGGCGTGTTTGAAAAGGCTTTCTGCTGATTGTGGGAATGATTTTTAACAGGCTTTTGTGTAAGGAGATTATTATGATTGAGAAATGTCTCATTGAGCACTGTGCTCCCACACTTGCTTCATTAAAAGCAGCCAATCTATTTAATGGCTGTTGCGGTGAGGGAGAAAACATTGATCTTCAGCTTGAACTCTGGAATCAGATGATGAATCCAAAAGGTGTGAAGCTGATGGTACTTCGCAGCTGCAAAAACCGTTCCCTGGTGTATGTATATCGGGAAAAACAGCTGGCCAGGAATCTGAACCGTCCCGGAGTTGCCCGGTTCCTGGAAAAATATGGATACGAAAATACAGAACCAGAACCGTGTCTGGCGCTTCTGAAAAAACGCTTCGAAGCATCAGAAGACTTTCCACATGAGATTGGGATTTTTCTTGATTACCCGCTTGGGGATGTAATTGGTTTTATCCAGAACGGCGGACAGAATTATAAATGTTCCGGCTGCTGGAAAGTATATTGTAATGAATGTGAAGCATTGAAAATGTTTCAGAAGTACCATAAATGCCGGGAGGTATACCGCAATTTATGGGCAAAAGGCAGGAGTGTTCTGCAGCTGACAGTGGCTGCTTAACATACATAAAGAGTCAGATGTGGGGAAATAAATACAAGAACGTTTCCGAAGGCTGACAACAAAATTAATAAGAAGAAAGAGGTAGAATGAAGTTATGAGTAAAGTAGCAGTTGTATATTGGAGCGGAACCGGTAATACAGAGGCAATGGCAAATAAAGTAGCAGAAGGTGCAAAAGCTGCAGGAGCTGAGGTAGAAGTGATCAGCGCTGACGATTTCGACGGAACAGATATCAGCAGTTTTGACGGTGTGGCTTTCGGATGCCCTGCAATGGGAGATGAGGAGCTTGAGGATACCGTATTCCAGCCAGTATTTGAGGCATGTGAGCCAAAGCTTGCAGGTAGGAAAGTAGCTCTTTTCGGTTCCTACGGATGGGGAGATGGCGACTGGATGCGCAGTTGGGAAGAGAAATGCCAGAACGACGGCGTAGCGCTTGCGGCTGACAGCGTAATCTGCAACGAAGAGCCAGATGATGAGGCTCAGACAGCCTGCATCGAGCTTGGAAAGGCTATTTGCTGATCAACTGTTTTTTGAAAAAACGGAATAAAGGGTATTATAACAATAATGATATTTACAGCCGATATTGGTGCGAATAAACGTACTGATAGCGGCTGTTTTTTGATATATTTGAATTGGAAGAATGGAATTGTACTGTTGGAGCGATATTTTGAATAACCGGATTTACTAAATAAATTGACCGGAATTTTGTCAGGGAGTATAATTGTGCCAGAGAATTAAGACAGTAAAAATCCCCGTAAAAGCCAAATTTCCCCCCTCTGTTCAAAGACTTTCAGATAAGGTAAGATGAAGATAGCAAAGTGGGAGATTATCCAGAGCGTGCTCCAGAAATTATTCCCGCAATCTGTATACATATTTTACAGTTTGTCTTTTGTGGGCACACGCTAAAAATATCGGGTAAAGGAGAAAAAAGAAATGGCAGTTACAGAGAAAAAATATCAGCTTGGAACAGCTGAGAACCAGGAATTCCTGCAGGGCGTAAGAGATGGGTTATTAAGCTTCGGACATCAGTTTCCGTCACCAGGAGGAAGCTCCTATTATCTTGGAGATGACGGTACTCCATGGAAGGACCGCAACCGTGAGACCTGGATCACAAGCCGTATGACACATGTGTACAGCATTGGTTCCATGCTGGGACATGAAGGCAGCGAGGCGTTGGCAGATGCAGCTTTGAAGGGACTTCGGGTTGAGCTTCACGATGACAAGAATGGCGGCTGGTATGCTGGCCTTACTAAGGACAATGAGATCGTTCCAACCAAGCAGTGCTATGCCCATGCCTTTGTAATTTTGGCGGCTTCTTCCGGCGTGCTGGCTGGCAGGGAAGGGGCAGAAGAGCTGTTGAAAGATGCCCTTGCACTCTATGATCTGCGCTTCTGGAATGAGGAAGAGGGACTTTCCTGCGATACCTGGAATACAGAATTTACGATGCTTGATCCTTACCGTGGACTGAATGCCAATATGCACACGGTTGAGGCATTTCTGGCAGCTGCGGATGTGACAGGGGAGGAGAAATACCGTGTACGCGCAGGCAGAATTATCGACCATGTCCTGGTATGGGCGAAGGATAATAACTGGCGTATTCCAGAGCATTTTTCCAGTGACTGGGTACCGGATCTGGAGTGCAACAAAGACCGTCCGGACGACCAGTTTAAGCCATATGGAGCAACTCCTGGACATGGAATTGAATGGGCAAGACTGATCACACAGTGGGCGCTTTCTACTTATAAAGAAGACAAGACTGGTGCAGCACCGTATATGGAAGCAGCTGAGAACCTGTACAATCGTGCTGTTTCCGACGCATGGAACGCAGACGGTGCTCCTGGAATCTGCTACACTACAGACTGGAATGGCAAGCCGGTGGTTCACGATAGAATGCACTGGACTCTTGCAGAAGCGATCAATACCTCCGCTGTACTGTCCCATGTAACGGACAATGAGAAATACGCAGCAGATTATGCAGAGTTTATGGAATATCTGGATGAGAAGGTTCTGGATCATGTAAACGGTTCCTGGTTCCATCAGCTGGATCGGGAGAACAACCTTCTGGAAACTGTATGGCCTGGCAAATCTGACATTTACCATGCGCTGCAGGCGACACTGATCCCGTATTATAATCCAGGTTTGTCTATTGCGGTGGCTGTGAAGAAGCAGGCGAGATAGTTACTCACATTCTTTGAAGTGTGCTTCTATTAACGAATCCCAAAGAACTTCTCCACTGGGGTGACACCTGCGTAATCGACTACGCCGATCCTGCGGACGGATTGATGGCACTTCTGTTGGTAATTGCCATTGATGCAGCGAACTGCAGTGCGTATTTTGTCTCGTTATGTATATTTTACATTAAGAATGTCTCTTCCGATATTCCCCAGGTGTCATCCCATACGCCTTCTTAAACGTCCGCATAAAATGCTCACACTATGTTTGGTGTGAGGCGGAATAATACAGATATCTCCCGTATGCAAAGTATGGGAAATCCCCTGAATCTCCGTGTGCGTAGTTCCATCATAAACACAAAGGATCTCAAAGAACTCATGCTCGTGTACATAGACCGGAGAATAACGGTAATGCTTGCACAGCATAATATTTCCATTAAAATCCCGGAACAAGTCGCTTTCTTCCAGGTATGGAAACCAGGCCTCCTTGCGAAGGGCAGGCACATACAGCCTGTGACTGGTGATCAGTTCCCGGTCCAGCCCCTGGCAGTATTCCATAAACGTTTCCGGGTGTTCTTTTTCTGCAAAATACAGATCCCGGTAAAAAATCTCGTCTGTCTCGTAAGAATGTATGTAATTCTGAAATTCGCTTCTGGTTAATTTCATAATACAATCCTCTAGGTATTATCGATAAAGTTTCCTATAGATAAGCTGAGTATACCTTGTATCATTTTACTTGGTTTCCGTATTGTTATGATCATCTTTGGCGTGATTTGGAAATTCCAGGAATGAACATCCATAGAAATCCTCTTTGCGGAATGAACTTCGAGTACTATTCCGAGGATCCATATGTGGCAGGAACCATTGCGGCTGCCATGACAGGGGGCGTGCAGTCTAACTACGGCTGTGGAACCACCATCAAGCATTTTGCCTGCAACAACCAGGAAGACAACCGTATGGGTTCTGACAGTATTGTTTCTGAGAGAACCATCCGTGAGCTTTATCTGAAAGGCTTTGAGATTGCAGTAAAGGAATCCCAGCCACTGTCCATTATGACCAGCTACAATCTGATAGATGGTGTCCATGCAGCCAATAACCATGATCTTTGTACAGATGTAGCAAGAAATGAGTGGGGATTTAAAGGCATGATCATGACCGACTGGACCACCACCGAACGCGATGACAGCTGTACTGCTTTTGGCTGCATGCGCGCTGGAAATGACCTGGTAATGCCAGGCTGCTTCGGTGATCATGACAATATGAAAAAAGAGCTGGCAGAGGGAACCTTGAAGCTGGAGGATTTAAAGGCTTGTATTGCAAGACCTGTGAGTGTGATCTGGAAATCGAACCAGTACGAAGAAAGTAAATAAAGCGTTATAAATATAGTGAAAGCCTCGGAATTTTCCGGGGCTTTCACGGTAAACTTCATTCATCCCACCCATCATACAATCGGATGTTAACCTGGATATTTCTGACTACATCTTCATCTTCTAAGTCCATATCGTCCGGATCTGTGATGGGAGGGAGCTCTGGGACTTCTTCAGAGAGCTCTACGGAGATCCAGTCCAATGCGGCGGCGTTAGCGTTTTCAATGGCCTCGTCTAAGGTGTCGCCCTCGCCGAAGCAGCCTTCCAGATCAGGGAAAGTTCCCCTATAACGACCGTCTTCTGTTTTCTTAAAAACTGCAGGATATATAAATTTCATGATAAACCTCCCGAAAATAAAAATAACATATTGAAAATTAATTTCAATTATAAGCGTTTGGGCATGTAAATACAAGATAAGAAAAAACTTGTATTTAAGAAAATACGAAACTCAAAAAGAAAAGCATACCTTCTACGAACCACGTGGGCGTTAATGGACAGGGCGCAAGCAGTACCGCAGGGTAACAGAGCGCTTAGAGAATCCAAGAAACAGGATTGCCAAATATAGGGGAAAATGATATTCTTACAACAAGAGACTGATTAGCTGGTCCGGGTCTGAAAGAAAATGGCGCGACTTTACAGAAATATATCTGCTGGAGGTGAAATCTTGGAATTTCAGCACGAATTGATCATACCAAATGAAGGGCTTCCCTTCAAAATATTTTTATTCGAAGGCGGACACGGCAATTACGAAAGAGAGAAGCACTGGCATACCTCAATCGAGATTTTTGCAGTGCTAAAAGGCAGACTGACCTTTTACCTCAATGAAGAAGAGTACCCCCTGGAGGCAGGCGGACTGATCATTATTAATTCCAATGAGATCCACTCCATTCACGCCCCGGGGAAAAATGAGACCGTGGTTCTGCAGATCCCGCTGAAACAGTTCGAGAAATATTTTACCGCTCAGCGCTTTATCCGCTTTACCAGCGCGGCCCGAGTGGCAAGGGACAAAAAGTCCAAAGCTCCAGATAACCGGAAGCTTGCTTTTTTCATAGAAGAGCTTTACGAGGTGTACCGTGCCCGTGAGGAAGGCTGGGAGTACAGGACTATGGCACTGTATTACAACATTTTGTACCTGATGGTAAGAGATTACCGCGAGACAGAGGCAGCCCAGGAGGAAATCCAGGACAGCCGCCGCCTGGATGCTTTGTCAAAAATTACCACTTACATGCGTGAACATTATACAGAAGAACTAAAACTTTCTGAGATGGCAAATTTATTTGGCTATTCAGACGCTTATTTGTCGCGAATGTTCAAAAAGTATGCAAAAATCAATTTTAAGGCTTATTTACAGGAAATTCGCATGTCCTATGCCTGCCGGGAATTGACAAACACGGAAAAAACAGTGAGCCAGATTGCTTTGGATAACGGTTTTGCCAGCAGCAGAGCCTTTTCTAGAGAGTTTCAGAAGAAATATGGCAGACTTCCAAGCGAAGTGAGACAAAAATTTAACACAGCACAAAAAGAGGAAAATGTCAAAAAAGTGCTATAGATAAGACAAGAAAACCGTCGTAAAGCATACCAGAATATGGTATGCTTTTTTCATGCAAAAAGAATTGTGCAGAACATGCGCAAAAGGAGGTTAATCGTGAAGATTCAGAAAGTAACAGATCCGGCATTCCGCAAATACGGACAAGTGCTGGAGGGATACGACTTTACAGGCCTTATCAAAGAGATGAAGCATACGCCGGTTCCGGAGGACGTGATCTACGTTCCATCTGTGGAGGAACTGGAGGCACTGGATGTTATGAAAGACCTGCAGAACAAGGGATACGGCGGACTGCCGGTTCAGATCGGATACTGCAATGGTCATAACAAGAAGCTGAATGCAGTGGAGTATCACCGTAACTCCGAGATCAATGTAGCGGTTACAGACCTTGTCCTTCTTATTGGACATCAGCAGGACATTGAGCCGGATCATACCTATGACACATCCAGAATCGAGGCATTCCTTGTACCGGCTGGAACCGGAATCGAGGTTTATGCTACCACACTTCACTATGCACCATGCCATGTAAATGAGGGCGGTTTCCAGTGTGTTGTTGTACTTCCTAAGGGAACCAACACAGACCTTACCTTCCAGACTGGGAAGACTGGAGAGGACAGCCTGATGACAGCTAAGAATAAATGGCTGATCGCACATGAGGATGCGAAGATCGAAGGCGCATTCAATGGCCTGAAGGGTGAGAATATTACAATCGACTGATACACAACAGATTTTCACAATCTGTGGGTTGCATGATTCAATAATTAGAATATTAAAATATGGAGGAATACATATTATGAATAATATACCAGTAGTAAAACTTGGATTAATCGCAGTAAGCCGTGACTGTTTCCCGATTCAGCTTTCCGAGAAGAGACGTGCAGCTATCATGGACGCTTATAAAGGTGAGCTTTATGAATGTCCAGTAACTGTTGAGAATGAGAAAGACATGGAGAAGGCACTCGAGGATGTAAACAAAGCTGAGTGTAATGCACTTGTTGTTTTCCTTGGAAACTTCGGACCAGAGACTCCAGAGACTCTGATCGCTGAGAGATTTGACGGACCATGCATGTATGTATCCGCAGCAGAGGGTGATGGCGATATGATCAACGGACGTGGTGATGCTTACTGCGGTATGCTGAACTGCTCCTACAACTTGAAAATGCGTCATCTGAAAGCTTATATTCCGGAATATCCGGTTGGAACAGCTGATGACATCGCAAAGATGATCGCTGACTTCGTACCAGTTGCACGTGCCGTTATCGGTGTTCGTAACCTGAAGATCATTACCTTTGGACCGCGTCCACAGGACTTCTTCGCTTGTAATGCCCCGATCAAAGGACTCTATGAGCTGGGCGTTGAGATCGAAGAGAACTCTGAGCTTGACCTTCTGGTTGCTTACAAAGAGCATGAGAACGATCCTCGTATCCCAGAGGTTTGCGCAGATATGGCGAAAGAAATGGGCGAGGGCAGATATTATGCTGACCTTAGCGAGAGAATGGCACAGTTCGAGCTTACTCTTCTTGACTGGGCAGAGGCTCACAAGGGTGCTAGAAAATACGTTGCATTTGCTGATAAATGCTGGCCGGCATTCCCGTCACAGTTTGGATTTGAGCCATGCTATGTAAACAGCCGTCTTGCTTCCAGAGGAATCCCGGTATCCTGTGAGGTTGATATCTACGGAGCACTCAGCGAGTACATCGGACTTTGCATTTCCAATGACGCTGTTACACTGCTTGACATCAACAACTCTGTTCCGCAGTACATTTACGATGAGGACATCAAGGGCAAATATGATTACAAGCTTACAGATACATTCATGGGCTTCCATTGTGGAAATACTCCGGCTTGCAAGATGTGCGATTCCAGAGCTGTTAAATATCAGCTGATCCAGCACAGACTTCTTGAGCCAGCAGGATCTGAGCCAGACTTCACAAGAGGAACTCTTGAGGGAGATATCGCTGCTTCTGATATTACATTCTATCGTCTGCAGTGCAACTCCGAGGGAGAGCTTGTTTCCTATGTTGCAGAAGGTGAAGTTCTTGATGTACCTACAAGATCCTTCGGTGGTATCGGTATCTTCGCAATCAAAGAGATGGGAAGATTCTACCGTCACGTACTGATCGAGGGCAACTTCCCGCATCACGGCGCAGTTATGTTTGGACATTATGGAAAAGCATTCTATGAAGTAGTGAAATTCCTTGGACTTGATGTTAAGAAGATCGGTTACAACCAGCCAGCTGGTGTAAGATATCCTACAGAGAATCCATGGGGCTGATACCTGGGCATGGCCCACGGGCTGCTCGCAGGATGAAATGACTTGAATAGAAATTTATAGGCGTATATAGAAACGGCCGTACCACTTTATGCGGTACGGCTGTTTTTAGATAGCTGCAAACTCTTACAGAATTTTTGCTATCGCAGAGCGCCGCACATATGACGTTAAGGAGGATAAAAATGTATTTTATCGGTGTTGATCTTGGTACTTCCGCAGTAAAACTTCTTCTTATGGAAGAATCCGGAAAAATCTGTAATATCGTATCAAAAGAATATCCATTATTTTTTCCGCATCCGGGCTGGTCTGAGCAGAATCCGGAAGACTGGTACACCCAGAGTATGGCTGGAATGAAAGAACTGACAGAGGGTATTGACCGCTCCCAGGTTGCGGGAATCAGCTTTGGCGGACAGATGCATGGTCTGGTAACCTTAGACGATCAGGATCAGGTAATCCGTCCTGCAATCCTTTGGAACGATGGGCGTACTTCTGAGGAGACTGATTATCTGAACAATGTGATCGGCAAAGACAAACTTTCCCAGTATACTGCAAACATTGCATTTGCCGGCTTTACTGCTCCGAAGATCCTGTGGATGAAGAAAAATGAGCCGGAGAAATTTGCAAAAGTTGTGAAGATCATGCTTCCCAAGGATTACCTGGCTTATCGTTTAAGCGGTTCCTTCTGCACAGATGTATCTGACGCTTCCGGTATGCTTCTTCTGGATGTAAAAAATCGCTGCTGGTCTAAAGAAATGATGGAGATCTGCGGGGTGAAAGAAGAGCAGCTTCCGAAGGTTTATGAGAGCTGGGAGGTTGTTGGAACACTGAAGCCAGAGGTTGCTAAAGAGCTTGGCTTCTCTGAGAATGTAAAGGTTATCGCTGGTGCTGGAGACAATGCGGCAGCAGCTGTTGGTACTGGAACTGTTGGTGACGGACAGTGCAATATTTCCCTGGGTACTTCTGGAACTGTGTTCATTTCCAGCAAGAATTTTGGCGTAGATGAGCACAATGCCCTTCATTCTTTCTGTCATGCAGATGGAAGCTATCATCTGATGGGATGTATGCTCAGCGCTGCTTCCTGTAATAAATGGTGGGCTGAGGAAATCCTTGGAACAAAAGATTTTGCAGCAGAGCAGGCTCCAATCCAGAAGCTTGGTGAGAATCACGTATTTTTCCTGCCATACCTGATGGGCGAGCGTTCCCCACACAATGATCCAGATGCAAGAGGCGTATTCTTCGGCATGTCCATGGACACTTCAAGAGCAGATATGACTCAGGCTGTCCTGGAAGGTGTTGCTTTTGCTCTTCGTGATTCCCTGGAGGTTGCCAAGAGCCTTGGAATTAAGATCGAGCGTACCAAGATCTGCGGCGGCGGTGCTAAGAGCCCACTGTGGAAGCAGATCATTGCAAATGTTATGAACATTAAAGTTGACGTTCTGGAAGTGGAAGAGGGACCATCACTTGGCGGTGCTATGCTGGCTGCTGTTGGATGTGGCGTTTATCCGGATGTTGAGACTGCTGGCAGGAAGCTTGCCAAGGTAGTGGATACGGTAGAGCCTACACCGGAGCTGGCTGCGAAATATGAGGAGAGATACCAGAAATTCAAAGAACTGTATCCGGTTATGAAGCCATTATTTAAGAATTTATAAGAAGTGTTTTTAGTGAGGAATTAATAAAATGGTGATTGTGTTAGTTGTGAAAAAAATAACATAATCACCATTTTTATATATTTTAGATATTTAAAATATATTTCCCCAGAACTTCTGCAACCCCATCCTCATTATTGGTGCGTGCAGTAATATAATCTGCGCATTCTTTCACTCCCTCCGGCGCATTCGCCATGGCAGCGCCAAGTGCTGCATGCTGGATCATGGACAGGTCGTTGAAGCCGTCGCCGATAGCGATGGTTTGATCGGGGGTGAAGCCGTAGAGTTCCCCGATCCGGTCAATAGCAGCGGCTTTTGACACTTGGCTGTTGAAGAATTCCAGATAAAAGGGCTTGGAGGTACAGAAGGTGACATTGTGAAAAGGAGCTGTATTTTGCAGCTCTTTTTCTATTTGCTGAATTTTTAAGGTATCGTCATACCATAGAATTTTCGTAATTCCCTGCGCCAGAAGCTGGCCTGTAGATGGCATGAGAAGAGGCGTTACCTTGGTTGGCTGGCTGTATTCCTGAATACGGTCGTTGAGCTTGTTCCCATATAATTTATTATCCGACCAGATACACATGGTAGTATCATAGTTCAGTCCTGCTTCCAGGATTAGACGGGCATCGTCAGCTTCCAGCTCCTGTTTATACAGAACACGTCCGTCAGCAGAATCCAGGATCATAGCCCCGTTATAGGTGATCACTGGTCCCTGGATCCCCAGCTGTTTCTGATAACGCTCCACTCCCTGAATAGGGCGCCCTGTGCAGATGGAGAAAATCAATCCCTGTGAAACTGCGCGCCGGATAATTTCTACCGTGTATGGCGTAATTTCATTTTCATCATTTAATAAAGTGCCGTCCATATCGGCGGCTGCGAATTTGTAATTCATAATGCCTCCCTGAAATATAGAAAGTTGGGTATGGTAAATTAGCTGTCTTGTTTTATTTTATTGTATTATAAGCTAAATACAGCGCCTCAATCAATCATTTTGAACTGGTTACTGTTCACTTTGTGAACAGTAATTTGAACTGTTTTTTGTGCAAAGATTTTTAGCCCGGAATGTTGACGAATAAGGATAATCCGAGTATCTTATTGTTTATACTGCTAAAAAAAGAATTAATCTGAAAAAAGGTGAACCACATGAGCGAAGAGAACCGATATATGAACCAGATCCTGGAGGTGAGGCATCAGTCTCCGGAGAAAGAGCGGGATCTGTGTCTGAAACTGCTGGAAATGAATGAAACAGAATACGCAAGAGCATTTGCACATACATATCTGGCAGATGCTTTTCATTCTATGGGAATGCTTGACAAGGCCATGGATGAATACCATGCAGCTATGGACCTGATGGGGAAAAAAGAATACGACAAGCTGTTCTTGACTTTATATAATCTGGCAGGGGTTATTTATATTGGTCAGGATGATGAGCAGGGTGCCCTGGATTGCTTTTTTAAGGAAATTGAGATTGCGGAGCAAATGGAAGACTATATGATGTGTTCGGCTGCTATTGCCAATATTGCGTACGTATACCGGAAAGCTGGCGCTTATGGGAAATCAGAGGCAACCTTGAAACGGGCATTTGAGATGGCGCAGAATGCCAGTGAAAATGAGTCCAATGTAGCATTCGGTGAGGAATTTTACAACATGTTCCGGGCAGGTCTGGAATTGGAAAAAGGGAAGCCGGACAAAGCCCTTGAATATCTGGGGTCCCTGGATAAGCTGAAAGAAGATCACCTTAATGTTCCGCTTCTCTATGCATCCTGTTATGCGCAGAAAGGCATGAAAGAGGAAGCTATGGCAGGACTGGGGAAAATCTGGGAGCAGGTTGAGGATATTCAGAACCGGTTTGAAAGACTTTCTCACTATTTTGATATTCTGGATATACTGATGGCGTTAAAAAAATATGAGGATGCAGCAAGATTTACGGCGAAAACAGAGAGATTGCTTGTCGGAATGGAATGTGCCGGGAAATGGACCAGACTGATGGAGTACGAGATTCAGATTTACACAGAGTTAGGGGAAGAAGAACCGCTGGAACGTGCTTATGAGCTGTTTTTCCAGTATGATATGAAATTTAAAGAAATTTCCAAACAGTCTGCTGTGAAAAGATTGAAAAAGAGAATCGAGCTTCAGAAAGAAGCAGACAGACGGACCAGCATGGAAGAGTGGCAGAACGTACTATTTAAAAGAAACGAATATGATGAACTTACCGGAGTGCTGAATCGCCGGGGAATCCGTAAATACATGAACAAAGCTTTTGCAGCTGCAAGGGAGCAGAAACAGAAATTTGCGGTTTTGTTTGTGGACGTGGACTTTTTCAAAGAGTTTAATGACACTTACGGACATGTGGCAGGAGATGAGTGTCTGAAAAAAATTGCCCATATTTTGAAGCATGCAGTGGCGGATAAAGGAATGGCAGGGCGATATGGTGGAGATGAATTTTTACTGACCATTACTGGCATACAAACTATTTCTATAATGGAAGTGGCAATGGAAATTAAGAAGTCGCTGACGAAGGTTGCTATACCCAATAAGAATTCGGCAGTTTCAGACGAGGTAACTGTTACCATTGGCGGTGTGAATTCTGTTCCAGAGGAAAAGATGGATTTTCCCTGTTATATTGAAGCAGCAGACAGGATGCTTTACAGTTTGAAAAAAAGTTCCAAAAATGGCTTTGCGATCAACGAATCTGTGCAGGGAGATGAAAAATGAGTATAGATTTTGAGAAAAAATGCAAAAAAGTAATGAAATACCGTTTTTCAGATCCCCAGCGGGCTTACGATATCTGTTGCGAAATTCTGGAAAATGGACTGAAAACAGAGGATAGCTATCAGATTGCGTATGCCCGGCTCTACATGGGAGACACGTTGTTTACTCTTGGAAAATTTAAAGAAGCCATTGACAATATGATGATAGCCGAGAAAATTCAGAAGAAGAATGGATACGAAAACCTTTTAGAGAAGAATTATAACATTACTGGTATTATTTATGTAAACCAGGGAGACGGATTGCTGGGATTGGATTATTATTTTAAGGCTTTAAAGCTTGCGCGGAAATGTAAGGATGCAGTTATGCAAGGGATGATTTACAACAACATTGGAGTACTCCTTCACCGTGTCGGGGATTATGGAGACGCTGCTTATTATTGCAGCAAGGGATACGAAATTTCCCAGAAGCAAGGAAAGAAAGAACAGAAAAAGATG
This sequence comes from Blautia glucerasea, assembly GCF_020537505.1. Classification (GTDB taxonomy): domain Bacteria; phylum Bacillota; class Clostridia; order Lachnospirales; family Lachnospiraceae; genus Blautia_A. Next base: position 161,203 of record NZ_JAJBMO010000006.1, on the reverse strand, counting down.
TACAATAAGAAGCAGTATTTTGTGAATCTTGCTATTGGCTGTCAGGGAGAAAAGAAATATGATCAGGCCAGAAAATATCTTGAACTGGCAGAAGCTGAGTACGACAGTGAACCAAGCACATATTTTTCCGCAGTAGAGATTAACAGGCTCGTAGATTCTGTGAGTGTCTATGCTGAAACAGGAGAACGGGAAAAAGCCATTGAAGAAGCGAATAAAATTTTGTCACTTTCCGGGGAATGCTATGAAGAAGTGGAGGCTTTTAATCATTTTATTGGTTTGATACACGAACTTCTAAGCCTGGAATACTATGTAGGAGCGGAGCATATTTTGACCGAGCTTCAGCGTGTTTATGGGAAAAGTGAGGTCGTAAAAAGAAGCTTCAGACTTTGCGAATCCTGGATTGAATACTATAAGGCAACTGGAGAAAAAGAGAAGCTTAAGAAATATTATCAGCAGTATTATGAGTTGAAAAAGAAATCTCAAAAAGAAGAGAATACGCTGATCGTGCGAGCTATAGATAACCGCTATAAGCTGGAATATGAGCGCATGACCAATGAGCAGCTCTCTGCGAATACCAGGAAGCTGATGAATACCAGTGAGATTGATGAGCTTACCGGGATCAGCAATCGTTATGGTTTAAAAAAGCGCTTTACGAAGCTGTGTGAAATTGCCTGCTTCCAGAAAGCCCGGATCTGTCTGTGCCTTTTTGATATTGACGAGTTTAAGATTTATAATGATGAGTATGGTCATCTGAAAGGTGATGACTGTCTGAAAAGGATTTCCGGGATCCTTCAGGATATAGCTGGAACAGAATATTTTGCAAGCCGCTACGGTGGTGATGAATTCGTGATCCTTGGAATTGACAAGTCAGATGAGGAACTGCAAAAGTTTGTGGAAAAATTGTTCCAGGAGATAAACAGAGCTAAGATGCCGTTTTTAAGACACCAGGAGTCTGATACCGTGACCATTTCCATGGGTGTGGTAAACAAGGTTGTGGAAAAAGATTATAGCCTGACTGATTTTATCCATAGTGCGGACAAAAATCTGTATAAGGCAAAGAATGGCGGTAAGAACCAGTATGTGCTGGAATAGCCTGCTGTTTTTTGTTGAATGGTTATATGTGGCTGCTGCATAGCATGGATTATGCGGCGGCCATTGTCTGCTTCTGTGAAGATTCACATGGATTTCGGGAAAAGATGCTTTGATTTCAGCAATTAGGAGAATTGTTTTTTGGTCTGTAAAATGATAAAATGATGGGGTGCTGTAAATGGAAATCCCGGGCAGAAGAAACGCCCGGATAAGTTGATTTTCCATTGACATAAACGAAAAATAGAAAAATGACGAGGTGTAAAGCTATGCAGGAAATGAAGCCAGTTAAAGAAGGCAAAGTACGCGAGATTTACGACAATGGAGACAGCCTGATCATGGTTGCTACAGACCGTATCAGCTGTTTTGACGTGATCCTGAACAACGAAGTGACTAAGAAGGGCACTGTCCTTACACAGATGTCCAAGTTCTGGTTCGATATGACCCAGGACATCCTGCCGAACCACATGATTTCTGTTGATGTAAAAGATATGCCAGAGTTTTTCCAGCAGGACAAATTCGACGGAAACAGCATGATGTGCCGCAAGCTGGACATGATTCCGGTAGAGTGTATCGTTCGAGGATACATTACAGGAAGTGGCTGGGCTAGCTACCAGAAGAATGGTACTGTCTGCGGAATTACTCTTCCAGAAGGACTGAAAGAGTCTGATAAGCTGCCGGAACCTATTTACACACCTTCTACCAAGGCTGAGATCGGTGATCATGATGAGAATATTTCTTTTGAGCAGAGCGTTGCCCATCTTGAGAAATACTATCCGGGACATGGTCAGGAATATGCCGGGAAGATCCGTGATTACACCATCGCATTATATAAAAAGTGTGCAGAATATGCACTGAGCAAGGGTATTATTATTGCAGATACCAAGTTTGAGTTTGGTCTGGATGAGAATGGAAATATTGTGCTTGGTGATGAGATGCTCACACCGGACAGCTCCAGATTCTGGCCGGCAGATGGCTATGAGCCAGGACATGGCCAGCCATCCTTTGACAAGCAGTTCGCCCGCGACTGGCTGAAAGCCAATCCGGACAACAACTGGACACTTCCACAGGAAATCGTGGACAAGACCATTGATAAATATCTCCAGGCATATGAGATGCTTACCGGAGAGAAGCTGAAATAAGGAATATACATAACACTGCCAGGGAATCTGTCCCTGGCAGTTGTTTGTTGCGTAAAAATGCCCGGGAGTTAAAAACTCCCGGGCATTGATTTTCATGAGCAACAAACCAAAATTCATGATCGCACGAAAACTTGGTGACTGCGGTGAAAATTAGAACAGTCCTGTGATCTTACCAGTTTCGTCTACGTCGATCTTCTCAGCTGCCGGAACTTTCGGGAGACCTGGCATGGTCATGATCTCGCCGGTGAGAGCTACGATGAAGCCTGCACCTGCGGAAATCTTCAGGTTACGAACGGTTACTTCGAAGTCTGTCGGAGCACCAAGCTTGGTCTGGTCATCGGTTAAGCTGTACTGTGTTTTTGCAACACAGATCGGGCAATTGCCAAATCCAAGAGCTTCAAGCTGTTTGGCCTGCTTCTGGGCATTGGCTGTGAGAACGACTCTCTTACCACCGTAAATCTTCTGAACGATCTGGTTCAGTTTATCTTCAATGGAGCCCTCAAGCTCATAGGAATAGGTGAAGTCATTTGGCTCTTCTACAAGACGGATCACTTCTTCCGCTAACTTCTTGCCGCCTTCGCCGCCTTTTGCCCATACTTCAGAAAGAGCAACGTTAACGCCAAGTTCTTTACATTTCGCTTCAACCAGGTCAAGCTCTGCCTTGGTATCGGTTGGGAATGCGTTGATGGCAACCACACATGGAAGCTTGTAAACGTTCTTGATGTTGCTTACATGCTTCAGCAGGTTCGGAAGACCCTTCTCAAGAGCCTCAAGGTTCTCATTGTTCAGATCTGCTTTGGCAACGCCGCCATTGTATTTCAGTGCACGGACGGTAGCAACGATAACAACTGCGTTTGGTTTCAGGCCAGCCATACGGCACTTGATATCAAGGAATTTTTCAGCACCAAGGTCTGCACCGAATCCAGCCTCTGTGATGGTATAATCAGCAAGCTTCAAAGCCATCTTAGTAGCAGTTACGGAGTTGCATCCGTGAGCGATGTTTGCGAATGGTCCGCCGTGAACGATTGCAGGTACATGCTCCAGGGTCTGAACCAGATTCGGTTTCAGAGCATCTTTCAGAAGGGCTGTCATAGCACCTTCTGCGTGGAGGTCACCAGCGGTAACTGGCTTCTGCTCTGAAGGCTTGCCATATGTATAACCAATGATCATTCTGGAAAGTCTCTTCTTCAGGTCTGTGATGTCACTTGCAAGACAGAGAACTGCCATGATTTCAGAAGCAACGGTGATGTCATATCCATCTTCACGAGGCATACCGTTTGTTCTTCCGCCAAGACCATCTACTACGTTACGAAGCTGACGGTCATTCATATCTACGCATCTTCTCCATGTAATCTTACGTGGGTCGATGTTCAGTGCGTTGCCCTGGAAAATATGGTTGTCGATCATAGCTGCAAGAAGGTTGTTGGCTGCGCCGATTGCGTGGAAGTCACCGGTGAAGTGAAGGTTGATGTCTTCCATTGGAACAACCTGTGCATATCCGCCGCCTGCTGCGCCGCCCTTAACACCAAATACCGGTCCAAGGGATGGCTCACGAAGAGCTACCATAACGTTCTTGCCCATCTGCTGCATAGCATCTGCAAGACCAACAGTAGTCGTTGTTTTTCCTTCTCCGGCTGGAGTCGGGTTGATAGCGGTAACCAGAATCAGTTTGCCATCTTCTTTGTCTGTCTCTTTTAACAGATTATAGTCAATTTTTGCTTTATATTTACCGTACTGCTCAAGGTATTTGTCATCAATACCTGCTTTCGCCGCAATCTCAGTAATTGGTTTCATTTCGCATTCCTGTGCGATTTCGATGTCACTTTTAAACCCCATAATAAAAGCTCCTTTCGTTGTGTAAGATTAAATGGCTTCCAAACCTTCCGGTAAAAAAAGGGCAGTATCTGATGATTCAAATACTGCCCAGACGGTCGGCTCCTGAGTTGCTGTGGATTTAGCCACCAGCAACGATCTTGATCTGCTTCCGAAGTCCCTGTGGTTAACTCCACGATCCGTCAGTATTCAGAAGCTTTTCAATTGATGTGCTTATTGTATCATTAAAAAAACATTATGTCAATAAATTAACAGACGGAATTATTGTCAAAAAAATCATTGATTATTTGTGAAAATTAACAAATGCTTTTGGCACAAAGAAAATCTGTCTGAATGGTAAAAAACGATCCTTTCTTTTAGACTCTCTTAAGGAAGGATTCATAAAAATTTTATGACTTGGATAGTTGCGTAAGGGTGAAAGTGTTGTTAGAATAGAAAATGCTTAGGTAACTATTCAGAAGGCGGTATTCCGTGAAGCGTGTAACTGTGATGGTACTGAATAGCTGCATGCTTAGATAAAATATTTTGAAACAGATAATAATTCTTGGGCTTATATAAGAAAGGTTGAATAATTGAATGAACAGAACAGAATTTCTGGATACATTGAGAAACCAGTTGTCCGGACAGATGCATGAGGGCAAAGTGGCAGCGCATGTGCGTTACTATGAAGATTATATCCAGTCACAGGTGCGCAGTGGACGGGACGAGCAGCAGGTTCTTGCGGAGCTTGGAGATCCCAGGCTGATTGCCAGGACTTTGCTGGATACAGATGTGGATAATGGACAGTTGGATTATGAAGAGTACAGCACGTATTCAGATGATTCCCAGAACGCCCAGGGTATGGGAAAGGAGCATGTGCACGTATGGCGTTTTGATACCTGGTACAGTAAGCTGCTGGGCGTGGTGCTCCTGCTGATCGTGGTATTTTTGCTGTTTCATATCCTGGTGGCAGTGATTCCGTTTTTTGCGGTACTTGCAGTGATCCTGTTTGTTGTGTCACTGATCAAGAATCGGAATTAAAGCTAAGAAAAAAGATTGGATACGCTCTGGAGCGTGGACATTATAGAATACATTTTAGAGAGTGTCTGAAAAATCATTCCCACAAATTGTGACGCACATCTTGCAGAAAGTCTTTTTCAGATACGCGCTAGGAAAGGTTTTTAAATGAGTAGTATAACAATAGAAGAACTAAAGAAGTTACCAGCGGATTCCTATCAGATCATTGATGTCCGCGATGAGATTGAGATTTCCCACGGTGCCATCAAAGGCGCAGTAGCCTGCAAACCCGAGGAGATAAAAGAGAACCCGGAAGTAGATAAGACGAAGAAGCTGGTGATCTGCTGCAGCAGGGGAATCAACAGTAAAGAAATTGCGGAAAATCTTGAAGAAGAGGGACTTGACGCAGTAAGCCTGGAGAAGGGCTATATTGCCTGGCTTATGGATGCCATGAAGAGTTCCCAGGACGAAGATTTTGCGAAAAATGTGGAGATCAGCCTTCGAAAGAAATTTAAGAAAAAAATCTGGTCCAAGTTCACCAAGGCGATCAATACCTATGAGCTTGTGAAGCCTGGAGACAGGATTGCAGTCTGTATTTCAGGCGGTAAGGATTCCATGCTGATGGCAAAGTGCTTTCAGGAATTGAAGCTTCACAATAAGTTTGATTTCGAAGTGAAGTTTCTGGTTATGGATCCAGGGTATAGTCCGGCCAACCGTCAGGTGATCGAGGAAAATGCCAGAAGGCTGAATATTCCCATCCAAATTTTTGAGTCTGATATTTTTGAGTCCGTATTTAATGTAGAGAAGTCACCTTGTTATCTTTGTGCAAGAATGCGCCGCGGCCATCTCTATGCGTTTGCAAAGGAAATGGGCTGCAACAAGATTGCCCTGGGACATCATTATGATGATGTGATCGAGACCATTCTTATGGGAATGCTTTACGGCGCCCAGGTGCAGACTATGATGCCAAAGCTTCACAGCACTAACTTTGAAGGGATGGAGCTGATCCGCCCGCTGTATCTGGTTCGTGAGGACGATATTAAGGCATGGCGTGATTATAATGATCTGCATTTTATACAGTGTGCATGTAAGTTTACAGACACCTGCACCACCTGTAACAATGAGAACCGCTCCAAACGTGTGGAAATCAAGGAATTGATCCGTGACCTGAAAAAGGTAAACCCGTTTGTGGAGGGAAATATTTTCAAGAGTGTGGAGAATGTAAATATTGATACTGTTGTGGGATATAAGCAGTATGGAGTGAGACATTCCTTCCTGGAAAATTATGACCGGGAGGAGAGCGCTTTTCCAGAAAAAAAGGAAAGTCCTGCGGATTCCACGGAAGAATAAAGGTTATTGGCCAGGATGTGAGCGGTAAGTAATAAAGAGAAAGATGAGCCAGGGTCTGTGTGTTACAGAAGACCTTGGCTCATTGTGGTTATCCTATTTTTCCCAGAATCCATACACAGAGTATTATGATGAGAATGGCAATGAAGATTCCAGCCATCCCTTTTGCCATGATTTCCAGAGCGATAATAATATTGGATGTATTCATAGATAAGAGCCTCCTGTTTATATAATGTGTGAAATACTGATCAGGGTTGTGGAAATCCTTATAAAAATTTCGTCACCAGGTTAATAACCATGCCACCTGCGATCACAGAGGCAATCTGCCCGGACACGTTGGCGCCGGCGGCCTGCATGAGAATCACGTTTGTAGGATCTTCCTCCATGGCCATTTTCTGAACTACACGCGAGGACATTGGAAATGCAGAAATTCCGGCACCGCCGATCATTGGATTAATCTTCTTTTTTAGGAAAAGGTTTAGGAATTTTGCCAGCAGAACACCACCAATGGTGTCCATTACAAAGGCGAAAAGTCCAATCACCAGGATCAGTAAGGTTTCTTTTGTTACGAACTGATCTGCCCGCATGCTGAAGGAGATGGTGATCCCGAGAAGCAGGGTGATCAGGTTCGCCAGAATATTCTGGGCAGTGTCAGACATGGTGCCAAGGACACCGCATTCACGGATCAGGTTGCCGAACATGAGAAATCCCACCAGGGCAACAGATTGTGGAGCCACCAGGCCAACGATGACAGTTACTACAATGGGAAAGGCAATCCGCATGGTTTTGGAAACGGATTTTGGATTGTATTCCATATGGATGCAGCGTTCTTTCTTCGTAGTTACAAGCCGGATGGCGAAAGGCTGCACAATGGGAACAAGCGCCATGTAGGAATAGGCGGCCACGGCGATGGCACCGATGTATCTGGAATTCAGGATCTGGGATACCAGAATGGAGGTTGGCCCATCTGCTGCGCCGATAATTCCGATAGAAGCCGCATCCTTTAAGTCAAAACCAAGGACTGTGGCCAACAAAATTGCAGCGAAGATCCCGAACTGGGCACCTGCTCCAAACAGGAACAGGGAAGGCTTGGAAAGCAGCGGCCCGAAGTCGATCATGGCGCCGATTCCGATAAAGAGTAAAATGGGCATTACTTCGGATGCTTCAATTCCTACATGAAACAGCCATTCGATCACGCCGTTCGCCTGGATTCCACCTGCCAGAGTCTGGTTCAGAACTCCGGAGAAGGGCAGGTTCACAAGGATTGCGCCAAAGCCCATTGGCAGAAGCAGGGCTGGTTCGAAGCCCTTTTTGATCGCCAGCCAGATCAGGGCGATTCCCACCGCGAACATTACGATTTGCTGCCAGGTCAGTGCTAAGATTCCATCTGTTAAAAATTCCATTTTGTTTTCCTCCTTTTGAGTTTATATATATAAAAAAAAGACTTTTATTACAACAATGCATACCAAAAATATGCAGCTATTGTAATAAAAGTCTTGCCATTTCAATTCTCTGCGGGTGACAGCATATGAAAGCTGTCTGCCGTTCTGACGCATGAAAATCCATATTCAGAAAATGCTGTGTCCTTAAAAACAGCGTATCTGATATGCCAGCTACTCCCTTTTATTGAAGTGTGCCTATAAGCTATATTTTGTTGATGTTATTATAATTCGGCAGAAGTGGGGATGTCAACCCTGAACTATAAAAAGTTTTTTGGCAAATGCACATGAAAGGCTGCCAGTGAACGGGAACCATGAAATGGACTATTCTTTCTATTTAGGCAATTGAAAATATAGGGAAAGGACAGAGGGAAGCTATGATTCCGAATGGTATCTGCTTGTAAAAAGTTCCGTATAGGTATATGATAAAACTTAACTATAGAATTAACATTTGTGCATACAAGCAAAAAAATAAAAGGAGTTACAACATGCTGTATTTTGAAAATGATTACTGTGAAGGTGCTCACAAAGCAATTTTAAAAAGATTAATGGAAACCAATATGGAGAAGGTTCCAGGATATGGTCTGGATCCTTACTGCGACCAGGCGAAGGAGAAAATTAAAACAGCCTGCGGCTGCCCGGATGGAGAAGTGTATTTCCTGGTAGGCGGAACCCAGACAAATGCAGTTGTGATCGCATCTATGCTGAACCGTTATGAGGGCGTGGTTTCTGCAGTTACGGGACATGTAAACGCCCATGAAGCCGGTGCCATTGAATTTACCGGACACAAGGTCCTTCCGCTTCCCCAGAAGGATGGTAAGATTTCTGCCGCAGATCTGAAAGATTACCTCGGAACCTATTATGCAGATGGCAGCTACGATCACATGGTTTTTCCGGGAATGGTTTATATTTCTCATCCTACCGAATATGGCACTCTCTATACCAGACAGGAGCTGGCTGATATTTCCAGCGTGTGTCGGGAGTACCAGATCCCGTTGTTCTTAGATGGCGCCAGACTTGGCTATGGACTGGTGGCAGAGACAGATGTGACATTGAAAGAGATTGCGAAATACACCGATGTATTTTATATTGGCGGAACCAAGGTAGGAGCCCTGTGCGGCGAGGCCGTTGTTTTCCCGAAAAAGGCACCCAGGCATTTCTTCACCATGATCAAACAGCAGGGGGCACTTCTGGCAAAAGGCAGACTTCTTGGAATCCAGTTCGATACTCTTTTTACAGACGACTTATATCTGGAAATCAGCAAAAATGCCATCAAAACTGCGGCGAAGCTGAAAGCTGCCCTTAAAGAAAAAGAATATGAGTTTTTCATCAATTCCCCTACCAACCAGATCTTTGTCATTCTGGAAAATAAGAAGATGGAGGAACTGGGCGAGAAGGTGAAGTTTAGTTTCTGGGAAAAATATGATGACAACCATACCGTAGTCCGCTTTGCAACAAGCTGGGCAACGAAGATGGAAGATATTGACGCGCTGATCGGGATATTGTAATGAAATAAGCGGAAACCCCTCTACGCCCAGCGCGCCACCGGCATTACCACCATCACCCATCCCCAGGAAAAGCTGGGCGAGATGGCAGCCCCCGCTGATTCTGGAAAAAACTAACGGTGTGTCCGAAGAAGACAGTGAGGTAGAACGTCTGATGTTATTGTTCACTGGTAATGTTCCGCGAGGTGCTTTTTGTGAACAAAATTCACAAAAAGCCCGAGAATTGCGGCGCGAAATCATGCGAATGCATGATTTCTGTGCATCGCGAAGCGTGTTGCTGTGAATGGAGTGAACAGTAACCGTCTGATCCAGCCATTTCCAAGGGAGATATTGACGCTCTTGTGGAAGAATATTATAATAAATATGATATTATTCTGGAAGGAAAAAATCCGGAAGAATTCAAACGTCATGTAGCAGTACAGGCAGGAATCAAGAATGAACTTTGCTGAAATAAGGTAGCATTCCGCGAGGTGTTTTTTGTGAATGTAGTTCACAAAAAATGAGACCCTAGGCGCGAAAACATGCATAGCATGATTTCTGTGCATGGCGGAGCGCGTAACGGCGAAGGTACTGAACAGTTACATTGCGCATTATAAAAGACAATGGGAGGATTTTACACATGGGAGCTACAGAAGCAAAACAGGCAATTCTGGACAATAAGACCGCACTTGGAATCGAGTTTGGTTCTACAAGGATCAAAGCGGTTCTGGTAGATGGAAATAACGCACCGATCGCATCTGGCGGACACGAGTGGGAGAACCGCTATGAGAACGGTGTCTGGACCTACAGTCTGGAGGACATCTGGTCCGGAATCCAGGACTGCTATCAGCAGATGGCAAAGGACGTCCAGGAGAAATACGGAGTAGAGCTTACAAGCGTAGGCGCTATTGGAATCAGCGCCATGATGCATGGCTATATGCCATTTGACAAAGCAGGAAACCTTCTGGTTCCATTCAGAACCTGGAGAAACAATATTACAGGAGAGGCAAGCAGAAAGCTGTCCGAGCTTTTCCAGTACAATATCCCACAGAGATGGAGCATTGCACATCTGTATCAGGCAATCTTAAACGGTGAGCCACATGTAAAAGACATTGACTATATTGCAACTCTGGAAGCCTATGTACATTGGAAACTAACCGGCCAGAGAGTCCTTGGAATCGGTGACGTTGCCGGAATGTTCCCGGTTGACAGCACCACCAAGGATTACAATGAGAAAATGGTTCAGCAGTTTGATGAGCTGGTTGCTTCCTATGGATTCCCATGGAAGCTCCGTGACATTTTGCCAAAATCACTTGTTGCAGGACAGGATGCAGGGTGTTTGACAGAAGAAGGCGTAAAGCTTCTTGACGTAACGGGCAAGCTGAAAGCCGGAATCCCAATGTGTCCGCCAGAGGGCGATGCTGGTACCGGAATGGTAGCTACCAACAGTGTTGCAAAGCGTACTGGAAATGTATCCGCAGGTACTTCCGTATTTGCATCTATTGTTCTGGAAAAAGAGTTATCAGCACCATATTCTGAGATTGATATGGTGGCAACTCCATCCGGACATCCGGTTGCAATGGCACATTCCAATAACTGTACCTCTGATCTGAATGCATGGGTAAATATTTTCCGTGAGTTTGCTGAGGCAATGGGCATGGAAGTAGATATGAACAAGCTTTTTGGAACCTTATATAACAAGGCTATGGAAGGTGATGTGGACTGCGGCGGACTTTTGTCCTACTGCTATTTCTCAGGCGAGCATATGACTGGATTTACAGAAGGAAGACCACTGTTTGCACGTTCTCCTGAAAGCAAATTCAACCTGGCAAACTTTATGCGAACCAATCTTTACACCTGCCTTGGCGCAATGCGGGTTGGCCTTGACATTCTGTTTAAGAAAGAGGGCGTAAAGGTTGACCGTCTTCTTGGACATGGCGGACTGTTTAAGACAAAAGGGGTTGGACAGCAGATCCTTGCGGATGCTGTAAACGCTCCTGTTTCTGTTATGGAGACTGCCGGTGAGGGTGGTGCATGGGGAATTGCGGTTCTGGCATCCTATCTGGTAAACAAAGATGGAAACGAGACTCTGGAAGACTTCCTGGATACCAAGGTGTTCGCAGGAAACCAGGGAAGCACCCTGAATCCGGATCCGGAAGGCGTAGAAGGCTTCAACATGTTCATGGACAGATACATGAAGGGCCTGCCAATCGAGCGCGCAGCTGTGGATTCCAAAATCTGGTAAGCTGATTTCAAAGGAAACCTGAGAATAATGGCACAGAAATCATGCAAAGCATGATTTCTGTGCATTGCAAGGCGTGTAACTGTGAAGGTACTGAACGGTTACCAATATTAGGTAATGTTTTCCGAAGTACATTGCAGTGAATAAAGAAATAGTAATGGCCTCCTACATTTCAGAATGTGAAATTTTACAGGATTCTGGTGTGTGGGAGGCCTTTTATGTTATAATGGGAACCAATGAGCCAACGTGCTTGCACCATTGGCGAAAGGAGACACACACATGGTTTTCAGTTCAATGCTCTTTCTCTGGATTTTTCTGCCGCTTGTACTGGCAGCATACTATATAAGTCCCAGAAAAATCCGAAATGGGATCCTGGTATTTTTCAGCCTGCTTTTTTATGCATGGGGAGAGCCTGTTTATATTTTTCTTATGCTGTTTTCGGTTGGGGTGAATTTTGCAGGAGGAATCCTGATCGAAAAGAATCCTGGGAAAAAGAAGAAAATCCTGATAGGGACCGTTTGCATCAATCTGGCTCTGCTAGGCTATTTTAAATATTTCAGTACTCTGGTGGAAGCCATAAGCGGGATTTTTGCTTCTGACGGAGACGTTGGCACTGTTTTCCAGGTGGCGCTGCCCATTGGAATTTCTTTTTATACCTTTCAGGCGATGTCCTACGTGATTGACGTGTACCGGGGAGAGACGAAGGCTCAGCACAATTTCTGGCACATGCTTCTTTATATTTCCTTTTTTCCACAGCTGATCGCAGGCCCGATTGTGAAGTACAAGGATATTGCAGCACAGATTACAGGCCGGAAGGAAACGGTTCAGAAGTTTGCCTCAGGTGTTATGCGTTTTTGCTGGGGACTGGGGAAAAAGGTGATCCTTGCCAACTCTTTTGCAAAAGTGGTGGATGATATTTTCAAATATGGTCCTTATGCAGTATCGCGAAAAGCACTCTGGTTGGGGGCAATCCTTTATATGCTGCAGATTTATTATGATTTTTCCGGCTATTCTGATATGGCCATCGGTCTTGGAAAAATGTTTGGGTTTGAGTTTCAGGAGAACTTCCGTTACCCTTATGTGGCACGCTCGGTACAGGAATTCTGGCGCAGATGGCACATTTCCCTGTCCTCCTGGTTCCGGGATTATGTGTACATTCCTCTTGGGGGAAACAGAGAGGGAACTGTGTGTACCTACCGAAATCTGTTGATCGTATTTTTCCTTACGGGAATGTGGCATGGGGCAGGAATGGCGTTTCTTCTGTGGGGACTTTATTATGGACTGTTTCTGATCCTGGAGCGGGCAGGACTTGGAAAAAAGCTGGAAAAGCTGCCAAAGGCAGTTGGTTGGGGGTATACCATGGTGGTGGTATTCTTTGGCTGGATCCTGTTCCGGGCAGAGGATCTTTCCTTGTTTTTTGCCTATGTAAGAAACCTGTTTGTATCCCATGGAGGAATCATCCTGCTGTCGGCTTATCTTGATGGAAAAATGCTCCTTCTGATGGTGTTGGGAGTTTTGCTTGCCGGAATTCTGCAGAAATTATATGAAAAATGCAGAAGTTGTTTTCCCGGGAAAATCCCGGAAGCAGGTGTGGTAACAGTGCCAAGAATACTTGCTTGTGCGGCAATCTTCTGGATCTGTGTAACCATGCTTGTAAATAACAGCTATAATCCATTTATTTATTTTAGATTTTAACGGACAGAATATGAAAAAACAAAAAGTATTGATCACATTGTTTGTGGGAAGCCTGGTTCTTCCGAACCTGATATGGGCGGGCTTTTCCGGCTATTTTAATACAGAAAATAATGAAAACAGGGAACTGGCTTCTTTTCCCCAGGTAAGCCTGGCCTCTCTTGGGGACTTTCCATCCCAGTTTGAAGCCTTTTATAAGGATCATGTACCTTTTAAAAATGCTTTGGTGAATTTTTATAATTTAATTGACACAGAGTTTTTCCAGACAACGAAAATCGGAGATGTTGTGATTGGGGAAGATAACTGGCTATTCTATCTGCCCTCTAAAGATGGGGAAAACGCCATGGCAGATTACCAGAAGACCAATGTGTACAGCCTGGAACAGAGCGCTGAGACCGCGGCGAAAATTGAGAAGGTGCGGGATTGGTTCCTGGATAAGGGCGTGGAGCAGTTTCATTATTATGTAGCGCCAAGCAAAGAGACTATTTATTCTGAATATATGCCAGATAAGCCGGAAGTGATTGGGATGGGGGATTCCAGAATGGAAACCTTTGCCAGATACATGAAGGAGAACTCAGATGTGGAGTTTGATTTCCTGGCGGATTATCTGGAAAAATATTCTGAAAAATACCAGCTTTTCCGAAAATATGATACCCATATGAATAATCTGGGCGGCTATATCACAAATGAAAAAATCGTGGAGGATCTGACTGGGGAGTGCCTTCCCATTGGAGCCATTCAGGTGATGATGGGAACCAATCCCTGCAGAGGAGATCTGTCCAGAATGATCGGACGATACAAGGAACTAGATGATGACCGGGAGTATGGGCTGGACCATTTTCATGACGGTGTGCGCTATAAGGTGAGAAAAGAGAAGAGCGAAGGTGGCGAGGAAATCCTGAAGGTGTTTAAGTCCAACTCGTCAAATGAGAAGACACTGATGGTGATCGGAGATTCGTTCCGGCTCCGTTTGGAGAAATATATGCCGTACCGTTATCAGAAGACTGTATTTGTGCGGATCGACGATTTCAAGCAGGAGCTTCTGGAGAAATATATGCCGAATGATGTGATCCTGATCACAGTGGAGCGGGACCAGCGGTATATGGAGAATCTGGATAGTTACATTATACAGGCTGAGGAAGGATAAATGGTATAATAAGAAAGCCGTAGTGGTTCCAAAGGGGCTGTTCAATCCGTTCACTGCACTCCAAATGGAATTGTTAAATTATTGAGAATTTTTATTAAATTTCTAAATATTCAGAACAAAATTCTTACATTGACAATAAGTACGGCAAATGATATTCTGATACTAACTTGTTTTGTCAAAATTGTTTGTTATAGCACGATGAACCGGCGCTGACAGATACTTGACAGATCACAGAAAATGCAAGGATATTCCAAAGGAGGATATTATGAAGAGAAAAAAGATCACCGCAATTTTGTTAGCATCTTTCATGGGAATCAGCACAATGCCAGCTACCGCGTGGGCAGCAGACTCCTATAAGGAAACTGAAAAAGCAGCAGTGGCCAAGGCGATTCAGGAATTTGGCGCTGATTACGCAGAAAGTCTTTCCCAGATGAATACCGAAGAGGTGAAGGGAAACGCTGAAATGAAGATCAGTCTGGATGATGGTGGAAAAGCAATTCTTGGAATGCTTTCTCCTGTGGATATCTCCTGGCTGTCGGATGCATCTATCAGTGCGGATGTTGGTCTTACAGACAAGGTTATGACAGAAGCTATGGATCTGAACGTGAACGGAACAAAGATCTGTACCATCGAATATTACATGGATATGGAGAATTCCGAAATTTATATGAAGATTCCAGAGCTGAGCGATGGCTATATCAAGATGAATATGGATCAGATGACACAGGAAGCTGTGGAAGAAGCGGATCAGGAAATGGATTCTTCCTTCAGTGCCAGCATGGATATGGCAGATGCCATGAACAGCTATTTCTCCACTTTGGAGAATCTGCCGGAAGCAGATGTGCTTACTTCCATTCTGACCAGGTATACAGACATTATTTTTGACAATGTTGCAGATGCTGAGAATCCGGGAACACAGGAAGCGGTTGCTGGTGATGTAAGCCAGGAGCTGACTGTTCTTGAGGGACAGGTTACACAGTCAGAGGCACTTCCAATGTTACAGCAGATCCTTGACACTGCGAAGACAGATGAGGAGCTGAAGGGGCTGATCGAGACCTGGACAGCAGCGGCTAATGATCCGGACTACACCTATGAGACCTTCCTGGAAGCAATTGATGATATGGAGGAGGAACTGGATGTAGAGGCTGATGAGACAGACCAGTCCGGATTTGTTTTAAGAGCATGGGTGGATGCTGACGGCGAAGTAGTTGGACGCCAGTTCCTTGCAAATGATGGACAGCAGGAAGAGGAACTTTTGGGATATCTGTGCACAACAGATGGAGAGAAGAAGGGACTTTCCTTCCAGTTTGGTTCTGGAGATGATACCTTTGCATTGGAAGGCAGCGGCGAGATGAGCGGCGACCTGTTAAACGGAAGCTATACACTTTCTTCCGGCGGAACAGAGGCTGCTGTGATCGATGTTGTTGGTTATGATACCAAAGCTATGGCAGATGGAATCTGGAAAGGTACTTACACCATTTCCGGTGCACCTGTAGAGGATGAGGATGGCAATTCCTATGATTCCTTCGGCGGTATGCAGCTGATCTTTACAGCTGACGGTGCAGATAAAGACAGCATGGAGTGGAATCTTGCTCTTGCAGCAAGCGGAACAACTCTTGGTTCTATTTCACTGGCAGGTGGCAATGGCGGTGAGGCTCTTGCAGCAGTTGATTTTGCTTCCCTGACAGATGTTTATGATTTCAGTAATGATGACGATATAGAGGCTTATACTGCTTCTATGAATATGGATGCGCTTACAGAGAATCTTACCAGCGCAGGCATGCCGGAGGGCTGGCTGGACGATGTGCTGGCTGCTACAGGCGACAGCGCAATCGAAAGCACAGAGACAGATGGTGTTGCTGAGTCTGAAGAGCAGACAGATATGGCAGGAGATACATTGGACGACAGTGAGACACCTGCAGCTTAATCGGTAATAGGAACGACCTACAGTGGGGCAAATACAGTGGGGCAGACGAAGTAATTTGTCTGCCCCGCTTACTTAATGAATCGAATTCGTAGAGCGTGTTTGAGATTGTCTTTTGTTTATTTTTAGGGGGAATGATTTGAGGAAAAGAAGTTGTGGAGTTATTTGGTTGATTGTGCTGCTTTGCACCATGTGTGCGCTGCCGGTATCGGCCTCTTCTTATGTGAAGGCGTCTAATACCAAAGTGAACATCACATCTAAGAAACATGGATGGGTGAAAAAAGGCAAAGACTACTATTATTATAATTCTAAAGGGAAGCTGCTGTGTGGAAAAATCAAGTACAAAGGAAATTACTATTACAGTACTAAAGATGGAAAGCGTTTTACCGGCTGGCTGAAATCTGGCGGAAAGCTTTATTATTACAACCGGAAAAACGGTATTATGTTACGTAACAGATGGGCAACCGGGACCAAGTATAAGTATTATTTTAACAAATCTGGTGTGGCAATTGCCAGCAGCTGGCTGACTTATGGCGGAAAGCGTTATTACTTCCTGGCAAATTCCAGAATGGCAACCGGCTGGCAGAAGATTGGTAAATATCGTTATTATTTCAATAAGAAAACAGGTGCTTTGGCGAAAAATATGTGGGTGGGCCGATATTATGTCAACAAAAAAGGGCAGAGAACAGGAAGCCGGAGACCAGACGTGAAGGTGAACGATTCCCATTATACATATAAAAGCAGCACTCTGAATATAGACCTGAAAAGAAAATCTATCCATGGCATTCCCTACTGGGTAGCTGTGGTACAGACTGCAAATGCCAGTCAGTTAAAATCGGCTTTGTCATATGGTACATATGGAGGAGCCAGACAGACTACTTCCAGTGCCATCTCCAGCAATGGAGGCGTTATCGGCATAAATGGAAGTGCATTTAGTTATCAGACTGGGAAACCGTCACCTCTTGGTATGTGCATCAAAAATGGTGTGATCTACGGAAACTATCATACCAGCTACAGTGTAATGGCTGTGAAAAATGACGGCACCATTTATACTCCGAAGATGGGGCTTCTGGGAGATGTACTTTTGAAAGCGGGAGTAAAGGATACCTACAATTTCGGACCAGTTCTTATTAAGAACGGTAAGGCACAGCCGGCCTGGGCAGAAACAGCCAAGTATTATCCAAGGACTGCTGTAGGAATGGTAAAGCCCGGCAAGTATGTACTTCTTGTCACCGACACCGGCACCTATTCCGGCCTGAATCATTGGGACCTGGTAAACATCTTTAACAGCTACGGCTGCCAGTACGCCTACAACCTGGATGGCGGCGGCTCCGTAACCATGTACTATAATGGAAAGGTCATGAATCGGCTGATCAATAATTATGAGAGACCTTGTGGGGATTTTCTGTATTTTACTAATTGAGAACGAGAGAGGGCAGTGTGGATGCTGTCCTCTTTTTGCGCGCTGCAAGCGAAGGATTTTGTCTTGCCGTTGGCAAGGCCGCGGCGGATAGAGAATATGAGTGGAGAAGAATTGGACATGAATCCCTGCTCGTGATTTCAATGTGTCAAATTCCCGTGATGATAATCGGTCAGCTTGAGTAAAAGAATAATAAGATAATTACGATCAATAACGCCGATACAGGATTATAATAAATCCTATTCGGTGTTATTGATTTTTACATGGCATTCTTTACTCTATAAGAAGTTCACGAAATTTATCACATCGAGTTGGAATTGTTGACAATCATATTGGCCTAGACTATACTTGGTTTAAAAAGCATATAAGTAGATGCTGAGTTCAAGGGAGTTAACGTTGATATTATACGCAATACTCCACATGTAACAGGCAGCAGCTGGATTGGACCGGATCATCTGAGTACCGCTACAGAAGAGTGGCGCAAGGAGATACTTGAGACAACAGCAAACTATATTGTTGATTTCATAGAAGAGTTCAAGAAAGCAAAACTTTCATAAAGAGGTGTCAGAATGGATAAAAAAACAACGTTGGAAATGATTGCAGCAATTTCAAATGCAAACGGTACATCAGGCTTTGAAGATGAAGTGGTTGCAGCGATTCGTCCTTATGCAGAAGGACTCGGAGAAGTTACAGAAGATCGCATGCGCAACCTATATATCCGCCGTAAAGAAAATAACGGCAAACGTCCGGTTGTTCAGCTTGATGCACATAGTGATGAGGTTGGTTTTATGGTGCAGGCTATCTGCCCGAACGGAACTCTCCGCATCATTCAGATCGGAGGTTGGGTTAACCACAATATTCCGGCTCATAAAGTCTTGGTCCGCAACCGATTCGGAGAATATATTCCGGGTCTTACTACCAGCAAGCCTCCGCATTTCATGACAGAGCAAGAGCGTAAAGCACCTCTGGATATGAAAGATATCACGGTAGATGTTGGCGCTGTTTCTAAAGAAGAGGCGGTTGAAAAGTTCGGCATTCGTATCGGTGAACCGATAGTGCCGGATGTGACATTTACATATTCAGCAACTACAGATCTGATGGTGGGCAAGAGCTTTGACTGTCGCCTGGGATGTGCAGCAATTCTTAAGACCATGCATACCCTGGCTGGTCAGGATTTGAATGTGGATATTGTTGGCGCTTGTGCAGCACAGGAAGAAGTTGGTGTACGTGGTGCCACTGTGACAGCAGAGGTAATTAAGCCAGATATCGCAATTGTTTTTGAAGGCTGTCCGGCAGATGATACGTGCGTTGAGCAGTATATGGTTCAGACGGCTATTAAGCGTGGTCCGATGCTTCGTCATATTGATTCACGCATGATCACCAATCCGCGTTACCAGAGATATGCACTTGATCTGGCAGAAAAGCTTGGCATCCCGGTTCAGGATGCAGTCCGCAGTGCTGGTTCAACCAATGGTGCAGTTATACATCTGACTGAAAAAGCAGTTCCGGTCATCGTTATTGGTGTTCCGGTTCGCTATGCGCACACACATTATGGAATTTCAGCTTATGCTGATTTTGATAATGCGGTTAAGTTGGCATGCGAAATTCTTAAAAGACTTGACGAAGAGCAGATTATGAGTTTTTAAAAAATATAATGTGTTCTACATACAATATGTAAAAAATTTCTGGATTTTATGCAGGAGCTGAGATAAGCAGAAACTGCATAAAATCCATTTTTTTATCTTTGTTGAATAAAGAGAGGATTCTCATAATTCGAGAAATATAAAGGTGCAATTCTTCATGATGGATGTGTATTATGAAAAATAAATTTGTTATAGTGACAATTTCAACAAAAAAGCAGAAATATAAATAGGGGGATCAGATGGAAACAACACAGAGAATTCGATTAATCCGGATAATGTATGCGAAGATGAGATGCTGCATTTAACACGGTCATAGTTGGATTACCGCTAATAGCAATTTCTCCGCTGATTTGTGGATTATTAGAATTTAGATCAGATTCTGTTTTTTTCACTAATGACAGGATTTCCTCTGCACGTTTTCTGAGTATAATTTCATCTTCTGTCAATATGATTTTACGCTTTCCACGAATAAGCAGTTGTTTCCCAAATTCATTTTCCAGCTCCATGAGTT
This sequence comes from Blautia glucerasea, assembly GCF_020537505.1. GTDB lineage: Bacteria > Bacillota > Clostridia > Lachnospirales > Lachnospiraceae > Blautia_A. Next base: position 141,297 of record NZ_JAJBMO010000006.1, on the reverse strand, counting down.
GCTTTGAAAGATAAGGCTGCAAGATATGCAGGCTCTCAGCAGCTCTTGTGATATTCTCTTCTTTGGTTACTTTCAATAATGAAATATTATGTGAAATGGCACGGAAGCATCACAAATCAGTGGCACAGATTGTTTTAAGATGGCTTGTGCAGAGAGAAATTGTTCCGGGCGTAAAGTCTGCAAATCCTATAAGGATGAGGGCAAACCCTTATAAATCCAAAGAGAAACACCCGGTAGGGGAGCTACCGGGTGTTTCGAGGGGAGTATAAATAATTAAATAAGGGGTTATGTAAAAAAATTTTTGAAGGGTAAATTCTTTTACAAGACAAATTATAATATAAACTGAAAAAAAAAGCAATATCATTTTGATGAATATTCCTTCTGCAATTGGTTACAATACACAAAGTAATCTGAAAACAGCTGCTGGATGCGGAACAGAACGTGGACAGCGGCATTCAACAGGAGGAATACGCAAATGGCAAAAAATTATGAGTCTGAAAACAAAAACAGTAAAAATTCTACAAACAGATCTTATGAAAATGAGATGAATTCTCAGGATTGCAAGAACTCTTACACAAAAAACAGCAGCAAAAACAAGAGCCGCAATTCTTACGGATCAGGGGAAGATACTACTTCCAGATATTAAAATATTTTAAGAAAGGGCGCAGGGTCTGTTGACTCTGCGCCCTTGTTGGGAGGTTTAATGTATGCCGGAGGTTATTGCTGAGCAATGAGGAATGATTTTTCAGACACGCTCTAACGCTGTACGCGTCCTGCGCCGTCGCTTTCAATCATGGAAAGAACTTCTGATTCTGTAATATAATTTAAGTCACCTGGAATCGTGTGTTTGACCGCGGCAGCTGCAAGACCAAATTCAAGGGCTTTTCTGTTTCCCATATTGGCCAGAATACCATGAAGAAAGCCAGAAGCAAAGGAATCGCCGCCACCAACCCGATCAACAATATGAAGCATATAATCACGACCTTTGTAGTAGTCACCTGCTGTGCAGACAGCTCCGGACCAGCCATTGTCGGACGCACTGATGCTGCTGCGGAGGGTAGTGACCAGGTGTGTGAAATGATAGTGATCTAATACATTGCGCATGTGTTTTTCGTCCACGCAGATATTATATTCACCATTAATAAAATCAATGCCATCTTCTGTATAGCCAAGACATTTTGCAGCATCACGGGCATTTCCGAAGCAGATATCTACATATTCCATCATCTCAGAGAGCATTTTCTGTTTGCCTTCTATGTCAGATGTCCATAATTTGGAACGGTAATTCAGGTCAAAAGAAACAGTTACATGGTGTTCTCTGGCCTTTTTTAGTGCAGCAAAAGTAAGTTCTTTTGCGTCTGCACTTAATACCGGAGTGATGCCGGATACATGAAAAAGATCAGCATCTTTAAAGATTTCGTCGAAATCAAATTCATCAGGAACTGCTTTGGTGATTGAGGAATCTGCACGGTCATAAACAACACTGGAAGGACGAACGGAGGCACCGTTTTCAAGGAAATAGATTCCAAGACGTTTGTCGCCTCGGGCAATGTAGTCACAGTCAACATTTAAACTTCGAAGTGTGCTGATCGCAGCATCGCCAATGGCATTTTCCGGTATTTTGGAAAGAAAAACAGAATGATGACCAAATTCTGCCAAAGATGCAGCAACGTTGGCTTCTGCGCCACCATAGTTGATCTCAAAATTGCGGGCCTGGGCAAAACGCTGATATCCAGGAGGCGAGAGTCGCAGCATGATCTCGCCTAAAGTTACAACTTTAGCCATTCTTATACCTCCCTGACAGTATGGACAAGTTCGACAGCTTCTTTGGTAAGTGCTGTGATCTTGTCAAAATCTCCGGATTTAATGAGGCTGCCTTTGACCATCCAGCTTCCACCGCATGCAAAGATTTTTTCATAGCGGAGATAATCACAGAGAGTTGCTGCACTGATGCCGCCTGTAGGCATAAACTGCATCATATTATACGGAGCAGCCAGAGCTTTGATCATCGGAAGGCCGCCGGAAGGTTCTGCCGGGAAAAACTTCACAAGGCGAAGTCCCAGCACATAGGCCTGGGCAAGTTCACTTGGGGTTACAACTCCAGGAGTTACTGGAACACCTTTTTCCATGCAGTAGCGGACAATTTCCGGATCAAGACCAGGAGTAACAATAAAACGTGCTCCGGCAGCTACTGCGCGGTCAACCTGTTCTTTTGTGAGAACTGTGCCGGCTCCCACGATCATCTCAGGATACTGGGATGTCATAATGCGGATGGATTCTTCTGCGGCGTCTGTACGAAATGTTACTTCGGCACAGGCAAGATCACCATCGCAGAGTGCCTTTGCAAGAGGTGCAGCATCATTGGCATCATCTAACACAACAACAGGGACAACACCAAATCTACCAAGTTTTTCTAAGGTTGTATTCATAATATAAAATCTCCTCTTTCTGAGCAGACAGCACACACAGATTATGTGCTGTCATGATAAAAGTATTAGATCAGTGTTTTCATTACTTCATATGTGCCGTTCTCACGGATCTGGGTTAAGTAATTGCATACAGCTGCTTCAAATCCGGAAATCTGTGTCAGATCTTCACCCCAGAAGGAAGTATTGGTGCATACTGCATGAACAAGATCTGCTGCGGAATCATCTTTATGTGCAAGGTAGAATTCGAGAACTGCCTTGTCATCTTTTACAGTGTATTCATTGGCTGCTCTTTTTGCTGTAAGTCCGTCTTCGCTCAGAGTATATCCGTTATAGAATGCAATGTAGAAGGCGAAAGAAGCTGTGATGCATGCAGGAAGAGTACCTTTGCGTTCAACATATTTTTTGAGGGAAGGCATAACACGTGCTTTCCATTTGGAAGTTGAATTCAGAGAAATGGAAAGAAGAGCGTGATCGATAAATGGGTTTTTGAAACGTTCTGTAACAGCTGCGGCAAAATCTTCGAGCTCAGCTTTGGGAAGATCCAGAGTAGGGATGATCTCGTCATAAATAGTTTTGTTCATAAATCCACAGATCACATCATCGTTCATACAGTCTCTTACAATGTCCTGTCCTGCAAGATATGCACCAAGTACAAAGGAGGTATGCGCGCCGTTTAAGATACGTACTTTTCTCTGCTTGTATGGTTTGTGGTTGTCAGTGATCAGGATTGGAAGGTTCGCTTTGTCAACTGGGAATTCGTCTTTGATTGACTGAGGTCCTTCGATTACCCAGAATCCGAAGATTTCACCTGTGTCGATCAGGTTGTCTTCATAACCAAGCTCGTTGCAGATTGCAGCAGCTTCATTTCTAGGATATCCTGTTACAATACGGTCTACAAGTGTAGAACAGAAGATGTTTTCAGCTTTGATCCAGTTGATAAAGTCTTCGCCGAGATTCCACTGCTTTGCATATTTTAATACACATTTTTCAAGTTCTTTTCCATTATCATCGATCAGCTCACAGGAGAGAATGATAAATCCTTTGCCGGCTTCCTGACCGAATTTCTGGAAACGACGATACATAAACTGAGTAAGTTTTCCAGGATAGCTGTTAGCCGGAACATCAGTAAACTGACAGGAAGAATCATAAGTAATTCCGGCTTCAGTTGTATTACATGCGATAAAACGGAGGTCCGGGTTATCTGCACATGCAAGAACTGCTTCAAAATCCTTATATGGATTGAGACAACGGCTTACACAGGAGATAACACGTTTTTTGTTTACTTTTTTGCCATCCTGGAATCCACGGAGAAATAAGGTATAAAGACCCTCCTGCTCGTTGATTATGTCAGCAAGACCTGGAGCGATTGGCTGACACAGAACAACCTTGGAGTTGAATCCTGCTTTTTCATTTAACTCATCTATAAAATAATCTACAAAGGCACGGAGAAAGTTTCCTTCACCAAACTGAAGTACACGTTCCGGTGCTGATTCAAGAAGGTATCCATCATAACACTGTTCTTTTAAAGTAGCATAAGATAATTTTTTCATTTCTGTATTTTCCTTTCATATATAATTCGATTTATAAAGTAACTCCCTGTTTGAAAATAGCCATATCATGGAAACCGGCTTCTTCAGATTTTGATTTCTTTCCGGAAGCAATTTCAAGGACAAAGTCCAGAAGATTTTCTGAAAGTTCATCAAGAGGAGTATCATTTACCATGACTCCACAGTTGAAATCGATCCAGTTTTGTTTCTTTTGGGCAAGCTGGTTGTTTGTGGAGATTTTAACTGTAGGTACAGGACTTGCAAAAGGTGTTCCTCGTCCGGTAGTAAAAAGTACAATGTGTGCCCCGGATGCTGCAAGAGCAGTAGAGGCAACCAGATCATTGCCAGGTGCGCTCAGCAGGTTTAATCCTTTTTCCTTTACAGGTTCTCCATAAGAAAGAACTCCCATAACAGGTGCACTTCCGGATTTCTGCGTACATCCGAGAGATTTGTCTTCCAGACTGGAAATACCGCCTTTTTTGTTTCCTGGAGAAGGATTTTCATAAATGGTCTGGTTGTGACTTTTAAAATAATTCTTGAAATCGTTGACAAGGGCAACTGTCTGGTTGAACAGATATTCTGTCTCGCAGCGGTTCATAAGTGATTCTTCAGCGCCGAACATTTCAGGAACTTCTGTAAGAATTGTAGATCCGCCCATAGAAATCAGTTTATCAGAAAATGCACCAACAGTAGGGTTTGCCGTGATTCCAGACAAACCGTCAGAGCCGCCGCATTTCATACCGATTGTCAGTTCAGATGCACTGATTGGTTCACGTTTAAATGAGGATGCATAGGAAATCAGTTCTTTGACGGCTTCAACACCATCACTGATCTCATCTTCGCATTCCTGGGCAACGAGAAAACGTACACGCTCAGGATCATAGTCCCCGATAAATTTCTTTAATTCATCGATGCTGCTGTTTTCGCAGCCAAGTCCAAGAACCAGAACACCGCCTGCATTAGGATGGTTCACTAAATCAGCAAGGATCTGACGTGTGTTATTCTGATCATCACCCATCTGGGAACATCCGTAAGGATGTGGAAATGCACAGACACCATCAATCTGGTCTGTCATGTACTTCTGCGAGGCCCGCTCAATAGCAGATGCGACATTGTTAACGCAGCCTACTGTAGGAATGATCCAGATTTCATTACGTACGCCAACACCACCGTTTTTTCTGCGATAGCCCTGGAAGAATTTTGGCTCCCGGTGTGGAAGCTCTGTGATATTTTTGTTATATGTATAAGTAAGAAGATCTCCCAGCCCTGTTTTTAAATTGTGAGTATGAATCCAGGAACCTGCAGAAATTTCTGTGGTTGCACGTCCAATGGGATTACCATATTTAATAATGGAATCACCAGGCTTGAGATTTTTTAATGCAAACTTGTGTCCCTGCATGATGTTTTCTGTAAGAGTGAGTGTGGAGCTATCAAGTTCGATCACAGTGCCTTTCGCCAGAGGCTGAAGCGCAACGGCTACATTATCTGAAGGATTAATTTTAATAAAAGATTTCAAGAAATCAACAACCTCCTTTATGTGAAAATAATATATGTAAGAGCTTACATCCAAATTACATCAACAAAACAGGAACGTCAATAGAAAATGGGAAAAAAGCTAAAAATGGTAAAAATACACAATATGTCATGCGTAAATTTGGCTGTTCTTCAAATGCTGTATGAATTGAAAATGACACTTATTTATCGTATACTGTGATTGGAGTGTAAGACCTTACATTTTTTGCTGGAACGGATAGAAGGAAGAGGAGAATTATTTTATGAAAGCATTTATGGACAAAGATTTTTTACTTTCAACAGAAACATCAAAAAAGTTATTTCATGAATATGCAGAGACAATGCCAATTGTAGATTACCATTGCCATATCAATCCCCAGGAAATTGCAGAGGACCGTAAGTTTGAGAATATTACCCAGGTGTGGCTTGGCGGTGATCATTATAAATGGCGTCAGATGAGATCAAATGGAGTAGATGAGTACTACATTACTGGTGGCGCCAGTGACCGTGAAAAATTCCAGAAATGGGCAGAAACTCTTGGCAAAGCGATTGGAAATCCTCTTTATCACTGGAGTCATCTGGAATTGCAGAGATATTTTGGATATACAGGGTATCTGAACGGAGATACAGCAGAAAAAGTATGGAATCTCTGCAACAAAAAGCTTCAGGAAGATGATATGTCTGTAAGAAACATTATCCGCAAGTCCAATGTAAAATTAATCTGCACAACAGATGATCCGGTAGATGATCTGAAATGGCACAAGGTTCTTGCAGAGGATGAAAGCTTTGAGGTAAAAGTGCTTCCTGCATGGCGTCCGGACAAGGCAATGAATCTGGAAAAATCGGAATATCCGGAATACATGAAAAAGCTTTCTGAAGTAAGTGGAATTAGAATTGCAGAATTTGCAGATCTGAAAGAAGCCCTTCTTAAGAGAATGGAATTCTTTGCCCAGATGGGATGCAGTGTATCTGACCATGCACTGGAATATGTTATGTATGCGCCTGCAGCAGAAGAAAAAGTAAATGAAATCTTTAAAAAGAGACTGAATGGCGAAAGCATCTCAAGAGAAGAAGAAATGATCTTCAAGACAGCTTTTATGCAGTTTGTTGGAAAAGAATATCATAAAAAGAACTGGGTAATGCAGATCCATTATGGATGCAAGAGAGACAACAATGCATTTATGTATGAGCAGCTCGGACCGGATACAGGATATGACTGCATCAATAACTATGCACCAAGTGCTCAGACAGCAGATTTTTTGAATTCTCTGATCGCATCAAATGAACTTCCAAAGACAATCCTGTACTCCCTGAATCCCAATGACAATGAAGCAATCGGAACAATCCTTGGCTGCTTCCAGGGAACAGAGGCAGCAGGCAAAATTCAGCAGGGAAGTGCATGGTGGTTCAACGATCACAAAACAGGTATGATCGCACAGATGACATCACTTGCAAATCTGGGACTGCTTGCAAACTTTGTTGGCATGCTTACTGATTCAAGAAGCTTTTTGTCCTATACCAGACATGAGTATTTCCGCAGAATTCTTTGCGAGCTTATTGGCGGCTGGGTGGAAAATGGGGAATATCCAGCTGATTATAAGACTTTAAAGGAAATTGTGTGCGGAATTTCGTACAATAATGCAGTAGACTATTTTGGGTTTGACCTGTAAAATTATTGATGTTAAAATAAATAAGCTGCTTGATAAAAGCATATCAGATATGAAGCTGTCTGATATGCTTTTTCAGTATAGAACGGATAAAGTGAATGCTTATTTTATATTATTATCAGAACGAACAGGAGAACTATAGTGAATATATATGATATTGCAAAGCTGGCAAATGTTTCTATCGCAACAGTATCCAGAGTGGTTAATAACAGTCCGAAAGTCAGCCCGAAGACAAAAGAAAAGGTTCTTGCGGTTATGAAAGAAAATGAATACACGCCGAATGCGTTTGCCAGAGGCCTCGGTCTTGGATCGATGAAAACAGTAGGAATCATCTGTCCAAACATTGACGATATCTATATGGCCAAAGCAGTATCCTATCTGGAACGAAATCTTCATGCTCATGGATATGACTGTATTCTTGGCTGCAGTGGATTTAAACAGGAAGAAAAGGAGGATTATGTCAGACTCCTTTTGTCTAAGAAAATAGACACGCTGATACTGGTTGGTTCTACATATGCAGGAAATGGTAAAGATGAATCTGACACAGATTATATTCGGGAGGCAGCGGAACAGGTTTCCGTATTTATGATTAACGCAAAGGTTTCAGGCGATAATATTTACTGCACCTATGCGGATGATTTTCAGGCTACTTATGAAGTGACGAAAGCCTTTATCCGGAGAGGAAAAGAGAAAATTCTTTTCATGTATGATTCAGAATCCTACAGTGCCAGACAGAAAATGGCGGGATACGAAGCTGCATTGCAGGACGCCGGATATCCAATTTGTGGACATCTGAAATTCAAAACCAGAAATGACATTGAATATACGCGGGATATGCTGCTTGAATACAACCGGACCCTTGATTTTGACAGCGTTCTTGCAACAGAGGATGGAATTGCAATCGGAGCAGTAAAGTATGCAAAGATTAAGGGACTGGCGATTCCTGAGGAACTGGCTGTTGCCGGATATAATAACTCAATTCTTGCAATCAGCAGTGATCCTGAGCTTACGTCGGTGGACAGTAAGCTGGGCGTAATGTGCAAAAAGACAGTGGAACGGATGATTGACCTTCTTGAGAGAGAAATACAAATTGAAAAGAATGTGTGTATTCCGTGCGAGATAGTCCGCAGATGTACAACGGATTTCTGATTTTGTTTCATAGCTGATTAAAAAAGGTGCATTTTGGCACCTTTTTTGTATTTGTGGATATACTGATAAAAAAGGGGATTTTCCATGTTTCCTGTAGAGCCGATTTCCGGAAAAATGCTGGATTATTATGTTGGACGGAAGGATTCCTTTATCATAGATTTAAGAGATGCAAAAGAGTATCATAACGGACATATAAAGGGAGCGGTAAATGTGCCATATGAGAAGTTTGAAGAAATGGAGAGATATGATTTTCCTACAGGTAAAATACTGGTGTTGTATTGCGACAGAGGCGGGGCAAGTCTTCAGGCAGCCAGGATTCTGGCGCGAAATGGATATAAGACAAAAACGGTGATCGGGGGAATGAAGGAGTACAGAGGGAGAAATCTGATATGCGATATATGAGAAAATTTCAAAAGAGTACTATCTTGTAATTTCCATCAAGGCATGATAATGTAAAGAAGAAAAAAATGTCCTTTTCATGAGGTTATGTAAACCGAAAAGGAGAGAGACAATTCGAACACTAAAAACAGAGGAGAAACTAAGTTTATGAAATATATGTTTGCTTCTGACATCCACGGTTCTGCCTACTACTGCAGAAAAATGCTGGATGTCTTTGAAAAAGAAGGGGCAGAGCGCCTGGTTCTGCTGGGCGATCTGCTTTATCATGGCCCGAGAAACGATCTGCCAAAGGAATACGCACCCAAGCAGGTGATCCCTATGCTGAATGCCATGAAGGATAAAATCTATGCGGTACGTGGAAACTGCGAGGCAGAGGTAGACCAGATGGTTCTGGAGTTTCCAGTGATGGCAGACTACTGCATCCTTGCCATTGACGGCAAAACCTTTTATGCAACCCATGGACATGTTTATAATCAGAACAATCTGCCACCGTTATGTGAAGGAGATATCCTGATCCATGGACATACCCATGTGCTGAAAGCCGAGCAGATGGACGGTTACATCCTTCTGAACCCTGGCTCCGTATCCATCCCGAAGGAAGGAAATCCACCTACATACGCAGTGCTGGAAGACGGTGTTTTTTCCATCCGGGATTTTGACGGAAACGTTGTAAAAAGCATAGCATTATAAGAAGGGAAAAAGGAATGAGTACAGAAAGATTTGAACTGATCGCACCCTGCCATTTTGGTCTGGAAGCGGTTTTAAAAAGAGAGATCCTGGATCTGGGATATGAGATCAGCAAGGTGGAAGACGGAAAGGTTACCTTCCTGGCTGATGCCCAGGGAATTGCAGACGCCAACGTTTTCCTTCGCACTACAGAGCGTATTCTTCTGAAGGTAGCAGAGGTAAAGGCGGAAACCTTTGACGAGCTTTTTGAAGCAACCAAGGCCCTGCCATGGGAGCGCTACATTCCGGCAGACGGCAAATTCTGGGTGGCAAAAGCCAATTCTGTAAAGAGTAAGCTGTTCAGCCCGTCAGATATCCAATCCATTATGAAAAAAGCCATTGTAGAGCGTCTGAAGGGCGTGTACAACGTGTCCTGGTTCCCAGAAGACGGCGCAGATTTTCCTATCCGTGTGGCGTTTATGAAGGATGTGGCAACTATTGGAATCGATACTTCCGGTGTTTCTCTTCATAAGAGAGGGTATCGCCAGATGACAGTAAAGGCGCCTATTACCGAGACACTTGCCAGCGCACTGATTATGTTAACCCCTTGGAAAAAAGACCGAAGCCTTGTAGATCCATTCTGCGGAAGTGGTACTTTTCCAATCGAGGCAGCTATGATGGCTGCGGATATTGCACCAGGAATGAACCGTTCCTTCCTGGCAGAAGACTGGAAGCATGTAGTGCCAAGAAGATGCTGGTATGAGGCTGTAGAAGAGGCTCAGGACCGGGTAAACCTGAAAATCGAGACAGACATCCAGGGCTATGATATTGACGCTGAGGCGCTGAAGGCGGCCCGGGCAAATGCAAAGATGGCAGGGGTGGACAGCCTGATTCATTTCCAGCAGCGTCCGGTGAAAGAGCTTCACCATCCAAAGCCATATGGTTTTATCATCACAAATCCGCCATACGGTGAGCGTCTGGATGAGAAAGCAGCCCTGCCGCAGCTTTACCGTGAGATCGGGGAAAGCTACCGTGGGCTTGATAAGTGGTCTATGTATCTGATCACTTCCTATGACAAAGCGGAGAATGACATTGGCCGTAAGGCAGATAAGAACCGTAAGATCTATAATGGAATGCTGAAAACATATTTCTACCAGTTCCTGGGACCGAAACCGCCAAGAAGAGGTCTGGCACAGGAAAAGAAAGAGGACATAAAATAATGAAGAAGATTATTTTTGCAACAGGAAATGCGGACAAGATGAAAGAAATTCGGGAAATCCTGGCTGACCTGGACGCTGAAGTGCTGTCCATGAAGGAAGCCGGAATCCAGTCAGATATTGTGGAAGATGGCAAAACATTTGAAGAAAATGCAGTGATTAAGGCAACTGCCATTAGCAAGCTGACAAAGAATGGAGAAATCGTTCTTGCAGACGATTCCGGACTTGAAATCGATTATCTGAACAAAGAGCCAGGCGTTTATTCCGCACGCTATATGGGGGAACACACTGATTATCATACCAAGAACGGCAATCTGATCCAGAGGCTGGAGGGGGTGCCGGATGAGAAACGTACTGCCCGTTTTGTATGTGCCATTGCAGCTGTTTTCCCAGATGGAAAGGTGGAAACTGTGCGCGGAACTATGGAAGGGCGAATTGGTTACGGGGAAAAAGGAGCCAATGGCTTTGGCTATGATCCTATCTTTTTCCTGCCAGAATACGGCTGCACCTCAGCTGAACTGTCCATGGAAGAGAAAAATAAGATCAGCCACAGAGGAAAAGCGCTGCAGATGATAAAGGAAGAACTAAGATGAAAATTCTGGTAGTCAGTGATACCCACGGAAGAGACGAGAGGCTGGAAATCATTGTGGAGCAGGAACAGCCATTTGATTATCTGATCCATTGTGGGGATGTGGAAGGACGGGAGTTCTTTATTGAAGCTCTTGCAGAATGTCCCTGCACCATTGTGGCTGGAAACAATGATTTCTTCAGTGATCTGCCAAGAGAAGAGGAAATTGTGCTGGAAGGGCATAAGATCATGGTGACACATGGTCATAATTATGGGGTGTCCATGGATCTTTACGGCGTTTCAGAGGAGGCAGCCGCCAGAGGCTGTGAAATCGTATTTTTCGGTCATACACATAAGCCGGTAATCGAGAAGAAAAACGGTGTGCTGGTGATCAATCCGGGAAGCCTTTCTTTCCCAAGGCAGGAAGGCCGCAGACCAAGCTATGTGGTCATGGATTTGGAAAAAGGGGAAGAGCCGATGGCGGAAATTGAATATTTATGATCTTTGTGCATTGAAAAAAGAAAAAAATTTTTATGGGAATTTTGAAAAAAATAATTAAAAAAGCCCAGAACAGGAGTGACTAAGATACCGGAAACCCGCATTTTTAGCGGGTTTTCGGGAATTGTATCTTTTTTTGAAAAAAATATAAAAAAATATGAAAAAAGGTGTTGACAAATAGTAGGCCATATAATATAATAACACTTGCCTTGAGCGAGAGAAAAGAAATTCTTGAGAGAACAAGGAACGACAACTTCATAGAAATGATGTTGTAAGACATCGGGGTGTGGCTCAGTTTGGCTAGAGCGCCTGGTTTGGGACCAGGAGGCCGCAAGTTCGAATCTTGTCACCCCGACTGCTGTAACAACATTACCGTTTCAGCGTAAATGCGGGTGTAGTTCAATGGTAGAACACTAGCCTTCCAAGCTAGATACGTGGGTTCGATTCCCATCACCCGCTTCTCTGATGAAGAGAAATATGTGTCAGTAGCTCAGCTGGATAGAGCAACGGCCTTCTAAGCCGTGGGTCGGGGGTTCGAATCCCTTCTGACACGCTGTGGTGGATATAGCGCAGTTGGTTAGCGCGCCAGATTGTGGCTCTGGAGGCCCAGGGTTCGAATCCCTGTATCCACCCTTTGCCTTTGGGCTATCGCCAAGCGGTAAGGCACAGCACTTTGACTGCTGCATTCGCTGGTTCGAATCCAGCTAGCCCAGTCCTATATGGAGCATTAGCTCAGTTGGTAGAGCACTTGACTTTTAATCAAGTTGTCCGGGGTTCGAATCCCCGATGCTTCACTTGTAAATGATAACCGGAAGCCTTATGATTAGGGCATTCCGGTTTTTTAAATAATATATATGCGGATGTGGCGGAATTGGCAGACGCGCCAGATTTAGGTTCTGGTGTTTATGACGTGCAGGTTCAAGTCCTGTCATCCGCAGGAGATGAGAAATGATCTGGATTGGATTTTCGCAAGGAGAATCAGATTTGGATCATTTTTTTATAATGGAAATATGTCTTGAGGTTGCTGGCGGGACCGTGGACAGTAACACCTTGATTTTGCAAAGCGGATTTGATATAGTTTACACAATGAAGAAATATGGAGGAAAAATATGGACGTTGTTCAGTTTCAGGAGAAATTAAGAGAGATTTGTGACCTTGGAAAGCAGAATGGGAATATGCTGACACATGAGCAGATCCGGGAGCATTTTGCGGATACAGACCTTGAGACAAGCCAGATGATAAAGGTACTGCAGTATCTGAAGCTGCAGGGAATCGTGATAGAAGGAGAAGATGCTGCGGCGCAGGCAGAAGCAAAGGAAGAGAAAGAGGCAGAGCCCCAGTCCAATGGAACCAGCACACCGCTTACTCCAGAGGAAGAAGCATATCTGAAGGATTACCTGGCAGAGGTAAGTAATGGTAAGGAACTAAGCCAGGAGATGATCAATACGCTGTTTGAAAATCTGGCTGACGGGGATGCCATTGCAGAGGCAGCTCTTACCAGCATTTATCTGCCGGTAGCAGCTAATATGGCGGCAGATATGAACTGCGCAGAGATTCATCTTGCAGACCTGATCCAGGAGGCAAACGTGGTGCTTCTCACAGCTCTTTCTGACCCGGAGACAGAGCACAAGGATGACGCCTGGCTGCGTCTTCAGCTGCGCAAGGGAATCATTGCAGCAATTGAGGATCAGACACAGCAGAAATTCCAGGATGACTGCCTGGTAGCCAAGGTAGAGAAGCTGGAATCAGCTGTAAAGGATCTGACAGATGATGATGGGGAGAACCGCTTTACCATTGATGAGCTGGCGGTTATTCTCGATATGAATGTGGATGAGATTCGGGATATTCTGCGTCTTACAGGAGATGATAAATAATTATGGCAAGTGAAATCCCGGGAAAATTATGGAGATAAGGCTATTCTATCGGAAATGAAAAGAATGCTGTAGAATTGATGGAAACACCAGAGGTGATTTAAAAGTAAAATCATCTCTGGTGTTTTTTACTTTTCCGGATGTTTTGAAATTTACATTGAAATTTCACTGTACAAGTGTTACTATCATAAATAATAATCAAAATATTTTTGCGAATAATAAATATTATTTGACAAATGAAAGGAGGATATATATGGATTTGGAAAAATATCAGCAGTATTCCAGAATTGCAAGAGGTTTGGAAAAGGCAGACCTGGTATTGAAGGATGCGAGGATTGTGAATGTTTTTACAGAAGAGATCATCCGCGGAGACATTGCCATACAGGATGGGATTATAGCAGGAATTGGAAGCTTCCATGGAAAAGAAGAACGTGATCTGGCTGGCAAATATGTATGTCCGGGATTTATTGACAGCCATCTTCATCTGGAATCTACACTGGTGACACCAGCAGAACTGGTAACAGTTGCTTCCAGACATGGAACTACCACTTTTATTGTGGATCCCCATGAATCAGCCAATGTGTCCGGTCTGGCAGGAATTGATTATATTCTGGATCAAACCGAAGATGTGAAAGCAAATGTATATGTAATGATGCCTTCCTGTGTTCCGGCTACTTCCATTGATGATAATGGATGTACTCTTTCTGCTGAAGATATGGCTCCTTACCTTCATAACAGCCGGATTCTTGGACTTGGAGAAGTAATGGACAGCATTTCTGTGGTACAGGGAGATAAGACCATGCATGACAAGCTGGAGCTGTTTGAGGGCAGAATCCGTGATGGTCACGCTCCGTTTCTGGAAGAGGGAGATCTTCAGGCATATGCCATGGCAGGGATTGCTACAGACCATGAGTGCAGCTTCTTTGATTATGCCATGCGAGAACGGCGGAACGGTCTTACCATTCTTGTAAGGGAAGGCAGCGCTGCCCGAAATCTGGAGGCGCTTGTTGGCGGTCTGGTGCAGAGACATATGAATGGTGACGGATTCTGCTTCTGCACAGATGACAAGCATATTGAGGATATCCAGCGTGAAGGGCATATTGACCATAACGTGCGAAAAGCTATCCGTCTTGGCATGAATCCGGTTTCCGCTATTAAGATGGCAACCATCAATGCAGCTGACTGTTATGGACTGAAAGACAAGGGAGCAGTGGCACCCGGCAGACAGGCAGATTTGCTGATCCTTTCGGATCTTGTCAGTGTAGCTATAGAAGATGTGTACTTTAAAGGGCAATTAGTGGATAAAAATGCAAAAATTGTTATAAAACCGTGTGCCCCTGAACTGAAAAATACAGTGCATGTGGCTGAATTTTCCAGAGCGGCATTTCAGCTGGAGTCTGCAGATGGAATCTTTCCGGTGATTCTGGCGGAAGAAGGGCAGATTACTACCAGAAAGGGAACTCTGAAAGCAGGGGATGGTCCCTGCAAATTCCAGTCCGATGACGATTATCAGAAGATTGCAGTTGTAGAACGTCATAAGATGACGGGGAAAATCGGCTGCGGCGTGATCGGAGGTTTTGGTATCCGCGATGGAGCAATTGCGTCCAGTGTATCCCATGATTCCCACAATATTATTGTGATCGGAGATAATGATGAGGACATGGAGCTTGCTGTGCGGGAGCTGATGCGTACTCAGGGAGGCTACACGATCGTAGAGAATCATAAAGTATTTGACACCCTTGCCCTTCCTGTAATGGGACTGATGAGCGACAATGGTTTTGAGAAAGACAATGAAACTCTTGGGCGAATGATCCATAAAGCTCATGAAATGGGTGTAAAAGACGGTCATGATCCGTTTATTACGCTGTCCTTTATGGCTTTGCCGGTTATTCCTCAGATCCGAATTACACCGAGAGGTGTTTTTGATGTGGAAGCGTGGAAGTTTTTATAAGTAAAAAGCATCTTGATTTTCATGAATACTTATGATATGATACTGCTCAAAGAAAAGGGAGTAGCGGCCATGAAGAGATAAATGGAATTCCATTTTTTCTGAATGGTGCATAAATGCGTCAGAACGGTAGATGAAACTACCCGCATTATGAGATAATCAGCGAGACTTTTATTTCAGGCATTATGACAGTGCCTGGGATAAAAGTCTTTTTTTATTCTCCCTTTTTGAAAACTATTGTTGGTAAAAGAGATGGAGGAGAAAAATGAGTAAGCGAAATGGAAAAATGAAATATCTGGCAATCGGTGCTGCCGGGCTTATAGTAGCAGGGGGATTAGCGCTGGATGCAACTTACCAGATTCAGGAGCAGGAACAGGCAGTACTCACAACCTTTGGAGTGCCAAAGGCAGTGACTGAAACGGGCTTACATTTCAAAGTCCCTTTTGTACAGCAGGTGCAGAAGGTAAATACCACGATCCAGGGATTTCCAATCGGATACAGTATGGGAAATAATGCGGTAGTGGAAAATGAAGGAATCATGATCACTTCGGATTACAATTTTATTGATGTGGATTTCTTTGTAGAATATCGAATTTCAGAACCTGTAAAATATCTTTACACATCTGAGCAGCCGGAAGAGATTTTGAAAAATATTGCGCAAAGCTGTATCCGAACTGTGATAGCAAGCTATAATGTGGATGAGGTTCTGACCACCGGAAAAGGAGAAATCCAGAGCAGGATCAAAGAGATGATTTTGAATCAGATGGAGGAACAGGATCTGGGAATTCAATTGGTTAACATAACAATACAGGATTCTGAGCCGCCTACTGAAGAAGTGATGAAAGCATTTAAAGAGGTGGAAACTGCGAAACAGGGAAAGGAAACGGCGCTTAACAATGCCAATAAATACAGGAACGAAAAGCTTCCAGAAGCGCAGGCCCAGGCAGACCAGATTATTCAGGATGCGGAGGCACAAAAACAGGTGAGGATCAATGAGGCAGAAGCTGAGGTGGCAAGATTTAATGCAATGTATGAGGAATATGTGAAGAATCCTGAGACTACAAAAATGCGAATGTTCTATGAAACCATGGAAGATGTGCTGCCTGGTATGAAGATTGTGATCGACAACGGAAGCGGCGTGGAAAAGATATTGCCGCTGGATTCTTTTGCCGGAGACTGGAAAACGGCAGAAGATACAAATGAAGAAACTAAGTGAAGTTAAGATAAGTATCTGATAGAAAGGATAAAAAAATATGAAAATGAAAAAAGCTGCACTTATAACAGGCATTCTCGGAGCAGTAATAATCGGCTCTTCCATAACCATAACCCAGCAAAATGAATACAAGCTGATCCGTCAGTTTGGTAAAGTTGACAGAGTAATCTGCGAACCGGGAATCAGCTTTAAAATTCCATTGATAGAAAGGACACAGTCTTTACCGAAGGAAACGTTGCTATATGATTTGGAAGCATCTGATGTGATTACCAAGGACAAGAAAACCATGATCAGCGACAGCTATGTTTTGTGGAAGATTACAGATCCTCTTAAATTTGCGCAGACCCTGAACTCTTCTTTGGAAAACAGCGAGAGCCGAATTAATACGGCCGTATATAATGCCACAAAAAATGTGATCAGCAGTCTTTCACAGGACAAAGTGATCACAAGCCGGGACGGAGAATTATCGGATATGGTAATGGAAGCCATTGGAGATAATATGGAACAATATGGAATAGAGCTGATGAAATTTGAAACAAAGCAACTGGATCTGCCGGACGATAATAAGGCAGCTGTGTATGAGAGAATGATCTCAGAGCGTGATAATATTGCTGCTACATATAAAGCAGAAGGTGATTCAGAAGCAAAGGTAATCCAGAACAAAACAGATAAGGAAGTGACTATTCAGATCTCAGATGCGAAGAAGCAGGCTGAGATTTTGAAGGCAGAAGGGGAACAGGAATATATGAAAATTCTTTCCCAGGCTTATGGGGAAGATGAGAGAAGAGAATTTTATTCCTTCGTAAGAAGCCTTGAAGCCCTGAAAACTTCTATGCAAGGAGAAAACAAGACCGTTATTTTGTCATCTGATTCCCCGATTGCTCAGATCTTTGAGGGAAAATAATAAAAATTCTTGCATCTGCCGGCATTGACGTATATCATAAGGAACATAAGGAGTGACAAAGGATGGCGATAGTAAGAAAACACATATATTTTTCCGGTCAGGTGCAGGGCGTTGGATTTCGTTACCGTGCAAAAAATGCGGCGAGAGCCAATAACCTTACCGGTTGGGTGGACAATCTGTGGGATGGCAGAGTAGAAATGGAAGTCCAGGGAGAGCTTTCCGGAATTGAGCGCATGATTCAGGAAATCGAGATGGGAAGTTTCATCCAGATTGAGAATTATCAGATGGAAGACTTGCCTGTGGATGAAAGTGAGTGGAGCTTTTATTCGAAATGAAAGGGAATGCCAGGAGTAATGAGGAATATGTCTGCTAAAGCAGACGGCATCTGGCGCACAAAGCGCAACAAGTCCCTCAAAGATTGAGAAATTTAGGGAGCTTGAAGCGGACTTGTCCGCTTTGTGAGCAAATAGCAAATCAGATATTAAAAAATAGGATTGACAATTACAGTATTGGCTTTTATAATTAGTTCGCACACGAACAGTTCGAACCCGAACTGTTCATAGGCGAACTATTTTTGCCTGGAAGTATATGAAAGAAGGGAAATATGGAAAAAAAGAGAAAAATGGGTCCTGATGAGCGCTGCCGGGCGGAACGGCATATAGGGTATGAGGTTCGTACTCTCAATCAGGTAATTGGACGTCTGGTGAATTCATATCAGTCCAAGGTGGATGAGAAAGCCGGAATTAACCGCATGCAGGGGTGGATCATTGGTTATCTGTACCGGCATTCAGAAGAAGCTGTTTTCCAGAAAGACCTGGAAGCAGAATTTCAGATGGCGCGTTCTACTGCGTCAGGAATCCTTCAGGCAATGGAGAAGAAAGGGCTTATTACCAGAGAATCTATTCCAAGAGATGCCAGACTGAAGCGTCTGGTGCTTACGGAAAAGGGGATGGAATTTCAGATGGAAATTATGGAGAATTTTGGCAGGATCCAGAATGTGTTAAAGTCTGATATTCCCCAGGAAAAACTGGAATGCTTTATGGAAGTTCTGGACATAATCCGGGAAAATGCCCAAAGAGAGTGCTGTCTGCGGGATGAAAACTAACAAAAAAAGAAAGGGGAGAACCTGATGATAAAGACATTACTTGCCCAGGTAAAGGAGTTTAAGAAGGCCTCCTTCCTCACACCGGTATTTATGATACTGGAGGTTGTGGTGGAGACAATGATTCCTCTTGTAATGGCAGATATGATCGACAACGGTGTGGAAGCCGGTAATATCAGTTATCTTTACAGAAAAGGTGCCATTATGGCGCTTCTTGCTGTTGCAGGACTTGTTACCGGTATTCTTGGAGGAAAATACGGAGCATACGCATCCTCCGGTTTTGCCCGTAATCTTCGTAAAGCAATGTATACTAACATTCAGACATTTTCATTTTCAAACATTGACAAGTTCAGTACTGCAAGTCTGATCACACGTCTGACTACAGACGTGACCAACCTGCAGAATGCATACCAGATGATCCTGCGTATGTGTACCCGTGCCCCGGCCAGTCTGATTTGTGCCATGGCGATGGCGTTTATGATCAATGCAAGGGTTGCGAGTATTTATCTTATTGCTGTTATTTTCCTTGGAGCTTTTCTGGTATTTATTATGAAGAAGGCTACCAGATATTTCCAGGAGGTATTTAAAAAATATGATGACTTAAATGCCAGTGTACAGGAAAATATCAATGCAGTTCGTGTTGTGAAGGCTTATGTACGTGAAGAATACGAGACTACGAAGTTTCAGAAGGCCTGCAATAAGGTTTACGAAATGTTTGTAAGAGCTGAGAAGCTGGTTGTTATGAACATGCCGGTCATGCAGTTTACAGTCTATGCATGTATTCTTGGAATCAGCTGGCTGGGCGCTAATATGATCGTTGGCGGAAGTCTGACTACCGGTGAGCTGATGAGTCTTCTTACATATTGTATGAATATTCTCATGAGCCTTATGATGCTCTCAATGGTATTTGTCATGATTACCATGAGTGCCGCCAGTGCAGAGCGTGTAGCTGAGGTTATCAGTGAGACAGCAGATCTTTGCGATCCGCAGAATCCGGTAATGGAAGTTGCGGATGGAAGTATTGTATTTGACCATGTTGATTTCAGCTATAAGAAGGACAGCAAGGAACCGGTGCTGAAGGATATTGATCTTTCTATTCGTGCCGGAGAGACAATCGGCATTATCGGTGGAACCGGAAGTGCAAAATCCAGTCTGGTAAATCTGATCAGCCGTCTTTATGATGTGAGCAGTGGTTCAGTAAAGGTTGGCGGTGTGGACGTTCGTGAGTATCATATGGAAAGTCTGCGAAATCAGGTGGCAGTTGTTCTTCAGAAAAATGTGCTGTTTTCCGGTACCATTCTGGAGAATCTGCGCTGGGGAAATAAAGAAGCATCAGAGGAAGAGTGCCGTCGAGCATGTAAGCTTGCCTGTGCAGATGACTTTATTGAAAAAATGCCGGATAAATATAATACATATATTGAACAGGGGGGAACCAATGTTTCGGGCGGTCAGAAACAGCGTCTCTGTATTGCAAGAGCTCTTCTTAAGAAGCCAAAGGTGCTGATTCTGGATGATTCCACAAGTGCAGTAGATACTGCCACGGATGCCCGTATCCGCAAGGCATTTGCAGAGGAAATCCCGGAGACTACCAAACTGATCATTGCACAGCGTATTTCCAGTATTCAGAGCGCTGACCGTATTATTGTTATGGATGAAGGCCGGATCAGCGGATTTGGAACACATGAGGAACTGATGCGGACCAATACGATTTATCAGGATGTTTATAATTCCCAGATAAAGGGTGGAGGAGATTTCGATGAGAACAGAGGAGGTGATCAGGTATGAGTAACAACAAACCCATAAAAGGTCCGGGGCGTGGCGGTGCTGCTTTTCGTACAGGCCCAATGGTTGAGAATCCGGGTAAAATGCTTGGAAGACTGATGGGATATATTTATAAAAATTACAGGATCCACATTATTGTAGTTGTGATCGGAATTGTAGTCAGTGTTCTTGCGAATGTGCAGGGAACCATGTTTATGAAGACGCTTATTGATCAGTATATCATGCCTCTTCTGAAAGCAGAAACTCCGGATTTCCATCCTCTGGCAATGGCAATTCTCAGGGTAGCCTGTTTTTATGCCATAGGTGTGGCATGTACCTATACCTACAATCGTCTGATGATTTACGTGAGTCAGGGAACCCTGCGCAACCTTCGAAATGAGATGTTTGAGCGCATGGAGACTTTGCCTGTCAAATATTTTGATACACATGCGCATGGAGATATCATGTCCATTTATACCAATGACATTGATACCCTGCGTCAGATGATCAGTCAGAGTATCCCTCAGCTGATTTCCAGTGTGATCACCATTGTCAGTGTTCTGGTAAGTATGATCATTCTGAATATCCCTCTTACTCTTGTAACTCTGTTCATGGTAGGGGTTATGCTTTTTGCAAGCAAGAATCTTGCTGGTCTCAGCGGTAAGTATTTCATGGAGCAGCAGAAGAATCTTGGTATTGTAAATGGTTACATCGAGGAAATGATGGAAGGCCAGAAGGTTGTAAAGGTATTCTGTCATGAGGAAGAAAGCCTTGAGAAATTTAATGAGCTGAATGACCAGCTGTTTGAGAGCGCGAATAATGCCAATAAATTTGCAAACGTGCTGATGCCTACCTGTGCACAGATTGGAAATATCAGTTATGTGCTGTGTGCCATTGTAGGCGGTGTACTAGCTGTAAACAGCGTGGGTGGATTTACTCTTGGCGGCCTGGCAAGCTTTCTTACCTTTAATAAAAGCTTCAGCCAGCCAATCAACCAGGTGAGTCAGCAGTTTAACAGTATTGTTATGGCACTTGCCGGTGCGAAGCGAATCTTCGAGCTTCTGGATGAGAAGCCCGAGGTGGATGAGGGCTACGTAACACTGGTAAATGTGAAGGAAGAGAATGGGGAGCTGGTGGAGTCACAGAAGCGTACCGGGCATTGGGCATGGAAGCATTTCCACAAGGCGACTGGTGAGACGGATTATACTCCTCTGAAAGGCGATATTGTTCTGGATGGAGTTGACTTCGGCTATCGGGATGACAAGATCGTGCTTCACGATGTGAAGATGTATGCAAAGCCAGGACAGAAGATCGCGTTTGTTGGTTCTACTGGTGCTGGTAAGACTACCATTACCAACCTTCTGAATCGTTTTTATGACATTCAGGACGGCAAGATCCGTTATGATGGAATCAATGTGAATAAGATTAAGAAGGGCGATCTGAGGCGTTCTATGGGGATCGTACTTCAGGATACCAATTTGTTTACCACTACGGTTATGGAAAATATCCGTTATGGAAAGCTGGATGCCACAGATGAAGAAGTGATCGCAGCTGCGAAGCTGGCGAATGCGGATGGTTTTATCCGAAGACTACCAAATGGGTATAATACCATGCTCCGCAACAATGGTGCCAATCTGAGTCAGGGGCAAAGACAGCTGCTGGCCATTGCAAGGGCTGCGGTGGCAGATCCGCCGGTACTGATCCTGGATGAGGCAACCAGTTCCATTGATACCCGTACTGAGAAGCTGGTTCAGGACGGTATGGATAAGCTGATGGAGGGCAGAACTACATTTGCCATTGCACATCGGCTTTCTACGGTTAGAAACAGTGATTGTATTATGGTTCTGGAGCAGGGACGAGTGATTGAGAGAGGTTCTCATGATGAGTTGATTGCGCAGAAGGGAAAATATTATCAGCTGTATAATGGATGATAGGCGTAACACAAAAAGAAAGAGGTAAAGTTGGAGGAAGTTCAACTTTACCTCTTTCTTTTTGTTTTGGTTTCCCAATAGTGTGGGCTGGTTATAGCTTCAGAGCCAGAGCCTGTTTGAAAAGTCATTCCTGCAAACTGCAAGCTCCACTTTGCGGTATATTTCACCCGAACTCAGTTGACGTAGCTAGTCAGGCTGCTTCTTTTTGCGGTAATTGTGCGAGGATGATGGCTCCGAACATTATTACGCAGCCGATGATCTCGCGGTGGCTTAGTTTCTGGCCAAGGATGATCCAGCCTGCGAGGACAGAGATGCAGGACTCCAGGCTGAGAATTAGGGAGGCTACAGTTGGGTTCATGTTTTTCTGTCCTATGATTTGAAGAGTGTAGGCCACGCCGCAGGACATGATACCTGCGTAGAGGATGGCACCCAGGGCACCGTGAAAGGCGGAAAGCTGAGGGTGTTCCAGGACGATTGCTGGGATGGCGGTGAGGATGCCGCAGACCAGGAACTGGATGCAGGACATTTTTACTCCATCTACTTTAGGAGAAAAGTGGTCAATGACCAGAATATGCAGGGAAAACAGGAATGCACAGATCAGGACCAGAATGTCTCCTTTGCCGATGGAGAAGCCGTCGGTGATGCAAAGCAGGTAGAGACCGATCAGCGCCATCACAACGGCAACCCAGATAAAGGGGCTGCATCTTTTTTTCATAAAAAGCCCAAGGATTGGGACAATGATGATGTAGCAGGCGGTGAGAAATCCGGCTTTGCCAACGGAGGTGTACTGGATGCCCAGCTGCTGGAAGTTGGAGGCAAGGCAGAGGCAGATGCCGCAGGCGATGCCGCCGAGAATTAAGGTTTTGTTGCGGGTGAAGATATTCCCGGAAGGAACAGCTGCGGCATTTTTGCCCGCAGAGTTTTGAGCTTGGGATGATGCATTTGAACGGGAGGATGCTGCGGGAGCTGCGGAGCTATTCTGCGGATTGATTTTATTCAGCAGAAAAATAACCGGGATCAGCACCAGGGAGCCAATGATATTCCTGGTAGCGTTGAAGGTGAACGGTCCAACTGCGTCGCCGCCTTCGCTTTGGGCGACAAAGGCGATTCCCCAGATAGTTGCGGTCAAAAGCAGGATCAGCGAATTTTTCAGTGGTATCTGTTGTTTTTTCATAATAAAGTATCCCCTCATAAAATTTACAAAAATGCCCTCCTTTAACAGGAGGGACATCGTTGTCTGAATTAGCGTTCCATCATACTGATGGATTCAATTCCTACACTTCCGCCACGGACCACCTCGATGCGGCCGAATTCTTCTTTGATCAGTTTGACTACTGCGTCGTTCTTGGTTGCAGTCTGGACGAACTCCAGAAGCAGGCTGTCTTTGCCATAATCAATGACTCTGGCCTTAAATGTCTCTGCAATCTGGAACAGCTCCACTTTATCTTCGGAAGAGCAGTTAAATACTTTGATGTAAAGAATTTCTTTCATACGAACAAACCTGTTGGTGAAATCGATGACCTTGATCACTTCCACCATGCGGTTCAGCTGTTTCTTGATCTGTTCGAAAGTCTCATCGTCGCTTACAGTACCGATGGTCATTCGGGAAACGGTAGGATCCTCTGTGGTACCTACGGTAAGGCTGTCCAGGTTATAGCTTTTGCCGGAAAAAAGTCCGGAAATCTTGGACAGAACACCTACCTGGTTCTCTACATAGAGGGAAATCCATCTTTTTTTCATGCCTTTATCTGCCATGGGATAAACCTCCTGTTAATTAACAATCCATAATTAAATCTTCCAGTGTTCCGCCTGGTTTTACCATAGGATACACCATTTCCTCCGGATCGATGATAAACTCGATCAGAGTAGGAACCTTGGTATTTTTTTTGGCTTCTTCAAATGCTGCTGCAACCTGGTCTTTATTGAAGACGCGGATTCCCTTGGCACCGTAGCTTTCTGCCAGTTTTACGAAATCTGGTGTATATTTCGGATATTCTTCCCCATTTGTACGGCGGGAAAGGGCACCGGAGCGAAGATTGGTCATGCTGTAGCGTTTGCCGTAGAAAAGCTTCTGCCACTGGCGCACCATGCCAAGATATTCGTTGTTAAATACGCAAAGGATCAGAGGCAGCTCTTCCAGAACCGCTGTAGCAAATTCCTGGATGTTCATCTGCATGCCGCCGTCACCGGAGATCACGATAACCGGCTTGTCCGGGTTGCCAATCCTGGCACCCACACCGCCAGGAAAACCGTATCCCATAGTGCCAAGTCCGCCGGACATGACAAGCTGTTTGCCAGGGGTGATCTCAGCGTACTGGGAAACCAGCATCTGGTGCTGGCCAACGTCTGTGACAATAATCGCTTCGTCAAACTGGTGATTGATCTCATTGATGATGTCAACAGGGCTTAATCGGTCATTAGGACGCATCGCAAGAGGATGCTCCTGCTTCCAGCCATTGATTTCATTGATCCATTTTTTATTGGTGTAGTCAGATACATATTCGGACATTTTCGTGAGTGCTTCTTTCGCATCTGCAACAATGGGAATATCCACCTGGATATTTCGGGAAATGGAAGCAGTATCAATGTCAATGTGGATGATCTGGGCATGTGGGGCGAACTCATGAAGCTTACCTGTGATGCGGTCATTAAAACGGGTACCGATAGAGAAAAGTACATCACAGTTGCTTACCGCCATATTTGCTGCGTAAGCGCCATGCATACCAAGGTTGCCGATAAAAAGAGGATGGTTGGTGGGAATTGCGCCACGTCCCATAATAGTAGTTACTACCGGAACTCCGGTCTTTTCTACTACTTCCTGGAAAAACTTATTGGCACGGGAAATATTGATTCCGCCGCCGGCAAGAAAAAGAGGTTTCTTTGCCTTGGAAAGTGTTTTGATGGCGCGTTTCAGCTGACCAATATGGACGCTGGTGTTCGGCTTATAGCCGCGGATGTTTACGCTCTTCGGATATTCCGGGCTTCCAAACTCTGCCATAACGTCTTTGGGCAGGTCAATCAGAACCGGACCTGGGCGGCCGGTGCGTGCGATATAGAAGGCTTCTTTAATAATACGTCCAAGCTCCTCGCGGTTGCGTACGGTGACGCCATATTTGGTGATGCTGCGGGTGATCCCTACAATATCAACCTCCTGGAAGGCATCATTTCCAATGAGATGACGTGCTACCTGTCCGGTAAAACATACAAGGGGAACACTGTCGTAGTTGGCTGTGGCAAGACCTGTGACCAGGTTAGTGGCACCAGGACCGCTTGTAACAAGACATACGCCAACCTTGCCTGTGGTACGTGCATAAGCATCGGCTGCGTGGACCAGTGCCTGCTCGTGGCGGGGAAGGATTACGGTGATGTCGTCCTGTTTGTATAATTCATCGCTGATATCAATGGTACATGCTCCGGGATAACCGAAAACGTACTCCACACCTTCTTCTTTCAGTGCTTTTACCAGCAGCTTATTACCTGATATCTGTTTCATTTAGTGAAGCTACCTCCTTTTTGCCAGGGAAAAGCTGACAATATAGTTATAAAAAAATCTCTAAGCATCGTAAGCTTAGAGGAAAAGATATTTAATCAATATTATAACGTTAATGTGAAGAAGTGTCAACAAAGGGCAGGGAAATTGTGCGGAATCAGGGAAAATAAAAACAGGATGAAGAGGCAGGGCTGTTGTAATTCTGAGACGAAAGGAACAAATACAGGTGTTCAGAAAAAATGAAAAAGTTGTCCACAAAAATGTCCACAGTTGAAAGAGAGGAAAAATACTTTATAATAGAAAGGTATTCCGTAAAGGGAAGAAGCAACGTGATAAATGGGAGGGATTTGAGTTGCTGTATGGCTCGAGAACAGTAACTTATTGGAAAATTCTGCATGGAACGCCGCCGACAGGATGCTGAGACCGTAGCACCTGCCAGGAGGCGTTTTTGTTATTCAACAGTTACGATTCATTAATCAATTTCTGTACCATGCGCGCCGCGTCTTCATATGGATAAATGTATCCATGATCCAGGCTTTCCATATAATCCAGAAATGCCTCCAGAAGACTTGGTTCATTAAAGGTAAGGCAGAGGATCTGCCCATGGATATCCTTAAAAAGCAAATATCCCATCGTCTGGTTTGCCACCAGATGAAGATTTTCCGTGAGCTGGCTGAGTGGATATTTCAAAAGCCTGTAAACGCCGGTTTTACAATAAGGAATCATTTTAGCCAGGATCTGCTTTCCCTCCGAAGGAGTAAGCGGACGGTAGACCTCTTCCGGGATTTCGTGTACCCGGCCGGAAGAGAGAAACTGCCGGAGCCCTGGGATTGTAAAATAAATAACGATCTTTTCTGAAGAAAGTAATTCCCGGTTGTCAGCAAGCAAAGCAGAAGACTGGCGGATAAAAATGTCTCTGTCCGGAAGCTGTGGATAAACGGCTTTTTCCAGAAGTTTATCATCAATGAGCGGAGTGATACAGGCTTCCGGCTGCAGGATATAAGAGGGATTGGTGCGGTACATCTGCTGCAGGGAGCCATCCATGGGGAGATAGTTGATCACATGGAACAAAGGCTTGCAAAGCAGCTTGTAGGATTGGTACAGATCCTGGAGAAGCCGTAGATAGCCGGAACCCTTATATAGGAAGCCTTTCTGATAATCTGCTGTACATACCAGCGCATATTCGGAGGTAATGATCATACAAGGAAAGCCGTTGAAATTTTCGTAATGGGCAACTATGTCATCGTAAAAATAATAAGGTTTGTAATCCATATCCGTAAAGAAAAGAGGCAGCATGGTTTCCAGGCAATTCAGATTATATAGCTGGCGCTGGGGTGTAAGCTGTCCGGTTTTGCTAAAACAGATCAGATGCTCAATGGTAAGGGCTCCCTTTAAGCGAAGGCTGGAAAGGGTGCTGAAAAGGAAAGGACAGTCCGGCTGAATCAGAAGCTGAACCGATCCCTTTTCCCTGGCAGCCTCCATGAGAAGGATACTGTGTGAATAATAGTCCATTTCGGTTCGTGAAAAAATGGGAATGCAAGCTGTTTCCACGGAAGGAAGTTCTGGGGAAAAAGTGGCCTTATGAAAAAGAAACTGTATATTTTCAGAGGTTATATGGCTGGGAAAACGATTGAGAAATTTTTCCACGCTTTTGCGTCTGTAGTAGACAGACGGTCCAAGACGGGTGAGATCATAGGTATCCTGAAGCTTGGCAAATTCAGCTGGTGCTAATTGCAGATATTCTGCCAGCTTATAGAAAACTTCCTGGGAGGGGGGATTGCGTTTCCCACTGATGATCCGGTAAAGCATGGAGCGGTCCATCTGGCAGGCAGCTGCCAGGGAGTAAATTTTGATATCTTTTTCCTTGATATAGTGGTTTAACAGGTCTGAAAATACGGACATGATCGGCTGTTTGCCTCCTTTTTAATGTGAAATTAATTTTAGCAGATGCGGGTGGAAAAAGAAAGGGATAACTGGTCAAAGAGTGGATTTTGTGGTAAGATATGTAGAACAAAGTGTTGGAAAAGAATAAAGGGAAAGGAAGCGACAGGAAAATAGTGGAACTGAATAAGGAGAATATAAAAAAGATACGGTGGCTGATTGCATTTGCAGTGATCCTGTATGTTGGCGTGCAGCATCTTGACGTTGTACTGAAGTATGTGAAAGTTTTGTGGGGGCTGCTCCTTCCATTTGTAATTGGCGGTGCAATGGCCTTTGTGCTGAATGTTCCAATGGCATTTATTGAGCGCCATCTTTTTGGAAAAGCCAGAGAAAAAGAAGGAAAGGCTGGAAAGGCTGCCAATCGTCTTGCAAGGCCGGTAAGCCTGGTATTGTCGATCGTACTGGTTGTGCTGGTGGTTTTGGTCGTGGTATTGGTTGTGGCGCCAGAACTTGGCAGAACCCTGGTCAGCGTTGTGAAAAAGGTGGAAGAGGACATTCCGCTTTTGCAGAAATGGCTGACAGATACCTTCCAGAGCGATTCTGAAATCGTAAAATGGGCTTCTACCATAGAAATCGATCCCCAGAAGAGCATTGATTCCATTATAAGTGTTTTGAAAAATGGAGCTGATAATCTGGTATCCTCTACCATCACAGTGACCATGGGACTGGTAAGCATGGCAGTGAATTTTGCAATCGGCTTTGTGTTTGCCTGCTATGTGCTTTTGCAGAAGGAGAGACTGGGAAAACAGGTTTTAAAAGCGGCTTATGCTATTTTACCAGTGAAAATTGTGGAATATCTGGGACATGTGTGCACCCTGGCAAGTAAGGTATTTGCAAGCTTTATTACAGGACAGTGCATTGAGGCAGTGATCCTGGGAAGCATGTTCTTTGTGTCTATGACAATTGGAAGATTTCCGTATGCAATGCTGATCGGTGTGCTGATCAGCTTTACAGCGCTGATTCCGGTGTTTGGCGGCATTATCGGATGCTGGGTGGGCTTTTTTCTGATCTTGATGGTAAGTCCTTTGAAGGCGTTCGCATTCTTGGCTCTGTTTGTGATCCTGCAGCAGATCGAGGGAAATCTGATCTATCCTCATGTGGTTGGAAACTCTGTGGGCCTGCCTGCAATCTGGGTGCTGGTTGCGGTAACCCTGGGTGGAAATCTTATGGGAATTTTGGGAATGCTGATTTTCATTCCACTTGTATCTGTGCTGTATACGCTGTTTAGAGAATGGGTGTATGAGCGGCTGGATAAGAAAAAGGTAAAGATTAGTTGAGCTGGGAAGAGAACTTTTCCAGGTACATTTTGTCCTATAAGTTAAAAAATATCTCCGGGAGAATTTTAAACTCCCGGAGATATTTTTTCTCATATTTTATTTTTTATGAAGATTAGTCGTTGGTCTGTTTCTGGCTTTCTACTTCTGCAAGCTTCATTGCACGAACCTTCAGCGGCAGGCCGAACAGAGTGATGAATCCGTCTGCATCATGGTGATCATACATATCACCTGTTGTGAAGGAAGCAAGAGACTCATTGTAAAGGCTGTATGGGGAAGTTGTTCCGGCTTTGATGATGTTGCCTTTGTAAAGTTTAAACTTTACTTCACCAGTTACATATTTCTGGGTGGACTCTACGAATGCCTGGATTGCTTCACGAAGAGGTGTGAACCATTTTCCTTCGTAAACAACCTGTGCAAGCTGGCTGCCAAGTTTCTTTTTGGTCTCAAGTGTCTCACGGTCAAGAATCAGCTCCTCAAGCTGCTCATGTGCTGCCATAAGGATTGTTCCGCCAGGAGTCTCGTAAACACCACGGGATTTCATGCCTACAACACGGTTCTCAACGATATCGATGATACCAATTCCATTTTCGCCGCCAAGCTTGTTCAGTTCGGTGATGATTTCGGAAACCTTCATTGCTTTTCCGTTTAAAGTCTTCGGAACACCAGCCTCAAATGTCATGGTAACTTCGGTCTCTTTATCTGGTGCTTTCTCAGGTGTTACGCTGAGAACTAACATATCGTCATAGTTCGGAGCCTGTGCCGGATCCTCAAGCTCAAGTCCCTCATGGCTGATGTGCCACAGGTTACGGTCGCGGCTGTAGCTGTGCTTTGCATCAAATGGAAGGTTGATTCCATGAGCCTGGCAGAATGCGATCTCGTCTTCACGGGACTGCATGGTCCAAACATCTGTCATACGCCATGGAGCGATGATCTTAATGTCTGGTGCAAGAGCCTTGATTCCAAGCTCGAAACGGATCTGGTCATTTCCTTTACCAGTAGCACCGTGGCAGATTGCAACTGCGTTCTCTTTTCTGGCAATCTCAACCAGCTTCTTAGCGATAGCAGGACGGGCCATGGAAGTACCAAGAAGGTATTTGTGCTCATATACAGCGCCTGCCTCTACGCATGGCATAATGTAGTTGTCACAGAAATCATCTACGATGTCTTCAATGTATAATTTGGAAGCACCGGAAAGTTTTGCTCTCTCTTCAAGACCATCCAGCTCATTTCCCTGTCCGCAGTTTACACAGCAGCAAACTACTTCGTAATCAAATGTTTCTTTCAGCCACGGAATCAGTGCTGTGGTATCAAGTCCGCCTGAATATGCAAGTACAACTTTTTCTTTCATAATATTTACCTCTTTTCTTTTATCCCTCTGAAACAGATAGGGTTATAAATCGTATTAAATTTTGAATAAATATTCATTGTGAAAACGGCACTTTAATGAGTCGCGCCATTCACAAGGAATAATATACAACAATACTCATAAATATGCAATAGGAAATTTGAGAAAATTTTAAAAATTATTTGCATAAAAATACATCATTTAATAGGTAAATACGCGATAAAATGCACAAAAAAGTTGTAAGCGACAGAAAAATAAGGGAAAAATCACTATTGCATAATATGCAAAGAAGATGTATAATCTGAACATAATTATTCGCAGATGTTTTTTTCGTGGCCTATTTTACCCGGAAGGATTGCTGAGAATATGAAGATACGGAGGTTGAAAAAATGATTAAAGCTGGAATTATCGGTGCAACCGGTTATGCAGGAAACGAGATCGTGCGTCTCCTTCTTGGACATAAAGAGGTGGAAGTAGCATGGTTTGGTTCCCGAAGCTACATTGATAAAAAATATGCAGGAATCTATCAGAACTTTTTTAAACTGGTAGATGCCAAATGTATGGATGATAATATGGAAGCGCTTGCGGATGAGGTAGATGTAATTTTCACTGCAACTCCTCAGGGACTGTGTGCTTCTCTTGTAAATGAAGGAATTCTTTCCAGAGCCAAGGTGATTGACTTAAGTGCAGACTTCCGTATTAAAGATGTGAAGAAATACGAAAAGTGGTATGGAATCGAGCATAAATCACCGCAGTTTATTGACGAAGCTGTCTATGGACTGTGCGAGATCAACCGTGAGGACATTAAGAAGGCACGCCTGATCGCCAACCCGGGATGCTATCCTACCTGTTCTACACTGTCTATTTACCCTCTTTTAAAGGCTGGTATGATCGATCCAAATACCATCATTATTGATGCAAAATCCGGTACAACAGGTGCTGGAAGAGGTGCTAAGGTTGACAATCTCTACTGCGAAGTAAATGAGAATATTAAGGCGTATGGCGTTGCCACACACAGACATACTCCGGAGATTGAGGACCAGTTAGGATATGCCTGTGGGCAGGAAGTAACTATTAACTTTACCCCACATCTTGTTCCAATGAACAGAGGTATTCTGGTTACTGCGTACGCTTCTCTGACTAAAGATGTGACATACGAAGAAGTAAAAGCGGCATATGATGCATGCTATGAGAATGAGACCTTCGTACGAGTTCTGGACAAGGATGTATGCCCACAGACCAAGTGGGTAGAGGGCAGCAATTACGTGGATGTGAACTTTAAGATTGACCCAAGAACTCACAGAATCATCATGATGGGTGCCATTGATAATCTGGTAAAAGGTGCGGCTGGACAGGCTGTTCAGAATATGAACCTGATGTTTGGATTTGACGAGGCAGAGGGATTATTACAGGTTCCCATGTATCCGTAAAAGTGAGAATGGAAACCAGTTCTGAGATTGTTTTCAGGATAGATTTATTTTATAAAATGAACATATGATTTGCCTGACAGGGCAAAGGAGGAGTATAGCTATGGAGATCATTACAGGCGGTGTTACCGCTGCAAAGGGCTTTAAAGCAGCAGCAACAGCAGCAGAAATTAAATACAAAGGCCGTACAGATATGGCTATGATTTACAGCGAGGTTCCCTGTGTGGCAGCAGGTACCTTTACCACAAATGTGGTGAAGGCAGCTCCTGTAAAATGGGACCAGGATGTGGTTTATAATCACTCATCTGCACAGGCTGTGATCTGCAACAGCGGTATTGCAAATGCATGTACCGGAGCAGAAGGGTATGGCTATTGCAAGGCAACTGCAGATGCCGCTTCTGAGATTCTTGGAATCCCGGCAGACAGTGTGTTAGTGGCTTCTACAGGTGTTATTGGAATGCAGATCCCGATCGACAGAATTGTAAATGGTGTGAAGGCTATGGCGCCGAAGCTGGACGGCTCTTTGGACGCTGGAACAGAGGCTGCCAAGGCAATCATGACCACAGATACAGTGAAAAAAGAGGTGGCTGTACAGATCGAGATTGGCGGAAAAACAGTTACGGTGGGCGGTATGTGCAAGGGTTCCGGAATGATCCATCCCAACATGTGTACCATGCTTGGATTTGTTACAACAGACGCAGCAATCTCCAAAGAAATGCTTCAGAAGGCATTGAGTGCAAACATCAAAGATACCTTTAATATGGTTTCGGTTGATGGAGATACCTCCACAAATGATACTGTTCTGCTCCTTGCAAATGGCATGGCAGACAACCCTGAAATCACAGAAGAGGGCGCTGGTTTTGATAAATTTATGGAGGCTTTGAACTATATTAATACCTGTTTGTCAAAGAAAATTGCAGGTGACGGAGAGGGTGCAACTGCACTTTTTGAAGTGAAGATTGTGGGCGCTAAGACAAAAGAAGATGCGGTTACACTTAGCAAATCCGTAGTCACTTCTTCCCTTACAAAAGCTGCAATTTACGGTCATGATGCAAACTGGGGACGAATTTTGTGCGCTATGGGATACTCCGGAGTGCAGTTTGATCCGGAAAAGGTTGACCTGTATTTTGAGAGCCGCGCAGGAAAATTAAAGATCATTGAGAACGGTGTTTCCACTGGATATGACGAAGCAGAGGCAACCAAAATCCTGTCTGAAGACGAGGTAACAGCTATTGCAGATGTAAAGATGGGTGACGGGAAAGCAACTGCATGGGGGTGTGACCTTACTTATGATTATGTAAAGATTAACGCGGATTACCGCTCCTGATGCTGGATGCCCTGGGATCAATTGAAGGGCAAGGTTTGACAGAGCGAGGAAATGTGAAAGAAAGGTAAGAGAAAAATGGTAAATCAGAAATATCTTGACAAGGCAGAGGTGCTGATCGAGGCACTTCCCTATATACAGCGTTTTAACCGTAAGATCGTCGTTATCAAATATGGCGGAAGCGCTATGCTGGATGAAGAACTGAAGGCAAATGTAATTAAGGACGCAGTTCTTCTGAAGCTGGTTGGTTTCAAGCCGATCATTGTGCATGGAGGCGGCAAGGAAATCAGCAAATGGGTTGGAAAGGTTGGCATGGAAGCCAAGTTTATCAATGGCCTTCGTGTAACAGATGCCCAGACAATGGAAATCGCAGAGATGGTTCTTGCAAGGGTAAACAAAGAACTGGTTACCCATGTGGAATCTCTTGGTGTACAGGCTGTTGGTATCAGCGGAAAAGATGGCGGACTCTTAAAATGCAAGAAGAAATATTCAAACGGAGAGGATATTGGATTTGTTGGTGATATTACAGAAGTAAATCCGAAAATCCTTTACGATCTGCTGGAAAAAGATTTTCTTCCGATTGTTTTCCCAATCGGATTTGATGATAATTATGACAGCTATAACATCAATGCAGATGATGCGGCCTGTGCAATTGCAGAGGCGGTACATGCTGAGAAGCTGGCATTCCTTTCTGATATTGAGGGCGTTTACAAGGATAAAGATGATCCATCATCCTTGATTTCTGAGCTCCATATTCAGGCGGCACGAAAGCTGATCGAGGACGGATATGTTGGCGGTGGAATGATTCCGAAGCTGAACAACTGTATCGAAGCAATTGAGCATGGAGTTAACCGTGTGCATATTCTTGACGGAAGAATCCCACACAGTCTGCTGCTGGAAATCTTTACAAATAAAGGTATCGGAACTGCTATTTTAAGAGAGGACGGAGAGAAATATTACCATGAACATGAATAATCAGATGGAAGAATCAGAGGCTAGTATTCTTCATACATATAATCGTTTTCCTGTAGTTTTTGAGCGCGGAGTGGGCGTACATCTCTATGATTCTGAAGGCGCTAAGTACCTGGATTTTGCAGCTGGAATTGCTGTAAATTCTCTTGGATATCATTATCCGGGATATGATGAAGCACTGAAAGAGCAGATTGATAAACTGACTCATATTTCCAATTTGTATTATAATGAGCCGATTATTGAGGCTGGCGCAAAGCTGGTAAATACAAGCCGCATGGATAAAGCTTTCTTTACAAACAGTGGTACAGAAGCTATTGAGGGCGCTTTAAAGGCTGCGAAAAAATACGCTTATGAGCGTGACGGACATGCAGATCATGAGATCATTGCCATGAATCATTCCTTCCATGGAAGATCGATCGGAGCACTTTCTGTTACAGGAAATGCACATTATCGTGAGCCTTTTGAGCCCCTTATGGGTGGTGTAAAGTTTGCTGATTTTAATGATCTGGAGAGCGTAAAAGCCCAGGTTACAGATAAAACCTGTGCCATTATTATGGAAACGGTACAGGGAGAAGGCGGTGTCTATCCGGCCACAAGAGAGTTCTTAGAGGGCGTTCGTGCCCTGTGTGATGAGAAGGATATTCTTCTTATTTTGGATGAAATCCAGTGTGGAATGGGACGTTCCGGATACTATTTTGCATGGCAGGCATACGGCGTTCAGCCAGATATTATGACCTGTGCAAAAGCTCTTGGCTGTGGTGTTCCGGTAGGTGCTTTTGTGCTGAATAAGAAGGTTGCACAGGCTTCCCTGAAGCCGGGAGACCACGGTACAACTTATGGAGGAAACCCGTTTGTATGCGCTGCTGTAAGCAAGGTTTTTGATATTTATGAGAAGGATATGATCCTCACTCACGTACAGGAATTAACTCCATATCTTGAGAAAAAACTGGATGAACTTGTAGAGAAACATGAGTGTGCGGCTGCAAGAAGAGGTATGGGATTTATGCAGGGAATTGTCATCGCAGGACGTCCTGTAGGAGAGGTTGTTAAGAAGGCTCTGGAGAAGAAACTGCTGGTTATTTCAGCTGGAAGTGACGTGCTTCGTATTGTACCTCCGCTTGTGATCACGAAGGCAGATATTGATGAAATGGCGGAGATTCTGGATGAGTGTCTGGCGTAAAACGGAGCTGATTTTAAGCCTTAAAAGAGAATAAAAATGATAGAAAAAAGGTACCTCGGAGATGAATTTGAGGTACCTTTTTCTAGCGTTTAAGCTTCGTATATGGAGCCTTGATGTTTAAAATTTTGAGGCGATTTTATTCTTCTGCGAAGTCAAATTCGTCTTTAAATTTCTCTTTGAAGATATCAAAAACTGCGGTGAGAATATCGTCGTCATCAACGAAAACATAGCTTTCGTTTTCCTCAGTTCCATCATCCTCTACCTGAAGGATCAGCACTTCTTCATCCTCGTCCTCGTCCTCACCTTCCACGTCCTCAATAGGTGGGAGAAGAACTACGTAGCGCTTGTCTTCGTACTCAACAAGATCCAGAAATTCGAAATCCATGTCTTCGCCGTTCTCATCTGTGAGGGTGATGATTTCAATTTCTTCTTCGTCTGCTGTTGTTATGTTCTTTTCGTCTGCCATTGTTGGTCTCCTTTCACTTTTGACACGCCAGCCCGGGTGCCATATTTGTTGAAAATATTATAGCAATTGTGAGAGCTGTTGAATAGATGGAAAATATAGAAAATTTCAGAAATCTTTTTGCGGATTGCCAGATAAAATAAAAGATAAAAAACATATTGACAAGTAAAATTGTCAATGATACAATACAAACAGTAAGAAATGACAAAGATACTTGTCATGATGACAACAAAATAAGTCATTTTAATAGATACAGCTGAATCTATAAGGTTGCTACTCAAAGTGTGTACAGTAACTCTGCTACGAAGGAAAAGAAGGGAGCGTTTGAAATGGCGCTGGAGAACCGATTGAAGGAACATCGTGCCAGGCTTGGAATCAACCAGGCTGATATGGGGAAGCTGGCTGGAGTGTCCAGACAGACCATCAGTCTGATCGAGAGGGGAGACTATTCGCCTTCAGTGACGCTGGCTTTGAAGCTGGCGAAGATCTGTCAGGTGACAGTGGAAGATATTTTTACTTATACGGAGGATGGAGAAGATGAATAAGGGAAAATCTAAGAAGAAAATGAATTCCTATTTAAAGATGGTACTGATCATGCTGGCAGGTGGTGTTGTTGGAGGAATTTTTGGTTTTGTTACATCGTACAGCGGGGAGAACTCTATAGCAGCTATTGGGCATGGAATGAATGTATTTCTTTTAGCTGTACGTGATCATACAGTGCTGTTGGAATGTATCTGCGGCGCGATCTGTATTATGATCTGTGAGATCCATTTTGGAAAGATGAAGAGAATGGGAAGCCAGATACAGGATGCAGAGGACGAAGAATATCATGAATTGCAATATCATATTGAAGTGTCCTCCAGCTGGGGGATGATCGCAAGTACAGTGGGAACGGTTCTTATGATGCTGATCATTTCACCAGGATACTCTATGAAATATATTGAGAGCCAGAGTGACGGTGAGACCGGGATGTTCTTAGCAGGACTAGTTGTGTTTATGGGAATGGTTGTATATTTTGGTATGTGGCAGGTTCGCTATGTAAAGTTGGTCCAGAGAATTTATCCCGAGAAGAAAGGCGATCCTGCTTCTATGAAATTCCAGGAGCAGTGGCTTGCTAGCTGTGACGAAGCAGAGAAGGAAGAAATATACGAAGCAAGTTATAAGACTTACCTGCTGACTGGAAAAGTACTTCCTGTTTGTACCTTGATAGCCATGTTGCTTCATATGGTATGGAATACAGGCGTTCTTGCTATTATCATTCCTGCTTTCCTTTGGATTCTGTCAGCGTCTAATTACTGCCACTGCTGTGTTACGAAAAAAAGCGAAAAACTTGCAAGGTGAATGAATCTTTGAAAAATACATATAATATTACCATGAAAGTCCCGGTCGGCAGCTGTGGGAGCGCCATAGGTGCGGAACAGCTGACTTTCATGGTGATGTCGCCGACAGGCGACATGTCCGTTTATTGTGGAGGTGCCAGAAGTGCACCTCCTTTTCTTCCCGGGAAAGGGAGCTGCTTTTGGGAAAGCGGCAGAAAGTCAATTGGATCAGAGAAAGTATCTGGAAGTATAGGACTGCTTATGGAGGTATTATATGTGGGGATTTCTTGTAGCGTTGATATCTGGTGCACTGATGAGTATTCAAGGCGTTTTTAACACTGAAGTAACTAAGCAGACCAATCTGTGGGTGTCTACCGGCTGGGTGCAGTTTTCGGCATTTCTGGTCTGTATCCTGGCGTGGATCTTTACTGGGCGGGATAGTATTGGCGCACTGTGGCAGGTGGAGAACAAATATACTTTGCTTGGCGGTGTGATTGGGGCGTTTATCACAATAACGGTCATTCAGAGCATGGGAAGCCTTGGACCTGCAAGGGCGGCCATGCTGATTGTGATCTCTCAGCTGGCAGTTGCCTATATAATTGAATTGTTCGGGCTCTTTGGCGTAGAAAAAGTGGATTTCCAGTGGCGAAAACTGATCGGTATGGCAGTTGCCATTGTAGGAATTGTCATATTTAAATGGGAGAAATAAGGCAAATAGATAAAAGTCTGATAAAAATTAGAAATGGTATTGTAAAAAATGTAAAGTTTCGTTAAAATAGATGAGGTAAAGCATGAGTAGTGGGAACCTGTGCATAAAGCGAAAGGGGAGCCCACATGGAAATAAAAAAGAAATATAGATGTGGAAACTGGATGGTTTTGCTTTTTCTCTGTACGGTGCTGGCACTGACAGGCTGTATGCGCCGGGAAGATGTTTTTTTGGAAGAGATAACTTCGGAAGAAGAACCAGCAGAAGGAAAGGCGATAGAAGAGAGCAGAATAGATGAAGACTGCGATACTGCAGATGGGATAACAGAGAATGTAGTTTCGAACATATCGTCAGAAACTACAGTTCCACAGAAAATATTCGTTGATGTATGTGGCGCAGTTGCGAATCCGGGCGTTTATGAGCTGGATGAGGGTGCACGTGTTTTTCAGGCTGTTAATGCGGCTGGAGGATACCTGCCTGAGGCAGCAGTAAATTACCTGAACAGAGCCCGGAGTCTTGGAGATGGGCAGCAGATTTATGTTCCTACTGAGGAAGAAGTTGCTGCGGATTTGGAGCTTGCACTGGCCAAGGTGCCGGAGGCATTGAATGAAAGTGGGAATACTGGGGGTTTGGAAGCAGACGAAAACTCTGGCGGTCAGATGGGAACAGTTTCGGAGCCAGATGGAAACGAGGGGGATGTGGCAGATGCTTCCAGGATTGATCTGAATACTGCGGATGTGGGACAGCTCTCTACATTAAGTGGAATCGGGCAATCCAAGGCAGAATCCATCATCGCATACAGAGAGGAACATGGAGGCTTTACTTCTATAGAAGAGATTATGAATGTAGAAGGTATCAAAGAAGGTACCTTTTCAAAAATAAAAGACAAGATATCAGCTGGATAAGGGAGATTCTTAAATGAGCAGGAAAGTTTTGGTAGTAGATGATGAGAAACTGATTGTAAAGGGAATCCGTTTCAGCCTGGAGCAGGATGGAATGGAAGTGGATTGTGCCTACGATGGCGAGGAAGCATTGGAGATGGCGAAGGAGAAGAAATATGACATCATCCTTCTGGATCTTATGCTGCCTAAGATGGATGGCTTCGAAGTGTGTCAGCAGATCAGGGAATTTTCAAATGTTCCTATTGTAATGTTGACAGCAAAAGGCGAGGACATGGATAAGATCCTTGGACTTGAGTATGGCGCAGATGATTATATCACCAAGCCATTTAATATTCTTGAGGTAAAAGCGAGGATTAAGGCAATTATGCGCCGTGCAGGCAGCAA
This sequence comes from Blautia glucerasea, assembly GCF_020537505.1. GTDB lineage: Bacteria > Bacillota > Clostridia > Lachnospirales > Lachnospiraceae > Blautia_A. The sequence continues at coordinate 102,185 of NZ_JAJBMO010000006.1, read as the reverse complement.
TCAGGAAGAAAAAGAGAAAGCCAAGACCATTGAGGCTGGCGATCTGAAGATGGATTGCGAGAGCCGTCGTGTGTTTATTGCTGGCAAGGAGATCAATCTCACAGCCAAGGAATTTGATGTGCTGGAGCTTTTGGTGTTTAACCCGAATAAAGTTTACAGCCGTGAGAACCTGCTTAATATTGTATGGGGATATGAGTATCCAGGTGATGTTCGTACTGTGGATGTACATATCCGTCGTTTGCGTGAGAAAATTGAGGCGAATCCCAGTGAGCCGAAATATGTACACACCAAATGGGGTGTGGGATATTATTTCCAGGCCTAAGCCATGCCAGAAAAAAAGAAACCCAGCTTCCTAAAAAGTCTGCGTTTCCGTATTCTGATCATTCTGGTCATTCTGGGGATTGTACCAAGTGTTATTGTTGCTCATGTGATGGTAGCTGCTTATGAGAGCAAGGCTGTGGCTGTCCGTAAGCAGACTGTTGAAAAGCAGTGTGACATTTTGTGCAACCTGTTAATTAAAGAGAATTATATGAATGACTCCAGCTCGCAGAATGTAAACAGCAAGCTGGAGTTGTTGTCTAATGTATATGACGGAAGAATTCTGTTAGTTGACAGGGACTATAGAATTATCAAGGATACCTATGGCGTAGATGAAGGAAAAACATTGATCTCTACTATGGTGATCAAATGTTTCAAAGGCGAGGAAGCCAGCCGATATAACAATAAAACACAGAAGATAGAGATGGCACTTCCTGTTAAAAGTCCGGAGGTAAAGCAGCTTCAGGGTGCTATGCTGATCAGCTTTTCTTCCAATGAGATCGCACAGAACATTCAGGAACTGGAGCAGAAGAGTATTCTGATCACAGGGATTATTATTGTTCTGGCTATCCTGTTGGGATATGTACTTTCTACAGTGCTTGTGAAGCCATTTGCCCGTATAACCAAGTCTATTGAAGATCTGACGGATGGTTACCAGAATGAGGAGATTTCCGTTCCTGATTATACAGAGACGGCGCTGATCACAGATGCGTTTAATAAGATGCTTTCCAGAATGAAGATTTTGGACGAGTCCAGAAATGAGTTTGTTTCCAATGTGTCTCATGAGCTGAAAACTCCCCTTACATCCATGAAGGTACTTGCGGACTCCCTGGTGGGCCAGGAAGGGGTTCCCGAAGAACTGTATCAGGAGTTTATGGGGGACATTACTGCGGAAATCGACAGGGAAAACAAGATCATTACGGATCTTCTTTCCCTTGTGAAAATGGATAAGAAGGCAGCAGACCTGAATGTGGAGCATATGAATATCAACCAGCTTCTGGAAGATATTTTAAAAAGACTTCGTCCTATTGCAGACAAGCGAAATATTGATCTGATCCTGGATAGTTTCCGTCCTGTGGAAGCAGATGTGGATGAAGTAAAGTTCACCCTTGCAGTGAGCAATTTAGTTGAAAATGGTATTAAATACAATGTTGATGATGGATGGGTTCGTGTAACCCTGGATGCTGACCATAAATATTTTTACGTGAAAGTTGCAGATTCCGGAATGGGCATTCCGGAAGATTCAATTGAAAGGATTTTTGAGCGTTTTTATCGTGTGGACAAATCCCATTCCAAGGAAATCGGCGGCACAGGTCTTGGCCTTGCGATTACCAGAAGTGCAGTAACCATGCACCATGGTACGATTCAGGTGGCCAGCAGGGAAGGGGAAGGAACTACCTTTACTGTCCGCATTCCATTATCATATATTCCGTAGGAGGTGCCAGATGAAGAAACTTTTAAGTACAGTGACGGCGCTGCTTCTGGTCATCAGCCTTCTTAGCGGATGCTCGGTGGAATCTCAGACAGAGAAAACCGAGAGCGTCAGCAACCAGTACTATTTATATTATATAAACAAAGATGAGACGAAAATTGTAAAAGTTCAGTACTATCCGGAGCAGGAAAGCGCTGAGTTTATGATCCAGGACTTTATAGGGATTCTGAATGGCCAGGAAGCAAACGGGGAAAACCAGGCTCTTTTGCCTTCTGGAGTCCAGCTTGTCACCTATCGGTTGAATGAATCCTTATTGGAACTGGAGTTTAACAGTGACTACAGCAATATTTCGCGGACCAGAGAAATTCTGGTGCGTGCAGGTGTGGCAAGAACCTTTCTTCAGATCCCGGGAGTTACCGGAGTGAAGATCTTTATAGGAAGTCAGGAGCTTACAGATTCCAAAGGTCAGGCTCTGGGTGTGATTGACAGCAATACCTTCGTGGAAATGTGGGGCTCTGATAAGGATGCTTATCGTTATGATACCTTTACCCTTTATTTCACGGACAAGTCGGGAGAACATCTTGTAGCAGAGCAGAGAAACGTATATTACAAAAGAATTCTGCCAAGAGAAAGGGTTATCCTGGAGCAGTTGGCCAAGGGACCAATGGTAAAGGGACATTATCCTACTATTCCGCAGAATACAGACATTCTGGGAGTGGAAGTATCGGATAATATCTGTTATGTGAATTTCAGCTCAGCTTTTTCGGATTCCGGAGTTGATATTCCTGTGAATACCATGATCTACTCAGTTGTAAATTCCCTTTTGGATACGTCATCCGCAGATAAGGTGCAGATTTCAATTGAAGGAAATACAGAGGCTGCTTTAAGTGATGGAACATCCTTATATAATCTTTTCAACAAGAACACAGATCTGATCCTAAAAGAAGATCAGGGCTAACAAGGAAAGGGGCATAAGATGACGCGAAGACCGCTGTGTCTGTTGTGTCTGGCACTGATGCTCTTTCTGTGCGTGGCTGACCGGGCAGGACTTCCCTTTATCCGGGGGAATCCTGTTCCGGAAAATACAGCTTCCTGGATTGAGAAACATCCGCAAGCAACTGTTTGCGGGGAAGTGTTACAGATCACAGAAAATGAATTTACACAATCTATTTATCTAAGCAATGCTTATCTAATCTATCAACCAAAGAAGAATCAGTCAGAGAAAAACCAATCGAAAAAAATATCCATCGAAAATGTAAAAGTATTTTTTAAGAAAAAAGAAGAAGTTCCAGTTGGAACTGTTGTTTTGGTGTCCGGAAAGTTGGAGCGAGTAGAAGAAAAGCGGAATCCGGGAGAATTTGACAGCCAGCAGTATTATGCTACCCAGCATATTTTTTATTTTATGAAAAAAGCAGAAATATTGGAAAAATCAAAAAACTATTCGGTATACCGGCAGAGGATGAATCAGCTGAGGGAGTATTTGGGCAGCGTACTGGAGAAAATTTCAGGAAAAGAATCTGGGATTTTTCAGGCAATCGTGCTTGGGGATAAAAGCAGCTTAGACAAAGAGGTAAAGCTTCGCTATCAGGTTTCAGGAATTGTACATGTGTTGGCTATTTCAGGCCTTCATATCAGTGTTGTGGGTATGGGGATTTATAATCTGTTAATGAAAACTGGGATGGGAATCTGGCCATCTGGTATTATTTCACTATTTCTTCTGCTTCAATACGGAATTATGACGGGGGGAAGCGTGTCTACTATGCGTGCAGTCTGTATGTTTCTAATAGCAGTTGGGGCGAAAATAACCGGGCGGATTTATGATCTTCCTACTGCGCTGGCGGTTTCAGCAGTAATGCTGGTAGGAGATTCTGGAGCGTATTTGTATAGCAGTGGATTTCTTTTGTCTTTTAGCGCAGTTGTGGGGGCGGGCGTGGTGGTTCCGGCTATAACCAGAAACGGAAAGAAGAAACCCATGCTGGCGTTAATTGCATCCCTGGGAGTTCAGCTGACTATGCTGCCGATATCCCTGTATTTTTTCGGAGAGGTGTCTTTGACCGGAATATTTTTGAACCTGATCGTGCTGCCTACAGTAGGAATTTTATTAGGGAGCGGCGTGCTGGGGCTTTTGACTGGCTGTGTGAACGATAAGGTTGGGAGTGTTGTAATTTTACCAGGAAGAATACTGGCGGAAGTTTATGATGAGTTATGTAAGCTGGCTGGCAACCTGCCGCTAGGAACCTGGATCGCCGGTCAGCCCAGACTTTGGCAGGTAGCGGTATATTATGTTCTTCTGGCAGGAGCAGTTGCAGTGCTTACATATAAAGATGCCGGAAAAGGAAAAACATTTCATAAAAGGAAAGAAATACAGAATGAAAAGCCGCAAAATAGAAAAATATGGAATGAAAAAAGGCAAAACTCTAAATTGCAAAATCATCGTTTACCAAACAGAGAAATACATAGTGCTGGAAAAAAGAATGGATTTGAAAGAAATCTGGCAGGCCACAGGATAACGGCCCTTGCAGTTATGGGCATAGCCCTGCTCATTCTGACCTGGCGTGGACCGAAACCGTTTTCCATCACATGTCTGGATGTGGGACAAGGAGACGGGATAATTTTGCGTACTCCCCAGGAAAACTGTTTCCTGGTGGATGGAGGCAGCACCAACAAATCAGGCGTGGGGCAGTACCAGATATTGCCATACCTGAAAAATCAAGGAATCTCCCGAATTGACGGCATTTTTGTTTCCCATACAGATCAGGATCATATCAATGGAATACAGGAAATTTTGGAACTAACAACTATGAATCTTAATTCTGTAAAAATTGGATGTCTTTATCTTCCAAAATGGAAAAATCCTCCTGAAGCCTGGCGGAAATTGGAGGCATTGGCAATGACAGCAGGAATTCCAGTAAGAAAGCTGGAATCTGGGAACCAGTTGAAGGCAGGAAAATTGAGATTGAATGTATTAGCTCCTTTTCCAGAGGCGTCAGGCTCGGATGTAAATGAAGATGGCATGGTAATACTGGCTGAATATGGGGAGTTCCGGGGACTATTGACGGGAGATATAGGAGAAGAGACAGAGAAAAAGCTGATGGCACAGGGACTTTTGGAGGATGTGGATTTCTTGAAGGTGGGGCATCATGGCTCCCACTATTCAACCTGCCAGCAATTTCTTGATACTGTTCGTCCGGAGTATGCTTTTATTTCCTGTTCCGAAACCAATACCTATGGACATCCTTCGCCGGAAGTTGTGAAACGTCTGGAAGAAGCTGGCAGTCAGATTTGTTTTACCATGAAAAACGGGGCGGTAAGTGTCTGCTGGGAGAAGGGGAAAATTGCGGTTAAAAGATATATAGAAGGCTAATCTGCCCAAAATATACTTTTATAAAACACGAAAATGTGGTATGGTTTAAAGGAACGTCAGGTGTGACAGCGAAGTCAGACGGATAAGGGTTGTTGTTCGCATGCGATATTCCGCAAGGTGTTTTTGGGAAAAGTCGTGGAGAGCAACGGATAAGAAAACAGGAGCGTACATTTTGAAGAATATCCAGGAAGATATAAAGTCGGGTAATTTTAAACAGGCCTATCTGCTGTATGGAGAGGAAGCTTATCTGAAACAACAGTATAAACATAAACTGGTACAGGCCCTGAACCCGGATGGTGATACCATGAATTTCAATCACTATGAGGGCAGAAACATCGATGTGAAAGAATTGATCGATCTGTGTGAAACTATGCCTTTTTTTGCAGAACGCAGGGTGATCCTTCTGGAAGATACCGGCTTTTTCAAGAATAAATGTGATGAGATGGCTGATTATATGAAAGAATTGCCAGACTATCTCTGCCTTATTTTTGTGGAAAATGAAGTAGATAAAAGAAACCGTATGTACAAAGCGGTAAAAGCTGCAGGACGGATCGGAGAGTTTGTAACCCAGGATGAGAAGACTTTAATGCGTTGGGCAGCAGGACTACTGAAAAGAGAGGGGAAGATGATCACCCAGCGGGATATGGAGCTTCTTCTTACCATGACTGGTGTGGATATGGGAAATCTGCGAATGGAACTGGAAAAACTGATTTCCTACACAGGAGACAGAGATGTAGTAACCGGGAAGGATATACGGGAGGTCTGCACCACACAGACACAGAATAAGATTTTTGACATGGTGCGTGCGGTAACGGAAAAGAATCAGAAACGGGCATTGGAACTTTATTACGATCTTCTTACTTTGAAGGAGCCGCCTATGAGAATCCTGTTTCTTCTGGCCAAGCAGTTCAGACAATTGCTTCTGGTAAAGGAGTATGCAGAGGAGGGAATCCCTCAGCCAGAGGTGGCATCAAGACTTGGGGTACCGTCCTTTGTGGTGAGAAATGTGGCCGCCTGTGCCAGATCTTACCGGATCGGTGAGCTGCGTCAGGCTGTAGCTGATTTCGTAGATGCAGAGGAAGCGGTGAAGACTGGAAGATTACAGGATGTGCTTAGCGTGGAATTGTTGATCGTGAAGTATAGTTCTGCAAGAGCGTAAGTGATAAAAACAGGCAGATTAAAGGAAAGACGCAGCAGGGAAAGCTGTTGGTATGAAATGAAGTCCGTTTGATAAGCACAGAATTCCGGAACATAGAAAAAAGGCAGTCGATGACGGTTCGACTGCCTTAATTTTCACTTATAAGCTTATAACTAAAAATTCAGATATCTATTAGCCAATGCTGTTAACGGCTTTGGATAAACGGGAAACTTTTCTGGCGCAGTTGTTTTTGTGATAAACACCTTTGGAAGTTGCTTTGCTGATTGTAGAGATAGCCTCTTTTAATGCAACCTCTGCTGCTGCCTTATCGTTGTTAGCTACTGCCTCGTCAACTTTTCTGATGGAAGTCTTAACAGCAGAACGGATGGATTTGTTTCTCGCAGCTTTTGTTCTGTTAACTAAAATTCTCTTTTTTGCAGATTTGATGTTAGCCAATTCGTACACCTCCAATTCGTGAGTGATAATTAATTTATTGCATCATAAGAACAGACACGGGCGTTCCTATGAACATGCTTATACAGTTTATAATAATTGCCCTGGATTGTCAATACATATTTTTACAAAAAATGGGGAGATTACATAGAAAGTGTTACTGGTTGCGGAGTGAACAAAAACACCTTGTGGAACGATAGCGGTAAACAGTAACCATAGAAAAAGTGTTGCTGTGAAGAGCGTGAACAGTAACAGGAATACATTTTACGAATAGAAAACAGCAGGGCGGAGTCGATAATCGGAAAGGGCTTGTGAAAGAATGGAGGGAGCTTGCATGCTTGGAACTTATAAAATCAGAACAGATCTGGCGGTAGAGGCACGGGAGCGCTTTACAGAGGATAATGTAGAAGTTCGGGGAGTTGAGGTTCAGGAGGATTATAACGAGGAAAAAGATATCCGGACTACGGTGGTAAAAATAACCACAGAGAACGGTGCCCGTGCCATGGGGCGTCCCCAGGGCACATACATTACAATTGAATCTGAGGGCCTTTCAGCGCCAGATGAAGATTATCACAAAGAAGTATCGGAAGAACTTTCCAGGCATTTGCGGCGGCTGATCGGTCTGGAAAAAGAAAAATCCGTGCTGGTTGTTGGCTTGGGAAACCAGGGGATTACGGCTGATTCCCTAGGAACGGAAGTAATCGGAAATCTTCATATGACACGCCATCTGATTCGGGAATATGGCTTGAAAAGCACAGAAAAGGAGACCCTTCATGCCATCAGTGGAATTATTCCAGGAGTGATGGGGCAGACGGGAATGGAGACTTCAGAAATTGTGGAAGGCATCGTGGAGATTACCAGACCTGATGTGGTGATCGCAGTAGATGCTCTGGCTGCAAGAAGTACCAGAAGACTGAACCGGACTATTCAGATTACAGATACCGGGATCACTCCAGGGTCAGGGGTTGGTAATCATAGAAATGGACTTACGGAAGAAAATCTGAAAGTGAAGGTGATTGGAATCGGGGTGCCAACCGTGGTGGATGCGGCGACCATTGTTCATGATTCCATGGCACATTTGCTAGAGGCGCTGGATGAGGCGGAGCAAAAGGAATTTCTGGAAGAAATGATTTCGCCCCATCTTCATGGCATGTTTGTGACGCCGAAGGATGTGGATGAGACTATAAAATATCTGAGCTTTACGATTTCAGAAGGATTAAATATGACGTTTGCGCAGGATAGCTAAGTGAAAAGGCGTCAGGTACGTAAGAAGAATCATTTTGCCAGTAGCTTTTATTTTAAAAGAAATTTATCTGAACATAGATAACCGGGGAAGAAGAAAAGTTCTTATACGAAGCAGAAATAAAAAAGAAACATATAGGGACGGGCTTTGTCATAGTATAACCTTAAAAGAGGTGATTTCGTGACAAAAGTCCAGAAGGTTTTCTGCGTGTTTCTTTGCCTGTGTTTTTTTGCGGTTCTGGTTATGCTGCCAGAGCCTTTTTCCCTGTGGGAAACCTTGCAGAATGTGTACAGGCAGTTTCCTTTCTATTATTTTATAGAAGAAAAAGCACAGGAAACCTGGCTGGAACTGGACGGGGAGACTCTGGCTGAGATTGGGAAGCGAAATGGGGAATATTTAGGAGAGCTGGCGGAGGCAGAGCGTAATTTGGAAGGGAAAGATACAAAGAAATCGGATGCAGCCAATTTAGAGAAAAATTCCGGCGCTTCTGAAGCGGGAAAAAAGGAAAATAGCACCGATAAATTGGAGACTAATTCTGAGGATAAAAGCAATGGTGATGGAACTGCGGATCGTGCTGAAAAAAATACAGAAGAGGATACAAAGAGTTTGGAAGAAGAGAAAAAAATGGATCCTTCCGGTGACGGTAGTTTTAGTAATACAGAAGAAAACACTGTGGCTTCGGAAATCCTAAAAAAGGATGAAGAGCAGCCAACTTCAGAAACACAGCCTGCAAACACTCTCCCCCAATCCACAATCGTCCTCCCTCATCCCATTCTGGATCTGTCCCGGGACAAGCTGTCGGACTACGATTATCTGATGAATAATTTTTACATTGTAGATGAGAATACCGATGCATCCGCCGCAAAAATAAATGCTGCCGAATTTCTGGCGGAGGATTTTTCCCTAAGTCATGGACCACTGGAGCCGCAGATCCTTATTTATCACAGCCATTCCCAGGAGACCTTTTCCGATTCCAGGGAGGGGGAGGAAGAGGACTCCATTGTGGGCGTTGGAAATTATCTGACCAGTCTGCTGACGGAGAAGTATGGCTACCAGGTGATTCACATAAAAGAAGCTTTTGATATGATGAGCGGGGAACTGGATCGGAGCAAGGCCTACGATTATGCCTGTGATTATGTGGAAAAGGTTCTGGAAGAGAATCCGTCTGTGGAGGTAGTTATCGATCTGCATCGGGATGGAATCGACGAGAACCGGCGCCTGGTGACGGAAATTAACGGGAAAGAAACTGCCCAGATTTTATTTTACAATGGTCTTAGCTATACCAATACCCAGGGGCAGGTTTCCTATCTTCCAAATCCCTACATACAGGACAATCTGGCCTTTTCCTTTCAGCTGGAATACCAGGCTGCCTTATATTATCCTACTTTTTACAGAGGCATTTATCTGGCTGGCCTGCGCTACAATCTCCATTTGCGCAAAAGATCCCTGCTTCTGGAAGCCGGCGCCCAGACAAACACCGTACAGGAAGTGAAAAATGCCATGGAACCCTTTGCGGATATTTTGAATCGGGTGCTAAAAGGCAGTGACAAACAGAATTAACCTGTGCTATAATCTTTTGATAGAGCAAAAAAAGCATAGCATAACCAGAGGAGGAGTGTCTGGAATGACAGACCAGAGTAAAATTCGAAATTTTTGTATTATTGCACATATTGACCATGGTAAATCTACACTGGCCGACAGAATTATAGAGATGACAGGTCTTTTGACTGAGAGAGAAATGCAGGCCCAGGTTCTTGATAATATGGATCTGGAGAGAGAACGTGGAATTACGATTAAATCCCAGGCCGTCCGTACCGTATATCACGGAAAGGACGGAGAAGAGTATATCTTCAACCTGATCGACACGCCTGGACATGTGGATTTTAACTATGAGGTTTCACGAAGCCTTGCAGCCTGTGACGGTGCCATTCTTGTTGTGGATGCGGCACAGGGAATTGAGGCACAGACACTGGCAAATGTTTATATGGCACTGGATCATGACCTTGAGGTCATTCCGGTCATCAATAAAGTAGACCTTCCAAGTGCTGAGCCGGAGCGTGTTATCAATGAGATCGAGGATGTGATCGGGCTTGAGGCTCAGGATGCACCACAGATTTCTGCCAAAACAGGTTTGAACGTAGACCAGGTTCTGGAGCAGGTTGTTGCCAAGATCCCGGCACCTACAGGAGATGCGGATGCGCCGCTGAAGGCACTTATTTTTGACTCTATCTATGATTCCTACAAGGGAGCCATTGTTTTCTGCCGTATGGTAGATGGAAAGGTGCGCAAAGGAACCACCATCCGCATGATGGCTACTGGATTTGTGGCAGAGGTTGTGGAAGTGGGATATTTTGGAGCCGGTCAGTTTATTCCATGCGAAGAGCTGACGGCAGGAATGGTTGGCTATATTACAGCCAGCATTAAAAATGTAAGAGACACCCGTGTTGGTGATACTATCACAGACAACAACCGTCCATGTGAGGAGGCTTTGCCTGGATATAAGAAGGTAAATCCAATGGTCTACTGCGGACTTTACCCAGCTGACGGTGCGAAATATGGAGATCTCCGCGACGCTTTGGAGAAACTGCAGTTAAACGATGCTTCCTTATTCTATGAGCCGGAGACCTCTGTTGCCCTTGGATTTGGATTCCGCTGCGGTTTCCTTGGTCTGCTTCATCTGGAGATCATACAGGAGCGTCTGGAAAGAGAGTATGACCTGGATCTTGTTACCACTGCCCCCAGTGTTATTTACAAGGTGCACAAGACAAACGGCGAAGTCATTGATCTGACTAACCCGACTAATCTTCCGGATCCTTCCGAGATCGAATATATGGAAGAGCCGATTGTTAATGCAGAGATTATGGTAACTACAGAATTTATTGGTGCGATCATGGATCTTTGCCAGGAGCGTCGTGGCCAGTACCTTGGAATGGAGTATATGGAAGAGACCCGTGCCCTTCTGAAATATAAGCTACCTCTGAATGAGATCATTTATGATTTCTTTGATGCCCTGAAATCCCGCTCCAGGGGATATGCTTCCCTGGATTACGAGCTTTGCGGATATGAGAGAAGTGAGCTTGTGAAGCTGGATATTCTGGTAAATAAAGAAGAGGTGGATGCCCTTTCCTTTATTGTACATGCGGATACTTCCTACGAGAGAGGCCGCAAGATGTGCGAGAAACTGAAGGATGAGATCCCGCGTCAACTGTTTGAGATCCCGATCCAGGCAGCAATTGGAAGCAAGATCATTGCAAGAGAGACGGTTAAGGCCATGCGTAAAGATGTTCTTGCCAAATGCTACGGCGGTGATATTTCCCGTAAGAAGAAGCTTCTGGAGAAACAGAAGGAAGGTAAGAAGAGAATGCGTCAGGTGGGAAATGTAGAGATTCCGCAGAAAGCATTTATGAGCGTACTGAAACTGGATGAAAATTAATGGTGTTCGGGAACTGGTTGACATAAAATCTATGCCGGCCAGTGCCTGACACGGAGGTATCAGATGAAAGCAAAAATACGTATTCTGATAAGAAAAATAAAGAGAAGTTTTAAAAAGAACCGTGAGCAGTGGATCAAAGGCGGTATTCTGGCAGTAATCCTGCTGGTAATCGTGATTTTTGCAGGCAGCTGTGCATGCAGCAAAAAGACGGTGAAGGCTCCGGATGCAGCATCCCAGGGCGTGATGAAGATCACCCCGATCCCAAGTCCTACCCCTACACCAGAACCGCGGCAGGTAAGTAAGGACGCGGTTGCACAAAGCGGCAGCGTGACCATGGTAAATGAGTATCTGGTGCAGAAAGCAGAGGGAAAGACTTCTGGAAACGCTAAGACGGATAGTGCTTCTGCTGCGCAGGATAATACATCAGATGACACTTCTGATTCAGCAGATAGTGCAGAAGATACATCTGAAAGCGACAACAGCGACAGTTCTGAAGAGTAAAGGGGAAAATCAGAATGGGAAGAAAGAAGAGTGGCCTGGAGCTGTATCTTCATATCCCGTTTTGCATAAAGAAATGTGATTATTGTGATTTCCTGTCAGGTCCTTCTACAAGGACCGGGCAGGAATCTTATATTTATGCACTTTTACGGGAAATAAAGGCAGTTTCGGCGGTGGAAAAACGTTCGGTGGACACAGTTTTTATTGGCGGTGGGACACCTTCAGTGCCAGAATGTGATGTGATGGAAAAACTTTTGCAGGGGCTACAGGAGAATTTTCATTTTTCTCCAAACGCAGAAATCACCATTGAAGCTAATCCTGGGACACTGACTTCTGAGAAGCTGGCTCTTTACAGAAAATATGGGATCAACCGGATCAGCATTGGGCTTCAGTCTCCGAAAGATGAGGAACTGGAAGTGCTTGGGAGAATCCATAATTACAGGCAGTTCCTGGAAAGTTATCAGATGGCGCGAGAGGCTGGATTTTCCAATATTAATGTAGATATGATGTTTGCGATTCCGGGGCAGAGTTATGAGGGATGGATAGAGAATCTTCGGACAGTGGCAGAGCTTGGCCCGGAGCATATCTCCGCGTACAGTCTGATCGTGGAGGAGGGAACCCCTTTTTCCAAGAGAGAACTGGAGCTTCCAGATGAAGATACGGAATATCGGATGTATGAGGATGTAGCGAAAGTTCTGGGAGAGTATGACTATCACCAGTATGAGATTTCCAATTATGCAAAAGAAAACCGGGAATGCAGGCACAATGAAGGATACTGGCAGAGAAAGGATTATCTTGGGCTTGGACTGGGAGCTGCTTCCTTAATTGGAAATGAGCGTTTCACCAATACTAGGGATATGCAGGAGTATCTGGAAAACAGCGGGGTTCCGGAGCGGATCCGAAAAGATCGGGAGGTACTCACTGAGAAGGATGAGATGGCAGAATTTATGTTTTTGGGGCTTCGCATGACGGAAGGAGTGTCAAAAGCAGAATTTCAGGAATATTTCGGAAATGCTGTTGAGAAGATATATGGGGAAGTGCTGGAAAAATATAAGCGTCAGGGGATGCTGGCGGAAAAGGAAAACAGGATATTTCTGACCAGGGCAGGAATCCATGTGAGCAATGTGGTTATGGCAGATTTTTTGTTGTAAAAGAGTTTTGGGAGTTTGAAAAAACACATTGACGAACACATGTTCCTGTGATATCCTTGAAGAAAATATTGATTGTGAAGAATAGAGATTGAAAAGATACATGGAGGAACAGATGGCAGCAGAGAATAAGAAACAGTTTATCAGAATAAGAGGGGCCAATGAGAATAACCTGAAGAATCTCAGTGTGGATATTCCAAGGGATAAGTTCGTGGTGCTTACCGGATTGAGCGGTTCTGGCAAGTCCTCACTGGCATTTGATACCATTTATGCAGAGGGACAGAGAAGATATATGGAGTCTCTTTCTTCTTATGCCAGACAGTTCCTTGGACAGATGGAGAAACCGGATGTGGAGAGCATTGAGGGACTTCCCCCTGCTATTTCCATTGATCAGAAGTCTACGAACCGTAATCCGCGGTCTACAGTGGGAACTGTGACGGAGATTTACGATTATTTCCGTCTTTTATATGCCCGTGTGGGGACTCCTCACTGCCCCAAGTGCGGGAAGGTGATCGCTAAGCAGACGGTTGACCAGATGGTAGATCAGATCATGGAACTGCCTGAGAGAACGAAGATACAGCTTCTTGCTCCAGTGGTGCGGGGACGTAAGGGTACCCATGCAAAATTGCTGGATCAGGCCAGACGCAGCGGTTATGTGCGTGCGGAGATTGATGGAAGTGTGTATGAGCTTTCCGAGACGATTACCCTGGATAAGAATATTAAGCATACCATTTCTATAATTGTAGACCGTCTGATCGTGAAAACGGGGATTGAGAAGCGCCTGACGGATTCCCTGGAGACAGTACTGAATCTGGCAGATGGTCTGGCTGTGGTTGATACCATGGATGGAAATTATATGAATTTCAGCCAGAGCTTTTCCTGTGCAGACTGTGGAATCAGCATTGATGAGATCGAGCCCAGAAGCTTTTCCTTTAATAATCCATTTGGTGCCTGCCCAGAGTGTCTGGGACTTGGATATAAGATGGAGTTTGACCCGGATCTGATGATCCCGGATAAGTCTCTCAGCATTTCTGAGGGCGCCATTGTGGTGATGGGCTGGCAGTCCTGTACGGATAAGAACAGCTTTACCAATGCGATTCTGAACGCTCTTTGCCAGGAGTATGAATTTGATCTGGATACGCCTTTTCAGGATTATCCCAAGAAGATACAGGATATTATCCTGTACGGCACTGGCGGACATTCCGTAAAGGTTTATTATAAGGGACAGCGTGGAGAGGGAGTCTATGATGTGGCCTTTCCAGGCCTGATCAAGAACGTAGAGCAGCGCTATAAGGAGACGGGGTCCGAGGCCATGAAGCAGGAATACGAGAGCTTTATGCAGATCACCCCGTGTACAGTCTGTAAGGGACAGCGTCTGAAGAAGGAATCTCTGGCTGTCACTGTTGCAGATAAGAATATTTATGAAGTTACCAATATGTCCATTGATAAGCTGAAGGTATTTCTGGCAGAAATGCAGTTGTCCCCGCAGCAGCTGCTGATCGGAAAGCAGATTCTTAAGGAAATCAGGGCAAGGGTAGGATTCCTGGCCGATGTAGGTCTGGAGTATCTTTCCCTGGCACGTGCCACAGGTACCCTGTCAGGTGGTGAGGCACAGAGAATCCGTCTTGCTACCCAGATCGGTTCCGGGCTGGTAGGAGTTGCTTATATTCTGGATGAGCCCAGCATTGGTCTTCACCAGAGAGATAATGATAAGCTTCTGGGAGCCTTGATGCACTTAAGAGATCTTGGAAACAGCCTGATCGTAGTAGAGCATGATGAGGATACCATGCGTGCAGCGGACTGTATTGTGGATATTGGACCAGGAGCCGGAGAACACGGTGGAAAACTGGTGGGAATGGGTACGGCAGAGGAGCTGATGCAGAATCCGGATTCTATTACCGGCGCTTATCTTAGCGGAAGACTGAAGATCCCGGTACCGGAAGTGCGCAAGACACCTACTGGATTTCTGACGATCAAGGGTGCCGCAGAGAACAATCTGAAGCACATTGACGTGGATATTCCGCTTGGAATCATGACCTGCATCACCGGTGTTTCCGGTTCTGGAAAGAGTTCTCTCATCAATGAGATCCTTTACAAACATCTGGCAAGGGAATTGAACCGGGCCCGTGTAATTCCTGGCAAGCATGATGCCATTCTTGGAGTGGAGCAGCTGGATAAGGTAATTGCCATTGACCAGTCTCCGATTGGACGTACGCCAAGATCCAATCCTGCCACCTATACTGGTGTGTTTGACCAGATCCGTGATCTTTTTGCTGCTACAGCAGATGCTAAGGCGAAAGGATACAAGAAAGGCCGTTTCAGCTTTAATGTAAAGGGCGGCCGTTGTGAAGCCTGCAGCGGTGATGGAATTATTAAGATCGAAATGCATTTTCTGCCGGATGTCTATGTTCCCTGTGAAGTCTGCAAGGGCAAGCGCTATAACCGTGAGACTCTGGAAGTGAAATATAAGGATAAGAGCATCTATGATGTGCTGAACATGACGGTGGAGGAAGCGATGACGTTCTTCGAGAATGTTCCGTCCATCAGAAGGAAGATCGAGACACTGTATGATGTAGGATTATCCTATATTCGTCTTGGACAGCCGTCCACTACGCTTTCCGGAGGAGAAGCACAGCGTATCAAGCTGGCGACAGAGCTTAGTAAGCGCAGCACTGGCAAGACGATCTATATTCTGGATGAACCGACGACCGGACTGCATTTTGCAGATGTGCAGAAGCTGGTGGAGATTCTGCGCAGACTTTCTGACGGTGGAAATACCGTTGTAGTAATTGAGCATAATCTGGATGTGATCAAGACCGCGGATTATATTATTGATATCGGTCCGGAGGGTGGAGATGGCGGCGGAACGGTAGTGGCTAAGGGCACTCCCGAGGAAGTTGCAAAGAATCCGGCTTCCCATACAGGACGATATGTTGCGAAATATCTGAAGTAACCAAAGGCTGCTATTTACTTCGCGAACAGGAATCGCGAACAGGAACAAATAAAACCTCTTTCCAATTAAGCTGTTTTTGTTTATAATAGTATGAAGAATATATTTGCATATAGACAGAAAGGGGATTTAAATGCCTGCCAGTGATATTGGAATTGACCTGGGAACCAGGAACAGCCGGGTATATTCCACTGGACGGGGGCTGGTACTCAGCGAGCCGTCTGTAGTGGTTTATGATAAAAATTCAGAGAAGATAAAAGCGATTGGAGAGGAAGCCAGACTGATGACTGGACATGCTTCCTCAAATTTAGAAGTGATCCGTCCTATCCGTCAGGGCGTGATCGTAGATTATACCGTCATGGAGAAGATGCTGAAATTTTTTATTTCCAAAGCTATGGGAAGACATTCTTTCCGAAAGCCAAGAATCAGTATCTGTATTCCAAGCGGAACTACTGAGATCGAGAGAAAGGCAGTTGAGGAAGCTACCTATCAGGCTGGAGCAAGAGAGGTTTTTCTTGTGGAAGAGCCTATTGCGGCAGCAATTGGTGCAGGGGTGGATGTGACTAAGCCTTTCGGGAATCTGATTGTAGATATTGGAGGAGGAACCACAGATGTAGCCGTGATCTCTATGGCAGGATCTGTTGTGTCTGCTTCCGTAAAAGTAGCTGGAGATAATTTTGATCAGGCTATTATCAGTTATGTACGAAAGAATCACAGCCTTTTTATTGGTGAAGAAGCTGCTGAGAACATTAAGATAAAAATCGGAACTGCCTGCCAGGAAGCTTCCCCACGTACACTTGAGGTGAAGGGAAGAAATGTGATCACTGGTCTTCCTAAGGTGGTGACGCTTACATCCGAAGAAATCCGTATTGCATTAAAGGATGCCACCAATCAGATCGTGGAAACGGTACATGGAGTATTGGAGAAGACTCCGCCAGAACTGGCTGCGGACATTGTAGACAGAGGGATCGTACTGACCGGAGGCGGAGCAATGATTCACGGAATGGACACGCTTATCGAGCAGAAGACTGGCGTAAGTACACTTACGGTACAGGATGCCATGTCAGCAGTTGTGGTGGGAACTGGTAAATATGCGGAAGTCATTACACGGATGGAATAATAGTGATATTGCTGGTTAGTGACATGTCCGTTTGGGTAAAAAAGGGTGCTGCGTATGCAGTGCCCTTTGTGAACTATATAGAATTGCTGCAACAGGAGAGAAGCGAATGGACGAGAAAGTTACAGGATACATAGACCATGTCATATTCCGAAATGAGGAAAATGGATATACTGTCATGGTGATGAAGGCTCCAGATTCGGAAGAAGAACTGACTTGTGTAGGGACATTTCCTGATATCACCCAGGGAGTGACCATTGAGGCGGAGGGACAGTTTTCACAGCATCACGTATATGGAAGGCAGTTTCATATTCATTCCTATGTGGAGAAAGCGCCGGAAGATACCCAGGCCATGGAACGCTATCTGGGATCCGGTGCGATCAAAGGTGTTGGAGTGGCTCTCGCTGCAAGGATTGTGAGATATTTCGGGGAAGACACATTAAGGATTGTAGAGGAAGAGCCGGAGAGACTGGCAGAAGTAAAGGGAATCAGTGAGAAAAAGGCCAGGGAGATTGCTTCCCAGGTGACGGAGAAAGCAGATATGCGGAAAGCTATGATGTTTCTCCAGAAATATGGCATTTCTCTGAATCTTGGAGCAAAAATTTATCAGAAATACGGTCAGTCTGTGTATAGTGTGCTTCAGGAAAACCCATACAGACTGGCTGATGACATCAGCGGCGTTGGATTTAAAATTGCAGATGCCATTGCTTCCCGTATAGGAATTCATGCAGATTCAGATTACAGAATCCGAAGCGGTATGCTGTATACTCTTCTCCAGGCTTCCGGGGAAGGGCATATTTATCTTCCTAAGGAAGAACTGTTTGCACGAGCCTCCCAGCTGCTTCGGGTTGATGTTTCCTATATGGAAAAACACCTGATGGATATGGCAATTGACAGGAAACTGGTTTTAAAGGATTCTGAGGGGGTTACTCTTGTATATCCTAGTCAGTATTACAATCTGGAATTGAATACTGCAAGGATGCTTACGGAGCTTAATATCTGCTATCCTCAGGATGAGCAGATGATGGAGCACAGAATTGCCCAGATTGAGAAGGAAACAGGCACAGTTCTGGAAGAAATGCAGAAGAAAGCAGTAGTGGAGGCTGCTGGAAACGGACTTTTTGTTCTTACCGGAGGTCCCGGAACCGGTAAGACTACCACTATTAATGCAATTATACGTTTTTTTGAAGGTGAAGGTGCTACCTTACGTCTTGCTGCGCCTACAGGAAGGG
Source organism: Blautia glucerasea (assembly GCF_020537505.1). Lineage (GTDB taxonomy): Bacteria > Bacillota > Clostridia > Lachnospirales > Lachnospiraceae > Blautia_A. Next base: position 83,859 of record NZ_JAJBMO010000006.1, on the reverse strand, counting down.
CAGCCAAGCGTATGACAGAAACTACCGGGTATGAGGCACAGACCATTCACCGCCTTCTGGAACTGAATGGGGTGCCGGATGATGACAGCAGGGAGACGCAGGTGGTCCATTTTGAAAGAAATGCGGAGAATCCACTGGATACAGATGTGATCATCATTGATGAAATGTCTATGGTAGACATTTTTCTGATGCATTCATTACTTCTTGCGGTAACGGCAGGAACCAGACTTATTTTGGTTGGAGATGAGAATCAGCTGCCAAGTGTGGGACCAGGAAATGTGTTGCGAGACATTATCCGAAGCGGAGCTTTTCCAGTTGTAGAACTGAAGAAAATTTTCAGACAGGCATCCCACAGTGATATTGTAGTAAATGCCCATAAGATACATAATGGAGAGCAGGTTTCCCTGGATAATAAGAGTCGCGACTTCTTCTTTTTGAAAAGGTATGATGCAGATGTTATTATCCGCGTGGTAATTGCTCTGATCCAGGAAAAGCTGCCGAAATATGTGGATGCCAGACCTTTCGAAATACAGGTCCTTACACCTATGAGAAAAGGGCTGTTAGGAGTGGAGCGTCTGAATCAGATCCTGCAGAGATACCTGAATCCTTCTGCCGCAGATAAAAAAGAAAAAGAGATTGGTGACCGCCTTTTCCGTGTGGGGGATAAGGTCATGCAGATTAAGAACAACTATCAAATGGAATGGGAAGTCCGGGGGAAATATGGAATTCCTGTGGAAGAAGGCGTTGGTGTATTTAACGGAGATACCGGTATTTTGAAGGAGATTAATGAATTTGCGGAGACTGCTACGGTGGAATTTGAAGATGGCCGTTTTGCTGATTATTCTTTTAAACAGCTGGAAGAACTGGAGCTTGCTTACGCGATCACCATACATAAGTCCCAGGGCTCGGAATATCCGGCAGTGATTCTGCCTCTCCTTTCCGGTCCGAAGATGCTGATGAACCGTAATCTTTTATATACAGGGGTTACGAGAGCAAGAAAATGTGTAACCGTAGTTGGAAGTGAGGAGACTTTCGGGGAGATGATTCGCAATGAGAAGCAGCAGAAGCGTTACAGCTCTCTTGGCACAAGGATACAGGAACTTTCTGGATCTGTTGTATCCAAGACGGTGTCCCCTATGCCACAGAATTCTTAGAGAACATCACGAATTGATCTGTCCGGACTGTGCCAGGGACATCAGACCTATATCAGGTCCAAGATGCTACAAATGCGGAAAGCCGGTGCTGGAAGAGGAAGAATATTGCCGGGATTGTCAGAGCCATCCTGGTGCATTTGACCAGGGAAGAGGCATTTTCCTCTATGATGACCGGATGAAATACTCCATAATGAAATATAAGTATTTTGGCTGCAGGGAATACAGCCGTTTCTATGGGAAAGCGATGTACCTATACGGAAGGGATCTGCTGGCACTTTGGCAGCCTCAGATGATCGTACCGGTTCCACTTTACTGGAGAAAGCAGAAGATAAGAGGGTTTAATCAGGCGGAGCTTATGGCAAGGGAACTGTCCCGCTACACAGGGATTCCTGTGAATACCAGACTCCTGAAGAAAAATCATGCGACCAGATCCCAGAAGAAGCTGGATGCAGCCGGAAGAAAACAGAATCTGAGGGAAGCCTTTCAGGTAGTGGGAAACCCTGCTGGAAAGAGTATTTTACTTATTGATGATGTATATACTACTGGTAGTACTATGGATGTGCTGGCAAGGGCTCTTCTTGGGAAGGGCGCGTCCCATGTATTCTTTTTGACATTATGCATTGGAAGGAACAGGTAAAAAAACACTTTTCATGCTATGGGATATATGATACAATCATCCTGTATAAGTATAGCTTTTCAGCTTTCAAAGAAATGCATAAGGAGCCCGTTTATGATAAACGAAGAAAAAGTAAAGATAATGGACCGGCTTGCTTTATATGAGAAACAGGAAGGCGGAAAATATCTTCCGGTGAGCAAGTACTACAGAAGTGATTATATCGGTCTGGCACTGATCAAGAATTTCTTTCTTGTAACAATTGGATATGGATTGATACTTGCTGTGATCGCGGCATATAATCTGGAGTATCTGTTGGATAATGTCCATAAGATGGATCTGATCTCTCTTGGAATCGTAGTTCTGGCAGGATATATAGGCGTATTGGCGGTGTATTCGGTATTGACATATATTCAGTACACCGTGAAGTATCACAATGCCAAGAAGAGCGTGAAGCAATATTACACCCAGCTTACCAGGCTGGAGAAGATCTATACTCGTGAAGAAAAGAAATTCGCAGGACGTGAAATGTCAGGAGGATATAGAAAATGACAGCATTACTTGAATTAAAGCAAAAAATTAAAGGAATGTACGGACAGTATGAAATGTATATCCTGCCTGTAATGAAATTTGTGTTAGCACTGGTCTACTTCCTGTGGATCAATGCAAATATGGGATATATGTCACGGATCAATAATGTATTTCTTGTATTGATCCTGGCATTGATCTGCTCTATTTTACCATCTTCCGCTATGATGTATATTGGATTTGTGCTGATCCTTGTACACAGCTACGCATTGGGAATAGAAGTTGCGGCATTTATGCTTGTGCTGATTCTGCTGATGCTGATCTTTTTCCTGAGATTCAGCGGTGAGCAGAATGTAACTTTTGTATTTACCCCACTTTCCTTTGCATTCAGTCTTCCGGCACTGCTTCCTATTGGAAGTGGATTGATGGAGAGCAGTTTATCTGCTATTCCGGCTGGTTGCGGTGTAGTTATGTACTATTTTATCCGCTTTTTAAGATCCCAGTCCACAATTCTTGTGAATCCAGATCTGGATATGACAGATAAGCTGCAGATCATGGCAGATGGTCTGGTACAGAACTGGGGAATGTGGATCGCAGTTGTTGCGTTTGTGGCAGTAATCCTTCTGGTACATCTGATCCGTACCCGCTCCTTTGATCATGCATGGAGGATATCCATAATTACAGGCGGCGTAGCTTATGTGTTTATAATGCTGGTTGGAAGTTTTGGAATGAGCCTGAATGCAACCGTCGCAATGGTTCCACTATTGATCTGTACCATTGCTGCAGTGCTTCTTGCACTGATTCTGGAATTCTTCGCATTTGGCGGGGATTACAGCAGAGCAGAGCGCCTGGAATATGAAGATGATGAATATTTCTACTATGTAAAAGCCGTTCCGAAAGCTTCAGTTGCAACATCTGAGAGAAGCATCAAGAAAATAAATGCAGAACCTGTACGGGAAGAGAGAAAGGCAGAGGAGAATACAGCTACTTATGCGAATCCAATCTTCCGTCAGGATGAGAAACCGAAGAGAAAGAAAGTTTCTCCGGCAGCAGACAGAAAGCCGAGACAGGCTGAGAAGCCAGCTGCGAAGGATGTTGATTTTGAGAAAAAGCTTGAAGAATCCCTTAAGGATCTTTGATGTTACTGCTGTGGAGAGGGCGGTAACTCTTTAATAGAAAAAGGTTACCGGGGAGATTGTCCGGTAACCATTTTGCTATAAAGTCTTTGAAACAGGAAAGGAGTACACTATGCAGGATATGGCAGTCAGATTATCAGGATATTTGTCAAAACTTTCCCTGCCCGGTCTGGGAGTTACAGACATACTGGAGATTGCCTTGATTTCCTTTTTTATTTATCAGTTTATGGTGTGGATCAAATTTACCCGCGCTTATACACTGTTAAAGGGAATCCTGGTGGTACTTCTTTTTATTTTATTTGCCTATATTCTGAAGATGAATACCATCCTCTGGATCATTAAGAACCTGTCGACCATACTTCTTACCAGTGTTGTTGTTATCTTCCAGCCCGAGCTTAGGAAAATGCTGGAGCAGCTGGGGCAGAAGAAAATCATGGCCACTATTTTGCCTCTTGATTCAGGCAGGGAGGTACAGGAGAGATTTACAGATAAGACGATAAATGAGCTTGTAAAAGCATGTTTTGACATGGGCGAGGTGAGAACTGGCGCCTTGATCGTGATTGAGCAGAATATTCGTTTAAGTGAGTATGAGCGTACTGGAATCAATGTGGACGCAGTACTTACCAGCCAACTTCTGATCAATATTTTTGAGCACAATACGCCGCTTCATGACGGAGCAGTTCTTGTGCGCGGCAACCGAATTGTGGCAGCCACCTGTTATCTGCCCCTTTCAGACAATATGGAACTGAGCAAGCAGCTTGGAACCCGTCACAGAGCAGGTGTGGGCATTAGTGAGGTAAGTGATTCCCTGACTATCATTGTATCAGAAGAGACTGGTCAGGTTTCTGTAGCCCAGAACGGAATGCTGACCAGAGGTCTTACCAGTGCGGAACTCAGATCTGCACTGATCAAGGCCCAGAACAAGAAGGTTGTCAATAACAGTAAACTGCGTCAACTGTTGAAAGGGAGAATGAAACATGAGGAAGGCAAGGCTGACTAAGAATTTTAGCTTAAAGATCATGTCGGTTTTCATTGGATTTCTGATCTGGTTTATTGTAGTAAATGTAGATAATCCGGTTTCCAGCAAAAGCATTACAATTGCAGGAGATAAGGTGGAACTTCAGAACACAGCTTATGTAGACAGTGCAAACATGATGTGTTTGCAGGATGATGATCCAGATCCGATCCGGGTTACCATTACTGGTGAGAGAAGGCTGATTACTAGGATTACTCAGGCGAATATTACACTGACTGCAGATCTTCAGCAGGCTGGAAGCCTGGATACAGATCCGGTTATGGTTCCGATTACAGCATCCTGTCCGGGAATCAGTCCGGAGAATATCAAGGTGACACCCCAGTATCTCAGTGTACGGCTGGAAGAGAAGGTAACACAGGAATTTCTGGTTAATGTAAATTACGGCTCTAGTCAGCCTGGAAAGGGATATGAAGTTGGTTCCCAGACTGCAAGCCCTGAGAAAGTTAAGATTACAGGACCGAAGTCCCTGGTGAATAAAATTGATAAAGTAAATGCGACAGTTGATGTTGATGGCAAGACAAAGGATTTCTCTGAGGAAGCTGAACTGAATATTATTGATAAGAATCAGGACAGCCTTGCTGGAAGAATGGCTTATCTTACGATAGATAATACTAAGGTCGTAGTTACGACTAAATTCTGGAAGATTCGCACAGGAGTGAATATTGGAGCCAATTATGTGGGTGTGCCTGCAGATGGATATCAGGTAGAGAGTGTTACCACTGTTCCAGATACCATTAGTATTGCAGGAACCGATGAAGCGTTGGAAACTCTGAAACAGAATGATAATACCATCTGGATTGGCGGTACGGACATTGATATTACCGGAGAGACTGCTGATATTGAAAAGAAAGTCAGTCTGAAGGATGTACTTCCGGATGATGTGAAACTGACAAATGGAACAAGTGAGGATGTATGGGTGAAGGTAAGCATTCTTCCTGTTGGAAGTCATTCATATGGCTTGCCGTCCAATCAGATCACAGTAGATAATCTTGACAGTGATCTTCTTGTAACGTTTGGAACAGATAAGATCGAAATCCGTGTGAAAGCAACAGATGGAGATCTGGATGACTTTAACATTGATGAAGTGAAGGCATCTGTTGATCTTGCGGACATTGGGGTGGGAAGTTATCAGATTCCAGTTTCCGTGAAATTGCCTAAGGGTTATGAGCTATTGGATGACGTAGCTGCTGACGTGACCATATCGGAGGTTTCAAATTCAGACTCAAACGGATAAAACAGATAAGGGAGTGAAACTATGGTAAGTGAAAAAGTAAGGGTGCATAATCCTTCCGGACTTCATTTACGCCCGGCTGGAATCCTCTGTAAGGAGGCAATGAAATATAAATCTCTTATAACATTTCAGTACAATGGCGGTTCAGCCAACGCCAAAAGTGTTCTCAGTGTTCTGGGAGCATGTGTGAAATGTGGTGATGAGATCACTATATTTTGTGAAGGCGCTGATGAAGAGGAAGCACTGAGAAATCTGGTAACCGTCATTAACAATGGACTTGGCGAGTAGATTTTATTAAGGGGAGGTATAAAAGTGAAAAAGAGAGTTGCAGCCGCATTTTTAGGTGTTATGTTAAGTGTTTCCATGGGGCTTGAAGTTCCTGCCGCAGCTTTAGATGCAGGCTTTGAATCTGGCTTTACATCTGAGCAGGCAGGGGGAGAGCAGCTGGAAGCAGATGGCATCCAGGAGGTACAGCCATCAGATAATGGAGAAAGCACTGGAGCTGATAGTTCAGATGCACCAGCATCTGATGACCAGCAGCCACAGGAAGATGCAAACAATGGAAATACAGAGGATGCCGTTTTAGAGGAAGATGGATTTTCCGACGGATTTATTTCCGGGGACGTTGTCAGTGAAGGGGGAGATACAGATCCTGCCCAGAATTTTGAAAGTGATGTCCAGAATATTCCAGATGCAAGTCAGACCGCAGTTGTTGATGAAACAGTGCAGGCTGATGCATCTGATGGAATCTTTAACTGGAATGAGTGGGAACAGGTTGCAGGTGGTTTTCGCCTTCGCAAGAAAGCTGTAGTTGTAGCCACTGCCGCAGTTCAGGCATCTGATGTTCAAAATACAGATGCAGCAGAGAACGGGTTTGAAGATACAGAAGCGGATGCAGCGGTACAGTCTGAAGCTGGCTCTGGGGAAAGTGCAGATGCTGTCGGTACAGATAATACAGACGCAGCACCACTTAGCTTTCAGGATCAGTATTATACTGCAGCAGACGGAATTGTAGAGATTACCACAAGAACAGAGACAGGAGCTGTCCATACAGGTTCCTATCTGTTTGATGAAAATGGAATTCTTGTTACAGGAACTAAGAAACTGAATGGAACGGAAAGTACTAACGGAAAAGTTGGTGATTTTTATTTTACTACAGCTTCTAATGCAGAAGTTTATCAGGAATTTGCAGGTAAAGGCGCAGCATTTGTTCCGTGGAAAACTACAATTGGCCAGATGAAGAAAGATTACTGGCTGTGGGATAATGACAGCGGTAATTTCCATTATTATGGAACAGATGGAAAAGCAATGACAATTGCTCAGATTGACCAGGCAGCGAATGCTAATAATACATATACAGGATATTACAAGATTAATGATGAGTATTATTGTCTTGATTCTAATGGCAAGCCCCGTACAGGCGATATTATACTAACAGTAAAGGGAACGACTGCACAGTATTATTTTATGCCTGCTGCAAATGCCCAGGAGATTCCTGGTAAAATGTTCCGTGATGGATGGAAGAGCTTTCAGACCAGTGCTGGTGAGCAGTGGAAATATTATGATTCCGGTGAACTGAACAGTGCAAAAATGGGACAGCTTCTGGTTCACGGAATTATGGCTTCTGATCTGGATGGACGCAAGGATGCACAGAAATCCTACCTGATTGACAGCAAGGGCTATCTGCTCAAGCGTATCATGAAGAAAGCTGCTGATGGCAACTACTATCTTACAGATAAATACGGCAGCATTTATAAGAACCGGATTGTTACATATAAAAAGAAAAAATACTATGTAAATGAGAACGGTGTAAGAGCCAACTGGAAGAAGAGCTGGCACCGCTGCCCGGGAGCTGGAAACAGAATGTATTATTTCGGTTCCAGCGCTGGTGTTATTGTGAAGAAAAAAGGCTGGCAGAAAGTAACTGTAAATGGCAAATTCTATGGCTGGTTCTTATTCAATAAGAAGGGAAATCACTATATAAACCAGATGAAGAGCGGATATTACTTCAAAGAGGATGGAAGACTTGCAAGTGGCATCACTGTGATCAATGGTAAGAGCTATTTCTTTAAACCATCTACTTCCAAGAAAAGAAATGGTAAGATGGTTAAGAACCAGATGTTCGTCTACAAGAAAAAGACCTACTTTGCAGCATCCAATGGTGTACTCCGCAAGAGTGGTTGGCAGAAAATTGATGGTAAATACTATTATTTCAAAAATATGAATGTTGTAAAGAACACATTCATTAAAAAAGGCAAGAAATATGGCTATGTAGATGCAACTGGTAAATTTACCACTGGCTGGGTTGTGGTAAATAATTCCAAGAACCTGGTGAAATATATCAATCCGGATAAGAAGGGATTTGTAACCAACACTTCCAGGAAAATTGGCGGCAAGTTATATTACTTTGACAAGAACGGATACAGAATCAACGATCTGACCAATATTTACAAAGGACCATATACGGTAGCGGTTGACCGTGTAAATGGTGTAATGACAATTTACGCAGATTCTGCCCGCACCATCCCGGTTAAATCCATTCGGGTTTCCGTTGGAAATCCTGGAACACCAACACCTACTGGAAAATATACCCTGACAAGCTACAGCAGATGGCAGCCGCTTATGGGACCATCCTGGGGACAGTACGGTACCCACGTAAATGGCGCTGGACAGGGAGGCATCTTTGTGCATTCTATTGCATGCGGATCTGCGAATAGTTATAATCTTCCAGTAAGTGCCTATTATAGACTTGGAAGTCCTGCATCCCATGGATGTATCCGTACCTGCGTAGCAGATGCGAAGTGGGTATACTATAACTGCAATGGTTCCACTATTTACATCTTCGATGGTAAGTATAAATCAGACGAAGTCTTCAAGGGACCGCTTGGACGCCGCGCAATTGTACCGCTTAAGGGAACCAAGAACGGCGGATATTATGATCCTACCGACCCGGCAGCATAAAGCTGGAGCCGTTTTGCACAGACTCATCTAAAGTTTGGTATGATATCAGACATAAAAATATAAAAAAGGTGCTGAAAAATTATCAGTTTTGATGATTTTTCGGCACCTTTTCTATGTTTTGGAGAATAACGTTGAAATTTGAAAAGGGAAACTGTATAATAACAAAGTAACACATTTTTAACATCTTGCGTTATTGGGCAGATTATGAACAGGAACCAGTAACCTATGTTTTGTTAAATGAGGGAAAGCCTGGAATTACAGAAGGGCGAGCGGGAGGAAAAATGAATAAATGGAAAAAGTGGCTGTCAGTCAGCCTTCTGACGGCTATGCTTGGAACTGCTTGTGTTGTAGGGGCAGCAGTAGAAGTCAGTGCAAATGCAGGAAACAGACCTTCTTCAGGAGTTGGGAATCTTTCACCAAATGAGCAGGTACCCAGTGTGGGTTCTTCCTCTGCGAAGAAAGTAAGTCCTAATGCATGGAAGAAAATAGACGGCGTCTGCTATAATGGAAGTGGGAAAGTAATAGAGAATGCCATTACAAGAGGAATTGATGTTTCTGAATGGCAGAACAAGATTAACTGGGCAGAAGCTAAGAACGATCTGGATTTTGCTTTTATACGTATTTCCTATGGAACCAAACATCTGGATAATTATTTCGATTATAATATGACACAGGCAGAAGCAGCAGGGGTTCCAGTTGGAACTTATGTATATAGCCTTGCCAAGACTAATAAAGAAGCACTGGCAGAAGCACAGCTTGCCATCAGACAGATGCAGGGACATAAGGTATCCTATCCGGTTGCTTTTGATCTGGAGGATGAAAAAACACTGGGAACCTTGACGAAGAAGGAAGTTTCCCAGATCGCACTTACCTTCTGTGATGAGATCCGTAAAGCAGGATATACTCCTATGCTTTATATGAACCTGAACTGGTATAACAATTTTGTGGACTGGAGTGTTTTGGAAGGCTCCGGGCTTGATGTATGGATCGCAAGCTACGGTGACACTATACTGGCTCCAAGCACAAGCAGTTATAAATATACGATCTGGCAGAGCACTGCCGGTGATGAAGTTCCCGGAATGATCGCTACGAAGAATCTGATCAGTGGCGTTGCCAAAGAGAACAATGTTGATGTGAACTTTGGATTTGTAGATTATACCACCAGAATTGTCCCTAGATGGACCTCACAGGAAGGATATGTACCAGCTGCAGAGCCTTTGTATGCAGATCCGAAAGTATATGTGAACGGCTGGAAAACTGTCAGCGGAAAGAAATATTACTATGAGAATGATGTAAAGGCCACTGGCTGGAGAGAAATCGGCGGTAAGTATTATTACTTCAGTGTCAAGGATGGGCATTTATGTAAGAATACAGTAATCAAAACAGATGGCACTGCTTATTACGTAAACAAGAACGGTGTACGTATCAAAAATAAAGTGGTAACCAAGAGCGGAAAGACCTATTATTTCGGCTCCGACGGCAAAGCTTTAACAGGTGTTCATAAGCTGAATAAGAAATATTACTACTTCAGTCCAGATACATTCTACATGCTGAAAAATTATAAGTATGTGACACCAGCTGGCACGATCTATTATTTTGATAGTAAGGGTGTCCGGGTGAAAAGTAAATTTGTGACAATAAGTAAAAATGGAAAGAAAAATACCTATTACTTCGGTTCTAACGGAAAGGCCTATAAAGGCTGGCACAAAATAAAAGGTAAAAAATACTATTTCTACAGGGGCACCAGCGCCAAGGCCGGTATTCGTGCACAGAGCGTCCGCCTCACAAGTAGCGGCGGTGTTGTGTCTGTATTTAATAAATACGGCGTATGCAAGAAACAGTACAAGGTTAGTTAACTATTTGCTGAAAGCAGATTATGGTTACCTCCACCTTTTCGGTAATCAGACTGTGGGAAGCAGTAAATTTATAGCTATTCTATGAATATATGATAAGGAGAAACAAAAATGGGAAAAATTAAAGTAACAAACTGTGACGATATCGAAGGATTAAAAGTAATTGAACCAACTGTATTTGGAGATTCCAGAGGTTATTTCATGGAGACTTACAATTACAATGATTTCAAGGAAGCCGGAATTGATGTAGAATTCGTACAGGACAACCAGTCAAGCTCCCGCTATGGAGTTCTCCGCGGCCTTCATTTCCAGCTGAACTATCCGCAGGATAAGCTGGTCCGTGTGGTGAACGGAGAAGTATTTGACGTAGCAGTTGACTTAAGAGAAGGCTCCAAAACCTATGGAAAATGGTATGGTGTTGTTCTTTCAGCAGAGAATAAAAAGCAGTTCTTTATTCCAAAAGGATTTGCTCACGGTTTCCTGGTTCTCTCTGAGAATGCAGAATTTACCTACAAATGCTCCGATTTCTATCATCCAAACGATGAAGGCGGCCTGATCTGGAACGATCCGGATATCAATGTTCAGTGGCCAATTCCGGAAGGCATGGAGCTGATCTTCTCTGACAAGGATCAGAAATGGGGAAGCTTCAAGGAATTAAACAGATAGGAGACTGCAGATGCTTAAGTCTATTTTATCTCTGCCGGCGGATTTGTACAAAAACCGCCGGCTGGTTATGAAGCTGGCCAAAAACGATTTCAAAACCAGGTATGCAGGCTCCTATTTTGGAACCTTCTGGGCGTTTGTTCAGCCAGTGGTAACAATTCTGGTATATTGGTTTGTATTTTCAGTGGGGTTCCGGTCCAATACAGATGAGCTGGGAGTCCCTTTTGTGCTTTATCTGGTAGCTGGGATCGTGCCCTGGTTTTTCTTTTCAGATGCCCTTTCAGGAGGCTCTAATTCCCTTCTGGAATACGATTATCTGGTAAAAAAAGTGGTATTCAATATCAGCGTTCTTCCAGTGGTAAAGATCATTTCCGCTGCATTTGTTCATGGATTTTTTATCCTTCTGGCAATTGTGCTCTATATGTGTAACGGAAGATTTCCAGACTGGTATTATCTTCAGATCATCTATTACAGTATCTGTGTATTTGTCCTGGTCCTGGGCCTGTGCTATGCGACAAGTGCGGTTGTCGTACTTTTCCGTGATCTTAAGCAGGTGATTAATATCGGTCTGCAGGTAGGCGTATGGCTGACTCCGATTATGTGGGTAGCAGAGAGTATGATCGGGACAAACAGCATTATCTATAAAATTCTTCAGCTGAATCCCATGTTTTATGTAGTTTCCGGATACAGAGATGCTTTCATTATGAAACGCTGGTTTTTCGAAAGACCATTGTGGACCTTATATTTCTGGATATTTGCAATCTGCTGCTTCCTGCTTGGAAACTGGGTGTTTAAACGCCTTCGTGTCCATTTTGCAGATGTTCTGTAACAGGGATTTCTTGGTTCATTATGGAGAACGAGAATAAAGAACTTAGTAATGCATGATGCAACAGACTGTCGGCTGTGAAGAGAACGACAGTCACAATAGAAAGGAAACAACGTGGAAACAAAAAATGCCATTGAAATAAGAAATCTGTCTAAGATGTATAAGCTCTACAATAAGCCCCTGGACCGTCTGGTGGATTCCCTGGGACTTACCAGAAAGAAGCTTTATAAAGAGCATTATGCGTTAAGAGACATTAATTTTGATATCGGTGTTGGGGAATGCGTTGGTATTATCGGCACCAATGGATCTGGGAAATCTACGATCCTGAAGATCATTACAGGCGTACTTTCTCCTACCGGGGGAAGCATTACCGTAAACGGAAGGATTTCCGCGCTTCTGGAGCTGGGAGCCGGTTTTAACCCCGAGTATTCCGGTTTGGAGAATATTTATCTGAACGGTACCATGATGGGCTTCACGGAAGCAGAGATTGATGCAAGACTGGACGATATCCTCAGCTTTGCTGATATTGGTGAGTTCGTCCACCAGCCGGTGAAGACCTATTCAAGCGGTATGTTTGTGCGCCTTGCCTTTGCTGTGGCTATCAATATCGATCCGGAGATCCTGGTGGTAGATGAGGCACTTTCAGTAGGAGATGTATTTTTCCAGTCCAAATGCTATCACAAATTCGAAGAGTTTAAGAGACAGGGGAAAACCATTCTGTTTGTAAGCCATGATCTGGGAAGCATTTCCAAATACTGTGACCGCGTCATTCTTCTGAATCAGGGAGAGATGCTGGATCAGGGAACTCCTAAGGCGATGGTGGATATGTACAAGCAGCTGCTGGTCCGCCAGAATCCGGTGAAACAGGCACAGATGAACAGTGCCATAAGAGAAAGCCAGAAAAAGGGCTTCCAGATGAACCCCAATACACTGGAATACGGGGAAAAACAGGCGGAGATCGTAGATTTTGTGGTGATCGACTCCAAGGGCTTACAGAGTAATACCATTGAAAAAGGCACCACCTTTAAGATTAAAATGCGCATCCATTTTAATGAAAGCATTTTGCAGCCGATCATGGCCTTTACCTTCAAGAATATCCAGGGAACCGAGATCACAGGAACCAATACCATGTATGAAGGGGTGAATGTGGAGAACACAGAGCCTGGAAGCGAGTGCGTGGTTACCTTTGAGCAGAAAATGGACCTTCAAGGCGGCGAATACCTCCTTTCCTTTGGCTGTACCGGCTATCAGAACGGAGAGTTTACCGTGTTTCACCGCTTATACGATGCATGTAATATAACTGTAGTTTCCATAAAGAACACCGTTGGATTCTACGATATGAATTCCAAAGTGCAGATAGAGGAAAAATAAGATATGCAGGAAAAAATCGGAAACGTAACATTAGATTATGAATTTTACCCAGGCAGGGATCTGTACAGCGATGGACCAGTGGAGGAAGAGCTTCTGGAGATTGCGAAGAATTACAGGGAGGAAGATCTGAACCAGGTGATCGCCAGGAGAAACAGCTGGCCGGTTCTCTACCATTTTTCCCATATCCGCCAGAATATTGTGGAGTGGCTGCCCATTACAAAGAAAGATAAAGTCCTGGAAATCGGTTCCGGTTGTGGCCCGATCACAGGAGTCCTTGCGAAAAAAGCGGGAAGTGTAACCTGCAATGACCTTTCCAAAATGCGCAGCACCATCAATGCTTACAGAAACCGGGACTGCGGCAATGTGAAGATCATGGTGGGAAATTTTCAGGATGTGGAGAGTAGTCTGACGGAGGTATATGATTACATTACCCTGATCGGTGTTTTTGAATATTCACAGGGATATATTGGAACGGAGCAGCCCTATGTAGAGATGATCCGCCGTATTGCCCGTCACCTGGCGCCGGGAGGCAGGCTGGTAATCGCCATTGAGAACCGCCTGGGATTGAAATACTGGGCTGGCTGCACAGAAGATCATGTGGGGAAATATTTTGAAGGCCTGGAAAATTACCCGGAAACAAAAGGGGTAAGAACTTTTTCCAGAAAAGAGCTGTCTGATATTATTGCCCAGGCAGGGGATTTTAAGACCACCTTCTATTATCCATATCCCGATTACAAATTTCCGTTGACTATCTATTCGGATAAACGACTGCCGAAAAAAGGGGAACTGAAGGACGAGTTCTGTAACTTTGACAGAGCCAGACTCCATCTGTTTGACGAGGGGAAGGTTTATGATTCCCTGACAGATGCGGATCTTTTCCAGGAATTTTCCAACTCATTTCTGGTGCTTGTGGAAAGGAAGGACAGCTGATGAGAGAGATTATTTTCAGCAAATACTCCAATGAAAGAGACCGCCGCTTTTCCATCCGCACCGATATTCTGGAGGAAGATGGAGAAAGATGGCTTGAGAAAACCCCTTTATATCCGGAAGGAAAGGGACATATAGAGAACATGCTCCAGTGGAATCAGAAACTGGACGCGCTGTATCAAGCAGTTCCTTTTGTAAGCAACAAATGCGAAGCAGGAGAGGGTTGTGTGAAACTGGAATATCTGGAGGAAGAGAACCTGGCAGAGTATCTGGATGACCTTCTGGAGAAAGGCAGGGAGAAAGAGGCGGCGCAGAAGCTGACGGAATATCTGGAAAATGTTCAGAAAATCCACAGTCAGAGGCCTTTTTCCATGACCGAAGAATTTCAGAGGGTATTCGGAAAAGTAACCCTGCCGGAGAATCTGACCTGTGCAGAGATAACGAATATTGACATGATCTGTGACAATGTGCTGCTTACCAGTCCCTATACCATTCTGGATTACGAGTGGACCTTTGATTTTCCAGTTCCCTGTGAGTTTGTTCTTTACCGGATTATCCATTATTACATCCAGACGCACAGCGTGAGAAGAGCGCTGGATGAGGAAGCATTGTATGGGAAATTTGGCATCACAGAGGAAGCAAGAGAGAGCTTTTTCCAGATGGAAAAGAGCTTTCAGGCCTATATTACAGGCCGCCATGTCCCTATGAGAGAAATGTATGCAGATATGACGCCAGGAGTTCAGTACGTGTCCAAAACAAATGCCGGGGCCCTGCAGGTATTTTTCGGAGAAAAGAGAGGCTGCTATCAGGAGAAAAATTCCATAAAGCGTTATATGATCGCAGGAAATGCCAGATGTACCCTGGAGCTGCCCAGAAAATGTCGGTTTATCCGGTTAGATCCGGGAGATGTTCCCTGTTCGGTACGCCTTGATGAGATTTCTTTTGACGGGAAATCTGCTTCTTTAAAAGGCGCGGAGACACCAGATGGGGCAATTTTCGGATACTGGGCATTTCTGGCAAGACTGGATCCCTGCATTGCAGACATTCCAGTACCAGCTGGTGCGAAAACCCTCACGGTGAGACTGGAAATCTGCGAGGAGAACGTTGATATGCTGAATCACGTCCGCGTTCTTGAGCACAAGAACCACAGCTTACTGCAAAAAGTGGGAAATCGTGCGAAAAAAGCAGCACGCCGCATCAAAAAGCTTTCAGGCGGCGGGAAAAAGAAAGGAAATTAGAATGAGTCAGAAGGTAATGCTGGTAGAAAAAGAGCGGTTTCTTTTAAATGATGACAGCAAATACATGATTACCGGAAAGGTTTTTAAGGAAGCTGAAATAGAATGCTATTTAGATGGCATCCGTCTGGATACCGAAATCAATACAGACCCAGTGATGTCTGTGGTTATGAGGGCTGTGGAAGTGCAGAATCCAGGTGGAAAATGGGTGGAAGTGCTGGTTTCTCTTCCGGAAAATCTGGAAAGCTATAAGAAACTGGAAGCATATGCCCTATCTGGCGGAAAGAAAACTCTGTGGTATAAGATAGGGACGGCAGAGCTTCTGAAAAAAAGAGGAAAGCCCCAGTATTTTGTAGACAGGGAAACTATCCTGGAAGATCAGAATATGATTGTCGTTACTGGATGGGCTGCAGGCAAAACACATCTGCAGCTGAAAATGTATGATGAGAATAAGGCTCCTCTGAAAACGACAGTGAAGTGGACCACAAGAATGGATGTGGCAGAAATGTTCCGCGAATGTGAGGTTGGAAAGGACTGTGGATTTCAACTTCGTGCCGAGAATATTTCCGGAAAGAAGCTGTATCTTGTGATACAGGATGAGGAAAAGAATAAAGCGGTCTATCCTATTGGATTATCGAAAGCGGAGCGTTTTAAGGCGAAAGCGAATATTTACAGCAAAAAAGCAGTATCTGTTTTTCGCGCCAACGGTATTTCCTCTGTACTGCAGAAATCCGTAAACAAGATCAAAAAAATGCGTCAGGGTGACGGGCTTTACCATACCTGGCTGAAGGAGAATCCCCTTACGAAGCAGGAACTGAAAAGGCAGAGAGAAACGGTTTTTAAAGAAAATATCAAGTTCAGCCTTGTAGTGCCTCTTTATAAAACGGAGAAGCATCTTCTGAAGGCCCTTATAGATTCTGTCCAGGCGCAGACCTACAGCAACTGGGAGCTTTGTCTTTCTGACGGAAGCGGAGCAGATTCCCCGATCCGGAAGACGCTGGAGGAGTACCAGAGAAAAGATCCCAGGATTAAAGTGGTTTTCAATGACAGACAGCTGCAGATTTCCGAGAATACCAATGCAGCCATTGGAATCGCTACCGGAAATTACATTGCCTTTGCAGATCATGATGATACCCTGTCGGAAGAGGCATTTTATCAGATGGCAATGGAGATTTCTTCTCATCCGGAAGCAGATCTTCTTTATTCTGATGAGGACATTATTGATATAAAGGGACGCCGTCTGTATCCCCATTTTAAGTCCGATTATAATCCGGACCTGCTTTGCTGCGTGAATTACATTTGCCATCTGGTTGTTGTAAAGAGGGAGCTTCTTGACCGGGCTGGACTTTTACGTCCTGAATACAATGGTTCCCAGGACTATGATTTCCTTCTTCGCTGCACAGAGCACACAGAGAGCGAAAATATCCGCCATATTCCGAAAATCCTCTATCACTGGAGAAGTCACGAGGGCTCCACAGCTGGAAATCCGGATGACAAGCCTTATGCAGTGATTGCAGGAGAGAAGGCACTGGCTGGACATTATGAACGTCTTGGAATCAAGGCTTCGGTAGAATATACTGGCTGCCCGGTTGTTTTCCGAACCCATTTTGAGATTCAGGGCAATCCGAAAGTCTCCATTCTGATCCCAAATAAAGATCATACAGAGGATCTGGACAAATGTATCACTTCCATTATGGATAAGAGTACCTGGAAAAACATCCAGATCGTTGTGATCGAAAATAACAGTGAGAAAGCAGAAACCTTCCAGTATTACGAAGACCTGGAAAAGCGTTACTCTCAGGTAAAAGTGGTAAAATGGGATGGCCCGTTTAACTATTCCGCAATCAATAATTACGGTGCCAAGTATGCAGAGGGAGATTATTTTCTTCTGCTAAACAATGACACAGAGGTGATCACCCCAGAGTGGCTTGAGAGCATGGTTGGTTATTGCCAGAGAGAAGATGTAGGTATCGTGGGTGCAAAGCTCCTTTACCCGGACAATACGGTTCAGCACGCTGGTGTGGTAGTTGGAATCGCCGGATTTGCAGGACACATCCTCACCGGTTATGACCGCAATGCAGTTGGCTATCTGTGGCGATTGATCACCACCCAGGACGAAAGCGCCGTTACCGGTGCCTGCCTGATGGTGAAGCGGAGCGTATTCGAAGCACTTCACGGCCTGGATGAAAGCTTCGCCGTAGCCTTAAACGACATTGACTTCTGTCTACGTGCCCGTGCCCTTGGAAAGAAGGTCATCTTCACCCCGGATGCCTGCCTCTACCACTACGAATCCAAGTCCCGCGGCTTCGAGAACACCCCGGAGAAAAAAGCCCGCTTCGACAAAGAAGTAGCCCATTTCCGGGATCGCCACAGAAAATTCCTAAAGGCAGGAGATCCTTATTATAATCCGAATCTGAGCATTGTAAGAGGGGATTGTGCGTTTAGAATGGCTTCAGAGAAGAAAGACGAAGTGATATAATTGCTATTTTGTGGGTTGGTCGTTACCCCATACGCGATTTCACAATGTATATTCACCGCCGTGCGGAGCAACGTTCCGGCAAGTGAGTAATCCCCATTGCCCGAATGCGTCCCTCCCCGCCGAACTTTCAACCCACAAAATAGCAATACAAAACCCCAGCCTGGGTTCGTGCAAGGAAACGAACTCCCGGCTGGGGTTATTTTTATGCCTTGATCACTTTTACTATTCTCCAGATCAGAAGAATCAGCAGAAGCAGGAACACCCCTGCAATAACGAAGTAAGGAACTTCTGTGTGATTCTCAGAATAATCCTTAGCTGCCTGCATATTCTGTTCACCTGTCTGTACGGAAGCGGTATCTTCAGACTGTGCCACCTCAAGGACTGCGGAACCAACAGCCGTACCATTAAAGAGATAAGTGCGGTCGATCTCGTCCCCATTCTGGGTATCCTCCGTGGCAAGGCTGTCAGCAGTGGTGCCAGATGGAACCACTACATCACCGCCCGAAATAATGCTAAAATCGCTGTCCCCAAGGGAAAGTGTAGTAAACTGATCAAACCCATAATTTAAAATAGAAGCTGCATCAGGAGCAGTCTGTCCGGATGCTCCCTTCAGAACAACACTGATCAGCGTCATTCCGCCTCGCTGCGCCGCACACACCAAGGTGCTTCCGGAAGCCTCTGTATATCCTTCTTTACCACCGATACATCCCTCATAGAAACCAGTGCTTCCCGTATCTGTCATGGTAAACTTGCTGGTTAGGTTACGCGCCGCCGCCATATTGGTAGCCGGAATGGTATAGCTGGTAGCTGTAGCAATGGTCCGGAAGGATTCGTTCTGGATAGCCGCCTGCATGATCAGCGCCATGTCATGAGCCGTAGTATGCTGATTGTCATCTGGAAGACCGGTTGGATTGGTGAAAACCGTATTGGTACATCCAAGCTCCTGCGCCCGGGCATTCATCTGCTGGACAAATCCATCTACAGAACCGCCTACATGCTCTGCAATCTGCAAGGCAATGTCATTGGCCGAAGCAACCATGATGGCGTACAGACACTGCTCCACAGTGAAAACCTCGTCCACCTGGGAGGAAATGCTGGCACCGCCGTCTGTAACACCGGAAACTCCTGTGGTAGTCATGGTAACCTGATCTGTAAGCTGTGTATTCTCAAGAGCCAGAAGACAGGTCATGATCTTGACTGTACTTCCAGGGAAAAGCACCTCGTCAGCATTCTTGGAATAAAGAATGGTGTTGGTAGAATTTTCCATGACTACAGCCGCTTCTGAAGAAATGTCGGAAGCCTGGGGCCATCCGGAAATGGAATTGGTAGATATGGTGCTAACCGTTCCGGCTGCTGCCTGGTCTGCTTCTTCCGCAGATACGGGAACCTGAAAGAGAAGGGAGGCAGAAAGCCCGAGCGCCAGAAACGCTGAAGTTATCTTTCGCTTTTTCATATTATAGTGAACTCCTGTATTAAAAATAAAGGTATCCGCAACAAATGGTTATAGGGATACAGATTTATTAAAATTATATCATATATTATATTTTTCCTGTAAAAACAAAAAATATGAGCTGCAGCACATTTTATGTCCGGCAACCAATATGATACAACTATAATCATATCCTAAAAACACGCGTAATTCAACCTTTCTTTTACAGCTTCCTTGCAAAAATGTTTCTTCAATGTTAAAATAAGGTCACTATAAAAGCAAAGGATTTTAATATGAGCGATAAAAAAGGATCAGAAGGACGGATCCAGTGGTCCCGTTTCTTCAAAAAATTATCTCCTTACATGATCCAGAAGGGGCTTTTGTATATGAAACATTATGGTCCCAGGGAATTCTGGATCCGGCTTCATGAGCGCTTTGAGCCGGAGGAGATTCCTTATGGTCCCTGGTATGCGGCCTATGTGCCGGACCAGACGGTCCTTGACAAACAAAGAAAGAAAAGATTTGCCTATGCGCCTTTGATCAGCGTGGTAGTTCCGGCGTACCGTACCCCGGAGTTATTTTTGCGCCAGATGATCGATTCCCTGGAAGCACAGACCTATGAGAACTGGGAGCTTTGCATTGCCAACGGAAGTCCGGAAGATCAGTCTATGAAAAAGGTGCTGGAAGAGTACAGCCAGCAGGATAAGCGGGTACGCTGGCAGGATCTTACAGAGAATAAAGGCATTGCAGAGAATACCAATGCTGCATTTGCCATGGCTGCAGGAGAATTTGTGGGACTTCTTGACCACGACGATCTTCTTGCCCCCAATGCCCTCTATGAGATCGTGAATGCATTGAATGCCCATGAGCATGCAGATGCGGTCTACACCGATGAGGATAAAGTGACGGCGGAACTGGACGAGCATTTTCAGCCTCACTTAAAGCCTGATTTTAACATTGATCTTCTTCGTTCCAATAATTATATCTGCCATTTTTTTGTTGCCAGACGGCAGCTGGTAGGGGAAGTGGGCGGATTTCGCAGGGAATTTGACGGTGCCCAGGATTATGATTTTATTTTCCGCTGTGTGGAGAAGGCCCAGGAGGTTGTGCATGTGCCGGAAATCCTTTATCACTGGCGTACCCACAAGGCGTCTACAGCAGATAACCCGGCAAGCAAGATGTATGCTTTTGAGGCCGGTAAGCGTGCCATTGAGGCCCACCTTGAGAGAACCGGGGTGAAGGGCACGGTAAGCCATACGCCGGATCTTGGATTTTACAGAGTGAAATATCCGGTGCAGGGACATCCCCTTGTCTCCATTATCATACCGAATAAGGATGAGAAGGAGACTTTGGAGAAGTGTCTGGAATCCATTAAGAAGAATACGCTTTATGACAACTATGAGATCATCATTGTGGAGAACAACAGTACCACAGATGAGATCTTCGATTACTATAAGAAGATTTCCCGGGATCCCAGGATCCATCTGATCTGCTGGAAAAAGGAATTTAACTATTCTGCTATCAACAATTTCGGTGTAAAAAATGCCCGAGGCGAGTATCTCCTTTTCCTGAATAATGATGTGACCATTATTACAGAAGACTGGATGGGAGAGATGCTTGGCGTGTGCCAGAGAAAAGAAGTAGGTGCTGTTGGCGTCAAGCTGATCTATCCGGACAATACTATCCAGCATGCAGGATGCGTGATCGGAATCGGTGGAATTGCAGGCCACATGTTTGTGGATATGCCGGCGGAACGTACCGGATATCTTCACAAGGCTTCCATCCTGCAGGATATGAGTGCGGTGACGGCGGCCTGTATGATGATGAAGCGAAGTGCATTTGACAAAGCAGGCGGCTTTACAGAAGAGCTGGCAGTAGCATTTAATGATGTGGATCTTTGCCTGAAGACCATTAAGGCAGGATATCTGGTGGTGTATGATCCATATGCGAGATTGTACCACATGGAATCCAAGACACGTGGGGCAGAGAATAATGATGCAAAGATAAGACGCTTCCAGAAGGAAATCGAATATATGCGGAGTAACTGGATCGACGTCCTGAAAAAGGGAGATCCCAATTACAATAAGAATCTTTCCCTGACCAAATGGAACTATTCTTTGAAACCACTTCCGGGCATGACCGGCAAAAATGACGAGAAAGACTAAGGAGACATTATGCAGGAAGTATCAGTCATTATTCCTAATTATAATGGAATGGCATATTTAGAAGGTGTGCTTTCCAGCCTGGAACAGCAGGATTTTCAGAATTTCGAGACAATTCTTGTGGATAATGGGTCCGCAGACGGAAGTGTTGCCTTTGTAATGGGAAATTTTCCCTGGGTGCATATTGTGGAGCTGCCGGATAATTTCGGCTTTTCCAGGGCTGTAAACGAAGGAATTTATGCGTCAAGAGCACCTTATGTGCTTCTTTTAAATAACGATACAGAGGTGGATAAAAGCTTTGTAAGGGAAATGCTGGCCTCCATAAAAGGGCATAAGAAAGCTTTTTCCTGCAGTGCAAGGATGATCCGGTACCATGAAAGGAACAAGCTGGATGATGCCGGAAATTATTACTGCGCCCTTGGCTGGGCTTTTGCCCGGGGAAAAGGCAAAGACATCCACACCTATGAGAAAGAAGACCGGATCTTTACCTCCTGTGCAGGAGCAGCCATTTACCGTAAAAAGATTTTCGAAAAGATCGGTTATTTTGATGAAGAGCATTTTGCATATCTGGAAGATATTGATGTTGGGTACCGTGCCAGAATTTTTGGCTATGAGAACTGGTATGCGCCGAAGGCTCTGGTGTATCATGTGGGAAGCGGCACAAGCGGCTCCAGATACAATCAGTTCAAGACAAGATATTCTTCCAGAAACAATATTTACCTTATCTACAAAAATATGCCTGCTTTGCAGATCCTTTTGAACCTGCCATTTCTCATTGTGGGATTCGGCATGAAGATCCTGTTTTTTACCCAGAAGGGGATGGGAAGAGAGTATATTGCAGGCATCAAAAATGGATTTCAGATCAGCAGAAAGAATAAAAAGGTGAAATTTCATCTGAAAAATCTGGGCAGATATGGGAAAATTCAGTTGGAGCTGTGGTGGAATCTGATATACAGACTTTTCGCCTGAGAAAATTTTTCACATTTGATGTTTGAAGAATTTGTTGCAATTCTGTTTTATCTATTATAAGATAGAGAAAGTCACAGAGTAAAATAATTTCTGCAAGGAAAGACAGGAGTAGAAATTGTGAGCTGGTGTTCTGCAAGAGAACAGAGGCATCTGTGAAGAAGGCAGAGGTGGCAGAGATTGATTAGAGACAATCAGAAGAATTTCAGTCGACTCCATGTTGTTGTAGATGCCGGTGTAATTACACTCTCTTATTTTATCGCCTGGGCACTGAGGTTTATCGGACCCTTTGCAGCAAGTGCGGTACGTGCCAGAAGTTTTGAGCAATATATGTCTGCCCTTGTTTTTATTTTGCCGGCGTATATATTGCTGTATCATGCGTTTTCCCTGTACGAGCCTTTGCGTATGCAGGGAAGACGCCTTGTATTGTCCAATATTATCAAGGCGAATTCCCTTGGTATTCTGATCACTACATTTATTTTGTATACCATTGAAGAGGGAGATATTTCCCGTTCGGTGTTATACATGTTTTATGGGATCTGCATTGTGGCAAGCTGGGGAGCGAGGATGCTCATTTTTTACAGCCTGCGCAAAATGCGAAAGAGAGGTCTGAATCAGAAACAGGTTGTGCTGGTTGGATACAGTCGGGCAGCGGAAGAATATATTGACCGTATTCAGGAGAACCCTCAGTGGGGATATGTAGTGCGGGGGATTTTGGATGACAATGTTGCTGCTGGTACCTTATACAAAGGGATCAAGGTAATTGGAAGGATCGCCAATCTGAATGTGATCCTGCCGGAGAGCAGACTGGATGAGATTGCGATTACACTGGGATTAAGTGAATATTATCGGCTGGAAGAGATTGTAGCGCTTTGCGAGAAGTCAGGCGTGCATACAAAGTTTATTCCGGATTATAATAAAATTATTCCGACGAAACCATATACAGAAGACATTCTTGGACTTCCGGTAATCAATATCCGGTATGTTCCTTTAAGCAATACCTTTAATTCCATGGTAAAAAGAGTGATGGATATTATTGGTTCTATTATTGGAATTATTGTGGCGTCCCCGGTTATGCTGGTGATGTGTATCCTGATCAAGCTGACCTCTCCGGGACCGCTGATCTATCGACAGGAGCGAGTTGGCCTTCATAACCAGACTTTCTGGATGTATAAGTTCCGTTCTATGGAAATTCAGCCGGAAGCAGAAGAGAAGAAGGCATGGACGGTAAAAAATGATCCCAGGGTTACGGGAATCGGCAGATTTATGCGAAGAACCAGTATTGATGAGCTTCCTCAGCTTTTTAACATTTTGAAGGGAGACATGAGTCTGGTAGGACCAAGGCCGGAGCGCCCGTTCTTTGTAGAGAAGTTCCGCGAAGAAATCCCAAGATATATGGTGAAGCATCAGGTAAGACCCGGCCTGACCGGATGGGCACAGGTAAATGGCTACAGAGGCGACACTTCCATCCGTAAAAGGATTGAATACGATCTTTATTATATAGAGAACTGGAGTGTTGGCCTGGATATTAAGATCATGTTTATGACGATCTTTAAAGGATTCGTCAATAAGAATGCGTATTGAGAAAGGAAAAAAAGATGGCAAGACCTGGTAGAAAAAAGAGGATTGCTTTGTTTGTTCTGGAAATTATCTGTCTGATGCTGTTTATCGGCGGCCTGTATGTATACGGACAGATTGATACCAGACTGAACAAGATTGAGACACCGCAGCTGGATGAGAGTAAGATCGTTACAAATGTAACAGCTCCGCAGATGACCGGCTACACCACATATGCACTGTTTGGAATCGATGCGCGTTCCAGGAACGCTGCGCTTACGGCACAGAACAGTGATACCATTATTATTGCAAGTATCAATAATGATACCAAAGAGGTGAAGCTTGCATCTGTATACAGGGATACCCTTCTGGATATCGGAAATGATACCTATACCAAGGCAAATGCAGCTTATGCATATGGCGGCCCGGAGCAGGCGATTTCCATGCTGAATACTATGCTGGATCTGAACATCACTGATTATGTGACTGTTAATTTTAATGCCATGGTGTCTGCAATCGATGCTCTTGGCGGCCTTGATATCCCTCTTTCCTATGCGGAAATGGTATTTATGAATGATTATTGCGTGGAGACTTCTGCGGAGACTGGTAAGAGCTATACACCTGTAGAACTGCCAGATCCTAAGCCGGAGAATGAGGAAGAAATCCTTGGAACCTATCACCTGAATGGCGTACAATCTGTTTCCTACTGCCGTATCCGTTACACCGCAAGTATGGACATGGGACGTACAGAGCGTCAGCGCCGTGTGATCGGTATGATGGTTGATAAGGCGAAGGCTGCGGGGATTGCTACTATTTTCAATATTATGGATGAAGTATTCCCGATGATCTCCACATCTGTCAGCAAGACAGAGATCCTGAACCTGATTCCCAGTCTGATGGGATATAACATTGCAGATACTACCGGATTCCCATCCAAGTATAAATTTGCAGATGTTAAGAATGCCAGCATGGTTGTAGCTGATACCCTGGAGGAGAATGTAAAAGAGCTTCATAAATTCCTCTACGGTTCAGATGAGAATTATCAGCCTTCCCAGAATATTGTAGCTGCAAATGCCAAGATCATTGAGCTGGTTGGTGGTGCAGACACATTGGTTGACCAGGCTCCGCTGGCAAGCAATGAGGCTGGAACCTCAGACGAGATCGTATGGCAGGGAGATGGAAGCGGTAATTACGATTATAATGATTACAGCAGCGACAGTAGCTACGATAACAGTTCTGATTATGACAGCGGCAGCGGAAGTAGTTACGATAACAGCTCTGATTACGACAGTGGAAGCGATTACAGTGGCGGAAGCGATTACAGTGACGGAAGCGATTCCAGTGGCGGAAACGATTACGACAGCGGCGATTATGATAACGGAGGCTACAGCGACGGAGACGATGGATCAGGAGATAGTAGCTTCGATGATGGAAGCGGATATTGATCAAACGGATATCCAGTTTAATTAAAGCTTTTTCAGGGGACCATCCGAAAGGAAATGGTCCCTTTTTCAAACAGGAGCAGCAGTTCTTTTTGCAGCTGGTCCGGTTTGGAAAATGCAGTGCTTTTCCGTGAAAACAGAAGTGTTCGTTTGTTAAGGAGAAATAGAATGGAGAAAGTTGATGTAATAATTCCAGCATTTCGTCCAGGGCAGGAATTTGAAAAATTGCTGGAAGTCCTTTGCCGGCAGAGCTATGAAGTGGATACTATTCTGGTAATGAATACAGAAAAACAGTTCTGGAATCCGTCCTGGGAAACAAAATTTCCAAAAGTAAAGGTGAAACATCTCAGTAAATTGGAATTTGACCATGGCGGCACAAGACGTCAGGCAGCTCAGATATCAGAGGCAGATATTATGATATTTATGACTCAGGATGCAGTTCCGGCGGACCGAAATCTGATCCGAAATCTGGTCCGTCCATTACAGGAAAATCCTCAGATAGGAGCTGCCTATGCAAGACAGCTGGCAAGAGAGGACTGCGCTTACCTGGAAAAATATACCAGATCCTTTAATTATCCGGCACAGTCATCGGTGAAGTGGGAGAAGGATACCGGACGCTATGGAATAAAAACCTATTTTTGCTCCAATGTTTGTGCTGCTTACAGAAAGAGCATTTATGAACAGGTTGGTGGATTTGTTCCGAAAGCCATCTTTAATGAGGATATGATCTATGCAGGAACCATAGTAAAGAGAGGCTATGGAATTGCTTATGCTGCAGATGCCTGTGTCATTCATTCCCACAACTATTCCTGCCAGCAGCAGTTCCGCAGAAATTTTGACCTGGGTGTTTCCCAGGCGGAGCATCCGGAGATCTTTGAGGGTGTTCCCTCGGAGGGAGAAGGTCTCCGCCTTGTGAAAAAGAGTTTTTCCTATCTTGTAAAAACAGGACATTTGTGGCTGATACCCAAGCTGGTGGGGCAGAGCGGCTTTAAATATTTGGGATATTTTCTGGGAAAAAGATACCAGAAGCTTCCTGAAAAAGTAATTCTGTTTTGTACTATGAATCGGGAATACTGGAAGCAAACTAAGGAATGATCCTGCTTAAATTTATCTAAGGTGTCATGTTTTTTGCGTGTCACCTTTTCTTAAAAAATCTATCACACTTTCAACACAATTGCTTGCTAAACTTGTATCATAAAATAAAAGAAAATGTTACGGAGCATATCTGTTTCTGAGAGAACAGGAGTGTGGATGAACATAGAAGGGAGCAAAAAATGAGTGAGGAATGGAATTGGGGTAAGGATCCTAAGAACACGGATGGTGAGCCCCAGAAGCCAGAGAATCCGGACATGTCCGGACAAACTGGATCTGATCAGACAGCTGCCCCCGGAGATGATCTGAATGAGAATGTAACCTATCATTACAAATATACAAGCAGCAGGACATCAGATAGAACAGGAAATACAGCCGGAGGTAATTATTATGCCTCAGACAATAGTTCCGGCAGTACCTATGGGAATAGTGAAAATGATTCTGACCGTTTCCAGTCGCAGAATTCAGAACCGAAATACGCACACTATCAGGTAGATGACCAGAAGAAGCCGCCAGAAGAGGATACAAAGAAGCGTCATAAAGGATCTTATCTGAAGCATCATGGTGAACGAAGTACATCCACAAGCTTTGGCAAAAAAGCTGGCAATACCATTACACTGGCTGTAATCTTCGGCCTGGTGGCAGGAATTGTATTCCAGGCAGTAAATGGAATATCAGACCGGTATTTTAATAAGGAGACACAGACATCTGTTGGAACAGCAGAAACTCTTGGTTCTTCTGCTGCATCAGGAGACACTGGCACAGACGAAGTAAGTGCTGCAGCCAGCAGTACCAGTGCAGAGACCGTCGCCAATGAGAAAGGACCGGTAGCTGGAGTTGCCCAGGCTGCAATGCCTTCTGTAGTGGCGATCACTTCTGTCAGCATGCAGGAAATCCGTAGCTTCTTCGGCTATGGAATGGAGTATCCCAGCACAGGAAGCGGCTCCGGTATTATTGTTGGTGAGAATGATGATGAACTTTTGATCGCCACTAATAATCATGTGGTAGAAGGTGCCACGACCTTAAGCGTCTGCTTTATCGGCAGTGATGTGGTAAATGCAGAACAGGAAACAGAGAATTATGTAAACGGGAATGGTGACCTGAATATTGATGGCGCTGTTTCTGCCAAGATAAAAGGAACAGATGAGGATACGGACCTTGCCGTGATCGCAGTTGAGAAAAGTGATATCCCGGAGGAGACCATGGACCAGATCAAGATCGCCCAGCTTGGCAATTCCGATGATCTGGCAGTTGGAGAGCAGGTAGTAGCCATTGGTAATGCACTTGGCTATGGACAGACGGTAACATCCGGCTGGGTAAGTGCTCTGGACCGTACGGTACAGTCTGATTCCAACACTTACGAGGACCTGATCCAGACAGATGCAGCTATCAATCCTGGAAACAGCGGCGGTGCCCTTTTAAACATGCAGGGAGAGCTCATTGGCATTAACTGTGCGAAAATCGCATCAAGCAGTGTGGAAGGTACTGGATATGCCATCCCCATTTCCAAGGCACAGCCGATCCTGGAAGACCTTATGAACCGTAAGACCAGAGATAAGGTTTCTGATGAGTCACAGGTTGGATATCTGGGAATTAAATTTGCAGATCTTTCCAGAGAAGCCATTCAGATGTATAATATGCCATCCGGTGCCTTTGTCATGTACGTGGCTCCAGGAGAGGCAGCTGACAATGCAGGAATTCAGAAGAGTGATATTATAACCAGGCTGGATGGACAGAAGGTTTCCAGCAAGGCAGATATTAATGATAAGCTTCAGTATTATTCAGCAGGGGAACAGATTGAAATTGAGGTGGCGCGGTTGAATAACGGAGAGTATGAAGAATCTACTGTAACCGTCACGCTGAGTGCAAGACCAGATAGTAATCAGTAATGTGCGAGGGGAGCCAAAAGCTCCCCTTTATTCGTTGGAGTGGGTGGACGGCGGCCCGGGACTTGGTTTTATGACATTTTATAAAAA
The DNA here is from genome assembly GCF_020537505.1 of Blautia glucerasea. GTDB lineage: Bacteria > Bacillota > Clostridia > Lachnospirales > Lachnospiraceae > Blautia_A. The sequence continues at coordinate 55,222 of NZ_JAJBMO010000006.1, read as the reverse complement.
GTTAATTTCTAAATTAGAGAAAAGTATGTTACAATAAGGCAACAAAACATTTTATGCAGAAGGAAAAGAAAGCTGGCGCTGATAAATGCCGGCAGCAGGAAAGGAATTATTGATATGACAGATCATTTTGACGATGAAAAAGAAGATATCATCGAGGGAGATATAACGGAGACAGGGAGCGACGATCACGAGGATGACAGCGATTATGAGAAATTCTGCTTCCTTTGCCACCGCCCGGAGAGCCAGGCTGGCAAGATGATCGAGCTGCCCAATAATATACATATCTGCAACGATTGTATGCAGAAGAGCTTTGATACCATGACACAGCAGATGAATAACGGACTGAATCTGAATGATCTTCTCAATATGCCAAATGTAAGCATGATCAATCTGGGAAGTCTTCAGGATGCCATTCCCCGTCCGAAGAAGGTAAAGAAGAAAAAAGAAAACGCCAAGCCGGAGATTGACCTTAAGAAAATCCCGGCACCACACAAGATCAAGGCAAGCCTTGATGAATATGTGATCGGTCAGGAGAGAGCCAAGAAGGTAATGTCTGTAGCTGTTTATAATCACTATAAGCGTGTGGCTACCGATACCATGGATGAGATCGAGATCGAGAAGTCCAATATGCTGATGATCGGACCTACCGGATGTGGTAAGACCTATCTTGTGAAGACCCTTGCCAGACTTCTGGATGTGCCGCTGGCCATTGCTGACGCTACCTCTCTGACAGAGGCCGGTTATATCGGTGATGATATTGAGAGTGTTGTTTCCAAGCTCCTTGCAGCTGCAGACAATGATGTGGAGAAGGCAGAGCATGGAATTATCTTTATCGATGAGATTGACAAGCTTGCAAAGAAGAAAAATACCAACCAGCGTGATGTAAGCGGTGAGGCAGTACAGCAGGGACTTCTGAAGCTTCTGGAGGGAAGCGAAGTGGAGGTGCCGGTAGGCGCTAACAGCAAGAATGCCATGGTTCCGATGGTGACGGTGAATACTAAGAATATTCTGTTTATCTGCGGCGGTGCGTTCCCGGATCTGGAGAACATTATCAAGGAGAGACTGAATAAGCAGGCTTCCATTGGCTTTTATGCAGACCTGAAGGACAAATATGACAACGATCCTCATATTCTGGAGAAGGTGACAGTGGACGATATCCGTACATTTGGCATGATCCCGGAATTTATTGGCCGTCTGCCGATCATATATACACTGGATGGCCTGAATGAGGACATGCTGGTACAGATTCTGAAGGAGCCTAAGAATGCTATTCTGAAGCAGTATCAGAAGCTCCTTGCCCTGGATGAGGTGAAGCTGGATTACGAGGAGGAAGCGCTTTATGCCATTGCAGCCAAGGCATTGGAGAAACATACAGGAGCCAGAGGGCTTAGGGCTATTCTGGAGGAGTACATGTTGGATATTATGTATGAGATCCCCAAGGATGACAGTATTGGACAAGTTATTATTACCAGGGAATATATAGAGGGAACTGGTGGACCGAGAATCATGCTTCGGGGACAGGAGATTCCGCTGATCGGGGCTGCTAAGTAAGTTGACTGTTACAGGTCAGGGCGTGAACAGTAAGATTTGGCCTGTGTGAAGCATGTAAACAGATTTGTATGGCCCCCGCCTGGAAGTTCGTAAAGGTAACATGTGTTTAAACACTTTTTATATGTAAAGGAGACGGTATTATGGCACGCGATTTTTTTGATGAGTTAAGCGACAGGATTACAAGGACGACCAAAGATCTTGGCAAAAAAGCCGGCCAGTTGTATGAGACACAGAAGATCAGAAGCAAGATTTCCAGCGAAGAGCAGATGGTCCAGAAACTGAAAGCAGACATTGGAAATGTGATCTTTGAGAAATACAAAGAAGGCGCAGAGTTGGACGAAGCCCTGAAGGGATTCTGCGAGGAGATCCAGCAGCATCTGGATATTATTACCGGATACAGGGATTCTGCAGCTGAACTGAAAGGTCAGAAGATCTGCCCAGCATGCGGCAGGCATGTAGACAGAAGCGTATCCTTCTGTCCGTTCTGCGGATCTGTATGCCCTACTCCGCAGCCAGAGACTGAGACTGCCGAGGGAGATGTGATCGACTCAGAGACAGAGGAGATTGTAGCAGAGGCAGAAAATGAGGCTGAGAAAGCAGAGGAGACTGCAGCAGAGGCAGAAAATGAGGCTGAGGAAGCAGAGGCAACTGTAGAGGCAGAAAACGAAACGGAAGAAACCACTGAATAATAATTTATTGCAACTATTTAGAAGATTGCATTTTGCGAGGTGTTTTTTGTAATTTATCAGTATTAAGGAGGCAGCAACCATGCTTTCGCTGACAATTGCCGGCGGAATTTTTCTGCTGGATTACAGAATTAAGGAATATATCGACAGTACCCGCCTTCAGGGAAGTCGGGAAGAGGCGCTTGGTGGCAGGCTGATCCTTCGCAACTGTCATAACAAGGATATGGTTCTCGGCAGGGTGAAGATAGGCCAGAAGAACTGCCAGGAGCTGTCCGCAGCCGGTCTTGGCTGTGCCGCAGGGGAATACTGGCATCTGCTTCTTCACGGAGGCAGTAAGCTGAGTAAGGCCGGACTTGCCATGATCGTAGGCGGTGGGATGTCAAATTATGTGGATCGTCGGAATAAAGGCTATGTCACAGACTATGTAAGCCTAAATGTGAAGAATAAAGAAATCCGCAAGATAGCCTTTAATCTTTCGGATGTGTGCATTGCCACAGGTGCCGCTTTATGGGCAGTAGGGAATTTACTTCCTGATAAGAGGTAAACATGGACTTCAGCTTGTTGCCCGCGTAAATAAAAAGAACTTTAAGAGATCTGTGAACGTTGATCTTAAAGTTCTTTTTTATGTAAGTAAAGGATTTACAAGCAAACGACAAAAGACACCCGGCATAAGTCGCCTGAGGTGTCTTTTGTCGTTTGTTTGAGTTACTGTAGCTGACATTAGGACCAAGCCATAAAGCATGGGCGGGGACAGCTGCAGCTCTCAGTCTTTCTGGGAGAGCCGTGAAGGGGGATAAGGGCGCTTTACATCCGTGCGTTCCAGCAGATAATCCACACTTACCTTATAGAAGTCTGCAATCCTGCACAAAATATCCAGGGGAATATGGCGTTCCCCGGTTTCATACCGCGAATAGGTACGCTGGCTCACATTGAGATAGTGTGCCAGATAGCCCTGCTTCAAATCGTGATCTTCCCGCAGCTCTCGGATTCTTTTGTACATCATATTTCATTTCTCTGGTGTAAAAGTATAAATGGTATTTGCCATTACCTTTGAAAAGTCACAGGATAACAGCTTATTTTATTATAATTTGCGGCTTCCCCTGAACTGTTAAAAAGACCAAAATGGACTAATCATAAATCCTGGAAAGAGTCCCATTTCTTCAAAAATAATATTTTTTTAATTTTTCAAATTTTTTTGAAAATTAATGTTGACATTTGCTGGATTGTGTTGTATTATAATCAAGCAGTCGCGAGAGAGCGATTGAAACATAAGAAATGCAGGAGTGGCGGAATTGGCAGACGCGCAGGCTTCAGGTGCCTGTGGTCGCAAGATCGTGTGGGTTCAAGTCCCATCTCCTGCATTATTTTTTTTCTTTTGTTACGAATACCAGAGCCGCTTATGAATGTTGGCTGTGAGACACAGAAAGTCTCGAATGGAAGCAGGCTCTGATCCGGTAGCTTTTTTCTGTTGTGCAAATTTTTTATGCACAACAGAATTTTTTTTTGCCCGTATTTTGTTGAAAAAAGCACTTTGCTATGGTACAATCTTGAAGATTTAGGTAACTATCAGGAGATAGAATTCCGCGAGGTGTTTTGGCATGGATATGCCAAAATCCCGAGACCTACGAGCCAAAATGCCATCACCGAAGGTGATTGGGAATGCATTTTGGCAGCAACTGTGAAGGTACTGAACAGTTGCGATTTAGGAAAAAATAGACACATAAGAAAGGGAGATTGTATGAAAGCATTTCTGATATTAGAAGATGGCCATGTATTTACAGGAACCAGCATTGGCTCTGCCAGGGAAGTCATCAGTGAGATTGTTTTTAATACTTCCATGACCGGTTATCTGGAAGTAATGACAGACCCGTCTTACGCAGGCCAGGCGGTATGTATGACCTATCCATTAATAGGAAACTACGGAATCTGTTATGATGACCAGGAATCCACCAAGCCGTGGATCGACGCATTTATCGTACGTGAATTATCCCGTGTTCCAAGCAATTTCAGAAGCGTTGACACCATTCAGCATTTCTTGACCAAACATGATATTCCTGGAATCGCAGGAATCGACACCAGAGCTCTTACCAAGATCCTCCGTGAGAAAGGTACTATGAACGGTATGATCACAACGGATGAAAATTATGACTTAAACGCAATTCTCCCCAAGTTAAAAGCATATACAACTGGTAAAGTAGTAGAAAAAGTAACCTGCCGTGAGAAAGAAATCCTTCCAGGAAATGGCCCGAAGGTTGCACTTATGGACTTTGGTGCGAAACGCAATATTGCCCGTTCCCTGAATAAGCGCGGCTGTCAGGTAACCATTTACCCGGCCCTTACACCGGCTGAAGAGATCCTGGGAGATCATCCAGACGGAATCATGCTCAGCAACGGCCCTGGAGATCCGAAGGAATGTACTTCCATTATTAAAGAAGTAAAGAAGCTTTACGATTCCGATGTTCCGATCTTTGCAATTTGTCTTGGACATCAGCTGATGGCACTTGCAACAGGCGGCGATACCTATAAGATGAAATACGGCCACCGCGGTGGAAACCATCCGGTAAAAGACCTTGCAACAGGCAGAGTTTATATCTCTTCCCAGAACCACGGCTACGTAGTAGATGCCAAGGATCTTGAGGAGAAAAATATTGCACACCCGGCGTTTGTAAATGTCAACGACGGCACAAACGAGGGAATGGCATACGTTGGAAAGAACATTTTCACAGTACAGTTCCATCCGGAGGCATGCCCGGGACCACAGGATTCCGGTTACCTGTTTGACAGATTTATGGAAATGATGGGAGGAAATAAATAATGCCAAGAAATAAAGACATTAAAAAAGTACTTGTTATTGGTTCCGGTCCGATCATCATCGGCCAGGCAGCAGAGTTTGACTACGCAGGAACACAGGCCTGCCGTTCTCTGAAAGAAGAAGGCCTGGAGGTTGTTCTTCTGAACTCCAACCCGGCTACCATTATGACAGATAAAGACATTGCAGACCGCGTTTATATCGAGCCTCTTACCGTAGAAGTAGTAGAGCAGCTGATTCTGAAGGAGAAACCGGACAGCGTTCTTCCTACCCTGGGCGGACAGGCAGGTCTGAACCTTGCCATGGAGCTGGACGAGAAGGGCTTCCTGAAAGAGCATAATGTAAGACTGATCGGTACCACAGCCCAAACCATCAAGAAGGCTGAGGACCGTCAGGAATTTAAAGATACCATGGAGAAGATCGGTGAGCCGGTTGCAGCTTCTAAGGTTGTTACCACTGTAGAGGATGGTTTTGCATTTACAAATACCATCGGTTACCCGGTTGTTCTTCGTCCTGCTTACACCCTTGGCGGAAGCGGCGGCGGTATCGCCCACAATGAATTTGAGCTTCGTGAGATCCTGGAGAACGGTCTCCGTCTTTCCCGTGTTGGAGAGGTTCTGGTAGAGCGCTGTATCGCAGGATGGAAAGAAATCGAGTACGAGGTAATGCGTGACAGTGCAGGAAACTGCATTACAGTCTGCAACATGGAGAACATCGACCCGGTTGGTGTCCACACAGGAGATTCCATTGTAGTTGCTCCGTCCCAGACTCTTGGAGACAAAGAGTACCAGATGCTCCGTACTTCTGCCCTGAACATCATCACAGAGCTTGGAATCACAGGTGGATGCAACGTTCAGTACGCACTGAAGCCAGATAGCTTTGAGTACTGTGTAATCGAGGTTAACCCTCGTGTAAGCCGTTCCTCGGCACTTGCAAGTAAGGCTACTGGTTATCCGATTGCAAAAGTTGCTGCGAAGATCGCACTTGGCTATACACTGGATGAGATTCCTAACGCCATCACCGGAAAAACATACGCAAGCTTTGAGCCAATGCTCGACTACTGCGTAGTTAAGATCCCGAGACTTCCGTTTGATAAATTTATAACAGCTAAGAGAACCCTTACCACTCAGATGAAAGCTACCGGTGAGGTTATGAGTATCTGCCATAACTTTGAAGGTGCTCTTATGAAGGCAATCCGCTCCCTGGAGCAGCATGTGGACAGCCTTATGTCCTATGATTTTACCCAGCTTACAGACGAGGAGCTTCTTGATGAGCTGGCAATCGTAGATGACCGCAGAATCTGGAAGATCGCAGAAGCAATCCGCCGCGGTATGCCGCAGTCCATGCTTCATGATATTACCAAGATCGATATCTGGTTCATTGATAAGCTGGCAATCCTTGTTGGAATGGAAAATGCCCTGAAGACCAGAAAACTTACCAAAGAGCTTCTTCTGGAAGCAAAACGCATGGAATTCCCGGACTACATCATCGCCCGCCTTACCGGAAGAACAGAGGAAGAAATCAAAGACCTCCGCGCAGAGTATGGTATCAAAGCAGCTTATAAGATGGTTGATACCTGTGCAGCTGAGTTTGCAGCAGCTACTCCATATTACTATTCTGTATATGGCGATGAAGGAACAGAGAATGAGGCAGTTGCCACACCAGATAAGAAAAAGATCCTGGTACTTGGTTCCGGCCCGATCCGTATCGGACAGGGTATCGAGTTCGACTTCTGCTCAGTACACTGTACCTGGGCTTTTGCAAAAGAAGGCTACGAGACCATCATTATCAACAACAACCCGGAAACTGTAAGTACAGACTTCGATATTGCAGACAAGCTGTATTTCGAGCCTCTCACACCGGAAGATGTTGAGAACATTGTAAATATTGAGAAACCGGACGGAGCCGTTGTCCAGTTCGGTGGACAGACCGCCATCAAGCTGACCGAAGCCCTTACCAAGATGGGCGTGAAGATCCTTGGAACATCTGCTGAGAATGTAGATGCTGCAGAGGACCGTGAGCTGTTTGATGAGATCCTGGAGAAATGCCAGATCCCGAGACCGAAGGGACACACTGTATTTACTGCAGAAGAGGCGAAAAAGGCAGCCAACGAGCTGGGTTATCCGGTTCTGGTTCGTCCTTCCTACGTACTTGGCGGACAGGGTATGAGAATTGCTGTAAGCGATGAGGATGTGGAAGAGTACATCGGTGTGATCAACCAGATCGCACAGGAGCACCCGATCCTTGTAGATAAGTACCTGATGGGAAAAGAAATTGAGGTTGACGCAGTCTGCGACGGCGAGGACATTCTGATCCCTGGTATTATGGAGCATATTGAGCGTGCCGGAATCCATTCCGGTGACAGTATTTCTGTATATCCGGCAAGAACCATCAGCGCTAAGGCGAAAGAGACCATTGCAGAGTACACCAGACGTCTTGCAAGAGCACTGCATGTAATTGGTATGATCAACATCCAGTTCATCGTTCTTGGAGATGATGTATACGTAATTGAGGTAAATCCGCGTTCCAGCCGTACGGTACCTTATATCAGCAAGGTTACCGGAATCCCGATCGTACCGCTGGCAACTAGGGTAATCCTTGGATACAAGCTGAAAGACATGGGTTACGAGCCAGGTCTTCAGCCAGAGGCAAAACACATCGCCATCAAGATGCCGGTATTCTCCTTCGAGAAGATCCGCGGCGCTGATATCAGCCTTGGACCTGAGATGAAATCTACTGGTGAGTGCCTTGGTATTGCAGAGACCTTCAATGAGGCTCTGTATAAAGCATTCCTTGGAGCTGGAATCCGTCTGCCGAAGTACAAGAACATGATCATGACAGTCAGACCAGAAGAACAGGAGGACGCTGTACCGATTGCTAAGAGATTTGAGGCACTTGGATACCGTATCTATGCCACAAGAGGAACTGCCAATACTTTGAAAGAGCACGGAGTTAAGGTAATCCGTACCAACAAGCTGGAGCAGCCGGCACCGAACCTTATGGACCTGATCCTTGGACATAAGATCGATGTGGTAATCGATATCCCATCCCAGGGTGTTGAGCATCAAAAGGACGGTTTCGTGATCAGACGTAACGCGATTGAGACTGGTGTTAATGTTCTTACCAGCCTTGATACCGCAGAGGCTCTGGTAACAAGTCTGGAGAACACAGATGCTAACAAGCTGAGTCTGATTGATATTGCGACTATCGCGAGAAGATAATAAACACGCGCTAAAGCATTAAACAAAGGCTACGGTTCACTCTGTGAACAGTAACAAACAAAGGCTAAATTTTTGCGAAAAATGCAAAATACAAGTTTACGAAAGCAAAGTTGTGTAATATACTAAAGAGGACGGAGAAGTTCAGGTCTCCGTCCTCATTTTGTTAAAGTGAGTGCGATGGAGATTGCGGATCAGACAGGATGGGTACGGCGCAGCTGATTTGAGAAAGTGAAGCAGCTGAAGGAGTTTCCTTGCATTCATAAGAAAGGGGTAGAAATGGATATTATCGAACTTTTAAAGGTAATTCTCCTTGGTATCGTTGAGGGAATTACAGAGTGGCTTCCCATCAGCAGTACTGGCCACATGATCCTGGTGGATGAATTTATTCATCTGAATGTTTCACAGGATTTTATGGACGTATTTCTGGTTGTGATCCAGCTTGGAGCCATCCTTGCAGTTGTTGTTTTGTATTGGAATAAGCTGTGGCCTTTTTACATAAAGAAGCTTCCAAGAAGAACCCAGATGGCCATTGCCAAGAAGCCGAAATGGGCACAGGTGATCCTGAATTTCGTTGAACGCTTCTGCGACAAGGAGAAATGGGTGCTGTGGTTTAAGATCGTGGTAGCATGTCTGCCGACCATTATTATCGCACTTCCATTTAATGATTCCATTGAAAAACATTTTAACAACTATGTAGTGGTTGCTATTGCACTGATCGTCTACGGTGTTTTGTTTATTATTGTGGAAAACTATAACAAAGGCAGAGAGCCCCAGTGCACAAGTCTGGAAGATTTGTCTTTCAAGACGGCACTTCTGATCGGCTGCTTCCAGGTACTCTCTGTTATTCCAGGTACATCCAGATCCGGATCTACTATTATCGGAGGGATCCTGGTTGGTACTTCCCGTACGGTCGCAGCTGAGTTCACCTTCTTCCTTGGTATCCCGGTTATGTTCGGAGCCAGTCTTCTGAAGCTTGTGAAATTCGGTTTTGGCTTTACCGGTACAGAGGTATTGATCCTGGTGATCGGTATGGTGGTTGCATTTGTAGTTTCCATCCTGGCGATCAAGTTCCTGATGGGCTATATCAAGAAACATGATTTCAAGGCATTTGGATGGTACAGAATCGTACTTGGTGCGCTGGTTCTGGTTTACTTTATTGGTAAGACTTTACTGGCATAAATTACATATAAAAAATTTTGGCGCCAGCCTGCATGGGGAAAATTTGCAGGTTGGCGTTTTTGCTATTTTGTGGGTTGAAAAGTTCGTCGAAGAGGGACGCATTCGGACAATGGGAATTACTCACTCACCGGCGCAACGCTACGATGAACTAATCGCTAACTGCGACTAAGGAGTTCCGGAGAGCCGTCACTCCTAAGTCTTCGTAAGCGCTGGATTTCATCTACGCTAAGAACGCGCCTGAAATGGTTCGCTGGAGTAATACCCATTGTGAAATCGCGTACGGGGTAACGACCAACCCACAAAATAGCAAGTTAAGGTATTTTCTTGTATATGAAAATAGGCTATAATATAAATAATTCAAGTAATGTAAACGAGGTGTACTATGGGAAAATATATAATGGCATTGGATCAGGGAACTACCAGTTCCAGATGTATTTTATTTGATAAGAAGGGAAATATGTGCAGTGTAGCACAAAAAGAGTACAAGCAGTATTATCCCAAGCCAGGCTGGGTGGAGCATGATCCGAAGGAAATCTGGTCTTCCCAGATTTCAGTAGCTACAGAGGCCATGAGCAAGATTGGTGTGGATGCAGAGGATATTCATGCTATCGGAATTACCAATCAGCGAGAGACTACCATTGTATGGGATAAGAAGACAGGAGAGCCTGTATATCCGGCAATTGTATGGCAGTGCCGCAGAACAGCCGATATGATCGAAAAGATGGAAAAAGACGGCATGTCAGAGCTGGTTCGAAAGAAAACCGGCCTGATTCCGGATGCTTATTTTTCAGGAACGAAGCTGAAATGGATCCTGGATCATGTGGAAGGCGCCAGAGAGCGCGCGAAGAATGGAGAGCTGCTTTTCGGAACTGTGGATACCTGGCTGATTTGGAAATTGACGAAAGGGAAGGTTCATGTGACGGATTACACAAACGCCTCCCGGACCATGCTTTTTGACATCCATGAGAGAAAATGGGATAAAGAGATTCTGGAATACCTGGATATCCCAGCGTGTATGCTGCCGGAAGTGAAGCCAAGCAGCTGTATTTACGGTTATACAAATGAGAACCTGATCGGTGGAAGAATCCCTATCGCCGGGGCAGCAGGAGACCAGCAGGCGGCTCTTTTCGGACAGTGCTGCTTTGAGTCAGGAGATGTAAAGAATACATATGGTACCGGCTGTTTTATGCTCATGCATACAGGCGATAAGGCGGTAGAATCCAAGAATGGACTTCTTACCACCATTGCGGTGAAAGCAGACGGAACGCCGGGATATGCCCTGGAGGGAAGTGTTTTTGTGGCGGGCGCTGCTATTCAGTGGCTGAGAGATGAAGTGGGAATTCTGGAGAGTTCTCCGGACTCAGAGAAATATTGTCTTTCTGTGCCGGACACAAACGGTGTTTACGTAGTACCGGCTTTCACAGGTCTTGGTGCACCATACTGGGATCAGTATGCAAGAGGTGCTATCCTTGGGCTTACCAGAGGCGCAGGAAAAGCTCATCTGGTGCGCGCAACGGTAGAGTCTCTGGCTTACCAGGTACACGACGTTCTGGAAGCCATGGAGAAGGATTCCGGCTTTGATCTCAGCGCCCTTCGTGTAGACGGCGGCGCTAGCGCCAACAACTTCCTCATGCAGTTCCAGGCTGACCTCCTTGACACCCAGGTAGTCCGCCCTAGCTGCATCGAAACCACTGCCCTTGGCGCCTCTTATCTTGCCGGTCTCGCTACCGGTTTCTGGAAAGACGCCTCCGAAGTAAAAAGCAACTGGCAGATCGGTCAGCAGTTTGCGCCCCGGATGACGGAAGAAGAGCGAAGAAAGAAGCTGAAAGGGTGGACAAAGGCTGTGAAGTGTACGTTCGAGTGGGCGAAGGATGAGGAAGAATAAAAACTGAGTTTTTTTGACTTAAAGTCCACTTTAACCTGTATAATAAAGAAAAAAATTCTGGCCATAGAGCGATTTCAGGTTTCCGCATATCCCCTTGCTCTATGGCCAGTCTTTCAAGAAAGGAGTATTTCATCATGGATAAAATCAAAAAAAATTTTGGTTTTGGCTGTTTGCGTCTTCCTATGAAGGATGGCGAAGTTGACAAGGAACAGATGTGTAAAATGGTAGATACTTTTCTTGAGCAGGGCTTCAATTATTTCGATACTGCTCACGGATATCTGGATGGAAAAAGTGAACTTGCCCTTCGCGACTGTCTGACCAGCCGTCATGAGCGTAGTGAATATATTCTTACTAATAAGCTGACAAACTTCTATTTCAAATCAGAGGAAGAAATCAGACCATTTTTTGAGAGCCAGATGAAGGCTTGTGGAGTAGATTATTTTGACTTCTATCTTATGCATGCACAGAGTGAGGAAATTTTCAAATACTTTAAGAAATGTCATGCTTATGAGATTGCACTCCAGCTGAAAGAAGAAGGTAAGATCCGTCATTTCGGAATCTCTTTCCACGACAAGGCAGAAGCTTTGGATCAAATTCTTACTGAGTATCCGCAGATTGAAGTTGTTCAGATCCAGTTCAACTATCTGGACTATGAAAATCCAGCTGTACAGAGCCGCAAGTGCTATGAAGTCTGTCGTAAACACAACAAACCTGTACTAATCATGGAGCCAGTTAAGGGAGGTAACCTTGTAAACCTTCCAGAAGACGCTAAGAAGGTTCTGGATGACCTTCACGGCGGCAGCCCGGCAAGCTATGCCCTTCGTTTTGCAGCGGGGTTTGAGGGTGTTCTTATGGTACTCTCCGGTATGAGTAATATGGAGCAGATGGAGGATAACATCAGCTTTATGAAGGACTTCCAGCCTCTGAATGAAAAAGAAATGGAAGCTGTTCACAAGGTGGCTGATATTTTCCATCAGAAACACGCGATTGCCTGTACAGCCTGTCGTTACTGTACTGCCGGATGCCCGAAACAGATTTCCATTCCAGACCTTTTTGCCTGCATGAATGCCAAGAAGGTATTTAACGACTGCAATGCAAATTACTACTACAGCAATGCTTACACTGTACATAACGGCAAAGCCTCCGATTGTATCAAGTGCGGCAAATGCGAAAAAGCCTGCCCACAGCATCTCCCGATTAGAGATTTGCTGGAAGATGTGGCGAAGGAATTTGAGACTGAACAGAAATAATATTTTGGCGGATCTATTTAGTTAGGTCCGCCAGATTTGTCTTAATTTAAGTGGTATTGCTTAAAAGGGCGGAAGCGGTTTATTCCGCCTTTTTATATTTAATATAATTCACAACCATCATGGCTAGTTTAAACGTCAGCGCATCCTCAAAAGTCCGGATATCCAGCCCGAACTTTTTCTGTAGTTTCTCAAAGCGGTACACCAGTGTATTTCGGTGTACATAAAGCTGCCTTGAGGTTTCAGAAAGGTTCAGGTTATTTTCAAAGAAGGTGCGGATGGTAGTGAGTGTTTCGTCATCAATAGAATCCAGAGTCTCTTCTTTGAAAAACTCATCGATAAACATCTCGCAGATCTCCACAGGCAGCTGATAGATCAGGCGACCGATTCCAAGACGGTTATATCCAAATACATTCTTGCCAGTATAGAAAATCTTGCCCACTTCCAAGGCAGTACGGGCTTCCTTGTAAGCATCCGGGAGCTGCTTCAGGTCATCTGCAATATTGCTGTAGGAAACCCAGGCGGAAGTCATGGCCTCGGTATTCAGCATGTCCACCAGCATATGGGCAATATCATCCAGATCGGAATAATCCTCAGAAGGTTGCAGCTCACGGAGAATAATAATTCCGGAATCGTCGATAGCGGTAATAAAATCTCTTGTCTTAGCTGCAAAAATATTACGGATGGTAGCCAGGGCATTTTCGTCCTTGCTCTGTTTGGTCTCAACCAGGAAAACTGCACGCCGTACAGTCGTAGCAATATGAAGCTTTTTCGCACGGTTAAAAGCGTCTACCTCAGAGTAGGAGCCAAGGAGAAGATTCTGCATAAATACGTTCTTGTCGCTTTTTTCCATGTAAGCGGTAAGCAGGCTCTCAATCTGGCAGACAGCCAGTTCCCCGATGGTGGAAGCGGCTTCTTCATTTCCCCATACGATCAGGACGTACTGAAGCTGGTGACTCTCTGTCACTTTATACAGACGGCAGTTCATATTGGAAATACACAGCGCCTCATCTTCCTTAAATTCTTCCAGCTTCTCTTCAGAAGGAAGGGCTCTGTCGCAGGTGCTGATATAAATAGTGTTATCTAAATTTACAAGGCAGAAATCCAGATGACTGATATTCTTCCAGTCTTCCAGACATTTCTGGAGAATCTGAAGTAATTTCATAGGTGTACTCCTTTTGTAGAAAAGTAATAAAGTTTGATCCAGGTGTGCGTTCACACTAAGTTTGTCCTGCGCCTGTGGCTTGGACTCTCTAAGTGTTCACAGTATATCACAAAAAAGCCCCAGGGGAAAACCCCTGAGGCCTAACTAAATTCATTCTTCTAAATATTAGTTGCAGATAGTAAGCTCTGTCTCTTTATCGAAGAAGTGAGATTTCTCCATATCGAATGCGAATTTGATTGTATCGCCTGTCTTGGAGTTTGTACGAGGATCAACTCGTGCTGTAACCTGAGTTCCGTTTACATCGAAGTACAGGAATACTTCAGCACCAAGAAGCTCATAAACTTTAACGGTAGATGTCATTGGAACGCTTGGAGAAGCCTCGATGAACATCTGGGAATCATGAATATCCTCTGGACGGATACCAAGAACAACTGTCTTGCCAACATAACCGCCGTCTTTCAGAACTTTCGCTTTCGCTGCTGGGATAACAATGTCATACTCACCAACTTTAGCAATAAGGTCGCCGCCTTTTTCAGCAATCTGAGCGTCAAGGAAGTTCATCTGCGGGGATCCCATGAATCCTGCAACGAACAGGTTGCCTGGCTGCTCATAAAGGTGCTGTGGTGTATCAACCTGCTGAACAACACCATCTTTCATAACAACGATTCTGGTACCAAGGGTCATAGCCTCTGTCTGGTCATGTGTTACATAGATGATTGTTGCGCCCAGTCTCTGATGGATCTTGGAGATCTCGATACGCATCTGAACACGAAGCTTAGCATCCAGGTTGGAAAGAGGCTCATCCATAAGGAATACCTTAGGATTACGAACGATAGCACGTCCCATAGCAACACGCTGTCTCTGTCCACCGGAAAGAGCCTTCGGTTTACGATCAAGAAGTTTCTCAAGGTCAAGGATTCTGGCAGCTTCCCTAACAGCTTTGTCAATCTGGTCTTTCGGAACTTTACGAAGCTTCAGACCAAATGCCATGTTATCATATACTGTCATATGAGGATACAGAGCGTAGTTCTGGAATACCATTGCGATATCACGGTCTTTCGGCTCTACATCGTTCATAACTTTGTCACCGATCTTTAATGTACCACCGCTAATCTCCTCAAGACCTGCGATCATACGAAGTGTTGTAGATTTTCCACATCCAGATGGTCCAACGAAGATGATGAACTCTTTGTCTTCAATTTCAAGGTTGAAATCTTTAACTGCCTGGAAACCATTTGGGTAAGTTTTGTTAATGTGCTGTAATGATAAGCTTGCCATGATTTTTCCTCCAAAATTTTCAATTAATTAATATGCTTAAATAAGTTCGATGCTTTTTTCATCTGTTGTTAGTATAGCGAAAACCACCCAAAAGGGCTAGGGCAGAATCATACAAACTTTTAAACAGTTTCTTGTCAATCTGACGAAAAAGCAGTAGCCTTTGGCGCCCGCTTCTCATTTATGAACATTCCCTGTAGTAATTTTGCATGAAAAAGCTGTTGAAACCAGTCACATTTGCACAAAAACAGGTAGTAGATGTTCAGTCCGCAGCCATGCATAGTCTCATAATTGCCCTGGCCTTTGGCTAAAATGACATCTGCGCTCTGCAAAAGCTCCCGGGTATGTGTACTGATTCCATGAAACCAGGTACCTCCTACATCACTGCCGTTTCCCAGAACTGGTACAATGTCGGTAAGCCCACAGAACTCTGCATCAGCCATAGTAGCGTCGTTCCCCGCTGGCAGACCGCGTACCAGTGCCGTGACACGTATATTGGGAAATGTTTTTTTCAGTACCTGAATGGCAATTTTGTCCAGGACAATCTCCCCACAGTTGTCGGTAATATATACAACATTGGATGCTTTTTTCATATCCTGACAGAAATTCCGGTACTCCTGTTCATCCAGCTCATCCTTGTTTTCACTTTTAATAAGAGAAAGTGCAGTTTCCTTGCTGACTTCTGGAAGGGCTGCAAAGTCGATATAGTTGCCAGTGCGGGCGTAAATAAGCGCAGCCTTCAGTGGATCTGAGGAATAGCGGATGGTGGAGAGAAGGTCTTCTTCCAGATCCAGCATAAGCTGGTCGTATTCACGGTTGATCTGACGAAAATCTTCCATAGGAACGCCCCAGAAGGAACAGTAGAACTTCTTCAGCTCTGTGGAAATGCTGGGAACGCAGTCCTCCTCCTTTGGCTGGTCAAAACGCTGGCGGATTTTTTCCATATATTGCTTCTTCCTGTCCTCATCGTCAAAATGACGGATCTTAGCCTCCTGCTTCCGAAGCTGACAGGCCATACATTTTGGATTTAATTTCATAGATGCCGTTACTGAAAACTTATAAAAAGTTATAAACTTCTATGTTTCATTCCTACTTCAACGAGTATGCTTTTGATGATATAAATATCTATCTACTCACAAGTTCTTGTACTCTCCATAGGCGTAAATTCCGGACTAACGTATCTGTACATATTTGCATTAACGTTTCAGTGTCAGCTTGCAAATTTCTCTCCGTAAGTCTTGAGATTTATAGATGCCTGGAAGTCTCTGTCAATCATATTCCCGCACTCACATCTATAAATTCTGTCAGATAACTTCAAATCTTTTTTGATGTTTCCACAACAGCAGCAAAGCTTTGATGATGGATAAAACCGATCAGCTACAATAAGCTGAATTCCTTTATCACTGCATTTATATTCAAGCTGTTTTCTAAACCAAAAAAATCCCTGTTCCTGGACTGCTTTGGATAAATGTCTGTTTTTCATCATTCCGCTGACATTCAGATCTTCAATACATATAAATCTTGGTTTTCGATTTATGATCTCAGATATGGTCTGATTCAAATAGTTTTTACGGATATTTGTTAATCTGTGATTTCGTTTTAATAAAAGTTTTTCCTTTTTGATTACATTATTTGTTTTACAGTAGCTTTCTCCTTTCTTATTTTTCTCGTAAGAACGAGAGATACTACGCTGTAATCTGCGTTTCTGTTTTTCTAGTTTCTTTCCTTTCTGATTCTTATTGATGTTCTTATACTTAGTTAATTGTAATGCGGTTTTTAGGCTTTACATTTATTACCTGGTTGAGTTGCTCATCAGAATAATATCTATAGCCACTTACTGTAGTATGATGCGGATGAAGTACTTATATGATTTTATAATTTATATTTAACTGTTAATAACCTCCTAAAAATGGAATATCAAATTAACGGAAATAATAATTATCTATATTATAACAAAAAGTGTCTGACAAAACCAGAGGATAACTGTAAAAGAAACTTGTATGTAGTTTCTTTATGTATGCTTTGAAAAAATATGCACACTAAATAAAACAAACATAGATTGGCAGATGAGGTCATTGACCTGATCGGGAAAGCCCAGGAGCCAGATGGTTACCTGAACACCTATTTTTCCATCAATGCTCCCACGAAGAAGTGGACCAACCTGGTGGAAGGCCACGAGCTGTACACAGCCGGACATATGATCGAGGCAGGAATCCCAATTATCTGCAGGCTGAGATCGCGGGAAGAGGACATCCGGAATTTTTTCCGGAGTTCGAGAGATACGATCTGGAATATTCACAGGCTCATAAGCCTCCTGTAGAACAGGACGAGGCAGTAGGACATGCAGTCCGAGAGATGTATATGTGTTCCGCAATGGCAGACCTTGCCGGGGAAAATGATGACCAGCAGCTTAAGGAGGCATGCCAGAGAATCTGGAACAACATGATAGACCGCAGGATGTACATCACAGGAGACCGGTACTTTTACGTAAATCCCCTTGAGGTGGTTCCGGAATTCTGTACAGAGCACACGTACATGGAACATGTGAAGCCGGTAAGACAGAAGTGGTTTGGAGTTGCCTGCTGTTCGCCAAATGTGGGAAGGACACTTGCTTCCCTGGGACAGTACATATACGCAGAGAATGACGAGGCAGTTTATATTAACCAGTTCATTTTTTGCCTATAGTCTGAACAGTATTGGTACATCGGTGCTGGTAGTGGAAATGGGCGTTGGCATGAGGATTACCCGTTCATATGGAGATCAGCTTGTAGACGGTACTTTTAATTTGATGAAAAAGCTTGGAATCTGGACAGGATCTGTACATCAGGTGCAGGTTCCCATTATTTCCCGAAACCCAAAGGATGTAAGCTATCTCAATGCAAAGGTCAGTGGGATTTTTATTCCTTCCGTTCAGCATGGGACAAAGCTGAAAAAAGGAGATCAGATCGGAAAAATCGTAGATCCTCTTACAGGAACAATCCGGGATCAGGTGACGGCACCTGTTGAAAGTAAAGTGTTTTTTATCCATAATGAGCCTCTGACTTATGCAAATACAGCGGTGATAAAGCTGGTACAGTGAAAGAAAAAGGAGATATAGCCAGAAAATGGTTACATCTCCTTTTGTAAATATTGTTATATTTTTATGGCGCTAATTTTTAAAAGAAAGCAGATTCTGCAAACTTTGTGGTAACCAACTGTTCGTAATCCACCCGCTTTTCCAATTCTCCGGCACCTTCCAGAATATCCTGCAGCAGTTCAAAGCTATCCTTCTCAAACACCAGATTTTCTTTCCAGGTGTCCTGCTCATAATAACGATTGACAATTGTGGTAAGAGTATCCATATCTGTTTCCGGGAATTGTGGGGAAATCACCTGCGCAATTTCCTCGGGAGAATGGTTTTGCACATAATCCATTCCCTTTTGAAGGGCATTGGTGAAACTCTGGATTACCTGTGGATTTTCATTCAGGAAACTGGTTTTGGCACTGTAAGAGGTATAAGGGACATAGCCGGAATCCACACCCAGAGAAGCCACTACATAACCTTTTCCTTCTTTTTCCAGGGCAGTTGCGGATGGCTCAAATTCAACAGTGAAATCTGCTGACATGTCACCAGTAAATGCAGCAGCAGTGGAACCAAAATCAATACTCTGGTCGATTTCCAGATCTATGGCCGGATCAATATAATGATTCTTTAAAATGTACTCAAATACCATTTCCGGCATACCACCTTTACGACCGCCAAGAACTCTCTTGTCTCTCAGATCATCCCATGTGAAATTCGGCATTTCTTTTCTTGCCACAAGGAAGTTTCCAGCTCTCTGGGTGAGCTGTGCGAAATTCACAATCGGATCAGTGGCACCTTCCTGATAAGCATAGATAGATGCCTCGGCCCCCATAAACCCAATATCAGCTTCACCGGAAATGACAGCAGTCATAGTCTTATCCGCACCAAATCCTGTGACAAGTGTCAGATCTATCCCTTCCTCTGCGAAATACCCTTCTTCAATTGCCACATACTGCGGTGCATAGAAAATCGAATGCGCCACTTCGTTTAAGGTAACCTTTGTAAGCTCTTCTTTTGATTCTACAGCCTTTGCAGCAAAGACTGTGGCTGGCAGTGCAGTTGCCGTAAGAACCACGGTTGCTGCCAGTGAAATCCATTTTTTATTCTTCATACAGAGACTCCTTTTTGACTTCTGCTGTTAGGATATGCAAAATATGGGAAAGATGTTCGTAGTATGCATATTGCAGAGTTAAAAAGGAGTGTCGAGAAAAGTTATTTATTTGCCTTTTCTGATAAAATTTGTAAATGGATTTTAATTTTCCTGATAGTTAAAAAATATGAAATGTATTTAACAACAATTCAATTGTGCTCATCTGTCAATTCTGCTATGCTTTAATCACAAAAGCTTTTGGAATTTTAACCGAATAAGCTGCGAAGCAGCATTCGGTTATGAGCAAGTAGCGAAGCGGATTGCGAATATCCGCTTGATTCAGGAGAAAAATATGATGAATATTGGAAATGTGATTAAAAAATATAGAAAAGAATTAGGTTACACGCAGGAAGAAATGGCAAATCGTCTGGGAGTAACCACTCCGGCGGTGAATAAGTGGGAAAATGGGAACTCCAATCCTGATATTGAATTGTTAGCTCCTATTGCAAGACTACTGCATATTTCCCTTGATATCCTGTTGTCTTTTCACGAAAATCTGACTGACCTTGAAATTGAAGAGCTGATCCACAAAATGGACAAAACGTTTTCTGAGGAAGGCTTTGAGAAGACCTATCAGTGGGCTGTAAATACCATAAAAGAATATCCAAACTGCAATCTGCTGATCTGGCAGATGGCGGTAATGCTTGATTCGCGCCGGATCATTGGTATGTGTGAGAATCCGGACAGGTACGATGAGCAGATCAATTCCTGGTACGAAATGGCGCTGAATGATAAAGATGAAAAAATTCAGCACCATGCAGCGGATTCCCTGTTCGGCTTCTATTTGCGTAAAAAGAATTATGAAATGGCAGAAAAATATTTAAACTATTTTTCCGATTATGATCCCATGAAAAAGGTGAAGCAGGGACAATTATATATGGAGCAGGGGAAAACAGAAGAGGCATTTGAGATGCTGGAAAAGGCTGTTTTTTCAGAGTATACCACTTTGAATATGGCTTTTGGAATCATGATCACTAAGGCTCTTGAGGGAAAAGACCATGGATACGCAAGGTTTCTGGCAGAGAAAATGTGTACATTAGCTTCAGGCTTTGATATGGGAAAATACAATGAATGTGCAGCAATGTTGAGTGTTGTGACCGCAGAGAACAATGTGGAGGGTACTTTCCTGGTTGCAAAGCAATTGCTGAATAATGTGGATACCATATGTGATTTTCAAAAATCCCAATTATACAAGCATATGAAATTCCGGGGAGTCGAAAATCCATATACGGAAGAAATGAAAAAAGAATTGCTGGAAGGCTTCAGAAACGCAGAAGAATTTGTTTATATGAAAGGATATGAACCCTGGGAAAAATTGTTATCAGGGAATTAAAATTGTCACTTTTCTCAAAATGGTTGTATATAAATAAAGAACGATGTATAGTATTTGCAAGGTTTTTCTTTTATTTCAAATCATGAGCATGCTCATGTGGTAAACAGAGTATAGAAAGAACACACTTCAGAAAGGGAGTTTTATTATGGAAAAAACAATTCGTGAATTAACTGGGGATTTATTAGCAGCACCATCCGCTTGTAAAGAGATCAAAGACGCAGCGCAAAATTATCTGGATGCTGTTGGAACAGAAAAAGAAGCAGATGCAGCCAAAGCATACGTTGCAGAGATGGAAGCGGATATTATGCCTATCGAGGGATTAATTTCCTTCGCTGAGTCTGATATGGGAGCTAAGGTTTTTGGTGCGGATGGTGTGAAAAATGTTTTGCTTCACGCAAAAGAGCGCAAAGCCGCAGGCGAAAAATACTGTGATTGTCCGGCATGTGCAGCATGCGAGGCACTGCTTGCGAAGAAAGATGAGATTTTAACCGAATAAACTGCGGAGCAGTTATTCGGTTATGAGCAAGTAGCGAAGCGGATTGCGAATATCCGCTTGACAATAAAGAAAAATCGGGAGCAGAACCTTACAGCATGTTCATGAGTGAGGGTGATTGGGGAAAATCCGGAAATCAAGTTCAGATACAGACATACGAGGAGTGACAACAATGGAAACAATCACAAGAGACGAGGCTTTTACATTATTAAAAAAATACAACAAGGATCCATTTCATATCCAGCATGCACTGACTGTGGAAGCGGTCATGAAATGGTACGCAAACGAACTGGGATATGGAGAGGATGCTGAATACTGGGGAATCGTAGGACTTCTTCACGATATTGATTTCGAGCTTTATCCGGAAGAGCATTGCCTGAAAGCACCGGAAATGCTCCGCGAGGCAGGTGTAGGAGAAGATGTGATACACAGTGTGGTATCTCACGGATATGGAATAACTGTAGGCTGCGGTGCAACAATCGACGTAGCACCGGAACAGGAGATGGAAAAAGTGCTCTTTGCAGCAGACGAACTTACCGGATTGATCTGGGCAGCAGCATTAATGCGTCCGTCCAAGAGTACTAAGGATATGGAACTGAAATCACTGAAGAAAAAGTACAAAAGCAAAGGCTTCGCAGCAGGCTGCTCCAGGGAAGTAATTGAGCGCGGTGCGCAGCAGCTTGGATGGGAGCTGGAAAAACTGCTGACCATGACACTACAGGCGATGGCAGCCAGTGAAGATACGATTAATGCGGAACTGGAAAATGCCTGAATACTTTTTGTAACCGAATGAATTGACTTGCAGTATATCAGTCAATTATGGTATACTGCATCATTTCATAATGCAATCTGCATCCTTCTGTAATGTCAAATGGCAGAAGCGCTCTTGCTACCAGCTTCAGTTCTTCTTCGGGAAGATCCGTCCTGCGCAGATGAGCGTAGTCGCCGTCAATAGATTCTACAATATAATCACAAATTAACATAGGAATTATCCCTCCGGTTTGTATTATTTATATGCTTATAGAATACCACAGAGAAAAACGTTTTTCAAACACCAATTCAGGTGCTATAATAGAATTCACAGGTGAAAAATTATCAGTGAATAGCAACAGGAAATGAGGTATCAAAAATGTCAGCATTAACAATCCCCCCGGAAGATGAAAAAAGAGTAAAAGGAATGGGATTTCTGAATAACAGAGGAACCGACCTGTTTTCAGCAAGAGTTCTCACGACAAATGGCAAAGTAACTGCAGCACAGCATCGCTGTATGGCAGACGCTGCAGAAAAATTTGGAAACGGTGAGCTTTTGTATACCACCAGATTGTCTGTGGAAATCCCGGGAATTCCCTACGATAAGATTGAAGAATTTCAGAAATTTATAGCGAAAGAAGGCCTGGTAACAGGTGGAACAGGGGCTAAGGTACGTCCTGTAGTGTCCTGCAAAGGAACTACATGCCAGTATGGACTTCTGGATTCCTATGCAGTATCAGAAGAAATTTACAGACGTTTTTATGAAGGCTACAGGGAGGTTGCACTTCCGCATAAATTTAAGATTGCTGTGGGTGGCTGTCCAAACAACTGTGTGAAACCAGACCTGAATGATGTAGGGATTATCGGACAGAGAATTCCAAACGTCAAGACAGATATATGCAAAGGCTGCAAGAAATGTGCCATTGAGGCTGCCTGTCCAAACAAAGTGGCAAAGGTAGTGGATGGAAAGATTCAGATTGACAAAAACATATGTAAAAACTGCGGACGCTGTGTTGGAAAATGTCCGTTCCACACCATAGAAGATGGTGTTTATGGTTATAAAATATACATAGGCGGACGCTGGGGCAAAAAAGTGTCTCAGGGAAAAGCTCTTGGCCGGATTTTTACATCCAAAGAAGAAGCTCTGGATGTAATTGAAAAGGCAATTCTTTTCTTCCGTGATAATGGAAGAAAGGGAGAACGTTTCGCGGAGACTATCGAGAGAATCGGTTTTGAAAATGTGGAGAAGCAGCTGTTGGAGCAGCTGTGAAAAGACGTTACCCGGGAGAGTCATTATAATTTGTGGAAATGCTCTGCAAAGATAAAATAGAATTTGGAGGAAATAAACACCTATGAATACAAGAGAACAAATCCATGCATTATCTGAGAAAATGCTTGAAAATCTTGGAAAGCTGGTTGCTATTGATTCCCAGCTTGGCACCCCGTCAGAGGGAAAACCCTTCGGAGAAGGACCGGCAGAGGCACTTGAAATCGGGCTTGAAATTGCCAGAGAGCTTGGTTTTAAAACAGTAAATCTTGATAACTACTGCGGTTACGCTGAAATGGGAGAAGGCGAGGAAATCGTAGGTATTGCAGGTCATCTTGATATTGTACCTGTAGGCGGTGACTGGACCTACGATCCATTTAAGCTGACAAGAGATGGCGACCATGTATACGGACGTGGAACTACAGATGACAAGGGGCCTGTAATTGAAGCACTCTATGCTATGAAGCTTCTGAAGGATTCCGGCGTGAAGCTGAACAAAAGAGTCCGCCTGATCATGGGATGTAACGAGGAAACCGGTTCCAAATGTATGGCGCATTATAATGAGGTCGAGGAAGAGTTATCCTGCGGCTTTACACCTGATGCAAATTTCCCATGTATTCATGGTGAAAAAGGTTATATGTCCATGATGGCATATTCTAAAAATACCAGAATTATCTCCATGAATGGCGGTTTTGTTTCTAATGCAGTATGCGATAACTGTACCACTGTGATTCCAGCAGAGGCTGGTCTTAAGGAGAAACTGGAGCAGATGCTTTCCGAGACAAAACTACAGGAATATAAAGTTACAGAAGCCGAAAATCAGATCACCATTTATGCAAAAGGCGTACCGGCCCATGCCAGCACACCGACACTTGGTATCAACGCTGCTGGTGTTACCATGGAATGTCTTGCAAAGGCAGGCTTCGAAGACGATTTTGTTAAATTTTATAATCAGCACATTGGAACAGCCTGTGATGGTTCCGGTGTTGGTCTTAAAATTTCCGATGAGTTTGGTGAGTTGACCTTCTGCAATGGAATCGTAAAAACAGAGAATGGTGTGATTTCCTGCACCATCGACATCCGTGTACCTGTAACCTTCAAAAAGGATGATATTCTGGAGCGTATAGAAGGTAACCTGGAAGATGAAAACGGCCGTATTGAGGTGGGGGAAATCGGTAATCCGTTGTTCTTCCCAAGAGAATCTCCGCTGGTAAATGCCCTGTACAAGGCTTATGTGGATGTGACAGGTGACAAGGAGAACAAACCAATGGTAATTGGCGGCGGAACCTATGCCAAATCTCTGAAAAATATTATTGCATTTGGTCCGGAAAAACTGGGTGTGGATTACCGTATTCACGGCGCAGATGAATTCATTCTGGTTTCTGAGATGGAAGAGGCTGTGGAAGTGTATATGGAAGCAATTAAGAATTTGCTGGCGATTTAACCGAATCCAATCAGTTTTAAATATAGAAATAAGCGAAGAAGTCCTCGAATGTTTCTGGCATCCGAGGGCTTTTTTACGTAATCAGGAAATTACTTTGTAATACCTCTTTTACACAAAATGTCAATATCTGTATCAGAAATGACAATACCCGAATCGTTTTTTTATTGGAGAATGGCTATACGGCTGTCTGTATTGCCAGTCCACTGGCCTGGTTCGGTACGTGTGCACTGCTGATTCTCTGCTATTTCAGGATGATGAAAGGCAGCGCACAGACCGCTTAATTTGTGGACTCCATATTGACTTGAAAAAACAGATATTTCTCGGTATTATTATTGGGAATATCTGTTTTTTTGTGAGAAAAACTGAAAAAGATATTTTTTATATGGTTATGTTCTTCGATGCTAGCTGTTTAGAGGAAAGGGGAGAAATTTAAAATGAATGAAATTATAAAAAGCTTATATGATAGAAAATCCATGCGCGTATACGAAGAAAAGTCCATTCCGCAGGAGATGAAGAAGGTCATCCTTGAAGCCGCAGCCCAGGCGCCTACAGCAGGCTGTCAGCAACTTTATACTATTTTGGACATCACAGATGAAGAATTGAAAAAGACTTTATCTGAGACCTGCGACCACCAGCCATTTATTGCGAAAGCACCTATGGTACTGGTATTCTGTGCTGACTGCAAGAAGTGGTATGATGCATATCTGGAAGCTGGCTGTGAGCCAAGAAAACCAGGTATAGGAGACCTTATGCTTGCGGTGACAGACACGGCAATTGCCGCACAAAATGCAGTTGTGGCAGCTGAGAGTTTTGGTATCGGTTCCTGCTATATTGGTGATATTATGGAAAATTATGAAGAACAAAGAAGACTTCTGAACCTGCCTGATTATGTTTTTCCAGCTGTTATGCTGGTATTTGGCTGGCCCACTCAGCAGCAGAGGAATCGTCCTAAACCACAGAGATGTGCACAGGAGCATATTGTCCATGAGGACACCTACCGCAGTATGGACGGCACTGAACTTCGCGAAATGTTGAGCCACCAATACAAAAATTCCACCTTTGAAGACTGGTGCAAAGCCTTCTGCAAAAGAAAATATAATTCCGATTTTTCAAAAGAGATGACACGGTCAGTGGGGGAATATCTGAAGCAGTTTGAGTGAATATTGCTGTTTTTAGAATTGCTTATATCAGGGAAAAGGAGAACAACAGGATGTTCAGAATTGGAATAGCAGAGGATGATCCCTCGTTCCAGAAGACAATTTCCGAATATATTGAACGTTACAAAAAAGAAAAAAATGTAGATATCCAGGCGTCTTTTTTTCAAGATGGAAGTGAATTGGTATTTAAATATGAGCCCATATATGATGTTCTTTTACTGGACATTGAAATGCCAAAAATGAATGGTATGGATGCTTTAATGTATTAAATATTCTGCTCAGCCTGTTCTGCATTATTTATTACAGTATCAACGCAAACCGTGTAAATGAGTTTAATAAAGCTGTTGATCTTTATCTTGTACTGGCCATTATGTGCTGTGGGATTTACGTATTTGCAGATCATGTGATTGCGGATATTTTCAATCTGATTGCAGTTGTGTTTATTACACTTTCCATTACCAATCTGGAAACAGTTGGGATGTTTTCTAATATGTTTAAGGGATGGTTTTGTATTAGGGCTTATGGTGGAACCGCGGGAGAACTATATTATTCGTTCCAACCGGGAAAGCGGTTTTGGACGCTACGATATTATGCTGATTCCGCATCTTCAAAGGAAAGGCAGCCTGCCGGCTGTGGTTCTGGAATTCAAGGTTTATAATGAAAAAAAGGGAAAAAATCTTGAGGATACTGTAAAAGCGGCATTGCAGCAGATTGAAGAAAAGCAATACGATGCGGAGCTTATAGGACTTGGCTTTGAAAAAGAAGAGATTCATCATTACGGATTTGCATTTAAAGGAAAAGAAGTACTCATAGGAGCATAACTACGCGGGAATGGCTGAGAACTCTATTAGATAATAAGAACCGACAGATGCTATGAAAATATCACCTGTCGGTTCTTTTACTATTTGTTAGTAGTTCTTAACAGACTGTGTTCGCAAATATACTGGAACACAAAATAAAAAATAATTCCCTTTGAAAAGGTGGAAAGTGTCAGTGCCCACCAGATTCCATTCAGTCCCAGTGCAGTGTTTGACAGAACCAGTGCAAGAGGAATTCGTATAACAGTCAGGCCAACGCTGATCAGACTGCAAAGCTGTGTACGTCCAAGACCAGACAGGGCGCCCACAGTCATCATTTCCACGCTGAGAAAAATTTCGGAAAATCCGATGATCCGCAGGTAATCAACGGAAAACCGGATAACCTCCTCCTCGTGGAAAAAGAGCACAGAAATCTGTCGTGGAAAAAATACAAAGGCAATAGTGATCAGTGCAGCCCAGCATACCAGAAGCCGAATGGAAATATGGTATCCTGACTTGATTCGGTCTTTTTTTCCTGCTCCGTAGTTCTGTCCCATGAAAGCATTCAGGGCAGAGCCAAAACCGTCAGCCGTGTTCCAGGAAAGAGACTCAATCTGTCCGCCTACACGCTGTACGGCAATCGCTCCGTCCCCGAATCCAGAAACCATTCGGGTGAGTATCATGGAGATGATACAGTAAAGGCTTCCCTGAAGTGCAGTGGGGGTTCCAATGCGAAAGACTCCTTTTAAACAGGCAATATCCGGTCGTGAAAGCAGACGGATTTTGTGTAGTACATTGGCTTCACCGTGGTCACGGAGAATTTCTGCAACAAGGATTAACAGAACTACAATCTGTGCTGTAACAGTTGCCACTGCAGCTCCTACAACTTCTAATCTGGGAAATGGTCCTATCCCAAGAACAAGAAGCGGATCAAGGATCATATTCAGTATCAGGCCAAAGAAGTTTGCTTTCAGCGGTGTTTTGGAATCGCCCTGGGCTGTAAAAAGGCCTGTCAGCACCTGGGAAAGGAAGGAAAACAGGATCAGTCCGCAGGTGATCCGCATATAAATTCTGGCACTGTTGTAAGTTTCTGTATCATTTAATGCAAAGAACTGCAGCAGCGGATTCGTAAATAACATACTGATCAATGTAACAAATAGAGAGAATAGTATGGTAAGCTGCAGGGCCGCCTGTGCAAAGCCTGCGGCAGTCTTCTGATCTCCTCTTCCAAGGGAATGCGCCATGTTTACCTGTCCTCCCATTCTTGCCAGGGAAGAAAGTCCCTGGGAGAGCCATACGTACATACCTCCCACACCGACACCAGCCACTGCCTTGGAGCCCAGCATTCCAATCCATGCCATGTCCGTGATGTTATAGGCGGTAGAGAGAAAGGAAGAAGCCATGATTGGCAGTGCAAGTTCAGACAAAGTCCGTAAAATAGGACCGGAGGTGAGGTTTAATTGTTTCTTTTTCATTTTATTTCTCCTGAAAATGGTAAAGTATCATTATTATAACATAGAAAACGCAATAGAACTACTAATGTGAAAAAAATATGAAATTATGTTCCATACCTTGACTTTAATAAAAATGAATGTTATATTACAAATAGAACAAAAAGAAAAGCTATTTCCCGGGGCTGTTCGGGAGATGGATAACAGCATTCCCCGGAAGAGATTCCGGGGAATTTATTTAGCAATATGAGGAGTCAGAGGTGACCAATATGGGAACAAAGAGAGATTATTATGAAGTGCTGGGAATTAACCGCAGTGCAGATAAAGAGGCTATAAAAAAAGCCTATCGTAAGATGGCGAAGAAATATCATCCGGATTCAAACGAGGGAAATCCGGATGCTGAGGAGAAGTTTAAAGAAGTTACAGAAGCGTATAATGTGCTCAGTGACCCTGAGAAGAAAAAACTCTATGATCAGTTCGGTCATGCAGCATTTGAGGAAGGCGCTGGCAGTGCCGGATATGGCACAGGCGGCTTTAATGGAAAAGGCGGCTTTGACGGCTCTGGATTCGGTGGCTTTGGCGGTTTTGGAAATGGTCATAGAGGTGCTTACAGAAGTCCAGATGGCAGCTATCAGGAATTTCATTTTGAAGGCGGTGACATGGACGATATTTTGAAGAATCTGTTTGGCGGAGGTTTTGGAGGAAGCAATTCTGGAAAGACTGGCTCCGCACACGGATTTGGAGGAAGTGGCTTTGGCGGCTTTGGTGGCACAGGTTATGGAGATGACTTCGGAAGAAGCTACAATAGCGGCTTCGGTGGCAGCCGACAGCAGAAAGGCCAGGATCTGAATGCTGAAATTTCTATCAGCTTTAACGAAGCCGTATTCGGCTGCGATAAGCTGATCAATCTTTCAGAAGCTGACGGCAGAGGCAAACAGACACTGAAGGTTCATATCCCTGCCGGAATTGATAATGGCAAGAGCATCCGCCTGAGAGGTAAAGGCAACCCAGGCTACGGCGGCGCTCAGGCAGGAGATCTTCTCCTGAAAGTTCACGTAGGCGAGCGCCCTGGCTTTGAACGAAAAGGCACCGATGTTTACACCACCGTAAATGTGCCGTTTATCACAGCCGCTCTTGGCGGTGAGGCAAAAGTCCAGACCCTGAATGGTCAGGTGCTGTGTCGTATTCCGGAAGGCACACAGTCTGGCAGTAAGATTCGTCTGAAAGGAAAAGGTATCCAGATGATGGGAAAAACCGGAGTCTACGGTGATCTGTATGTAACTGTCCAGGTTCAGGTACCGAGAAATTTAAGTGAGGAATCCAGACGGAAACTTCGTGAATTTGATACAAGTACCAGAATGGCTGGTGAGAGAGGAAGTCGAACAGCATAAAGGCATCATATAGCTTACATGTATAAAGCCTGGTTTATGAAATCTAAGCGGAATGCATGTAGGCTTTTTTTATATCTTGACAATAATCCGAAATCGGACTATAATAATAAAAAGTCCGATTCCGGATTATTTGAACGGCTATATTACGAAATCGAGAATGTGGAAAGGAAAATAAAACGTATATGGCAGAGATGACTTTCAGAGATTTCCTACGGGATGTAAATAATATTTATAAAAAGAACTGTGCAGTGTATTATAAACTGGCTTCTCATTATGGCCTTACAGAGACGATGTTCGATATTTTATATTTTGTCCGGGAAAATGAGGATTGCACGACTCAGGCACAGATCTGTAATAATCTATACCTTCGGAAACAGACGGTAAATACTGCACTGAAAAAACTGGAAAAAGAAGACTATATTTACCTGGAAAAGAATGCTGGAAACCGAAAGAATAAAACCATTCATTTTACAGAAAAAGGAAATGAGCTGGTCAGAAATACGGTGGATCATGTTTTCGAAGTGGAGAGAAGAGCCTTTGAAAGGCTTTCTGAGGAAGAAAAAAAGGGAGTCCTTTATTATGGACTGAAGCATGTGAATGTGCTGGAAGAAGAGACGGATCAGTTCCTGGCAGAAGAGAATGTCTTGACTGAGTAGAAAGAAAGTGTATTAAAAAAATTAAGGAGAAGTACTATATTTATGCAGATCAGACTATCCGATCATTTTACCTACAAACGCCTGCTGCGTTTTACCTTACCTTCGGTGGTTACTATGATAATCGCCTCAGTCTACAGTGTAGTGGACGGTTTATTTGTATCCAATCTGGTAGGTGCAATGGCACTTTCAGCCATAAATATTGCCTTTCCGGTGACTATGATCATTGGTTCAGTTGGTTTTATGCTTGGCACCGGTGGCAGTGCGCTTGTGGCGAAGACCCTGGGCGAAGGCAAAAAGGACCTGGCGAACCAATATTTTTCCATGCTGATTTACAGTATGATCATAATCGGTGGAATCCTGACTGCGCTGTCACTTGTTTTTGTTCGTCCAATCATGCGGTTTGCAGGAGCCAGCGATCTTCTTATGGAGGACTGTGTCATTTATGGGGCAATTCTTCTGGCTGGCAGTGTCCCATTTATGCTGCAGGTCAGTTTTCAGAATTTCTTTGTTGTCAATGAGAAGCCTACTCTGGGACTGCTACTTTCCATTGCTTCTGGTGTGACAAATATGGCATTGGATTATGTGTTTATAGCAGTGCTGAAAATGGGTGTCGCAGGAGCGGCACTGGCAACAATTATGGGATATGTAGTTGGCGGGGGAATTCCACTTATTTATTTTGCAAAAAAGAGAAAACATGGTCTTCAGCTTGTGAAGACAAAGTTTTATGGGAAACAGCTTCTTCAGGCTGCATCCAATGGATCTTCGGAACTGATGAGTAATATTTCTGCGTCTTTAATTGGCATTTTATACAACATTCGGTTGATGGAAGTAATCGGGGAAAGTGGAGTGGCAGCTTATTCCGTTATGATGTATGTGGACTTTGCATTTCTGGCAGCTTTCCTTGGATTTTCCTCCGGAAGCGCACCTGTTGTCAGCTACCAGTATGGCGCGGAAAATTATGCTGAACTGAAAAGTGTTTTCCGTAAAAGTGTTACGATCATTGGATTTACTTCCATTGCAATGGTGACTGTTTCAGAGGTGGTGAGTTATCCTCTATCTTCTGTTTTTGTAGGATATGATAAGGAACTGCTGGACATGACCGTTCATGGATTCCGTATTTTTTCAGTGGGATATCTGTTCAGTGGAATTAATATTTATGCTTCTTCCTTTTTTACTGCGCTGTGTAACGGACCACTTTCCGCATTTTTATCTTTCACAAGAACACTGCTTTTCCGGGGTGGAATGGTTATTTTGCTTCCGATGTTTTTGGGGCTGGATGGAATCTGGGGAGCAATTATAGTGGCAGAAGGACTGGGACTTATCTGCTCAGTGTCCTGTCTTGCTAGAAACAAAAAGAAATATCATTATTAGAAAAAAATACCATGTTTCTTGAAAAAGTGATATTGATTTTAGTACATGGATTGTGACATGATATAAACACGTATGTTAAAACGTAATGAGTGTAACAATATGTGTTGATGTTTGAGTTCTGTGGACAGGGAGGAAAAAATGGGTAATCAGAGAGAATGCGGTGTATTGCTTCCAATCAGCAGTCTGCCGTCGAAATACGGAATTGGTTGTTTTTCAAAAAGTGCCTATGAATTTGTTGATCAGTTAAAGGCAGCAGGACAGGGATGCTGGCAGATTTTGCCTCTTGGCCCTACCAGCTATGGGGATTCACCATATCAGTCCTTTTCAACCTTTGCAGGAAATCCTTATTTTATCAGTCTGGAAGACTTGATTGAGGAAGGGGTTCTTACTAAGAAAGAGTGTGATGCTGTAGATTTTGGTTCCAGAGAAGATGATGTTGATTATGAGAAAATTTACAAAGGACGTTACAAACTTCTTCGTAAAGCCTATGAGAGAAGCGAGATTTCCAAAAATCCTGATTTTGTAAGATTTCAGCAGGAACAGGCGCACTGGCTTGGAGATTACGCTCTTTTTATGGCGGTTAAAGATCGGTTCGGAGGAATTCCCTGGACAGAATGGGCTGAGGACATCCGTCTTCGCTGGAATAATGCACTGGATTATTACAGAAAAGAACTGTATTTTGAAATTGAATTTCAGGAGTATATGCAGTTCAAATTCTATGAGCAGTGGGCGAAGCTGAAAGCTTATGCAAACAAAAGGGGAATCCGTATTATCGGAGATATTCCGATCTATGTTGCCATGGACAGTGCTGATACCTGGGCAAATTCAGGACTGTTTAAGCTGGATGAAAATAACGAGCCTACCCAGGTGGCCGGATGTCCGCCAGATGGATTTTCTGCAACAGGACAGCTTTGGGGAAATCCTCTGTACAGATGGGATGTGCATAGGAATACAGGTTTCGAGTGGTGGATCAAGCGTCTGGCACATTGCTTTAATATGTATGATGTTGTCCGTATAGATCATTTCCGCGGATTTGATGAGTATTACGCAATTCCTTATGGGGACAAAGATGCAAAACGTGGCTGGTGGGAAAAAGGTCCTGGCATGGATCTTTTCCGTACCGTTTCCTATCGGTTGGGACACAAGGACATTATTGCAGAGGATCTTGGCTTTATGACAGATTCTGTAAAGCGTCTTGTGGAAGAGAGCGGTTATCCGAATATGAAGGTAATCGAATTTGCTTTTGATGAACGTGATACAGGAAATGCCAGTGATTATCTGCCTCATAATTATAATAACAATTGTGTGGTTTATACCGGAACTCACGATAATGAGACTCTTCTTGGATGGTTTGCTGATATCACTCCGGAAGAGCGGCATATGGTTCGGGAATATCTGTGGAATTTCCATGATGATGAGAAAGGCATCTGCCGGAATATGATCCGTCTTGTTATGGGAAGCGTGGCTGGAAGATGTATCATTCCGATTCAGGATTATCTTCTGTTAGATAATAAAGCCCGGATTAATCAGCCGTCCACACTTGGAAAGAACTGGAAATGGCGTCTGAAGGAAGGACAGTTTAGCAAGGAATTGCAGAAGGAAATGCTGATTCTGGCAACCAGATTCGGAAGAAGAAACTGGACACTGGATCCGGAAGAAGAGAAATAGTTGCATAAAGAGTGGGAGAAGAGTAAGATTGAGGGCAAGGGTATTTGCCCTCAATTTTGCATATACGGAGGAAACAAAGGTGGAAATTGAGAGAAAGTTTCTTGTAAAAAAGGAAGACCTTCCCAAAAATCTGGAACAGTATCCGAGCAAAGTGATTGAGCAGGGATATTTGTGCACAGAACCGGTTGTGCGGATCCGCAAGTCCAATGACAAGTATTATCTGACCTATAAATCAAAAGGACTTCTGGCACGGGAGGAATATAACCTGCCGTTGACCAAAGATGCCTATGAGCATCTGAAGCCAAAAGCAGACGGAATCGTGATCTCCAAGATCCGCTACGTGATTCCTGAGAAGGATGGTCTGTCCATTGAATTGGATGTATTTAAAGCTCCCTATGAAGGCCTTTTTCTGGCAGAAGTGGAGTTCCCGTCAGAAGAAGTTGCACGGTCTTATCAGCCTCCCAAGTGGTTTGGGGAGGATGTGACCTATTCCACAGAGTATCATAATAGTACTTTGAGTAAGGGCGCAAAAAAACAATAAATTCCAGCAGATCTTTACCCAACTTGCACGAGAGGAGAAAAACATGAAAATCGGATTTATCGGATGTGGAAATATGGGTTCTGCAATGATCGGCGGAATCCTGAAAAAGGGTATATTTGAGAAAAATGAGATTATTGTTTCAAATCTTACAGAAGAGGGAAGCCGAAAAAGCAGGGAAAAGCTTGGGGTTGTCACCACTCTTGATAACTGTGAGATTGTGAAAAATGCAAATATTGTTATATTAGCTGTGAAACCTCAGTTTTACGAAGAAGTAATTAATGAGGTAAAAGATTACCTGACACCAGAGCATATGATCGTAGGCATTGCCCCTGGCAAAACACTTGCATGGCTGGAAGAAAAATGCGGCCTTCCTTTGAAAGTGGTACGTCTTATGCCGAATACACCAGCTCAGGTGGGCGAGGGGATGACTGGTGCATGCGTCAACGAACGTGTTACCATGGAAGATCTGGATCAGATCCTTACCATCACAAACAGTTTCGGACGTACAGAAGTAGTTCCAGAGAGAATGATGGATGCAGTAGGTGCAGTCAGCGGATGCTCCCCAGCTTATGTGTTTATGTTTATTGAAGCAATGGCAGACGCAGCAGTAGCCCAGGGAATGCCAAGAAAGCAGGCGTATCAGTTTGCAGCACAGTCTGTGCTTGGAAGTGCTAAAATGGTTCTGGAGACCGGCATGCATCCTGGTGAACTGAAAGATATGGTATGCTCTCCGGCTGGAACAACTATCGAGGGCGTCCGCATTCTGGAACAAAATGGCTTCCGTAGTGCAGTGTTTGAAGCACTGCAGGGCGCTGCTGATAAGGGCAGAAAAATGTAAATGTTGTTATTAAAATGACTATAAAGTACGTTATGATCAATGATTTTGTTATTAATTTAATGAAGAAACTATAATGGCTTGGAATGTGAAAAACACTTTATAGTAGAAATATGTAGGATACAACGTGATAAATGTTAATTGAAAATGAATTAGGAGGTTTCACCATGAGTAAAAAAGTATACATTTTCCTCGCTGACGGTTTCGAAGACATCGAAGGTTTAACTGTAGTTGATCTTATGAGAAGAGCTGGGATCACCATCACAACGGTTTCTATTAAAAACACCAAACAGATCACCACATCCCACGGCATCACCATGCTAACCGATACCACCTTCCATGAGACAGACTTCTCTGACGCGGATATGCTGGTGCTTCCAGGCGGACAGCCAGGAACTACCCATCTTGGCGCATTTGGGCCGCTGACCGGTCTGGTTAAAAACTTTTATAATAATGGCGGTAAGATCGCTGCCATCTGCGCGGCTCCTACTGTCTTTGCAGAAATCGGACTTTTACATGGAAAGAAGGCAACTGCATACCCGGCTTGCATGGAGGGACTTGGAGACGCTTTGAAATCCGAAGAGAACGTTGTAATTGACGGAAATATCACCACCAGCCGGGGCCTTGGAACAGCAGTAGACTTTGCCCTTTCCCTGATCTCCCAGCTTCTTGGACAGGAAAAAGCAGACCAGATTGCAGAATCCGTAGTTTATAAGTAGGAAATATTATAAAAAACCCTAATTTTTTAGGAATAACAAGGAAAACCATAAAAAACACTGGCGTTTTTAATTTGGTTGTGCTATACTTCTACAATGACTGTAATAATAGGGGGAAACCCTGCGCATTTATAACCGCAGAAGGATCGCAGTGACAGGAACCTGTTTCGGACTTTCCGGTTATCATCTGCGGTATCATTATTAAGAAATGGACAATGTCAATGCATTGGACCTGACATTTTACCTGAGAATATTAAGGAGGAACACGAAAATGAGTTTACAGGTGGAGAAATTAGAGAAAAACATGGCGAAACTTACCATCGAAGTTTCCGCTGAAGATTTAGACAAGGCAATGGAGAAAGCTTATCAGAAACAGAAAAGCAGAATCAGCCTTCCAGGATTCCGTAAAGGAAAAGCTCCTAGAAAAATGATCGAGAGCATGTATGGCAAGGGCGTATTCATGGAAGACGCTGTTAACTCTCTCGTACCACAGGAGTACACAAAAGCACTGGGCGAGTGCGATCTTGAGATCGTTTCCCAGCCAGAGATCAATGTTACACAGATGGAGCCAGGAAAAGCTCTTATCTTCACAGCAGATGTAGCTGTGAAACCAGAGGTTACTCTTGGAGATTACAAGGGAGTAGAGGTTCCGAAGTCTGAGATTGTTGTAACAGACGAGGAAGTTGACGCTGAGATCAGAAAAGAGCAGGAGAAGAACGCAAGAACAGTTGCAGTTGAGGATCGTGCAGCAGCAAACGGCGATATTACAACAATCGATTTCGAGGGATTTGTTGACGGTGTTGCATTTGACGGCGGTAAAGGATCTGACTACGCACTGACACTTGGTTCCGGTACATTTATTCCAGGATTCGAGGATCAGCTTGTTGGAGCAAACGCTGGTGACCACGTAGAAGTTAAGGTTACTTTCCCAGAGGAATATCAGGCAAAAGAGCTTGCAGGCAAAGAAGCTGTATTCCAGTGTGATGTTAAGAAGATTGAGACCAAAGAGGTTCCGGAGCTTGACGACGAGTTCGCGAAAGACGTATCTGAGTTTGATACTCTTGCTGAGTATAAAGAAGACGTTAAGAAGAACCTGACAGAGAAGAAAGAAAAAGAAGCAAGAACTGCAAAAGAAAATGCAGCAGTAGATAAAGCAATCGAAAATGCACAGATGGATATTCCGGAGCTTATGACTAAGACAGAGTGCCGTCAGATGATGGACGATTTCTCCAGAAGAATGCAGCAGCAGGGATTATCTATGGAGCAGTACTTCCAGTTCACAGGCCAGAGCATGGACAAGATGATGGAAGACATGAAGCCACAGGCACTTAAGAGAATCCAGACAAGACTGGTTCTTGAGAAAGTTGCTGAGGCTGAGAACATCCAGCCATCCGAAGAAGAGATCACAGAAGAGATCCAGAAGATGGCAGACGCTTACAAGATGGAAGCTGACAAGATCAGAGAAGCTATCGGTGAGAGCGGACTTGAGCAGATGAAGAAAGATATGGCTGTTCAGAAGGCTGTTACTGTTATCGCTGACGCAGCTGTTGAAGTTGAGAAAGCAGCAGACGCTGAGTAATTTGTAAGCAGATACCGGCACATCCCAAGATGGGGTAAATTTATTTCGTTATTTAAGCGTCCTCCTGGCACTGCATAATGCACGCCAGGGCGCTTACCTGATAAGAAAAGAGGGAATATATGAGTTTAGTGCCTTATGTCATTGAGCAGACAAGCAGAGGGGAGAGAAGCTACGACATCTATTCAAGGCTTCTGAAGGACAGAATTATTTTCCTGGGAGAGGAAGTAAACGATGTAAGTGCCAGCCTGGTAGTTGCAGAGCTGCTTTTTCTGGAAGCAGAAGATCCTGGAAAGGATATCCAGCTTTATATCAACAGCCCGGGTGGTTCCGTGACAGCTGGTATGGCAATCTATGATACCATGCAGTATATCAAGTGCGACGTTTCCACTATCTGTCTGGGAATGGCTGCCAGCATGGGAGCGTTCCTTCTTGCTGGTGGTACAAAGGGTAAGAGATTTGCACTGCCGAATTCTACGATCATGATCCATCAGCCATCTGGCGGAGCCCAGGGACAGGCTACAGAGATCCAGATCGTGGCAGATCACATTGCCAAGACAAAGAGAACATTAAATGAAATTCTGGCTGCAAACACCGGACAGCCTCTTGAGGTTGTAGAGAAGGATACAGACCGCGACAATTACATGTCTGCAGAAGAAGCGTTAGCTTATGGTCTGATCGATGGTGTTGTAACCCACAAATAGGAAAACCTGTAACTGGATAACCGAGTGTACCCTGATGAAGATATAGTATATTTGTGTATTTCCAGTATAAATTTTCCCGCCTAAACGGAAAACAAAAGAAATCCCCCTGGAGCTTTTAGAGGCTCTGACAGCCGGAGTTTTCTTTTGCATGCTACTACTGTAAGAAAAGACTCCTGAATTAACAGGAGTCTTATCTTGTAAAATGGGATAATTTTGCAAAATAGGTATATTTTACAGAATAATTCTAAATTTAAAAAAATAAAGAAATCTTTTTTCAGAATAGCTCTGAAGAAAAAGGCTTTATTTGAAAGAAAGGAAAAGTTAAAGATTCATGGCTGAGAAGATAAGAGAAGGAAAAGTAAGATGTTCCTTTTGCCAGAAAACCGAGGATCAGGTCCGCAAATTAATCGCTGGACCGGATGGAGCCTACATCTGTGATGAGTGTGTAGGAATCTGCTCGGAGATCATGGAAGAAGAGTTTGGAGGATACGACCAGGAAGATATTCTTGGATCTGAGATCAATCTGATGAAACCAGAGGAAATCCATGCAATTCTGGACGACTATGTAATCGGACAGGATGAGGCCAAGAAAGCACTTTCCGTTGCTGTATACAATCATTATAAACGTGTTACTGCTTCCAGGAATCTGGATGTAGAGCTTCAGAAGAGCAACATCCTTATGCTTGGACCAACTGGTTCCGGTAAGACACTTCTTGCCCAGACACTGGCAAGACTTCTGAATGTGCCTTTTGCCATTGCAGATGCAACCACACTGACAGAAGCCGGATATGTAGGTGAGGATGTGGAGAACATTCTTCTGAAGATCATTCAGGCAGCGGACTATGATATTGACAGAGCACAGTACGGAATTATTTATATAGATGAGATCGACAAGATCACACGCAAATCTGAGAATGTTTCCATTACCCGTGATGTTTCCGGTGAGGGTGTTCAGCAGGCACTTCTGAAAATCCTGGAAGGTACTGTTGCAAGTGTTCCGCCGCAGGGTGGAAGAAAGCATCCACATCAGGAATTTATCCAGATTGACACTACAAACATTCTGTTTATCTGCGGTGGTGCTTTTGATGGTCTGGAGAAGATCATCGAAGGCAGACAGGATACCAAGGCAATCGGTTTTGGTGCTGAGGTTACTTCCAAAGAGGAACAGAACGTTGGCGAGCTGTTTAAACAGGTAATGCCAGAGGATCTGATCCGTTACGGCCTGATCCCGGAGTTTGTAGGACGTGTGCCTGTAGTAGTAACTCTGGACGGACTTGATGAGAACGCACTTCTTCGTATCCTTCAGGAGCCGAAGAACGCATTGACCAAGCAGTACCACAAGCTGTTTGAGCTTGATGGGGTAGAGCTTGATTTCGAGGATGAGGCACTTCGTGTTATGGCGAGAAAGTCCATGGAGCGTAAAACCGGCGCCAGAGGACTTCGTGCGATCATGGAGAGCACTCTTATGGATCTGATGTACAAGACTCCATCCGATGATACCATTCGTAAATGCATTATTACAAAAGAAGCTGTAGAAGGAACCGGTGAACCGGAAATTGTTCACGGGGAAGCTCCTGCGCAGCCGGTAAGTCCGGCGAACACAGGCAGAAGAAGCCAGCATGCGCGCAAGAAGGGCACTCCTGAAACAGCCTGATGAAAGGGATTTGACCACAGATGAGTGAGCCGATCAATGTACTTCCTGCCCTTGCCCTTCGGGAAACTACCATTCTTCCGGGAATGATCATTCATTTTGATGTAAGCCGGGAGCGTTCCAAGAAGGCAATCGAAGCGGCTATGCTTCAGGATCAGAAGATTTTTCTGGTAACACAGAAGAATCCACAGATTGAGGATCCTGGTTTTGTGCAGCTTTTTCAGGTGGGAACAATTGCATATATCAAGCAGGTTGTGAAGCTTCCTGACAACCTGCTCCGTGTTCTTGTGGAAGGAAAGAGAAGAGCAGAACTTCTTGGACTGGAACAGGAGACACCATATTTAAGAGCAGAGACTGTTCTGGTTAACAAGGAAGAAGAGGAACTGCCTCAGGCAATGCTGGAGGCAATGTACAGAAGCATCAAGGAGCTTTTCCATACTTATTGCGCCAAGGGCGGTAAGATTGGGAAGGAACTGGCAGCCCAGATCATGAATATCGAGAAAGCACCTGAGCTGATCGACCAGATCGCCATCAATCTGCCCCTTTCCTGGCAGAGTAAGCAGAAGCTTCTGGAAGCTGCCAGGCTGACTGACCGGTATGAGATTCTGGGTGCGATCCTCAGCAACGAGATCAATGTGCTGGACATCAGCCACGACCTTCAGCAGAAACTGAAGAAACGTGTGGACAAAAATCAGCGTGAATATATTCTGAGAGAGCAGCTGAAGCTGATCCGTGAGGAACTTGGTGAGGACAATACAGCTGATGAGGCAGAGGAATTCCGAAGAAAAGCCAAGGAGCTTACCGCCTCACAGGAAGTGAAAGACCGTATTTTCAAGGAAATCGGCCGGTTTAAGATTACCAATACCAATGCAGCTGAGAGCAGCATTTTACGCGGCTATATTGAGACACTTCTTTCCCTTCCATGGGATAAGTGCTCGGAGGATTCCGAGGATCTGAAGGCTGCATGGAAGATCCTGGAAGAAGGACATTATGGTTTGAAGGATGTAAAAGAGCGGATCATGGAATTCCTGTCAGTACGTAAGCTGACACATAAGGGAAAATCCCCGATCCTTTGCCTGGTAGGACCTCCAGGAACAGGTAAAACTTCCATTGCCAAATCAGTTGCAGAAGCCACTGGCAAGCGCTATGTGCGTATCTGCCTTGGCGGTGTGCGGGATGAGGCTGAGATCCGCGGTCACAGAAAGACTTATGTAGGTGCTATGCCGGGAAGGATCACCGTTGCCCTTCAGCAGGCCAAGGTGGCCAACCCGCTTATGCTTCTGGACGAGATCGACAAGACTAGCAGCGATTATAAGGGAGATACTTCCTCTGCGCTTCTGGAAGTGCTGGATCCGGAGCAGAACAGCCATTTCAATGATCACTATGTAGAGCTTCCCCAGGATCTTTCTGAGGTGTTATTTATTGCAACAGCCAATGATATCCAGGGGATTCCGAGGCCACTTCTTGACCGAATGGAGGTCATTGAGATCAGCGGTTATACAGAGAATGAGAAGGAACATATTGCCAGGGAACATTTGATTCCAAAGCAGATGGAAGCCAATGGAATTGAAAAAGGCAGACTTTCCATCCAGAGCGGCGCCCTTCGTAAGATCATCAACAATTATACCAAGGAAGCCGGTGTCCGTAATCTGGAGCGTCTCATCGGTCAGATCTGCCGTAAGACAGCACGTCTGATCATGGAAGATGGCAAAGAGAAGGTAACGGTTACAGGAAAGAATCTTGAGAGCTTCCTGGGACAGGAGAAATACAATTATCTGATGGCAAATAAAAAGGATGAGGTTGGGATTGCAAGAGGCCTTGCCTGGACACAGGTGGGCGGTGATACCCTTCAGATCGAAGTGAATATTATGCCTGGTAAAGGGGAATTTGTACTTACCGGACAGCTTGGGGATGTGATGAAGGAGTCTGCCACAGCAGGCATCAGCTATATCCGTTCTGTAGCGTCTAAGTATGGAATCGATCAGGAGTTTTTCCAGGAAAATGACATTCATGTACATATTCCGGAAGGGGCAGTGCCAAAGGATGGCCCGTCAGCCGGAATTACCATGGCAACTGCAATGCTTTCTGCCATTATTGACAAGCCGGTAAGAGCAGATCTGGCCATGACTGGTGAGATTACCTTAAGAGGCCGTGTGCTTCCAATCGGTGGACTGAAGGAAAAGCTTCTTGCTGCCAAGTACGCCAAGATTAAAGAAGTACTGGTGCCAAAGTCCAATAAAACAGATATGAAAGAGTTGGATGAAGAGATCATAGACGGACTGAAGATCACGTTTGTGGAGAATATGAACGAAGTGCTGGAACGGGCACTTGCCTGAAATGAGAGGTAGGAAAAATGGTAATTAAAAATGTTTCACTGGATATCGTTTGCGGTATTACCAGCAAACTGCCGGACACAGGAAGACCTGAAATTGCTTTTGCAGGGAAATCCAATGTGGGAAAATCCTCCCTCATTAATGGTCTTTTGAACCGTAAGGCGCTGGCGAGAACAAGCTCCCAGCCTGGTAAGACACAGACCATCAATTTTTACAATGTAAATGATTTTATGTACCTTGTGGATCTTCCGGGATACGGTTATGCCAAGGTTCCGGAGACCGAGAAGGCGAAGTGGGGAAAGATGATCGAGCGTTATCTCCACACTTCACAGGATTTAAAAGCAGTATTTCTGTTAATTGATATCCGTCATGATCCATCTGCAAATGACAAGCTGATGTATGACTGGATCGTGAACAACGGATACAATCCGATCATTATTGCAACCAAACTGGACAAGCTGAAAAGAAGCCAGGTACAGAAGAATATGAAGGCAATCAAGGATGGACTGAAGCTGCGCCCGGGAAGCAGAATCATTCCTTTCTCTGCTGAGACCAAGCAGGGAAGAGATGAGATCTGGGCATTGATGGACGAGTTGACCGGTTACACATTACCGGCAGCTACGGACGAGCCGAAGGCCTGACAGACGAGGAAAAAGAATATGGGAATTATCAAGGCGTTCAAGCTGGGATTTGACTATCTCAAGTATGATGAGGACGGCAATGTGGAAGCAACACAGCGTGCTGTCAATGATGTAAACCTGGACATTGAAGCCGGCGATTTTGTGGCCGTTCTGGGGCACAATGGTTCCGGAAAATCCACACTGGCAAAGCAGATGAATGCGCTGCTTATCCCTTCTGAGGGAACCATGTGGGTGGATGATATGGACACAGCCAAGGAGCCGGAGTTGTGGAAGATCCGCCAGAGAGCGGGAATGGTTTTCCAGAATCCGGACAACCAGATCATTGGTACGGTTGTGGAAGAGGATGTAGGCTTTGGTCCTGAGAATATGGGAGTACCTACAGACGAAATCTGGAAGCGTGTGGATGACAGTCTGAAAAAGACAGGAATGACCGCTTACCGTTATCAGTCTCCGAACAAGCTATCCGGAGGCCAGA
Organism: Blautia glucerasea; assembly: GCF_020537505.1. Taxonomy (GTDB): domain Bacteria; phylum Bacillota; class Clostridia; order Lachnospirales; family Lachnospiraceae; genus Blautia_A. Next base: position 12,740 of record NZ_JAJBMO010000006.1, on the reverse strand, counting down.
AACAAAGAGTTGCCATCGCAGGTGTTGTGGCCATGCGTCCAAGCTGTATTGTACTGGACGAGCCAACTGCAATGCTTGATCCAAATGGCCGAAAAGAAGTATTGGAAGCCGTTTCCGAGCTCAACAAAAAAGAAAATGTAACCGTTATCCTCATTACCCATTATATGGAAGAAGTGATCCATGCAAACAAGGTTTATGTAATGGATGGTGGAAATGTGGTAATGCAGGGAACTCCAAGAGAAATTTTTTCCCAGGTAGAGACACTGAAAAAATACCGGCTGGATGTACCCCAGGTGACCTTGCTCGCCCATGAGCTTCATAAGGCTGGCGTGGACATTCCGGAAGGAATACTGACGAAAGAGGAATTGGTAGGTGCATTATGTCGATAGAGCTTAAGAACGTGACCTATACTTACAGTCAGGGTACTGCTTATGAGAGCCACGCCCTGAAGGACATTAATCTTGTGATTCCGGATGGACAGTTCATTGGTGTGATCGGTCATACCGGAAGCGGAAAATCAACTTTGATCCAGCATTTTAATGCATTGATCCAGCCTACAAGCGGACAGATCTTTTATAATGGAGAGAACGTGTGGGCGGAGAATTATAACCGCCGGGCCCTTCGAAGCGAGGTTGGCCTGGTATTCCAGTACCCGGAGCACCAGCTGTTTGAGAATACAGTTCTGGCGGATGTGTGCTTTGGCCCTATGAACCAGGGACTTTCCAAAGAGCAGGCGGAGAAAGAGGCGAAAAAGGCCCTTGCTCATGTAGGGGTGAAAGAAGAGAATTTTACAAAGTCTCCATTTGAGCTTTCCGGAGGCCAGAAAAAGAGGGTTGCTATTGCAGGAGTGCTTGCTATGAACCCGAAGATCCTGATCCTGGACGAGCCGACAGCAGGACTTGATCCCCAGGGAAGAGATGACATTCTGGATCAGATTGCGGCCCTTCATAAGATGCGCGGAATCACCATTATCCTGGTTTCCCACAGTATGGAGGACATTGCCAAGTATGTGGAGCGTCTGATCGTTATGAATCATGGGGAGATGGTATTTGATGATACCCCGAAGAATGTATTTTCCCATTATAAAGAGCTGGAAGGAATGGGGCTTGCGGCACCGCAGATTACTTATATTATGCATGCCCTTTCTGAAAATGGTTTGAATGTGGATACTACAGCTACCACTGTGGAGGAAGCCAGGGATACTATTCTGGAAGCTTTGAAAAAGCAGAAGCCTTCACTTCTTAAGAAGGGAGGCAATGCAGAATGATCAGAGATATTACAATCGGACAGTATTATCCGGCGGATTCTTTGATCCACAAGCTGGATCCAAGAACTAAGCTGGTAGGAACCATTGGATTTATTGTATCTGTGTTTTTATTTCATACCTTTGTGGGATATGCAGTGGCTACGATATTTCTTGCAGGAATGATCCTGTTGTCAAAGGTTCCGGTGAAGTTTATTTTTAAAGGTCTGAAGACCATTTTCATGCTGCTTCTGATCACCATATTTTTTAATATGATCCTGACTCCTGGTGAGGTAGTGTGGAAGCTTGGTTTTATTAAGGTGACAAATGAAGGCCTGGTGCTGGCTGGCACTATGGCGATCCGACTGGTTTACCTGGTAATTGGTTCTTCCATTATGACGCTGACCACCACACCGAATCAGCTGACTGACGGACTGGAGTGTCTGCTCCGCCCTTTGAATAAGCTCCATGTGCCGGTGCATGATATCGCTATGATGATGTCTATCGCTCTTCGTTTTATTCCGATCCTTCTGGAAGAAACGGATAAGATCATGAAGGCGCAGATCGCCCGGGGAGCTGATTTCGAGAATGGTAATCTGATCCAGAAGGCGAAGAACATGGTTCCTCTTCTGGTACCACTGTTCATCTCCGCATTTCGCCGGGCAAATGACCTGGCCATGGCCATGGAGGCAAGATGCTATCATGGCGGTGATAACAGGACGCAGATGAAGCCGCTGACCTATAAGATGAGAGATCATGTGGCTTATGTGGTGATGATAGCGTATTTGGCTGTGGCGATTGGATTTAGGGCAGCTGGAATCTGATAGAATGAAATAAAGCTTTTATTCAAAGAAATTAAGTGATCAATGATATATGTAACTATTTTTGCAGTATTTCGTGAGGTGATTTAGAGCCTGAACGAGAGTAATCTGAATTTTAATTTGATTTGTGATTGTGAAGATGCTGAATAGTTACGAATGTTTATATAATTCCCTCACTTGTGCTAAATCGCAGGTGAGGGAATTTTCACAAGGAGAAGATTATGAAACGAATTGGACTTGTTGTGGCATACGATGGAACCAATTACTGCGGCTGGCAGACACAGCCTAATGGAATTACGGTACAAGGTGTACTCAATGACACTCTCTCAGAGCTTCTGGGAGAAAAAATCGAGACTATCGGTGCCAGCCGTACAGATGCCGGTGTACACGCTCTTGGAAATGTAGCTGTATTTGATACCAACACCCGCATTCCCGGCGAAAAAATATCCTATGCCCTGAACCAGCGTCTCCCCGAAGACATCCGGATCCAGATGTCCGAAGAAGTGGAGCCGGATTTTCACCCAAGATACTGCGACAGCGAGAAAACCTATGAATACCGCATCCTGAACCGTAAATTCCAGGTTCCTACTGAGCGGCTGTATTCCTATTTTTATCACTATAAATTAGACGTAGACAAAATGCGCGAGGCAACCTCCTACCTGATCGGACGCCACGATTTTGCCAGCTTCTGTGGTTCCGGCGCCCAGGTAAAGACTACCATCCGCACCGTCACCGGAATCGAAGTCTTCCGCGACGGCGACATTGTCACCATCCGCGTATCTGGAACCGGTTTCCTTTATAACATGGTCCGCATCATTTCCGGCACCCTGATCGAGATTGGCAACGGCCAGTATCCACCAGAACGCATGCAAAAGATCCTGGACGCCAAAGACCGCTCCGCCGCCGGACCCACTGCACCAGCGCAAGGGTTGACGCTTATGGGGATACAGTTCTTTGATTAATAGCAAAAGCATATTCGGGAATTTTATATCACTTCATAACCCCAAAATGTCAATAGCACATAATTATAATTTAGCACATTTCCACAACAAAAATGTCCAGCTCAGCACAAAATTGTGCATATCCAAACACAAAAATTGAAAGAGCAATCAAAAATTAGTCCATTTTACACAGGGTTCCGATATGATATTATAATCCCATCAAAAAGCTATAGAACATAGCAAATAAAAATGATACGGGAGGTTTTTTCATGAAAAGAAAAGTAGCAATGGCAATGGTAGCAGCAATGGCAGTTGGTTCACTTACAGTTCCGGTAATGGCAGAAGACGGAGCAGCTGGCGGAAAGATCGGTATCTCAATGCCGACACAGTCTCTGGAGCGTTGGAACCGTGATGGTTCTTATCTGCAGAAACAGTTCGAAGATGCTGGATACGAAGTAGAGCTTACATATTCTGACAACGAGACAGACCGTCAGGTAAACGATATCCAGAACCTGATTTCCGACGGAGTTAACCTGTTAGTTGTAGCAGCTATCGATGGCGAGGCTCTTAATACAGTTATGGATGAGGCAGCAGATGCAGGAATCCCGGTTATTTCCTATGACCGTCTGATCAAATCCGACGCTGTTTCCTATTATATTTCTTTTGATAACTACACAGTAGGTACCCTTCAGGGACAGTACGTTGTAGATACTCTGGATCTGGACAATGCTGGAGACAAGACATACAATATCGAGTTTACAGCTGGTGATCCTGCTGATAACAATGCTGGATACTTCTTCAATGGTGCATTTGATGTATTAAAACCATACATTGATGCAGGAACCTTAAATGTAGTTTCCGGACAGACTGATTTTGATTCTGTTGCAACACCTGCATGGGATACCCAGACAGCACTTGAAAGAATGCAGAACATTCTGGCATCCTATTATGCAGACGGAACACAGCTTGATGTAGCTCTTTGCTCCAACGACTCCACAGCACTTGGTGTAACACAGGCAATCGAGTCTGACTATGCTGGTGATAACACAGTTCTGATCACAGGACAGGATGGTGACGAAGCGAACCTTGCAAACATCGTTGATGGAAAACAGTCCATGACAGTTTACAAAGCAGTTGCCAATGAAGCAGTCGTAACACTTGACCTTGCAAAAGCAATGCTGGCTGGTGACACAATTGATGAGTCCCTGATTGAAAAATCCGGTTGGGATTTCGAGTGTGCATACGATACAGAGTCCTATGAGACATCTGATGGAAATAAATGCCCATCCTTCCTTCTGGTTCCTACAGTTGTAACAAAAGACAACCTTCAGGAAGCACTGGTTGACCCAGGATACTACACAATGGACGATGATGGATATCTTCATCCGGCAAACTAATAAAAGCTGAACTAAAACGTCATACAAATCAAAAATAAAGTTTTAAATGTGGGCGGGGTGAAAAGCTCCGCCTGCTTTATGGGAAAGGGGGCGCCATTTTGGCTGACAATATTTTAGTAATGGAACACATTACAAAGGAATTCCCCGGTGTCAAAGCTTTGGATAATGTTAATCTTGAAGTTCAGCGTGGCGAGATTCATGCGCTGATCGGTGAGAACGGTGCGGGAAAGTCCACATTGATGAACGTATTAAGTGGTCAGTATCCATACGGCAGCTATACTGGAACGGTTACCTACGAGGGTGAAGAGTGTAAGTTTAAAAAGCTTAATGACAGCGAGGCAAAAGGTATCGTTATTATTCACCAGGAGCTTGCATTAATCCCACTGCTTTCCATCGGTGAAAACATGTTTCTTGGAAACGAGATCAAAAATAAAAGAGGAGCCATCGACTGGGATAAAACATACAGCGAGGCTGAGAAACATATGGCCCAGGTAGGTCTTCATGAATCTGCCCAGACCCTGATCAAAGATATCGGAACCGGCAAACAGCAGCTGGTAGAAATTGCGAAAGCTTTTTCAAAAGATGTTAAACTGCTCATCCTGGATGAGCCGACTTCATCCCTGAATGATGAGGATGCGAAGATGCTTCTGGACCTGCTTATGGAATTTAAGAAACAGGGACTGACATCTATTATTATCACACACAAACTGAATGAGATCATTTACTGTGCAGACCGTTGTACCATTCTTCGAGACGGAAGCACAATCGAGACACTTACAAAAGGCGTGGATGACTTAAGTGAGGACAGGATCATCAAAGGAATGGTTGGACGTCCTATGGAAGACCGTTATCCGAAACGTGAGCACAATGTAAGTAAAGATGTGATGCTGGAGGTAAAGAACTGGACTGTTCATCATCCTCTGTATCCGGAAAAAATTGTAGACGACAATATTTCCTTTAAAGTACATAAAGGTGAGGTTGTTGGTTTCTCAGGACTGCAGGGTGCAGGCCGTACAGAGCTGGCAATGTCTATCTTCGGTAAGAGCTATGGAAGCGCAATCTCCGGAGAACTGTACATAAAGGGTGAAAAAGTAGATTTGAAGGATCCTCGTGCAGCCATCCAGCATGGTCTTGCATATGTAACTGAGGACCGTAAGACAAACGGACTGATTCTGGATGAATCCATCCGTTTCAACACAACTCTTGCCCGTCTTGCAAAAGTCTGTGATAAAGGAATTATCAATACAGACCTTGAAGTACAGCTGGCAGAGCAGATGACAAAAGAAATGGGAACCAAGACACCTTCCAATGAGCAGCGTATTGGTAACCTGTCTGGTGGTAACCAGCAGAAAGCCCTTCTTGGAAAGTGGATGTTCACAGAACCAGATATTTTGATTCTGGATGAGCCTACCCGTGGTATCGACGTAGGTGCAAAATATGATATTTACTGTCTGATCAATCAGATGGTGGAACAGGGAAAATCTGTAATCATGATTTCCTCAGAAATGCCTGAAATCCTTGGTATGTGCGACCGGATTTATATCATGAATGAAGGTAAAATGGCCGGAGAACTGGATGCGAAAGAAGCTACCCAGGAAGGCATCATGGCACATATCATGCAGAATCAGAAGAAATAATGAAGGGGGAAAACAAAATGAATGCAAAAATAAAAGACTTTTTAAGAAAATATACGATGGTTATTGCACTTGTAATCGTATTTATCCTGTTCTGTGCTCTGACTGATGGACGACTTCTTTTCGCACAGAACATGTCAAACCTTATGCTCCAGAACGGATACGTACTGGTTCTTGCATGTGGTATGTTACTCTGTATCTTAACTGGTGGTAACATCGATCTTTCTGTTGGATCTGTTATCTGCTTCGTTGGTGGTGTTGCAGCTGTCCTGATCGGCAGCAAGGGCTTCAATCCATTTATCACCATTCTCCTTTGCCTGGTAATCGGCCTTCTGGTTGGTGTATGGCAGGGCTACTGGATTGGTTATAAGAGAATTCCTCCTTTCATCACAACACTTGCTGGTATGTTCATTTTCCGTGGATTTGGACGTCTGGTACTGGACAACAAAACGGTTTCCATCCAGAACAAATCTTTCCTGAATGTATTTACATCCTACATCAACATCCCAGGACTTGATGATGGAAAGAAATATTCTGCACTGATCGTTGGTGTTCTGATTGCATGCTACATTATTTTCTCAACCATGCGTTCCAGAGCAAACAAAGCGAAAAAAGGTTATCGTCAGAATACAGCAGCTTCTGATTACAGCAGAGCAGCCGTGATCGCAGTTGTTATTCTGTGGTATTGCTACAAACTGTATGAGTACAAAGGTATCTCCGTAATGCTTGTATGGGTAGTTGCAATCTGCATGATCTACAACTTTATCACATCCAAGACAGCGTTTGGACGTTACTTCTACGCAATCGGCGGTAACGAGAAAGCAACGCAGCTTTCCGGTATCGATACCAATAAGGTTTATTTCATTGCATATGCAAACATGGGCTTACTTGCTGGTCTTGCTGGTCTTCTCTGTGCAGCACGTGTAGGTTCTGTAAATGGTAGTACAGGTACATCCTTTGAGATGGATGCAATCGGTTCCTGCTTCATCGGTGGTGCTTCTGCATACGGTGGAAGCGGTACTGTAGGCGGTGTTGTAATCGGTGCTCTTCTTCTTGGTGTTATTAACATGGGTATGTCAATCATGGGTATCGGTGATTCCTGGCAGTACGTTGTAAAAGGTGCCGTACTTCTGGTTGCAGTTGTATTTGATGTTATCTCTAACAGAAAATCAAACTAATTCAATAATAAGAAAAAATGCTGTGAGAGCAAATCGCAGTAATGACAAAAGGGCTGTTGCAGAAAATGCAATGGCTCTTTTTGCATATATCAGGCAAATATGGTAAACTGTTAAATATTTAAAAGCATGTTTGATATCTCAAAACATGTGGAGAAAATAATAAAATGGCGATTTACTCACTGGTAAATTTGCGGACATTAAAGGAAGCTTTTTAAATTATGAAAAAATCTACACTGACTGTCTTTTTTATTTTGGCAGGCTGTATGCTGTTTCTCTCCGGAATCTGGATCTATTTCCAGAAAAATCTGGATCAGGTAGATCTGGGAGAAGGAGAAGGGGCATCCAGTTACACAAAACATTATCTGATGATCTCTGGAGAGAAAAATACCCTGATGTGGGATTCTATCTATGAAAGTGCCAGTCAGGCGGCGAAGGATGCAGACGCTTATCTGGAGCTGATTGAGCCAGGGCACGATTTCAATTATACTAAGGCAGACTATCTGCGCATTGGGATTGCTTCCCAGGTGGACGGAATCATTCTGGAAGCGGACGGCAGCAGTGAAGAACAGGAACTGATCCAGGAAGCCGCAGATGCAGAGATTCCGGTGGTTACCGTAATGACAGATGATTCTTCCAGCGCCAGGATCAGCTTTGTAGGGCTGAACAGCTATCAGCTGGGAAATGCCTACACAGAGCAGATCTTAGGGCTTTTGAAGGAACATGAAACTACCCGGGTGCTTTTGTTGTCAAATTCCCAGTCCAAAACCCAGGAAACGAATCTGATCTATTACCAGATCAAGAAAGAGCTGGAAGAGAAGAAAAAAGAAGATCAGACGGTAAACATTTCCGAGTACAGCATTGACAGCAGCTCTGACTTTGATACAGAAGAGTTTGTCCGGGATATTTTTGTAAGTGGGGAGGATATTCCGGATGTACTGGTCTGCATGGACGAAGTGGTAACAGAATGTGTTTACCAGGCCTTGATTGACTACAATCAGGTTGGAAACGTAGACATTGTAGGATTTTATTATTCCGATGTGATCCTGGATGCCATCAGTAAAGGAATCATTTCTTCAGCCATTGCTCTTGATATGGATGAAACAGGGCGCTATAGCATCAATGCCCTGGAAGAGTTTTCTTCTCTGGGACATACCAGCAACTACTACAGTGTGGGACAGCATGTGATCACCAGAAGCAATGTTGGGATTTACAGAACGGAGGGGGATAAATGAGAGAGAAAAAAGAAAGCCTTTCCGTTCAGAATTCCATACAGACCAGACTGAGCTCTGCCATGGTACTGGTTATGGTGTTCGTGGTATGTATCAACTTTTTTATCTTTGAACAGATCCACACGGGTGTGGACCGGATCGATGCTGTTTTTTCCAGTAATGCAGCAATCAACGACCTGTCGGACACCTTAAATAAGCTGGAGGGAACCGTTTACGAATATCTGAATACAAAGGGAACTAAGGCTCTGGAAAATTACTACCGCTATGAGCAGGATTACCGGGAGCTTCTGGATGGGCTGAACGACCGGAACGTGGATAGTGAAGTAAAAATGCTGGAAAAAAATATCCGCAGAATGTCAGAAAGCTATCTGGAGCAGACCAACGAGACTGTTCAGGCTAAGCGGGGCAGAAATATTGAGAAATACAAAGCTTCTTATGAAAAAGAGCTGCAGCTTTATGAATACATCAATTCTTATATTTATAAGCTGAATAACCTGCGTTTCCGGATGAACTCCTCCAATTACCAGATCCTGCTTTCCTCTATGGATGTATTGTATCGGTTGGCGTTGGTGGTTATTTTTATTGTGGCAGCAGTAGGCGTGGCGATTATTATTCTGGTTGTGCGCTCTATGATCTGGCCGTTGACCCAGCTTTCCAACACCGCTCATGAGGTTGCAATGGGAAACTTAAATGTGCCCATTCTGCCGGTTGTCCGCGAGGATGAGGTAGGCGTGGTAACACGAGGCTTTAATCAGATGCTGGACAGTATTCGCCTTCATATTAAGCAGCAGAGGGAAAGCATGGAGAAACAGGCGCAGATGAAGGAACGGGAGCTTCTGATGGAGACACATCTGAAGGAGGCTCAGCTGAAGTATCTTCAGGCACAGATCAACCCCCATTTCCTTTTTAACTGTCTGAATGCAGGGGCTCAGCTTGCCATGCTGGAGGATGCAGAGCGCACTGGCGTTTTCCTGGAAAAAATGGCGGACTTTTTCCGGTATAATGTGCGGAAAATGGAGGATGATGCTCTTCTCTGGGAAGAGGTAGATGCAGTTGACAACTATATTTATATTTTAAATGTGCGGTTTGCCGGAGATATCCATTACGAAAAGGATGTGGATGAGGGAATCGGGGATTTCCGTATTCCAAGTATGATCCTGCAGCCTCTGGTGGAAAACGCAGTACAGCATGGGATCCACGACTGTATGGAGACTGGAAAGATCCGAATGTCCATTCACAAGGATGGGGGGAATCTGGAGATTACAGTCAGTGACAACGGCGCAGGAATGACTGCCCAGATGATAGACGCAGTTATGGCTGGAAAAGCCAGAAATAACGGGGAGGACCGGTATTCCACAGGAATTGCAGTTGGAAATGTAATTGACAGACTGGAGCTATATTATAAGCAGAAAGGGCTTCTTACCATTGAAAGTGATGGACTGGGAAAAGGAACCAGTGTGCATATCACTTTGCAGGTGGAGTCCGGGGAGAACGGAGTGTGAATTGTACCAGAATCCGCTGGCTGGCAGCGGACCGGGACTGCTGAATGATAGAAAATGCAACATATAGAAAGAGGAGCGAAAAAAGAATGTACCGTATTCTGATAGCAGATGACGAAGGACTTATGCTAGAGGCTTTTAAAGGAGTAATCCTTGCCGAATTTGGAGATATATGTAGCGTGGAGACTGCGAAGACTGGAAGAGCCGTAATCGAGAAGGCTGAGACTTTTCACCCGGACATTGTGTTTATGGATATCCATATGCCTGGAATCAATGGAATCCAGGCTATGCGCGAGATCCGTAAGTTTAACAATTCTGTATTGTTTTATGTGGTTTCTGCATACGATAAGTTTGATTATGCAAAAGAGGCCATTGATCTTGGTGTGGAAAAATACTTAACGAAACCGATTTCGAAAAGTAAGATCATTTCTGTAGTGAAAGAAGCGATAGCTAAGGTGGATAAAGTCCGTGACCAGAGAAGCAATCTGTTGAAAATCCAGGAAAAACTGGAGACGGTGATTCCGGTTGTGGAGTCCAGTTATGTAAACTCCCTGCTTTTCCAGAGGGAAATGACTGCAGCGGATTATTACCAGAAGCTTCTGGATATTGAATATGGTCAGGGCTATGTTATAGTGGTACAGTTTGGCCAGAGCTATGAAAATGGCAGACTGATCAGTCCGGTTGGAATGAATGTGAAGGCCCAGAGCTTTTACCCGGAATTTCGGGATGTAGTGAAATCTGCTTTTCCCTGTGTGGTTGGAAACATTATGTCCAACCGTATTCCGGTGGTAGTGCCCTGCGAAATTTTCCAGAATCCTTATGAAGATCGTATTGATCTGGTGGAAAAGGCCAGAGAGCTGGTGGCAAGGCTGGAAAGCAGGCTGGATGCCAAATTCCGTGTAGGTATTGGAAGAGTGTGGGAAATGGAAGAACTGGAGCGGTCTTACCGTGAGGCACTCCGGGCGCTAAATGGAAGTCTTAGCCGGGTAATACATATTGAGGATCTTTCCCAGAATGGCGTTTATGACGAGGCTTTTCCGGGCAATAACGAGAAGCGTATGTTCCGTTTTCTGGCAGAGGGAAATGAGGATGGCATGCTCCAGGAGGTGAATTTCTTCTGCGACTGGATGGTGGAGCATTATTCACAGGATATGAATAATATTCGCCTGAAGATCCTGGAGTTTATTATCTGGGGAGAGAAGATTGCTTTTGAGAGCGGGGCGATCAATTATGGTTTCAGCTATCGCCGGGATTACCTGGATACGGCAATGTCCCTTTCCACTTATGAAGAGCTTCGCAAGTGGTTCCAGGAAAAAATGGTAAATGTGTGCAGGGCGATCCGTGATCAGAAGGAGGATCAGTCCAATTCTGCGGTGAAGAAGGCCATGCTTTATATTCAGGAAAATTATAGCAAAGATATTTCCCTGGATGATGTGTCCAGCCAGGTCAATATTAGTCCCTATTATTTCAGCAAGATTTTCAAGGATGAGACTGGGGAGAATTTTATCGAGTATCTGACCAGAGTCCGGATTGATAAAGCGAAGGAGCTTCTGGTGGATGCAAATGTGAGCGTAAAGGAAGCGGGAATCCAGAGTGGCTATTCGGATCCCAATTATTTCAGCAGGATCTTTAAGAAGCAGATGGATATGACTCCAAGTGAGTATAAGGCGAGGTATGGAAAATGAGAAAGAAATGTTGGCTGATTTTACCCATGATTCTGATTCTGGCAGGGGCGTTGGCAGCAGGCTGCGGAAGTAAGCCTCAGGAACCCCAGAAGGAGAACGCGAAGGAAGAGGACAAGCTGCAGATCGGACTTAGCTTTGACTCCTTCGTAATCGAAAGATGGCTGCGGGACCGGGATATGTTTGTTTCTACTGCCCAGAGCCTTGGGGCTGAGGTGAATGTACAGGTGGCAGGTGGCGTTGTGGAGGAGCAGATTTCCCAGATTGAGTATTTCATTAAGAAAAAAATGGATGTGATCGTAGTCATTCCCATTGATGGCAATGCTTTGTATGATGTGCTGAAGGAGGCTAAGGACGAGGGGATTTATGTGATTTGTTATGACCGTATTGTGGAGAATATTAATGCGGATCTGTATATTACTATTGATAATGAGAAGGTTGGAACCCTTATGGGGGAGGCGCTTATCAAGGCCTGCCCGGAGGGAGGGAATATTTTTGCCATTAACGGATCCCCTACAGACAGAAATGTGGATGAGGTTGTGAGAGGGTTCACTAATGCCATTGCGAATAGTAATCTGAATGTGGTTTATACAGGATATTGTGATAACTGGCTGGCGGAGCTGGCGGGCAATCATGTGACTGAGGGGCTGGAAGTTACCAAAGATATTGTAGGGGTGATGTGTGGAAATGATGATCTGGCAAGTCAGGCGGTGAAGGTATTGTCTGAGAACCGGCTTGCTGGAAAAGTGGCTGTGGTGGCCCAGGATGCGGATCTGTCAGCTTGCCAGAGGATTGTGGAGGGTACACAGGAGATGACGGTTTATAAGCCTATTGAGCAGGAGGCGAATACGGCGGCGGAGTTCGCGGTGGCGCTTGGAAAAGGGGAGGATATTACTTCCGGAGGAGGGGAATACAAGGCGGTAGAGACCTTCAATGACGGGAATTATGAGATTCCTTATTATAAGATCGATCCGATCGCAGTGACAGCAGAGAATATGGATGAGGTGATCATTGATGGAGGGTTCCATACTAGGGAGGATGTTTATTTGAATATTCGGTAGTTGCTATTTTGTGGGTTGAAAAGTTCGTCGAAGAGGGACGCATTCGGACAATGGG
>NZ_JAJBMO010000058.1 GCF_020537505.1 Blautia glucerasea | reverse complement strand
TTAATGGCATGATTTTCTGGTATTTCCTTACTCTGGCTACATATTGTGCATATTCTTTTAATTTCTTGCATTGCTCCATCAAGGCTTTATTATGGCCATCATTGATATTAATCACCATAACCTTTAGTTCCAGCTCCGGATCTCCGCTGAAATTCTCGTATGCATCCGATAAGCGGTGCTCCATCTGCTCGCCGATTTGCTTCTCTCCATTATAAAACACAATAAACCTCGGCGCTGGTATCTTCTGCTGGCGACGGGAATACAGGGAAATCCCATTCAGTTCTACGTATTTCTGGTACTCGTTAGCTATGTAAATAAGATCTCTCAACGGGATGTTTGGATTATAGGTGGACTGATGCTCCCACAAAAATATATTGAAATCCAGGATAAATGCCAGGTCATTTTTCATGCCCATGTAGATGGCATTCTCTAATGTTACGATTTCCAAAGCATTCGGATCACTATACTGCTTCCCGTTTAGAGCATTATACAAGGATAACAGATTCTCCTTGCTGGAAAAAAGCGTGCGGAAAACATTATCCTTGTATTTTATATTCGCCTCCGGCACCATCTCCAATTCTTGCTGTAGTTCCTGTTTCTGCACAGTTGTCACTTTCTGTTTTGCCATATTCAATTCTCCCTTCCCAGGAGAGTTGAACACTTGCACCTCAGACCTCTCCTGCTCTTAAATGATTTTGAATTTAAAAGCATAGATTTCTGAAATGTATTTAGATCACATTAGATAGTGCAGATGCACCTTGAAAATTAGAAGAAATATGCTTTGGATTTATATTAGCATAGATGGGAGGATTTGGAAAGGGGAAATGTATTAAATAAGTATAAAATTCATTGTATTCATTTTGTTTTTGTCAAACTTGGATGTATTATGGAAATTCGTTCAACTATGGACGGATCCGTACGGGAAGGGCCGTGTTGGTTGCGATTAGTATTCCGATTTTTACGAGCCAGTTAGAGAAAGCTCGTGAATCAACAGATCTTGCAAATATTCGTGCAGCGTATGCAGAAATTTCAGCAGCATTAACAGAGGATGCAGCACCTACTAGTACTACAACAACAACTTTTGGAAGAACTGGTAATGAAAATGCATATGTATATACAGCTACTATAAAACTTGGCCAGAAAGAAGCTGGTTGGAAAACAACTGATGCGGATAAAGCCATTGCAGGAGTAACAGCAAAAGGATCACCTGCCGTAGGCGGTACATGTGTTGTAACTGTAACAGAAGCTACGGGTGCTTGTACTGTAGAATACAAAGCAGCTACATCTGGTTCTTGATTGATATTTGTATATAACAAAGGAGACGACAAGAACCTTGGGGTCTGACCCAAAGGTTCGTAATTAAAAGCACAGATGCTAGTGCAGTTAGTTGTTCATTAGCAGAATAAAATAGAGCGGTGCTCTGCATCGCTCTATTTTGGGGTATTTTCACTTCACAATTTTTTTCGGTTTTTTATTTAAATGAAAGTGTTGGTTTTGCTGTTCCTGCTGCATCTGGTGTGTATGAAATTGTTGCAGTACCATTGGCAGCCGGTTTTGAAGCAACACTAGAAAGTTTGATTTCTCCAATTGAAATATCGTCAATTCCAGTTTGCCAATCGGCAACTTTCTGCTTCAGATCAACTGTGTAAGAATAGCTTTTGCTTGTGCTATTATATACAACAGTATCTTTTGTTTCCGCAGCTGCAGTTGGGGTATCGCCAGTTAATGCAGCACTCATAACTTCTGCATATCCGGCTCTAATATTTGCAAGGTCAACGGCTTCTCTAGACTTCTCCAACTGAGAAGTAAAAATCGGAATTGAAATCGCAACCAACACGGCCCTTCCCATCCCAATTCCCCCATAATTGAACAAACTTAATTCAAAAGAAATCCCCCTCTAGCCAGCCACAAATCCCCACTTATCTTTAACACTAAAATTTCCAAATAAATAGAGTGGCAGCCCTCAAAGCCACCACCCAGTTTTATCCTCATGCAATCCCCAATTCGCCCATTAATTTTTTTCGATATTTTTTATCTTTACTTGCTTGCAGTAAATCATTAATGCGCCCAGCAGAAACTAACTTTTGAATTAATGCATTCATGTGTTCTTCTGTCATACGCTCGCCTTCGCGTATGCCTTCACGTTTACCTTCACGTTTGCCTTCTTGCTTACTATCTCTCATCATATCATCAAACGCCTTACACATATCAAACCCACCTCCCACATTTGGTTACATTTACATAATAGAAATAAGCATAAATATCTTTCTTAGATCTAGGGTAAATCACATTCAACTTTAAACAATTCCAAGCTCCATCATAAGTTTCTGCCGATACTCTCGGTCTGTACTTGCATGTACTAAATCGTCAATACGTTTAGAAGCAATTAATACCTGGTTGAGCTTTTCCATTAATCTCTCACATCTCATATAGCCTTCTTCACGACTATCCCTCATCATATCATCAAACGCCTTACACATATCAAATCCACCTCCCACGTTTTCAACATCTCTCTTTATAAGTTTCATAGCTCTTATCCCAGACATTACAGTAAGCAGATCATAAGTATCTTCCTCCTCATATAATCAAGTGTTTTTTATTGAAAATTCAAGGTTTTTCAACCTTTC
>NZ_JAJBMO010000057.1 GCF_020537505.1 Blautia glucerasea | reverse complement strand
AGTGCGACTCGTTCGCAGACGGTAAAAAGTCTGCGCACGAGCAACGGTTTTCCGTTGTTCGGAGAACTGGTAGTTTGATAGGTGGAATGACGGGGTAACGCCCTGAAACGCCTACCCTTGATGGGCGTGCATTAGCTGTAATGGCTGGTGTACGAAGCCCCATGACAAAGGCTGAGAGTAACCGTAACCACTGCCTAAAGTGGTCGAAAGCGGTCTGGAGGCAGACTGTGTTACCTATAAGCCGAGGGTCTATAAGATACCTATGGTTAGAATGTTCGCTTTGGCGGGCGGACTGACGAACCTGCGAATGTACAGGTCTAAAAGAAGACCACGCAGAAATGTGTGGGTGCGTTAATGCGCAGTCGGTGTGGTTTAGTAGAAATTGATCCTACGAACGACCATGCTGTGTTACAGGCACAGGCAAGCCGACAGGTCTATAGCAGGAACCTACGGGTATGTATGAACAGATAGAACTATCGGAACGAGGAAAGGCAGCAGATTCCGCAAGGAATAGTCTGACGAAAAACAATAAGCAGACGAACTGCTGCTGAAAAGTAGTGGTCGAACCTATGATGTGCTTGCGTTATGTGAGCTACGGAGGAATGGCCACAAGTCGGTTGAGATAAGCAGGCATTATTCAATCCAACATAAGGATTCGAGTAAGACCAAAAGGGTCACTTTCGCAAAAAGGAGGTGATGCCTTATGCCAAAGAAAAACAAAACTCTATGTGTAGATGACTTACGTCATGCCGAGTATTACGGTATGCAGCCAGTTTTTGATGAACTCTATCATCGAAGTTTGGAGGGAGAAAATTTTACCGACCTTATGGATTTAATTCTGAGCCGGGACAACATTCTTCTGGCATATCGGAACATCAAAGCAAACGGAGGAAGCTACACAGCAGGAACAGACAACAAAAACATCAGTGACATCGGGTGTTTACCGCCCGAAACAGTTGCAGAGAAAGTGAGGTTTATTGTCACAGGAAGTCAGCACGGATACCGCCCAAAGCCGGTAAGACGCAAAGACATTCCGAAACCAAACGGAAAAACCAGACCGTTAGGTATTCCCTGTATCTGGGACAGGCTGGTACAGCAATGTATCAAACAGGTCATAGAGCCAATCTGCGAAGCGAAATTCAGCGACAACAGTTACGGCTTTCGCCCGAACCGTTCCGTGGAACACGCCGTGCAGAAAACTTACACCATGCTTCAACGCATGAACCTGCATTATGTGATTGAGTTTGATATAAAAGGATTTTTCGACAACGTAAATCACAGCAAGCTAATGCGGCAAATATGGGCAATGGGAATACACGACAAGCAGTTGATTTTTATTATCAAGCGGATTCTGAAAGCACCGATTAGAATGCCAGACGGCACTACACTCATTCCAGACAAAGGCACTCCGCAAGGCGGTATCATTTCACCGTTGCTTGCCAATATCGTGCTGAATGAACTGGACAAATGGGTTGAGAGCCAATGGCAGAACCACCCTCTTGTAAAGGAATACGGGTATGAGAGGAAAATCAGAAACTCGATTACTTTTGACCGGAGCAAGGCATTCCTCAAAATGAGGAAAACAGGGTTGAAAGAAATGTATATCGTGAGATATGCAGATGATTTCAGAATTTTCTGCCGGAATAAAGAGGACGCTTTGAGAACGAAAGAGGCTGTAACGGCATGGATAACCGAGAGGCTGAGGTTGGAGGTATCGCCAGAGAAAACAAGGATAGTCAATGTTAGAAAACGCTATTCAGAGTTTCTTGGGTTTAAGATACGAGTCAGACCGAAAAGCAGGAAGTACATCGTGCAATCTCATATCTGTGACAAAAAGTTGGAACTGGAAAGGCAAAAACTGGTGGAACAGGCGAAACGAATTGCCCGACCTTCAGAGGGAAAAAGACCTTTGGACGAAATACGGCTGTACAATTCAATGGTTCTGGGAATACAGAATTATTTTCAACTTGCCACCTGCATCAGCATTGATTGCAGGAAAATCCACAGACAGGTCATGACAGTTTTAACAAATCGGCTCAATACAGAAACCGGGTGCAGACTTGTTCGAGAGGGCGGCGCAATGACCGAGAGCGAAAAAGAACGGTTTGGAAAGTCGGCAATGATACGGTATGTATCTGGAATCGACCAACCTATCTACCCTATCGCATACATCAAGAACAAGATACCGATGGCAAAGAAAGCGGCGGTTTGCAGTTACACGGTAGAGGGACGGGCATTGATACACACGAACCTAAGTATGAACTCATCTGTTCTATCAGGTTTGAGGAATCAACCGTCTATGGGGCGAAGCACAGAACTTACTGACAGCAGGATTTCACTATTCTCGGCTCAACGTGGAAAATGTGCGCTAAGTGGGGAACTCTTTGAAAATGCGGCTGACATAGTATGCTGGCTGAAAACACCGGCAGAATTGGGCGGCAAGGAACGCTATCGAAATATGATTTTGTTCCATAATAGATTTCTTCCACTCCTGCAAGAGTGTCCTAAGAATGAGCTAAAAGAGATAGCCGACACGATCAAGGCAACAAAGGAACTGATGTTAAAAGTGAACAGTCTGCGCCAGCAGGCTGGTTTGTCCGCAATAGAAAACTAACATTTCATTTGGTGATTGATTAAATGCTTGTGAAAACAACCGATGGAACGCCGGATGCGATGAAAGTCGCACGTCCGGTGTGGAGTGGGGGAAAATCCGGCGATAACTTCAAAGGATTACCTATCACTATAGGC
>NZ_JAJBMO010000056.1 GCF_020537505.1 Blautia glucerasea | reverse complement strand
GGAAGAGCCGGACAGATTCTCTTCCCCCTCTTCCTGCACCGGGATAAAATTTTCCGGTTCGGAAAACTCCTTTTCGGGATGATTCTGGTTCTTTTCCTCTTCAGAAAAGTCCATGTCACCGACCTGGAATGCTTCGTCCAGATCGCTGATTTCAAACTGCACCTCGCCCTCCGGCATCTGCACAGTTTCCTGTACTGCTTCGGTTTCCGGTGCTTCCATTCCGGCGGTTACCTCATGGACAGCTTCCCCGACTTCGCTCCTTACAAAATCAAGGTTCATCTTATCCATGACACGGTTGACTTTGGCTGCATCATCGGCAAAGACCATGACCTCGCTCATCTCCGGGTTCTTTTTATCCCGGATGATCACATAGAGCAGTCCTCGTTTCCTGCCCTCACTGCAGAATTCACGCAGGCGGTCAGATGGCACAGTGAAGAACTTCAATGGCTTGTTCTCCTTTAACATCCGCACCATTCTGGTCTTGCCCCTCGTTTTCTTCTGGTCTTTTAATACGGCGGCAACAAATACCGCCAGATGCTTTGCCAGCGTACCCGAAAGCCTGAGCCCGTGGTCCACGCCGTCTAGGGAATACCGGACGATCTGGTCCGCCGCATCGCCTCCATAATTCATGTTGTTCACCTGCTTTCTGTTCTCGGTTTTCTGTTTTTCTCCGTCTGTTCTTCTTCCTGTCTCTGGATCTGCTCTGCCAGACGCATCTTTTCTTCCATCTCCTGGGACTGCTGTTCGATCCGGATACAAATGCGGATATCCTTTCGAAGCGGCTTCAGTTCTTCGGTGATCTGACCGATCCTGACACTGTCCGGTTCGCTCCGGTAGAGCCGCTTCCGCTCTTTCGTGAGTGCCTGTACCCTCTCTTCCAACGATGTGCGGTAGGCGAGTAGCTCTTCACGGCTAGTAATCTGATGCTTCTGTAGAAATTCCATCTGCTCGATCCTGGCATCCAGTTTTCGGATGTCTGCCCGGAGCACCGGGGAGATCCTTTTCGGCTTCTGCTTTAGTGCACCCATCTGGTACAGATAGGAATAGTACAGGGCCTGTATCCCTTTTAACTTCTTTTTCGGGAATCTGGAATCTCCTTCTTTTCCAGCAGGTATCCTGCTCTTGGGCTGCAAGATCCACTGCCGGATGCTCTCTTCCGAGTAATGCTTCCCAAGGCTCCGCAGACGGATATACCGTTCCATCCCCGGTGCTTTTAATGCAATGTACTTCCGGTTCAGCTTCCACTGGTATCCCCTCTGCTTCATCTGTTCCAGAAACTGTTTCCATGTGAAGCTCTCTGCCACAGCATCCCGGATGTCCAGACGGATCGAGGTTCTCCAGGTCGGCTTTCCGTCCTGTTCTGCCATCCACTGTGCATAGGATTTCCCTTTGCCGTTTTTCGGTTCGATGACAGATAAGCCGTATTTCAGGCATAAGGCATCCGAAGCTTTCCGCACATCCTCATAGTAACTCCTGCTGTTGCTGTGGTACTTTTTCCCATCTTCCATGCTCACGGAATTAAACACGATGTGGTTGTGGTAATGCTCCGTATTCAGATGGGTGGTGATGACTGCTTCGTATTTTCCCTGAAGGAGCCTTTCTGCCATTTCCATGTCGATCTGGTGAGCAAGCTCCGGGGTGACTTCCCCTTTGACAAAGCTCTGCACCAGATGGTACCCCTGTACTCCGTCCATCTTGTGGTATCGTTTCTTCGTAGCTACCATATCTTGATAGGCAGTCTCACAGACGCAGCCGATGGCATCCTCAAAAACGGAACGCTCCGTCTTGTCCCGATTCATGGCGTAATCGATGGCTTCTTCCAGAGAGCCGGCACTCTGCCCTTTCTTGGTGGTCTTATCCTTGTTTCGGATGTACGTGATGGAATTGTCCAGACGGCTGACCGGGATGATACTGGTGTATGCCATCGGCTACCATTCCTCTTTGACCAGCCTCCATGTCTCTTTCGTCATGCGGAGCATTTCCCGGATACTCTCTTCCCCGGCCATCCCACAGCCGTTGGCTACATGGGCAAGCTGATTGGCGTTGTTGCACAGACCGGATATTTTCCGCAAAAGCTCCGTATGATGCTCACAGGGTCTTGCCCGGACTTCGCCACCCATGACAATGGAACGGATGTATTCCTCACGGGACAGGCCGCTTTTTTCTACCTGCTCTTCCAGAAAACGCAGCTCTTTTGCATTGAGGCGGACTGGTATCACATGGTTCCTTTTTCTCATCTCTTCACCTGCTTTCCAACGGGTTATTGGTTGCGTCATTACATTTCACGATTTTTCCAGATCAGGAAACCTGCCAGGACGCCGATGGCTACCGCTGCAGCAATGATCTTTTTCTTCATATGGGCCTCACCCCCTTTCCGATACCTGGCACAGCTCCATCGGGGCGAACATGATCCCTCTCTTTTCCATCTCTTTTGCGAATTCCAGGAGGTTCCATTTTTTCCCATCAATCATAGCAGAATCGGCATCCAGATAGTGGCAGGTGGATACGTTCCGCTCTCCATTTGGGGCATTCTGCACAAGGCTTTCCCCGTCTGCCAGACGGAACAGTTCCTCTCCCTGGCTGTTTACAAAACAGATGCACACGCCGTGGTCAATGATCTCCTTTGGTTTCATCCGGCACCGCTCCAGTGCCTCATCCTCACGTTTTCCAGCTATGAAAAGACACATTGCAAAAACGCCCATTACTCCTCCGGTCATTGTGCCAAGTATAAATCCCAACATTTTTTCGTTCT
>NZ_JAJBMO010000055.1 GCF_020537505.1 Blautia glucerasea | reverse complement strand
TCTTCCCTCTCCTGCTTTTTCTGTGCGGCATATTCTTCTTTCGATAACCGCTGGGTGGACTGCTCCTGCGTGTCCTGCCCTAAAAATTTTGTCAGGTCCATCTTCTACCTCGCTTTCACCTTTCGTTTATTTCTCGCTTTCTTCTGCGTTTTCTTTGGTCCACGGTTCTTTTCCCGGCTCTTCTTCTGGGATTCCTCTGCTTTCTCCCGTTTGATGTTCTCCAGCTCCCGGCGGACACTGGGACGCTCCTGTTCCCTTGGCTTTGCTCCATCAGTCCCGTTTTCCTGCCCGGTAGAAATATTTCTGCTGTGCAAGGAAGAGCCGGACAGATTCTCTTCCCCCTCTTCCTGCACCGGGATAAAATTTTCCAGTTCAGAAAACTCCTTTTCGGGGTGGTTCTGATTCTTTTCCCCTTCCGAAAAATCCATATCACCGACCTGGAATGCTTCGTCCAGATCGCTGATCTCGAACTGCACCTCGCCCTCCGGCATCTGTACGGTTTCCTGTACTGCTTCGGTTTCCGGTGCTTCCATTCCGGCAGTTACCTCATGGACAGCTTCCCCGACTTCGCTTCTTACAAAATCAAGGTTCATCTTATCCATGACACGGTTGACTTTGGCTGCGTCATCCGCAAAGACCATGACCTCGCTCATCTCCGGTTTCTTTTTATCCCGGATGATCACATAGAGCAGTCCCCGTTTCCTGCCCTCACTGCAGAATTCTCTCAGGCGGTCGGACGGCACGGTAAAGAACTTCAATGGCTTGTTCTCCTTTAACATCCGCACCATCCGGGTTCTGCCCCTCGTTTTCTTCTGGTCTTTTAATACGGCGGCAACAAATACCGCCAGATGCTTTGCCAGCGTACCCGAAAGCCTGAGCCCGTGGTCCACGCCGTCCAGCGAATACCGGACGATCTGGTCCGCCGCATCGCCTCCATAATTCATATCATTCACCTGCTTTCTGTTCTCGGTTGTCTGTTTTTCTCCGTCTGCTCTTCCTGTTCTGCCTGCCTCTGGATCTGCTCTGCCAGACGCATCTTTTCTTCCATCTCTCTGGACTGCTGTTCGATCCGGATACAAAGGCGGATATCCTTCCGAAGCGGCTTTAGTTCTTCGGTGATCTGACCGATCCTGGCACTGTCCGGTTCGCTCCGGTAGAGCCGCTTCCGTTCTTTGGTGAGTGCCTGCACCTGTTCTTCCAATGGAATTCGGTAGACAAGCAGCTCTTCACGGGTGGTGATCTGATGCTTCTGGAGAAATTCCATCTGCTCGATCCTGGCATCCAGTTTCCGGATATCTGCCCGGAGCACCGGGGAGATCCTTTTGGGTTTCTGCTTCAGAACACCCATCTGGTACAGATAGGAATAGTACAGGGCCTGTATCCCTTTTAACTTCTTTTTCGGGGGTCGGGAAGCTCCTTCTTTTCCAGCAGGTGTCCTGCTCTTTGGCTGCAAGATCCACTGTCGGATGCCCTCTTCCGAATAATTCTTCCCAAGGCTCCGCAGACGGATATACCGTTCCATTCCCGGTGCTTTTAATGCAATGTACTTCCGGTTCAGCTTCCACTGGTATCCCCTCTGCTTCATCTGATCCAGGAACTGTTTCCATGTGAAACTCTCTGCCACTGCATCCCGGATATCCAGACGGATCGAGGTTCTCCAGGTCGGCTTTCCGTCCTGTTCTGCCATCCACTGGGCGTAGGATTTCCCCTTGCCGTTTTTCGGCTCGATGACGGATAAGCCGTATTTCAGGCATAAGGCATCCGAAGCTTTCCGCACATCTTCGTAGTAACTCCTGCTGTTGCTGTGATATTTTTTCCCATCTTCCATGCTCACGGAATTAAACACAATGTGGTTATGGTAATGCTCCGTGTTCAGATGGGTAGTGATCACTGCTTCGTATTTTCCCTGCAGGAGCCTTTTTGCCAGCTCCATGCCGATCCGGTGGGCCAGCTCTGGGGTGACTTCCCCTTTGGCAAAGCTCTGCACCAGATGGAAGCCCTGCACCCCGTCCATCTTGTGGTATCGTTTCTTTGTAGCTACCATATCTTGATAGGCAGTCTCACAGACACAGCCGATGGCATCCTCAAAAATGGAACGCTCCGTCTTGTCCCGGTTCATGGCGTAATCAATGGCTTCTTCCAGAGAGCCGGCACTTTGCCCTTTTTTTGTGGTCTTATCCTTGTTTCGGATGTACGTGATGGAATTGTCCAGACGGCTGACCGGGATGATACTGGTGTATGCCATCGGCTACCATTCCTCTTTGACCAGCCTCCATGTTTCTTTTGTCATGCGGAGCATTTCCCGGATGCTCTCTTCCCCGGCCATCCCACAGCCGTTAGCTACATGGGCAAGCTGGTTGGCATTGTTGCACAGACCGGATATTTTCCGCAAAAGCTCCGTATGATGCTCACAGGGTCTTGCCCGGACTTCGCCGCCCATGACAAGGGAACGGATATATTCCTCACGGGACAGGCCGCTTTTCTCTACCTGCTCTTCCAGAAAACGCAGCTCCTTCGCATTGAGGCGGACTGGTATCACATGGTTTCTTTTTCTCATCTCTTCACCTGCTTTCCAACGGGTTATTGGTTGTTGCTCCATTACATTTCACGATTTTTCCAGATCAGGAAACCTGCCAGGACGCCGATGGCTACCGCTGCAGCAATGATTTTTTTCTTCATATGGGCCTCACCCCCTTTCCGATACCTGGCACAGCACCATCGGGGCGAACATGATCCCTCTCTTTTCCATCTCTTTTGCAAATTCCAGAAGGTTCCATTTCTTCCCATCGATCATGGCAGAATCGGCATCCAGATAATGGCAGGTGGATACATTCCGCTCTCCATTTGGGGCATTCTGCACAAGGCTTTCTCCGTCTGCCAGACGGAATAGTTCCTCTCCCTGGCTGTTTACAAAACAGATGCACACGCCGTGGTCGATGATCTCCTTCCGTTTCATCCGGCACCGCTCCAGTGCCTCATCCTCACGCTTCCCAGCTATGAAAAGACACATTGCAAAAATTCCCATTACTCCTCCGGTCATTGTGCCAAGTATAAATCCCAACATTTTTTCGTTCT
>NZ_JAJBMO010000054.1 GCF_020537505.1 Blautia glucerasea | reverse complement strand
CCGTCCTTATTTTTCTTCAGGCTGCTCTCCAGATATGCACTGAATCCCACACCTTTTAACAGATCGGCATCGGTCTTACCATTGTTGGCTGCTTTAATGACCTGGAACGGCTGTTTGATCACATCTTCCAGAGAAGTTGCGGTACGTTCTACCGTCTGAACCAGATCTCCCTCGTCATTACACTCCAGATCATGTTCTTCCGGGTCTGCCAGATATCCAACAGGCGGCGTCAATTCTTTCACGTAATACTTTCCGAGATAGAGGTCTGCGATTTCTGCATTTCCCTCGGCATCCGTAGTCAGGGTTGCAATCTGCGTTCCTGCCGGGTAAAGGACACCTGTCTGTCCATCCGGATGAACGATATCCTCACGGGCATACAGTCCGTAAACCGCACCCTCAAGGGTTGCATCTCCCTGTGCGGTCTTTCCGGTTTCGGAATCCTCTTTTACCAGTTTGATCTTCGCATTGACACGCTCGTTCTGGAACGTGTGGCTGAAAGAAACGGTTGCCTCTTTGTCTGTGGTGTACTGGAACGTAAAAGAGTACACATCCTCACTGTTTCTGGTATATCCGGCCGGTGCAGAAACCTCTTTCATGTAGTAGCTGTTAGCGATCGGCAGGTCTGCCTGATATACGGCTTTTCCGTCTGTTCCGGTCACTGCCTTCTCAATGAGGGTATCTTTTTTGACCACAACGGTTCCGTCCGCTGCTTTGATGTCGTTTCCGGCATACAGGCCATAAGTGCCACCCGGAAGGTATTTCCTGGTTTCCTTATCCTGTTTGTATACGCTTACGCTTGCTTTTTGGCGGTCATTTTTGAATGTCACGCTTCCCATGACCTTCTCCACATTGCTTCCGGCATAGGAAAGGGTGATTTCCTGGCTTTCGCCTGTGCATACCAGATTTTGTGGTGCCTGCATTTCTTTTACCACATATTTTCCCAGATATAGATTATCCAGTGTGACACTTCCGTCATCCCCGGTAGTAAGTCCGGCTTTGACCAGTGCGTCTTTTTTATAAATGACGGTTCCGTCTGCGGATACAATATCCGCTGCGGCATAAACATTGTAAACCGCACTCTTCTGTTTCTGCTCGGTATAAACAAAGGAAACACCATCATCAGTTACCTTTGCTCCGGTCAGGACTTCTCCTAATTTATACACAGTCAGGCTTGCCATCTGCTCTGTATCGGTAACGGTTTGTTTTACAGTATCTCCGATGACCAGTTTCACATCGTAGGCTTTGGTATCCAGCAGATATCCGTTTGGTACGGAGATCTCTTTCAGGTATACGGTATCCTGTGTTTTGGTGATCGTAACGCTGGAAGCTCCGTTGGCATCTGTGGCCGGCATCTTTGTGATCAAGTTCTTTCCATCCTTGTCACTGTAAACGCCATAAACTGCACCTGCGATGGCTTTGTTGCTCTTGCGGTCCTTCTTTACGATCTCCAGAGTTGCCTGTTTTACCCATGATACTTTAAAATCTACATATTTCTCATCGGTCACACCCTCGCCAAATACCAGGGCAAGGTCCTGTGTCTCGCTTCCGGTTGTGATCTTATAAGCGGAATAATCTTTGATGATGCTTCCCTTCATGGTGACAGACCATTCCCCTTTGACATCCACTGCCTGTGTCAGCGGTGCAGATAAGTAGAATTTGGTACCGCCGCAGATCTCCACGGATGCACCTGCACTGCTTGTTTTTCCCGTTGTCACATTATGCAGTTTGACACCGGACGGCAGCTTCATGGTGATGGTCTGCAGTTCGGATGCCTTGAAGGTGATCTCTTCTGTTCTTTGGCTGTTTCCGCTGATATATGCGGTAACATTTGCATTGGAGAAACTCATGTCCACTTCCGGTATCTCCGGCTGGCTCATGCAATAATTGTAGAGTTCCATTGCCAGAGCCTGTCCGGTTGCATTCGTACCGGAAAAAGCGTCACTACTGTTATTGGCATAAGACGCAGCCAGATGGACAATGATAAACTGTTTTCCAGCGGAAAAATCAGGATGTTTCTCTGAGAAAAATCCATTTTCGCCGGATGCTTTTGTGCCGTAGTAGCATACTTTTGCCAGTGCTTTGCTGTCACCCAGTTTGGTGATCTTATAGACACCATCCCCAGGTCCTGCCTTGGACGGCTGCACACAGTAGGCAGTTGCAGACACGTTTCCAAATTTTACGGTATATTTATAAGTTACATAGGAACCCAGACCGTAGTCTGCATAATAGTATGCAGCCCCTCTTGTCACATCTACGTCCTGTGTTGCTCTTGTACTGGTATTGACTGCGGTGAATGAAACGGTTTCCCCATCTTCCATTGCCATCAGGTCAATATCCTGTTCCCCTGCCTGCTCCAGAACATCGCTGAGTGTCAGCCCGGATTCTTCATCGGTTGTATTTTCCGTTTCGGATTCCTCTAATGCAGCATCAAACTCGGATTCGGAAAGTCCGTCCTGAAATTCGGGTTCTGTTTCTTCCGGTTCTTCTGTTTCAGATTCAGCTGTCTCCGGCTCAACAATTTCTGTCTCTACAGGCACTGTCTCAGTTTCTTCCTGCGAGGCAGCTTCCTCATCATCAGAACCTGTATCCTCTTCGGTAACTGCCTGTTCTGTCTGCGGTTCACTCTGAGCTGCTGTCACAGGCTCTTTTACGATCAGGTTTCTCCCAATCTGATAAACCGGGTGGTTCTGGTTGACTGGCTCCACATAATAAACGGCATGGTAAGTGTCTGCATGGCTGGTGCTGAAGTTCTCCCCGGCGTCATTCTCTGCTTTCTGGAATGTCACTTTGACTTTGCTTTCGTCCTTGATTTCCAAATTTGTAAAATCCGTGGAAACATCAAAGTCCTGTCCGACTTCCAGCTCCAGATCGGTGGCTTTTACCACTTCATTTTCATCCAGCTGATCCTTTACGGATTCATACGCTGGCGGTTCCGCCGCTTTCGGCTCTTCCGAAGCATACACCGTCAGCGGTGAAATGACCGTGGATAAGATGGTGACTGCCGCCATCACCCCTGAAAGGATTCGCCTGAATCGATATTTACTCTTCATGTTTTCTACCTCTTTCTTCTTTTTCTTCATTTTGCATAAGAACAGCCGGATGTTTCCATCCGGCCTGTCTGTTCTCATTATTCTGTTATCTCGCATCATCTGTCCGTCTTGGATTCTGCAGACAGGCATAGGTACTTTTGTCATACCGCCATGCCTTATCCCCGTCCAGATTGGCAAGCAGATGCTTCCGCACATTTTTGTATTCGTCCCCGATCAATCCGAGGCGGAGCAGAAAGGTGCGGAACGTAAATGCCGGGTTATCCCCGATCTCCGTCTTTTTTGCATGGGTACAGGA
>NZ_JAJBMO010000053.1 GCF_020537505.1 Blautia glucerasea | reverse complement strand
AAGCGGTTCCAACAATAGCAAAACCCTGCAAAAGCAGGGCTTTGTCTACAGTCTGAAGCAGCTGGATTACAGCTGCTTCAGTACGTTTAAGAGTTTTGTATTATCGTCGTGCATCATGATGCAGAAGCGGACAAATTCGCCGTCCAGGCACTGGAAGGAAGAACAGTCGCGGATCATCAGGCCTTTTTTGATGCAGGCCTCAAAGACATCGGCGGAAGTCAGACCGTCCCGGCGGATTTTTAATAAGATGAAATTGGCATAGGCAGGATAAACTTTAAAAGTAGGGATATTTTGAAGTTCCTGCTCCATGCGGTCACGCTCATCGAGGATCAGATCACGCGTTTCCTGAATGTAGTCGTGGTCACGGAGCATCAGCTCTCCGGCAAAGGCACCAAGACTGTTCAGTGACCATGGCGTCTGTTTTTCTCGCATTTTGGAAAGAAATTCCATATTTCCGGTAATTCCGTAACCGAGACGCATGCCCGGTGCAGCATAAAATTTAGAAACACCACGCAGTACCATAAGATTGGTAAATTCTCTGGTCAGAGGAATTGCAGTTATTTCTTCGACATCTGGTGCGAACTCTACGTAAGTTTCATCGATCATGACAAAAATATCTTTATCTGCACAGAATGCGATCAGTTTGCGGAGATCTTCCTGCATGATCGCAGAGGAAGTCGGATTATTCGGATTGCAGAGAATCAGGAAATCATAACCGTTTTCCAGAGTTTTGCACAGATCCTCTACATCGAGAGTGAAATTTCGTTCTTCTCGCAGATGATAATATTCCTGTGTGCTTCCGGAGAAAGAAAGTTCTCTGGAATATTCGGAATATGTCGGTCCGAGAATCAGGGTGTGTTTCGGCGCACGTTCCTGAATCAGAAGTGAGATCAGTTCACTGGAACCATTTCCCGGTAAAATAAATTCAGCGGGAATCCTGCAGTATTCTGAGATCGTATTTCTGAGAGATACATAATCTCTGTCCGGATAAGAAGAAAAAAGATCGACATTTTCTGCAATTTCTTTTTTTACAGAGGCGGAGAGGCCAAGAGGATTGACATTTGCCCCGAATTTAACGATATCTTCTTTATTTAAATGATAGTAGTCACATATTTTTTCTATGTCACTTCCATGAAAAACCATTTTTGTAGTCATAAGGTTACACTCCTCATTATTTCGCTATTTACTATAATAAATCATCGAAGCGTTTTTTACAATAGACAACCGCCGAAGATGTGTTATACTAGAAAAACAGGTGTTGCTGTGAACACAGGCAGTATTCCGCGAGGTGTTTTGGAATGGATTTTGACCAAGTTGCTGTGAACGGAGTGAACAGTAACAAACAGGTGTTGTTGTGAACAGCAATAACTAATAAATATGCAAGACGGGGGAATGAATATGAGATTGCAGACAGTACAGGATGCATTGAAGCAAAAAAATATCAGGTTTGAATATACCGAAGAAGACGGATGCGGAAGTCTGGATTTTATGTTCCGCGGACTGAAATTCCATGTGTGGGAATATCACGATGGAGTCTGGGGTGCAGAGACAAATATCTA
This sequence comes from Blautia glucerasea, assembly GCF_020537505.1. Classification (GTDB taxonomy): domain Bacteria; phylum Bacillota; class Clostridia; order Lachnospirales; family Lachnospiraceae; genus Blautia_A. The sequence continues at coordinate 2,037 of NZ_JAJBMO010000053.1, read as the reverse complement.
TGAGGCAGGCAGAAGTGAGGATATTGAGGGCGATTATGAAGAAAAGATTGCCGGAGAAATTCTGTCATGGCCGGATATGATCAATAATTAAGCAGGAGAGAAAAATGAAACTTGTAAACATTGCCGATGAAGGCGCAAAATATAAATGGCAGCTTTATGATCTGTATGATAAAGCATTTCCGGAACAGGAGAAAAAGCCCCTGCAGGTAATGGAAAACCTGGTAGCAGATGGAAAGATGGAGATGCTTGCAATGGTTGACGAAGATGAATTCGTAGGACTGGCAATCAATCTGATCGATGCGGAGCAGGATAGGGCGCTTCTGGATTATTATGCAATTGTACCGGAGAAAAGAAATTACGGATATGGAAGCAGGGGACTGGAAGCATTACTTAAAAAGTTCAAAAATCATAAATATATTTTTGAAATAGAAACACAGGATGAAAAAGCAGAAAATGCTGAAGAACGCAAAAAAAGAAAGGCTTTTTATCTTCGGAACGGACTTCAGGAGACGGGATTGTTTGTAAATGTGTATGATACAGATTTTGAAATCCTTACACCGGACGGTGAGCTGACTTTCTGGGAATATGTGGATTTTCTGCGAGAAGTAATGTATGAAGAATACGTACAGATTCTTCGCCCGACATTGATTGCGATGAAAAAATAATAAAAATACAAAAGGAAATTGAGGACAGGGAACGTGGGAGAAAATGTGGTTTTAGTTTATCTGGTAGTATGTTTTTTTGTATTTCTGGCAGGATTTGTGGATTCGATTGCCGGAGGAGGCGGACTGATCTCACTTCCGGCATATATGATTGCGGGACTGCCGGTACATACTGCAATTGCAACAAATAAAATGAGCAGCTCCATGGGAACTTTCGTGGCATCTTTTCACTACATGAAAAAAGGCTTTATGAAATGGAAAATCTGTATTCCGGCAGTTTTTGGTGCAATTGCCGGATCCTGGATAGGATCTCATCTGGCTCTTCTGATTTCGGAGAAAGCTTTAAAGATCGCCATGCTGGTTGTGCTTCCGGTCATTTTGTTTTATGTACTGAGAAGCAAAGCACTGAAAGGAAAAGACGAAAATGCAACAGAAGTAATCAATGGAATGCTGATTTTTAAAAGTATTCTGATCGCAGCTGTAGTTGGTATTTATGATGGGATTTACGGACCGGGAACAGGAACATTTCTGATGCTTTTATTTACCGGTTTCTGTCATATGACATTAAACGATGCAGCAGGTGCCACAAAGGCAATCAATCTGACAACCAATATCACAGCACTTGTCGTATTTCTGATCAATGGCAAAGTGCTTTTGCCACTGGGAATTGCAGCCGGAATTTGTAACATGGCAGGGAATTATCTTGGAAGTCATAGCTTTACTTCAAACGGTCACAAGATCGTAAAACCGGTTATGATTGTGGTGATCGTGATCTTCTTCATTAAAGTATTAACAGAACTGATTTGAAACACACAAAAGCCAGAGCTTAATAGCCCTGGCTTCAGACTGTAGACAAACTTGGTGTTGGGTGTTATGCTGTTCACCGCAGCTTTTATACTCTTTATATCCACTTCTGTTTGTTGTACTGTATGTCAATATATGTGCTCCCAGACATATATAACAATCATAGTATTCATCATATGCGAATTCGTGTTTTCCGAAAAAGCCTTCTTTGGTCTTGGGACGGGTATACGGAAAAAGTGGTTGAATTCCATCTTCCAACAGCCGATGGGCGATTGCCGGAGTTTTATATCCTGCATCTGCAACTACTATCTGCGGATTCAGTTTAGATATCTTATCGTATAATGCTTTAAAAGTACGACTGTCATGCTCATTACCAGGATGTACTGTATATCCAAGGATCCAGCCATGTTTATCACAGGCAGTTTCTACTGCATATGCAAAAACATGTTTATGTTCACCCTTTCGAAACCATCCACTTTCCGGATCGCTGATGCTGCATTTTTGTGTTTTCACATCTTCAGGAAGTTCTTCAGATATAGAATCCTTATCATTTCCGGTTCCACCGGATGCA
>NZ_JAJBMO010000052.1 GCF_020537505.1 Blautia glucerasea | reverse complement strand
CCCCTGTTTTGAACACATCCCTGCCCGTGCGGTCATTATTTGTCTCATTTTCTGCACTTTTCTGGTACTTACGAACACTTCTGACTCCACACTGCCCCGGAAACCGGCACCGCCAGGACGATGTTCCTGGCACCGCTCCATTCATATGAACACGTGACGAGCGTCAAAACCTTATCGTATATACACTTCAGGTAATCATCCCCGGTTTCGAACACTTCCCTCTGCTTAGCTGCTTTTAAATATTCCTGCACTGCCTCCGCATCTGCGAGTTTCTGCTGGAATGGGAACAAATTCCTGTCTGCTTTCAGCACCGTGACAATTCGGTATTCCTGAATGCTATCCTCTGTCTGAAGATAAGCAAAGGGATGCTCCTGATAGTACGTTTCATCTGCATATAAGTCCAGATTTCCGAACATTGCCCCACTGTTCATGTTGTGACCGTAAATGATAAGGTTCCGACTTTCAGACACTTTACAGTCTGCCTGTAAAAACAGGCTTCCGTTGATGTCATATTCCTTTTTGTAATTCCGTTTCAGGTAAAACTCCCCATTCTCCTGTTCGGACTGAAGCACCGGGTAATCAATCCCGGTATCCGGTATTGTCAGCCATCCCTGCACATCCGGGTATTGTTCCCGAAGAGAAACAAGGTCTACCGCAGCCACCGGGCATTTTCTTCCAGCTGGTTGGTCTTTCTTTTCAGAGCCTGAGGCTCCCGGAGCTTCCGGCTCCGGGAAATTCCCTTTCAGCTCTGCCACCAGCTTTTTGTTCTCCATTGGAAGATATACCATGTGGTAAATCAGAAACCCGGCACTTGTCAGCGTCACTGCAAGGCAGATGATCTTGAAAAACCTCTGTAAGATTCCTGTCTTTGGTTTTTTCTTCATCGTTCCTGTCCGGCTTTTCTCTGCTTCTTTGGCTGACTCTTCTGCGTCTTTCCCGGCACAGGCGGTTTCCTTGCTGCTTTCAGGATCGGCTCTGTCGGGATTTGGTTCTGTCTGCAGCCCTTTAAGATCCCAGTCAGGTACGACCGTCCGGGCGGATTAAAGTTCTGCATGTAATCTTTTGTCATGATATAGACAATGGCTTTGATCTCTCTTCCATCTTTGTTCTTGACAGTGATCTCCTGCTTGTCGTAAAAATCAGGATAGCCTTCATAAAGATCCAGGCTCTTTTCACAGTCCCCGGTCAGTGACCAGAGGACGCCGTCCACATGGCTTCCCTCTTCCGGGAAGATGGTGGCAAGGCCGCTTCCTGCGGCTGCAAAGGTCAGCCGATACCCCTCCAGGCGGACGATTTCTACCACCTCCGCCTTTGGGCACCGATATGCCATCTGGTCCAGATCCATGTTGCTTCCATACGCAAAATATAATTGTTTCAGCCTATCTGCCCCCTTTTTTCTTCTTTCTTCTGGATGCCACACCCATGCCGATCAGACCGCCTGCGGAAAGAATCAGGCACAGGGCCGGAATCCAGAGGTTGGTGTCATCGCCTGTTTTCGGGTTGCTTACAAACGGGGTATCCTCCGGCAGCTTCTCGTTCGTCACTTTCTGGATGACTTCGATCACTGGAGTTTTGTCATCTACATAGGTAAATGTCACCTCATGTTTGGTCTCATCCAGCTGATAGCCCTCCGGTGCTTTGGTCTCAACCAGATAATAGGTGGCTGCCTTATCAAATTTGCCGTCCTTATAAGTTCCGATTGCAAGCAGTCCGCTGGTTGCATGGCCGTTTTCATCAGTGGTCAGGGTTTCTACCACTTTGCCATCCGCATCCCTCAGTTCAAATTCTGCATCTTTCAGTGCTGCTCCGGTATCCTTATCTGTTTTCTCAATGATCAGACGTCCCTTTGCGGTGTCATCTTTCATGGCTACCTTCTGGATCTCTGCGGTATCTGCCACCTCGAAGGTGATCTCCTCTGCAACGACATAACCGTTTGGAGCCTGCTCTTCTTTCAGGGTGTATTTACCAATCGGAAGTTTTTCGATATAATGCGGCTCTTTACCGGAAGTCCAGGTTTCTACGATGTTGCCATTTTCATCTGTGATGGTCAGTTTGGCTCCTTCGATCTCATTATCTCCGGTAATATCCGTTTTGCTGATCTTCACTTTGGTCACGTCATCTTCCATTACCTGTTTCTGGATCTCCGCAGTATTCTCTACGGTGAATGTGATGCTTTCCGCAGTGGCATATCCATCGGCCGGCTTGTTTTCTGTCAGGGTGTAAGATTTTCCTACAACCAGTTCTTTGATGATGTGCGGCTCCTTGGTGGATGTCCATTCCTCAACAACAGCCCCGTTTTCATCCGTCAGCTGTAATCTGGCTCCCGGCAGTTCCTCGCCCGTGGTCAGATCGGTTTTGGAAAGCTCCACGGTTGTCGGCTCATCTTCAAATACAAATTCATAGGATGCTTCTACTTCTTTATCCCCCTGGTACTCAAAAACAAATTCCTGCTCTTCTCCGGTGGTGACAAATCCATCCGGTGCATACAGCTCCTTCACATAATAGGTTCCGTCGATCGGCAGGTCTGCAATAAAGGAAATCTTTCCATCTGCATCTGTTGTTTTTAACTCGATCAGGGTATCTGCTTCCATCAGCACCTTTCCAGATGCGGACAGGATGTCGTTTCTGGTGTACAGTCCAAAGATGCCGCCTTTTAATACACGGTCGGTATCCTTTTCTTTCTTCAGGACGTTCACTTTTACTTTCTGACGGTTGTTCTGCCAGTCCTCATCGTATACGACAACCGGGGTATCCTGGTCACGGTAGGAAAGATCTACATATCGTGGTTCTTCATCCAGCACATAACCATATGCTGTGCCCACCTCTTTGACATAGTATTTTCCAACCGGAAGGTCAGATACTTCTGCAACACCGTTTGCATCAGTAGTCACGGTTGCCACCAGCTCGTCCTTAGCATAATAATCCGGGCTTACACCATCGGCTGCTTTGATATCCTCTGCAGCGTAAATCTCAAAGGTAACGTCTGACAGGCTTCCTGTGATGTACTCAAACAGATGCTCTACAACGCCTTTGACATTGTCCAGCAGGGTGATCTTATCAAGGAATTCACCCTTCTTGTTTACGATCAGCAGGGCTTTCGGCACATCGTCTTTCATTTCCACTTTCTGTACTTTTGCGGTATCCTGAACGGTGAATTCCACATCCGTGGTCTTTAAATAACCAAGCGGTGCAAGAGATTCACGGAGGGTATAAGTTTTTCCAACGGTCAGGTATTTGATCACATGAGGCTCATCCTTTACGGAAGTCCAGCTGTCGATCACATTTCCATCCTTGTCCAGAACAGAAAGGGATGCCCCGTTCAGCTCTACGCCTGTGGTCAGGTCGGATTTTGTCACCTCGATGGTGGTCGGCTGGTTCTTCTTCACAGATTTCAGCTTGATGGTCGGAATGTCCTGCCCCTGATAGGTGGCATCAAATTCCAGTATCTCGTCAGAAGATACAAAACCATCCGGTGCAGAAATTTCTTTCACATAATAAGTTCCAAGCGGCAGGTCCAGGGTGAAGTGTGCCTGTCCTTTTTCATCGCTTGTGATCTCCTGTAATAAGGTATCTGCTTTCACAATAATCTTGTCACCGGATTTGATCTCGTTCTTATTGTAAAGACCGAATGTAGCTCCAGCTACCGTGCTTCCTGTTTCTGCATCCTGTTTTTCCACGGTGATGCTTACTTTCTGGCGTTCATTGGTAAAAGTCACTTCTTCGTCTACGACTGGGGTATCCTGTCCGGCATAGGTAAAAGTTACTTCTTCGCCTTTGGCATTCCAGGTGTAGCCCTCCGGCGTTTTTTTCTCTTCTACACGGTATTTGCCGAGCGGAAGGTTCTCTACTACGGCACTTCCGGTTTCATCGGTTGTCACCGTTGCCACCAGTGTGTCTTTGGCATATTCCAGATAACGGTTGCCGTTCTCATCTTTCTGATGGTCTGCGGTATAGATATCTTCTGCGGC
>NZ_JAJBMO010000051.1 GCF_020537505.1 Blautia glucerasea | reverse complement strand
GTCTTATTTGCAAATCCACTCAAAACCACAAAGGCCAGAAAAATCGGCATTTTGGACAGAATGGATTCCAGAAACGCACAAACAAATGCGCCCTGAATACGGCTCTTATAATGGTCGGAAAGTTTCAATATTCTTGAAAACAAAGCAAACATTTATTTCCCCTCCTTTGCAGTATGTACTTTCCACTCGGCGCTGTCCTGTGCCGCTTTCCACAACTTTTGATATTCTGGGCAGGACTGGATCAGCTCCTGATGTTTACCCGTTGCAACCAGCTTTCCGTGATCCATAACACAAATCTGATCTGCGTTCATAATGGCTGGTAATTTGTGCGCGATAACCACAAGGGTCTTACCTTTTACAAGCTCTGCAATGGCAGCTTCCATCTTTTCCTCATTTTCGGGATCGGCATAGGCAGTTGCCTCGTCAAGCACCACAATTGGAGCATCTTTTAAGATTGCCCTTGCCAGAGAAATACGCTGGTGCTGACCGCCGGAGAGCATTTTTCCTGCATCACCAGCCATTGAATGAATACCCTGCGGAAGTTTCTCAAGGAACTCCATACACTGAGCTTTCTTTGCGGCCTCCACCACTTCTTCATCCGTTGCGTTCAGCCGACCAAGCCGAATGTTTTCAAGCAGAGAGGTGTTGAACAGGTATTGATCCTGCGCCACATAGGAAATACGGCTGTTGAGTGCTTCAAGGCTCATATCGCATAATTTCTGCCCACCGATGGAAATACTGCCTTTCTGTGGGTCATAATAGTGAATCAGCAGTTTCGCTAATGTACTCTTGCCGGAGCCAGATTCACCAACAAGGGCTGTTTTCTGTCCAGCTTTTGCCGTAAAGGAAATGTCATGGAGAACTTCATCCTCAATTACAACAGGCTTTCCATCCGGGCCGGGCTGTGTGGTCTGATAAGCGAAAGAAACATGGTCATAAGTAATGGTGTCATCTTTCCCGTGGAACGCATCTTCTGTCTGCTGGAGCTCTGGCGCATCCAACACCTGCTCCAATGCAGAAATTTTATAGTTGAGCTGGGGCATGGTAGGCAGGAAACCGAGAGATTTCAGCAGTGGCATACCAATACTTAAAGAAAGACACAGTACCAAGATCAAATTAGGCAAAGTAGACCAGCCAGAGAGAACGAACCATGCGCCAACAGGTAAAGTCAGAATAATGGTGCATGGAAGCAGACTGCTGTAAATTGCCATCCACGGCCACGCCGCCTTGTACCACGCCAGAGTATAGTCCCGATAATCTGATACATCTTTGCGGAACCGCTCATAGGAATCTGCGTCCTTATTGAATACCTTGACAACCTCCATACCATTGATGTACTCAATGATCGTGTTGTTCATTTTCTGTGCAGACTGATAGTAGGGACCCATGCGCTTCATTCCAACAGAGTACATAATGACCATGGAGAGCAGGCTGATCGGGATAGAGGCCAAAGACATAAGAGCCAGTTTCCAGTCCGCACAAAACATAGCAACATAAATCACCAGCGGAATCAGTAAATTTGCGATACCCTCTGGGACTGAATGAGCAAGGAGCAATTCCAAGCTGTCCACATCATCGACAAACAGCTTTTTGATTGTCCCTGTCCCTTTTTCCTCCACAATGCCAAGGGGAAGTTTCTCAAACTTCTTTTGCAGAGATACCCGCAGCCGGAACAATGTGTTATATGCTGCTTTATGAGAAATTGATAATCCCCATCCATAAAAAAACGCCTGCAAAACAAGACAGATCAAAACCCCTATAACACGCAATAAAACAAATTCTGTTTCAACAGAATCGCCCATAACCAATGGCGAAATGACCTGATAGGCCAGCACAAAAGGCAGGATGCCCATAAGAACGCTGACCAGTACGACAACCGTGGCCACATACATATTTTTCTTATATGGCCCTGCGTACTCAAAGATTTTTTTGAACATAAGCCCTCCTTATATTGAGCCGTACTGTCTGTGCTTCAAAAATAAGAGGCCGCCAAAGTAAAGCGGCCTCTTATCATTATCTTTCTGTCCAGTCAAGGCGGCCCTGACATTCATAATTTCTAAAATTCACTGGCGGATTCGGAAAAAATCCAAAACCTTTTTACTGCCGGATTCGTCCAATGGATAGCTTTCTTTTACTTGCCCTTTTTCCATATGGACTACATACGAACATCCCGCCATCACCAACTCCGGATCATGCGTAATAACAAGAAGCGTTTTGCCCTGATCCGCGAGTGACTTCAAACTCCGCGCAACTTCCCGCATATGTTTGAGATCAAGCCCGCTTGTTGGTTCGTCAAACACAATGATCTCCCGGTTACTCACAATGGCAGACGCGATCGCTACCCGCTGTTTTTGCCCGCCGGAAAGAGAAAGCGGGTGCCTGTCTTTATATTCCAGCAGATCAAACTGTTTAAGGATTTTATCCACAACAGTTTCATCCTTGTTGTCCATGCTCAGAAGCACTTCATCCGCCACGCTTTCGGTAAATAGCTGATGGCTGGTATCCTGCATTACCATGTAGCAATGTTTGAGCCGGGCTTTCCAATCAAGGGTTTTCCCGTCAACCTGCAAAAAGCCACACTTCTTTTCCAGTCCGCAAATACAGCGGGCCAGAGTAGATTTTCCAGCGCCATTCAGACCGATAATGGCAATCGTTTCTCCAACAGGCAGTTCTGCACTCGGAATATGGAGGCTTTCCGGTTCCCGCTTTTTATACGCAAAGCAGAAATTTTGAAATTCCATCTGTTTAGCTGTATGCGCCTGATACTGATTCGCAGGCTTCAACTTCGAGAGAGAAAACGGCCGCAGCCCCATTTCTTTTCGAGTGCCATCCGATAAGCTGTCAAATTCAGCAGGCGTGTATTCCCGTTCAATCTCCCCATCTTTTACATACAGCACACGATCTGCAAGATCGTGAAGGTAGTAAAGGCGGTGTTCTGCGATCAGAATTGTTTTGCCCTGCTTTTTCCAGAGGCTTAGGACCTGCCGCAGGTCATCAATAGCAGCCATATCCAAATTAGAAGATGGTTCGTCCAGGACCATAATTCCCGGCAGCAATACACTTGATGAAGCACAAGCTATTTTTTGCTTTTCGCCTCCGGACAGAGCAAACACGCTTCGCCCCATCAAATCTTCAATATGATAATCGGAAACTGTCCGGTCAATCCTTTTCAGGATATCCTCCTGAGGATAGCCTAAATTTTCACAGGCAAAGGCTAATTCACTATCCGTATCCACGTTGAAAAACTGACTTTTGGGATTCTGGAATACAGATCCCACCATAGCAGCCAAGTCATAAAGCGGCGTATCTGATACGCTTTTTCCGTCCAGAAGGACATCGCCCTCTAAATTGCCCTCGTAATAATGAGGCACCAGCCCGTTTACCAAACGGGTAATCGTTGTTTTCCCACAGCCGGATTCTCCCGTGAGTAAAACAAATTCCCCTGTGTTTATGGTGAGATTGACATTTCTAATCCCTCCGCCGCTGGATTCTTCACCATAAGAAAAAGAAACATTTTGAAAATCTATCATGGCAAAATCCCTCCTGCGGAAATTATCGGGGAAGCAATCGCCCAAAACACTACAAAGCAACAAAACAAGATCAGCACCACATCGGCAAAATTGAATTTAAGCTGGCAAATGTTTGTGCGTTTGACAGGAGCGCCGAGGCCACGGGTAATTGCCGCAGCGGAAAGTTCCTCACCGATTTTCACGGAGCAGGTAATCATCGGGATCAGCTTATACTCCAATATTTTTGAAGATTTTTTCCCTCCAAGTTTAATCCCACGCATTTTCATAGCGTCACTGATTGCTTCTGACTCCTGAAAGACAGTTGGAAAGAAGCGGAACATGACCGTTAAGGGGATCGTCACTTCTTTAGGCATATGGATTCTTTCCATGCCGGAAATCAATTCACTGACCGTTGTTGTTTTCACTGCATAGGCAGCAATCGCAACACTGGGAAGGATTCGGCAGAAGAATCCTGTTGTAAACAGAA
>NZ_JAJBMO010000050.1 GCF_020537505.1 Blautia glucerasea | reverse complement strand
AGAGAAAAACAGCATAAGGAGAGATTGGTATAGACGATATTATTTGGATTATTAATCGGCAGGGATAGTCACTTTCCCTTTATATTTCTGCAGGTTTTACATAAGAAGATGGATTTCGGTCAGCAAAGGCAGCTCCCACAATGCCTTTTGGATATCCGCTTCTGCAAGTTGTAGTAAGTAATTGCTTCCCATCAAAATCATGAGATCGTGGTACCGCAGGCAAAGGATAAAAGATTTAAACCGTCACTGGGCGTTGAGGAAGAGTAGGTGAGTAATATGAGATACGAAGATTCGATGAAAGGTGTAGCTGATCAGATAATCAAAGAATAGCAGCGAGCCAGTAAAATTAAAAACAATCCAGAAGAGTTCCATTGGCATTACGAATATGCAACGTTGAATTTCTTTCGGTTTATCTGCAAAAATATCGGTAACTTGAGAAATGGAGAAATTGAAAAAATGGTCACACGTTTAAAGTACATAGATCAGAAAGCAGTGGAAAACCATGTGAATGGTGCTGTTTGGGCATTTGATTATGATAAGATGTTCTGTGTATTGATGGAAAATGAAATTTGTCGAAAGGTGTGTGAAAAGAATAAATATAACAGTTGGATGAATCTGATTGGACAGTATTGTGTTTCAAGGACTTAAAGACGAAGAAAGTTGTTGGAGAGAAATAATTTCCAGCAACTCTGTCTTTAATGAATAGAGTTCATTTTTTTATTCAACTATTCCCATAATATATACAATATGTAAATGTGCAATTCAAATATCAGTTTATGCTAAGTACAAAAAATAATAATAATTACTATTATTGACAAAAGAATAATTATCATGTATAATACAGATATACAAGAAACAAAGTGTTAGAAAAATTGCTAGGAACTTGGTAACAAAAATAAATCGACATTGAAAAGGGAAAATAACTATGAAAAAATATGAATGTGAACCATGTGGCTATATTTATGATCCGGCAGTAGGCGATCCAGACGGAGGTATCGCTCCAGGAACTGCATTTGAGGATATTCCAGATGACTGGACATGCCCAATTTGCGGATTAGGAAAAGATGTTTTCGTTCCTGTAGAAGACTAAGCAGAAAATGCAGGTACGAAACTGCCAGACATTAAAAGAGCCTAAGAGAACATATAAAAGAAATGGAGGTCAAATTATGACTTACGATTTAAACATTACCTTTGATGACAATTTAGTAACAGGAAATAAAACAATCGATACACAGCACAAAGAATTGATTGACCGTATTCAGAACTTTGTAATTGCCTGTCAAAATGGCGACAGCAAGGTAAAGGCGATCAAACTTCTGGATTATCTTAACGAGTATACTGACTTTCATTTTAAAGAAGAAGAAGCACTTCAGGAAAAAGCCGGTTATCCAGAGCGTGAAAAACATTATGAAAAACATGAAGAGTTTAAAAAGACAATTCAGGAACTGTATGAATACCTTCAGGAGTATGAAGGACCAACAGATCGGTTCAGTGAACTTGTACAGAAAAATGTAATCGACTGGCTGTTTGGACACATTAAAACATACGACCGCTCTGTGGCAAAATTTATCTTTATGAAACAAAATCCAGATCGATGCTAAAATAAACCAGGGAACGAGTTCACTCAGAATGTAGACAACGTGATGAAGTAAACTAGGGGCTGTCATAATGCAGCCCCTTTCCTGTTATAGCGATATTCTAGGTAATATATTGCGCTGGCATGACATATTATTTTACTACTACTATATGGGAAGAGCAAGCAGCTCTTCTTTTTTTGCCCTTTTTATCCAATTTTAAGTTGTAAAGTCTCTTTTCATGCCAACAGAAATATACTAAATTGATTTTATAGAACAAGATATAATTCCACTTATATATCGGAGGAAAATGAATGAGAGAGAAAACTATATATGAGAAGATTGCAGAAAAGTATAACACAACACCAGAAGAAATACGCAGAGAAATGCAGATAGCCATAGATGCAGGATTTGATAATCCTGACCAGGCTGTGCAGTAAGAATGGAAGAAAATGACACTTAAAGGAGACAGGCCCACACCGGAAGAAGTAATCAATTACGCAGTAAAAAAATTAAAAAGAAATTAAAAATATGAAGAAAAAGATAATTGCAGTAATTTCAGGAACAGCAATCTTGATAATTGCTGCAGGAAGTATTTATGGGAAATTTGAATCCAGTCATAAAGAAAGCGAACCAGATGTAGTTGGAACTTTTTCTGTAAATCGGGATGAAAATATAACCGTGGTCGCAAATAGGGAAGATATTGAAGACGGGGAATCGGTAATGACAGCCGAATATAGACCTGTAGAATACGGAAAGGACTATGATGTTGTCAATAATCCTGATAAATTTCAACTATATATAGATGGAAAAGAGATTAAATAGTAATCTCCTGAAAGCAAGCTTTTTGTCAATTATTTCAAAGAAAAATTAAAGGATAACAATACATAGTTTTGACAATGATATTTTGAAAAATTTTATAGGAATGCTCTATTATCAAATTGACATAGGAATATGGTAGCGTATAATTAGAATTGAATACACTGAAAAAATGGAGGAATTACATGAAAGCACATAAATATTGGTCAGTAGGAGCATTGATCACAATGCTTGGGACTTTTTACACTGGATATAAAAAGCAAAAATCAAGTCACAAATACTTTGCTTTAAGTTCTATGTTATGTATGGTAATGGCGATATATACAGGTCATAAAATGATTACCGGGAATAGGAAGAAAAAGGCGAATAAAGAGAAAGATACAGAAAGGGAGGGATAAATAATGTTGGAAGTAGGGGTTAAGGCACCGGATTTTGAGTTGCCAGATCAAAATGGGAAAATACATAGATTATCGGATTATACAGGAAAAAAAGTGATTTTATATTTCTATCCCAAGGATAATACAGCAGGATGCACGAAACAGGCATGTGGGTTTTCTGAGCGATACCCTCAGTTTACCGAAAAAGGAGCAGTTATTCTTGGAGTCAGTAAGGATTCTGTATCCTCTCATAAGAGATTTGAGGAAAAATATGGATTGGCATTTACACTTTTAGCAGATCCAGAGCGGAAAGTTATTGAAGCATATGATGTATGGAAAGAAAAGAAAAATTATGGAAAAGTCTCTATGGGAGTAGTAAGAACCACATATCTTATTGATGAACAGGGGATTATTATAAAGGCAAATGATAAAGTCAAGGCTGCAGATGATCCTGAAAATATGCTCAAGGAATTAGATTAATGAAGATAATATTATCCCCTGCTAAAAAGATGATTACAGATACTGACAGCATAGCGCCGGATGGATTGCCTGAATTTATTGAAAAGACGACAGAGATACAAAGTTGGTTGAAAAGTAAGTCAAAAGAAGAACTGAAGACTATCTGGAAATGTAATGACAAAATTACAGAACAGAACTTCAATAGATTGGAAAACATGGATCTTTATCATTTACTTACCCCAGCTGTCTTATCATATGAAGGAATTGCTTTTCAATATATGGCTCCATCCGTGTTTGAGGACAGTCAGTTCGAGTATGTACAAAAGCATTTGAGAATAATATCTGCATTTTATGGTGTGTTAAAACCAAGGGATGGTGTGACGCCTTATCGTTTGGAAATGCAGACGAAGGTTGGAATAGGAGAAACAAAAAATCTGTATGAGTACTGGGGAGATTTATTATACCGCTCAGTGATTGATAACAGCAGGCTTATAATCAATCTGGCATCGAAAGAATACTCTAAGTGCATAGAAAAATATCTGACACGACAGGATAGATACATTACGATTACATTTTGTGAGTTATCAGGAGATAAACTGGTGACAAAAGGTACATATGCTAAGATGGCCCGTGGTGAAATGGTTAGGTTCATGGCTGAAAACAGAATTGAAAATCCTGAGGATATTAAGAAATTTGATAGACTAGGCTATTCATTCCGCTCTGATTTATCATCAGATGCAGAATATGTTTTTGAACGGAAAAAATGATGATTGAATGATTATTTTAAATAAAAGGTAATCAGTAATATTGATTATTATAATAATAGAAGGAGCTTCCTGTATAATAAAAAGCGTAGACGTTGAAATTTGAAAATACCTCAGAGTACAATAAGACTACTG
>NZ_JAJBMO010000005.1 GCF_020537505.1 Blautia glucerasea | reverse complement strand
ACATGTGTTGGTTTCCCGATACCTTTTGGATACGATAGGTTAGAAAAGCTAGTAAATATGCGGGATACCAACTACGTCACCCCCCCGTTGTTGTCGTTACTGTTTCTTTCTTCCCACTGCCAGTAACCAGCGATTTTGCAATGTATATTCACGTAGCCGCGCATTTCAGGAACGTTGCTCCGCGCGGCGGTGAATATACATTGTGAAATCGCGTACGGGGTAACGACCAACCCACAAAATAGCAATAATACTTTATTCTACAGCAATTCCAGAATATCCTCTCTGCTCATGCTGCCAAGCTGCCCCATGTCACCACTGATGATCTGCTCGGCGAGATCCTGTTTGGTTTCCTGGAGCTTTTGAATCTTTTCTTCAATGGTATTGCGGGCGATGAGCTTGTACACGGTAACTTTCTTCGTCTGACCGATGCGGTGGGCGCGATCAGTGGCCTGGTTCTGGACGGCCTGATTCCACCAGGGATCATAGTGGATAACCACATCTGCACCTGTCAGGTTCAGTCCCACGCCACCTGCCTTCAGGGAGATGAGGAATACAGGAGTGGTATCAGAATTAAACTGTTTCACAAGCTCCTGGCGTTTCTGCTTGGAGGTTTCACCTGTGATGATGTAATAAGGGATTCCCTCTTTTTCCAGTGCTGCCTGAAGAAGAGCCAGCATGGAAGTAAACTGGGAAAATAAAAGCATACGGTGCCCACCATCAATAGCACTCTGGATCAGCTGCATACAGCTCTCAGCCTTGGCAGATTCGCCGCGGTAATTTTCAAAACACAGAGAAGGAGAGCAGCAGATCTGCCGCAGCTTTGTCAGTTCAGCCAGGATCCATAATTTGCTCTTGTTAAATTCGCCCTCATCCTGCTGGGCGATTTTTTCTTTCATATGTACAACCTGGGCGTCATACAGCTTCTGCTGGGTGTCGTCAAATTTTACATAGCGGATTTCCTCCAGCTTTTCCGGAAGGTCTTTCAGAACATCCTCTTTCAGACGGCGCAGGACAAATGGAGCAACTATTTTCTGCAAACGTGTCATAGCAGCTTCATCATTGTTTTTTACGATTGGAGTTTCAAACTCTTTTTTAAATGTATCGTAACCATAAAGGAATCCTGGCATCAAATAGTCGAAAATGCTCCAAAGTTCGCTGAGACGGTTCTCAATTGGAGTACCTGTGAGTGCATAGCGGGTCTGGCTGTGGATTACCTTTACGGATTTGGCTGCTGCAGTTGTATGATTCTTGATATACTGCGCCTCATCAATGATCTGGTATAAAAATTCTTTTTCCTCATACTGGTCAATATCTCTTTTCAAAAGATCGTAAGAGGTAACCAGAACGTCGAAGTCTGTATATGTCTGAAGTCGCATCTGACGTTCAGAATGACTTCCTGTAATCAGGGAAACTTTCAGCTCCGGGGCAAATCTGGCAAGCTCTTCACCCCAGTTGAAAACAAGGGCGGCAGGAGCCACTACCAGGGATGTGCCGGTTTTGCCCTCCAGCTTCGCTGCAAGAAGGACTGCAATCACCTGTAAGGTTTTTCCAAGTCCCATGTCATCAGCCAGAATTCCGCCGAATTTCCATGCTTCCAGGGTGCGCAGCCATTTGTAGCCGTTTTTCTGGTATTTTCGCATGATTTTGGAAAGACTTTCCGGCTCTTCGAAATCCGCATCATTGATGGTCTTGAAACCTTTTACAATTTCGCGGAAATGACGGTCACGGTTGGTGTATATGTTTTCGTTGTTTTCCAGCATCTGGTCCAGATATAAGGTGCGGTATGCGGGAATGTGCATTTTTCCTTTGACAAATTCTTTTGGAGTGAGATGAAGTGTTTTCATCAGTCCTGCCAGCATTTCCAGATTCTGCTCCTGGAGATTGATGAATTCGCCGCTTTTCAGCTTGTAATATTTTTTCTTCAGCTGATAGCTTTTCAGGATATCCAGAAGCTCCTGGCTGGAGATATCATCCGTGGAAATATTCAGATCCAGGAGTCCGCCGGACACGGACACCCCAACGGAAACCTTTACAGTCTTTAAGGTATGTCGGCTGCGGAACCGGTTGGTGCAGCGTACTTCGCCAAGCTCCATGAGGGCGGCAGTTCCGGACTCCATGATCTGATAGCTCAGTTCTTCGTCATGATTGCAGTGAAGTACGTCAAAGTCGGGATCATAGTAAGGCAGCCATTCCATTGTCTGATCCAGAATGTTGTTTTCCAGAGGAAAATCACGGAACTGCTGGTCTGGGGAGATGTTCTCATGAAGTAAAAGCTTTCCTACAGAGAATTCCTTTTTTCCATAAAAGGCGCTTACCTTGCAGATAACGTTATCATTTTCCATGTCCAGATAAAATACGAAGTGCGCTTCAGGGGTGAGGTACTGCCTGAATTTCTCCGGATTTTCCTCCGTAATATCCGCCACCTCCTGAAGCTGAGGCAGCACATTGTGATAAAAATTAGACAATGTATTACGTCCCATCTGGAAGTGGAATTCTCCATTTCTGGAAAGCGCTGTCAATGGACGGACCTTTTCCATAAAGGCCGGTTCTGTTTTGCAGAAGCTGTCATCCTGAATAAAGTATGAAGAGTCCATACCCTGAAAAAGCTCTGGGATGTATCCCTTTACTGTGACACCGTCAAACTGCTTTTTATCCTTAGAGGCATCCAGAATCCGTATGGAAATCCGTGGATTCACTGTTTTGCAGTGAAGCTGGGCTTTTTTACGGGCTACATCCGGAGTTTTATCTTCAAAATCTATTTTCTCAATGCCGACATTGTCATAAAAACTGTCCAGACGCCAGCCAAAAAGATCCAGAGAATTTCCAACATTAAATTTTTGAGGCAAATAGATGCCGGAATTCTGGATTTTGTCTACAAACTGCTCTTCCTCGCGGACGATCCGGTCAATATAGCGGATCCATTTACGGCTCTCCTCTGTGAAATCCTGCGTTTTGTGGCTGATCTGGGTGCTGGTTCCATACTGAACGATCTCACCGTTGCGAACCTGGCGGCAGAAGTCATCCAGTTTTTTTACCACAAACATTTTGGAAGTTCCTACTTTAAAAGAAACGGAAAGTTTATTGCCATTCTGAGTCAGCCTTGGAATCAGGGAAACGCTTGGAGAAACCTGGGCCGGCGTTTCTTTCTGGCCATTTTTGATCTGTCCCATGCGGTAGGAGTTTAGCAGATAGTCTCCGTTCATGTCTGTGGCATCTGAAAAATTATTGTGGCTTACATAATCCCGAACATAAAAAGCCAGAGCAGCGGTATACTGGCATTTGGACTTATCAGAGTACCAGCCCCAGTATTTCCTGCTGCATTCCGGACATCCGCATCTTGCGTAAGTCACTTCTTCGTGGGAAAAAAGGAGTGTGACATCAAAATTATTTCTGCCAGTTTGGAAAGTTGCCTCCACCTGGCCAAGGCGCTGACCGTTCATCCTGTCGTAACCGCAGGAAATGTCAGAGACATTCATTTTCCCCTGGCGATAGATGGCTTCCCCGCTTTTTCGGTCTTTGGCAGTGAGTTTTAAGGATTCGAGAATTTTGTTGCCGTCAAAATAGCTGTAATTTTCCAGCTGTTGGATATTTCCTTCTAATGAGGAATCGTCGTCTGCGTCACTGTCATTTGGGAAACCGCCAAGAAGCTGGTACGTTTCGTTACGCTTTTGTTTTTCCAGCTCTTCCTGACGTTTGCGCTCTTCGAAAAGCTGCCGTTCTTTGGCTTCACGTTCTGCACGCAGCTTCTCCTGACGCTGGCGTTCCAGTTCTTCCTGTTTCTGCTGGGCGGCACGTCTTTTTGCTTTTTCCTGTTCTCGTTTCAGGCGGCGCTCTTCCATTTCTTTCTTTTTAGCTTCTTCCTGACGACGTTTTTTCTCTTCCTGAGTCTTTTTTGATTCGTCTATGAGGCGTTGTGCGTCCGCTGCGGTTTTCCGGGCTTCTTCCAGCAATTTCTTCAGTTCGTCTTTTTTCATTTGTTCGGCTTCCTTTTTGTATTGTTCAGCATGCTTCCGGGCTTCTTCTAAGCGTTGCTTTTCCAGGTCTTCTTCCTTGTTTTCTACAGCGTATAAAACAGCAGCAACATGTTCACAAAGTCCCATGCCTTTAGACATGGGACATTGGCAGCGGGTTCCTTTTATTTTTCTATCTCTTATCGAAAAAGAAACTTCATATCTTTTGGTGTCAAGAACACTTGCTGTGTATTTGTCATTATTTTCGGTTATGTTAATTACCCGTTTGTTTTGGTAAAGCGTCATTCCCTTATCCAGGGTAGTGGGCCAGAAGAATTTTTTCCATTCTATCATTTTTAATCAGGTACCTCTATGATTTTTCTTTGTCGTTTTTGTCCTTGGGAAACATGCTGTCCAGCAGTTTGGACAGTTCATTGGCATGCTTTTTTATGCTGGAGAAGGGATTGCTTCTGTTTTTATGTTCATAGCCAAATTGAGCAGCAAATTTTTGCAAAGATCTGGTTCGCTTCATATAAAAAACTCCTGCCAGATATTTCTTCCTTATAATATGAAAAGAAATACAGCAAGGTGAAACATTTAACGACGAATGATCATCTTACAGATCGGATTTCCCATAGAGGAAAATTTTTCTTCATATTCGGTCATTACATTTCCAATCATCATTTCTTCATTATGATGCAGGTCAAAGGTGTGTGCCTCCAGTTTCCATCCGGCTTCCGGAACTTCTTCCAGGGAAAAGTCGAACAGGCCTCGGTTGTCAGTTTTGAACTCGATGGTTCCGTCTTCTTTCAGAATCTTGTTGTAGCGGGCAAGGAATTCCCGGGAAGTAAGGCGGCGGGAAGCGTGGCGCGCCTTGGGCCATGGGTCAGAAAAGTTCAGGTAGATTCTGTCAACCTCCCCTTTCTCAAAAACGTCCGGAAGCAGGCGGGCGTCCATGCGCATGAATTTCAGGTTGGAAAGCTCCTGACCTTCTTCTGCCAGGGCTTCTTTTTTCTGGATGGCGCGGAGGAGTACGCTGTCGTACATTTCAATCCCGATGTAGTTGATCTCCGGGTGAAGCCTGGCCATATCCATAAGGAAGCGGCCTTTTCCCATGCCAACTTCCAGGTGGATGAGCTGATCCTGAGGGAAGACTTTGTCCCAGCTGCCCTTATTTTCCTGGGGATTCTGGATTACGTAAATACTTTCTTCAATGGCGTCTTTTGCGCCAGGTATATTTCTAAGTCGCATGAGTTCCTCCTGTAAATGCTTTTATAACTGTTTAAAAGCTGATTAAGTCAGCTAAGATCGTATCTATTCTTAATAACAAAACTACTATACATGATTTCCCAGTTTTCCGCAATAATATTGATATCACGATTTTCTACCCATGTCCGTGATAAATAAAACAAAAAACACCGTCACAGAAACAATTTCTGACCAAATTTGACTGAAAATGAGCTCCTGGGAAGGAAGGATAAAGGGGAACGATAGGTGAAAACAACGCACAAATATGCACTTTCTTCCAATTATAATTAATACGTGTACTGGCTATATATTTTTGCTATGATAGAATTTGAGAAGATTGTTAATTTTTAGTCAAATCATATGGAATTGTATTGAATTTTTGTGAAAATTTTAGGCAAAGTTTGACTGGTATTTTCATCAAAATGGGTGTAAGATACTTAAAACTTGAAAAAGGAGGGGAAAAATGGAACAGATAATCGGTAAGTTGTCCGAGATAGAGACCACTGCAGAGAGCATTATGAAGGATGCTGTGCAGAAGAAGAAAGCTCTTTCAGCTGAGATGG
Source organism: Blautia glucerasea (assembly GCF_020537505.1). Taxonomy (GTDB): domain Bacteria; phylum Bacillota; class Clostridia; order Lachnospirales; family Lachnospiraceae; genus Blautia_A. The sequence goes on along the minus strand of NZ_JAJBMO010000005.1, from coordinate 211,711 downwards.
AAAGGCAGTCCAAGGAATTCGACACCCAGCTGGAGAAACAGACGGAAGAGCAGATTAAGGAAATTCGCCGGAATCTTGAAGGTGAGAAGGATAAGCGCCTGTCATCCCTGCGTGAGGACACCCAGAAATCCTTAAGTCAGCTTGACGCTTATTACGAGAAGAATCACGAACGCCTTTCCAGAGAAATTTTTGAAAAGATCATTCAGGAGGAAGTGATGTAATGGGAAGCGTTCTTTCCTACAGCGGAATTTCCACGAAAATACGCGCTATGAGCAGCCATCTGGTGACAGATGAACAGCTTCAGGAAATCGTCCGTTTTTCGGACGTTCCACAGGTAGTTTCCTATTTAAAGAAAACGCCGGAATATGTCAGTAAATGGTCAGACCTTGATGAGAACAACCTTCACCGAGGCGAGATTGAGAAGCTTCTGAAGAAATCTATTTTCGGAAATTTCTCCCGCATTTACAATTTTGCAAACAAGGAACAGCGCAAATTCCTGGCACTTTATTCCAAGCGCTACGAGATCCGTGTTCTGAAAGAGATTTTAACGAATCTTTTCGATCACAGAAGCACCAATCCTGTGGATATGAGTCCTTACCGCGACTTTTTCCTGCATCATTCCAAGCTGGATATTGACAGAGTGGCAGGTGCCGGAAATATGGATGAGTTCATGACAGCCCTGAAGGGCAATGAATTCTACGCTCCCCTTCAGAGCGTATATGAGAACGGCAATGGACTTTTATTTGACTACGGAATGGCTCTTGATCTTTATTATTTTAATCAGATTTGGAGTGTCCGCAAAAAGTTATTCAAGGGAAACGATCTGGACGAGATCACCAAGGCTTATGGTGAGAAGTTTGATATGCTGAACCTGCAGTTTATCTTGCGGTCCAAGCGTTATTACAAAATGGAGCCGGCAGCCATCTACGCACAGCTGATTCCCGTGAATTATAAACTAAAGAAAGAAGAAATCACAGCTCTGGTGGAAGCTACCAGCAAAGAAGAGGGTGAGCAGATCTTTTCCCGTACCTGGTATGGCAGGAAATATCAGCAGCTGAACCTGATCTCCATGGAGGAGCTTTATAATAGTCTGCTCCGTACCGTGCTTGAGAAAGAGGCTCGCAAGGATCCTTATTCAGTAGCTGTTTTGTATTCTTATCTTTACCACAAAGAGCATGAGGTAAACCGTCTGACCATCGCACTGGAGTGTGTTCGTTACCAGGTTGATCCGGACGAGGCAATGCGTTATGTTCACAACAATTAGTAACCCGGAGGTAGCAATGTGATTGAGAAAATGAAATTTGTCAGCATTACCGGGCCAAGAGAGGATATCGACCGAGTTGTAAATAATTACCTCAGCCGGTATGAGATTCATCTGGAGAATGCTCTTACTGAGCTCACAGATGTGAAGAATCTTTCTCCTTATCTTGAAATCAATCCTTATAAAGAAGCTTTAAGCACAGTCGGAAGCTTCTATGAAGAGGTTGAGAACCCGGAGCAGGCTTCTGCGAAGAAGCTTCCAATCGAAAAAGCTCTCTCTTTCGTACAGCAGATCAAAGATGAAGCGGATGTCCTTAACAAGACCCGTCAGGAACTGGAAGAGAAACGTGATTCTCTGGCAGAATCACTTCGTATTATCTATCCTTTCCGAAATGTAGACTTTGATGTGCAGTCAATCCTGAAAATGCGTTATATCCATTATCGTTTTGGACGGATCGAGAAAGATTATTTCGAAAAATTTAAAACCTACATTTATGACAATCTGGATACGATTTTCATTAAATGTGATGAGGATGACCGTTATATCTGGGGAATTTATTTTGTCCCCGCTCATGAAGCACAGCGGATCCATGCCGTATATTCTGCTATGCACTTTGAAAAAATCTTTGTACCGGATCAGTATGATGGAACTGCCAAAGCTGCATACACAGCACTTGAGGCGCAGTACAAGAAAACAATTGCAGATCTTGATGCGAACAAAGCGGCAAGAAAAGCTTTCTTCAGAAAAAATGCATCCGACATTGTTTCCTGCAAACATACACTTTCCCAGTTTTCAAGGAACTTTGATATCCGTAAACTGGCAGCATGCACACATGGGGACAATAAGGGAGAGGCAGCAGCCGATTATAAGCCGAAGGAACCATTTTATATCCTTTGTGGCTGGATGACAGAGAAGGATGCCAAAGCTTTCCAGAATGATATTTCCGGAGATTCCCGTATTTTCTGTCTGATTGATGAGAATGAGCAGGAGGATGCCCATAAGACACCGCCTACCAAGCTGAAGAATCCCAAGCTTTTCAAGCCTTTCGAAATGTACACCAAAATGTATGGCCTTCCGGCCTACGGAGAAATGGATCCAACCTGGTTTATTGCCCTTACTTATTCCTTTATTTTCGGAGCAATGTTCGGAGATGCCGGCCAGGGACTGGTTCTACTGATTGGAGGATTCCTTCTTTACAAGTTCAAGCATATTGATCTTGCGGGAATCATCAGCTGTGCAGGTATTTTTTCCACATTCTTCGGTTTCATGTTTGGCAGCTTTTTTGGATTTGAGGATATTATAGAGCCTGTATGGCTGCGGCCGATGGATGCCATGATGGAAGTACCTTTTATTGGAAAACTGAATACCGTATTTATTATTGCCATCGGCTTTGGTATGGGAATCATTCTTCTGTGTATGATTTTTAATATTATGAATTCCCTGAAGGCAAAGGATACAGAAAAGACATGGTTTGATACAAACTCAGTTGCCGGTCTTGTATTCTATGGCTCCGCAGTTGTTGTACTTGCTCTGTTTATGACAGGTCATAAACTTCCAGGCAGTATCGTTCTTTGCATTATGTTTATCCTTCCGCTGCTTGTAATGTTCTTAAAAGAGCCTCTTACAAACCTTGTGGAAAAGAAGCCGGCAGCTTTAGACGGCGGTGTGGGAATGTTTATTGTCCAGGGATTTTTCGAGATGTTCGAGGTCCTTCTGAGCTACTTCTCCAACACGCTTTCCTTTGTGCGTATCGGAGCTTATGCAGTCAGCCATGCAGCTATGATGCAGGTTGTGCTGATGCTGGCAGGTGCGGAGAATGGAAACCCGAACTGGGTAGCAATCGTTCTTGGAAATATTTTCGTATGTGCTCTTGAGGGACTGATTGTTGGTATTCAGGTACTGAGACTTGAGTATTACGAGATGTTCAGCCGTTTCTACAAGGGAAGCGGAAGAAAATTCGAGCCTTTCCGTTCTGATGCGGAGGCGAAATAGACTGCCGTCTGGTAGTGATTATAAAATATATTCTGTGAAATGTTTATCACATGTCCCGACGATAAGCGGTGACATTACAAATGTTAAAACACGAGGAGGTCAATTATCATGACAGTTATGACACAGATTATCTTAGCAGTAGCGCTTGTATTAAGCATTATCGTTCCATTTGGTTATTATTTCATCGGCGAGAAGAGCCGTGGACGTTACAAAGCAACAATCGCAACAAATGCATTTTTCTTCTTTGGTACCATGTTAGTAGCAGCAATGGTTATGTTTGCAGGAAGCTCTTCTGTACAGGCGGCAACAGGCGCTGATGCAGGTATTGCAACAGGTCTTGGATATATTGCAGCAGCTCTTGTTACAGGTCTTTCCTGTATCGGTGGTGGTATTGCCGTAGCCAGTGCGGCAAGTGCAGCTCTTGGTGCAATCAGCGAGGATCAGAGCATTCTTGGTAAATCTCTTATCTTCGTAGGTCTTGCCGAAGGTGTTGCTCTTTATGGTCTGATCATTTCCTTCATGATCATCGGTAAATTATAATTATGAAAATGTTTTTGATCAGTGACAACATCGATACCTGCACAGGGATGAGACTGGCAGGTGTGGAAGGCGTTGTAGTCCATGAGCGTGACGAACTGAAGGACGCCCTGGAAAAAGCGATCGCCAACAAAGAAATCGGGATCCTTCTCCTGACCGAGAAATTCGGCCGGGAGTTTCCCCAGATCGTGGACGATGTAAAGCTGAACCATAAAACGCCTTTGATCATCGAAATCCCTGACAGGCATGGTACAGGCCGCAAACCTGATTTTATTACCGGATATGTTAACGAAGCCATTGGCTTAAAGTTATAGGCAGGAGAAGACCAAGCATGACAATTGAAGAAAAACTGCAGCATTTCTATGACACTTCCGTACAGGAAGCCCAGACAGAGGCTGAGAATACACTGGAAGCCCATAAGAAGAATCTGGAAGAAATGCTTGAAAAGCATAAAGAATCAAGAAAAATGGATGCCGAGGCACAGATCAAGGCAGAGACAGAAAATGCTACCCGCGAGGTAAACAAGGCACTTTCTGCTGAGCAGCTGACTTTAAGACGTGACTGGACAGCCAAACAGAATGAGCTTAGAAATGAGCTTTTTGTAGAGGTTAAGAATCATCTGGAGGACTTTATGGAGAGCCCTGAATATCAGGATTATCTTTGTACAAGAATCCAGAAGGCAAGAGAATTTGCGGGAAATGATGAAATCTGCATCTATCTTTCCCCGGAAGATACAGCATTACAGCGTTCTATCGTTGCAAAGACAGGATTTACAGTTGAGATTTCCAAGGAGCCGTTTATGGGCGGTATCAAAGCTACCATCCCGGCGAAAAATATCCTGATCGACAATTCTTTCATGAGCGCTTATGAGAAGCTGAAAAAAGAATTCAAATTTGACGGAGGGCTGAGCCATGAATAAAACAGGTATTATCTACGGCGTTAACGGTCCTGTTATTTATCTGAAAGGCGACCCGGGATTTAAGATTTCCGAGATGGTTTATGTTGGACCTGAGAAGCTGGTCGGTGAGGTCATTGGTCTGAAAAAGGGCATGACTACCGTACAGGTTTTCGAGGAGACAACAGGACTGAAGCCAGGCGATACAGTAATGGGAACAGGCGATGCTATTTCCGTTCTTCTGGGACCTGGAATCATTCATAACATTTTCGATGGTATCCAGCGTCCTCTGGAGGAGATTGCAAAATCCTCCGGAAAATATATTTCTCGTGGTGTCAGTGTTGATTCCCTTGATACTGCTAAGAAATGGGATGTTCATGTAACTGTTAAAGTTGGAGATATGGTAAGTGCAGGTACTATCATTGCCGAGACTCAGGAAACAGCTTCCATTCTTCATAAATCCATGGTTCCGCCAACAATCGGAGAGGCTGAGGTTATCAAGGCAGTTCCGGACGGAGCATATACTATTCTTGATCCGATTGTAACGGTTCGTCTTTCTGACGGCAGCGAGCGTGACATCGCTCTTGCACAGAAATGGCCCATCCGTGTGCCAAGACCTACCTACAAACGTTTCCCTGCAAGCGTACCGCTGGTAACCGGACAGCGTATCCTGGATACCCTTTTCCCAATTGCAAAAGGTGGTACAGCTGCGATCCCTGGAGGTTTCGGTACTGGAAAAACCATGACACAGCACCAGATTGCAAAGTGGTCTGATGCAGATATCATCATCTATATTGGATGTGGTGAGCGTGGAAACGAGATGACACAGGTCCTTGAGGACTTCAGTAAACTGATCGACCCGAAATCCGGAAACCTGATGATGGACCGTACCACTCTGATTGCCAATACATCAAACATGCCTGTTGCAGCCCGTGAGGCTTCTATTTATACAGGTGTTACACTGGCTGAGTATTATCGTGACATGGGTTATGACGTTGCCATCATGGCAGACTCCACTTCCCGTTGGGCCGAGGCTCTTCGAGAGTTATCCGGACGTCTGGAGGAAATGCCTGCCGAGGAAGGTTTCCCGGCTTATCTGGCTTCCAAGCTTTCCGCTTTCTATGAGCGAGCTGGTATGATGCAGAACTTAAATGGAACCGAAGGTTCCGTATCTATTATCGGTGCGGTTTCCCCACAGGGTGGTGATTTCTCCGAGCCTGTTACACAGAATACCAAGCGTTTCGTCCGCTGCTTCTGGGGACTGGATAAATCTCTGGCTTATGCCCGTCATTTCCCGGCTATCCACTGGCTCACAAGCTATAGTGAGTACCTGGAGGATTTAAGCCCATGGTACAGAGATAATGTTTCCGCTAAATTTGTAAGCGACCGTAATCAGCTGATGGCGATTCTGAACCAGGAGAGCTCTCTGATGGAAATCGTTAAGCTGATCGGTAGTGATGTTCTTCCGGATGATCAGAAGCTGACTCTGGAGATCGCAAGGGTTATCCGTCTTGGATTCCTTCAGCAGAATGCGTTCCATGCAGAGGATACCTGTGTACCGATGAGCAAGCAGTTCAATATGATGGAGATCATCCTTTATCTGTACGAGAAGTGCCGCTCCCTTGTAAATCAGGGAATGCCGGTTTCCGTACTGAAGGAGGATAATATTTTTGAGCGTGTCATTGCTATCAAATATGATGTTCCGAATAACAAACCTGAGATGTTTGACCAGTATAAGGCTGACATCGACAGATTCTACGATAACGTATTAGAGAGAAACGGCTGATAGGGAGGTAAGTTTTTTATGGCAATCGAATATTTAGGCCTTAGTGAAATAAACGGCCCTCTTGTAGTTCTGGAAGGCGTTAAAAACGCTTCCTATGAGGAAATCGTCTCCTTCCGTATGGATGACGGTACCGAAAAGCTTGGCCGTATCATTGAAATATACGAAGATAAAGCAGTAATTCAGGTTTTCGAGGGTACAGATAATATGTCCCTTGGAAACACTCATACACGTCTTAGTGGTCATCCTATGGAAATCGGGCTTTCCCCGGAAATCCTGGGACGTACCTTTAACGGTATTGGACAGCCTATCGATGGTCTTGGTGAGATCACACCGGAGGTGAGCCTGAACATCAATGGACTGCCACTGAACCCGGTTACCCGTGAGTATCCGCGTAACTACATCAATACCGGTATTTCCGCAATTGATGGTCTGACCACCCTGATCCGTGGACAGAAGCTTCCGATTTTCTCTGGAAACGGTCTTCCTCATGATAAGCTGGCTGCACAGATCGTGCGTCAGGCTTCTCTGGGCGCTGATTCTGATGAGAATTTCGCCATTGTGTTTGCTGCAATGGGTGTTAAGTATGATGTTGCAGAGTTTTTCCGCAGAACCTTTGAGGAGAGCGGTGCTTCCGATCACGTTGTTATGTTCCTGAACCTGGCAAATGACCCTACTGTTGAGCGTCTTCTGACTCCGAAGATCGCCCTGACTGCAGCAGAGTATCTTGCTTTTGAAAAAGGTATGCATATTCTGGTTATTCTTACAGATATCACTTCTTTCTGTGAGGCAATGCGTGAGGTTTCTTCTTCCAAAGGTGAGATTCCTTCCCGTAAAGGTTATCCTGGATATCTTTACAGTGAGCTTGCTACTTTATATGAGCGTGCAGGTATTGTTTCCGGTGGTACAGGTTCTGTTACACAGATCCCGATTCTGACCATGCCTAATGATGATATTACCCATCCGATCCCTGACCTTACCGGTTACATTACTGAGGGTCAGATTGTTCTGGACAGACAGCTTCATGGACAGGGTATTTACCCGCCAATCAATGTTCTGCCGTCTCTTTCCCGTCTGATGAAGGATGGTATTGGTGAGGGCTTCACAAGAGCGGACCATCAGGACGTTGCCAACCAGCTGTTTTCCTGTTATGCAAAGGTTGGAGATGCCAGAGCCCTTGCTTCTGTTATTGGTGAGGATGAGCTTTCTCCTCTGGATAAGAAGTATCTGCAGTTTGGTAAGGCATTTGAGGCTGAGTTTGTCGGTCAGACAGATACAGAGAACAGAAGTATTATCGATACTCTGAATAAGGGCTGGGAGCTTCTTGGTATGCTTCCGAAGGATGAGCTTGACCGTATTGATACCAAGATTCTGGATCAGTATTATCACGAGACTACCAAATAAAGAGTGAGGTGACTTGAATGGATCCGAATACCTTTCCTACCAAGGGTAATTTAATTCTGGCTAAGAATTCACTTGCTCTTTCCCGTCAGGGTTATGAACTGATGGATAAGAAGCGTAATATTCTGATTCGTGAGATGATGAATTTGGTTGATCAGGCGAAGGATATCCAGGGACAGATTGATGAGACGTTCCGAACTGCGTATGAGGCTTTGCAGAAAGCGAATATGGAGATGGGTATCGCGTTTGTGGATCAGATTTCCCATACGGTGCCGGTGGAGAATTCTATTCGTATTAAGACACGTAGTGTTATGGGTACGGAGATTCCGCTGGTGGAGTATGATAAGTCGGGAAATGTGCCGACATATGCTTATTATAGTACGAAGATGTCTCTGGATGAGGCGAAGGCGGCTTTTGAGAGAGTGAAGGAGCTTTCCATTAAGCTGTCTATGATTGAAAATTCGGCGATTCGGCTGGCTAGCAATATTAAGAAGACGCAGAAGAGGGCGAATGCGCTGAAGAATATTACGATTCCGAAGTTTGAGGCTCTGACGAAGGATATTTCCAATGCTTTGGAGGAGAAGGAAAGAGAGGAATTTACCAGACTTAAGGTTATTAAGAGAATGAAGCAGGGTGCGTGATGGCGCCCTGTTTTTTTTGTGGGGAGGGACGTGAGAGGAAGGGGTGGCCGGCTGGGAGCGATGCCAAAATGGGCGTTTGACTGCGTCGCCTATTGTCAGGGAGAATTGCAAACTCGCCCTTGCAGGGCTCAGACAGTGCAATTCTCCCTGACGCTATACTCGTCAAACGCCCATTTTGGCAAAGCCCCCAGCCAGCCACCCCTTCCTCTCACTGTGTACTGGCTGGGGGGGGGGAAAAACAGGACGGCGGCTGCGGGGGGAGTAGGTGGTGGGCGGGAGGGAGTGACGCAGCGCCTGGGAACTAGAGGGGGGAGTTCACAGTTTGTTACGGGGTCGACCTTAGAATGAACACAGATTTCCCATTAATTGAACACATTTTGTCTGTATATTATTAGACATAAGGAACACAAAAACAAAATGATCCGGACGGGGAAGGAAATGAGGGCTTCGGAGGGGTCAGGGAATATGAATATAGAAAGGAAATGAATGGGTATGAAACGTAGATATTTAGCAGTTTTAATGGGAATTATGGTAGCAACAACTTCTGTTCCGGCTATGGTTTATGCGGAGGATAGTAAGACGGAGGCGGCTGCGGATGCAGCGAATGATGAAAGTGGTGAGGCGGATGCTTCGGGTGAGAATGGCGATGAGAGTCAGGAGAATGTGGTACTTGGTGAGGTTAAGTCGGTTTCTGATTCGGAGATTACCATTGCGGTTGGGACTATGAAAGAGATGGGCCAGCCTGGTGGAGATGGACAGAATGGCGGAGCACCGGATGGAAACGGCCAGGGTGGTGAGGCACCTTCTATGTTGGATCTGACTGGCGAGGAGCAGACGATCACAATTACTGCAGATACAGTGATCACAAAGCAGGCAGGCGGTATGCAGCCTGGCGGAGATGGACAGAATGGCGGTGCGCCGGATGGTCAGCCTGGCGGAAATAGTCAGGATGGAGAGGCACCGGAGAAGCCAGATGGAGATCAGAATGGCGGAGCACCAGACAGTGACGGACAGTCAGCAGAGGCTGAGGAGATTTCACTTTCTGACATTCAGGAAGGGGATATCGTTTCTATCACTTTAGATGAGGATGGAAATGCTGCTTCCATTACGGTAATGTCTATGGAAATGGGCGGTCAGGGTCAGCCTGGCGGTGATGGACAGGGTGCTCCAGGACAGGGAGGTCCTGGTGGACAGTCCCAGGGTGTGGACAGTTATACTGCAGCAAATGAGTATACAGAAGATACAACTGTATCAAATGAGACAATTGAATCAACTGGAACTGACGAGAATGCAGCACTGATCTCTTCCGGTGCAAGCGTTACTCTTGACAATGATACCATTACAAGAACTTCTGAGGACAGCAAGGGCGGAGACAATTCCAGTTTCTATGGTGTAGGTGCAGCGGTTCTGGCAACAGATGGTACTGCTTATGTGAAAGACGGCAGCGTGACTACAGACGCAGCAGGCGGCGCAGGGCTTTTTGCATATGGTGATGGAACTGTATATGCTTCTGGTACAACTGTGAAAACCACACAGGATACCTCAGGTGGTGTTCATGTAGCCGGCGGCGGTACTCTTTATGGCTGGGATCTGAATGTGGAGACGAACGGTGAGTCCTCCGCAGCAATCCGAAGCGACAGAGGCGGCGGAACCATGGTGATCGATGGTGGAAATTATGTTTCCAACGGTGTTGGTTCTCCTGCTATTTACAGTACAGCAGATATTGCGGTAAGCAACGCAAGCCTGACTGCAAATGGTTCTGAGGCAATCTGTATTGAAGGTCTGAATTCCATTCACCTGTATGATTGTGATCTGACTGGTAACATGAGTGATCTGGATCAGAATGACAATACCTGGACGGTAATTCTTTACCAGAGCATGTCTGGTGACTCTGAGGTCGGCAACAGTACTTTCCAGATGAACGGTGGCAGTCTGACTTCTGGGAACGGCGGTGTATTCTATACCACCAATACAGAGAGTACCATTACTTTAAGCAATGTAGATATTACCTACAATGATGATAATGAGTTTTTCCTGCAGTGCACAGGCAACACCAACCAGAGAGGCTGGGGACAGTCCGGAGCTAACGGAGCTGACTGCCACTTTACCGGTATCAGCCAGGATATGCAGGGAAATGTGATCTGGGATTCCATCAGTAACCTGGATTTCTATCTCACAGAGGGCAGCAGTCTGACAGGTGCTGTTGTGGATGATGAGAGCTATGCAGGCGAAGGTGGAGCTGGATACTGCAACGTGTATGTAAGCGCAGATTCCACCTGGACTGTAACTGGTGACAGTACCGTTTCCTCTCTGGAAAATGAGGGAACCATCATAGACAGCGAAGGAAAAACTGTAACCATTCAGGGTACAGACGGAACTGTTTACGTACAGGGCGACAGCGGGTACACCATCACAACTGGCTCCTACAGCGACACTGCAGATCTGTCCGGAGCAACTGTTATCCAGGATCAGAGTGCCTATACAGTTGAGAAACCAGATCAGCTTTAAGATTTCTGAAATATAATAAAACACCCTCAAGCAAATAATATTAATTTAGCAGCCCCATTTTTACAGGATAAATGTAAAGATGGGGCTGTTTCTTTCTTCCCTCTGCCAGTAACCAGCGATTTTGCAATGTATATTCATGTAGCCGCGCATTTCAGGAGCGGTTTTAGTGGAGGCGAGATCCGATAGTTACGAAGACTTAGGCGAGAGGGCTCTCCCGAGCGCCTTAGTCGTAGTTACCAGCTAGCTTGCCGGAACGTTGCTCCGCGCGGCGGTGAATATACATTGTGAAATCGCGTACGGGGTAACGACCAACCCACAAAATAGCAATTATGTGCATAAAAAAATCCCCCTAAAAAGAAGGAGGGCCGGACCTGTTGGTCCGGCAAGTATGAAAAAGAAAAAGTTGATTGCTAATCTATGTAAAAAAGCTTTCGCTTTATTTGTTTATTAATATACGCAGAATTTGTGATGAATCTGTGAGAAGGAGTTGAAAAAAGTATGATGAAAATCTAAAGAACTTATAAACTCAGATATGGTAAGGTCGCGGGCTAGTGACATGTCTATTTTGGAAAATGCCTGTGGAAAAATGAAAATATAACACTTTTTGCAATATATCTCCCATAAAAAACAATAGATTATATGGAAAAATTCTATATAATAGAAAGTAACAATGCAAGTCGCAAGAAGACACAAGCGAATAGTCTGAAAAAATTGCCGCTAAAATGACTAAGGTAACTGCTGTTGAAGGAAGGATACCTTAATTTAGCAAACACAATTGTCAGGCAAAACGGTTTTTATTGCGGGGAAAGCAGAAATCAGACCGTAAAAGGGGAGGTATGAGTATGCAAGGTGTTTTTGAGGCAATCAATGGTGTATTTGGGTTTATAGGTCCGCTGTCGGATCTGTTGTGGGATTTTCCTACGAATTGCGAATGGTATCGGAATATTCCGATTTTGGGAAATATTTCACTGGCAATCATCGTGCTGCTTGGATCCGGCATTTTTTTCACCATTAAGCTGGGATTTATCCAGGTAACATATTTCAAAAAAGGAATTCACCTTCTCGCAGAGAAACGTTCCGTTAAGACAGGAATCACTCCGCTGGCAGCCTTTCTGCTAAGTGCAGCCATGCGTGTTGGTCCCGGAAATATTATCGGCGTTACAGGCGCTATTGCAGTAGGCGGTCCGGGAGCCCTGTTCTGGATGTGGATCTCCGCATTTTTCGGGATGGCAGTAGCCTATATGGAAGCCGTTCTGGCGCAGATCTTTAAGGAGAAAAAAGACGATGAGTTCGTAGGCGGACTCCCATTTTATGGAAGAAAGCTTCTTGGAAACAGCGTTGGAATCGGTGTGTTTTTGTCCATTCTTTACATTCTTTATGCGCTGTGCTGCCTGCCAGCCCAGGGCTTTAATGTAGTTTCTTCTGTAGGAAGAATGGCAGAAATCCTTACGGGAAAAACAATTGCAGCAGATTCCCTGTTTTACTATGTTGCAGGTGCGCTGATCATCATCCTTACTGCAGTTGTCGCATTCGGCGGAATCAAAAAGGTATCCAAATGGACCGACATGATGGTACCGGTAATGGCAGTGCTGTATATCCTGGTGGTAGTGGTACTGATCATTTTGAATGTGGGACAGATCCCATACTTCTTCACATCTGTATTTGGCGGAGCATTTAAGCCACAGGCATTCTTTGGTGGAGCTATGGGAACGGTTTTGGCACAGGGTGTGAAACGAGGCCTGATGTCAAACGAGGCTGGACAGGGAACCATCACAATGTCAGCCGCAGCAGCAGATGCAAAACATCCCTGCGAGCAGGGAATCCTGGCTTCTCTTGGTGTTTTCCTGGATACCATTGTAATCTGTACACTGACCGGTTTCGTAGTAGTTATGGCTCACTGCTGGACTGGCGAAGGCGCTGAGGCATGGGCGGCTCTTGATAAATTACCGAAATTTACAGAGTCTATTGCAGTGCTTACACCAGGCACATCCATGAATGCGGTCATGACATTTCTGGTGACTTTATGCTTCGGACTGTTTGCTTTTACCTGCCTTCTGGGAATGATCAGTTTCTCCGAAATCGCAGCAAACCGTATCCGAAAAGACGCAGTCTGCATCAACATTGTGCGCTGCATCGCCCTGTTTGTGGCTGCATTTGGAATACTTTGCAACCTTGCAGGGCTGGAGCTTGGAAACCTTTGGGCGTTCTCTGATCTGGGAAATATTCTGATCGTGTACTTCAACGTTCCCATTGTTTTCATAGGTGCGAAATGCGTATTTAAGGCGACAAAGCATTATAAAAAAAATGATGGAACACCATTTGATTCCAGCGTGGCAGGAAGAGATGACTGCGTATATTGGGATGAGAAAAAGAAGGAAAAGCATTGAGGAAGGTTTAATCATTACTGCTTTTCATGTGCCGTGAAGAGGGGCAATATTAGGATTTAATCTGCAATTCCGAAAGTGATGTCATATCCCTTGTTATCCATAGTGGATTTACCGGCCTGTTTCTGGCAGGAAAGAATCTCATCCATACGTTTGCACTGGGTATCGGCTGAGATAACCGCGGAAAGATCCTGCAGCGCAACCTGGGATCGTACATTCCGGACACAACCAGCAGGTACATGAAGAAGGTGAGGGCATCTTTTAACTGAAACTGTGGTTCTCCGGCATAAGCATACCTCATTAAAGTGGTGGTCAGAGTCGGGGGATGATGGTATAAAAGAACAAAAAGCATGCCAGGGAGAGCAAAGCCCACTGTGTGCCAGCCATAGGAGAAGATTCCCTCAGCCTTGGAAAAATCAGGCTTTACGCGAAGCACTTTATGCATGATCCGACAGATGCAATAAAATGGCACAAGTGCGGCCAGAGCACTGATTCCGGCAAAAAACACGGAAAGAATGCTTAAGTACTTGTAGTTGCCCGCAAAAACAAACAGCTGTTTTAGCAGGCTTGGTTGTTTTTCATTTTTCTGTTCCATTTGGTTCACCTTTTGAAATTGTATTTATAGATAACAAATCCCATTGAAAATATTAGAACAAACTAGCAATGGTTTTGAATGCATAATAACATAATGATTTTTTTAGCAATGAGATTTGTGGAGAATATTTATTAACAATGCGACAAAAATTTTATACTGCGAAGAAAATTTGCCGTTGTAAAAGTTGAGATACTCATTTATAATGGGAAGAAGATTCAAGGTTACTGTTTGCGGGAAAGTTTTTTCCAAGTGAGCAGTAACGATTACAATGGTTGCTATTTACTACGCTTACAGCAACACGCTTCGCGATACACTGAAATCATGCATTCGCATGATTTCGCGCCGAGAACCTCGGATTTTCTGTGAGCTTTGGTCACAAAAAACACCTCGCGGGATGTTACCAACGAATAGCAGCTTCTAAAGATACTTATAGGGAAAACAGGAGGATAACCTTGAAGAAAGAATTAGTTATTGTCATTGATTTTGGTGGTCAGTACAATCAGCTGGTTGCAAGACGTGTCAGAGAATGTAATGTATATTGCGAAATCTACTCTTACAAGACCGATCTTGAGAAGATCAAAGCCATGAATCCGAAGGGAATCATTCTCACTGGCGGACCGAACAGCTGCTACGAGGCGGATTCACCTACTTACCAGAAGGAGCTGTTTGAGCTTGGTATTCCGGTTCTTGGACTTTGCTACGGCGCACAGCTTATGATGCATGTGCTGGGCGGTAAAGTTGAGAAAGCAGACGTCAGCGAATACGGCAAGACAGAACTGCTGGTTGATAAAACAGACTCCAGAATTTTCAAAGGGGTATCAGAGAAAACAATTGTCTGGATGAGTCATACCGATTACATTTCAAAGCAGGCGCCGGGATTTGAGATTTCTGCGCATACAGCAGACTGTCCGGTAGCAGTTGCAGAAAATGAAGAGAAAAAGCTGTATGCGATCCAGTTCCATCCGGAGGTTCTTCACACAGTAGAAGGAAAGACCATGTTATCTAATTTCGTACTGGGCGTATGTGAATGTGCCGGAGATTGGAAAATGGATGCGTTTGTTGAGCACACGATCCAGGAAATCCGTGAGAAAGTGGGCGATGGCAAGGTGCTTCTGGCACTGTCAGGCGGTGTTGATTCCTCCGTGGCAGCAGGACTTCTTTCCAGAGCGATTGGCAAACAGCTGACCTGTGTATTCGTAGACCACGGTCTTCTCCGTAAAGATGAAGGAGACGAAGTAGAAGGCGTATTTGGTCCAAATGGACAGTTTGACCTGAACTTTATTCGTGTAAATGCACAGCAGAGATATTATGATAAACTTGCAGGAGTTACTGAGCCAGAGGCGAAGCGTAAGATCATTGGCGAGGAATTTATCCGTATCTTTGAAGAAGAAGCGAAGAAGATAGGTGCTGTTGATTTCCTGGCACAGGGAACTATCTATCCGGATGTGGTAGAGAGTGGCCTTGGCGGAGAGTCCGCAGTAATTAAGTCTCACCACAATGTAGGTGGACTTCCAAAGCATGTTGATTTCAAAGAGATCATTGAGCCACTCCGTGACCTTTTCAAAGACGAAGTCCGTAAAGCCGGACTGGAGCTTGGAATTCCGGAGAAGCTGGTATTCCGTCAGCCATTCCCAGGCCCAGGACTTGGAATCCGTATTATTGGTGAAGTTACCGCTGAGAAGGTCCGCATCGTACAGGATGCTGATTTCATCTACCGCGAAGAAATCGACAAAGCCGCAGCCGCTTACAAAGAAGAGACCGGCAGTGAGCCATCCTGGATGCCGAACCAGTACTTCGCAGCCCTTACCAATATGCGAAGCGTAGGCGTTATGGGTGATTTCAGAACATACGATTATGCAGTAGCACTTCGTGCCGTAAAGACCATCGACTTTATGACCGCAGAAGCATCCGAGATTCCGTATGAGGTGCTGAATAAGGTGATGAACCGTATTATCAACGAAGTAAAAGGAGTAAACCGCATATTCTACGATCTGACCAGTAAGCCACCGGGTACGATTGAGTTTGAATAAAAAAATGGAGCTCGGAAATCCAGCATTTATGCGGGTTTCCGGGCTCTTACGATGTGGTTTGAGTACAGATTGAGTACAAAAACGGAAAATAATAGAGGAGCTGGTAAACCAACTCCTCTAAAAAATATGCCCTTGAGCCACGTAGGTCATCAAGGTACTTTCAATTATATTGTATGCTGACTAAAGTATTCTTAATCAGTGAATATATCATACAGAATTCTCATCGTTTTGTCAAGTTATAAATTGAATTAGTTCAATGTTTTTAAACGTCGCCAATTATTTGGAATTCCCATTATATTTCGTATTTTTCTAATTGGAATAGTTGAAAGATCCTTTGACAATTCATCAAATAAATCTTCAATTTGCTTGATATATTCATTATAACGCGTTTTACTAAGTACCATTTTAAAAGCAATCATCACTGCAAAGTAGTTATTGGTATTATTTGTGTTTATATGAAAATAATGAAAATAATTGTTATTACATAAATAGGCGTATGATAAATAAGAATACATTCGTTCATCGTGTGCACAACGATTTCTAAAAGTAGAAAGAAAAAATAAGCAACTGGCTAACTGGTTTTCTCGCAGACCCCATTTCATTCTACGTGCAACGTCCTCACGTTCTTTTTGTAACATATTAGAGTAAAATTTACTAATGTCTCCCATGGAAATTGAATTAACCAATACCCATAAAGGAATATAATTTTTTCCGTTGACATAATGCGATATGGATAAATCTTTGTCAATGTTCGAATTGATTTTACGATATAAGTTACTCAATAAATCACATACTTGACTGTATTTTTGGATTCCTTGGGTATCAAAATTTTCAAGTTTGAGATAATTCTTATGTCCGTGAGCTTTTGAAAAAGAATAAGCTATAAGAGATTTTGCTTGTTTTTCTACTTCAAGTATATACTCAATGGTAATTATACGTAGTTTTCGATCAAATTCATATAATGCATGTATTTCTTCTAAGGTAGTACCGGAAATATATTTTTCGTAAGTAGTTCCCGTTTGGAGAAAGGGTTCTTTATAGCCATTAACAAGATTATAATAATTTATTGTTCGTATAGTTTGTTTTGCCCATTTTTTATTTTTTATTATAACTCCTCGGCTTTTTAGAATTCCAATTTGAATTCTGGTATCTCTGAAAATCTTTTCGCTCATGTTAGTCTCCTCTATATTTTAAATAAGAAATATCAGTAATTAGGATTTACTTTCACTTTAATGCCATCAGAAGTGTCAAGCAATATCTGACTTCTCTGCAATTCCAATTCCACTTTTTCTTTTGTCTCGGCTATCTCATCTATAGCTGCCTGTGTAGCTTCATTTGGATTATCTCCAGCGGATTTCAAAGCACTCTGGTAGATGTAATTCATCTTTTCCCATTTCAACAAGTCATTAAACACCTTATAACTTCTGATATTCAACAAAGCGTCCTGCAAGGACAGGGTATGTGTCTTCCCTCTGGCCGTATATCCGATTTCAAGATAAGAAGAAAGAACCGGATTCAGATGGATGGATACAGTATCATCTTTTAACATCTCGTCTTCCCCTCGCTCTCCGCTGATCTGGAGGATACCAGAATTACAAAGCACCATAAGTACGCCCATCAGATCACCGACTGTTTCCAGACGAAGTCCGGCAGTATCACTGCCATTCAAAGCATTATAACTGACACCGAGTGCAACTGCAATTTTCTCTAACTGAGGAGGTTGTGGCTGCATTTTATTGGTTTCGTATTTTCGGATAGAAACCGGATGGATACCGGTCAGCTCAGCCAGTTTATCTTGCGTGATTCCGATTTGTTTTCTGCAGTATTTGATTTTTTCTCCTATGGTCATGCTTATCGTCCTCCATGTATCGAGATGGCTACATTATACCATGTTTGAAATAATTTTTCTACTGGCATTTCAAAACACTTGACAATAGCGAAGTCGCTACATATAATGGAGGTATAAAAAGTAGCGATAACGCTATAAACAGAAAAGGAGGATGCATATATGGCAGAAAACAACAAGATTTATATTACTGCAAATGAACTCGCAGAAATGCTGGGTGTTTCTGTAGGTCATGCTTACAAGCTTATTCGTAAGCTGAATCAGGAACTGGAAAAAGAGGGATTTCTGGTGATTGCGGGCAAAGTTCCCAGACGCTATTTTGAAAAACGCTGGTATGGTTTCAGTGCATAGGAGGTGGTCGAATGAAAGCGGAAAAAGACAAGAAAACAGGAAAATGGTTGATTCAGTATCGTTATACGGATTGGCAGGGGAAACGCCGGAAATCCACTAAAAGAGGTTTTGCGACCAAAAGAGAGGCGGAGGAATGGCTTCGAAATTTCCTTATTACGCAAAAAGCGGACTTTGATATGAAGTTTGAGGATTTTTGGAAGATATATTGTGCAGATATGGAGACTCGTCTGCGGGAGCATACCATGAGAACGAAAAAGTATATTGTGGAGCTGAAAATTCTCCCGTATTTCGGGAATAAGCGGGTAAATGATATTACTGCAGCTGACATCCGGCAATGGCAGAATGAGTTGATTAAAATGGGGTACTCACCCACTTATCTGAAAACAATCAATAATCAGTTGAGCGCAATCTTTAATTATGCGGTTCGATATTACGATTTGAAAAGCAATCCCTGTGCAAAAGCCGGAAGTATGGGTAAGAGCAAGGCAGAAGAAATGGATTTCTGGACAGGAGAGGAATTTAGAAAGTTTATCGACAGTGTTATGAATAAAAGGCTTTCTTATATGGCATTTATGATCTTGTACTGGACGGGAATGCGTTTGGGAGAACTTCTAGCTCTGAATCCGAAAGATGTAGATTTGGAAAAGAGAACAATTTCCATCACAAAATCATACCAACGTCTTGGCAAGAAAGATGTAATCACACCACCAAAGACATCGAAGAGCAAGAGAGTGATTACCATTCCAGAGTTTCTGGCTGCAGATATCAAAGATTATATGGACAGCTTATATGACCTGCAGGAGGATGACAGACTGTTTCCCATTACAAAATATTATCTGGAGCATGAAATGCAGCGAGGAATTAAAGAAAGTGGCGTAAAACGGATAAGAGTACACGATTTAAGGCATTCCCATGCAAGTATGCTGATTGAACTGGGATTTTCACCGCTGGAGATTGCAAATCGGCTCGGGCATGAAAAGGTGGAAACTACGCTGAATACCTACGCACATCTTTATCCAAACAAGCAGACAAAACTGGCTGAACGGCTGGACAGTGAATACAGGGAGGATTTGTAATGAGTGGATTAGATAAAGATAGAAAACGCAATCAGACAGTTTGTTTTCGAATGACACCTGAGGAACGCAGAGAATTAGAAGCGCGCATTAAAGTGAGTGGACTGCCGAAAGGAAAATATTTCATTCAGTCTGTACTACATCAGGAAGTAAAGATTGCGGTTGGTAAATATCAAAGTGATCGGTTAAGCCTTGAAATAAGGCGGTTGTGGGAACGTCTGGAACATCTGGAAACAGAGGATTTGTATGAGGTGCTGGCAGATTGCCGGGCATTAATGCAACAGGTAATTGAAATCACTGGTGATGATTGTTCAGTAACATGGAAAGCAAGTGATTTTAAAACAGAGATATTGGAAGATGAAAAGTAAAAGCCTTTAAGTGTCGGCAAACACCTAAAGGCGGAGACTTGGTAGAAAATCCAAATCAAATACTAAGGTTATTCTACCAAAGTCTCCACTTTCTTTCAACAGAAAATGGAGGTAATTTTGGATAACAGAAGAGATGAACCGAATTTAAAACTGATAAATATGGAACAGGTAGAGGTAGAAAAAATAGATTGGCTGCTTTATCCCTTTATTCCCTTTGGGAAAGTTACGATCGTGCAGGGAGATCCCGGTGAGGGCAAGACCACAATGGTGCTGCAGATTATTGCAAAGCTGACAAAAGGCGAGGCAGTATTACCATCGGGCAGTGATGAACCAGCCTTGGAGGAAAAAACAATGGATCTGGAGCCGGTAAATGTAATTTATCAGACTGCAGAGGATGGGTTGGGCGATACCATTAAGCCTCGACTTCTTTCAGCAGGTGCAGACTGTTCCAGAGTGATGGTAATTGATGATAACGATCAGGCGTTGACTATGATGGATGCCAGATTAGAAGAAGCTATCATAAAGACAAAAGCACGCCTTGTAGTTTTAGACCCGATACAGGGTTTTCTGGGGGCTGCTGTAGATATGCACAGGGCAAATGAAATTCGCCCCTTGATGAAGCGTGTAGCGGTGCTTGCTGAGAAATATCATTGTGCGATTATTTTGATTGGTCATATGAACAAAAACAGTAATGGGAAATCGTCATACCGTGGACTTGGCTCTATTGATTTTCAAGCGGCAGCCAGAAGCGTACTGATTGTCGGAAGAATCAAGGATGAACCAGAAATTCGTGTGGTGTGTCATGTGAAAAGTTCCCTTGCACCGGAAGGAAAATCCATTGCATTTCGTTTGGATAAAGATACTGGATTTGAATGGATTGGGGAATATGACATCAGTGCAGATGATTTGTTAAGCGGAGACAACCGGGGGCAGAAAATTCACGAAGCAAAGGAATTTTTAAAGGAAATTTTGGTATCCGGTTCTGTAGCCCAGACAAAGGTGGCAGAAGAAGCAGAAAGTCGGGGGATTAAAAAGAAAACACTATGGAATGCGAAGAAGGAACTGGAAATTGAGTCTGTGAAGATTGGTAATCAGTGGTTCTGGATGTTGCCTGAATAGTATTGGGAAGATGGCAAGATTACCATCTCTTTAAGAACAGGGAATCTTGCTATCTTGAAAGGAGCTATGAATGAAAAATGTACAAGTACCGCAGCAATTATTTATGAAACTGCTCCGATATCATCTGCTTGATGATGATAGTTGTGCCGACGATGTGAAAAAAGGATTGGAGCAGAAAATGAACACTATGGTGGAACGTGAATTATATACGAAATCAAAAACCGCTCCAACAGAGGAAGAACGGGAAAAAGCTCGCCAGGAGTATCTGGACAGGCGAGGAATACAGGCTGACTTTCGATGGTAATTCTTCTTTGGATGCCATATGACAGGGGCGTGGCACGCTCCTGTATAAATGGCAGACAAGGAAAAGTTGCAGATGTGAGGACGGAAGTTTTTGTAAGACATCTGAAAGGAAGCCATGATTCAGGGCATCCTTGGTAGGGATTTTGAATGTATCTGGAAAGGAGACTGGACAATGAGAGAGGGAAGACTTGGTTACAACAGTAGTAGCGAAAGATATGGCATCTTGTTATCGGACTTATGGATTGATACCGGATTGCATTGTGGGGAATGCCTGCAGATTTTGCTGGATGGCAGATGGGTACAGACCCGGATGGAAATGGATGCTGAGCGGAACTGGTATCTGGTGGGCACACCGTATCGTGGTGACCTGGAATATATTCAGGCAAGGATATAACAGGGCACAGACATACCGACCGAAGGGAAGAAAAGCTCCTGGCAGGGCGCAAGGGTACTTTTGATGGACGGTACGGCTGTCGAAAGTGCCTTTGCGTTACTTTTGACAAAAGTAACAAAACCGCCCTAACGGGCATGAATACAATTTATGTGCCGTATCCGGCACTATTTAGAGAATGTGAGGTGAAAAAATAGGATGATGAAAAGAACAATCAGCGGTATGACAGGAACAGGTTCTCTTGCGCATAACAGAAGGGATTTTATTGCAGAAAATGTTAATCAGAACAGAGTATATCTGAACATTTGTTACCGGGATGAAAATCTGAAGGATGTTTACAAAGAACTGTTTGATGAATCGGTAGAACGGTATAATGTCGGGAAAAGAAATGATCGGAAGATTACGAATTATTATGATAAGATTCAGCATGGAAAGCAGGAGAAGTTGTTCCATGAAGTAATTTTCCAGATTGGAAATAATAAAGATATGGCTGCCGGGACACCAGAGGGAGATCTTGCGGTGAAAGTATTGGATGAATATATGCAGGATTTTCAGAGACGAAATCCAACACTCCGGGTATTTTGCTGCTATCTGCATCAGGACGAAGCTACCCCACATCTACATATTGATTTTGTACCTTATGTGACCGGATGGAAGGGAAAAGGAATGGATACAAGAGTCTCGTTGAAACAGGCGTTGAAAAGCCTTGGATTTCAAGGCGGTGCCAAGCATGATACAGAATTGAATCAATGGATCAATCATGAAAAAGAAGTTCTGGCAGAGATTATGGAGCGGCATGAAATCGAATGGGAGCAGAAAGGAACTCATGAAGAACATCTGGATGTGTATAATTTTAAGAAGAAGGAACGTGCAAAAGAAATAAAGGAGCTGGAGCAGAAAATAGAAAATTTGACAGCAGATGTAGAAGCGACAGAATCAGATATAAAGGCGCTTAATCAGGAAAAAGCTGATGCAGAAAAAGCCAGAGATCAAGTCAGGGAAAGCAAAGAACAGGCGGACAAAGAACTGAAGCATATGGAGAAGCAACGGAATCAGTTACAGCCAATCATAAATAGTATTGATAAGGAATTAAAGAATTCCGGGCAAATTAAATTAGTGTTGCCAGAAGTCGGGGCACTGGAACTGGCGTCTACATACCGCAATAAAAAGATTAAACCTCTGTTCGCTAAGATGAAGAATTATATTGCAGGATTAGCTGCAAAGGTGATAGAACTTTCCAGAGAAGCAGAAAAATGGAGAGATAAATATCAGCAGTTGAAGAAAGATTATGATGATCTAGAAAAGGATGCTGATAAGGTGGCGGATATGTGCAATCAGTTGTGTGATGATGTAGATAAGCTGGAAGTAATATCAGATAAATATAAAAGAGCACTACGGATATTTGGCAGTGATACTATAGAGTCGGCAATTTGGCGTGATATTCAGAAGGAAAAAGCACTGGAAGAACAAAAACGAAAAGAGCAGATGCCGAGAAAACTGAGTGACAGGCTGCAATGGGGCAGAGAAAGAAGCCAGGAGCACAATATGCAGCAGAAGAAAAATAAAATCAAACACAAAGAAATGGAGTTGTGAGAATATGAAAAAACATATATAGGATGCGAACGATATGTAAGTTAGCTACATTATAGTAAGCACAGAGAGCAGTCGGAAGGCTGTTCTTTTGCTAATATAAGAATGGTGTTTGGAATGTGAGTGTGATAAAATGAGAAAAAGACAGATGGTGTTTAGCAAGGAGATATGTAATGTTTGGAACAGTTATTATAGATGCGTATAGAAAAGAAGAAACCTTGGAAATGGCAGATGCTATCGATGATTTATGTTCTCCGACAGATAACTACGGTTGGGCTTCGGCAGGAATTTATTGTTTTTGGGATTACTATGCGGAAGCAGTTCTCTATATTGGATTAGCAGGCGACCTAGCAGAAAGATTTAAACAGCATAATGGGATTTTACCAATTAAAGAGGGATCGAAACAAAAACAAATTGAAGATTATTTTTCAAGAAATGAACGATTGGGTTACACAATATTTGTGCAATCGCCGTTATCTCAACCGTTGGTTCATAGAAACAGAAAAGTGTATGAGAAATTTGCAAAGCAGCAGAACTCTCCAATTGAGGATATGTTAAGTGAGCAAGGACGAGATGATATAAAGAGAGTAGAAGGCATATTAATTGAGTCATTCCGAAGAAAGTATGGTCATTTTCCTCTATGGAATAGTATGGGTGGTTCTATGGTGGGACAAACAAAAGTAATGGAGAACAATATTAATATTGTAAATAGTTTTTGTCAACCAGATAATTACGCAATAAATCCTATAGTATCACGCTCTACAATTCGAGAATTGTCTAGGAATCCAGAATGGGAATGGTACGAGAATTATTTGCATGCTGCAAGAATGAATTTACTTATATTAGGAATGGAATATGACGAAGCATTGGAGTTTATAAATAAAAATGATACACTTGGTACATATGAACGAATGAAGAAAAGCGGATATTTAAGAAAACGATTGATTGTTTAGATTTTTCTTCAAAATGAAAAATCGTAATTCAGTTTATAGAACTGAAAATTATCGGGAATCAAGAGGTGAATGTATGCATTTGGGATTTTCATATATTGGATTGATTTTTCTTATCATGTTGATGATTCCAAACTTATATTGGACGAAGAATCAGCCAAAGGATTACGAAAAATATGTACATAATGAAAACAAAATCTTGCTGTTGTTTGAGAGAGCCGGCGAAGTTTTAGTGACTTGTTTGTTGCTGATTTTCAGTGATTTTAATATTCAAGGTATTACAGCATGGATGATTTGGTTAATTGCTGCATTTGTGCTGATGATTATGTATGAATTATATTGGATACGATATTTTAAAAGTGAAAAGACGATGAAAGATTTTTATAGCAGTATAATGGGTATTCCTGTTGCAGGTGCTACTCTTCCAGTTATAGCGTGTTGTTTGATTGCTATATACGGACGAAACCCAATGTTATTCGTGTCTACAATAATACTGGGGGTAGGACATATTGGCATTCACTTAAACCATAGGAAAGAGTTATAAATTCTGGTTATGATAAGAAATTTACAAAAGTGTCTCATTGCATAAAATCGGAAAGATGTATATTCTTAGATCAGGAGGTGGTGGATATGGCTAATGAAGATAAGAAGGATTTTAATGCAATGCTGCAGGATAATAAAGATATGCCAAAGTTTCAGATAATCACGGATGTAAAGAGCATTGAAAAATATGGTGGAAACAAAATGTACTTTGCACCGCCCATTGCTTATGATGAAGTGATGAAAAAAATTCCATATGGTAAAGTGATTACAGTTGGAAAGATAAGAGAATTTTTTGCAAAAGAGAATGATGCAGATTTTACAGAACCTATAACTGCCGGAATTTTTGTATCTATTGCTGCCTGGGCAAGCCATCAGAGATTGAAAGATAAAACTCCTTACTGGAGAACGCTGAAAGCAAATGGTGAATTGAATGAAAAGTATCCCGGAGGTATCCAGACACAGAAAGTAAGACTGGA
Source organism: Blautia glucerasea (assembly GCF_020537505.1). Classification (GTDB taxonomy): domain Bacteria; phylum Bacillota; class Clostridia; order Lachnospirales; family Lachnospiraceae; genus Blautia_A. The sequence continues at coordinate 186,674 of NZ_JAJBMO010000005.1, read as the reverse complement.
AGCAGAGGGACATATCATTATTCAAAAAGGCCGGAAAAATATCAGATATTACGTAAAAGATTACGAAAATTTTTTGTTTGAAATGGATTAATCTGTACCAGACACGCAATGTCTGGTGGAAAATCAGGTGATTCTCGGTTTGTGTCGTGGGATTTTTTGAAATAATTGGTAAGCTGTAGGTGAAAGAGAGGTAGAAACATGGACACAAAAAAGATAGGAGCTTTTTTGAAACAATGCCGTAAGGAAAAAAATCTTACACAAGAACAGCTTGCAGAAAAGTTTGGCGTATCGGCGAGAACCGTTTCCAGATGGGAGACAGGATCGAATATGCCGGATCTAAGTATATTGGTTGAACTTGCTGATTATTATGACATTGAAATAAAAGAGCTCCTGGATGGAGAAAGGAGTTCGACCATGAACAAAGAGATGAAAGAAACATTAAACAAAGTAGCTGATTATGAAGATTGGGTAAAGCAAAAAGCTTTAAAAGCCGGAAATCTTGCTTTTGCATCTATGTTCCTGATCAGTGTTGGAGCTATTATCATACAGCTTCTATTGGCAGTAAATCTTCGTCTGGTGCTGGGTGAAACGTTAATTGCTCTGGTAGGCGGAATTGTATATGCGTTTATTATGGTACATAATGGCATTTGGGATAAAGGCTTGTCTGCGAGAGAGGCACTATGGAGAGATTTCCTTACCAGTGTGATCTGTGCAGGAATTTTCTCTGTGTTTTATGGTATCTGCCTGAGAAGAATGGGGGCAACCGAGAAGCAAACGATATATTTCGCTTTACTTTTTCTGGGTGGAATTACAATCGTGGCATTTATTGTTCTCAGAGTATTATCATATTTTAACCGGAACAGACGCCGGATTTCAGTTAATGGGGAGCAAAGAGATATTCCAACGACAAAGACAGGCAGTACAAAAATTTACAACGCTAAAGATATAGTAGAAGCGGGAAGAATTATAGAACTTTTAAAAGAACAAGGAATTGCTGCTTTTTCACAGGAAGCGAGTGCAAGCGTCGCTATGCATGGTGCACCGGGATTTGGTATGTATGGTGTGGATGTATTGGTGGAAGGTGATGAAGCGAAAAAGGCAATACAGATTATCGAAGCCGCAGATGATTCTCAAAGCAAAGAAAAATTTTGACATTTCTATGGAACCGTGATAATATGATTATAGAAAAAGAGTGCTACCGATAGACGGTTAGTCCGATATAAAGTTAGACAAAAATTGCCGCTTAGTTTACCAGACTGGGGCGGCTATTTTTGTGGTTTATGATTATCCTTACCGAATGTGTATCCGATACTAAAGCAGGTTAAGCCGAAGCCCACTACTGCTATAAAATCTACAATACTCATTGGCTTAGCCCTCCTTTCCAGTGGATTCCCGTTCGGGTTTCTATGTAATCAGAGGGTCACAGTCCCTCTGCTGAAGGACTAACCGCCTACCGTTGTATGGTAGCACCCATGCACTGATTATAACAGTTGGAAAGTATGGCTGCAATAGATAATTAATGTGAGTACATTTTGAGTACAATTTTTATGTCAGTCAAAATGATGCCTGCGAATCTGGCGAATATAGTGATAATAAGTAGCGTAAACGCTATCAGAAGCATTGAAATTAAACTCCTGTGAGACGAGTTTGAGTAACAGACAGAACCCCGGAAATGCTGATAAAATGGGCATTTCCGGGGTCAATTTATGTCTTTTGGCTCTAAAATGGCTCTAATTGTTTTCTGTGCAGTTATTTTCGGAATAATAGCGGAAGGCTTTCACAATATATTCGCTGCTTCCTGCACCATGTTTTGTGTCAAATACTTTGCTAAGATAATCATTAGAATAAGTGTCGATCATCATCCGGCAATAATTTTCTGCACCTCCGATCAGAAGTTTTGGGGCAGTGGCCTGAGCGTTGGCTATGATTTCCTCTACAATGCTTTGAACCGGTTCCGAAGCTACATCTTCCCCTTTGTGAGAAGCCAGCTTAAGAAATTTGTCTTCTGTCCGCATTTCTTCCGGTATCTGTGAATACCAGTTCTCCATAATTTCAGAAAAATGCTCCAGATTATGCTTCATTTCTTCGGTATATTTTTCAATACTGCCAAACTGCTGGATGGCGAGTTTTGCCATATGTTCTTCATCATCTCTGATTTTCTGGATGAACATATCAAAATTTTCAATGCTTCCCCAGTGTTGAATGACAGTTTCGGTCTGATTGGATTTGAAATCTTCCAAAGCGTTGATGTAATCCGACAGATCAAATTCTTTAAAGCTCATACATTGTTCTCCTTTCTCAAGACGTTCGAGAAGCTGTATAAGCCGGTCAAGGCGATCCCGTTTCAGCAGGAATAGTTCTTTTTGCTTTTTAAAAGCAGCAATCCTGTCAAAATCTGGTTTCTCCAAAATCTCTTTTATTTCTTTTAGTGGAAATCCCAGCTCCTTAAAAAACAAGATTTGTTGTAAGATCTGCAATGTGTTATCGTCATACATTCGATAACCGGCTGCAGTGAGTTCACTTGGTTTCAGCAGTCCGATTTCATCATAGTATTGAAGTGTACGTATGCTGACGCCAGTCAGCTTTGCAACCTGACTTATACTTTTCATCAAAACAGCTCCTCTCGTTACAGGGAAAAACAGGAATGAGCGCCCACATCTGTTATTCCTTGAGAAAAGAATACAATATCACGCAACGTGAGAGTCAAGAGAATTTGACGATTATTTTTCAGGATATACTTTTACATCTATTCCAGAAACGCCTTTTTTGACGACAATATTTGTATCAACTAAATGCTGTTTGATTTGCTCACAGGTTTCGTTCATCTGTGCCACTTCCTGCTGGAATGCTTCTTCACTTGGAAATGCGTCTTTGGAGGCAAGCAGATTTTCCTGCCATTTCTTTGTTTTAGCAAATTTAGCCAGTCGGTCATTGATTGCCGGGTGCTTAAAACGGATATAGATTGTCTCTGGAATGATATTTCCGTCCTCATCTTTATCTCCGTCAATCTCCATATCTATTTGATCGTCCATTTTAAAAAGTAAGGTAAGCACATCAGAAGCAGTTTCTATATCAAAATCCGTAAAAACATTGATACTTACGCCTAAAGCGTTTGCAATTTTTAAAAGCTGGTCAGGCTTGGGATTACGGCTGCCCAGTTCATATTTACGGATCGTGGTTCCGTCTATGCCCGCCAGTTGTCCTAACATATTCTGTGAAATTCCTCGGATGTTTCGGAATGTTTTAATCTTTTCTCCTACTGTCATAAGGTGACTCCTTTCAGAGTGAATATAAATAATAGGGACATTTGTATTCTATCACATTCAAACGAAATAGGGAAGAAAAATTTAGGAACTATATTGACAAGGCACAAAAGAGCCTATATAATGAGGATGAAACAAGGCACAAATGTGCCTAATAAAAATAAGGAGGACACTGAATGGAGAAAACAAGAAAAATGTATGTAACAGCGGAAGAAGCAGCGGAGATACTTGGCGTGTCAACAGGTTATGCCTATAAGATTATACGGGGATTAAACGAAGAATTAAAAGAAAAAGGTTACCGGACGATCTGCGGCAAAGTTCCAACAAAGTATTTTGAAGAAAAGTTTTACGGTTTGACCGTAACAATGTAGAGAGGAGGTCTTTTATGCCGGCAACAAGAGACGGTAAGATGTGGCGCAGTCAGTTTTATTACAAAGACTGGCAGGGAGTGAGTCATAAGAAAAACAAGAGAGGCTTTAGAACAAAAGCGGAAGCAGAACAATGGGAGCGAGATTTCCTTCAGCAACAGCAGCGCAATCTGGACATCAATTTTGAAAACTTTGTTCAGATTTATTACGAAGATATGGAACATCGGCTGCGTGAAAATACCATGAGGACAAAGAAGTTTATCATTGATCTGAAAATTATTCCTTATTTCAAAAATAAGAAGATGAATGAAATTAAGGCTTCGGATGTACGAGCATGGCAAAATGCTCTCATGAAAAAGGGATATTCGCAGACCTATCTGAAAACTGTAAACAATCAGTTATCTGCTATTTTTAACTATGCAGTAAAATATTACGATTTGCGGGATAATCCATGCAGAAAGGCTGGAAGCATAGGGAAAAGCTGCGCCGGAGAAAGACAGTTCTGGACGAAGCAGGAGTTTAAACGATTTCTTGCAACTGTAGAAGATAAGCCGGAAGCAAGGATGGCTTTTCTACTTCTTTACTGGACAGGCATGAGGATTGGAGAATTACTTGCGTTGACCTATAACGATATTGATTTGGAAAAACGCACAATTTCAATCAATAAATCATATCAGCGTCTGGACGGCAGGGATATTATCACACCACCCAAGACTCCAAAAAGCAAACGTATCGTGACGATACCGCCATTTCTTGCAGAAGAATTACGGGATTATATGTCTCATCTATACGGGATTATGGCGGATGAGAGAATGTTCCGATTTACAAAGTCTTATATGGAACATGAAATTATCAGAGGGATTAAGGCTTCCGGTGTAAAGCGGATAAGGCTGCATGATTTACGCCACTCACATGCTTCTCTACTTGTGGAAATGGGCTTTACTCCATTGGCGATTGCGGATCGGCTGGGGCATGAGAAAATTGAAACCACGCTAAACACCTATTCGCATTTATATCCCAACAAACAGGGAGAACTTGCGGACAGACTGGAAATTGAAAATAACAAGGAGGACGAGGAATGAGCGGAGTTCATAAGTATCCGACAATCAGCTTTCGGATTTCAACCAGAGAAAGAGAAGAAATTGAAGCAAAGATTTTAGCAAGTGGAATGTCAAAAAGAGATTATTTTGTACGTTCCTGTATTTATAACCGGGTATGCGTAGTTGGAAAGAAAGAGCTGATCTATCGGTTGGTAGAGGAATTAAAGATTATGCAGACAAATATTCGTGAAGTGACAGATCAGTTTGAACAGGCAGAAATAACACTGTCAGAAGAAGGATTGCAGGACATGAAAAATGACTGCTTGGATATGCTGAAGGCGATTATCTGGCTGCTGGATGGCGCAAGTTACCTGTGGCAGGACAAAGAAAAAAGCCCCGACAGCGGCAACTGTTAGGGCTGTGATAACTGGGAAATTTCTGTTATCAACTATCACAATACGAGTATAACAGAGGTTCCCATTTGTGACAATCATTTTTTACAGTGGGAGGTTGAAATGCAGAATAAAAAATCAAAAACTGAACTACGATTGATTAACATGGAAAACGTAGCGGTAGAGCAGGTGGAATGGCTGCTCTATCCATTCATCCCGTATGGGAAAGTCACAATCATACAGGGAGATCCTGGAGAGGGGAAAACAACAATGGTGTTACAGATCATAGCAAAGCTGACAAAAGGCGAGCCTGTGCTGTCGATAAAAGACGGAGAGGAAGAACCCGCAGAAAAGGCAGACGAGCCAGTCAATGTGATCTACCAGACTGCAGAAGACGGGCTGGGAGATACTATAAAGCCCCGTCTTCTGGCGGCAGGGGCAGACTGTTCCAAAGTGCTTGTCATTGATGATAGTGAACAGCCGTTGACAATGTTAGATGAACGTCTGGAACAGGCAATCCAGCAGACAGACGCCCGTCTTGTAGTCTTAGATCCGATTCAGAGTTTTCTTGGAGCGGAAGTAGACATGCACCGGGCAAATGAAATCCGTCCACTGATGAAACGGGTATCTGTGCTGGCGGAAAAATATCACTGTGCGATTGTCCTGATCGGTCATATGAACAAGAACAGCACCGGAAAATCTTCATACAGGGGGCTTGGCTCCATTGACTTTCAGGCTGCGGCAAGGAGCGTTCTGATCGTAGGGCGTGTGAAGAACGAGCCGGAAACAAGAGTAGTTTGCCATGTAAAAAGCTCCCTTGCACCAGAGGGAAAATCAATCGCCTTCCGTTTGGACAAAGAAAACGGATTTGAGTGGAGCGGGGAATATGACATCAGTGCGGACGATCTGCTGAACGGCAATAACCGTGGACAGAAAATAAAAGAGGCGAAAGAGTTCCTGCTGGAGATATTGGCGGAAGGGGCAGTTGAACAAAATGTAATCCTTAAAGAGGCGGCAAGGCGTGGCATTAAAGGGAAAACACTCTGGAATGCGAAGAAGGCTCTAGGCATCCAGTCGATAAAACCCGGCGGACACTGGTCGTGGGTATTGCCGGAACAATAAATCAACATGGCAAGATTACCATTTCTCTAGGAATGGGTAATGTTGCCACCTTGAAAGGAGATTTGGATGAAACAGGTACAGATACCGCAGGAATTGTTTGTACAACTGATTCATTATCATCTGATGGAGGACAACAGCCATGAGGGTGAGATAAAGATAGGATTGGAGAAAAAACTGGATGCACTGGTGTTACGTGAGTTATATGGGAAGTCTAAGACTGCGCCAACAGAGGAAGAACGGGAGAAAGCTCGGCAGGAATATCTGGACAGGCGGGGGATACCGAACAGTTTCCGCTGGTAAAGTTTTCTTTGATGATATAAGACAGGAGCGTGGCACGCTCCTGTGATAGCGGACAAGGCGGAAGGAGGGATTTTATGATTATCCAGCCGGAACGTGGAGCACGGAATGTCAATGAAAAATTTTATGAGATGGAGACGAGACAGATTGCTATGCTCAATGAAATTTTTGGAGAGATTGAACTGACAAAAGGAGAAATGCGGACGTTGGTATGGCTTTCAGGATGGGAGGAAAGCACAGTGGCAAATGTGGTATCCGCAATACGAAAAGCGATAGCAGCGGGAGCAGGGCGGCAGGAACAGCCGCTCCGTCCATAGGACGGAAAAGGTCTACGCTCCGCTTCGGTCGGTGCAGAACAGACGTCCCCCGGACGTCTTGCCCCCCCGGAGGGCGCAAAGGCAGCCTTTGATGGACGGAACGGCTGTCAAAAGTGCTTTTGCGTTACTTTCGGCGAAAGTAACAAAGCCTATGCGCCGTATCCGGCGCTGATTACACCCGAACAGGGAGAGAGGAGAGTTATTGAAGAGAACGATCAGTTTTATGACAGGGAAAGGTTCTGTCAACCATAACAGCAGAAAATTCCATGCGAAGAATACAGATCCAGAGAGAAGTTATCTGAATGTGGAATACTGCAATGAAAATATCAAAGACGTTTATCATGAATTATTTGATGAAGCTTTAGCCCGTTATAATGAAAAACAGACGAGGAACGACCGCCGGATTGATGACTATTATGAAAAAATCCGCGCTGGGAAACAGGAGAAGCCATTTCATGAGATCATTCTGCAGATTGGCGATAGGGATACAATGGGAGCGGAAACAGAAGAAGGACGGCTGGCGGCAAAGATACTGGGTGAATATATGCAGGATTTCCAGAGAAAAAATCCTACATTAAGGGTGTTCTCGGCTCATCTCCATATGGACGAGGCAACGCCCCATCTGCATATAGATTTTGTGCCATATACAACTGGAAGTAAACGTGGGCTGGATACGAGAGTATCTTTGAAACAGGCATTGTCAGCCCTTGGTTTTAAAGGTGGAACAAGACGTGAGACAGAATTAAATCAGTGGGTGGTGGCTGAAAAGCAGCAGCTTGCCTCAATTATGCTGGAGCATGGGATTGAGTGGGCGCAGAAAGGCACACATGAAAAGCATCTGTCTCTATTGGATTTTGAAAAACAAGAACGGGCAAAAGAAGTGTCTGCGCTTGAGAAACAAAAAGCTGAGTTAGAAGAGCACAATGTTATCATGCAGGAAGTCAATGCAAAATATCTTGATCAGTTGGAGAACGTTGAGAAAGATATCTTTTCAGCACAGGAGAGCCGTGAAAAAGCCGATAAGCAGGCAGAACAGGCAAAGAAAATGGCGGCACAATATGAGAAAAAGCTGACGGAGATCGCCCCTATGGTAAAAGAGATGGAGCGGTTTGCAGAGAAATATACTGCTGATCCGGAAGAGGTATTGCCGGAGGCGGGAACGCTGGAAACGGGGAAATCCTATAGAGAGAAAAAGGCAAAGCCGCTGATTAAGAAGATTGTGACAGTACTGCGGTCGATATACCGGGCTTACCTCGATCTTGCCAGAAGATTTAGTGATATGCAGAGGTCATACGAGAGGGCATGGAGTAAGGTTAATTCTCTTACAGATCGTGTAGAGGAACTTTGGAATGAGAATAGGGCACTGAAGGAAAGACTGGGAGATTTTAACCGGGTAGAACGGGTGTTAGGACGAGATACCGTTAAATCGATTGTTCAAAAGGAGAAAAGCCTGGAAGAAGTACAGAGAATGCAAAAGCAGAGGCAGAAAAGGAAGATAGACAGAGGGGAGAGATGAAGAAACATTTAGAGTACTTTCGTGGTTTGATTCTTGTGGATAATAAGTTGATTATGTGGTAAAATCAAAGGGCAAAGATAAAAACGCAATGTAAGAGATAATCTCTTATAGAGTCGGTAGGTAGCCCGGCCGCACCATCTGGTGTAAGTAACCCTCCCTCCTTAGGGTCGTCCGTTCTTTGTTCATCACAATCATTTAAGGAGGAATTGTCATGGACAAAGTATCAGGCAGATTGACAGTATTTTTTGAAGACTCATTTTGGGTAGGTGTTTTTGAATGTATATCGGATGGAAAACTCTCTGTATGCAAGATTACGTTTGGGGCGGAACCAAAAGACTATGAGGTATATGATTTTGTCTTGAAAAAATACTATCAGCTAAGATTTAGTCCGGCTGTGGCAACTGATGTAAAGGAGACTGGGCGTAATCCAAAACGGATACAGCGAGAAGTTCGAAAACAGGTACAGAATACTGGAATAGGTACAAAATCGCAGCAGGCTTTGAAATTGCAACAGGAGCAGTTGAAAACTGAGCGCAAGACTGTGAGCCGGGAACAACGAGAGGCAGAGAAACAGCGGCAGTTTGAACTGAAACAGCAGAAAAGGAAAGAGAAGCATAGGGGCAGGTAATATCTGTTCCTATGTTTCTAAAAAATATTTGTGATACGAGGTGATTTTGCATGGAAAATTATTTACCGTACATAGTTTCAGTAGTTTGTGCTTTGATTTCTGGATTTACAAGCTATGCAGTTGCGAGAAGACAGAGTAAAGAAGATATTAGGAAACTCGAAAAAACTTATGAGTTAGATTTGGAAAATGAAAAAGAAAAGCATAAACTGGAAATTGATAAATTAGAGTTGGAGCATAAACATCAACTGGAATTACAACAAAAACAATTTGAAAATCAATTGGGCAGTGATATGATGAATACACTCATTTCAGAGGCAATGAAGATGCCAGAGGTTAAAAAACAAATTTCTCAAGGTATGAATATTACGGGTAATAAGAAACGTTAGTTTTTAGTGTAAAAGACAAATATATAGTTGAAGATTTTCATAAAAATTTAATTGAAAGTTATGTGTCAGAATGGCCTAATAACTTGCGACGTCATACGTTTTTAATTATAATATTTTACCATATAAACTTACTAAATTTGTTTTAAAACGGAACTAAAGGTTATAGTAACATTGTTACTATGCCATGTTAAAGCAGAGTTCATATTTAGGAATGGAGGAAAAATTATGGCAAATGTATCGGATGTGATTTTTTGTCTTAGAGCAACGAATATTGAAGGCCAAGGAGCCTGTGCTACGACAATATTAACTGCATTAACTCCTGAATATATACCAGGACTGTTTACATTTTCTGTTATCATTACTTTGTTGGATATTGATTCTTCTTCGGGGCATCAATTGATGGTAGATTTTGTAAGCCCTGCAGATGAAAATGTAGTACATGTAGAAAGTCCACTTCCAGCGATGAATGAAGAAAGTAATTTGCCGCAAAAATATAAAGGTATAAATATCGCTATGGATTGGAATAATGTTAATTTAAAAGTTTCTGGTGAATATACTATAAAAATAACTGTAGATGGCGATTTGTTAAAAGAAAAAAGCATTTATGTAAAGGGGAAAAATGAATAATGAAACCTAAAATTTCTTTTTCGTTTACTGCAAATAATAATAACATTCAAGTAGAGACAGAAAAGAAAAACAATGTAATGGAATACGACTTTACTACTATGAACAAGTCTGGGGATATTTTTGCATTGGCAAAAGCATTTTTGTCAATTTCTAAAATGACAAATAAAAAATTACAAAAACTTTGTTATTATGCAAAAGCATGGTATTTAGCACTTTATGATTGTAATTTGATTTCGGAGCAGTTTCAAGCATGGGTCCATGGAGCAGTTCAACCTGCGTTATATCAAAAATACAAACAATATGGATATAGCGATATTCCTAAATTTACTAATATTCAAGAAATTCCTGAGGAATTTCTTTCATTTGCAAAGGAAATATATGCTTCTTATGGTCATTTAACAGGAGATGATCTTGAAAGGATTAATCATCAAGAGACTCCATGGATAGAGGCAAGGGGAGATTGTAAACCATGGGAAAATTGCAGTAATGAGATATCTGAAGAAAGCATGAAAGCGTTTTACAGAAAGATGATGGTATAAATGAAGAAAATACCGCAGGCAAAAGCAAAAAAAGAGACGAGAATTACGCCAAACAATATCGCAATAGAGAATAAGCAAGAAAAAGTCTTGTTTTCGTTCGAAGCTGTTGAAAAAAATGAATATTTTAATTTGGATGGTACATGTCAAAATTGGGCTGCGGATTTATTTGATACAATGCAAAAGGTATCAGGAATAGAGCTAAAGGATATATATGCTGGGAAATATTCTGGAAAAACATCTCCATTTCGGATTCATCGACATGAAGATGCGAAGCCCCCATGCAAGCTTCCGCCTAATATCTTGTTAGAAGATATGTGGCAGATAAGAATATCCATAAGTAAAGGAGGAATTCATGGGATTTTTTCCGATAATATCTTCTATGTAATCTGGTTTGATCCACAGCATAATTTGTATCCTGATAAAAATCATGGTGGGTTAAAGAAGGTAATTCCTCCATCAACATGCTGCAAAGATCGTGATATAGAACTCGAACAGCTAAAAGAAAAAATAGATAGATTGCAACAAGACTGTGAGTTTTGGGAAGCGTATGCTCAAAAAAAGGAAGAAACTTAATAATTTTGATGATATTTTGGCTCTTTTTTGGCTCTAAAAATTTGGATTGACACAAATACAAGAAGAAATTTTGAGAAATGAGAATAATAAAATCAATAAAAATCATAGAAAAGCAGCCAGTGCAAATTATCCGCCGAGGAGTTTGAATAATGAAAAAAATCTGCGAACCCGCATAAACAGGGCGTTTGAGGGGTATCAAGGTTCTATTTGATAACAAAATGATAACACTGGCAACCATGCATTTATTCTTGCGTGAGCCGAAGGTTATCAGGTAAATATTATTTTGACCAACATAAAAAGGTCTTACCGAATTGAGTGAAATCAGTTTGGTGAGACCTTTTTTTGCTGGTTTTTTATTTTTTCACGTTGGGATAGTTATACCGCCATTGGTCGTATTCTTCTTTCGTGATCTCCCCGGATTCCAGTTTTGCAGATTGTTCCTGCCATTCGTGGAACATATCAAACATAGAAAGGTAGGTGGTACCCTTGGTTTTATCAAGCCGCAGGCAGAGTTCCCCATCAATCTCGCCGATATGCAGACCGTAGAGGTCTTCTAGTGCAAACAGCGTGTGCATGAGTCCTACATAGCTGTCAATATCCGGGACAGCCAGTGCATGGGGAGATACCTCGAAAATATCAGCCAGTGCATTGAGATATTTTTCTTTCGGGCTGCGTGCCCCTTTTTCGTACTGTGCAATACGGACATCTGCCTGCATATCGCTGAAGCCAAGCTGCTGTCCAAGATACTTCTGCGTGAACCCATGCAGAAGTCTGAAATGATGGATTCTTTCACCAATCGCCATAACTATCGCTCCTATCTGTTGTTGATAGAAAAAGTATAGCATAAAAGTATAGTGCCGACAAGGAGAACTGATACAAAAAAGTATAGAATTTTTATTTACGGATGCTTGACCAATACAAAAAAGTATAGTAACATATAACCAATACAGAAATGTATAGTAAAAACAAAGGAGGATTTATCAATGGAAAAAATGTTTATGAGAGTGGATGAAGTGATGGAGGCATTGGAAGTTTCCGAATCCTATGCGTACAAGCTGATTAAAAGGCTGAACAGGGAGCTGGAAGCGATGGGATGCCAGACCATCCCCGGTCGAGTTGACCGCAAGTATTTTTACCAGCAGTTCTATGGAACAAAATCATATGATGGGAGGGGCTAAGAATGGCAGTTTACAAGAATGAAAGCAATAACACATGGTACGTTATGACAAGGTATCAGGACTGGACAGGAGAGCGCAAGCAGAAATGCAAGCGTGGATTTAAAACGAAGCGGGAGGCAATGGAATGGGAGAATCAGTTCCAACTCCAGAAAAGAGCAAGTGTCAATATGACGATGGAAAACTTCTGCAAATTATATGAGGAGGATGTAAAGCCAGGTATGAAGAGAAGTACCTGGCTGACAAAAGAAACGATCATTCGGAGTAAGATTATTCCTTATTTAGGACAGAGAAAAGTGTCAGAGATTACTGCAAAAGATGTGATTGATTGGCAGAACACCATTCGGAAACTGAAAAATAAGGCAGGAAAACCGATTTCACCAACGTATTTGAAGACTATTCACGGTCAGCTGAGCGCTATTTTCAACCATGCAATGAAATTCTATGATCTGGCAGCTAATCCGGCGCATAAAGCAGGAACAATGGGCGCAGAGGAAAGTAAGGAAATGGAATTCTGGACGAAAGAAGAGTATCTAGAATTTTCCGAGGCAATGATGGACAAACCGCTTTCCTATTATGCATTTGAACTGCTCTACTGGTGCGGAGTCCGTGAAGGCGAACTTCTCGCCCTTTCTCCTTCGGACTTCAATTTTGAGAAGAGAGCCCTGCGGATTAATAAGTCTTATCAACGCCTGGAGGGGGAGGATGTGATCTCTACCCCAAAGACCAAGAACAGCAACCGGATTGTAAAGATGCCCCAGTTTTTATGTGACGAGATGCAGGACTTTTTCAAACAGTATTACAGCCTGCAACCGGATGACCGAATTTTCCCGGTTACGAAATATTATCTTTCCCACGAGATGGATCGTGGCTGTAAGGAAAGTGGGGTAAAAAGAATCCGGGTACATGATCTCCGTCACAGCCATGTTTCCCTGCTGATTAATATGGGATTTACAGCTCTTGCAATCGGGAAACGTGTAGGGCATTCTGCGGAAAAGATCACTTACCGGTATGCACATTTATTCCCATCCGTGCAGACAGAGATGGTAGACCGATTGGATCAGGAACGGATGGATGTAATGTTTGAGACTGAAGAATTTACGAAGTAGAGGAGGAAAACAGATGTCAGCAAAAAACAGGGACAGTCAGGGACGTTGGAGGAACAAGACTGTAGCTTTCCGGGTATCACCGGAAGAGGATGAATTGATTGAAACGCTGGTCAGATTATCCGGACTTACGAAGCAGGAATATATTGTCCGGCGCCTGCAGGAAAAAGAAATTGTCGTAGTAGGGAATCCAAGAGTGTATAAAGCACTGAAAATGGAACTGGCAAAAGTTCTGGAGGAGTTTCAGCGCATCAAAGGAGGTGAGGAAGTACCAAAAGATTTATTGGATGTGATTAAACAAATTACGGTAACGATGAAGGGAATGAAAGATGGACAGTAAAAAGCCTTTAAGTGTCGGCAAACACCTAAAGGCAGGGATTTGGTAGAATACTCAAACCAAAACTTTCTATGGGTATTCTATCAAAATCTCCTGTTCCTTTCAACGGGAAAATAAGGAGGAACGGATGGAAACAAACAGATTAGTGACACAGAAAACAGAAACAAAAAGGATGGAGCCGGATCTAAAGTTGATAAATATGGAAACGGTAGAGGTGGAACAGATTGAATGGCTGTTTTATCCGTTTATCCCTTTTGGAAAAGTAACGATTATTCAAGGAGATCCCGGTGAAGGCAAGACCACGATGGTGCTTCAGATCATTGCAAAATTGACCAGAGGAGAAAAGATTCTGCCGGAGCAGGAACAGGAAACCGAGGAAAATAGTGGAGCAGAAATGGTTGTTGATTCTGATTTAAAATTATCGGAAAGTCCGATGGAGCCTGTGAATGTTATTTACCAGACTGCAGAGGATGGATTGGGAGATACGATTAAGCCGAGGCTTCTGGCAGCTGGTGCAGAATGTTCCAGAGTGATGGTCATTGATGACCGGGAGCAGCCACTTACTATGCTGGATATCCGACTGGAGGAAGCTATTATGCAGACAAAAGCCCGTCTGGTGGTTTTAGACCCGATACAGGGGTTTCTTGGTGCAGAGGTAGATATGCACCGAGCAAATGAAATCCGCCCGTTAATGAAACGTGTGGCGGTGCTTGCAGAGAAATATCACTGTGCAATCATTCTGATTGGGCACATGAACAAAAACAGCAACGGAAAGTCTTCCTACCGTGGTTTAGGTTCTATAGATTTTCAGGCGGCAGCCAGAAGCGTGCTAATCGTGGGGCGAATTAAGGATGAACCGGAAATCCGTGTGGTATGTCACGTGAAAAGCTCCCTTGCACCGGAAGGAAAGTCCATAGCATTCCGTCTGGATAAGGAGACGGGTTTTGAATGGATCGGGGAATATGACATCAGCGCAGATGATCTGCTCAGTGGTGACAGCAGAGGGAAAAAAAGCCGGAAAGCGAAAGAGTTCTTGCTGGAGATACTGGCTAACGGTGGTATGGCTCAGAGAAAGATTGAAGAAGAAGCTGAAAAGCGTGGGATTAAGAAGAAAACACTGCGAAATGCAAAACTGGAACTGGAGATTGATTCTGTAAAACGTGGCAATCAATGGTTCTGGATGTTGTCAGAATAAAAGGAAGATGGCAAGATGACTATTTCTTAAGAACAGGGCATCTTGCCACCTTGAAAGGAGCAAGTAATGAAGAATGTACAGATTCCACAGGAATTATTTATGAAACTGCTTCGCTACCATCTGTTGGATGATGATAGCTGCGCTGAGAAAATAAAAAAAGGTTTGGAGCAGAAAATGAATGCTATGGTGGATCGGGAATTATATACGAGATCCAAAACTGCCCCGACAGAGGAGGAACGGGAAAAAGCCCGGCAGGAATATCTGGACAGGCGTGGAATACCGGAGGATTTCCGTTGGTAGTTCTTTTCTGACTACGATAGGACAGGGGCGTGACACGCTCCTGTATCGTTGGCGGACAAGGAAAAGCAGCAGATGTAAGGATGGAAGTTTTTGGCATTGCGGAAAGGGAGCCCTGTTTCAGGTAATGGCATTAACTTAAGAAAATTTCGATTATTGTAATAAGTGTTCAGATTAGCTTTCTTGAAAAATCACAAGATTTACGCATAACAAATAAACAAACTAAAAGTCTGCTTTTTGCCAGCTATATTCATTTGAATAATTTTTTATCCTATACGGTATGCGAAACTAACCCATCGTTTCTTTATTACTCGACGCTGATATTGTCGGTGTGGTCTTTGGGGCGATAGTTCTTTCTTAATCAGACCTTCAACATCTATCGTTACAAATGTCTGGCGTAGATAATGCCTGCATATTTGAATTGCCATTGTGTAGTTTAATTGGTATGTGTACTTACGGTTTCTTTCTTCCAGTATGACATTTGCTGAAATAATTTCACAAAAATTATACAGGATCAATTTTGCGTAAATTTCCTGACAGATATATTCCGCATTTTTAGAGTGAAGATTTGTCAGGCCAATCGTATATTTCAGCTCACGGAAAGAAGTTTCGATTCCCCACCGCATATGATAAAGTTCTTTGATCTTTTCAAGTGGAAATTCGTCTCTATCCAGGTTGCTGGCTATACATTCATAAACTCCATTTTCCAGCTGAAACTGTGTGAGTCTGAGATGAAGTGTATAAAACAAATTCTCAGAATCAAGAAAGTCAAATGGCGATGAATTTGAGAGATATTTATAACCTTTCGTTTTATAAAACTTTTGTTTACGGGTCATAATCAGTTCGATTTCTTCGTCAAATTCACAGGATACCGGCAAGGAAAGGCTTCCAGAAATGCTGCCTTTTTTCGAGGTATCTTTAATCCGGATTAGATAAAAGAGACCACGTTCCTGAATATTTGCAAAAATGTTATAAGTTTCGTATCCACGATCTGCCATAATGATAGTCTTCTGATTTGCGGTCAGCTTTTTAATCATTTCAATCATGGCAGAAGATTCATTTTCTTCATAAGGCTCCTGAATCAGAGCATCGACATATCGCCTGCTTTGGAGGTCATACAAGGCATTAAGATGCAGTTGATTAAAACCAAAAGTTCCTTCTTTACCAGCAAAATACGTGTGTGGATTTAGTGGATCACGAAATATATTTAAGTCAGAACCATCACAGGCAAGTAACTGATAGCCTTGGTATTTTTTGTTACATAATATCTGCTCATGAAATTTATGAAATAAATATTCCATGGTATCTGGTTTCAATTTGTTCCTTTGTTTTATGAAACCAGAACGGGTTATTTGATTCAGATCATAATTAAAATATTTGTGTAATTCTGAGTTAAGTGAACCACCTTCCATAGTAAGTAGAAAGTTTATTGTCGAGGTAAAGTTCATCTTTCGATTTCTGGTAAAATCATGCCCAGGATTTTTGACGTAATCTTCTATCTGACTGGACATGCTGGAAATGGCAGCGTTGAGTTTGTTGCGGACATAATCAGCGTAAAAGTTCATTAGCAATTCCTCCTAAAATGTATTCATTCAAGGAGGCTTCGCCACATTTTTTCTGACATTTGTCAAGACCTTTTTCTGTTTTATTTTATAAATTTTCTTAAGTTAATGACATTACTGTTTCAGGGCATCCTTCGCGAGTGATTTTGAGTTTAATCCGATTGGGAAGGAGACTGGAAATAAGACTGGAAATGAGAGAAGGTAGACTTGGTTACAACAGCAACAACGGAAGATACGGTATCTTGTTATCGGACTTATGGATTGATACCGGATTGCACTGTGGGGAATGCCTGCAGATTTTGATGGATGGCAAATGGGTAGAGACCCGGATGGAAATGGATGCTGCCCGGAACTGGTATCTGGTGGGGACACCTTACCGTGGTGATTTGGAACATATCCGGGTAAGGATATAACCGGGCACACCCATACCGACCGAAGGGAGGAAAAGCTCCCGGCAGGGCGCAAGGGTACTTTTGATGGACGGTACGGCTGTCGAAAGTGCTTTTGCGTTACTTTTGACAAAAGTAACAAAACCGCCGTATCCGGCGCAGATTTCTTTTTGCTGTATCCGGCATTTTTATCAGCGAGGGAGGTGAAAATAGTGGAAATGAAAAGGACGATCAGCGGTATGATTGTAAAAGGTTCTATCGCCCACAATGAGAGAAAGTTTATTGCAGAAAACGTAGATGCTGCCCGTACAATCCGAAACGTGGTATTGCAGTCAGAGAATGTGAAGGACGTTTACCACGAATTGTTTGATGAAGCAATTGGACGGTACAACGCAAAACAGAAACGAAAAGACCGGAAGATTGAAGATTATTATGAGCACATCCGAACTGGGAAACAGGAGAAAGTTTTCCACGAAGCAGTCTTCCAAATTGGGAATAAAGACGATACCGGATGTTTAAGCCGTGAAGGACAGATTGCCAGACTGGCATTACTGGATTTTGCAAAAGATTTTCAGAAACGAAATCCACAGTTCCGGGTATTTGGTATATATCTGCATATGGATGAGGCAACACCACATCTTCATATTGATTTTGTGCCGTATGTAACTGGAAGTAAACGTGGACCGGATACCAGAGTATCCATGAAGCAGGCGCTGGCATCCAGAGGCTTTGTCGGAAAGGGTAGGGAAAATACTGAATATAATCAGTGGATGGAATCGGAGAAGCAAGAGCTGGCGAAGATCGCAGAAAGATATGGGATGATCTGGGAGCAAAAAGGTACACACCGGGAGCATCTGGATGTCTTAAATTTCAAAAAGGAACAGCGTGCACAGGAAGTGGCAGTTCTGGAAGAGAAGAAAGCACAGTTGCAGAAGGAAACGGCTGCTTACCATGAACTGGCAGATAATCTCCATGAGGAATTACAGCAGACTGGGGATGAGCTGCAGAAAAAGAAAGCAGAGCGTGCCCAGGCAGAAAAGGAAGCAGAACAGGCGAAAGCAACTGCTGATAAATATGAGAAAGGTCTGAACAAGGCTAAAACTATTGCAAAAGATATCCAAAGATATGCCGGTGAATTCTCAAAACCAGTTGATGAGGTACTTCCAGAAGCTGGGATGCTGGAAAGTGTCAAGAGTTACCGGGATAAAAAAGCATTTCCGGTAATCAGTGAACTTAAAGAGCTGCTATATGGTTTGTACCTGAAATATATTCAAGTAAAAGAGCAGTTGGATCAGGTCGTTTATAAGTATGATAGACTGAAAAATTCCAATCACACATTAGCGGAGCAGAAACAGGAATTGATAAGTGAAAATGCAGTTCTTCGGGAAGAAAAGGAAGATTTTCGGAGGCTCAAGAGGGCAGTTGGAGAGGAACGTTCCGAATATCTCATTCAGAACGAAAAAAGCAGAGAGATAGCTGAGAAAAACAGAAGAAAAGTAAATAAGCGGTCGCATGATCGGGACACAAGATAAGGAGGATTAACGCTATGGAAAAACATATTTATGATGATAAGAATGGTCTGGGCTATACACTGTATGGGGATTATTATCTGCCGGATCTGGAGTTGATGGAGGATGAAGAAGCATGTTACGGAAAGTATGGAATGCTTCGGAAAACTTATCTGATGGAGCATAGAAAACCGTACTATCAGATGTTGATGTTGCAAGGGAAGCTTAATAAACATCTGAACAGGGTAGATCGGGAAGCACATGAGCGGATGGAGATACTGGTAATGCAAATGGCAGAAAAGCAGGGAGTTACGGAACCGTTGAAGGCAGAACAGCCGAAGCTTTGGATACGGAAGATGAATGGAATAAGGACTGCAGCAGAGGAAATGGTGCTTACAGAGATTATATATGGGTAAGAAGTGAAAAAGAAAGAGTATCATTGTCTTTATCATTAGCAGATGAGGAGTTCTTTTTATTTCCTTTATGGAAAGTTGACTTGACATTTCGGGGTAATCATGTATAATTAAGATATGGAAAGTTAACTTTCCGTGAATGGAAAGGGGATGAGAAAAGAATCAATGAAAAACAGATTAGAAGAATTAAGAAAGGAAAGAGGAATTAAGCAAGAAGAATTAGCGTCTGCCATGGAAGTTTCAAGACAGACTATTGGCTCCTTGGAGAATGGAAGATACAATCCGTCCATTTTGTTAGCCTTTAAACTTGCCAGGTATTTTGGTATGAATATTGAAGAAATATTTATTTATGAGGAGGAGAAACATGAAGAAAAGTGATAAAATCATGTTAGCAATTTATATTGTTATTGGTATAGCTTTAGTAATTATTGGAGTTACTATTCAAGTAGATTATTATTCCTCAATGATTTTTGCCATGGGATTCGCATTGATTTTTAGCAGCATTATGCAGTTCGTGAGATATTATCACCATACAAGACCAGAAAATGTAGAAGCATATCGTAAAAAAGTACGCCAACAGGAAATTAATTTAAAGGATGAAAGAAAGGTACAGCTTCGTAATCGTGCGGGATATATATCATGGGCAGTTACTATGGTGGCGTGTTTTATTGCTTCGTTTATTGCTGCACTATTTCGTGCAGGCACTTTGATCGTATGTATTCTTGCCGGTGTTGCAGTTGCAGAGTATATATTAGCTACGATTATATATCGTTATTTGTGTAAAAAGATGTAAATAACAATGTTTTATCTAGATAAATATAATCAAGAATGAATCTTTGATGTTTTGATTGATTATAATTGGTGAATTCCTTGTCGGAATAATATTGATAATTGGTTGTTGCAATTTGGAAAACAAGAAAGCTGTAAAATTTTAAGTTGAATTTTACAGCTTTTTCACATATAATAAATATAGAAAAAAACAGTGCATCAAGAAAGGAGACCGGTCTATATGGCGAATATTTTACCAGTATCTGATTTGAGAAATTATAATGAAGTTTTAAAAAATTGCCGGACTGGAGAGCCGGTGTTTTTGACGAAAAATGGCAGAGGGCGTTTTGTAGTGCTTGATATAGAAGATTATGAGCGTGATCGTGCAGAGAAAAAGCTATTAATGAAGCTACAGGAGGCAGAGGAGGCAGTCAAAGATGGCGAAGGCTGGCTTAGCTTGGACGAACTAAAAGCCCTTGTGGGGGAATAAACTATGCTGAAATTACGAATTAACCCATTGGTTGCAGCGGATTTAAAAGAAATTCGTGATTATATTGCTGAGGATAATGCAGAATATGCTGCAAAGACGATCAAAGAAATTTACGATAAATTTGAAAATATTCAAATGTTTCCGGGGATAGGTGCAGATCTCTCAAAAAGAGTTAGTTTCCGAACAGATTACAAGTATGCGGTTTGGGAGAATTATGTGATCATTTATAAAGTTGGAGAAGAGTATGTGGAAATTTACCGGGTAGTAAACCGGTATCGGGATATTACGAGAATTTTCACATAAACATTTTGAGAAAAAACTTTGGGCACGGTATGGGTATATTAGTGGATATGGTTGTTTGAAAATAAAAAAGTCATAGACTGTATATGATGTATATAAATACAGAAAATATACAATATGGAAAAGTTTATATTTAGATGCTAAAGGGGAGAGTATGAATGTTAAGTAGACCATCTAATAATTTTAAAATAAATGATACTACTAAAAATCTTTTTTTGTTTTTTCAATGTGTAAACGAAATGACATTTGATTATTCGCCGGATACATATAAAGCACCAACATTAAATACTAGATTAATTTGCCGAGAGGCTTATAATACATATAAATTTTTAAAAGAATCAAATGCACTGGACAAGTATTATACAAAATATTTAATCCCTATATTGGAAGAATTAGAATTCAGTTTGTCTAACGATAAAGTTGCAAAAGAAATATTGGGAGAAAGATACGGGAAAATATATTCGTTGTTAGAAACACTGAAAACGGATAAAGCATTATTTGAAAGCACTATTCGAAATTTACAGAATTATTTAGGGGGAAGGAAATATTATAATAAATTGAAGGATAAAATTTGCGATTTGGTTTGTGCAGAAAAAGAACAAATCGAGTTGATTAAATTAATAGGTGACTGGATGTCAGAAATTATGGCATTGGGATATTCAAAGCAACACATATATAATGTTACCAGTGATTTTTTTAAAAAAAGGGAGATTACTACTTGTAATCAAATATATGATTATTTTGAACTGTTCTCATTTGAACGCAAAAAATGGGAATGCATAACAATTATTGATAAAAAAATAATGACATATATAAAAGGTCTAGAAAGAATAGTTGATTCAGGAAGAATTGAGTTGAGTAGAATGACAATAGATGAACTGAAGACAATAATTCAAAAAGAACAGTATCATTCCATGAGCTGGTTTTTAGATTATTATATGTCAATACAAGTGGTAGATAAAGTTGAGATTGTTAAATATACATGTATGGACTTAGATCCCTATAAAGCGGCAGAAAAGGTACAAAAATTTATGGGATTTTTTGTGGATATTATCACAAATGTAGATAATGAAGTGAAAAAAAATTATCCTTATAATGTATGTCTAAATTACTCTAAGACAAGAATAAAAGTACAATCTGCAATGCAAAGAAGAAATAGAAAGTATGAACAAAATTATTTGCCTAGTGTACTTAGAATGTTGCAGTCGTTAAGGATATCTCAGAAGATGTTTTCTGATTTTATGGGTGTTCTTTCATATCATGGTGATGCAATAAGTCAGGGTGTAAAAAATAAATATGTTATTACTATGCTTTGGACATCTTTGGAAATGCTGTTTAGTAATGGAAGTAGTGGTGGAAGTAAAGGTGAACATGTAAAGCGAGCTTTAATTGAGGTTATTCAGAGAACCTATATTATAAAAAGATTGAAATATTTACATAATGATGTAATAGCTAACGTTAAAGCATATAATAAACCATTAATTGAACAATATTCCTTGGATAACTTTGAGGTATTTGTTGATGTTCTTTTTGATGATCCAGATACAGATAGAGTGAAAGCGGTGGAAAAAACTCTGGAAAATAATCCTTTATTAAGAACGCGAATATTTGAATTAGTGGATAAAAACATAAAAAACGGGGAAAAAATTAGTGATCTTTTGGAAAGACATCAGAAAAAAATTGGTTGGCATATAGAAAGAATCTATCGTACAAGAAATTTTTTGGTCCATGCAGGACAAGAATTCTGGTATGAAGATACGATAGTAGAATGTCTTCATAATTATGTTGATTTTGTAATAAACTATATATTAGTAAAAACCGAAGCAGGTGAGTATGTCGAAAATATATCCGACATTATTTTGGAAGCTCAAAATGATAATGAGGTACATAAAAAGATACTTCATGATAATAGAGGAACTAATGTTAACAAGGATAATTACAAATTGTTGTTATTTGGACCTTCAGATAACGTTTTGAGATATTATCAAAATCATACAGTTTGATTTTGGGATATGAATTGATTTATATTAATAATGGATTTTAGGAGATACTCCATTTGCTCAGATTGATAACATTATCTTGATAATAAAGTGATAACACTATTCGGTACATCCTAAAGGACTCGGACAGTTGGACAAAAATAAAACAAAATAGAACCGAAACACCTATACAAAATTGTATAGAACTAATTTCAAATTTGCGAGTTTGAGTAGCGGACTAAATTGCGAAAAAGCCCATAAATAAAGGTTTTGCGGGCTGTCTGGATGTTCCGGTGGAGTGCAAATGGAGTTAAAAAATCTTTTTTTTCTTTGTTTTCTTTCCGGAGTTATCTGAGATTTTCGCAAAAGTAACTATGCTCAGAAAATATAATTAGTGTGAATATGAAGAACAGTTTGTTTTGATGGAAATATTTTCCGTCAGGGCAGACTGTTTTTTTATACCCTTTTTCAATGATATTAACTCCATGGTTCAGCGATAACACATATGGAAACTGTAAAATTAAAATAATTTGCTAAATTTCGGAAAATGATGTCCGATTTTACATCTGCCAGTACAGAGTATATGAAGAGATAAATATTCAAAATACAGGAGGTACTGATTATGCAGAACAAATTATTTTTAAAGGCAGCCGATATATGTGAACTTCTGGAGGTAAAACAGACATCGGCTTATGAGATCATTGGCAATCTGAATAAGGAGCTGGAAGAACAGGGATATTTGACGCTTAGAGGAAAAGTTCCGACAAAGTATTTTGTGAAGCGTTTCTACGGAGTAGAAGATACTTGTGAGATTCCACAGGAAGAGGGAAAGGAATGGTTTCATGCGTAAGAGAAAAATGTATTTATCAGTAGAAGACATTGCAGAACTCTTTGGATTATCAGTTTCGTTTGCTTACCGGGTGGTGGAAAGAATGAATGCCGATCTGGAAAGCAAGAACTATTATGTTATTCTCGGACGGGTGCCAACCCGCTATGTAGAGGACAAGATCTATGGTCTGGAACATGTTGAGCAATATTTGAAGGAGGATAAAGCGATATGAGTATAGTGCAGGAAAAAATGTATATGGATGTGGATGATGTGTGTGCAATTCTTGGTGTTTCTAAAGCGTATGCCTACAATTTGATGCGAGAGTACAACAAGGAGTTGAAAGCAAAAGGCTATATTGTAGTAGCTGGAAAAATCTCTACCAAATTTTTGGCAGAAAAGATTTACGGAATGAAGGTTGAGGATTAACAATGGGTGTTTACAAAGAAGGAAAGAACTGGAAAGTACAGGTCTATTATAAAGACTGGCAAGGTAACCAAAAGAGAAAACAAAAACGTGGATTCCGGACCAAAGGCGAGGCAAAAGAGTGGGAGCGAGACTTTCTTCAGCAACAGAGCCAGGGTGTAGATATCGAATTCGGGAACTTTCTGGAAATCTACTATAAGGATATGGATGTCAGACTTCGTGAACACACCATGTATACAAAGCGTTACATCATTGACTTGAAGATCAGACCATATTTTGAGAAAAAGATTCTTAGTGAGATTACGGTGGCAGATGTACGTGCATGGCAAAATGAGTTGTTAGAGCATTTTTGTTTTAGGAGGTACAGCCATGAGAAATGAAAAAATTACCCCACTGTACGAGCACCTGAGCCGGGACGATGAGTTACAGGGCGAGAGCAACTCCATATCCAACCAAAAACAGATGTTAGAGGATTTTGCCCGCCCCGGATTTTTGGCGATAATGGAGGAAGTGGAGGCAGGGCGTGTAGAGGCAATCGTCATCAACGACGGTGTGGACAGTCTGAAAGGCGATGACGATTTTACCCCGTTCCGCAACATTATGAATGAATTTTACGCCCGTGATACCAGCCGGAAAATCCGCTTTGTGTTTAAGTCAAAAGGCATGAGTGGCAAGCACCTGACCGGCACTGTGATTTACGGCTACTTATGGGCCTTACCAGATCGCCTGCAAATTATCCACAGACCGGATTGAAATTCCTGTCGTACACCTTGCCCGCTTCAACGAGGGTGTGAACCGTTCAAAGCCGGTCAAAGACCCCTATGGATGGGGATCATCTACCATCGTGAACATTTTAAAAAAACGAGAGTATTTAGGGCATACCATCAATTTCAAGACCCGCAAGCACTTTAAGGACAAGGCCCGG
Source organism: Blautia glucerasea (assembly GCF_020537505.1). Taxonomy (GTDB): domain Bacteria; phylum Bacillota; class Clostridia; order Lachnospirales; family Lachnospiraceae; genus Blautia_A. Next base: position 161,910 of record NZ_JAJBMO010000005.1, on the reverse strand, counting down.
CGTCTGACGCATGAGTGCTGTAATTACTGTAACGGTAATTGCCTGTTACTGGACGATGGCGAGGAATGTGTTTGCGTACAAAGCATTTCCTATTCGCTGCTGTGCCGGTGGTTTCAGGCAGCCGTCCTCCCATTGGACGCTGCCCTGTACGCCGAAATCATCAAAGACCGGGATGAAGTGAAACGCTGCTGCGAGTGTGGGGCCACGTTCCAGCCGAAGTCTAACCGGGCCAAATACTGCGCGGCCTGCGCCAAACGGATGCGACGCCGTAAGGAGGCCGAGCGCCAGCGGAAAAGATACTGGCAGCACGAAGCATAAGAAAAGACGCCGGACACAGGCGGCCACATGGCCGCCGCGCCCGGCGCTTTGCTATCTGCTGTTACAGACAATCGCATAAATGAGTTTGTTTTCAAGGCGGTGCTTCATGTACTCGTCTACGCATACATGGAGCTGGCCGCAATCGTCATAGAGCGTCCGGGTACAGAGCTTGTTTATGTAACCGTTGTAATACTGCAAGATCTGTTCCACGGCCCCGGCGTCACCGGCGCGGGCCGCCTCGATCACTGCAAGGGGCAAAGGCTCCTTATATCTGGCCTGCTTCATTCTGCAATACCTCCCGTCAGTCTTGTTCTCATGGTTTCCAGCGTCTTAGTCCTGTGCCGCTGGACGGCGCTGCGGGACATTCCCACCACCGCGTCGATCTCGCCGTCCGTCAGTTCCAGGACACAATGCAGTATCAAGATGCTTTGTCCCGGCTGGGGCAAGCTGGCAAAGGCAGCGGCCACCAGCCCGTCGCTGATCTGAAGCTCACAGCCATAGGCCGGAAATATAAAACTGTCGCTGGGGTACTGATCTATCGTGCATAGCGTGTCCAGTTCCGAAAGCGGCAGTGTTTCAAAGGATGTTTCCCAGCCACGCTGACGCTTCCTTTCCCGGAAGTAGTCAACGGCTTCATGGTACAGTACCAGCTTGCAAAAATGGTCAAACTGGCAGCGCCTCCCGTGGGCCGCCATGCCTTTAACTGCTGGGAATGACAGAAAGAAAGCAGCGGCCTTGATTTCTCAAAACCGCCACCAGTGAATATAAATTAAGCGTGAAAATGGGTCTGCCCAGCAGCGGTTTTTTTCTTTTCTGCCGCTGGGCAGATGTTTTTTCTTTAGATACATGATAAGAGGAATTTTTGAAGATTCCATAAAGATTTGAAAAATGGACGGACATAAAAGACGTCCATTACACTATCGGAAAATCAGCAAGGAAGTTTCATAGTAACCTTTGCGCCGCCGGTTTCTTTTGAATTTTCTAAAATAAGCTGACCATTATGTTGTTCCATAATCGAATTTGTAATATATAGACCCATACCAAAGTGTAACTTTGAATTGCGGCTTTGATCGCCCATATAGAACCGTTCCTGTGCGTGGCATAATGCCTCTTTAGAAAACCCTGTTCCCTCGTCTGTGACTGAAATTTCCACGAAACCGTTGTTACTCTGAACATCCACATAAAGCGTTCCGCCTTGCGGGGAGTAGTCCAGCCCATTACTGATAACATTCATAATAGCACGTTCTATCAGCACCCTATCAAATTTCAGCATTTGAGGAAGTGAAACAGTATTCATTTGCAGCCGGATTTCTTTTGTCCGGCATAGTGATTCCATATAACCGAACAAGTGCTGCATGAACGCTGGCAAGTCTATACTTTCAATATGGAGCTGATAACCAACCGCCGCCCGTGATATATCAATCAGGGTTTGAATATATGACTGCATCTGGCCGGAGCTTTCCACGACGTAACCAGCGTATAATCGTTGCTCATCATCAAGATTTGTTTCTGTGAGTAAATCAGCATTTCCTTGAATAACCGTCAGAGGCGTTTTCAAATCATGGGCAAGCGCGGCGATTTGCGCTTTCTGTGTCTGTTCGGTTTTCCATTGCCGTTCTAACGAAATTTTCAGATTATCTTTCATATCTGAAAAAGATGCAAGGACATCTTCAAACTCTTTGATTTTGGCGTGTCCTACTTCAAAATCAAGGTTTTGCTTTGAAACCTCCGCAGTTGCTTCAAAAAGCGGGGTCAGTTGTGTACGCAGGTTCTTAGCAAATCTGGTGGTCAGTATGATAATGACCAGCAGCGAATTTACAGCCATCAGGATAAACGCAAGCGTGTCAGGAGATGGAAAATATTCCGGTAGCCATGACACTGTAAATTGAGAACCAATATAATACCTTAAAACGCAAAATTCGTTTTCCCGGACAACAAGTGCAAACTGCCTCCCCGTAGCATATTCAATATATTCTCCCTTTGCGTACAGCAGGGCAATTTCTTTTTCATCATCGTCCATATTGCTGTAAAGCTCATTAAAGTTCTTGTCCAGAATTAAGTAGCCGCATCCCTGTGGAATCACAACCTTTGTAATATCCGGGGCAATCGTCAGCGTTGGAATGATCTCTTTTACCTGCAATTCACTTAGATTTGCTCTTGTAGCTAATCCAGCATTTACAGCAAGTCCCTCCAAACCAGAAGGGACAATAATTGCCGCTACCAGCATGACAATGAGGGAGATAGCAAACTGGCGAAACAATATTTTCAATGTAGGTTTCTTTTTCACTCCCATTTATATCCTATCCCCCATACGGTGCTGACCGGACTTATTTTGAAATGCTCCAATTTCGCACGAATATTTTTTATATGCGTTGAGATCGTAGAGTTATCGCCTATTCCATCAAAACCGAAAACGGCTTCATAGATTTGTTCTTTTGTAAAAACCTGTCCCCGGTTTTTCGCAAGGTATTCACAGATTGAATACTCGCTTTTGGTAAGGGGAACCGGCTGTTCTGAAACATACAGTACCTTTGCGGAAAGGTCAAATCTTATATCAGGCTCAAATGAAAGTGTGCTGTGATGCTCCCTTTTTTCTCTGCGTAAATGTGCCGCGACACGGGCGCGAAGCTCCTGAATACGAAAAGGTTTCGTAATATAATCATCCGCACCGATGCCCAATCCAAACAATATATCTTCCTCTAATGTCTTTGCGGTCAGAAAGAGAATCGGGCAGTCTACCATATTCCTGATCTGTTTGCAAAACTCAAACCCGTCTGTGCCAGGCATCATCACATCCAAAAGAATGAGGTCATAGAAATGCAGCTTTTTGATGTCTACATCATCCGCATTTTGACAGACTGTTATCAAATATCCATCTTTCCCCAAACTGTTCTTAATCAATTCCAAGATAGAAACTTCATCGTCAACTACAAGTAAGTGGGTCAAAAAATCACCTCCCGCCCCATTATACCACATTGTCGAGGTTACTCATCATTATTTTTAATGTCAGCTTTCCGATATTCATTGTTGATATTTACAGCTACGGCATTGCTTATATCCACATCCACAATACTGTAAACGTAGCCGAAACTGAAATCTTCCCCCGCCACATTTTTGAAGCGTTTCGATACCTGCCCGATTTCTTCTTGCAGTTCTGACATTTCAAGACATTCATCCGTTATGGTATATGTCAGGCCGTTATATGAAATTTCATCATAGTTTGCGGCGTTCAGCTCATAATACGGCAGAGATTCATTTAACGCCTTATTTTTATCGGCGGTATCGCGGAGCGCACCGCAGGCCGATAAGCATATAAGACTTACAAGCACAATTACCACGGCAAACAGGCACTTTTTATTCACTGTTTTTACCTCCCTCCCAACCATGAAACCAAACCAAACTGGCAATCAGCAGACAAACAGTGCAGCATACAGAAATAATCATACCGCTGAAAAAATCGGTTTTTACCTGTGCATACAGTTGGGGGCTATCCCATGCAAGCACAGTGTAATCCATAGCACGAACGCCCCAGGCCCAGGGAATATATTTCCATGTAGCGTCACCAAGCCCTGTTATCATAAGGGCAGCTATTAAACTCCCTGCAATTCCCAATCCCATAGATGCACCTTTTCCGAAGCTCATTCCCACAAACAAATGAATCAGGTAAATGGGAAGCATGGTAATCAACAATAGAATCCCTGCTTTCAGGTAAAGGCTTGCCGGAGCATCCCTATATAGTGCAGCGAATGTTCCTAACGCTAAAAATGTTGCGCCAAAAGCACAGATCATCAGAAAACCAAGTTTACCAATATACGTTGCCATGCGAGATGGGATTGTTCCCAACAAAAGCTGATAATGCCCGGCCTGATTTTCGATCTGAACAACCAGGCCCACAATAATGCCGATCAGAAACGGGAACGCAACGGCCAGCACTTCCAGATAGGCACTGATTTTGGTTGCCAGTTCCCATCTGGATATATGATAGTAACCCGCAAAAATCACCGCACATATAATCGGAATCATGCTGTGCATATAGAGCAAAATGCTATGTTTACACTTCTGATATTCTGCTTTCCAGCAGCGAACCACAGATACCATAGTTACCCCACCTCCTTTTTCTCAAACCATCTTGCAGTTAAAAATGACAGCGCCGCAAACCAGGCCAGCGAAATGACCAATACAAGTATAATCATCCAAAATGCCATTGCCGTACTCTGATCTGCAACCGGCTCACCATTAGGCAAAATACCTAACACGGAAATCATAAGATGCGGCACCCAGCTATACGGGCAGATCATCCACAAAGAGGTTGTAGCCGTGAAAATCCCTAAAACGCTTCCAAGTCCGGCATTAAGAATAACCGTGACAAAGATACCAACTTTTTTTGATAACCATAAGCACAGCGGAACTTCCCATAGGCTTGCAATGACAATACAAGCTGTTCCGGCCGCAGCCTGGCAAATTCCGATTGTCAGGGGAATTTCGTTGATAACTAATATTGCAAAACCGCCCAACAGATTTAGCGCCAGGAAAATGAAATTCCCCACACAGGAGTAAATACCGGCCACTCCAATTTTTGCTTTCCAGACTTTGTTCTGCGAAACAGGCAATGAAGCAACGGCACGATATTTTAGTTTGCCATTATCCCGCTGTTCAATCAAGGCACAGGTGAGCGTAAGGAATCCAGGATAAAGCAGGTTATACCACCAATTATAAGAATTGAGCTGGAACCAAAGAGGGGCAAAAAAGTTCATAAGCGCAGTTACAAACGGGGCCAGAACGATCAGCGTTTTTGTGAAAGTTCTCTTATGCTTTAGGTTCTCTGCCTGAATATATGTCATCTCCATTTAATATCCCTCCTTACCATTTCTGCGAATAACATCCATAAAGAGTTGTTCCAAATCTTCACCGGCGCGAAGCTCTCCCTCATATCCAAGGACGCCGCCAGCAATGATACCCACATGATCTGCAATCTGCTGGACTTCTGACAGAATATGGCTGGACAAAATAACTGTAATCCCTTTGCAGGGAAAAGAGCGAATTAACTCTCGAAGTTCCTCAATCCCTAAAGGGTCAAGGCCGTTAGTCGGTTCATCCAGAATCAAAAGCTGGGGACTGTTCAGCAATGCAATAGCAATACCAAGCCGCTGCTTCATACCAAGAGAAAACTGCCCGGCCCGTTTCTTGCCGGTATTCGTGAGCTGGACAATTTGCAATACCTCGTTAATTCGTGCATCGTCCAGGCCGAGCAATGTAGTTCTGACTTTGAGATTTTCGTATGCAGTCAGATTTTCGTAAAGCGGGGGCATCTCAATCAAAGCACCGATATGCTCCAGATCATTCCGCTTCCACGGGTGGCCGTCAAACTCGATGCTTCCCGATGTGGGGCGCAAAATGCCGGTGAGCATTTTTAAGATCGTGGATTTGCCAGCCCCATTCGGCCCCAGCAGACCATAAACCGAGTTGCGCCGGATGTTCAGTGACACATTGTTTACCGCCATTTGCCCCTTGAAATTTTTGCAGAGGTCAGTCGTTTTCAAAATCATATCCATATAATCAAGTCCTTTCTTTGATTTTACGGATAGCATACCGGGCAATTTTGAAGATTTCATAAAGATTCCTGAAAACAGAATATGAACAATACACCGTAACCGTGGAGCATATCGCAACAAAGCACCAACCTACGCATTTAGGGCCTTAAAAAGCCCTATATTTCAAGGCTTTTCCCGCATAGTCGGCGGGGTATGTGAGTGTTTTATCCTATCCCCGCCATAGTGCCGCTCTAAATGCGTAGAATTTACCAGCAGAAAATCGCCGGTTTCTCTGGCTCCATACTCCCAGATATGGTATCATGGAAAAAATCAATCTGACGGGGGTATCAGGATGGACGGACAAGAAAAGCTGGCCGGGGCTTGCGAATACTCACATCACGGCGCTCATCTTTGTTAATCATGGCATATACCCCGTGTCGGTCTTTTATGCTGGTAAAGCACAGGGACTTATAGGGCAGCATGGCAAAGAGCCGGTCATTGTCCTTGGTGGAAGCCAGTGCGTCAAAGTGCGGTGAGATCTCCACCATAAAATGTGTCTTGTTGGGGCTGTTGGGCGCGGACAGATCTTTCAGCTTATCCACGATGCGCCGGGCCTCGGTTTCAATCCGGCTGTCATGCAAAGCCGTAACGTGGGCTTTGGCTGTCCGTTCTCGGATAGGTCAGCAGCTTCTTTTCATACAGCGTTTGGGCATAGTCAGGTCAGCTTTACCATTACCGAAAAAACGACTACGGCCATTGTCGGCCCTTCCGGGGCAGGAAAGACAACGATGTGCAACCTGATTGCCCGTTTTTGGGATGTGAATGCCGGGAAGATTACCATAGGCGGTACGGATGTACGAGATTTCAAGCTGGACAGCCTGATGAAGAATATCTCGATGGTGTTCCAGAGCGTGTACCTATTTGCAGATACGATTGAGAACAATATCAAGTTTGGCTGCCCGGATGCTACCCATGAACAAGTGGTTGAAGTGGCGAAAAAGGCTTGCTGCCATAACCTTATTTCTGCCCTGCCGGATGGCTATGACACTGTGATTGGCGAGGGAGGCGGTACTTTGTCCGGCGGCGAGAAACAGCGGATTTCCATCGCCCGCGCCATGCTGAAGGACGCACCTATCATCATTTTGGACGAGGCAACAAGCAGCGTTGACCCGGAGAATGAGGATGAATTGCAGCGGGCTATCGAGGCATTGACCCATGACAAGACCATCATCATGATTGCCCACCGTCTGAAAACCGTCCGCAACGCCGATCAGATCCTTGTACTGGACAACGCTCATATCGTCCAGCGCGGCACTCATGCGGAGCTGATCCAGCAAAAGGGCCTGTATGCCGATTTTGTATCGGCCAGACAGGAGGTCATCGGCTGGAAGCTGGCTCAGTAAAGGAGGTTCAGATGAAACTTCATGCGTCCGGGGAGGACTACCTGGAAACCATCCTTGTTCTCCAAAAGAAACGCGGTATGGTGTGCTCCGTAGATGTGGCCCGGCACATGGAGGTGTCAAAGCCCAGCGTGTGCAATGCAGTGGCTACCTTGCGGGACGGCGGCTTTCTCACTATGGACGAAGATCATTTTCTCCATCTGACCGATGTAGACCGCGAGGTTGCCGAAAAAATCTACGAGCGACACTGCTTCTTTACCGAGCAGCTTATCGCCGCAGGCGTTGACCCCAGGACTGCGGAGGCTGACGCCTGCCGGATTGAACACATCATTAGCGATGAGAGTTTTGACCGGCTGAAAGAGGCAGCCGAACAAGAGTAAAACTAAAACCGAATAAGCCAAGCGATCCTGCCCCGCAAGACGGGGAAAGAAAAAAACCGTTGCAGGGCAGGTAGCTTTGTACGCCCAAAATGGATTTTCCGGGTACTGCGGCGGTTTTGAGTAACATCAAGGCGGCCGTCCCTTATGCGCCGCCTCCGTTCTTCATAAGGGTTTGGGACTATCCAAACAAGCAATTTTGAATTTTCGGGTAAGGGACCTGAGAATCTCAAAATTTGCAAGCGGGTACTCGCTTGCTGTGCTTGCCTCTTTTCTCCGAAAATGAAAAGAACCAGTGAGAGAATCGTTAAATTTCACTCACTGGCTCAATTCGTTTCAAATTTTTCGGACAACTCTGTCAGTTCCCTCACCGTTTCCTGGGTGTGATGCAGCAGGGTGTCACGCATTTCTGGCGGACAGCTGGAATAAAGCATTTTCATCTGATTGACACCCTCATCCTCCAGAGAAACATCTGGATTTATAAGCGTATCTAAAGAGATGTGCAGGACCTTTGCCAATGCTCTCAAAATCAAATAGGAAGGATTCATTTTCCCTTTTTCGATATTGGCGATTTGCTTTACAGAAACATGGCTCAGATCAGAAAGTTCTTGTTGTGTCAGTTCTTTATTCTTTCGGGCTTCCCGCATTTTCTGCCCTAAAGCAGTTAAATCATCAATCGGCATAATCGTTCACCTCAATAATATTGTATCGTTCCGGTTTGTGTAAAGGAATAACCTTATTATGCCTGATAAGCAGTATGATTATACTGATTTTGCAAGGCGATGAACGAAGACAACATTGTATTGCTTGAGATAAGAAACTATAATAAATAGGGAAACAGGAAATGGAGAGTAGCACTTCTTAGAGTAAAACGCAAATGTATTTGTGAACGTATCAGCAATCTTGAGAAGTGACGAGGTATTTGGATAATTTGTCAAATGAAGAAAAACAGTTGCTGTTGGACAGAACTTTCTTACATATATGGGAAATTATACGCTTCATCATAAATTCAAAAAACTATGTTATCCTATAAATTGGAGGTGGAACAATGCAGAAGATTTTAATTGTCGAAGATGATATTGACATTCAGGATATATTGAAAAACCATCTAATTGATGCAGGCTATGAAGTTGCCGTTGCGTCTGATGGCGTGACTGGAATTGCAATGTTTGATGATACAATCGACCTTGTGCTGTTAGACATCATGCTCCCTAAAATCGACGGCTATGGTGTGTGTGAGGTCATTCGCAAGCGGTCACAAGTTCCTATTATTATGCTTACTGCGCTTTCGGATGAAGAAAACCAGTTGCGGGGGTTTGAACAGCAGATTGACGATTACATTCCAAAGCCCTTTTCGCCTAGAATCCTGCTGTGCAAGATTGCGGCTATTCTTCGCCGTAGGACTGCGGAAAATCAAAATCTATCCCTGCTTACTTATAAAGAGCTGAGTATGGATGTTGACGGATTCCATGTATATCAAGGCGGAAACGAGGTTGTTTTGACCAGCAAAGAGTTTGCGCTTCTTAGGCTTATGCTTGAAAATCAGGGAAAGGTCTTTACTCGGCAAATGCTACTTGACCGATTGTGGGCGGACGATTTGGAGGTCGAGGATCGGATCGTTGACAGTCACATAAAGAACATTCGTAAAAAGTTAAATGCTGACTATATCAAAACAATCAGAGGGGTGGGATACAGAATTGACAAAGTACATTAAGCAACGGTTATCCGTTAAGATTTTTATAATTACATTTCTTCTACTGGGCGTAGCTTGCAGCGGAACATATTTTTTCATTTCAAAGCTGTTACCTACGACATATTCCAATTTGATAAATGCGGCTACGGAGAAAGCCGCTATGCACCTTGTTGAGCAAATGACAGCCTTTGACAATATATCTGATTGCGAAAATGATATATCTAATTTTTCAAAGGAAGCAAATGCCGCTTTTTGGATTGAGGATAGTAACGGTCGTATGATATATCCCGACGAGGCATCAATGGAAACTTCTACTACTTCGGCAGATTACGCAGTTACATTCGATGAAGATGAATCGTTCATAGATATGCAACCATCTGGGGAAACGACGACAAATTTTTACCCATTCACATTGAAAAACGGTACTGCTTATACATTGGCGGTTCAAACGGATTTGTTCGTTGTACAGCAGGCAACAAAGGTATTGCTGTCTATACTTCCGTATGTCATCCTAATGGTCTTTCTGCTTTCTCTCCTTTGTGCATGGCTCTATACACGGTACATCACTCGACCTATTGTGCGACTGAGCAAGATTTCAAAGCAAATGGCGGAACTGGATTTTTCCGGTCAATGTAGCATAGGACGAGAAGATGAATTAGGTTGTTTGGCGCAAAATCTAAATTCATTGTCTGCTTCGCTATCCACTGCATTGAATGACCTTCAAATTGCCAATCAACAGCTCAAAACAGATATTGAAAAGGAACAGGCATTAGAAAGACAGCGGGTAGACTTTTTCTCGGCAGCATCCCATGAACTGAAAACACCACTAACCATTTTGAAAGGACATTTAGCAGGAATGCTGAACGGAGTCAGCGGCTATGAAAATCACATAGAGTACATGGAGCGTTCGCTTGCCGTCGTTGATAGGATGGAGAAGTTGGTAAAAGAGTTGCTGTATGTTTCCAAAACGGAAGAAACTCAAAAAGCTGAATATAAAACCGTTGATTTTGCGGAAATACTTCGGGTGCAGGTTGCCGCAGTAGCAGATTTATTGGAAGAAAAGAAACAGCACCTTGAAGCAAATATTCCTACCCGCCTTTATTGTGAAGTGGAACAAGCACAGATGGAACGGGCAATTCAAAATATATTGGTAAACGCAATTCGCTATTCTCCAAGTGGTGAATTGATTCGTATATCTTTGTCCGAAACGCATGGTACGATTCGTGGTGAAATTGAAAACACAGGTGTCCGTGTGCCTGACGATGCTATTCCACATTTGTTTGAAGCCTTCTATCGAGCAGATACATCTCGTAACCGCAATACAGGCGGAACCGGATTAGGGCTTTATATTGTTCGTAAAGTCATGGAAATGCACCGAGCAAATTACGGCATTTCAAATATAAACAATGGTGTACTGTTTTGGTTTGAATTGCCTTGTAAGCAGCCGGTAGACAACTCCATCTAAAATCCATAATCCATGCAAACTATATCCAAGTTGCTTTGTTATATTATAGCTGTCCTCAAGAGGGCAGCTATAATTTTTAGAAAGCGAGGTCTTATCTATGAAGAACAAAAAAATTTTGGCAATAGGCTTGTGCGGTGCAATCTGTTTAAGCATTGCAGGGGTTACTTATGCAAGTGCATTGGCTTCGGACACACCAAAGGTTTCAACATCCGAAACGGGAAATATATCCGGCGCAGATATTCTCTATCAGGATACAGACGGTGGACAAATCAGCGTTGACGGTAAAAATTGGGTTGCCGAGGCAGATTATGAGAAGAACAATGCGGCACCGGATGTGCAGTGGTGGACAGCCGATGAATACGAAGCGTGGATGAACGAACAGAAAAAAGAAATGGAATCTTTGATTGGAACCGGAGATGGTTGGTATGATGGGCAAGGCGTATTCCACGAATTTACGCAGGAAAGCGTAGATGCTATGATGGACAGCTATAAGGAAACTCTGGAAAGTATCAAAAAGGGAGTATTGTATTCCAAAGCCGACGGTGACGGCGATACCTACTCCATGATTCCACCTACTGAAGATGTAGTTTCCTCTTATAGTGTTGATGTAACAAAAGATAACGGAAAAACAGTACACATTGGGGATTATTCCACAGTTGAGGAATTAGACAAAGCCATTTCTGATGCAGTTAAAAATGGTCAACTCACACAAGAAGAAGCGGACTCCATTCAGAAATAATGACTAAGCCATTCTGCCGGACGACGGCAAAAGAAAAAAAGCCGTCGTAGAGCAGACAATTTGACACGCCCATTTGAAACGGCGGCTTTGATTTCAGAGCCGCCGTTTCTTTGCGTTTACACAATCCTATTCTTTATATTTTTGTGTGTATGACGCATTAGTTTTTTCCAAACTACTCAAATAGAATTGATATAACAAATACCCTATAGAAAATATACCAATTAACAAATATGCCACATTTTCTTTTAAAGATATTAGATATAATGAGAATACAACAAAGCTAATGGTCTTGATTATCGCTTTAATTTTTTGGTTTTCAATCTTATCAATTTTACAACAGATAAAACGTACACCAATAACAATAGGAGAAAATAAAATTGCTATCAAAACTAATATAATATTTTGTTTATTAAAAATAAGCTTTGATAATTGTTTTTTCTCATTATCATTGATATCCAAACACTGGTATAGCAATACTAGAGAGGCTTGATCAGGAACACTTTTTCCCAATTCCCATTTCGAAATTGTCTGTCGCGTAACAAAGACTGCATCAGCCAGTTGTTGTTGGGTTAATCCCTTTTCAATTCTGGCTGATTTAATCAAATCTGATATTTCCATAGTCGTACTCCATTTATTATCTTCTTTTATATATAACATCGCATAATTTCATTGCTAAATAAGTTACTATTGCAAGAAAAATAATCTGATGTTTAATAACTAAATAAAATAGGCTGATTGCCAATAACATAATGATAAAAGCAATCATACTATATTTGTATATTCTAGGATACTTTTGGGATAATGTACCTAATATTTTTACAATTCCCGCTATTATAGGAATAATTAACACCCCCATAACACCAAATAAAATCCCAGTTACAACAACACTCATTTTGTTTTTCCTTAATTCCTTCAGCATAAAAAGAACCTCCTTTATTTTTGCTACTAAAATAATAAAATAGAATTCTTTTTATGTCACGCAACGCTTGTGAAAACAGACGCAACGGTACATCTGAACAGTCAGACTTGGCTTGATTATAAAAAGGCACAGGGAGCAGAGTATTTTCAGAATTATGTAGCAGAGCTTCATGATATGCAGGAACATGTGCTGCCTTATCTGCAACAGTACCTTAGTCTGGAAGAAAGAGGCAGCATTGATATTTTGGAAGAAGGAACAAAAGAAGTTTCGTCCGGAAAGGAAAGCAAAGCTGTCACACTGACAAAACCCACAAAAGTAAAAACGATTGATGAGGCTTCAAAGAAATCCATCCATGTCAGGTTACAGGAAAAGAAAAATGAACTCGCAAAAAAGCTGGGAAAAGATAATCCACAGAGAAAAGCAGTTGATGAACTTAAAAATCTATATGATATAAGAAAGGCCTACCAGCGTGATGAACTGTTAAAGGCAATGGAAAACAGCAGCCGTTCTTATGACGAAATCCTGGCATTTATTACCTCAGAAAATGTACCAGAGGACGAGGAAAAACAGGGCTGAGTGATCCCATTGAAAGGCAGGAGGGGAAGATTTAACCAGTTATTTGGAGTGTGCTCCTGCCTTTAGGGGATTTATTTTCGAAAGTTCACATTGTAAAATTCCAGGAAGTTCACAATTAGCTGATTTATAAAAGACATATGTCAAAAACATTATTGACATATGCCTTTTATAGGGCTATTATATAAGAAAAGCGAGAAAGGAGCAGTTTATGCCGAGACCAGTAAAATGCAGAAAAGTCTGCCATTTTCCGAGTGTTTTAGAATTCTTTCCAGTAGATGATACGGAGAAAAAAGCACCCATTGTTCTGACGGTAGATGAGTACGAGACAATTCGTCTTTTGGACAAGAAAGGTTATAGTCAGGAGCAGTGTGCAGAATCTATGCAGATTGCAAGAACAACAGTTCAACGGATTTACGAGATTGCCAGGAAGAAAATAGCAGATGCACTCATAGATGGACATTCGCTTAGAATTGAGGGCGGGGACTTCATAATCTGTGATGGTCAGAGTAGCGACTGCAGCTTTGGAGGATGTTACAAACAGGAAATTTACCAAAAATATGCAGTGAAAAAAGGAGAGAGTATAATGAGAATAGCAGTAACATATGAAAACGGACAGATTTTTCAGCACTTTGGGCACACAGAGACATTTAAGATTTACGATGTAGAGGAAGGAAAAATAGTACACTCAGAAGTAGTAGATACAAATGGAAGCGGACATGGTGCATTGGCGGGAGTTCTTAATGCATTGAATGCAGATGTTCTGATCTGTGGCGGAATCGGAGGCGGCGCACAGACAGCGTTAGCAGCAGCCGGTATTAAGCTTTTCGGAGGAGTTTCCGGAGATGCGGACGAAGCAGTAGAGGCTTTTATCAATGAAACACTGGATTATAATCCAGATGTTAAGTGTTCTCACCATGAGCACAGCCACGGGGAAGGACATACATGTGGCGAGCACGGATGTGGAAGCCATAGCTGTCATTAAGAAGAATAGCAAAAAATAATAATACTAAAGGATGTGTCAAGGCAATGGAGAAGTTACCGAAGCGCATCCTAAAGCCTCTAATAACAGCCTTTACGTGTCATGAAACGCAGTCCGTAAAGGAGTTTGAATAATTGATTTATTAGACAGCATAGATTATTTGATAACAGCAGGCTGCCTATATGCCTGCCTGCTGTTATTTTACTGTGTGCGAGGATAGTAATTAGTTACTAATTTCTATTTGATTCTTTTTCAGATTCCGGGCGTAAGCCAGAATTCGTTTCTGCATGTCATGGTTCTCATGAATTTCCAGCAGGAGAGAATATAACTCTGGAGATTCCGAATGGGAAACGATAATGTAGTCTGCTTCCATTTCATCTGAGGTTCCATAAAGAAAATCAATATTGCAGTGAAAAGTCTGCGCAATAAAACATACGGATTGATAGGAGGGCTCACGCTCTCCTTTTTCATAGCGGCCGTAAGCCATAGCGGAGATGTTCAGCCTGCGGGCAGCCTCCGCCTTATTAATATTTAAAGATGTTCTTACTTCCACTAATCGTTCTGGACAAAAATTCATTCAATTTACCTCTTGAAAATAACCAACGGTCATGATAATATATAACACAAGAACTAACCAATGGTTATTATACCGTATAAAGATGGATTTGGCAAGAGGGGGCCAATATTTTATGCCAACAATATTAGTTGATTATGAGAATGTAAATGGTTCCAATGGATTAAAGGGGGCAGATGTACTATGCCCGGACGATACTCTGATCATTTTTTACAGCAACTGCTGTGGGAAAATCCGCTACGATTATATGGAAGAAATAAGGAACAGCGGCTGTGAGTTCCGTATCATAAAGTTGAAAGGAACTGGGAAGAACGCCCTTGATTTTTATATTGCGGCAGAGTGTGGCGCGATCAGCGAGCGGGGAGAGACGCAGATCGCGATTATCAGTAATGACAAGGGCTTTCAGGCAGTCATAGATTTCTTTTGTATGGATAAGAAAGCAGCGAGAGTCCAGATTGTTAAAGCTGGAAATATAGAGAATGCCCTCATATTATTCAATGCACCCAAGGACGCTGGCAGAAGAGAACTGCTGCAGAGCAGGAAGTCCATGCTGGATCTCGCGGTAGAGTGTGCAAGAATCGAAGAACGTAATAAAATCAAAAAAGAACTAAAGAACATTCTGGATGGAACCATATACGAAGGGCGAACTATAGAAATAATAGATTTTATCAGTGCAAAAAAAAATCAAGGGAAAAAAGCACTGTACATAGGATCGCTCCATACCTTTGGCCAAAAAGACGGAAGAGCAATTTATCAGTTGATAAAAAATGGCATAAATAAGTCTGACTATATACCTCCGGTTCCAGAGGAAGCATGACGAGTTCATTTGCGGAATAATATTTTGAAAATGTTTGTCTGTAAGCAGGGAAATTCCCATATGCTGTTCTATCTGTATGAGCGTGAGTACTATCAGCATATGCCTGCAGTTGTATTTGCCTGCACACTTGGTACGGTGGAAGATGTGGAGACGTATTTAGTCTGCTTCAGAGGCGGAGAGATCACTGCAGATTGCGGGAATGATTTTTCAGACACACTCTAGGCAGTTGTTTACAAATTTATATTTAAGATAAAGAAAAATCTCCCAAAGTATGGTATATTATAAGTAATTGTAGCTTAAATATCCAGATTTTTCTATTATAAAGGTGCAAAAATGAGCAATAGTAAACATCCAGAAAACAGAAAATGGGGAATTGTCTGTCTGACTGTGGGGATTGTGGCTGTAGCCCTGTTTATTCAGGTTAGCATTTTAAACAACGTAAATAATAAAAATGCCCGGAAGACTTCACAGGTTCTGCTGGATCAGGCAATCAACATTATTGAAAAAAATCAACAGAGTGAGAAAGAACTGATCCAGTCCCTGAAGGAGGATTATATCGTCCGTGCCAAGGCGGTCTCCTATATTATTGATGCCCTCCCGGAGGCAGAGTGCGATGTGGAGGAACTGCAGAAGATTGCGGATCTCATGTCAATTGATGAAATCCACCTTTTCGATAACAGCGGAACTATTTACAGTGGTTCCGTACCGAAATATTATGGATATAGTTTCCGGTCTGGGGAACAGATGGCATATTTTACACCTATGTTAAGCGACAAAAGCCTTACCATGTGCCAGGATGTTACACCCAATACTTCAGAAGGTAAAAAGATGATGTATGCCATCACCTGGAATGAGTCTGGTGACAGAATGATCCAGGTTGGAATCGAGCCTGTCCGGCTTCTGGAGAAAGTGAAGCAGAACGAAGTATCAACGATTGTAAGCAATATGCCTATGTATGAAGGAATCAGTCTTTATGTGGCAGATATAGATACTGGAGAAATTTATGGTGCCACAGACAGAACGAAAATTGGACAAACTCTGGAAGATATCGGCCTTTCCAAGAAACAGCTCAGCAGCGGAAAAGAAACCATAGATACGGTTACCATTGATAACGAGAAATGCAGCTGTATTTTTGAAAGCAGTGGAAGCTATGAAGTAGGAGTTACATTTGCAATCTCATCCAATCGTACCAGCAATTTTATAGCAATGATGATTCTGGCAGTTTATCTGTTCATTGCAGCTGGAATCGTTTTGGTAATGGTATTTCGGGTGCTGAGGGCCAACCAGGAGAAACAGGAGCAGTTTGCAATCCTGTCTTCCATGTCTGAAATTTATTACAGCATGTATCTGGTTAATCTTAAAACTAATGCTGTTGTGGAATATTCCAGACAGAATGAAGGGAAAGAAATCCATACGCTTTCCCAGAAGGCAGATGAGATGATGCATCAGATAACAGATCGTCTTGTTATAGAGGCATACAAGGAGCAGGCAGAGCAATTTACAGATCTTCATACAGCTGCGCAGCGAATGGAAGGAAAGAAGATCATTTCAGGAGAATTTGTAGGACAGAAACTTGGCTGGTTCCGCGCTTCCTTTATTGCCAGTGAGACAGATAAAGACCAGAAACCTGTGAAGCTGATCTTCACCATCCGGAGTATTGATGACGAGAAACGTAAGGAAGAGAAGCTGATCTATACTTCCAATACAGACCAGCTTACAGGCTGTTTTAACAGAAGAGCCTATGAGAAAGATATTGCAGAGATGGATCTGAATACAGAATTTATCTATCTTTCCATGGATGTAAACGGTCTGAAAATCGTAAATGACAGCCTGGGACATGAGGCTGGAGACGAACTGCTTAAGGGTGCTTCCTACTGTATGAAAAAATGCTTTGACGATTATGGTAAGGTATACAGAATTGGAGGCGATGAGTTTATCGTAATCCTGTTTACTAACTACGAAAGCTTTGCCAAAATAAAAGAAGCTTTCGATAATACGGTAGCAAACTGGTCAGGAGAACTGGTAAGCTCCATAACGGTTTCCTGTGGTATTGTGTCTGGCAGCGAACAGCCCTGGGCTTCCTGGGAGGAAATATCAAGAATCGCAGACCGAAGGATGTACGAACAAAAAGCTATATATTACAGAAAAAATGGCATAGACAGATACAGTCATCCTACAGGCTGAAGATGGACAGAAGTTGCAGGATGTAATAACTGCATATATGGGTTACAGTATTTTTAAGGACCGTTCTGTGAATGAATATGTGCGGATGCTTCAGGAAACATTGCGGTTTGTGAACGGTGTCGGTGAATTGTAAAAAATTACCCATTGATTATGATAGAAAGATATATCATAACCAACGGGTAATTTATTTTCACAAGCAACGAGCAAACTCGCGAAACGTGTTATGTTTTACTTTTGCATGTAGCAAGCTCTAGTCCTCGTCCATCCATACTTTGATGGTCTTTAGTAGCTTCTGTTTCTCAGAAATCTCCATTTTATGTATTTGCTCGGAAATCTCGCGGTCCAGGGCAGTTTCACGATATTCGGAATCAATTCTGCCGATCAGGGAATCCAGGGAGATGTTCAGCAGTCTTGCGTAATAGATCAGGATACGCAGGGACATTGCAGTACGGTTATTCTCCACGTTGCTGATGTAACCTGGAGTTACATTCAGAGCCTTGGCAACTTCAGCCTGGGTAAGTTTCATTTTGATTCTCAGTTCTTTCATTCGGGATCCTAAGTTTTCGTAATCAATCTGGTTCATATTCGTTCTCCAATCTTTTTAACAGGTGCCAGAAGGCTGTCCCGTGATTTTACACGCTTTTAAGATGCCGTCCGCAGGTGGAACAACAGCTTCTTTATTCATAATATTAAGTATATAGAAAATATATGAAAAATGTAAGCCGTAAATTGTATGCTATTTATTTTATAGCTATATATTTGGCACAGTGGGGATTGAGTAACCTTGTCTGATTTTTCAAACAGGTTACTGTTCACTCCGTTCACAGTAACGTAAACAGTAACTCTATTGTCAATATTTTGACATTTATTTCGAATCTTCATATAATAGAAAGTAAAAGAGAAAATTAGAGGGGATAGAACCGCCAGGCAGGGCGTATGTCACAATATGGCTGGCGGTTGCAGGAAAATGATCATATGCAGGATACATTTGAAATGTTGGAAGAACTTCTGGAACAGGAGCAGTTTGAGTTACTGTTTCCTACGGAAGAAATAGAACGGGATGGATACAGTAGAGGCGAGTCTGCTTCAGGTAATGAAGAAGAGCAAGCGAAAAAGAAGAATTCAGAGAGAGCTGTGAGAAAACCAAGTTCTAGCGAGATCCGACTGGTGTATTTAATGAACGATGCAGTAGAAAGTTTTCTTATTTTCCGAGAAGCCAGGCTTACCGGCTCTTATATAAGTGATTATGAAGGCTTTTTGAAATCATCCTTAAACCGGGAAGGGGATGAATATATCCTGGTAGTCTGGCAGGGAGAGAACGTAGTTACCCTGTTTTTCCAGGACCTGGATCTGGAAGTGCATCTCTATAATTATGGAGAGATTGGACATTTCTGGGTGCCGGAATACGAATATCTGCGCCAGCTGGAATACCGGATCGCCATTGCACGGGACAAGCTGGAATATCTGGGGCAGGAGTTCTGCACCGAAGAAGAGCAGTCCCTGGTACAGCTGGCAGATTTTCCCCCACTGAATTACTGCTGTTATCCGGCTGTACCCAGGCAGTACATTGTGCCAAAAGAAGATCCCTGGATCCCAAGTGCCCAGGCATTTCAGGTAATGGAGAAGCTGATCAAAGAAGTTCAGGATTCCTCTCTGCTTCGTTTGCTGCAGCTGTATGAGAAATTTCCAAGTCCGTTGGTGGCCAGAGTTTTTGCCAGAGCGTTGCACAAGACCAGACACGCGGCAGTGGTGGCCCTCCTTACTTCGAAAATAAAAAAGGAGGCAGGAAATTATCCCAACCGGTCTTTTGGAGAAAAAGCAGATCATCAGTTGAACAGCCTTCTGTCAAAAGCAAGGAAACAGCAGGAAAAATTAGCCCAGGATGGAATCTACGCAGAAGTATTAAGAGAAGAACCCTTCACCACAGCCAGAGACAGCCTGGATTTCCAGGTGTTCCTCATGGTGTGGAAAAGAGGGTGGCGAAATTGTAAGGTAGAAATCAGAAAATTGACGGAGGCAGAGAAAGATAAGTAAGTTCTGATAATATTTAAGTTTGTTGATAGAGTTAAGGGAAGCATTTAGGAAAAATATGTAAGTGAATAATGTGGCATATTACAAAAGCTGCCTATAGATTGTGAAGAAATTGTAACTGTTCAGTATCTTCACAGTTATACGCTTCGCGAGGCACAGAAATCATGCCTTGCATGATTTCGCGTTGCAATTCTCAGGCTTTTTTGTGAACTACGTTCACAAAAACCATCTCGCGGAATGCTACCTTCTGAATAGTTACAAGAAATTTACAATTCATAGTCAGCTTTTTCTAAGGATAAATGGTCAGGAAGGATGTTATCGGAGAGGAAAGGAATTATCTGCCTTTCACACTTCGCAGGAAGTAGCAGATCGCCCACGCAATACTCATTCCCGCAGCAATCCCAAATGCGAAGAGAAAGGTATCACGTCCATATTCCAGCGCCTGTATGGTATTTCCCTCCACAATACTGCTCATGCAGTAATAGAGGGTGCTTCCGGGAATCAGTGGGATCACGGATGTGACGAAAAAGGAAGTGGAAGTTTCCTTGCAGACTCTTGCAAGGATTTCCGCATATACATCTACAATAAATCCAGCCAGCAGCGCCGGCAGAAAAACATTTCCCCACAGCCCCTTTCCGAAAAGAAAGACTAGCCAGCTAAAAAATCCGCCGGCAGCAGCCAGAGACAGATATTTGGTTTTCATATGAAAAAGAAGACCGAAAGCCACCGAACCAATGGCTCCGGTAATCAGCTGTATAACAGTTGTTGTCAAAGTCCCAGCCTCCCAAACAGAATAATAGCGCCCATAAATCCAAGGGCCAGCGCCGCAGCAAGGAGCAAAGCGGCGATCAGACGGATGATCCCTGAAAGAGTATCGCCAATAAGCACATCCCGGATAGCGTTTGTGGACATAAGCCCAGGGATCAGAAGCATAATATCGCCGATCATGATCTTGTCCATGTGAAGAAAAGGACAGAGCAAAGCGAATCCACAGATGGCGCAGCCAGTGAGAAAAGAAGCCACAAACTGAAAGGTCACTTCATTCATACATACTGGCCGTAGATATTTCTGCAAGCCCCAGATCAGGATTCCAGCAATCCCGGCGGCAATGGCGTCAGGAATGGTGCCGCCGTAGAAAAGGGCGAAACTACTGGCTGCAAGCACGCTTCCAAGCAGCTTCCAGAAAGGCTTAGGTTTTTCTGCGTTAATCCTTTCAAATTCTTTTCGCAGCTCCCCCGCAGAAACCGGATGACTGCAGAAGCGGCGGCTCAGGTCATTAAGCTGCTCCAGCTTGGTGAAATCATTTCCGCCGCCTTCGTGAATACGCCGGGTCTGTGTCCGCGCCCCGTCCCCGGGGAATTCCATGGTAATAACAATACTGGATGTAATGACGAAAACATTCATATGGGTAGCTCCGCAGGCGTAGCCCATGCGGTTCAAGGTGTCCTCCACCCGGAAAATTTCCGCCCCGCTGTTTAACAGCGCGTCACCCATATCAAGAAAAATGTGCAAATAATCTTTTGCTGTCTGCATAGGAAGTGCTCCTTTAATTGCTGAAAAAGCCCTGGGAAAAAACAAGAAACTTTTTCGTTAACATTATTTCAAGAATGATTTAAGTATAAGGCTTAATCTCAGGTAATACAACTGATAAAATTAGGATTGACCGAGCTTTTTTAGCACGGGATATTTCTTGTGCAAAGGGGAAGAAGGCGCATGGGAAAATGCAGAACAATTATGGGTTGTGAGAATATTTTATCTATAACAGAATCACATATTCCCTAAACAGTAAGTTTGTGATACCATAAGCTACAGAGTGTATTTGCAACAATAACAGAAATTCAGGAGGAAATTCAAATGGGTTGTACTACAATTTTAGTTGGAAAAAAGGCGTCCTACGATGGCTCTACCATGATCGCCAGAAACGATGATTCCGGTTCCGGACATTATATGCCGAAAAAATTCTTGGTGGTCCATCCAGAGGAGCAGCCGCGAAAATATAAATCTGTGATTTCCCATGTGGAGATCGATCTCCCAGAGAATCCCATGCGTTACACCGCAGTCCCAAACGCGGTAGAGGGCGAGGGCATCTGGGCCGCAAGTGGTGTCAATGAGGCAAATGTGGGAATGACTGCTACCGAAACTATCACCTCCAATCCCCGTGTACTTGGTGCAGATCCGTTGGTGGTATATCAGCCAGCAGCAGACGGAAGAGAGGAAATCGCCGGCGGAATTGGAGAGGAAGATATTGTATCCATTGTTCTTCCCTATATCCACAGTGCCCGTGAAGGAGTAACCCGCCTTGGAAGCATTTTGGAAAAATACGGAACCTACGAGATGAACGGAATCGCATTCCAGGATCAGGACGAGATCTGGTGGCTGGAGACCATCGGCGGACATCACTGGATGGCAAGAAAGGTTCCGGATGATGTGTATGTAGTAATGCCAAATCAGCTTGGAATCGACCAGTTTGACCTGGAAAAAGCACTGAAGGATCAGCCAAGATATCAGTGCACACGCCAGGAATATGCTGATCTGGAATATATGTGCTCTGCAGATCTGAAGGAATTTATCAGCAAAAACCACCTGGATCTTTCCATGGACGGCGTGCTGAATCCAAGGGATGCATTCGGAAGCCATGACGATTCCGACCATGTTTACAATACCCCTCGTGCATGGCATATGCTACGCACCCTGAATCCAAAGTCCAAAATATGGGACGGTGCCAATGCAGAATTTACCCCATATTCTGATGACCTGCCCTGGTGCATGGTTCCGGAAAAGAAGGTGACTGTGGAGGATGTGAAATATGTTCTGTCTGCCCATTACCAGGGAACTCCTTATGATCCATACGCTTCCTACGGGGAAAAGAACCAGCGGGGCGCATTCCGTTCCATCGGTGTAAACCGTACCGATTTTCTGTCCGTGATCCAGATGAGACCAGGCATGGAAAAGGACAGCAATATTCTGGAGTGGATCGCTTTTGCATCAAATGCCTTTAATGTTCTGGTGCCATTCTATGCCACGGTTGATATCACACCAGACTATCTTTCCAGTACTACAAAGGAAGTAACCACTGACAGCTTCTACTGGGTAAGCCGTATGATCGGAGCTATGGCAGATGCTTCGTACAAGAGCTCCATTTTCCATATCGAGCGCTACCAGGAGAGCGTGATGTCCAAAGGCCACCATCTGATTAACCGGTATGATGCCCTTTTGGAAAAAGAGGCCGATGCAGTGAAGAGGATGGCTCTTCGTCAGGAAGCAAACCAGGCGATTACAGATATGCTGAAAAAAGAAGCTTCCGACACACTGAACAAGGTACTCTATGAGCTGAGCAACCAGATGAAGAATGCGTATTCCAGATCGGATGCTTAAATTTGCGCACAAACATGTGGACAAATCCCTTTTGATTTACTATAATTAATTCAATAAATGTAAAATTTGTCTTCGTAAGATTTTGGCAATTTTGCCGATATAGAGGGAACCGGAACAAAAGATTAAGGAGGCTGGAATGACAGTAAAAGAATGTTATGACAAAGTCGGCTCAGATTACGAAGGAGTTCTGAAAAGACTTGGAAGCGAAGCACTTGTGAAAAGATTTGCAGTGAAATTTCTCAGTGATCCAAGCTTTCAGGATCTGACAGATGGTCTTGCTGCACAGGACGGAGAGAAAGCTTTCCGCGCAGCACATACACTGAAGGGCGTATGTCTGAACCTTGGCTTCACAGGCCTGTATAAAGTAAGCGCAGAGCTTACAGAGGTACTTAGAGGCAGAGAAACTGCAGAAAGTGACGCACTTTACCAGCAGGTAAAGGAGCAATACACCATTCTGACAGATGCAATCAAGGAACTGGCACAGTAAAGTTAATGTTTGCACGTTCTAGAGCTGAGGGGAAACCTTCAGCTCTTTGCTGTGGAAGGAAGGTGGAATGCTTCCTGCCCAAAGTTTGACTTATCAGAGGTTTTGACATGAAGAAAAAAGCATTTAAGGCAGCATTGCCCCATACTCTTCCCATCTGTGTTGGATTTTTATTTTTGGGAGTGTCCTATGGCTTTATGATGAGAAGCAGGGGCTTTTCATTTGTTTATCCTTTATTTATGAGTATGTTTATTTTTGCAGGCTCCATGGAGTTTGTTACCGCGAATCTGCTTTTGTCTGCATTTAACCCGCTGTACGCATTTCTGCTGGCGCTGATGGTAAATGCCAGACATTTATTCTATGGAATTTCCATGCTGGAAAAGTACAAAAATACAGGCTTCAAGAAATTTTATCTGATCTATGGAATGTGTGATGAAACCTTTTCCATTAACTGTACGGTGGATCCGCCAGAAGGCGTTGACCGGGGCTGGTTTATGTTCTTTGTCACACTGCTGAACCAGATCTACTGGGTAGCAGGCGCCACAGCCGGAGCCCTTCTTGGATACGTCATTCACTTTGACACAACTGGCATTGAGTTTGTGATGACCGCACTTTTCGTAGTAATGTTCATAAATCAATGGGAAGAAGCCAGGGATCACCGCCCGGCTCTTGTAGGACTTGGCTGTTCTGCAATCTGTCTGCTCCTATTTGGCAGCAGCTATTTCATCATTCCAGCAATGGTATCTATTATCCTGTGTTTTGAACTTCAGAGAAGAATGGAAAAGAGAAAGGAGACCGTGAAATCATGACAATGACAACCACACAGAGCATTATCATCATCGTCTGCGTAGTTCTGGGAACTATGGTCACCCGTTTCCTCCCCTTTCTCATTTTCCCCGAAGGCAAAGAGCCCCCGGAGTTCATCCTCCATCTTGGAAAGGTGCTCCCCTACGCAGTGATCGGTCTCCTGATCATATACTGCCTGAAAGACGTCTCCACCAGTGGAACCTACGGCCTCCCCGAAGCCATCGCGATTCTGTTTATCGTATTCTTACACAAATGGAAAAAACACACCCTCCTAAGCATCGGCGGCGGAACAGTGTTGTATATGCTTCTTGTACAGATGGTGTTCTAAATTTGCTATTTAGCGCACTGAAAGAATTTCTTTTGGTGCGCTAGCAGTCATAACTCAAATCTAACATATCTGATCAGATATAGCCATTTTCTATAACGAACTCAAGGTAAAATGAATTATACAAAATCTCCCCATCTTGTTATGATAAGACCAGACAAAAACGAGAGCGGTGTCTCTCTGACCATATCATACGGACTTGGAGGAAAAATCATGGCAAGAGGAATCAATACAAAATGTTTACACTTAGAAGAAGAGGAAGGCTGTTGTAACAACTACGGAGCTATCAGCTTTCCAATCTATCAGACTGCAACCTACGAACACCCGGCAGTAGGCCATAGTACAGGCTTCGACTACAGCAGACTGCAGAATCCAACCAGAGAACACCTGGAAAAAATCGTAGCCAGTCTGGAAAATGGAATCGACGCACTGGCTTTTTCCACAGGAATGGCAGCTATCACCCTGGTAATGGAACTGTTTGGGCCAGGTGACCACCTGATCGTAGACGCTGACCTGTACGGCGGCAGCATCCGTCTCTTCGACAATGTTTCTTCGAAAAACGGAATTCAGTTTTCCCGCATCGACTGCTGGAAAGAAGATGTAGAAAGTTATGTAAACGAAAACACAAAAGCTATATATATTGAAACTCCCACCAATCCCATGATGAACGTTACAGACATTGCTGCACTTGCAGAAATTGCAAAGAGACACAATCTTTTTCTCATTGTAGATAATACCTTTTTATCCCCCTACTTCCAGAATCCCCTGGATCTGGGCGCTGACATTGTAGTACACAGTGGGACTAAATTCCTGGGTGGACACAATGACACATTGGCAGGTTTCCTGGTCACAAACCGGGAAGACATCAGCGAGAAGCTCCGGTTCCTGATCAAAACTACAGGCTCTGGCCTGGCACCCTTTGACAGCTGGCTGATCCTTCGCGGCATCAAAACCCTTGGAATCCGCATGGAACAGGCCCAGCGGAACGCTTTCAAGATCGCAGAATGGCTGAAGACCAAGAACGCCGTAACCAGAGTGATCTACCCGGGGCTTCCAGAGCATCCGGGTCATGAGATCATGAAAAAGCAGGCCAGAGGCTTCGGCTCCATGCTGACCTTCCAGCTGGAAAGTAAAGAATTTGCCCTTTCCATCCTGGAAAAAGTGCGGATGATCAAATTTGCAGAAAGTCTTGGCGGTGTAGAGACTTTGATCACCTACCCAACCACCCAGACACATGCAGATGTTCCGAAAGAGATCCGGGAACGCAATGGAATCACAGAAGCAACCCTTCGCTTGTCCGTGGGAATTGAGGACCAAAAGGACCTCCTAAATGAATTTGAAAAAGTATTTGCAGAAACAGAGGAAGAATTACATGGCGGAAAGAAATCTTGATTTTGACAAAGTGATCAATAGAAAAAATACCAGATGTCTGAAATATGATTTTGCAGTAAAAAGAGGAAAACCAGCAGATGTGCTGCCACTCTGGGTTGCGGATATGGATTTCGAGACCTCTTCTTACGTGGAAGATGCACTGGTAGAGCGGGCGAAAGAGGGCATCTTCGGATACAGTGAGGTGCAGACACCCTATTTTGAAATCGTGGCAAACTGGATGAAAACTCATCATAACTGGGAAATCCAGGAAGACTGGCTGATCAAAACCCCAGGCGTTGTATTTGCCCTGGCTATGGCAGTAAAAGCTTACACCCATCCCGGAGACAGCGTGCTGATCCAGCTCCCGGTTTATTATCCTTTCGCCGAGGTAATCCAGGACAATGGCAGAAAAGTGGTGAGCAATACTCTCTATCAGGGTGAGGACAACCGTTACCACATTGATTTCCAGGATTTTGAGAAGAAAATCGTAGAGGAAAATGTAAAGCTGTTTTTCCTGTGCAATCCTCACAATCCGGTGGGAAGAGTGTGGAGCGCAGAAGAACTGGAAAAATTGGGGGATATCTGTGTGAAACATAGTGTGACTGTGGTCAGCGATGAGATCCATCAGGACTTTGTTTTCAAAGGAAAGCATCAGGTGTTTGCCGGGCTGAAAAAAGAGTTTCAGGAGATTTCCATTACCTGCACCTCTCCCAGCAAGACCTTTAACCTTGCAAGTATGATGATCTCCAATATTTTTATCCCTAATCCAGAGCTTCGCCAGAAGTTCCAGAAACAGCTGGATGCGGCTGGAATCAGCCAGTTGGGTGTAATGGGACTGGTGGCTGTGGAGGCGGCTTATTCCAAAGGGGAAGAGTGGTACCAGGCTATGCATACTTATGTGGAAGCGAATATCGCTTACACGAAAGAGTATGTGGAAAAATACCTGCCAGGTGTGAAAATGACAGAGTTGGAGGGTACATACCTGGTGTGGCTGGACTTCCGTGACACAGGACTTGACGTGGACGAGCTGGAGGACCTGATTATTCACAAGGCCGGACTTTGGCTGGACAGCGGAAAAATCTTTGGAAAAGCAGGAGAGGGCTTCCAGAGAATTAACGTGGCCTGCCCGAGAGCAACGCTGACGGAGGCGATGGAGAGAATCAGAAAGGCGCTTTAGACTGCGCAGACAAGATTTTTCAAAATACTTCTGCTTACAATCTGAGCAGTAACTGTATATTCAATGCAGACCGATGCAAATCTTCATTTTTAGTTGTGTGCAGTGTACAGGAATGGTAAAATAGAGAAAAAATATGCATACACAGGAGAACGCCATGACCAACAAAATCGACCGTGAAGATATGCTGTCGCTGACAAGGAGAATGAACGTAGCCAGAAGCTCTTTTACAAGGATTGCGGGCTGTTATGTAGATAAAGCTGGAGACTTTGATGGCAGCTTTAATGTGAACTTTCTCAAGCTGTCAGTGGCCGAAAAAAAGAAAAACATTGAGCTTGCCAAAGCAGTCCCTTTTGCGGCAACCAATGTGAATCTGAAACGCTATGAATTTACAGACGATGACAGAAGACCGGGAACGGTGTGGCAGCTTCTGATGGCTCTTCGGGAATGCGGACTGAAAAATGATGCCCTTATGGACAGCTTTTATGATCTTGTGATGGAACATTACAAAAGCCGCCGGCCTTACGCCGTTTATGTTTTTCACGACAGATACGACATTCCTGCGAAAGCAGCGGATAAGGAAAGGCTGTGGGAGTCAGAATCCGTTTTTGAGTATCTGATCTGTGTGATCTGTCCCCTTGCAGATGAGTATGAGCCGGGTGCGCCAGAGTGCGGCTTCCTTTTCCCTGCATACACAGACGGAGGTGCAGACCTGAACCATGTGGCTGTGTTCCAGGCAGATGCAGACAGACCACACCAGGAGATGGTGACAGAGATTTTGCAGGTGAAATAATAAAAATTTAACATAGGCTTTTGCAAAACATAAAAAAGGTACCCTAATATATTAGTAGTGAAAATGCTAATATATTAAGGTACCTTTTTGAATTTACGCGAGCAACGAGTCAAATGTGTGGAGATTGTATGGACTTATTACTTATAAAATTTCCTCATATTCTCGTATGATTTCTTTAGCTGCCGCATACTTGGTTCGCCAGTGTGCAAGCTGCGCCGGATCCGGTGTCACGGAAGAGAGCCTTGTCTCATCAGAATTATGGGCAAGATCCGCAATCTTCACCTTCCGCGCCAGCGGATTTTTGCAAAGCCGACGTACATACTCCAGATAATCTTCAGAAGAATCATGGGTGAGCAGCTGAACTGCCTCGGTGATTTCCGCTGGAAATTCCGCCTCCAGCTCTGGCAGAGTCATGGAAGTGTCCTCCAGTACATCATGAAGAAGGGCAATACAGGTGGTAACCTCATCGTTCATCTGTTCCGCCAGATGAACCGGATGGAAAATATAAGGAACCCCACTCTGGTCGCATTGTCCCATATGTGCTTCATATGCTATTTTCATCGCCCTTATGGTTAAAGGAGTATAGACCATATTTTATTCTGCAGGTGCAGCCTCCGTGTCAGTATTTAATGGAGTAAAAGCTGCCAGGATTTCATCTGCTTCGGCTGTCGTATCTGTGGTGTAGGACAAAATAATGGAGACAAACTTTCCTCCCTGTTTGCGGGTACAGTATTTCTGAAGAACTTCATAATCATTAATCGTCACGCTTGTTTCCATAACCTGGAAATCCTGTCCGGCGATCTGCGTATCTGTAACATCTGAATAAGTGTAACCCATTCCGGTAGCATCCAGCATCTGCTGCGCAGCCAGGAAATACTGCTCCACAGTCATATTCTCCAGCGCTGCGTCCTCCACGACTACCGAAACATTAGGAAAACCGGAGATAGAAGAAGCCATCATCTCATAAACCGTACCAGATAAAGCATCTTCTCCCAGCTCCACACCGGAAGATTCCTCAAGGGTGCTCTGTCCCTGCTGCATTACAGACTGAAGCTCTTCCTCTGTATTCATGACAACGGTTTCCGGCGGTGTGAATTTCAGATTCAGCCATTCGCTCTGAAAATCGGTATCTGTGATGGTGCCCTTTTCATAAGGGGTATCAGAGGTGCTTCCAGTGTCCGCTTCGGAAGCAGTATTTGCACTGTCCGCTGTCTGCTCCGTATTCTCAGCCAGTACCGGCAAAACAGAAATTCCACAAAGTGAAAATGCCAGCATAGCCGGTATCAATAAACCTTTCTTTTTTCGCATGAATTCAGTATCCTCCTGGAAATTAATAAGCCAAAGAGAGAACTCTGACCTTTCGATGCACTCATTATAGCAAATTCCCATTTACTTTCCTAGTGATAAAAGGTAGAAAAAACAATGAAAAAATTGTGAAGCTGAGAATGATTTGCAATTCATTACCTTTATAGTAACTAGTTGCGTTTCCCAGGTTATTTCGCTATAATAAGGAACAAAGACTCAAAAACCAATTTTTACGGATTTATACTTAGCATATAAGGAGATTTCCCATGAGCTTTTTACATACATTGAAACAAAAATTGCGTAGTCTGGTTCCGGTCAGCCGCACTTACATGGACAATAAGCTTAAGGAATTAGAGAAAGCAAATAAACGACAGGAGAAGCTTCTTACCGAACTGCAGAAGAATATCCTGCCAGCCCAGGAGCTGAAGGACTATATTGCAAACGAATTCCGCCGCCGCGATGACTGGGCGAAACGTGCCATCCAGGTACAAAAAGAGGCTGGAAACCGCCAGATCTGGGTGATCAAATGCCCTGCCCCGGAAGGCGAGAAGAAGGTCCGCTGGGGAGATTATGCTTATGCAGTCGCGCTGAAACGCTATTTTGACAGAATGGGAATGTACACCATAATTGATCTCCATGAAGACTGGGACTGCGAAGTGAATGCAGATGCTGTTCTGGTACTGAGAGGCCGCGAATTCTACCGCCCGGACCGCCGGAATACCAAATGTACCTATATTATGTGGAACATCAGCCATCCGGAAATGGTCACGGAAGAAGAATACAAGCTTTACGATATCATTTGTGTAGGCTCCCTTCATTATGCTAAGGAGCTTCAGCAGAAGCTGGATATCCCGGTTTATCCTCTGCTCCAGTGTACAGATACGGAACTGTTCTATCCGGACCCAGCAGCGGAGAAAAACCGTGGCGGCGACTATCTGTTTATAGGAAATTCCCGCGGCGTGGCCCGTCCCTGCGTATTATGGGCAGCCAGGGAGAAACTCCCCCTGAAAATCTGGGGCGCAGGATGGAAGGCCATGCTTGGCCCGGATAAAACCATGGTACAGGAAGTCTTTATCGAAAACAGCCAGATCCCAGCTCTATACCGCAGCGCCCGGGTTACCCTGAATGACCACTGGAAAGACATGCTGGACTATCAGTTTGTGAACAACCGTATTTTTGATGCTCTTGCATGTGGCCTGCCCGTGATCTCCGACTGCTGCGACGAACTGCGGGAAATTTTTCCAGATGCAGTGCTTTACTATCGTAATAAAGAGGAATTTGACCAGTGCGTAAAAGAAATCGAGAATCACTACGATGAAATAAAAGACCGTGTAGATGCCCAGTGGCCCATGATTAAAGAGAAGTATTCCTTTGAGGCAAGAGCCAGAGAACTGGTGGAAATTGTAACGAGGGAAAAAAGATAAAATTATTAGAAGAGTGGACGAAAAAGTGGAAAAGAAAAGAGATACGTTGATCGATTTATTAAAGGGAATTGGTATTACGTCAATTGTTATAGGTCATGCAAGCTGGGTATGGCAAAGAACCGGTTTTCCAATCGGTCCGTTTGTTTATACCTATCATTTGATGGTATTCTTTTTTGTAGCAGGAATGTGTTTTAAGCCACGCAAAGATATAACGCCATATATGCAGATAGGAAAGAGGCTTGGTGGATTAATGCCCATATACATAAAATACAGTATTTTATTCATTCTGCTTCACAATTTTCTTTTAGAAATGCATATACTTAAAAGTGGTACTGCCTTGTACGAAACAAATGATATTATATACGAATTATTCGAAGCATGCGTTTTTAGAACGTCAGAGTCCATGTTGGGGGCCTTTTGGTTTATTCCAATGTTTTTTATTGGAGTAAGCATGTTTATTTTGCTATTCTATCAGGCTGAAAAAATGAAATATCCAGTAATATGGCATATCTTTTTTTGCATTTTAACAGCTATTATGGGAATTTATCTAAATTATAATGATATTGATTTGAGATATCACATGCAGACCTCTGTATTAGCAATTCCTGTTATTTACCTGGGCATTGTGGTTCAACACTATAGATCTTATATAGAAAAATATCTGCACTGGTGGATGGCTCCTGTTTTGGGCTTTATACTTTGGAAGGTACTGAGCCTGAATATCGGAATTATTGAACTGTCTGCGAATATGATTATTCATCCACTACTGTTTTATCCAGTTACAATAGTGGGAATTGCCTTTTGTATCTGCCTGGCATTAGGAATGAGTAAGTTCAGGGAAGTAACAAAATTGTTTTGTGCAGCAGGAAAAAACAGTTATCATATTATGGCACTTCATATAATTACTTTTAAAGGAATAGATTTTGCAATCTGCAAGATTTTAAACTTGGGAAATGATGTGTTAGAGCGCTATCCGCATTCCTTTAACAGATCATGGCCTATTTGCTACGTTGCCGGCGTAATAGTTCCATTAGCAGTAGTGTATGCAGGAAGATATGTATGGGGAAAAATAAAAACCATGATGAAAACAAGGAGTCAGCAAACAATCTAAGGTTTGCTGACTCCTTGTTTTTGCGACAGTTTTAAGATTCCAGATCTGTTACTTTGATATTAGGATAAAGGGCGTAGCCCATCACCTTGGTATCAGATTTATAATAGGGAATTTTACAATTTCCGTCACTTGATCCAGAGATGGAAACCGTTTCCCCAAGTAAGGAAGTATAATCTGTAGTTTCGTAAGTTGCACCATATATTTCGGACGAATTTTCTTTTTGAATCAGCAGAATTACATTGCCTGCTGATGAATTGGTGTTTTCATATACTATTTTTCCAGTTATAGAGAATTTTTCACTTTTATAATAGTAGGGATATTTACAAAGCTCTTCATAACTGCCAGTAAGATGCAGCGGGTTTATGTCAGTTTCATTAGTTTTCCAGTAAAAAGCTTTTAAAATAGGAATTTCTTCTTCCAGATCAGAATCCGTAACTTTACTGTAATTCCGTACGCTTGAAAGAAAATCATCATCAACTATTAGCTCATCTAAAAAAGTTTTGGAATTCATTTCCCATCCAAGCGAATGCTCAAAAAACGAAATCGGCTCTTCTTCATAATTATTTATGGAGTCGAAAAAACCATAAATTTCAATGGAATCATCAACTGAAACATTTTCAATATTGCTGGAAACAAATTGTTGAATTGATGCATTTGGATATTTAAAAAGATAAAGATTATCCGATTCATCTTTTATTTTCATATATCCAGTGGAAGCACTTTCATAAATACTAATTACTGTACCAGAAACTTTTATTGGTAATTCAGAGTAATCATAGGGGTTCGAAAACCACTCATCGTAATTGGGGGAGACTGCATTTTGAAGCAGGCTGCTTACTGGAGTACATCGATGAAACCAGTCCAGACTAATTAGTTCACCTTCAGAAGAATAAGTCTGGATCTTTTTGCAGGGTTTTCCCCGGCTGGTAGTAAATGTCTGATAGGTTCCATCAGGATAAGTGGTGGTTACTTTTTTTCGAATAAGCCCTTTTTTGTATGTTACATCTTGTGTAGTCCCGTCTTCATAAGAAATGGTACATTCACCATTGAATGCCTCTTGGGAATCAGACCAGCTGCCAGTGATGGAAAATGACGCTTCACTGTCTGGAAGGGTAGTAAAAGTACTTTCTTTACCATTTGCTTCCAGAGTTCCATAATATATATGGTTTAAAACATTGACAGAAACAATGTTATCCTGTTGAATTCCATTAACGGAATAGGGAAAGCATAAAAGGACTGCGGCAGCAGCTAAAGTATAAAACATATTTTTTTTCATAACAGAATCTCCTTATATGGTTATATTACTATCTATAAAGAAATACGTCAAATATAAATTGTTTTGAAAAGTCTGGAAGTGCGTTGGGGAAATAACGCTTGTCTTTGCGTATGTTTTTTGCTACAATTAAAAAATGTTAAGACTTTTAAATAAAATGGGGGAAATATGAACAAAATATTAAAAAAGTTGCTGTTAATAGTAAATTTATTGCTATTTGTGGTGTTTATGCTTTCTATATTTGTTCCGTCACATAAAAAAAAGGTTGTGTATTCAAATACGGATGTGAATGGAACTACTGATCGTAATAGTATTAATACCGTCGGATTAATTACAGACAAAAGAAATATAACACTTTCATTTGAATTGTATAACCAGGAATTTTATGGAATTTGTTTATATTTTGAGGCAGAAGGAGAAAATGAGAGCGGAGAGATTACCTGCACCTTACAGTTCGAGGATCAGGTAGTTGCCGAAGAGTGTATTCAGGTAAAAGAATTATTTGCCAGAATGAAATCATCTTCATTAAGTGCAACGGAAATTTTTGCTGGCAGTCAGGAAAATAAAGCAGGAAAATACACTGTTTTATTACAGGGTACTGGAATTTCACCTGAGACAAAGATTTCACTTTATGCAAATGATAATGCATGGAAATATGTGCGCCTTGAGAGTGATACATACCAGGAATATTACGGCCCTTTATATTTGCTTGAAGTTATAGGTGAGGAACATCCACATATTTGGAGTGCTGCATTTATATTAACACTAAGCCTTTTATTCAGCTATCTTATTTATGCAAACGATAAGGAGAAAAGATGTGAAGCAATTCAAAATAATGAAGAAATATAAAAGAATAATTGCTATTTTTGCAATTGTTCTACTGGTTGCAGTAATTGAACTGGGATTCAATTATTCGGCATTGAAATGGCGATACAGTGAACTGGATTTAAGGGATAATATTCAAGTTATAAAAACAGAGACAAATGAAAAATATGTTGTCGAATTTGCAAATAAAGAAGGCTTATACGTAAAACAACTTAAAATTGTAGGTGATTTTAACCAGGAAGATGGTTATTGGATTGATATAACCTGGGTAAATGAATTTGGAAAGAAAGTTACATCTACAAGTACAGATGTAGTGAATGCCTATTTTTCTGAATTTTATACAAATATAAATAAAAAAATTACTAATATAAAAATAACAATGCCAAAACCGGAAGGCAGCAATTTAAAATCAGTTTGGGTTACCAATCATTTTGAGATTAATAAATATCGGGTTTTCTTTTTCTTTATTTTATTGCTGTTGTTATATTTAATCTTTTTTGAGAAAAATGTAGTTAAATGGATTGAAAGATATTTTGTAATATATTCATTGGCTTTTGGAATGCTGCTCATCGCATGTGTACAGCCTAGGTACTGTTCCTGGGATGAACAGATCCATTTTAAAACAGCCTATAGCCTGGCAAGTGGCAAGAATGTAGAGTGGACAGAAGCGGCACTAGATATTGTGAACAGAATTGTGCCTTCTTGTAATACAAAGGCAGAATTTGCAGAACTGCGAAAACTGATGAATGAAAAGGGAAAAGAAATTTCTTATACAGAAAAAAAAGAAAATATAGGAATTTCTTATTCTACAATATCGTATATTCCCATGGCAGTATTCATGAAGATTGGTATGCTTTTGAAAGTATCATTTTCAGACTTATTTATGTTAGGTAAGATAGGAAATCTCTTTTTTTATGTATTCATTATGTACGAAGCGCTTTGCAGGGCAAAAAGAAAAAAACTGTTTCTTGCTTTTATAGCAATGCTGCCAACACCATTATTTCTTGCAGTCTCTTATTCTTATGACCCAATTGTGTTCGCCTGTGTAACATTAGGCTGTGTGTTATGGTATGATGAGATGACATCAGGAAGAAAAAGGTACCAGTTAGGAAATGTAATTGCAGCTATATTACTTTTTTCAGTAGGATGCTTTTCGAAGGCAGTGTATGTTCCGATTATTTTAGTGATGCTTTTGCTTCCACAGTTTCAGAAAAAGGACAAAAAGCAGCAGTTAATTTGGTTTATTGGAATCTTGGCTGTTTGCGCATTGGTAATGATGACGTTTGTTTTACCAGCAATTACGAATACAATTTCCGGAAATATATCATATGGTGGAGATAATCGTGGTGGTGATACCAGTTTGGTAAGACAGTTGATGTCTATGATTAAATATCCGTTGAGCAGTATAAAATTGATGATAAATAGTATTTTCAGTTTTGACAATTTCCGTAACGTAGGAACTGCAGCTGGGGATAATTATTTTATAGGAAATTTGCTGTTTTTAAATTTTGCAAGTCTTGGTATATTGCCCGAAAAATGGCTGTTGATCCTAGTTCCGATGTTTGTATTGTTGTTGCTTTATGAAGAGCGTAAAATGACGACAAATAAAGAATTGTGTTTGGGAAAAAGAGTATTTGTGGTTGTGATTTTAATAGCAGTTATAGTATTGATCTGGTTATCTATGTATTTGAGTTTTACTCCAGTTGGGCAGAATACAATTGCCGGAGTGCAGGCGAGATATTACCTTCCTCTTTTGTATTTGGGAGCGTTGATATTGCCTGGAAAAAGAACTGTATTGCAGGCTGATTATTACAAAATGGCAAGGTTAACTTTGCTTTCAGTCAATGTTCTGCAAATTGCTATAATATATGAAATTGTATTAAAATACAGAATGTTTTAAGGTATATTTTTTGAGGTGAAAAAATGGTTAGTCATACATTTGCAATTTGTGCGTATAAGCAAAGTCCATATTTGGAAGAATGTATTTGCTCTCTGACGGCGCAGACAGTGAAAAGTAATATTATCATTGCTACTTCAACACCAAATGATTATATAAAAGCGCTTGCTGAAAAATATCATCTGTCTTTATATATTAATCAGGGAGAGAGTGGCATTGCACAGGATTGGAATTTTGCTTACAGACAGGCAAAAACAGATTATGTTACAATTGCGCATCAGGATGATTACTATCAGCCAGAATATCTGGAAAATATTCTGAATGGGTTGAAATGTGCAAAAGATCCGATCATAGCGTTTTCTGATTATGGAGAATTAAGAAATGGACAAAAAGTAGACCGCAACCAGCTGCTCACAATTAAAAGAATTTTATTATTGCCGCTGCGGATAAAAGGACTTTGGAAGAGTGTAAGAGCCAGAAGGCTTTGCCTGAGTCTTGGAAATCCTGTTTGTTGTCCGTCTACTACCTATGTGAAAAAGAAATTTCCAGAAGAACCTTTTCAGGTAAAATATGCCAGCAATGTGGACTGGATGATGTTGGAAAGAGCAAGCAAATATAAAGGTGAGTTTTGCTATGTGACAAAAGTGAGCATGTATCACAGAATTCATGAAGAATCAACAACGTCAGAAATCATTGGAAATAATGCAAGAGGGCAGGAAGATTATGAAATGTTTTGCAGGTTTTGGCCAAAAGGGATTGCAAAAATAATTGCCCGGGTTTATGGTACCAGTGAGAAATCAAATAATATATAACGAAGGATACATACATGAAAGTTTTAGTTGTTATTCCTGCATATAATGAGGAATTAAATATTAAAAAAGTAGTTTCAAATTTGAGGGATCAATATCCTCAGTATGATTATGTTGTTGTAAACGATGGTTCAGCTGATAATACTTCCAGGATTTGCCACGAAGAAAAGTTTAATATTATTGATCTGCCGGTGAATCTGGGTCTTGCAGGCGCTTTTCAGACCGGTTTAAAATATGCAGATTTAAAAAATTATGACTGCGCGATCCAGTTTGATGCAGATGGACAGCATAGACCAGAGTATATTGCAGAGTTGGTAAAGGGGATTGAGGAAGGATACGATATTGTCATCGGATCACGTTTTGTAACACAAAAGAAACCATTGAGTATGAGAATGGTTGGAAGCCGCATGATCGGATGGGCGATCAAAGTATCTACAGGAAAACGGGTGGCAGATCCAACATCCGGCATGAGAATGTACAGCAAAAAAATGATTCATGAATTTGCGCGCAATATTAACTATGGACCGGAACCGGATACCATTTCTTTTCTGGTTAAGCAGGGCGCTGCAATAAAAGAAGTACAGGTAGAAATTGATGACCGAACAGCTGGGGAAAGCTATTTAAACTGGACAAAATCCATGATGTATATGCTGAGAATGATGATCTCTATTCTGTTCATTCAGAATTTTAGAAAACGAAGCAAAACAGATTAAAAGTCGGAAGAAGGTAAAAATATGTCAATCGCATTAAGAGTTTTATTAATTATTGTTTCTGTGATGAATACATTGAACATTTTAAGAAGAATTCGCAAATCAAAACTGCAGATAGACTACTCTATTTTTTGGCTTGTTTTCTCTATGATATTGATCGTGATCGCAGTTTTTCCACAGATTGTGATTAAGCTGGCACAGATAATTGGATTCCAGTCACCTGCAAATATGGTCTTTTTACTTGTAATATTTGCCCTGATGTTTAAGTCATTTCAATCAACCCTGGAAATTTCTCAATTGCAATATAAAATCGAAGAGTTGACTCAGAAGATTGCACTTGAAGAGCACAAGGAATAGAGCTGAGGTTTTTTATGGAAAAGGTTTCAATAATAGTTCCAATATATAATGTGGAAAAGTATATTAGAAGATGCCTGGAGAGTATTGTGAAGCAGGACTATGGCAGCTTTGAGATCATTTGTGTAGATGACTGCGGACAGGATAAAAGCATGGAAATCGTTACAGAATTTCAGAAAAAATATCCTGATAAGCTTGTGATAGTACATAATCCTGTGAATAAAGGACTGGGAGCTGCGCGGGATGCTGGAATGAAAGCGGCTTCAGGAGAATACATTGGATTTATTGACAGTGATGATTATATCAAACCAGATTTTATATCCAGATATATAGAGGCATTTAGAAGCTCGCTGAGCGATGTTGTAGCTGGCGGCTATATTAGGGATGAAAATGGAAAGTATACGGAACTACCATCAGATGTTGAGGATGCAGAAGCAATCTGGGTAAATGTAAGCGCCTGCCTAAAGATGTACAGACGGAGCTTTCTCGAAAAGCATCATCTTAATTTTAATGGCGTCAGAAGATATGAGGATGAAGGCTTTATGTACAGAATCCTTATGAAAAATCCTAAAGTCAAAGTTATTCCATATTCTGGATACTACTATTGGCTGAATACAGAATCCATTACGAGAAGTAAGAATAATGACCGGGCAGGAATTTTTCTGGAGTATGCTTCTAATGTAGAAGAGGTGTCCAGGGAACTGCTTCGGGAGAGTACAATGGACAATCATGAGATACTTTGTTATTGTATGGCTTCTGGTCTGATTGCCAACCTTTTGTATAATGGAAGAGGCTGTGGAATCCATAAGATGAAGGAATTGTATGAAGTTTACAATAAAGTTATGTTGGAAATTTCAGATCGTATCTGCATAAATAAATATATTAAATTAAAGTACCTTAAATCAGAACCAGTTTTAAAACGATATGCAGCATGGCTGGTGCTGAGATTTCGAAAGATAAAAGCAGATAAACTGCTGTTTCTTATTGATAGTCTGCTATAAACTGCTGGAGGCATAATGGGAAGACACGCATATTTGATTATGGCTCATAATCAGTTTGATCTATTATGTAAACTGATTCGGGAACTGGATTATGAACTAAATGATATTTATATTCATATAGATAAAAAAGCAGGTGAAATTGATGAAGAGAAATTTAGAACCTGTGTAAAAAAATCAAAATTATTTTTCACGGATCGAATTTCTGTTACCTGGGGCGGTGAAAGTCAGATTGAGTGTGAAATGCTCTTGTTTAGAATGGCTGCATCTAGAAAATATCAATATTATCATATATTGTCAGGGGTGGATTTCCCAATTAAAACGCAGAAGGAAATTCATGAATTTTTTGATGCAAATGATGGAAAAGAGTTTATTGAATATTGGAACCGAAATCAGAATGAATATTTATATCGGATAAAATACTATTATTTTCTTCAGGAGAAAATTGGTACTTATACATATGATGCCAAAACATTAATGTTGAGAATTAAGAGTAAATTGTCGCTTTTTAAACAAAGATTGATGGGAGTTGACCGTCTAAAAGGTATAAAAAGTGAGATAAAGATTGGTCCCAATTGGGTGAGCATAACAGATCAAATGGTTAGATACTTGCTGGAGAAAGAACCTGTTATTGATAAAATGTTTAAACAGGGTATCGCAGCAGACGAACTGTTTGTTCAGACACTTTGCTGGAATTCTGAATTTAAAGCTAATATTTACCAAGGAGGACCAAGCAGATTAATTGATTGGACCAGAGGAAAACCATATGTGTGGGCTGAAGAAGATTTTGACGAAATTAAAAATTCAAAATGTCTATTTGTGCGGAAAATTTCTAACAAAAATCATTTAGCAGATATGATCAGTGAACAGTTATTGAGGTAAAAATGAGCAAAGAAAAAATAGATTTTGTAATGATCTGGGTAGATGGAAATGATGAGGAGTGGAAGAAAGAAAAAAGAAAGTATACTCCTTCTGCAAATTCAGATAATGAGGATAACAGGTATCGGGAATGGGATAATTTGAGATATTGGTTCCGGGGCGTAGAGAAATTTGCTCCCTGGGTTCATAAAATCCACTTTGTGACATGTGGGCATTTACCAGAATGGTTAAATGTAAATCATCCCAAGTTAAATATTGTTTCCCATAAGGACTATATGAAAGAAGAATATCTTCCAACATTTAGTTCACATCCTATCGAATTAAATCTTCATCGCATTGAGGGCTTAAGCGAAAAGTTTGTTTATTTCAATGACGATACATTTATTACAAAACCAATGACAGAGGAAGATTTTTTTCGAAATGGTCTGCCCTGTTCAGCATGTGGTTTTGAAGTGATCAATATAAAATATGATCCTGTATATTATGATGTGATGGTTAATAATATGCGAATGATCAATAAGAATTTTGACTCGGCTCAATTCATTAAAAAAAATTTTTCAAAGATTTTTAACCTGCGTTATGATCTGAAGCATATTAAAAGCCTTTTGCTTCTCCCTTGGAGTATGGGCTTTATACCGGGGTTTATTAATCCGCATTTGCCAAATGCATATTTGAAATCTACTTTTGAAGAAGTTTGGGATAAAGAGTATGAATTGTTAGATGAAACCTCGAAGCATAAATTTCGTTGTTCACAGGATGTAAATCAGTATATTTTCAGATACTGGCAATATATGACGGGAAAATTCAGCCCGGTCAATATGAAGAAACAAGGCGAATTTTATTATATTGGACAGCAATTTGAAGAATGCTGCAATGCATTAAGAAATCAAAAACATAAAATGATGTGCATTAATGATGACCTGACTCAAATTTCATTAGATGAATTTGAAAAATATAAGAATGGCTTGAATTCTGCATTTGAGGTCATAGTAGGAGAAAAATCTCAGTTTGAAATCTGATAGATGAGAGGGGGACCTATATGGAGGCAAAACTTAATGCCTGCAAAGTAGGATTTATTATTCTTCACTATAATGATATAGAAACGACGAAAAAATGTATCGACTCAATTCAGTGTCTTGAACAGATTCAGGATTCCAAAATACTGATTGTAGATAATCATTCACCAAATAATTCTGGGACTGAGCTGAAAAAGCAATATGCCGGAATTGAGAATATAGAAATTTTGCTATTAGAAGATAATTATGGATATTCCAGAGCGAATAATATTGGGTATGCATATTTAAAAAAATCAGAAAATTTCGATTATATTGTTGTTGCTAACAATGATATTATTTTTGAACAAAGAAATCTGATTTCCATACTTGAAGAGAAATATAGGGAAGCAGGGTTTTATGTAGCTGGTCCGAATGTATATGCGATCTACAAAAAGCAGCATCAAAATCCACTGGCACTGCGTCCTAGATCATTAGAAGAAACTGAAGCGTGGATTGAAGAGAATCGCAGATGCCTGAAAAATATGAAACGGGAATATTTGCTTCACTGTATCTGGCAGAAGGTAAATCGTACAAAAATATACAGCATATATAGAAAAAGAATGGACAGTAAAATACAGAAAACCGAAGACGATAAATGGAAACATAGTATGGAAAATATTGTTTTATCCGGATCCTGTCTGTTTTTCTCAGAGAGATTTATTAAGAATAATGAAAAGCTATTTGAGCCAGAAACATATTTCTATCATGAAGAAGATATTCTTACAACAAAATGCCTGAAAAATGGCTGGAAAACATTATATATTCCAGATATAGCTGTGCAGCATCTGGAGGGAGCGTCTACAAACACGAAGAATTATGATCAGAAGATGAAGTTCCGATATACTAATTTCATTAAAGCAGCAGAGATATATGCTGAATATTTGAAACATGTTAATTCGCATTAATACTGAAGCAATAGAGATGAGAGTAGACATGGAAAAAAAATCAATTAAAAAAAATGCAACGTTAAATATAATAAAAACAGTTTTTTCACTGGTATTTCCACTTATTACATATCCTTATGCGCTGAGAGTCCTGCAAATTGAAAAGATTGGAAAATTTGAGTTTTCGGCTTCAATAGTCAGCTATTTTTCTTTAGTTGCGGCATTGGGAATTTCGGCGTATGCGGTCAGGGAAGGTTCTAAATACCGTAATGACCGGAAAAAGTGTTCTGAATTTGCCAGTGAAATTTTTTCGATTAATTTTTATTCCACCATTTTGGCATATATATTATTAATACTATGTCTTATTTTTGTTGGAAAATTCAGACCATATATTCCCGTTATTTTAATATTAAGTTCAGAAATTTTACTGGCAACTTTGGGGGTAAATTGGATTTATACTATATTCGAAGATTTTTCGTACATCACGAAAATTACGCTGATACTGCAAGTTATAGCTGTAATACTTTTATTTGTTTTTGTTCACAACAGTAATGATTTATATGTATATTCTGTTATAACTGTTATCTCCAGCAGCGGTGCCAGTATTTTTATGTTCTTGCGGTCTCACAAATATGTGGATCTTCATTTGGTTGCCAGACCAGATACTAAACATTTGAAACCTATATTAATTGTGTTTTCCATAACAATTGCGACCACAATATATATAAGCTCTGATACTACTATTTTGGGGTGGATTGCTGGTGACTATAGTGTTGGACTTTACAGCACTTCTGTTAAAATATATAAGATCGTGAAGCAGGTTTTAAGTGCTGCTGTCGCAGTAGTGATACCAAGATTTGCGTTTTATATTGGAACAAAGGATGATAAGGGCCTTGAAAAATTAGGAAATGACTTAATGAATTATATGATATTGGGCTGTGTTCCCTGTATGGTGGGGCTGTTTTTTCTGGCAAAGCCGATTGTGGAAGTCTTTGCTGGTACATCATACAGTGAGGCACATATCTCACTATCCCTCCTTAGCATTGCGCTGATCTTTGCTGTGTTTGCAAATATCTTTTGCAACGGGGTGCTTATTTCATTTAAAAAAGAAAAAATAGTAATGATCGCAACCATCATAAGTGCTGTAGGAAACATTGTCCTGAATTTTATCTTAATTCCTTATTTTAAGGAAAA
Source organism: Blautia glucerasea (assembly GCF_020537505.1). GTDB lineage: Bacteria > Bacillota > Clostridia > Lachnospirales > Lachnospiraceae > Blautia_A. Next base: position 119,260 of record NZ_JAJBMO010000005.1, on the reverse strand, counting down.
TGCGGCGGCATTTACCACTGTTCTGGCAGAAGCCTGCATTTGTTTTATCTCTTTTGCATATGCAAGAAGGTGTTTTAAAATCAGATGTAATATTAAGAATGTTTATCTGACTGTATTAGGTTCTGTTGTAATTGGCATTATTTGTGGCATTGTGAAAAGGTATTATATGAATAATATTTTACAGTTAGTGCTGTGTGTTACAATTTCGGTGCTCTTTTATGCAGCAGTTCAAATTGTCTTTAAAAATCCTATTGTTTTTGAAATTTTACGGAGTTTACAGGAAAAAAGCAGGAAAGATTTTTAGAATGACAATTCTCTTGCCCGTTGTTTGTCCATGTAGTACAATAATAACTACATGAACTGGCAACGGGATTTTTTATTTGAACTCATATCATATAAATCATGGTGATATGCTTAGCTTTAACTTTAAGACGAAGGAAAAAATAATATGAAAAAAATACCAATTTTATACATCGTAATCCCCTGCGTCTGCTTTATGGGCGGAATCCAGTTGCTGTGTCTTGGCGTAATTGGAGAATATGTAGGGAAAATTTACCCGGAGACGAAGCACCGTCCAAGATATATAATCAGTGAACGTACCTGGGAAAAGAAGCAAAGATGCTGACTGATTTGGAAAGGATTATATCAGAATGGATAAAATAGCAGTATTAATACCATGCTACAATGAAAGCAAAACAATCGAAAAAGTTGTAAAAGATTTCAAAAAGGTGCTGCCAGAAGCAGTGATTTACGTTTATGATAACAATTCTACAGATCATACCGATGAGATTGCGCGCGCAGCTGGGGCTGTGGTTCGGTACGAATACCAGCAGGGAAAGGGCAATGTGATCCGCCGCATGTTCCGTGAGATTGATGCCCAGTGCTATATTATGGCAGATGGGGATGACACTTACCCGGCTGAGTTTGCACCAGCAATGGTAGAGAAGGTTTTGAATAAGAAAGTAGATATGGTGGTGGGAGATCGTTTATCTTCCACTTATTTTACAGAGAACAAAAGACCGTTTCATAATTTCGGAAACAGCCTGGTGCGGAAATGTATTAATGTTATGTTTAAAACCCAGATCAACGATATTATGACCGGATACAGAGCATTCAGCTATCAGTTTGTAAAATCCTTCCCGGTTTTGTCAAAAGGATTTGAAATTGAAACAGAAATGAGTATCCATGCAGTGGATAAAAACATGTACATTGAGAATGAAGTGATCGAATACAGAGATCGTCCGGATGGAAGTGAGTCTAAGCTGAACACGTACTCAGATGGCTTTAAAGTACTGAAAACCATTGCAAGACTGTACCGAAATTATAAGCCAATGGCCTTCTTTGGAATTTTGGCGGGCATTTTGCTGATACTCGGGCTAGGCTTCTTTTTCCCGGTTTTTGTAACATATCTTGAGACTGGACGGGTAGGAAAGATCCCGACTCTGATCGTAAGCGGATTCGCAGTACTTGGCGCAATCCAGGCCTTCTTTTCAGGCATGATTCTTCAAACTTTGGTACAGAAGAACCGTCAGGATTTCGAAATGGAACTTCAGAGAATCCAGGAACAGTATAATCATCTTAAGGATGTGGAAAAATGACTTTTACCAAACAATTTATCATAATGGACCAGCCCTTGGATGTGCAGGATTTTCAGCATGTAACATTAAGCTGTGGAAAAATCTTGTCTTATCATAAAAATCTGCATATTCAAATAGTACAGAACGAATCTGGAGCTTCTGAAATCTGTCTTTTGGGCTGGGCTTTTCAGGCAGAAGAGGGAAGAAATGATCCATTAGAACAGATCCGGGAAATAAAAGACCGGGCAGAACTGGAGCAGCAGCTGGAAACCTGGTCCGGAACCTGGCTGTTGATCTATGATAAATATATTTACCTGGATGCCTGTGGGTTATTGGGCTGCTTTTATACAGACAGCGGGATCGTTTCCAGCAGCTTAAGCTGTATAAATGAGGCTATGCATAGAAAGAGCAGAAATCCCCGTCTGAGACATAATTTTGGACTGGATTATTATCCAGGATCAGGAACTGTTTATCCGGATACCTATCGCCTGATGCCTTCCCAGACCTATGATCTGATCAATCGAAAGTATGAAAGCCGAAGCTTATATCTTGGAAACAAAAACTATGAAACAGATGAGCTGCGGCTGGATGCAGTGATCCATTATTTTGAAACTATTTTGCGTAATTTAGTGCGGACTTATAATGGCAGGATCATGCTGCCCCTTACAGGTGGGTATGATTCCCGGACTATGATGGCACTTCTGGAATATAGCGGAATTGATTATTTTGCATTTACCCTGGAGCATGAGAATATCTCGGAACTGGACCGTGAAGCGCCGCCTGAGCTGGCGAAAATAATGAACCGGGGATATGAGTACCGAAAGAGAACGGGAAAGAAAAGCAAAGAAAGACTGCAGGATTTTGACAGCCATTGTGATGGTATGGCAGCAGATGAAGACCGGAATTTTTATGCATATGACCAGTATCCCCATGATGATAAAATGACGGCAATCCTTCGATGTGGTGTGTGGGAGTGCAACTATTATACCATTTATAATTGGGTAGAAAAAGCAGATCTAAATTTAAAAAAGTATACGAAAAAATATGTAAATATCCGTTGGCGGCAAGATATGCAGGATTCCCTTCAGCATTATTTCGATTATGTGAAAAAGGATGAACAGCTGCTAAAATGGCCTGTACGATTTTACAGGGAGCAGCGTATGGGCTGCTGGCTTTCCAGCATGGAGCAGGCACTGACCTTGGTTCCCAATATGGATTCTTTGCAGCTTTGTAATTGTAGCTGTATACTGGAAATCCTGGGAGGGGTAGATCTGGAACTGCTGAAGGGAAAGAAATACCAGGTAAGGATTATTGAAAAAATATGCCCGCAGCTTCTTCAGGTTACCTTGCAGAATAAAGAAAATAAGTTCCCAAAAAAGAGTATGTTTAAGGCTATTAAAAAAGATTTTCAGTATATTAAAAATTGCTGGTGTTGCTTGGACGGAAATGGAAGATGGAAAGAACCTTTGAAATTTGTTAAGAAAAAGCTATGGAGAAACAAATAAATTGGGAAAAATGATTAGCAATAATATAAATGCAAAAACAGATAGAAGAAAGCAGGTAATTCATCTGGCAGTCGAAATCCTGGCTGCAGTTGCGGTTGCGTTATTGCTGGAGTTTGCTTTTAATTATCATGCAATTACAGAAGGATATAGTTCCATTACAATCATGGATATTGCACCTTCTACAGAGGAGACGGCAATTTATCAAAGCGAGTTTGCAGAACCAATTTATGTGAAAAAGCTGATATTGCATGGAACCGCAAAAAAGAAAAGTGCATATAATATCAGTTTGGTAACAATAAATGATTTTGGTGCAGAGGAAGTTCTGGAAATAAAGGACTATATGTTTAAAGAGTTGAAATCTGCATTTACAAATATTAATAAAAAAGTAAAGCAAATTCAGATAACTCTTACAGATCCATCTGAGATCCAACTTACTGGCATTTCCTGTTCAAATGAATTTTCTTTAAATAAATACCGCATTTTCTTTAATGTTTTAGTGGTATTTTTAGTACTATTGATATTATTTGAGAAGAAATTGATCGTAAAAAAAACCTGGGTGTTTTATATGATCGCAGCGCTGGGATTTGGCAGTCTGATTTCTGTAATGGCTGGACCATATGCGGTTACGTGGGACGAGGAAGCACATTATTCTGTCGTCCATAATGCCAGTTTTTCCTCTAAGGTTAGTGCTAATTCAGCTGTTAAAAAAAGCTTTTCACGTAAGGGTTGGTATGCTGTAAATACAGCAGAGGAAAGTTATCTGCTTAAAAGATATTTGAATAAAAAAGCGGAAAGCGGTGACTATGTATATAATTCTACAGGATCATTGAAAAATTATATTTCCTATTTCCCAATGATCCTGGCATATCATTTTGGAGAAAAAATTGGTCTTTCCTATGCGAATGCTTATATTCTGGGAAGACTTGGAAATCTTGTTTTTTGTGTTCTGTTAAATATTTTGGCCATTATATTGGCACGGCGAAAAAAGGTTTTGATTGCAGTAATTGGCATGATGCCAACTGTCATATTTCAAAGCAGTATGTATACTTATGATGGGATCTGTTTTTCCTTTATCACATTAGGAACAGTGCTTTGTGTAAACGAAATAGAAAAGGAAAAAGGAAAAGAAAATCTTTTGAATATTCTTTTTTCGGCAGTGCTTTTTGGATGCGGCTGTATTATCAAACCCGTATATTTTCCCGTATTTTTGTTATTGCTTCCTGTAATCTGGAGAAGAATAAATGTGTGTCTAAATACAAAAATGAAAAAGCGCATAGGAACAGGTATTTTATGTTTTCTATGTCTTGTGATGGTCGGAATACTGGTAATGAAATTCCAGCCATTGGTAAGGAATATGATAGAAGGAAATCTGTCTTATGGCGGTGATACACGTGGTGGGAATACTGGTATGGCTGGACAGATTCTGAGCATGATCCATCATCCTATAGCTGCTTTAAAAATGTTTATTCGGGACATTTGCGCTTTAGATAATTTCCGGAATTTTGGAGATGGAGCAGAAAATACAATCTTGATCTGTAACCAGATGTTTTTAAATCTGTATGTACTTGGAACGCTAAAGGAAGTATGGGCATTGATCCTTTTGCCGCTTTTATTGCTTATCTTTTTGGTGAAACCACAAGGGGAACCGGAGTCCTTCCAGAACATTAAAATCTTTAGAAAAACATGTATAGCAGGTGTAGTTTTATCAGTTATTCTTATCTGGCTTGCTATGTATCTGGCGTTTACACCTATTGGCGCGGGCAGTATAAAGGGCGTTCAGACAAGGTATTATCTGCCCTTGGTTTTGCCATTTGCATATGCAGTATGGAACAATAAGATAAATGTCAGAATTTCAAAATTACGATATTATCAGATCGCTTTGGGAAGTGGACTTCTTTTATGCAGCGCATGTATTTATCAATATATAATTTTCGGAAAAGCACTATAAAAAGGGGTACTGCTAAATGAAAAAAATAAGTTACTTTGTTTCAATTGTATTTGCTGTTCTGTTGCTTGTTTTGGGATGCCCTGCATTGGTAATTGCGCAGGATATAACAGAAGACTCCGGCACCGTCACCTCCGGAGCCCTTGCATCCGCCGCCGGCGACACTGGCATCAGCCTGTTTTCCCTGGAAACCTACACGGACAGCTATGGCGCGCAGCTGGATGGGGATGCCAGGCAGCTTTATAATTTAATGGTCCAGAATTATGTGACAGAGTATAGCCAGCATTTGGATAATCTGACTATTTCTTTTGAACTTCCGGAAAGCATTTCCTTTGAGGCGGTAGTAGAAGATGGAGCTTTTCAGAAAACAGGGGAAGAGTACGAATCAGCGAAAAGCAAAGTAAGCGGTGCAATACAGGCGGCTTCGGACGCTTTTTCCTATGATTATCCACAGGCATTCTGGTTCAGAGGCGGAAGCTATGGATACCGGATCAGCTGCATTTTGGACGACACCTCATCCACGGGATATCGAGCCACTTTTTACGGATATAGCTTTAATCCGGAGAAGCGGGAGATTGCTGAGGGAGCCCATTGGAAAATGAATGATTTTATGGCGTCTGTGCAGAAGACGGTCCAGGAATTAAATGCGTGTACTACCGGAATGAACAGACAGCAGAAAGTGAAGGCCGTTCATGACTATATCTGCCAGAATGTGTCGTACAGAAATAACAGTACTATGTGGGTTCACACCGCAGCCTCTCTTTTTCTGGACGAAGATCCGGCATTTGTCTGCGAAGGCTATGCAAAGTCTATGAAGATTCTCTGTGATTATATGGGACTCAATTGTGCCTGTGTCAGCGGAACTGCAAAGGGAACTGCATATGGGACACCTGGTGCGCATATGTGGAATTACATCCAGATGGAGGACGGCAAGTGGTATTTAGTGGATGCCACCTGGGATGACATTGGCACGGAGGCGTCTACACGGTACCTGCTTGTAGGAAGGCAGTCTATGGGACAATCTATACTCATTGGGGAAGAAAGGGTGGAATATAGAAGCTTTTCCACATCATCAAGCGGAGGAAGTTCCCCGATATTTATTTTGCCGGAACTGGCGGAAAGAGGGTATGGGGAAAAAGAGGAAGAGATGACACCAACGCCTACTGTGATGCCGCTTCTAACCAATACACCGGTGCCGACTGCGACGCCAAAGCCGACTGCGACGCCAGCGCCGACTGCGACGCCAAAGCCGACTGCGACGCCAGCGCCGACTGCGACGCCAAAGCCAACTGCGACGCCAAAGCCAACTGCAGTGCCGAAACCAACGGCAACTCCAGTGCCAGTCAAGACACCGGCGCCCACTGCTGCTCCTGTTTCTCTTACGTTGCAGGTTGGACAGTCCTATAAACCCACTGGAAAAATAAAGAAGGTCAGAACCTCAAACAAGCGGATCGCGGCTGTATCTAAAAGAGGAAAAATCGTAGGAAAAAAAGCCGGAAAGACCACCGTTACGGTTACATATACCAATGGAAGCCGCACGGCTTTTTATGTAAAAGTCCAGAAGGGCATTGTAAAAACTACAGGCGTATCTTTGAATAAACGAAGCGTGGTTCTGGCCAAGAAGGGCAAAACCTTCCAGCTAAAGGTAATCCTCAAGCCCGTTACCAGCCAGCAGAAGATAACCTATAAGAGCTCCAAACCAAAGGTGGCAACTGTAAATTCAAAAGGGAAAATCGTTGCGAAAAAGAAAGGAACCACGGTCATTACAGTTAAGTCAGGAAGTAAAAAAGTGACCTGTAAGGTTCGGGTGAAAAAATAGTCTGAAGCAGGAGTTACGCTTCCAGATGTATAATGAAAAGTGAAAATACTGTTTGAGTCAGAAAAGAATCTGATTCAGACGGTATTTTTTTGTAAGCTGCGAGTAACAGTCCATACGAGCAAGAGACCTTAACGCATGTCGGGATAATGCATAATGGCATAAAAGATTCCGCTTCCTGTAATTTTGGCTATTGACAAACAGGAATTTTATGATATACTTTGATAATCAAACTATTTTAAAACAAAAACAAATGCAGAAAGTACAACATACCTGGAGGTATTATGGTTGGAAAAATAAAAGGAACCGGTTCCTATAGACCGGTTCAGGTGTGGGACAATGACAAGCTGTCCCACATGATGGAGACAAGTGATGAATGGATCCGGGGACGGACAGGAATTGGACAGCGGCATATTGCAAGCCAGGGAGAGACGGTTGCTTATATGGCGGCCAGAGCAGCTGGGGAAGCGCTGAGAGATGCAGAAGTGAGACCGGAAGAGATTGATCTGATCCTGGTTTCTACTATGTCTTCCGAGAGAATCATGCCCTGTGCAGCCTGCGAAGTGCAGAAGCTAATCGGTGCAACGGGCGCCACCTGCTTTGATCTGAACAGTGCCTGTACCGGATTCCTACTGGCGCTAAATACAGCTCAGGCATATCTTGGACAGCATATTTACAAAAGAGCGCTGGTAATCGGTGCAGAAGTTCTTTCCAATCTGACAAACTGGCAGGACCGGAGCACCTGTGTGCTGTTTGGGGATGGAGCAGGAGCTGTGGTGCTGGAAGCAGAGGAAGATGCCGTCTATATTCAGGCCACTCATTCCATTGGAAAAGGTGGGGATGCCCTTACCTGCACAAGTCGGAACCAGCCGGAATTTGTGGAAAAAGGCACCAATCTTTCTGCCACATATATGCAGATGGATGGGAAAGAAGTGTTCAAATTCGCAGTTTCCAAAGTGCCGGAAGTGATTTTCGAGGTTCTGGAAAAAGCAGGAAAAACAAAAGAAGAGATTCGCTTTTACATGCTTCATCAGGCAAATCAGAGAATCGTTTCTTCTGTGGCAAAGCACATGAAAGAACCTTTGGAAAAGTATCCCATGAACATAGAAAGACTGGGAAATACTTCATCTGCAAGTATTCCGCTTTTGCTGGATGAATGGAAAAAAAGAGGAAAATTGAATCCGGGAGACTGGATCGTTCTTTCGGGATTTGGAGGCGGACTTACCTATGGGGCAAGCCTGATGAGGTGGTAAAAAGCAGATTATAATTTGACTGGCTGAAATTCTGCCAGGCATAAAATTATATTTCGGCTGGAAATAATCAAGTAATTCAAGCTGAAAAAAGGCTTTGAATCATAAATAAATAAGAAAAAACAAATTAAAAAATCGAAATAAGGAGAATAAAAAATGTTAGAAAAAATCAAAGAAATCGCAGCAGATTCATTAGGAGCAGATGTAAACACCATGACAGCAGAAACCTCTTTTAAAGAAGATTTGGGAGCAGATTCCCTTGACCTTTTTGAGATGGTAATGGCACTGGAAGAGGAGTTTGAGGTAGAGATTCCTACAGAGGATCTTGAGAATATTAAGACCATCGGTGACGTGGAAAACTATCTTCAGAGCCGTCAGTAATTTGAAATTATAGCATTACAGAATGGAGAATTTCATGAAAACAGACGTGACAGAATTACTTGGAATTGAATACCCGATCATTCAGGGAGGAATGGCATGGGTGGCAGAATATCACCTTGCAGCAGCAGTTTCCGCAGCCGGAGGCCTTGGCCTTATTGGTGCCGCAAGCGCTCCAGCAGACTGGGTACGCCAGCAGGTACGTGAGGTAAAAAAACTTACAGATAAGCCATTCGGCGTCAACATTATGCTGATGAGCCCATATGCAGATGAGATCGCACAGGTGATCGTAGAGGAAAAAGTTCCGGTGGTTACAACCGGTGCAGGAAATCCTGAAAAGTACATGAAAATGTGGAAAGAAGCAGGAGTTAAGATCATTCCGGTGATTGCTTCTGTGGCTCATGCAAAGCGAATGGAGCGCTGTGGTGCTGACGCTGTAGTGGCAGAGGGATGCGAATCCGGCGGTCATATCGGCGAAACAACCACCATGGTTCTGGTACCTCAGATCGTGGATGCCGTAAACATTCCAGTGATTGCAGCTGGCGGAATTGCAGATGGAAGAGGAATTGCAGCCGCCTTTATGCTGGGGGCAAAAGCAGTCCAGATGGGAACCCATTTTGTAGCTACCACAGAATGCTGGGCGCATCAGAATTATAAAGATATGATCCTGAAAGCAAAGGATATTGATACAAAAGTAACAGGTCGTTCCACAGGTCATCCGGTGCGTGCCCTTCGCAATCAGATGACAAAGGAATACCTGAAAAAAGAGGCAGAGGGAGTACCTTTTGAGGAACTGGAACAGATGACACTTGGCAGTCTACGCCGTGCAGTTGTGGACGGTGATGTAAAAATGGGAAGTGTGATGGCAGGCCAGAGTGCCGGTCTTGTGAAGGAACAGATGAGCTGTTACGACCTGATCCAGAAGCTTGTAAAAGAGACCGATGAGCTGTTGAAAGGAACAAAAATCTATGAGTAAAACAGCATTTCTTTTCCCTGGACAGGGAGCCCAGAAGACAGGAATGGGACAGGATTTTTATGAAAAATTCCCATCTGCCCGTGAGATTTTTGACCAGGCAAGCCAGTGGCTTTCCCTTGATATGAAAGCGCTTTGCTTTGAAAAAAATGACAGATTAAACCTTACAGAGTACACTCAGGCAGCACTGGTAACAACTTGTCTGGCTATGGAAAAAGTAGTAGAAGAATATGGCCTTTGTCCGGATGTGACAGCAGGATTAAGCCTTGGAGAGTATTGCGCCATCGCCGTTTCTGGGGGAATGAGTGTGCAGGATGCCATAACAACTGTTCGAAAAAGGGGAATTCTTATGGAGCAGGCAGTACCTGCCGGAGAGGGTTCCATGGCAGCTGTTATGGGACTGGATGCAGATAAGATCCAGGCAGTTCTTGGTGGGATGAAAGCAGAAATTGCCAACTATAACTGTCCTGGACAGATTGTGATCACTGGTCCAAAAGCTGCGGTAGAAGAGGCTTCTGTGAAGCTGAAGGAGGCTGGGGCAAGACGGGTTCTTCCTCTTACAGTAAGTGGACCGTTTCATTCATCCATGCTTCAGAATGCAGGAAAAGAACTGGAAAAAGAGCTGTCAAAAGTGGAATTTTCCAGTCTGAAAATCCCTTATGTAACCAATGTAACGGCACAGTATGTGACAGATTTCAAGGAGACAAAAGACCTTCTTGCAAAGCAGATTTCTTCCTCGGTCCGTTGGCAGCAAAGCGTGGAAAAGATGCTGGAAGATGGCGTGGATACCTTTGTGGAGATTGGTCCTGGAAAGACTTTAACTGGTTTTATGAAGAAAATTGCACCAGATGCAAAGACTTATAATATTCAGAAGGTGGAAGATCTGGAATTGCTTCCAGAGATTATGGATAACAGAGGAGCTAGATAGAAAATAGATTGTTTGCTGCATATTTTTTGCAGTGGAGAAAGATAAAAAGTAAGTAGATTTATCTAAGTGACAGGAGTAAAAAGAGCATGAATGCAGAGAAAAAGATTGCAATTGTAACAGGGGCTTCTCGTGGGATTGGAAGAGCCATTGCCCTTGAACTTGCCGCAAAAGGTGCGTTCGTAATCATCAATTATAATGGCTCAAAAGAGAAAGCAGAGGCAGTAAAAGCTGAAATTATTTCCCAGGGTGGAGAGGCTGAAATCGGCCAGTGTAACGTGGCTGATTTTGATGCCTGTGCTGCTTTTATCAAAGAAACAGTAAAGACATATGGAAGAATCGACATCCTGATAAATAACGCTGGAATCACAAAAGACGGGCTTCTGATGGCAATGAATGAAGATGATTTCTGTAAGGTTATGGACACAAATCTGAAAGGAACCTTTAACTGCATTCGTCATGTGGCAAGACAGATGCTGAAGCAGAGAAACGGCCGTATTGTGAATATGGCATCTGTAGTTGGTATTGGCGGAAACCCGGGACAAGCCAACTATGCAGCCTCAAAGGCCGGTGTGATCGGTCTTACAAAGACGGCTGCAAAGGAGCTTGCGTCAAGGGGAATTACCGTAAATGCCATTGCTCCTGGCTTTATCAGAACGGACATGACAGATGTACTTTCTGATAAGGTAAAAGAGGAAACGTTGAAAAATATCCCCATGGGAACCTTTGGCGAACCGGAGGATGTGGCGAAGGCTGTGGCATTCCTGGCATCTCCGGAAGCGAAGTATATTACAGGACAGGTTTTGTGTGTAGATGGAGGAATGTTATGAGCAAAAGACGTGTAGTAGTGACAGGACTTGGTGCAGTCACTCCTATTGGAAATAATGTGGAAACCTTCTGGAAAAATGTGAAAGCAGGCAAGGTTGGAATCGGTGAAATTACCAAATTTGACACCACTGATTTCAAGGTAAAGCTGGCTGCAGAGGTGAAGGATTTCAATCCAAAAGATTACATGGATTTCAAATCTGCAAAGCGAATGGAGCTTTTTTCCCAGTACGCAGTTGTGGCTTCTAAGGAAGCTATGGCAGATGCCGGAATCGAGATGGAAAAAGAAGATCCCTTCCGTGTGGGCGTGATCGTAGGTTCCGGAATCGGTAGTCTTCAGGCTATGGAAGCTGCAGATCAGAGGCTGATCCAGCGTGGCCCATCCAAGGTGGATCCTCTTCTTGTACCTAAAATGATCAGCAATATGGCTGCCGGAAACGTGTCCATTGCCACAGGCGCAAGAGGAAAATGTACCAATGTAGTGACAGCCTGTGCCTCAGGAACACATTGCATTGGAGACGCCTTTCGGGCTATCCAGTACGGGGATGCAGAGGTTATGATCGCAGGTGGAACAGAAGGTGCAATCACCCCGGTTGGTGTAGCAGGATTCACCAATCTTACCGCTCTTAGCACCAGCCAGGATCCATACCGCGCATCTATTCCTTTTGATAAAGAAAGAGGCGGTTTTGTGATTGGAGAAGGCGCCGGAGTAGTGGTTCTGGAGGAGCTTGAGCATGCAAAATCCCGCGGCGCAAAGATCTATGCAGAGATAGTTGGCTACGGTGCAACTGCGGATGCTTATCACATTACGTCTCCTATTGAAGACGGCAGCGGAGCTGCCAGAGCTATGACAGATGCCATGAAAGAAGCAGGGGTACAGCCGGAAGAAGTCGACTATATCAATGCACATGGAACTGGTACCCACCACAACGATCTTTTTGAAACAAGAGCCATTAAAGCAGCCCTTGGAGACGCTGCGAAAAAGGTGAAGATCAACTCCACAAAGTCGATGATTGGACACCTTTTAGGCGCTGCCGGAGGGGTAGAAGCAGTTGTCTGTGTCAAGTCAATTGAGGAAGGATTTATCCATCAGACAGTAGGCACCAGGGAGACAGAAGAGGAGCTGGATCTTGATTATTGCATTGCCGGACCAAGGGAGCAGGAAGTAAAATATGCAATGAGCAATTCCCTGGGATTTGGCGGACACAATGCAGTTCTTTTGATGAAAAAGTATGAGTAAATGCTAGAGACTGTCTGGCTTTTGAAAATATAAGATTTTGCAGCAGAAAAAGAGAGATAATCTGCTGGAAAAGGAGAAAATAGAATGGAATTTGAACAGATTTTGAAGCTTGTAGATCATGTTTCAGCTTCTCATTTGGAGTCTTTTTGCTATGAAGGTGATGGCCTAAAGCTCACTTTAAATAATAAAATTGCTCCGATAATCGTACCTGGAATGATGCAAAACAGTGCCGTATTTGGTGCTGAAACAGTCAAAAATAGTACTGTTTCCCCTACCTCGGAAACAGTTCCCAATAGTACCGTTCCATCATCTGCAAAAACAGTCCAGAACACAGCTGCTCCATCTTCTACTGAGGAACCAGAAGGAAATATTGTAAAATCCCCGCTTGTTGGAACCTTCTATGCAGCCCCGTCTGAAGATGCCCCAGCCTTTGTAAAAACAGGGGATAAAGTAAAAAAAGGACAGGTTCTGGCTATTGTAGAAGCCATGAAGCTGATGAATGAGATCGAGAGCGATTTTGACGGAGAAGTTGCAGAAATTCTGGTAGAAAACGGGCAGCCAGTGGAGTACGGACAGCCGTTATTTGTTGTTCGCTGAGAAACAAAAATAGGAGCAGATATGAATCATTTAAATATAAAACAGATCGAGGAAATCCTTCCTCACCGTCACCCATTTTTACTGGTGGATTACATCGAAGATTATGAACCGGGAGAGTTTGCAGTAGGCTACAAATGTGTCACCTTCCGTGAGGATTTTTTTAAAGGACATTTTCCCCAGGAACCGGTAATGCCAGGTGTGCTCATCGTAGAAGCATTGGCACAGACAGGAGCCGTAGCTATCCTTTCCAAGCCGGAAAATAAAGGCAAGATCGCTTATTTTGGAGGCATTGACAAGTGCCGTTTTAAAGGAAAAGTACAGCCTGGAGATAAAATGAAGCTGGAAATGCGGGTCATCAAACAGAAAGGCCCAATGGGAGTTGGAGAGGCTGTGGCAACGGTGGATGGAAAGATTGTTGTGAAGGCAGAGCTTACATTTATGGTAGGTTAGGGTATTTCGGAAGACTATTAAGTGTACAAAAGAAAATTTTTTCATTGTAATTTTATGGCTTGTTCTAAGCCAGAAAATGACACTTAGAAGGGTAAAATTATGATCAGAAAGTTATTAATTGCCAACCGTGGAGAAATTGCAGTAAGGATCATCCGGGCATGCAGGGAAATGGGAATAGAAGCTGTGGCAGTCTATTCTGAAGCAGACAAGGAAAGCCTGCATACACAGCTTGCAGACGAAGCCATCTGTATTGGCCCTGGACCTTCCGCCGGAAGCTATCTGAATATGGAAAGCATTATCAGTGCGGCTATGATCTCTGGTGCAGATGCCATACATCCCGGCTTTGGTTTCTTATCCGAAAATGCCAGATTTGCCCAGATCTGTGAGCAGTGCGGCATTACTTTCGTAGGACCGCCATCCCAGGTGATCCAGAATCTTGGAAACAAGCAGATTGCAAGAAATACCATGATGGCGGCTGGAGTCCCAGTCATCCCGGGAACAGAAGAGGCTATTCTGGACGCAAAAACAGGAGCTGAAAAAGCAGCTCAGATTGGCTATCCTGTCATTATAAAAGCAGCTCTTGGAGGCGGTGGAAAAGGGATGCGGACTGCGTTTTCCCCAGAGGAATTTGAACTGGCATTTCTCACTGCACAGAAGGAATCCCAGATCGCATTTGGGGATGGAACCATGTATATCGAACACTTTGTGGAGCATCCCAGACATATTGAATTTCAGATTCTTGCAGACAGCCAGGGGAATGTAGTACACCTTGGAGAAAGGGACTGTTCCATTCAGCGGAACCACCAGAAAATGATCGAGGAATCTCCGTCTATGGCAGTGTCAGAAGAACTGCGAAAAGAGATGGGAATTGCGGCTGTGAAGGCAGCAAAAGCAGCCCATTATGTGAACGCCGGAACCATTGAATTCCTTCTTGAAAAGACTGGAAAATTTTATTTTATGGAGATGAATACCCGTATTCAGGTGGAGCATCCAGTGACAGAATGGGTGACTGGACTAGATCTGGTAAAAGAGCAGCTAAAGATTGCATCTGGAGAACCCTTATCCTTTTCGCAGAAGGATATCCACATTCAGGGACATGCTATTGAGTGCCGTATCAATGCGGAAAATCCATGGAAAAACTTCCGTCCGTCACCTGGAACCATTACAGATCTGCATCTTCCAGGTGGTCAGGGAATCCGTGTGGATACTGGAATCTACAGTGGTTATCAGATCCCGCCATACTACGATTCTATGCTGGCCAAGCTGATTGTGCATGGCGATAACCGGCAGGAAGCAATTGCGAAAATGAAAAGTGCTCTTGGAGAAGTGATCATCCAGGGGGTTGATACAAATGTAGACTATCAGTTTGAAATTATGAACGATTCTGATTATCAAAAAGGCGAATTTGATATCGGTTTTCTGGAAAGCCACCAGATCGGAGGAGTGAAGGTAAATGAAGCTTAGATATGCCTTTAAACGTACAATTGCAAACAAATCTGCAAGTGCAGAAAAGGAAATAAGACCGGAAGTGCCAGATGGTATGCTGAAAAAATGCAACGCCTGCAAGGGGGCTGTTTTTGTAGATGAGGTGAAAAAGAATGCTTATATCTGCCCTCATTGTGGCAATTATTTCCGCGTTCATGCAAGGCGGAGAATCGAAATGCTGGCAGATGAGGGAACCTTTAAAGAATGGAATCCGGTAATGCCTGTAAGCAATCCGCTGTCCTACAAAGGCTACGAAGAAAAGGTAAAGATGCTTCAGGAAAAGACAGGTCTTGATGAGGCAATTGTGACTGGAAAGGCAGAGATTGGCGGAGTTTCGGTAGCTCTTGGGGTGTGTGACAGCCGTTTTCTCATGGCTAGCATGGGGGAAAATGTAGGTGAAAAAATCGCAAGAGCGGTGGAAAAAGCTACGGAAGAACGGCTTCCGATAGTGCTGTTTGCATGCTCTGGAGGTGCCAGAATGCAGGAGGGAATTGTATCTTTAATGCAGATGGCAAAGACCTCCGCAGCATTAAAAAGACACAGTGATGCAGGGCTTCTTTATATCAGTGTTTTGACCAATCCAACTACCGGTGGAGTGACTGCAAGCTTTGCCATGCTTGGGGATATTATTCTGGCAGAGCCAAATGCGCTGATTGGTTTTGCAGGTCCAAGAGTCATTGAACAGACCATACGGCAGAAGCTTCCGAAAGGATTTCAGAGGTCTGAATTTCTGCTGGAACATGGTTTTATTGACCAGATCGTAGAACGAAAAGACATGAAGGAAACCTTGACAAAAATCCTGAAAATGCACTGTGGAAGCGGCTGTGTTGAAGAGAAAGAAGTACTGGAAAATGTAGAAAAGGAACCACAAAAATTGGTTGAAACAATACAGAATGAAGTCAATGATATGGGCTTTTCCCTCGGGAATATTTCTGTAAAGAGAAGCAATCCAACCAATTTTACAATTGAAAATAGTATTTTTAATATAGCTTCTACAGAAAAAAATATATCCCCAAAATCTGCCTGGGACCGTGTTTCCCTTGCCCGTAGCAAAGAACGTCCTACAGGAAAAGACTACCTTCCCTGGCTGTTCGATTACTTTACAGAATTTCACGGCGACCGGCTTTTCGGCGACGATCCGGCACTTATAGGGGGAATTGCATACTTTGCTGGAAGGCCTGTAACTGTTCTGGTTCAGGAAAAAGGAAACGGCACAAAAGAGAATATCGCCCATAATTTCGGTATGGTTTCCCCGGAAGGCTACCGCAAGTCCCTGCGCCTTATGAAACAGGCAGAAAAGTTCCATAGGCCAGTGATCTGTCTGGTGGATACTCCTGGAGCCTTTTGTGGGCTGGAGGCAGAAGAAAGAGGACAGGGAGAGGCAATCGCCCGGAATCTGTTTGAGCTTTCCGGACTAAAAGTCCCCATTCTTTCCATTGTGATCGGAGAAGGGGGAAGCGGCGGAGCTCTTGCCCTTGCAGTTGGTGATGAAGTCTGGATGATGGAAAATGCTATCTACTCCATCCTTTCTCCGGAGGGCTTTGCCTCTATTTTATGGAAGGACAGCTCGAAAGCAAAGGAAGCCGCTGAAGTAATGAAGCTGACTGCGGCGGATTTGAAAAATCTTAGAATTATTGAACAGATGATTCCGGAAAAAGAGCCTCTTACCAGAGAAAATATGGCAGATACCATGGAGCTTTTGAAGAGCAGGATTGGTATTTTCCTGGAGGATTACAGTACTCTTGATTTGGAAAAATTACTGAATAAGCGTTATAATCGTTTTCGAAATATGTAAAATTGTAGAAAAAAATATGAAATTGTGGTATACTTACCGTAAATATTTGCTTGAACATTTTGCAGAAATGTTGTCATATTATAGGCTGCTGGACATGTGGTGAGCAGTGGCCGTTATAGGAGAGAAAAGAGTGGAGAACAGAGAAGTTATTAATGATGTACTGGTGCATCTGTTTAACGAGATCATGGAGCTGGAAGAGCAGGCAATTATTACGGAAGAATATAAGGATATCACCAACAACGATATGCACATTATTGAGGCAGTTGGTCTTGGCGGAAATAAAATGTCTGACATTGCAGCCAAGCTGAATATTACCGTAGGTTCCCTGACGACTTCCATGAACAGTCTGGTAAAGAAAGGCTATACCACAAGAGAGAGAAGCGAACAGGACCGCCGTGTGGTATTTATCCATCTTACCTTGAAGGGAAGAAAAGCATATCATCACCATGCAGAATTTCACCGGAAGATGACCGATGCAGTACTGGAGGTACTGGATGAAAAAGAGGCTCTTGTTCTTGCAAAAGCACTGGACAGTCTGACACTTTTTTTCAGACAATATAAGGCATGACAGCAGCAGAAAGCTCAGCAGCAAATCAAAAACAAATCCTATGAAATGGATCGGGACGAGATCCGGAAAGGAAGTTTTATGAAGAAAAGAACATTGTCATGGCTTATGACCGCAGTACTTGGTGTTGGAGCATTAACAGGCTGTATTGCAAGTGTAGATATTGTATTTGCAGAGGAGCAGAGTGAGGAAACAGAAGCCACCGGTGAAGAGACAGAGGAAGCAGAAAACGCCGCAGATGAAACGGATGGTTCTGTAATGAAAATCGGAGCTATGAAAGGTCCTACCGCAATGGGAATGGCGCAGCTTCTTGATGACGAAAATTACGATTTTTCTATTGTGGCATCCCCGGATGAGATCGTTCCAATGATCGTTCAGGGACAGGTGGATGTGGCAGCAGTTCCGTCCAATCTTGCCTCTGTTTTGTATCAGAAAACAGACAAAAATGTCAGTGTTCTGGCAGTCAATACCCTGGGTATTCTTTACCTGGTAGAGAACGGTGACTCCATCCAGTCTGTGGAAGATTTAAAGGGAAAAACCATCTACGCCAGCGGCAAAGGTGCCACTCCTGAGTACGCTTTAAACTCTGTCCTTAAGTCCAATGGACTGGATCCGGAGAAGGATGTTACAATTGAATATAAATCAGAACATGCAGAGGTTGTAGCAGCTCTTGCAGAAGACCAGACAGCAGTGGGACTTCTTCCACAGCCGTTTGTAACCACAGCGCTGATGAAGAATGAGAATCTTCGGGTAGCCCTTGATCTGAATGAGCTCTGGGAATCCTCTGTGACAGATGGCAGCAAGCTTGTAACTGGTGTTGTGATCGCCAGAAATGATTATCTGAAAGAGCATGAGGCAGATGTAGATGCGTTTATGGATGCCTATAAAGCTTCTGTGGAATTTGTAAATTCAGATACAGAAGCTGCTGCAGAAATCATTGGAAACCATGATATTATTCCAACAGAAGTTGCAGCAAAAGCCATTCCGGAATGCAGTATTGTATTCATGGAAGGAGATGAAATGCAGACCATTCTTTCTGGTTATCTGAACACCTTAAATGAGCAGAATCCGGAAACCATCGGAGGCCAGTTGCCAGATGAGGACTTCTATTACAAGCGCTGATCGCGTCAAAAAACATCGTACATTATATAAAATCCTGGCAGCTGCTGTATGGATCATGGTCTGGCAGCTGACCAGTATGTGGCTGAAACAGGAGATCCTTCTGGCATCTCCTGTTTCTGTTATAAAAAGGCTGACGGAGCTGATCGTGCTGCCGGATTTCTGGAAATCAGTGGCATTTAGTTTGGGAAGGATCATTCTGGGATTTTCTCTGGCCCTGCTTCTGGGAACAGTTCTGGCAGCACTTTCCTGTGCTTTTTTTGCCGTGGAGGTGCTGATGGAACCATTGATCATGGTCATAAAAGCTACCCCGGTTGCCTCGTTTATTATTTTGTGCCTGATCTGGATTCCGTCCAGAAATTTATCTGTTTTTATTTCATTTCTTATGGTTTTTCCTGTGGTATATACGAATATCCTGGAGGGCATCCGGCAGACAGATAAACAGCTTCTGGAAATGGCAGATTCCTTTGGTGCAGGCGTAGGGAAAAAGGTGCAGTTTGTGTATCTTTCCCAGGTGATGCCTTATGCAGCTACAGCCTGCAAACTGGGGCTTGGCCTTTGCTGGAAGGCGGGAATCGCAGCTGAGGTAATCGGGATTCCAGCTGGCTCCATCGGCGAAAAACTATACAAAGCCAAGGTCTATCTGGAAACCCCGGATCTGTTTGCATGGACCATTGTGATCATTGCGGTGAGTGTGGGGGTTGAGAAGATTTTTATGTTTGTATTGAAGAAAATTGTTGGAGAACAATAACGTTTAAAATTATGGTTAGTCTACCCCATTTTTAGCACAAATATCAGCAAGACAACATCTGTCACAATATGGTTTTGTTCGTGCTGTACAGATTTCACGTCCATGGTTCACCAGGCGGTGGCAGAAGTCATTTCCCTCCTCTGGCGGAATGATCTTCCACAGTGCCATCTCTACTTTCTTAGGATCCTTAGTACCTTCTACAAGACCGATCCGGTTAGTGAGACGGATACAGTGTGTGTCTGTGACAATAGCTGGTTTCCCGAACACATCCCCCATGATCAGGTTTGCACTTTTACGTCCTACGCCAGGGAGGGCGAGCAGTGCATTGAAGTCGCAAGGAACATTGCCGTGGTATTTTTCATGAAGGATTTTCATACAGGCGCTGATATCCCTTGCTTTACTTTTTCCCAGTCCGCAAGGCTTTACAATCGTTTCGATTTCTTCTGGGGCAGCAGCTGCAAGAGCGGCTACATCCGGATACTTTGCATACAGATCCTGGACTACCACATTGACTCTGGCATCTGTACACTGTGCCGCCAGCCGCACACTTACCAGCAGCTTCCAGGCCTCATCATAATCAAGAGTACAGTCCGCCAGCGGGTATTCCTTTTTTAATCGGTCTATTACTTCAAGAGCAAGTTCTTCTTTTGTCATCTTATAAAATCCTTTCGTAAATCCTGTGCAGTTCTGTTGTTACGTTCCACCCTTTTGAATCTTAATCTAACGTTCATTGTAATTGGAAATTCTCAATTTTGCAAGTTCACGCTGCTTTATTTTTGTGCCAGAGCGTGTTACTGGTCACGGAGTGAACAGTAACTGTTTGATAAAGGAGAATGTCATTTCCAACGGAATCTGCCATGCAGACAATAAAATACAAATCAAATCCTACCGGACTTTTGCCCAAGACATACGACGGGGAGGGGCGTGCAATGCACACCCTCTCCCCGTCGTATGTCTTGAATATATTCTTTCTTAGTTCAAATGCCAGATATCTTTATTATACTGTGCAATCGTTCTGTCAGAGGAGAAGAATCCAGCCTCTCCAATATTTACGAGCATTTTCTTAGCCCAGCTATTGCGGTCCTCATAATCCGCAAACACCTGATCTTTTACCTTAATATAATCCTTCAGATCCAGCAAAGTCATAAACCAGTCTTTATTCAGAAGTTCATTATAGAAGTTTCTCAGATGCTCCTCTTTACCAAGCTTCAGCATCGGCTCGCTGACAATGAAATCCACATACCTCTTAATGTCAGCATCGCTCTCATAAATCGCTCTGGAATTGTAATCCATTTTCTCATAATGCTTGATTACGTCATCACTGGACTCGCCAAAGATATAGATATTTTCTTTGCCAACCAGATCGCTGATTTCCACATTTGCGCCATCCATAGTACCAAGAGTAACGGCACCATTGAGCATAAATTTCATATTTCCAGTACCACTTGCCTCCTTGGAAGCCAGGGAAATCTGCTCGGAGATATCGCAGGCCGGAATCAGCTTTTCAGCAGCACTTACATTATAATTTTCCACCATAACAAGCTTCATATAAGGAGCTACATCCGGATCATTCTGGATTAAAGCTTCCAGAGTCAGAAGCAAATGAATGATATCTTTTGCAATGTAATAAGCAGGAGCTGCTTTTGCACCAAAGATGAAAGTGATCGGTCTTTCCGGTTTCTTTCCACCCTTGATTTCCAGATATTTATAGATGATATAAAGGGCATTTAACTGCTGGCGTTTGTACTCATGAAGTCTCTTGATCTGGATATCAAAAACACTGTTTTCATCAATCTCAATACCAGTATTTTCCAGTACAAAATCCTTGCAGATCTTCTTTGCGTTTGCCTTGATCTCAAGAAGCTGATCCAGTACCTTCTGGTCATCCTTGTAAGCCAGAAGCTTCTTCAGTTCATCTGCATCCTTCTTAAAACCATCTCCAATAAGAGAAGAAATAAACTTGGTAAGGGACTGGTTACAATACATTAACCAGCGGCGGAAGGTAATACCATTGGTCTTATTATTGAATTTTTCCGGATAGATCTCATAAAACTGGTGAAGCTCAGAGTTCTTCAGGATCTCTGTATGAAGGGATGCAACACCGTTGATGGAGAAGCCATAATGAATATCCATATGAGCCATGTGAACCAGATTATTGCTGTCAATAATAGCAAGATTTTCAGCCGGATATTTCGCTTTTACCTTCTCATCCAGCTTGCGGATAATCGGAACCAGCTGCGGAACAATGTCCTCCAGATAGTGAATCGGCCATTTCTCAAGAGCCTCAGCAAGGATTGTATGGTTGGTATATGCGCATACATGGGAAACGATTTCAGCTGCCTCGTCAAAGTCAATTCCGCGTTCGCCAAGGAGACGGATAAACTCTGGAATGATCATACTTGGGTGTGTGTCGTTGATCTGAACCACTGCATAATCAGCCAGATCATGAAGATTACTTCCCTTGGAAACTGCCTCATCCAGGATCAGCTGGGCTGCATTGCTTACCATGAAATACTGCTGGTAAACACGAAGCTTACGTCCATCCTCGTCGCTGTCATCCGGATACAGGAACAGTGTCAGATTGTGCAGGATATCTTTTTTATTAAAGGTGATTCCATCGTGAACCATGGACTCGTCAGCCAGGTCAATATCAAAAAGACGCAGGCGGATGGCCTTATTTTCATAGCCGGCAACGTCAATATTGTACATGGTAGATTTCAGGGAAAAGCCTCGGAATGGAACCATATAAGTTACATCTGTAGCACTCAGCCAGGACTCCGGAGTGATCCATGGGTTTGGAACCTCATGCTGAAGGTTGTCTTCAAAAACCTGTTTGAAAAGTCCAAGGTGGTAGTTCAGGCCGATACCTTCGCCTGGCAGTCCAAGTGTTGCAATGGAGTCCAGAAAGCATGCAGCCAGACGTCCAAGACCGCCGTTTCCAAGTGATGGTTCCGGTTCAACAGACTCAATTTCTGCTAAGGATTTGCCGTTTTTTTTCAGGAACTCTGCAACCTCATCGTAGATTCCAAGGTTGATCAGATTGTTGGAAAGAAGCTTTCCAATCAGGAATTCCGCAGAAATATAATAGATTTTTTTCTTTCCGTCGTGATAGCCCTTTGCAGCTAATTGTTCCTTTGTATATGTGAGAAGTGCTTCATATACTTCCTGGTCTGTACATGCTGCGCAGTCTTTGTGGAACATGTCCTGAATCATAGTTTCTAAAGCTTTCATGATTTTCTCCTTTCGAGAGCGTATGAATGTTGATTAAAGTCCATTGATCAGTCAGGTGTCATGGACCTCACCTCTGTCTGATGCTGTTATATTAGCATATGCAGCTCTGGGAAAAATACAACAAAACTGTTCTGTTATGACATTTTTTTGCGAAATTTATGAGGGGAAAGTTGATTGGCTTCCTGAAATTTTTTTATAAAATAGCTGGTATTGTTGAAGCCAACATCCAGGGCAATGTCTGTCACAGAGGCATCTGTGTGCAATAGCAGGGACTTTGCCTTCTCAAGCCTGTAGTCATTTAAGTAGGCAGCAGCTGTTTTTCCAGTATACTGTTTAAAAAGCTTCATAAAATAAAATTCACTGTAATTGGAAAGGCCGGACAGTTCTTTTACAGATAAAGGTTCCCGGTAGTGGGTACTGATATAGTCCAGCACCTTTTTCATGGATAAAAGATTCCTGTTCTGGTCTGCATCGGTGGTAATAATGTAATTTCCTGCCAGCATTTCATAAAAAAGCCCATAGAAAAGGCCCTTTAATTTCATATAATAGAAAGGAGGTTTCTCATGATGGCATTTATGGATTTCACAGAAAAGATGGAAAATATTATCATAGTTTTCATGGGAAGGGGTGATCAGATGAGTGAACTCTGCCCGGTTTTCCATAAGCAGGGAAATCACTTTTTCCTGGCAGAGATCCCCAGCAGGACCAGCCAGAAAATTTAAGTCAAACACCACACTTCTATAATATAAAATATGTCTGGAATCAGATTTGATTCCATGAAGAACACCGCTGTTCACAATAAGAAGATCTCCTTTCTTCAGACGCAGCGTTTCCCGGTTTAACCTTGCCAGACCGCTTCCCCTGTCAATATAGATGATCTCCATTTCTTTGTGCCAGTGGTTGTATAAGGAACGAAAAATCTCACAATTATCGGTATAGGTTTCCACTGGCAGTTCAAAAGAGCCATGAGTTTCCAGCTCCTTCATGGTTTCGTCTACATTAGGAAAATTATCTGGTGTTTTATCTGCCATGGGTATCCTCCTTTTTTCAATCAGCGATAATATGATGCAAACTATAGTGTGCGAAACAGCCTTTTCAGTTCTGCATATACGTGATTTCTGTCTTGTATTATACGTTATGGACAGAGCTGACGCAAGCTGTAGAAATTTCCGAAAATCCGAAGCTCCTATTGGAAAAGAAATGCTGGTAGTTTATAATAAGAGTGTAGCCGCATCTAAGATGCAGCAGAAAGGAAGACATTTTGAAAATTGATTTTAAACACGCAAGGGACGTTTTCGAAGAGTATCTGGATGGATACGACAGAGAAGATGAGAAGATAAAATTAAAGATCATCCATACATACGGAGTGGTAAAAAGCGCCCGGGAAATCGGGCACAGAATGCATTTAAATGAAGAGGACCAGCAGCTGGCAGAGATGATCGCGCTGCTCCATGATATTGGAAGGTTCGAGCAGCTGCGCCTTTATGACAGCTTCTCACCGGATACCATGGATCACGCAGCATTTGGCGCGCAGCTATTGTTTGAAGGGGAGAACCCTATGATCAGCAGGTTCTTAGAGGAAAGGCAGTATGATGGAATCATCCACACTGCAATCGCCAGACACAGTGATTTCCGCCTGGAAGGAATCCCGGATAAGCGGACTCTTTTTCATGCAAAAATAATCCGTGATGCGGACAAACTTGACAATTGCAGAGTGAAGCTTGTGGACTCTGTAGAAGCCATGATCGGGGTGCCACAGGAACGCGCAGGGGAGGGAAAAATATCCCCGAAGGTGTGGAATGCCTGCCTGAAAAGAGAGGCTGTTTTGTCCCAGGACAGGGTAACCTCTGTGGATTACTGGGTGTCCTATGTGGCACAATATTATGACCTGAATTTTAAGGAAACATGGCAGATCATGAAGGAAAAGAATTATATTTCCAGAATCATAAAGAGACTGGATTATAAGGACGAAGACACCAGGGAAAAGATGGAAATCCTGGACCAGCAGATGAATGCCCATATGGAGAAGTGCCTATGCTGAACCAGAAGATTTCCTATCAGATCATCCGCAGCAGCCGCAGAACAATGAGTCTGGAGATCAAGCCGGATGGCAGAATCATCGTGCGTGCACCTCTTCGTTTGTCAGAGACCAGAATCCGGAAATTTGTGGAAGAAAAACAGGAATGGATTTTGAAAAATATGGAGAAAATCCAGAAAAGGGACGAACAAAGAGAGCATGTTCCAAGACTGTCCGCCCTGGAAAGACAACATTTACAGAACAAAGCCTGCGTGGTAATTCCAAGACGAGTCGCTTATTTTGCAGAAAAAATAGGAGTCACATATGGAAAAATCACCCTGCGGCAGCAGAAAACAAGGTGGGGAAGCTGTGCTGTAAATGGAAATCTGAACTTTAACTGGCTGTTGATTCTGGCACCCTCTGAGGTGCTGGATTATGTGGTGGTACATGAACTTTGTCACCGCAGGGAAATGAACCATTCCCAGGCATTCTGGAAGGAAGTGGAGACCATTCTTCCAGATTATCGGGAGCGGCAAAAATGGTTAAAAGACAATGGCTGGCGCTTAATGGAGGAGGGAATGTAATGATCGAAAAAAGAAAAAAATGGTTTGGATTGCTTCTTATGTGTTTGCTTTTATGCACACTTTGTGTGCCGGTATCTGCAGCTTCGAAGCTTTCAAGACTGCAGGTAAAGGGTACGAAGCTTGTGAACAGCAGTGGAAAAACAGTGCAGCTCCGCGGTGTGAGCACCCATGGCTTATCCTGGTATCCAGAGTATGTAAATCAGAGTGCATTTACTTATATTAAGAAGAACTGGAAAGTAAATGCAGTCCGCCTTGCCATGTATACTGCGGAATATAATGGGTATTGCACTGGTGATGCAGCCAATCAGCGCAAGCTGGAAAAGTACATCGACAATGGCGTAAAATATGCCACAAATGCTGGTCTCTATGTAATCATTGACTGGCATATTTTAAGTGATGGAAATCCAAAGCAGCATCAGAAAGAAGCCTTAAAATTCTTCAAAAAAATGGCAAAAAAATATAAAAATAACACCAATGTGATCTATGAAATCTGCAATGAACCGAATGGTGGAACTTCCTGGAATACCATAAAAAAATACGCAGAAAAGATTATAAAAGGTATCCGTACCTATGATAAAAAAGCAGTGATCCTGGTTGGAACACCAAACTGGTCACAGGATGTAGACCAGGCTGCACTGTCCCCGATTGCAAAGAAATACAGGAAAAATGTAATGTATACCCTGCATTTTTATGCAGCGACTCATAAGCAATGGCTGAGAGACAAAGCGCAGACGGCACTTAACAAAGGGCTTCCATTATTTGTTTCGGAATTCAGTATTTGCGATGCTTCCGGAAATGGTGGGCTGGATAAAAATGAAGCTAAAAAATGGCTTACCTTCCTGGACAAAAACAAGATCAGTTATATGGCATGGAGCTTGTCCAATAAGGCTGAAAGCTCTGCACTTATTAAATCTAACTGCAGCAAGACCAGTAAATGGACATCTGGAAATCTGACTGCTGCAGGAAAGTGGATTACAAGCTGGTATAAAAAGAAAAAATAAAAGATAAAATGTCAGGCAGAATTGAAAGCCTTGCGGTTTGCAGAGCGCAAAGAAGATCAGAGGAAATAAATGCCTGAAATGGAGTAAAGAAAAGTGGAAATAATCGCAGATCTTCATATTCATTCCAGATATTCCATGGCAACAAGTAAACTTGGAACCCCGGAATATCTGGATCTGTGGGCTAGAAAGAAGGGAATTTCTCTTGTTGGAACCGGAGATTTTACCCACCCTGCATGGCGGGAAGAATTAAAAGAAAAGCTGGTCCCGGCAGAAACAGGATTATATCGTTTAAAGGAAGAATACGTTCTGGAAGAGGCAAAACTGCTTCCAGGACAGGCTCCTAGATTTGTCATTACGGGAGAAATCAGTTCTATTTATAAGAAGAACGGAAAGTGCAGGAAGGTGCATAACGTGCTTCTTTTACCAGGACTTGAGGCGGCAGATCAGATGGCTGGGAAGCTGGAACAGATTGGAAATATCTACTCGGATGGAAGACCAATCCTGGGGCTTGACTGTCACGACCTTCTGGAAATTTTACTGGAAAACTGTAAAGGCGGAATGCTGGTCCCGGCTCATATCTGGACGCCCCATTTTGGCCTTTTCGGTGCAGCTTCCGGCTTTGATACTATGGAAGAATGCTTCGAAGATCTCACCCAATATGTTCATGCTGTGGAGACCGGTCTTTCTTCCGATCCTCCTATGAACTGGAGATTATCTGCACTTGATGGGCTTCAGCTGATATCTAATTCCGATGCCCATTCCCCATCCAGGCTGGGCAGGGAAGCCAATCTTCTGGACATTGAATTGTCTTATGAAGGCCTTTATAACGCCATTCAATATGGAAAAGGACTTATGGGAACTTTGGAATTTTTCCCGGAAGAGGGGAAATATCATTATGATGGCCACCGAAAATGCCACATTTGCCTGAGCCCGGAGGAGGCAGAAAAATATCATGGAAAATGTCCTGTATGTGGGAAAAAACTGACTATGGGAGTAGATCACAGAATCCTGGATCTGGCGGACCGGGAGACCGGTTTTGTAAAGAAAAATGCCAGACCTTTTGAAAGTATTGTGCCTCTTCCAGAAGTGATTTCTGCCTGTGTTGGCAAAGCTGTGACAACCAAAACAGTGGCCTGTGAATACGAAAAAATGCTTCAGAAGCTGGGAAATGAATTTCAGATTTTAAGGGAAATTCCCATTGAAGATATAGAGAAGGAGAGCAGTGAAAAAATTGCAGAAGGCATTGGAAAACTGCGAAGAAAAGAAGTGATCTGTAAGCCGGGATTTGATGGTGAATATGGAAAAATCTGTCTGTTTACCCAGAAGTAGGAGAAAAATGACCGAAACAAAAAGGATAAAAATTGGAATTATTTCAGATACCCATGGACTTCTGCGGCCGGAAGTGGTGGAAATACTGAAGAACTGTGATTATATTTTTCATGCAGGAGATGTAGACCGGCCGGAACTTCTGGATGCCCTCAGACCGCTGGGGGCATTATATGTTGTGCGGGGAAATAATGATGGATACTGGGCGCAGAATTTGAGAAGAAGCCTGAATTTTACCGTAGGAAATGTGAAATTTTTTATAGTCCATGATAAAAAAGATGTAGCCTGGGAACTGGGAGACACGCAGGTGGTGATCTTTGGACACAGCCACCAGTATTTTTCAAAAGAGATTGACGGAAGGCTGTGGTTAAACCCTGGAAGCTGCGGCAGAAGCCGGTTCGGAGGCGGTGTGACTATGGCTGTCATGACGGTGGAGAACGGAGTCTGGACAGTGGAAAAGATTACGTTTTAAATCCTGTCATGTGGAAAAAGAGATATACCGAATAAGACTTTCAAATAATATTGTAGAAAAAACAGGGAAAACAGGTTGCAGAATTGTCGAAAGATAACATTGCAATTTTAACGAGATAAGGTATAATGGGGCAGAAGAAAAGTGCCATGAAAGAAATGAGGATTTGCAGTGGAGAAAAAAGAAATTGATGTGAAATTCATTGTAGGGACTGTCATTCTTCTGGTGATCTTTGGCTTGGTAGGTGGCTCTTTCTGGAATCTGGTTGCCAGACAGGCTGAGAAAGACAAGCAGGAGGAAGCCCGTCTGGAAAAAGAGGCGATCAGGGCGATCTATGTGGAAGCCGGAGATGTACTGAAGGAAATGGTATTCGTAGATATGGACAAAAAAACAGTTTTCAAGGCAGCGGTTCCCAAGGAAGGAATTTATAACAGAAATGATAAATTGATTGCCGGGGACACTTTGGAAAATGGTGATATGGTCAAGATCTATGGCGATGGAAATATGACAAAATCCATCCCTGCACAGTATCCAGGGGTTACAAAGATGAAACGAAATGGACGAGCTGCTTTGGACGAGCTCCAGCCATATCTGGAAATTGCAAATGAACTTCTTTGTGGAGACAGCGAGGAGGAAGACGGAAATTGAAGTATCTAAGGCAATTTTGTATTATTTTGCTGGTTTCAGCATTAGGCGAAGGACTGCATATCCTGCTGCCCCTTCCGGTACCAGCCAGTGTTTACGGACTTGTATTGATGCTGGGAGCACTTATCAGTGGAATCCTGAAGCTTGAACAGGTGGAGGATGCAGCGGATTTTCTGGTTGAGATCATGCCGGTTATGTTTGTCCCGGCAGGTGTGGGCTTATTGGAAGCATGGGGCGACCTGCAGCCAATCTGGATTCCTGTTGTGATCATCACAATTCTGACTACGGTTATTGTAATGGTAGTAACTGGCCGCAGTACGCAGTTTGTGATCAGAAAAGACAGGAGGAGAGATAAGAAATGATGTCTTTTATTGAGAATTCCCTGTTTTTCGGGGCGGCATTAAGTCTGGTCGGATATGAGGTCGGTCTTTTGCTGAAGAAAAAATTTAAGATGGCGCTGTTTAATCCTCTTTTGATCGCAATTCTTTGCGTAATGGGAATCCTTCAGCTGATGCAGGTGGATTATAAGACTTATAATGCTGGTGGTCAGTATATCAGCTATCTGCTTACCCCCGCTACAGTATGTCTTGCAGTGCCTCTTTACAGACAGCTTACCTTGCTTCGCAATAACCTGAAAGCGATTATTATCGGGATTGTTTCCGGCGTGCTGGCAAGTATGGTAAGTGTTCTTATTTTTGCAAAACTGTTCGGACTTTCCCATGCCGAGTATGTTACTCTCCTTCCGAAATCCATTACAACAGCCATTGGAATGGGCGTATCAGAGGAGCTTGGTGGGCTTGTGACGATCACAGTTGCGGTTATCATCATTACCGGTGTGCTTGGAAATGTGATCGCGGAAGCTGTACTTAAATTGGCGAAGATAGAGGAGCCTATTGCCAAAGGCCTGGCTCTTGGAACTTCTGCCCACGCCATCGGTACATCCAAAGCAATGGAACTGGGACCTGTAGAGGGAGCAATGAGCAGCCTTGCAATAGCAGTTGCCGGTCTTTTGACAGTTATCGCAGCATCTGCGTTTGCAGGATTTATGTAAAACAGGGTTTGCCTGAAATCCAATATATTGTAATGAATACCGTCTGAAAATGCTTAAAAAGGTGTTTGCAGGCGGTATTTTTATGAGTAAAAACGAACAAATATTCGAAAAAAGTAAATTTGTGCCGTTTTATAGGACTAATAATGTGGTAGACTAATCTCATACAAGAAAACATGTTCGGAAAATATGTTCGATATTTGAGAGACGGATGATGGTGACGTTTGGAAAAAGGAGGAGAGATTATGTGGAATTCAGGCAGAAATTTGAATAACAGAAAGGCAGCTCTCGCAGAAGGATACATAGAAGAAGCTCAGGAGAGCCAGGGCAGAAAGTTTTCTGGAAGTACAGCCATGATACTGGGGTTTTTTATTACGTTGGAGATCATGATCGGGGGAGCTATGATCTTTAATTATGATTTTCATGGTGGGGATATTGTTGCCTTGATATTTGCTTTTGTGGTATTATATTCTGGAGTCGTAGCAGTATTGACAGATAAATAGGAGTAAGGACATGCCGAAATCTTTCCAGCAGAAACTGAAAATTTTATATCTTATGCGCGTCTTTTCTGAGAAAACAGATGAGGCACATCCCATGAGTGTGAAAGATCTGATTTCCTATCTGGAGAGTCTTGGAATCCACGCAGAGCGAAAGACCATATATGACGATATAGAGACTTTGCGCGTATTTGGAATGGACATTGTGAACCGTAGGGAGAGACCGGCTGGCTTTTATCTGGCGAGCCGTGAGTTTGAGACCGCAGAACTGAAATTGCTTGTGGATGCTGTTCAGTTTTCCAGATTTCTGACCAGCGGGAAATCACGTCAGCTGATTCAGAAGCTGGAACATCTTACCAGTATTTATCAGGCCAAGGATCTGCAGCGGCAGGTGATCGTACAGAATCAGGTGAAGAATACTAATGAGAGCATCTACTACAATGTGGATGAGATCCATAGAGCGATTTCAGAGAACCGGCAGATCAGCTTCCAGTATACAGAATGGACCGTATCCAAGGAACGGCATTTGAAGAAGAACGGAGAACGATACCAGATCAGTCCCTGGCAGATGGTATGGCAGGATGGGAATTATTATCTGGTAGGAGTTGATGAAAAGAGCGGTATTGTGAAGCATTATCGTGTAGATAAAATGTTGAAGATCGTTATTGAGAAGGAATTCAGGAACGGTGCTATACTCTTTGAGAAGTTTGACAGTGCAAAGTTCGCTTCCGGCACCTTTGGAATGTTTGGCGGCAGGGAAGAGAATATCAGTCTGGAATTTGAGAACCATCTTGTGGGAGTAATGATAGACCGCTTTGGACAGGACATCATGATCATGGCGAAAGATAATGAGCACTCGGTGACCAGAGTACAGGTGAGTGTGAGTTCCCAGTTTTATGGTTGGCTTGCAGCTCTTGGAAATGATGTGAAAGTGCTTTCACCGGAGAATGTACGGAAAGAATACCGGGACTTTTTAAAGAAAGCCCTGGAGAATTATGAAGGATGAGAGCATGACAGTGAAATCCAGACTTTTGGAGTTGTTGGAACAGCATAAAGGGGAAACTTTATCTGGCGAGGATATTGGCAGAGAGCTTTCCTGTACACGGGCTGCCGTGTGGAAGGCAGTGAACAGTCTCAGACAGGAGGGGTATCCCATAGAGGCTGGACCAAATAAAGGGTATATGCTTACAAGGGAGAGCAACCTGATTTCAGCAGAGGGAATCCGGCTTTTTCTGGAGCATCCACAGGGAGAAGTGAGAATCTTTGATGAGATCAGCTCTACCAATCTGGAGGCCAGACAGATGGCTGTCAGCGGTCAGGCAGGACATGGCTCTTTTGTGGTTGCCATGGAGCAGACTGCTGGCAGAGGGCGCAGAGGTCGGGAGTTTTATTCACCGAAGGGCAGCGGTATTTATCTAAGTGTGATCCTGGAGCCACAGGGGACACTGGAGGGAAGTCTTTTGATCACAACTGCGGCAGCCACTGCGGTATATAAGGCCGTAAAAGAAGTGTGCGGCATAGAACTTGGAATTAAGTGGGTAAATGATCTCTACAAAGAGAACCGCAAGGTTTGCGGAATCCTAACAGAAGCTGTAACAGATTTTGAGAGTGGAAATATTGAGTTTGCTATTGTGGGAATCGGGCTGAACCTGTATGTGGAACGTGAATTGTTTCCGGAAGAATTACAGGAGGTGGCTGGTGGAATCTACGAAGACCAGCAGTCCGCGAAGAAGGCAGACCGGAATCGCCTTGCAGCCCAGATCGTGAATCATCTGCTTGAGGAGACCAGAGAACTGAAGCTGTCAGAAGAATATGTGGAGCATAATATTGTTCCAGGAAATGATATTACAATTATAGATAATAAAAGCAGCCGAAGTGCCAGGGCATTATCCATTTGTCCAGATGGGAAACTGCTGGTTCAGGAGTCTGATGGGAAACAGAGCAAGCTGTCTTTTGGAGAAATTTCAATAAAAATACCGCCGATGAAGAAATGATTCATCGGCGGTAACGTTATCTTAGAAGCTTTTGGGACACGCGCCAGCGTCAATCCGCATTGTCTGTGTTAACATTGGAAGGAGCAGCGGCAGCAGATGGCTGAGCTGGGGTATCTGTGACTCTTGCTGCTGTGGGTTCATTGTTTGTATTGGTTTCCTTTGAGCTTGCGGAAGGTTCTGTGGGAATTGGAAACTGTGCCATACTCTTTGCTGCTGTGTTGTTATTGTCTGACTGCTGATAAGGGCGATATGGCTGCCAATAGTGCTCCTGTTCGTTTTTCTTATTATCTGTTTTTTCTTCCAGAGAGAAGCTTTTAATTTTTCCAGTAAGAAGATGATAGCCTGCAATAATGATTAGGATTCCAATGATAACAGATGGAATCTGATACATGATATCCTGTACAATAATAGCCAGCGCGTTCGGAAGAATCCAGAACAGCAGGTCACGGAATCCATTCCAGAGGATAGCAGCACCGAAAATGATCAAAAGAATAGCAATGATTTTTGTATGCTTTGGTGCAAGCTTTTCGGAATTTGGAAATATACGGTCAAGGTTCAGAATATAATTATCTTCTACAGCATAGAATTCTTCCTCTGGCAGCTCTTTCAGATTATGCACATGAAAGAAACTATAGAACCAGACTACTGGAAGGAAAATAACCAAAGAAGAGATGTTTAATCCTCCGGCAATCGCAACCAGCGCCCAGAAAAGTGTCATAATACTGATTCCCTGTTTGAAGAAGCCCATATACATTTCTCCGGCTCCAGGAATCAGAGAACAGATAAACAGGAGAAAGCCTCTTTTTTGTTTTTGCATGTTAGTTACCTCCATTTGTTATAGTATTGGAAATAGAATTAATATAGTCAACAACTTTTTGGGATCCGTCTGTGAATCCATCTGTCAGGTTATCTGAGAAATTACGGAAGGAAGTCTGGGCTTCTCTGCGGGCCTGGGCAGACCTGGCTGTGGACTGTGGAAGCTGTGGTGTGAACCAATCCATCTGTCCAAGGCTGAATAACATGATCAGTGCCAGTACAACTCCCACCATTGTGCGAAGCCCCTGGTAGAAAATACGCATTTGATGAGTTGCATTTATAGCTGTTTTCTGAACCTGTGTATCGGCAGCAGTGGCACGTTTCATAATCATTTCTTTCATGTAAGCAGGAGCGGGAGCCGGGGATTCTGACTGAGTATCTATTAATTGCTCCAGGCAGTAATCGCAAGTGTCCAGATGCTGGAGAAATGCAATCAGTTCATCTGTATTCATTTCTTCATCTTGAAAATTGCTAAGGTCATTATTATTGATATGCATTTACTCGCTCCTTTCTGCTAACATTTTTTTTAACATATTTTTTGCCCGATATAACTGTGTCTGGATAGTCTTTGGATTTTTTCCTTCTTTTTGCGATATTTCCGTTACGGACATTTGCTTACAGAAATGGGCAATGGCAATTTCTCGATAAGGACTTTTCAGACTGCTGCATATTTGGAATACCTGCTGTTCAGAATCGGACTGTAGGCATTGTTCCTCTGGTGAGGACTGATTTTCCTGATCTGGGAGCTGGGAAAAATAAATATCTTCCGTTGGGATAGAACGGCGCCCGGCTGCTTTCAGAAAATCAAGACATTTACGTACTGTAATCTTGCTAAGCCAGGCTTTTTCATAAAGCCCATCAAAGTTGGCAAGATTTTTGTAGGCGGACAGAAATACTTCCTGGGTAAGGTCTTCTGCATCAAAAGGGTTGCCTACGGATTTCAGACAAATGGAATAAATAAGATTCTGGTATTGCTCAATTAAATATTCCAGATATTGTTCCTGTGAAATGCTATCAGCCCCCTTCCTGTCCGTTCTCTAATTATAACGCGGCTGCAGGGAAAAGTACTTCAGAAATTGATGAAAATTTTATTTTTGTAAATGAAAGGATAAAAATTGCAGGAAGAAAACAAATAGACTATAATCAAGCTTGTGAAAAAGCTTAGAAGAATATTAACGGCGAGTAAAGCGAAAGAAGGAGCATATATGTACGAGACAACGAAATTATACTATGAAGATGTTTATAAGAAAGAATTTAAGGCCAAGGTTCTGGAGTGCCGTGAAGGAAAGAAAGGCTATGAAATAATTCTTGACCAGACTGCTTTTTATCCGGAAGGCGGCGGACAGCCAAGTGATAACGGTACGTTAGGGAATGTAAATATAAAAGAAGTGCACGAAAAAAATGGCGAACTGATCCATTATACAGATGGTCCATTGGAAATTGGCACAGAAGTGACTGGGGAAATCAACTGGGACAGAAGATTTGACCTTATGCAGCAGCACTCTGGGGAGCATATTGTAAGTGGCCTTGTTCATGAGGCGTTTGGATACGATAATGTAGGCTTTCATATGGGAAGCGATGTGATCACCATTGATTTCAGCGGAGTGGTGGATGAAGAGCAGATGGCAGAGATTGAGGCAAAGGCGAACCAGATCATCTGGGCGAACCAGAAGGTTGAAATCTTTTATCCAACAGAGGAAGAATTAAAAGCACTGGAGTACAGAAGCAAGAAGGAACTTTCTGGATGGGTACGTATTGTGCGGTTTCCAGGAGCAGATACCTGCGCATGCTGTGGAACTCATGTGACACGTACAGGAGAAATTGGAATGGTGAAGCTGCTTTCCGTAGTAAAATTCCGTGAAGGTGTCCGTATGGAAATGCTGTCAGGAAAAAGAGCTCTGGATTATTTGAACATGGTTAATGAACAGAACCGCCAGATTTCTGTAAAGCTTTCTGCGAAAATAGATAAAACAGCTGCAGCAGTGACAAGGCTTCAGGAGGAGAATTTTGTATTAAAGGGAAGGGTGCATGCGCTGGAGGAAGAATTTATCGCCAGTGAAGCTGCCAAATGGAAAGAGAAAGAGAACGTGCTTTTATTCCAGGAGGGAATGGATGCTGGAAGTGTACAGAAGCTTACGGATGCAATCTTACAGGTTTGCAAGGGACGCTGTGCTGTATTCTCCAGAAATACAGACGGAAGCTATAAATACGCAATGGGAGAGAAAGACGGCGATTTACGCCAGTTTACCAAAGATATGAATGCGGCGCTTAATGGAAGAGGCGGAGGAAAGCCGTTCTTTGTGCAGGGATCCGTGCAGGCATCGGAGAAGGAAATACGTGATTTTTTTGGTAAATAACAGATTCTGATAGGAAATATCTGCCTTATCAGGAGAAAGGAAGCAATCCAGCTGAAATATGAAAGAAATATTTGGAGAATGTCATGCGCATATCATTATGGATGGAGTGAACTATAAAGAAGCGATTTCCATTCATAAAGATAGTATAAATGATATGGTAATCCGAGAGCATCTGAAGGCGTATCAGAAGCTGGGAATTACCTTTGTAAGAGATGGTGGGGACGCTTTAGGCGTATCCAGAAGGGCCAGGGATCTGGCAGCAGAATATGGAATTGATTATCGGACACCGGTTTTTGCAATCCACAAAAATGGCCATTATGGAGCTATTGTGGGAAAAGGGTTCGATGATATGAAGGAATATTATGATCTGGTGAAGACTGCGAAAAAGCAGGGGGCAGATTTTATTAAAATCATGACAACGGGCCTTCTGGATTTTAACAATCACGGTCAGGTCACTGGTACACCTCTGGAGCAGAAAGCGGTTCTGGAAATGGTACACATTGCCCATGAAGAGGGGATGGCAGTTATGAGTCATACCAATGGCATTTACGGGGTACAGACAGCGGTGGAAGCCGGTGTGGATTCCGTGGAACATGGCAATTATATTGATGAAGAAACAATTAAAATGCTGGCGGATAGTGATACCGTATGGGTTCCAACTCTTGTGACAATACGTAATCTCTGGGGGTGTGGACGATATGAGGTGGAGACTCTTAAGCCAATTATAGAACTTGCGCAAAAGAACCTGCAGCTGGCATGGAGATATAAGGTAAAAGTGGCTCTTGGCAGTGACGCGGGTGCTTATATGGTTCCCCATGGAACTGGTCTGCTAGATGAATATCAGGCTTTTGTGGATATTCTGGGAGAATCAGATCAGGTATGCTGCTGGCTGAGGGCTGGAGAAAAAAAGATTCAGGACACTTTCAGGCGTCCTGAATCTTAATGGAAGTATAGATATTAGATTCCTTGGATTTGGTAGGATCAAAGGTAATACGAATACCAGCACCAGCTTCCATGCTGCTGGTCGAAGTATCCTTTGCGCCTTCTGTAAAACAGGTAATAGTTGCTCCGTCACCAGTCTGAAGAGTGACGGTATTAGCAGTATGTCCAATGATCGTGCCGCTGACGGTATAGGAAAGATTGCGGGTGGCAAGGGAATCTGGATCATCTCCGGTAACAGAGATGATCGTAACGCCTTCCAGTGAATTTCCCTGATATTGTCCCTTATAATTGATGGTTACATAGGAGCCTGGTGCTGTTCCTCCCTTGAAGTAAGAGGGAATCTGGGAGAGGTCTATATTCAGTGAACTCTGGGAAGTATCTGCTCCTGTGGGCTGGATAGTCAGAATATTGGAAGAGATATTCTGAACTACTGCATGTAGCTGTTGCTCTTTTCCTGATTCATCAGCAGACTCCTCTGCAGGATCAGGTGTTGGTGTTGGATCTGGAAGTGTCAGAGGATCAATATCTGAAATACTAAGTACTTTCAAGTGGCTGGCATTAAGGGAAGAACCCTGCCCATCCTGATTGGAAGCAAATTTTCCCTTAAAATGAATGTATATCCATACCCCGGCGTGGATACCGTTCTGGTAGTATTGTTCCGTTCCGGTAATGGGGTAGGTCGCTGTTTTGCCTTTTTTATTTTTAATCGTTATGGTGTTTGGAGTCAGGCTCTGGACTTCTCCGTAAGCCTTTCTGTCTTCCAGCTGATTCTTTTTGTGAAAGTCATCCACTACTTTTAATGCTTTTACGGTGCTGGTATCGTCATTGGACAGCTGCCCTTCGTAAATCACGCTGATTTCGTCTCCTGTGATCATGCCATCTTCACATTCCAGAGTTGCCTCTGAAACATCAAAGACATAGGTCTGCTCCTGGCTTGCCATAGTGAGCGTAGCACCAGTGAAGTCCTGGAGGGTTCCCTTGACTTCATCCATATAAACCCGCTGTTTTGGGGTATCTGAAGCTTCCTGTGCAGTACTAGTGTCTGACTGGGAAGACGTATAGCTGGCAATCAGGTCGCCAGCCGTACATCCAGACAGAGAGAGCAGCACACAGGAACTAAGAAGTAGCTTTGCGAATTTCTTCATGATTGGTTTATATCCTCCGAATTCAGAAATGGTACAGGAAGAAAATCAAAAACCTGCCGGTATGCATCCCATTCCTCCAGATTATCAGGCATACGATAGCCAAGTCCTGTACATTCTGTTGTGGCGTTTGTATTCAGGTAATTGTCATAAAAAATATTATAAGGGTTTTGAAGAAGCGACTGTTCCCGGGAAGACGATGACTGTTTTGATCTTATACTCATACAGATACTCCTTTTATTTGATATTTATCCCACATAAGGGGAGATATTCTTAGAGTATGCGAAAAAGGAAAGAGTATACACACGATTACAACGAACAGGAACCTTACAATTCTTCAATGTGAATATTATAACAAATACATATTGAAATTTCCATATTTTGTGCTATAATCAGCTTAAATAAATAATAGCGAAGTAGGAATTTATGCGTTAAGTGTTCATTGGCTGGGGAGTCGCCGTGAAACGAAAAGCAGCAGGACTGCTTACGATATATTTTCCGCACCCGTTGCTACATGTGAGAACATCTCATAATGTGGAGGGATTATTATTTATGGTAACTACTCTGTTATTTTAATCATTATGGAGGTGTTTTTTTTATGCATAAAAACAAACAGACATGGAGTGTCAAGACTCTTGTATTTCTGGCGCTGTTGGTTGCAATCCAGCTTGTATTATCCCGTATCCTGGTAATTGATCTTGGTGTATACCGTATTACACTTGGAACCATTGCTACCGTATTAGCTGGTCTCTGGATGGGACCTGTAGCAGGTGGGGTGGAAGGTGCAGTTGCCGATATTATCGGATGTTTTATGAAAGGCTATGGTGTTAATCCGCTGATCACATTATCTGCTGTGACCTGGGGCGTTGTTGCCGGAGTAGCAGGCAAGCTGATGGCTGAGAAGAGCAGAAAAGTAAAAACAGCGATCATGTGCGCTGGAATTGTAATTTCTGGTGTGGTTGGTACTCTTGGATTTACGACTGCCGGACTGGTAATGATCGGAGCAAACTTCTATGCAATTATGCCAGGACGCCTTGTGCAGTTCGCAATTATGACTCCAATCTATTGTGTGATTACAAGCCTTCTTTATTTCAGCCCACTTACAGGTATGGTCGTTGGAAATGTAAGACCAGCGAAGCTGGAGAAGAAGACCGTATAAGAACGGTGGCATATATAAAATAAATAATGAAAATTGAATAATGTGACGTAATAAAGATAAGACTGGTTAGAGCGTGCCCCAAAATCATTCCCGCAATCTGCACGCCCCACTTTGTGCTGTATTTTGCCTGAATTCGGTTGCCGTAGCCCGCTGCGGCGTATTCATCCTGGAAACATCTTCCACAAATTGTGATGCACATCTTGTAGAAAGCCTTTTTCAGACACGCTCTAGTTCATAAATCTATAAAATACGATTCCCCAATAAAAAGACTGCGAACCACTTGTAATTTTACAAACTGGATTCACAGTCTTTTTTACTGGAAGCTTTTTAGGACAGGATTTAGTCCATATGCGTCTGTACCCGGAACCAATATGTATAAACATAATGAAGTCCCAGGGATTCATAAAGATTGCGGGCCGGCGTATTCCCTTCAACCACTTGGAGATAAGCCTTGGTTGCCCCCTTCTTTTTGCCCTCCTTCAGAAGTGCAGTACAGATTTGGCGGGCATATCCCTTGTGGCGGAAATCTTCACGGACATGAATGGCATAAAGCCCAATATAATTACGATCCAGGATTCCAAGCCCCGTGGCAATAATTTTTCCATTATTCCAGATAGAAGCACATACCGTATCTTTCACAATGGCGTGATACATGGAAGGAACTACCGCACGGTGAACGGGATTAATAGTTCCCTTCAGATCAAAGAGACTTTCAATCCAGATATCAGGAATGTCATCTGTAAGTGTTACCAGATCACATGGAGCAGAAAGATCTGTTCCATCTAAGGAAGCAGCCATAACATTGGTGGTATGCTGGATTTCATAGTTACGGTTTTCCAAAAGGTAATCAAAGTCAGGGGAGACCAGAGGGCTGATCTTGAAAATAGCCGGACTTCCCAGGCGTGCATACTCTGCTTCACAAAAAGAAACCTTTTCTCTCCAGGAGAGGGTAGAGGTTCCAAATTGTTCGACGCTATTGGTTCGGTGTGTATAGAAATAGGAAAAACGGAGGATCCACCCATCATAAAGCTCCATTTTGTGGGAGGGCCAGGCATTTAATGACATATCTTCGATTTCTTTGATTATTTTATCCATTGAAAACCCTTCTTTTGCTTAGAATTTAAACGTAATTATACATAATTAATGTGGGAAATGCAACTACATCAGAGCCTGCCCCAAAAGCATTCCTGCAATCTGTATGCTCTAGAGCCTGTTTGAAAAATCATTCCCGCAATATGGAAGCAGCAATGGATATAATTTGTCAGCAATAAATTTTTGTCCCTGTTCGGTAAGATGGATCCCGTCGATGGTAACTGAAGCATATCCATAGCGGCGTGCCTCTTCATTTAATTTCTCGTGGAAAGAAACGTAGGGCAACTGAAAGCTTTCCGCAAGTTCCTTTATGATCTTCCACATGTCAGAAAGAAGTGGAAGCCATGTTTCATAAAAGGCTGGCCAGGAAAAAAGAAAAGGCTCCATTAAAATAATATGTGAGGTAGATTTTGTTAATATTGTTAAAAGTTCTGTATAGTGCTGCTTAAAGGAAATGAGCATTTTAGATTGTTGTTCCTTGGGTGTGTAAGTATCGGCCATCATACTAATATCGTTGATCCCAATCAAAATTGTTATAATATTACTGGAAAAATCATTTTCGCATTTTATCCTTTGCAAAAGCCTGTTTACAGTGAAGCCGTCTGTACCATAGTTACGTACCTGACATGGAATTCCTTCCTTTTCAAAACGCTTGGACAGCATCTGCACATAGCCATTCCCAAGAAAATCCGCAGTAAAGCAGTGATCACAGTCTGTGATGCTGTCACCCAGACATGTTAATATTGTCATAATTTCCCCTTCTTCTTGATTCTGTATAGAAACGATTTTTTATAATATTGATTATACTCTTTTTTCAAAAGGGTTTATAGTTTTTTTACATATTTTTGAAAAAAGGACTGGACAAATGGAAATGGAGAACCTATAATAAGACTCACCAGAAGTCATCTGGTATCGAACGTCATCCTTTCGGATTGACAATTCCCTATTCTACGAAAGATAAAATAGTAGAACTTTTCTACGCGAAAATACGAAGGATACCCTCCTGTTACGGATAAACTCTACATCAAAGAAGGGATGGATCCATCTATGCTTTTTTACAGAATATTCCCTGCCATAGCAGCGGGATGTGCCGT
Organism: Blautia glucerasea; assembly: GCF_020537505.1. GTDB lineage: Bacteria > Bacillota > Clostridia > Lachnospirales > Lachnospiraceae > Blautia_A. The sequence continues at coordinate 78,650 of NZ_JAJBMO010000005.1, read as the reverse complement.
CCTGATGGATGTTCAAAGGACGAAGGTAGACAATGGCTGGCTCTTGTTCTGCATGCTGATCAGCTTGTGTACACGCCTATGGGAAAAGGATTTGGGCAGTCTGGGAAACTGGATCTGCGGTCTGCTGATTCCCGTATTGCTTCTGGGGGTTTTGTTCCTTTTCAGAATGCTGGGGGCCGGTGATATCAAGCTTCTAAGCGTGCTTGGAAGCCTGATGGGACCTGTGAAAATCCTAAATTGCATGTTTTATTCTTTTCTGATCGGAGCAGTTCTATCAGCAGCTCTTATGGTTTCAAGCGGCATTTTCAGCCAGCGAATCCTTTATTTACTACGTTACCTTTGTGGTTATCTTAAAACAGGAAAAAGAGAACCCTATTACAAAAGCGGCATGCCGCCAGAAAACTTTCATTTCACAGTTCCTATATTTCTAAGTGCATTGCTCTATGCAGGAGGTGTCTATTGAAGAACATTTTTGCAGTCTGCGATCTTGAAGTGGATTATGCCCTGAACTTTATGGACTATCTGAACCAGAAGAAAAACATTCCCTTTGAAATCCAGGCGTTTACAAATGTGGAGAGTCTGATCGCCTATGGGAAAGTTAACCGGATTGAGTTGCTGTTGATTTCCCAGAAGGCTATGTGCCGTCAGGTGCAGGAGTTAAAAATTGGTAAAATTGTTATACTTTCGGAAGGCGTGCACCCTCCGGAACTGGACCGTTATCCAAGCGTTTATAAATATCAGGCTTCTTCCAATGTAGTCCGGGAAGTAATGGCGTGTTATGGAGCAGAGAAGGCAGTTGCGCCGGTAGTCTTTCCTGTACTGAAAAAGACCACAGAGATTTATGCTGTATATTCTCCTTTAGGACGCTGCTTGAAAACTTCTTTTGCCCTTACTTTGGGGCAGATCCTGGCAAGAGACCGGGCTGTGCTGTATCTCAACCTGGAAGAATATTCTGGCTTTGAAGAAATGATGGGGAAGGGCTTTGCTCAGAATTTAAGCGATCTTCTTTATTTTGTACGCCAGGAAAATGGAAACCTGATCTATAAGATGAACAGCATGATACAGACCATCAGTAATCTGGATTACATTCCACCAGTGCGTACACCAGAAGATATACGCGGAACTGAATGGGAGGACTGGGAAAAACTGCTGCAGGAGATCATGCTTCACAGCAATTATGAGGTGGTGATCCTGGATATGGGAGGGGCAATAGACGGCACATTTCAAATGCTGGATATGTGCCAGCGGATATATATGCCTGTATTGTCTGATCCGGTATCCGTCTCAAAGATTTCCCAGTTTGAAAATCTGGTAAGAATCTGGGACTATCCTCAGATCCTTACCAGAACCGTAAAGGTACGTCCGCCATTTCATGGAGGAAATACCCCACCGGAAAATTACATTGAGGGACTATTGTGGAGTGAACTTGGAGATTATGTGAGAGAGATTTTGAGAAAGGAAAAGGAATGAGCCAGGAAATATTTCGTAAACTGAGAAAAATGCTTATGGAAAAGCTGGATGTTTACCGGGAGCTTACCGACCAGGAGATTTTGGAAACCATTGATGAGCTCATTGTAAATACTTTGCGTGAATCTGGAGTAAGCTTGAAAGAAAAGGTACAGCTTCGCCAGGAATTATTTTATTCTGTACGAAAACTGGATGTGCTGCAGGAGCTGATCGAAGACGAAACTGTGACTGAAATTATGGTAAATGGCCCTGATGCCATTTTTGTAGAACGGAAAGGAAAGCTCACAAGATGGAAGAAATCTTTTACTGATCAGGAGAAGCTGGAGGATGTGATTCAGCAGATCGTAGGAAAATGCAATCGTATTGTAAATGAATCCAGTCCGATCGTGGATGCCAGACTGGAGAATGGTTCCAGAGTAAATGTGGTCGCTGCGCCAGTTGCCTTAAATGGACCTATCCTGACAATCCGGCGTTTTCCGGACAAGCCGATCACCATGGAGCGGCTGATCGAGCTGGGGAGCATAACGCCAGAATGTGCCAGGTTTCTGGAAAAACTGGTGGAAGCCCGATATTCCATTGTAATCGGAGGCGGAACCGGATGTGGGAAGACCACTTTCCTGGGGGCGTTGTCTGAATACATACCCAAGGATGAGCGGATCATCACAATTGAGGACAATGCCGAATTAAAAATTCAGGGGATCGATAATCTGGTCCGCCTTGAAGCAAGACCGGCAAGTGTTAACGGTGCACCTCCTGTAAGCATCCGGGATCTTATCCGGACTGCCCTTCGAATGAGACCATCACGAATCATTGTGGGCGAAGTACGTGGAGGAGAAGCAATGGATATGCTGCAGGCACTTATATGTACTATATAATAATTATATATATAACGTATATAAGGATGGAAAATATAGATTAGAGGGAGGGGCATAGGAACGATATGAACATTAAGTATAGGTTATTGTGTAAAAGGTTAATAGAGGAAAGGAAGAGAGTAGGTGTCATTCAATATTATAATGTACTGTTCATAATGGAGTTAGTGTCAGATAAAGACATATGGGCTTTAGAACAGTGGATGAATGGTATAAATAACATATATATGAAAGATATACATAATTGGTGTAGAATACATTTTGTTAAATATCACACTGTATTTGTTTACAGGAAAGAGTATCCGGTAAAAGCAAATATTTGGAATGGGTATTCATATATAAGGTGGCGGATGGAGCGGTTGATGAATTTGGGATAAGATAAAATAGTGATTGCATGAAAGAGAGCCTTAAAGCAGGGTGTTCTTTTGAAAGTATGGATAGAATTAAAGGCTGAAGGCTCTGCGCTATTCGTTTGGCAGAGCCTGAGTATTCTCTTGATCCGTAGAAAATAAATCTAACTGACCTTCTGGAGTGGAACTTTGACCGGATTCATCTTCAGTTGATGGTTCTCTTTTTTTGGGTGTTTTATGAGTGTATAATTTCTCAAAAGGAAGTGAATACTTGGATTTTTTATTGTATTCTAGTAAAAGAGCTTCTGCGAATCCTAATGAACCGGCACGACGTTCTCTGGCAGTACGACTGATTTCTCTGACAGAGACACGCCCAACTTTTTCTTTGAAGGTGTCATCTTTCATTGTTTCTCCATAAGCATTATCCAGACGGGCAATAGCATTAAGCATATTGGAACTAAAGGACATAGGCGCACCTTCCCATGTGGCAACACAAAGGCGTAAAACACGATCAAGAGTGTGAAAACCATATTTTTCATAGATATTAATTAAAGTGGATACAGCACATATACCTCCGGGGCGAGAGGAAGAAGTAATAGTGAGATCATATGATTCAACAAGGTCACGAATAATAAGTTCTCTATCATTACCAGCTTCAATATTAGCCATGAATATTTCATAAGGTAATAACGATTTGACATATTTCATCTGATTTGCAAAAATATCTGCTTCTTGGGTGTAAACAAGATCATCATAAACCATACACCAGACAGGAGTTTCTCTTGATCCAGAGACGAGAGCAACAATCTCTATAGTGTGTTGTCCGTTGAACACATAATTTATCCCATCACGTCTACTTACTTTTACAGGGTTTATCTGATAAAGATCAAAATTAGCTGCAGCACGCTGAACGTGTTTGATGGAAAGATTACGTTGATAATCTTGATTTGAACATAAATTTTTAATAGGTATTTGCTCAAAATGCACTTGGGGAACAAACTTTTGTAAATCTTCGGTATTTCCATCCATAATTATATTTCCTCCAATTTTTTTAAAATATTATTTGTGGTTGATATTAGACACATAAGCTGATATTTAAGCTTATATTTTGCTGTATCAGATGCAATTTTAAAATCTGAAACTTTTAATACTCTTTCGATAGAACTGTTCCACGAGGGAATCGTCAATGTAAGACTTGCAATTTCCGCATCTGGATCAAATTGTGGCAGGTTGCGTATTGAAGGAATAGAAACGGAAGATTCTTTCCTTAACATCGGTTTGGCGTAATTATTCCATAGTAATTCCCTTTTCATATCATGATAACTGAGATGTTCTATCTTTTCGGCAAGAAGGTAGTTATTTAGACTTAAAAGTTGCTCTTTTGGTAATCCTGAAAGCTCAATAATATTAGCTTGGGAAATCCAGAGTTGACCAGAACGAACTCGTTTGACAAAATCCGGAACTTTTTCATCAATTATATCTAGTGCACTACTGTAAGCAGAATATTTGTAAACGGTAGCCATTGCTACATTACATTCTTCGGATATTTTTTTTGCTGCGATGCTTGCACCGGAAATATGAGATTTATTCGTAGATGAAAGTTGTCTTGAAACTATAATTTTTTCAGCATCATATTTTTTCCCAATCAGGTATTTTTTATTGATATTGGTTAAATCCTCTCGTTTAAGTTGGTCAGTACATATCCATGAAATTACATCTTCTTTACTGGAAAAATGGAGTCTTTTTATTCGGAAAGGAATACTGTGTTTACGAAATAATTCATATGCTTCTATACCATTAATGACAATACCATTCCATGTGCAGATGGGGGTGTGATAGGAATGACATAATATCTGTTGTTCAAGTTGTTTATAATCTTTTTCACTGAGATATTGATACAAATTGGTGAATTCTAGTTTTGTTTTTAATGTATATATACTATAATTGCGCATACTCATCTCCCATTATTTCTGATTTGAATTCTGTTTGTGGCAGTTTTGTGATGATGTTATCCATGGAAAATAGAGCTATTTTTTTATCTGGGTAAATATTGCCTTCTAAACGAAAAATGTTAAATTTCTCCCAAGAAAGGTTAAGTTGGGAAAGTGAATATAGTAATTCTCGGCTGTACAATTCATAACTGTTACCATTGATGACAAAATAATCCTTAACTTTATGTGCCAATTTATCCTCCGCACAACTAGCCTTTATACCTATCATTTTTTGATCAGGATTAACAAGAAGTTGAATATATTCTGGGTTACCAATTTGACGGAGTGTATTGCGGTGGATTCGTATACGATTCTTTTTAAAGTCAATACATATTAGTGGATGGGAAGAGTGTTTGTTGTTCATAGGATTTTTCCTCACTTTCTGCTGTTGATGGTTCTTTTGCTTTTTCTATGGATTTATCAGTTGCCTTCTTCTTTTCTTGTATGTCAAATACTGCGTAGCCTTCAAATATATTGACTTGCATTGATTTTTGATGTTCTTCCACTGGAATACCGAACTGATTCTTCCATTCTTCAGGATAAGAAGGTGTCCTAGCAGTGGTTACAGTTCCATTGTCTTTTAGAGTACGAGGAAATATTTCAGGTGAAGTTAAATCGAAAATGAACAGTATTTCATTGCCAGAACGAATTAGTTTGCCGAGAATCTTGTACCGATAATTAGGATTCCAGTCCATGAGAGATATCACTTTAGCAAAGAAAATTCGACAGGTGATTTGTTTTGGCGAACGCTTTTTTCCAGAGGAACACCAACGAAAAGAGTCTTTTTCTTCTTCTCGACAGGGACGGACAGCCAGTTTTTTTTCAATGGGATTGACTAATATTTGCACATATTCGACATCGGGTAGTTTTTTTATGCAGGCGGTATTTACAGATACCTTGTAGTTATTAAACGTAAACGAAGGTTCGTAAATATGAGCGAAGAATTCGCCACGTACAACTTGATAACCGTCATAGCTGAAAGAATCATCGTCAATGACTTCCATTTGATTTGAGGGGCTGGGCGCGACTGTTATTGGCATAGGTGTGTTGATTTTCATCATATCAGAAGGTTCTGTAGTCATATTCCATTGATTTATAGGTTGCTCGCTCATTGGGTGTCTCCTTTAATTTCTGTAATAATATTCTTTATATTTTGTATAATGGTTTCTTTGGGAGTGGTTTGTAGCTCGGGTTCTTTATAAGGTTTACTTTCTGAAGCAGTCTGCCAGTTTTTGTCTGCTGTAAATTCTGTTAATTCTGGCGCTTGAGACTGAGTATAGTAATTATTACCGAAGCTATTCATCCAGTCGGCAGGATAAGCTAACACACTCTTAGAATCAGATATTGTATCAGGCATGTTGTTATTGGGGGCGGATACGTCGTTGGTACTTGTCGGTATTCGTATTTCTGTATCGTCCATGTTGAAAATAAGGACATTTTCATTGCCTTTTTGGTGGGCAACTCCTAATATTCTATATTTGCATTTTTTGTCCCATTTAAATATCTCGTATAATGTTGGCAAAAATGCAGCGCCGGAAATTGGTTTTGGAATAAGTTGACCATCTTTGAGACGTGACCACTGCACTTTATTTTTTGTTTCAGAGGAACATGGTCGGATAGCAAGTAGTTTTGAGCTTGGGTGTATTAGCAGTTCGACAAATTTTATGTTTGGAAATTTCCGTATAGCATCTTTGTTAAAAGAGATCTGTTTATATGAAAAAGAAACAGAAATCCGACCAACAGAGGAGAAAAATTGTCCTCTGGCAACTTCATAGTCTCTTAAATCGAAGGAACCGGCGGAAGCAGTAATTGTATCAGGTACATTCATATTTGCCGGTTTAAGGACGCTTTGAGATGCTTCAAAGTAGTCTCTAGCTTTAAATCCAGACCATCTTGGATTAATGCTTATAAATCCACTTAGAGAGCCTTCTTGTATCACATGTAATTCTGGTAAAATCTCTTTATTTCCATATTTCGCATTTGTAATTAATTTTTGAACAGCTATGAAATCATCTCGGGAGATAATAGCTTCGTGATGTCCGACTTTTCTGTATTGATTACGGTCTTGATTGTTTTTCCTTGATTTATGGTCAAGATAATTAGGAGTCCATGTTTTTCTCGCCAGAACATCTCCACAATGGCGTTCATTTTGAAGGATTTGTAGTATGGTACTGGATGACCAGACATCATTATTCTTTTTTGTTTTACAACCGAGTTCTGTCAAAGAATCAGCAATTTGTTGAGTACTGCTTCCATTCAGATACATATAAAAAATAAGCTGCACAATTTTAGCTTCATGTGGATTGATTACAAGATCTCCATTTTCGTCTTGGTCATATCCGAGCAGAGGAGGTGTAAGGAATATTCCCCGACGAAAACGCATTTCAATGGAAGAATTCATAATTTCACTTTTGGTATGACTTTCTTCCTGTGCAAGTGTTGACATGAATGACAGAATCATTTCGCTTTTGGGATCAAGAGTATTTAAATGCTCTGTTTCAAAAAATACACCGACGGGTGGACGGAGTGAAGAAAGCTCTCGTACATATCGGATACAGTCAACAACGTTTCTTGCAAATCGGGATACACTTTTTGTTATGATTAAATCAATTTTTCCGGCTTCACAATCTTCAATCATTTTTTTGAATGCATCTCTATGTTGAAGCGAAGTGCCTGAAATGCCTTCGTCGGCATATATTTCGACAAGCATCCAATTCGGATTTTTATTTACTACATCCTGATAATGATTTTTCTGTAATTCATATGAGGATGTTTGGCGTGGATCATCCGTAGATACCCTTGCATATACAGCTACTCGTAGTTTTTTTTCTGTTTTAAAAATATCCTCTGGTGGAAGTGCCGGAATTACTTCCAGTTCTTCTGGATCAATACCTTTGTATCTTTGCCGGATTCTGGCTTTCTGTTCATCAATATTACTGCTTCGTTCTTCACTTTCTTTCATCAATAGCGACATCCTTTATAGTTGATACAACTATCATAGAATTTTTGGATTGAAAAAGACATAAACCATCCGTTAAGTGATTAACGGATGGTTTATGTAGAAATAGATATTTGATTGTTATTGAATGATTTAATAATCATTCGGGTTATCAGCATCGTAATTGTGTTTTGAGGATAGATGCCAATCATTGATTCGTAAAATATTCTTTATGGCTGAAAGAACCTCGAATATGTAACGTTTTTCAGTGCTGGTACAATCTGCCATTAATAAATCAATATCAGTTTGATATTCCGTAGGATTGTATAACAAGTTTCCATAGAGTAATTCATCAATAGTAATTTCAAGGGCATTGCTAATTTTGATTAAAGATTCTAAACTGGGTTTACGCTTGGCATTTTCTATATAGCTTATATAAACAGTAGAAAGATCAGCGATTTCAGCCAGCTCCTCGGCAGATAATCCTCGTTGTTTGCGGGTTTCTCTTATACGTTTGCCTATAAGTGCATAATTTATTTCCATGTCCTCACCTCCTTTCCATCACAACTTGACTTTTTTGTGTTGTAGATAGAAAAAATGGTGAGCTATACAATAGTAATTGGTTGCATGAAAAGAAGTATATCATATGTATATAGCAAAAAGAAGATTGTCGATTGATGGGAGAAAAAGGCGATAAGTTGTAATTGAACAACAGCGAAAAAAAGGTTATTATTTATGTATTAAAAATTATGTCTGAGAGGAAAATACATGGCAGATAAAGAGGAAATTAAAACACTGGAGGAATTAGAGGAAAAAGGAAGAATACTGCGGGAGTACAAAGAAAAATTCCGGCAGATGTGCCAAGAAAATAAAATGATAAAGGGTTCGACAGTGCTGAAACTATATGATAAAATTGAAGAGGTACAAAGAGAATATGAGCATTTAGATAATAAGCTGACATTAATGGAATACAACTTTATATAGTTCTATTTTTTTTGTTTTAATACTACTGTTTCCCTTAGTAAATACTTGTAAGATACATCTCTAATATTTTTGCGGATTTCTAGTTACAATTAAGGTAACTACTATCGGAAAGAGGTGTATTTACTTGCGTACAGAGGATTATATTGCGGACAATATTATAGCTTTATGTAAAAAACGTGATATGAGTAAATATCGGCTGTCACAATTGACTGGTATATCTCAATCTTCGATTGGAAAAATTATTGCTAAAGAAAGTTTACCAACCATGCCTACTGTAGAAAAGATATGTGATGCACTGGGAGTAACAATGGCACAATTCTTTGCCGGAATGGATGTTCCAGTAAGCTTATCAGAATCACAACAAGAGGTTCTGAATATTTGGAATAATCTTGATGAAAAAGAACAGAATGTAGTGATACAAATGCTCCGGGGACTTCAAAAATAAAGGAAACAGTTGTAACGAAAATGTTGACTGTTTCTTTTTTTATGGAGTTGGGAGATTATGGTGATTGAAAAGAAATATTATGATATTGCACAGCGTGAATTGGAAGAAATGCAAAGAGAAATTAATGAAGAAAAAGCGCAAATGTCAGAAGAAGAGATACTAGAGGATAAAAAATGGCATGATGAACAATTGGAAACAATTATTAAAAAGGCAGAAGCTCATATGCGTCGTTTTAAGAAAGTTCCAGATCCTCAAAAAGTAGTGAAGTTCACTTTTTTACAAAAAGATGCATTGGAAATTGCACGAAATATGCAGATGAATATAAAAACTGAGCGTAAAGAAGATGATTTATGGGGGACGATAGAAATGTCATTTAATAATATGTGGTTTTTAGATTCAGCTCCTAGTGAATGGAAAGATATTTGGAATAACTTGATGAAAGAAGCGCAGAGAGTGTATATAGAAGCAAAAGATAACATGATCATGTATCAATATTATTATGATTTGGCGGTAGAAGTTCCTTGTGTGCAGACACAATACAAATAATGATATATGAATGCTGTTCTGTAATAATTTTATGATATACTGTGGATATGATATGTAAAAATAGTCGGAGAAAGATTTGTGAATGCACGATTATTTAGGAGGAAAAAAGCATGACAGATGCAGAACAAAGAGAGGCTGCCCGTCAATTTGTAAACCGATGGATGGGAAAAGGGAAAGAAGATGAAGATGGACGTTCTTATTGGATTGATTTATTGACGAACGTTTTGGGAATGGATAATGTGACAGAACGTTTGAACTTTGAAAAGAAAGTTGTAATTGATGGAAATACAAAACGTATTGATGTATATATTCCTGAAACACGAGTAATTATTGAACAGAAGAGTCTTGGAAAAGCATTGGATCAGAAAATCAGGAATTCAGGAGATGTTGATCTTACTCCATTTGAACAGGCAGACAGATATAATGGAAAGCTGACTTTTGATGAAAGAGCTCGGTGGATTGTTACGTCAAATTTTGCGGAAATTTGGATTTATGATATGAACCAGAAACAGCCAGAACCGACAAAGATTGCTTTAGATGAATTACAAAGCAAATATCCATTGTTGGATTTCTTGGTAAAAAAAGAAGTAAAGACAATATCGCATGAAATGGAAGTATCAATAAAAGCAGGAGATATTGTTGGGCTTATTTATGATGCGTTTTTAAAACAATATCGTATACCGGATATTAAAGAAAAAGATGAAACGTCCGAACAGAAAGAAAAAAGAGAGCATAAATTAAAGAGCCTGAATGCTTTATGTGTACGGATTGTCTTTTGCTTATATGCTGAAGATGCTGGAATTTTGGGTAAGAGAAATATGTTTCATGATTATTTGGAAACATATGAAGTAAGGGATTGTCGAAGAGCATTAATAGAATTATTTAAAGTATTGGATACGCCGATATCAGATCGGGACGAGTATTTGGAGGAAGATCTTGCTCAGTTTCCATATGTAAATGGCGGGTTATTTGCTGATGAAACTATTGAGATACCACCTTTTACAGAGGAAATTAAAGAATTACTTCTTACAAAAGCGTCAGAAGATTTTGATTGGAGTGATATTTCTCCAACTATATTTGGAGCCGTATTTGAATCTACATTAAATCCTGAGACCAGACGTTCTGGAGGAATGCATTATACATCTATCGAAAATATTCATAAAGTCATTGATCCACTGTTTCTGGATGATCTGAAAAATGAACTGAAAGAAATTCAGCAGATAACGGTTCAGAGAACAAAAGATAAAAAGCTGAGAGACTTCCAGACAAAGTTATCAAATCTTCGGTGGCTTGATCCGGCAGCGGGAAGTGGAAATTTCCTTACAGAGACATATATCAGTATCCGACGATTGGAGAATGAAGTCATAAAAGAATTGCAGAGAGGACAGATTACTTTTGGCTTCGATGAATCTTCTCCGATTCATGTTTCTATTAATCAGTTTTATGGAATCGAAATAAATGATTTTGCTGTCACAGTTGCCAAGACTGCATTGTGGATTGCAGAATCACAGATGATGAAAGAGACAGAAGACATTGTTCACATGAATCTGGATTTTCTGCCATTGACAACTAATGCATTTATTGTGGAAGGCAATTCTTTACAGATTGACTGGGAGAGCGTTGTACCGAAATATCAGGTATCATATATTATGGGAAATCCTCCGTTTGTTGGTGCTAGAGTAATGAGTTCTGAACAGAAAGATGATGTGAAAGAAATTTTTCAAGGCTGGAAAAATGTTGGAAATATGGATTACGTTTGCTGCTGGTATAAGAAATGTGCAGATTTTATGAAGAATACATCAATACGAGCTGCATTGGTTTCGACAAATTCTGTTTCCCAAGGAGAAAGTGTTGCTAATTTGTGGAAACCACTATTGGAAAATGGCGTGCATATTGACTTTGCATATCGAACATTTCAATGGGATAGTGAAGCAAAGATAAAGGCCCATGTGCATTGTGTGATTATTGGATTTAGTATTGCGCCTTATGATAAACCCAAAAAGATATTTACAGATGAACGATATCAAATTGCAAAAAACATCAATGGATACCTGTTAGATGCAGCGAATGTATATGTTGAGAGCAGAAACAAACCTATCTGTAATATTCCAGACATAGGAATCGGAAATAAGCCGATTGACGGTGGCTATTATCTTTTTGAAAAAGATGAAATGGAGGATTTTATAAAAAAAGAACCTGAAGCAAAAAAATACTTTCGCCCTTGGTATGGCTCAAAGGAATTTATTAACAGGTCACCGAGATATTGTCTTTGGTTGGGTGAGTGTAGCCCAGCAGAATTAAGAAAACTTCCAATGTGTATGGAAAGAATAAGGGCAGTAAAAGAATATCGGCTGCAAAGTACAAGCGCTGGAACTGTTAAATTGGCAGAAAGACCAACAAGGTTTCATGTGGAAAATATGCCAAAGGAGAATTATATTGTAATTCCTGAAGTATCATCACAACGAAGAAGATACATTCCAATGGGATTTTTTACACCTAATATTTTTTGCAGTAATCTTGTGAAAATAATTCCAGATGCAACACTTTATCATTTTGGCGTGCTTACATCTAATGTTCATATGGCATGGGTGCGTGTCGTTTGTGGGCGATTAAAAAGTGATTATCGTTATTCTAAAGATATTGTTTATAATAACTTCCCATGGCCGGAGCCTACCGTCCCACAACGGCAAAAAATCGAACAGACTGCACAGGCAATCCTTGATGCCAGAGCATTATATCCGGACAGCAGCCTTGCAGATCTTTATGATGAACTGACTATGCCACCGGAATTGCGAAAAGCACATATCGCAAATGATAAGGCAGTTATGGCAGCCTATGGTTTTGGCATAAAAATGACAGAAGAAGAGTGTGTTGCAGAATTGATGAAGCTATATCAAAAAATGCAAAGATAAGTAAGGAGCAACGAAGAAAGATGGATGCACATAAAGCGTTAATTACCAATATTTTTAACAATTCTACGTTGGTGGAAGTTCCTTTTTTTCAGAGATCATATGTGTGGAAAGAAGACCTTTGGGGACGACTTCTTGAAGATATGGAGTTTGTAGTAAAGACAAAAAAACCACATTTCTTGGGTTCTATTATTCTGAAAGAAGGTCGAAAGCCTAAATTGGGAGAAAACTTTGCGGATTGCAGAACAATAGTTGATGGTCAGCAACGATTAACAACTTTTTTGATATTTATGAAAGTGCTTTGCTTAAAATTAGGACAGACTGCGTTGTTTGATTGCCAATTTAGAATCATGGGTCAAATGATTGCGCTTAGACATGGAAGGAACGACATACAGGCTTTTGAAAAAGTAATGTCATTGAGCAAAGCGGAAATAATTGATAATCCAGAGCCGGTGTCCAGAATAATTGGAGCATTTAATTATTTTGTGGAACATATTGACGAAAGTAAGCTGGACATTATGACAATATTTGTAAATACACAATTTGTTCGTATTGATTTGGATGCGGATGAAGATGAACAGCAAATTTTTGATACAATTAATTCCTTGGGCGTAAATCTAACTACATCTGAATTATTAAAAAATTATTTTTTCAATCGAGAGACTGTTGGCGAATATGAAAGAAAATGGGCAGATGTATTTGAAAAAAATGATGAGACTAAAGTATATTGGGATAGGGAAATTGAGACAGGACGAATAAAGAGAGCAATTATTGACATATTCTTTGATTCCTATTTTCAATTATTTATTCAGGATAAGCAGTATAATATTTCTAATGAAGACAAACTTATGTATTCTAGGGTAGACAGGCTTGCTCAGTCTTATCAGCATTTCATCAATAAGTATTGTGGTGGCAATAAAAATATTGTGCTAGATCAGATGAAAGAATATGCAGAGTGTTTCAGAAATAATTTGAACCCAAATCAATGTGGAATGAGTATACCGAAGGAAGAAGGTATTGAACGTATAAATGTTGTGATTTTTGGATTAAAGAATACAACGATGATACCATATATTTTATATATTGCAAAAAACGTGCAGGACAAAAACGAGCTAAATAAAATGTATGGAATTTTGGAAAGTTATATAATGAGAAGAGTTGTGGTACATGCATCTACTAAAAGTTACAATAATTTATTCACTTCATTGATTTTGAATAAAGTGCTGGATTCGCAGACTTTAACTTTACGTTTAAAAGGAATTGGTGATGCAACTACATATTGTCCAGATGATAATGAAATGAAAATTGGCTTTGAAACATCAAAACTGGTTAATCTGCAATCGAAAGGAATTATTTATTTGCTAGAAAGTAAAATTCGTTCAGACAATAGTTCTACAGCATTGCTTGGATTTAACAATTATAGTTTGGAACATTTAATGCCAAAGAAATGGAGAAATAATTGGGGAGCTTGTGCGACAGAAGATGATGCAAAAAAGAGAGATTCTCTATTATTGACATTGGGGAATTTGGCGATTATTCCGCAAGCTTTAAATGCATCTATACGTGATGCTGCATGGAATGTAAAAAAGGCGGGGAAGGGACAAAATAAACCAGGCTTACTTTTGTGTGCGAGCGGACTTTATACATTACATGACGTACTTCAAAAAAATGATTGGAACGAACATGAAATAGAAAATCGTGCAGAATGGCTCTTAGCTAATGCACAGAATATTTGGAAAATATAGAATATTCCCAATCCATAAAAGCTGAATGAAAACCAATATGTGAATTTTACATGTGTTACAAAATTTGTAAAATTTTCATATTGGTTTTTTTGGTAATCTGTAAAAATTATAAATTTGGATATCGAGTAGGGTTTCGGATTTTTGATTTTTATGTATTTTTCAATTTTGGATATGGCTCCGAAATTGGCAATTTTGCGGAAGTGTATCCACACTTCCTGTCCTTGCTGTTTTTATAATCACATGGTGATTTCACAGGGATATAGGGCTGTTTAGCCTATTTTTTCTCCCTGTGCTGTGACCGAAGAAATTCGAGGAACCAATTATATATTTATGCTGAATGTGAGGAACTGGGGAGCACAATCCTCAGCAAGAATCCTACGTCCGGAAAATATCATATTGCTAAAATAGCGATATGGTATTACCGGGGTGGATCTTGCTCTAGTGTATACTGAGACCTCGGCATAAATAGAAAAATGGGTTTGGGGAATCCCCAGCAAGATGAAAACCTGATAAGAGAATATTGTGATGAAAGACAATATTGTTAAACACAGGTGGATCTTGCTCTGGGGTAAGAAAGAAGTATCTTTATATTATCAAAATGATATTTGGAGTTTATGTTGTTGGAAAGTCGTAAGCAGGAAGATAACTTCAAGTTGTTGGTGCAAATATAATGAATAGAAGTGTCCAGTACATTTTTGGTGATGGGTATTTTGGTGGAATCCATTTTTATTTATTTTTGAATAATAAAATTTTGAATCTGCAGCCGATTCTGCCTGCCGGACAATGTTTTTAGATATCTGTAAACGTCACGGACTGGAACTTGATGAAGAACCATCGGATGATGGAAGAAAGTATTTGGAAACACGATAGAAGCAAACGCTGTACTTATCGTCTTGTCTGGCAGGGAAGATTATTAGGGATTAACCAGAGAGATATCGGCAGAGAAAACAGAAGTGATAGACAATGATATTTGTTAGATATGCTTCTTGTCGTTGGCTGCATCATATTAAAACGCTTTTTACGTTAAAAAAGTGCTGTGATCACAAGGCTTTTTGCAAGCAAAAATGAAAAGGCTATATATAGGTAGCCTGTGAAACTGGAAGTGCCCATTTTGGGCCTGATTTAAAGAATAATGTTCTGACAGAGACCAATGGAATGACTCTCTGCTGGGGCTCCAAAAGAAAGGAAAAATGATTATGGAAAAAATGATGAATACAAAAACAGAGGGTAACACATTTACAAAGAAAATCGGGCAGACAGTCTATGTTGTCCGTTATCATTTCAATGAAAATGCAAAGGAAACAATGCAGGAGAAGATTAACCGGATGCTGGTTACAGAAGCAAGTCGACAGGCAGTGTATTAAAATTAGGTGGATGTAATTGAAGAAAAAATATGATATCATGTGAGTAACAAATCGGAATTTAAAGAGGAGGAATAATGCAATGAACTTCTTTGAAAATACTCGTAAGCCACAAGGCTTCGGCGGAAAATTGATGACGAAGATGATGAACATCGGTCACGCCAAGTTATCACAATGGGGATTCTCAAATATCTCAGTGAATCCGGACGCTACGGTACTGGATGTTGGTTGCGGAGGCGGTGCAAATATTGTAGCCTGGTTGGGCAAATGCGGAAATGGACATGTGACAGGAATGGATTATTCGGAGGTCAGCGTGGCAGAATCTCAAAAACTGAACGCCACCGCCATTAAACAAGGGAAATGTTGCGTGGTTCAAGGTGATGTATCTGCTATCCCTTTTCCTGATGCGGTTTTTGATTATGTATCTGCTTTCGAGACAGTTTACTTCTGGCCTGGATTGGAAAAATGTTTTTTTGAGGTAAATCGGGTTCTGAAAAACGGAGGGACATTCCTGATTTGTAACGAATCTGACGGAACGAATGCCGCAGATGAAAAATGGACAAAGTTGATTGATGGTATGAAGATTTACACCTCTGATCAACTCATTGCTGCTTTGAAAGAAGCAGGTTTTACAGAGATAAAAATGTATTCAAATACAAAAAATCATTGGATAAGTATTGTTGCAACGAAATAGCTAATTTCCTGTTTGTAGAATTCAAAAATTTAATATGAAATGTGAGATAGAGCGTATGGAAATAATCTATACGTTCTATTTTTTGCCTTTTTTGAAAAAGTGATTCAAAAACTATTGACATTTTGTTACTGGTAGAAGCAGATGGTTATAAAAAGCTTTTGATAACTATGAGTGCAAAAACAGATAGCTGCGAAAATTTATTATGAGCTAATAGCAAAATTTGATATTTTGTGATATTGAGGGTATGGGGAATCGTAATCTCCATCAAGTTTGTCAGAGAATCATAATCCAGAAATGGAATTTTGAGTTACTCTAGGCGATACTTACTTTAGAAAAATGATTAGCCATAATGAGTTGGAACGTGGGAGGAGGAAGTGCAAAAAAAAGAGAGAGCCATAAGTAACTCTCTCTGTGATAAAATCAAAAAGTTATAGTATCAGTGGTTCGGTAAGATTACAAAAATCCTTAACAGGAATATTTTCTTTAAGTGGTAAAGCTGTCTCTAAAAAGGTTTCGTCTGCAAATCTTTCGAGTTCAGAATCAAAATGTATAATTGAAGCATTTGTATTTAATTGATATGGCGGAATTGTAACAAAATAATCATAATCTTCGTAAGAAGGAGTGGCGCAAGAAACTTTGATTTTTCCGCCCAATTTCAATTTTGCAAATTCTCCATAAATGGCAGTTAAGGCTTTTTTTCTTTCTTCATCAGAAATAATTCTATCTACATATCTAATGTACCAATAATCTATATTTCCCTCTTTTAATTCAATTAAATAATCGTATGATCTGGGTGTTCCGGATTTTATTGTCCATTCAACTTTATGCAGACTTGTCATCATGGAAAGTCCACGCATTAAGGTAGAAAAAAATTTTTCATGCACCTGAACAGTAGAGAGATCCAGAGAAAATCCATTGTCTGCAATTATCTTTTTCCGTTCCCGTATTTTCTTAGAAGAATATCCCGTTGCATCATATAATTCTTGGATAAGTTCTGGATCATCAATGGCTTTTGCAATTTTATCAATAGTGCTTTTATATGGTCTTCCAGATCGGGCACCGTTGAGCATTCGTGAAATGGTTGCATTATTTAAGCCTGTTTGTTCAGATAATTCTTTTTGTGTTTTTTTCTGTAAAATGATTTGAAGTATATTGATGAATCTTTCCTGATCGTAAACGCTGTCAGGATTTATTAGTGTGCCTGAATTTGATATAAATTCGTTCATTCAAATCTCCTCTTGACTTCTTTGACTTTGTATAAATTGACTTCTTGTATTTTATCTTATCAATTATATCCCTAAAAATCAATTTAAAACATAAAGAAATCAAAAAATGCTTTATTGATATTCCTTTAAAAGTCAAAGAAGTCAAAAACGTAATTGACATTTTGATATCTTTGTGTATAATGTAAATCAAGAAGTCAAAGAAGTCAAACAAATCAAAAAGAAAGGAAGGAGGGCTGTGGATTGAAATATAGGGTTGTTTCGGTTTTGAAAGATAATAGACCACGTTTTTTGATTACTTCTGATATTGAAGAAATTGAAATCCTTCCATCAAAGTATTTGAAGCATCTGGATCAGATTAATGCTTCTCCGAATACTGTAAAATCCGCCGCCTTCGCACTTTCATATTATTACAATTATCTGCAGGAGCAAACGATAGGATTGGATGAGATTACATTGTTATCCTATTCAGAGCAGAATAAACATTTTATCGATTTCTTGTATTGGGTTAAGAGTGGAAAGCATACTGAGCATAATACACAGACGAGTAATAAGACCTGCAATATGTATCTTGGTGCAGTCTTCAGATACTACCAGTTTTTGGCACTGGAAGATGTTTTGCCAATGCTTAAAGTCTTACGAGTAAAAAAAGTATCGTATTTTGACAGTATGGGAGTAAATCATCAAAATGCAGTGAATTCGTTTAAAGGTTTCTTCAAAGAAGAAGAACCTAATCTGGAAGAAATAACATCCGAAGAAATACAGGAGCTGATAAATGCCTGTTCGAATGATAGAGATCGATTGCTGATAGCAATGATGGCAGAAACCGGTCTTAGATTAGGGGAAATTCTGGGAATCCATTATACCGAAGATATTGATTTTAAAAGAAGGACGGTTCGGGTAAGGTATCGTGAATCCAATACCAACTTGGCAAGAGCAAAAAATGCAGAATATAGAATGGCTTTGTTAAGTAATACAACTTTTGAGTTCTTGGTTAAGTACATTTCTGATAATCGAAAAAGTCTGATGAACTCGGAGTATCTATTTACAAAATTGACTGGAAAAAACAAAGGAGAGCCATTAGATGCGGATTCTGTGTATAGCATGTTGAAAAGGCTATCCAAAAAAACGGATATCAATTCCCATCCGCATCAGCTCCGACACTATTTTGCGGAGGAAAGAAGAAAAGAAGGATGGGATTTGAATGACATTCGTTTTGCCCTGGGGCATAAGAAAGTTGAAACTACCATTAAATACTTGGGTGAAAATAATGAACGATTGATAGAAGCGACAGATCAATACTACTCAAATAATGAAGATTTATACCAAATTGCAGATTTTCTGTAAAAGGAAGGAGGGATTACCTTGGCAATATTAAAAATTGTTCCTAAGTTATATCAGGAAAAAATATCCGAGAAATTAAAGGAAGAAATATCTTTAGTTACGAATGGAGAAGCAAAATACTATAACCGGTTATACAAATTTTTCCAGTATACAGATATACAGTGTACTGCAGATATTAACTATGAAACGAGAAAAATGTATATGGATTCTCTTGAAAAAGAGGATATTTCAGAAAAATATAAAGCGGAATTAATGAGCTTATTTGATCGTTTAAAAATAGAAAATATGCCGGATGTCTATTCACAAGGAAATCCCTTCTTTGTAGAACAGGAGTTTTTTAAGCAAGACAAATTGTTTTTGCTGTATGTCCCCAATAAGAAGAAAGCACAATCTTTTCGTCAGGTGGTCGATAAGAATGATTTGTTATGGGACTTAACGAGGATACATTCATCACAGTTGGTGCGACAGACAAAAATATTGCTGTGTGAAATTCTGAATATGGATAAGGTACAAAGACATCGAAGATATTTTTTAGAACCATTAAAAGCACTTATACGGTTTTGCGATAAGTACGGAATAGATGATATTGAAGAAATGGAACAGGCAGACGAAAACAGATTTTATCTGTATTTAAACAAGGAGTCGGAAATTATAAAAAAACAGGCTTCTAAGATTGTTGAGTTTGCGAGAAGAACGTTATTTCTAACAGATTCAGAGACAAATTGGCGAGCGTGTATCTGGTATATGGATAGGTTTCAGTTTGATAAATCGAGAATCAATGCCAGTTCACCTGTTAAAAGCCTTTCGTTTATTAATATTTACGAAAAAGAAAATCGTTGGTATTTACAATTATACGCAAAATATTTGGTCGGGATATCTGATCTGTCTTTATCAAATATCCGAAATACAATAAGTTTTATTTCACAATTTTTAAAATATCTGGATGGACAGAGTAAGAAAGTAACTGAACTGGAGATGCAAGATATAGCGGATTATGTGTCTGTTTTGGATGAGTCCGATATTAAGTATTCCACTTTTAACCGATATATCACACATATGCATACATTTCTACAGTTTTTGAAAATGAAAAATATTGAAGTGTTGAAGTTTTATCCGGAACGATTTTTAAAAAAAGGTTTTTCGGAACACAATGAAAGAAGTGTTCCAGAAAAAACAATTGCTCATCTAATTAAGGAGCTGCCGGCATTCCCAGAGCATTTACAGTTGATGTATTTGATTTTGTTTTGCACAGGAATTAGGAAAAGCGAGGTTTGTACAATAAAATCGGGAGCCTTTTATTCACAAGGCAATGAGAATTGGATGCGCATATATCAAAGCAAAATGCGGAGAGAAAAAGTCATTCCTGTTCCCAGTTTATTGGTTGGACTGGTGAATGATTATGAAAAAAAGTACGGAATAAAAAATGGGGAGTATTTATTCAAAAATAAAAAGGGTGGTGCATTTAATGGACAGACATTTTCAAATCAGATGATTCGGGAGTGTAAGGCTCGTGGGATTGCCTGCGGAGATTATATCTTTAGAGCACACGATTACAGACATAACCTTGCAACTTCAATGTACGGAAATGGGGTTTCTATACAAGGGGTACGAGATTATCTAGGACATTCAAGTGAGAATATGACAAAACAGTACATTGATTTCATGCCGGAACGTATTGTATCGGCTGAAGATAAATATTTCTCTAAAAATCAGTCATTTAAATTGAAAGGAGCAGAAGATGATGAAAGGTAATATTAATTTGATTTCGTATGACTGTTATCAACAAGCTACAGAAAAACAGTTGGCAGGACTGAAATGGAAGGAAAACAGGGTGTACTACATATCAGAGATTCATAATGAAAAGATGCAGGATGAGATTTATGGGTATATCGATGATAGATGTAGACGTTTGTCATTATCAACAGTAGTAAATGATATTTACAGATTTGATCTGTTGAAAGAATTTCTGAATGAGAAGTGTACAAGTTGTAGCAGCATCACTGATAAAAAATGGGAAGAACTGGAGAGAAGTTATAAAGCATTTTTATATAAAAAAGGATTGGCGCTGTATGTTAGAAGAAATAGACCAGATAGGCGGAATGTTGAGCAACAAAGTAGCGCTCAGGTTTCTTTTCTGAAAATGTATTATGAGTATGTTGTGAAGTGTAAAACAGCAGGTATTCCAGAAAACGAAAAAGATGTATGGGATATGAGAAAGTTGGATATTGTGCCAAGGAGTAATCCGATTCGTGGAAGATATAGATTAGATTTTCGTGAGATCAGGCAGAAAGAATTTAAAGAGATAATAAAGAAAATATTGTATAGCCACTGCCAGACAAAAGCAATGGGTAGTATAAAAGGTGAATTGCGTGGATTCCGTCGGTTTGCTAGTTTCATGTATGATCGATTTCCAGAAGTAAAGCACTTTACAGAAATTAGCAGGGATATGATAGAAGATTATCTGGTTTATATAAAAACGGATACCGGTCTTACATCAGTCAGTTACACGACAGAGCTGTCGGTTTTGGATAATCTGTTGGATGAAATAGGGCGTGAACTGGAAATAGGAAATATATGCAACCTTTTTCTATCCAGTGATTGCAGAGCATATGACAACGCTTTACCAGAAGCGTATTCAGATGCAGAAATCAGAAGATTTAATTGTGCATTAACAAAATTAAAGCCCCAGTTAGGCAGATGTTTAATAATACATCAGATGCTCGGTACAAGAATAGAGGATACGTTGACTTTGCGAAGGGATTGCTTATCTGAGAAATCTGGACATTATTTTATAACTATTATCCAGCAGAAAACAAGGAAATACAAAAGACCAGTTAGCGATCAGCTGGCAGAATTGATTAGAAAAGCAATAGAAGTTTCAGAAAAGGAGCATCCAGATTCAGAATATATTTTTCTTCAAGATAATGGAAAATTGTATACAGATTCAATGCTGAAATATCATGTAAATATCATGATTTATGAAAATGATATCAGGGATGATAATGGAAATTATTTTGAGTTTCGTACACATCGTTTTAGACATACTTTTGGAGTAAAACTTACAGAAATGAAATTAGATGATGATAGCATTGCAAGGCTGTTGGGGCATAAGGATACACGAACCATACCACATTATCGGCGGTTAAGAAACGAAGCATTAGCGGAGGACACAAAGGCTGTACGAGATGAAATGAATGAATTATTAGCACAATACAGGAGGGAAAAGGAAAATGCAGAAACACGATAAAATGGTAGCACTGGCAAAAGAAAAAAGTGCGGAAATGACGGAAACAGCAATAACAGCTATTGAAACAATGTATAGAAAAAATATAAAAATTTCAGTTGCTGAACTTACAAAACTAACAGGACTTTCCAGAGGTTTTTTCTATAATAATCCGAATGTGAAACAGGTCATGATGGAATTGAAGGAAAAACAACAGGGAATGATATTGCGAAATCCTAAAAGTGATGCTATTGCAAAAGCACAGGAAGCACGGATTAAGAGTTTAGAACAGAAATTATCCGATAGTGTTCCGAAAAACGAATATGAAAGTCTTCAGAAAAAATATGAAGAATTACAGGTGAAATATAGTCAAATGAAAAAGGGAACACTGTTGAAGATGTACGACCAATTATAGGAAGAAAAGGAGAATATTTTATGCAGAACGAAATTTATGATGAGAAAAATGGACTTACTTATATGTTATGTGGTGATTATTATTTGCCAGAATTGGCACTTACAGATATCGAACCAACTTATGGGAAATATGGGATGCTTCGTAAAAGCTATTTACAGGAACACAGAAAGGCAAAATATCAAATATTGTTGTTACAAGGAAAACTTGTCGAGCATTTGAATCAGATTGATGCAGAAGCAAGGGATAGAGAAGAACAATTAGTAAAACAGATGATGGAGAAAGAAGGAATTACAGAGGAATTAAAAAGGCAAGACAACATGGAATGGACAAGGAGGATGAATACCCTTTGTCATGATGCAGAAGAGATGATTTTGACGGAAATGATATACACGAAAGGATAATGAACTGTATTGGATAGCAAGAATTTTGCAGCCCGGATAGCAAAAAAGTGGAAGTCCGGATAGCAAAAAAATGGAAGTCCGGATGGCAAGATTCTTGCTGTCCGGAAAGATAAAAAAGGGAGGGATTAAAAATGTTGGTTAAGTACATAATAAAAGTGTTTTTATATTTAATTCTTGCAGTAATGACATTGATTCACTGGTTATTAAAAATTCCGATGATATTGGGAAATATTTTGCTTTACTTTTTATCAATTATATTTATTCTGACAGGTGTTTTGAGTTATGGATTTGCATTGGAATCTGCAAGAGAATGTGGTAGAATGATAATAATTGGGATGGCATTTGGTGCAATACCAGATTTTGTCCCATTTTTGGGAAAAAGTTTAGAGACATTGGTTGCAAAACTGTTGAGTATGACAAATGAATGAGAAAGTCGATATGAAAGAGGGCTGTGAAAGGCGCTCTTTTCTTTTTGCAACTGTGGAATGGCAAGATAATAACGTTATATACAGTGTATATTAAGTACAGATATTGTATTTCTGCATGATGGGAACATAGGGAGTCCATATAAAGGCACTGAATACAGGGCATGAAGGAAGCCTTGGAACTGCACATGCAAACAGCTGTCGCGATATGTTGGCCAGATTGGAGATTATGACTTTGATGGCCGAACTGGAGCTGCCTCTTGCAGCGGTTCGAAGACAGATTGCTTCCGGAGTAGATATTTTGATCCATCTTGGCCGTATGCGTGATAAATCCAGAAAGCTTCTGGAGGTTTCAGAAGTATGTGGATACGAAGATGATGAGATAAAAATACAGCCATTATACCAGTGGCAGGAGGAAAAAGGACTGGTGCAGGCCGCACCTCTTATGCATAGAGAAAAACTGGAACGTGCGGGGGTAAAGCTATGAACGGAAAGAATCCGGATTATGAGATATATCATTATTCTGCAAAGGAGATTGTCAGATATGTGGCAGAATGTGCTGCATTATGTTGTGTAGTGGATTATCTTTTTTATAAAACACCATGGGTTCTTGTGGCTATGCTGCCGTTTTCGGTGTTTTACCTAAAATGGAAAAAGAAGCAGCTGATCAGAGAACGGAAACGTCGTCTTAATTATCAGTTCCGGGATGCCTTGAATTCTATGAGTGTGGCAATTCAGGCTGGCTATTCTGTGGAAAATGCCGTTTCAGCCTGTGTACGGGATCTGGAACAGCTGTATACGAAAAACGAAGATATTGTAATGGAATTTCGCTACATAGAAACCCAGCAGAAAGTAAGTGTACCTGTGGAAGAATTGTTCCTGGACCTGGGAAAAAGATGCCAGATCGAGGATATCGAGAATTTTGCATCTATTTTATATATAGCCAAAAGAAGCGGTGGTGATCTTGGAAATGTGATCCAGAAGGTTGCAAGAATGTTAGGAGATAAGATTGATGTAAAAAAGGAAATCGAAGCTACACTAGCGGCGAAAAAGTCAGAGCAAATGATCATGAGCATTATGCCAGTGGGGATCATTCTGTATCTTCAGCTGACCTCTCCGGGATTTCTGGACATGCTTTATGGAAATCCATTTGGAATCTGTGCCATGACAGTCTGCCTTGCAGTGTATGGAACGGCATATTGGATGGGCAAAAGAATTGTAGAAATCGAGGTGTAGTGGATGTGGCTCCATATTGTCATTTTTGTTATAGTTTTAGTCCTGACCGCAGGGAGCATTCTGGGCTGGATCCAGGTGGGGCAGATTGGTACTGTAAAGGGAAGAAAATTATTTCTTGTGGTTGTTTTGGCTGGAAATACGATTGGAATGCTTCTTACCTATACCAAGGGCGGCGGTCAGCTATTGAAGGACGGTTATGAACTGAAAAAGGAGGAAGACCCCTATGAAGAAAAATTTATGGTATCCATGGAAGGAGAAGAAACAGGCAGCGTATACATACAGATTCCGGAAAAAGAACTGGAAGAGAAAGAATCCGGGGAACCGGAGGAGCTGACCACAGATGAGAAAAGAGAGCAGCAGCTTTTGAAATATGTGGAAAGCTATAACAGCGAACTGGAAGATCCAGATTATTATTATCTTCCAGACAACTGGGATGGCAAACAGCTGGAATGGAAAACACCCTATGACAACACCGGTAACCTTCTGGCGGCTATGGCCATTGCAGCGGCTCTGGCGGTGATTGTTATAACTGCCAGGGAGGAACAGAAAGCCAGAGCGAAAAGATATGAAGAGCTGATGATGGACTATCCGGGGCTGCTCATGAAGTTTACCCTGTTGGTTCAGGCCGGTATGACAGTTCGAAATGCCTTTCGTAAGATGGCAGCAGATTATAAAAGAAAGAAGGAAAAGCGTATCGCATATGAGGAAATCGTCACAGCCTGTTATGAAATGGAAAGTGGAATTTCCGAGATGGAGGCGTACAGGCGCTTCGGAGAGCGGTGCGGACATGTGAAATATAAAACATTCGCCACACTTTTGATCCAGAATCTTCAGAAGGGCAGCCGCCATATGGGAGAAATGCTGGAAAAAGAATCTGTGGAAGCCTGGGATGACAGGAAAAGAAAAGCAAAAGTCCTTGGAGAAGCAGCAACTACAAAGCTGCTGGTGCCAATGATGCTTATGCTTGGGGTGGTAATGGCAATCGTTATGCTGCCAGCCTGTCTGTCCTTTTATGGATAAATCCAATCTGAGGGGATGCTCTGGCAGGATAAAAGTACCAGAGGATGTCCGCAGAAATTTATCAGGCAGAGGGAGGTGAAAGGTATGAGAGAGTTGCGCAGACTTACAAGGGAATTTCTGCAGGAGGAAGATGCAGTAGGTGTTGTGGAAATCATTCTGATCCTTGTAGTTCTTATTGGCCTGGTCATGATTTTCAAAGACCAGTTAACCAGTCTTGTAAAGAATATTCTGTCAAAGATCACAAAACAAAGTAACTCTATTTAACGAAATCCAAAATAGCGAACAGAATCAAAAAGGAGAGGTGCTCCATGGTAAAAAGAGGAAGTATTACAGTTTTTCTGGCGTTGATCCTTGGACTTATTTTGTCCCTTCTGAGCTCAGGACTCGAGTCAGCAAGAATGGCTGCGGCCAGAACACAGATACTAAATGGAATGGATATTGGACTGTACTCATTGTTTGGACAATATAATAAGTCCCTTTTAAAGGACTTTGATCTATTTGCGGTTGATGGATCTTGTGGGGGAAAGGAATTGGATCTGGCTTCTGTGTACGATAATCTGGAATCTTATATGAAGCCTGTGATGAAGCAAAATAGTCAGAAATTGTCAGTACAGCAAGGCGGGATATCCGGTTATCTGCTAATGACAGATTCAGATGGCGAGGTTTTCTATCAGCAGTCAGTCCAGTATATGAAAGAAACTCTTGGTAGCCATGGGGCAAAACTCCTTTTAAACAAAATTCGTAACATGCAGAAAAAGACAATAGCTGCAGAGAAAAGGGGAAATGAAATAGAAAGTAAAGGAACCATTGAAAATTATGAAAGTGAGATGGATTCTGCCCAGCAGAAAAGTCAGGCTTTGCTGGAAGAAAAGAAAAAACAGGAAGAACAGCAGGAGCAGAGTGGATTTACAGATGGTAAAATGCTGCCCTCTGCTACAGAAGAAACCCCTCCTGTTAAAGTAGAAAACCCAATTCCGGCAATCCGAAGAATCAGATGGATGGGAATCCTGGATCTTGTACTTCCAGCAGGAGCAGAGGTTTCTAATAAAAAAGTAAAGAAAAAGGAATTGGTATCGGGGCGAAAACTGGAAACGGGGCTTGCAATGGAGGATACGGTAAAAACCGATGGTACCCTTATTTCACAGGTTTTATATCAGCAATATCTGGTGGAAAAACTGGGAAATTATATGGAGCCTGGAAAAGGAGGATTAAGTTATCAGATTGAGTACATTATAGGCAGAAATAACAGTGATAAAGCAAATCTGAAATCCATTGCGAAAAAATTATTGCTGGTAAGGGAAGGCATCAATGCTGCATACATAATGTCGGATTCTCTTATGATGGCGCAGGTGCAGGCATTGGCGGCTGCTATAGCAGCAAGCTTTCTCATTCCGCCTGCCGCAGTTGTGATCGAAGGGGCTTTGATCCTGTGCTGGGCATTTGCAGAAAGTATTCTGGACGTAAGAGAATTGTTTGCTGGTGGAAAAGTACCGCTTACGAAAAATGCATCAAACTGGCAGTTGTCCTTGCAGGGAATGCCGGCACTTGTAGATAAGCTGGATACAGACCGGCAAAATGATGAAAAGGGATTGTCCTATGAAGACTATTTGCAGATTTTTTTGCTTACCTCATCTAAGGCACAGAAAATCGAAGGGGGTATGGATATGATCGAAAGTTCCTTCCGTGAGACTGAAAACTGGGAGGAATTTCAGCTGGATCACTGTATTACCGCACTGGAGGCCTCTGTGGATGTGAAGGCAAATGGAAAGAAAACTTATACAGTAGCTCGTGAGTATCACTATATTTGAAGCTGGTATGGCGAAAAAACAAATGATTGCTGCTGTAGGCACAAAAGGTGCAGAAAGATGCTTTTCCGGAGAGGTGATGAAAATATTGATCAAAAGAAGACTGAAAAAAGATATATATTTTGAAAAAAGAAGAACAAGAAGGAATAGTTCTCTGGGGAATCAGTCCGCCGGAACATCCCCGGTTTATGGCGGAACCCTTTTCGGCAAAGTGTCTTTGTGCACCTTTTGGAGAAAGATAGGAAAAAAACTGAAAAAAGCCAGCTTGACAATAGAAGCTGCTTTTGCGCTGCCCTTGTTTTTCTTTGGAATGCTATCCATGATTTCCTTTATGGATGTTTACATGGTTCAGACAGAGCATTTAAGCAAACTTTGCCAGAATGCAAAAACCGCTGGAATGTATGCTTACGCTGCAGGCGGAAGTGAGGTGGAAGACATTACGCTGCCTGATCTATACAAGTATAAACCCATCAGCGGGCTTATACCACTTCCGGCAATCTGGATGCACAATACCGTGAAAGTACATGCCTGGACAGGGGCGGACAGGGGAAATGGAGGAAGCGGAAGCGCTGGTACCACCGAGAAAATGGTATACGTTACGGTTTCTGGTTCTGTTTATCATAAGAAGCTGAACTGCAGTCATCTGAATCTGTCTGTTTCTAAGGCTGCAGGAACAGATATTTCTTCCCTGCGAAATGACTGCGGAGAGAAATATCATGCCTGTGAAAGCTGTAGCAGAGGGCAAAAGCCTGGAAATACAGTGTATATTACAAAATCAGGGAACCGATATCACAACAGCAAGAGCTGCAGCGGGTTGAAAAGGTCTGTGAGATTGGTGAAAGAGTCTGATGTGGGAAATCTGCATGCATGTAAGCGATGTGGCTGATAAGAAAATATAGATCTTTAGCGGAAAACAAATATCTGCGCAGCAAGAAAAGAAAGTGTTTGAGGTGAAAAATATGGAGCAATTATGTATTCTTACTTTCCTTGGAATTAACAGCTGGAAAGATATAGAAACCAGAGAAGTTTCTCTTTTGACAATCTGGATATTTGGAATTGCTGGATTTGTGAGAGCCTGTTTTTGTGGATCTGTCAGTATAGAATGGATTGCTACAGCAAGTGTCGGAGGGGCTGTGATCCTGCTCAGTATATTTTCAAAAGGCGCGGTGGGAATGGGAGATGGATTTTTGCTGCTGGCACTTGGAACGGTTTTGTCCTTTGGAGAACTTTTAACCTCTTTTTTACTGGGGCTTTTGTGCTGTAGCTTCTGGGGAATCACTTTACTGTTTTTACCCGGAAACAGAAAAAAGAAAGAGGTACCTTTTGTTCCATTTCTTTTGCTTGGATATATTGGAGGATTGATCTATTGAAAAAGGTTGCGAAAAGGGGAAGCATGACCATGGAGGCTGCACTTTTAATGCCTGTGATCTTATTGGTGCTGATGGTAACTTTGTACTTGTTTTTTTACATACATAATCGTGCATGGCTTACAGCGGCTGCATATGAGGCTGCTCTTGACGGAGCCATGGAACCGTTAAGACCCGAAGGAAAAAGCAGGGACAAAGCCCTGAAAAAGGGAAAAGAGCTTGGAAACACAGGATTTTTCGGAAGCAAAAATCTGAAATTGCAGGCAAGTGAAGGGAAACAGGTTCAAGTCATTTATGATCTTGACATGTTTTCTGTTTATGGAGGATTTAATAGTCATTTGCAGGTTCAGGGAAAGGTAAAAGTGATCAAACCGGTATCCTGGATCCGAAAAATAAAAGGTGCTGCAGATGCCATAAAAAATTAAAGGGGAAAAAATGAAATCAGAATATAAAAGAGATATAAATGGAAATTATTTGGTGCTATATGAGAAGGAAGAGCCAGATACCTCATCCTATCAGATGAGAATGTTAGTGGGAAATACGATTCCATCGATCTTGAAATGCAGGATACAGGGTGTTGATGGCCAGTTTATGGTGTGCTATGACATAACCTCGAAACAGTCCCTGTTATCTTTGTATGAAGAGAAAAAGATGGGATATGAAGATCTGCAGATGATCCTCGGAGGTTTCGTACAGGTTATGGAGGAAATGTCGGAGTATCTTTTGAACCCCTGCTGCCTGCTACTGAAACCGGAATATATGTATGTGGATATTGAAAAAAGACAGCTGTATTTCTGCTATCTTCCTGGTTATGATCAGGATGTCCGCCAGAAATTTCAGGAGCTGACGGAATACATTCTTCCCATATTGGATCATGAAAATCAAAGAGCAGTAATGCTTGGATATGGAATTTATCGAAGAGCGTTGGAAGATAGTTTCCATCTTGAGTATATAAAAAAAGAACTATATCAGGAAAGAAATGAGATTGAAAGGACAGAGCGTTCATCCGATATACAGGTAACAAAGGGGTATTATGGAATGAATCAGCAGCAGGATAGTAAAGCTGAGGCCATTTATACGGAGGGAGATGAGAAAGCAGGACTGCAAAGGGAAGAAAATATAGAAACGCTTATGTGGCAGGATGAAGAAGAGGCAAAAAGAGCGAAAGCTTCTGGCAGCACCAGACACGGAATTATAATATGGTGTGCAGTAGCTGCGCTGCTTTCCCTTCTGGTTGTGGCAGCGGAGACTTTTGGATATCTTCCCAGGGTATCGGTAGCAGTAATTCTGGGAGTGATTATAGCTTTTATGGGAATTGGAATGCTGTGCAGCTGGCTCCTGTCTCTTAGAAAGAAAAAAGAAGAGGCTGCAGAGGAAAATCAAGGGAATGCAGGAACAAATATACCAGAGCCTGCTTCAAGTGGAAAAGAAAATTTTAGCATGGAAATTGAGAACGGGATATCTGAGAAAAAAAGTAAAGAAATAAAGGAAAATAAAGCAGAAAAACCAGATGAGAAAAGAAAAATGTCAATATTACAAAAGAATTGCGGTGAAACAGTGGTATTATCTGCAAATATTGTCAATGGACCGGCGACTCTTGTGAGCAGGGAGCCTGGGGAACTGGCTACCATTTATTTACAGGAGGAGTTGACGGTAATTGGAAAAATGGAGACAGCAGCAGATGCGGTAGTCGATCTTCCTACTGTAAGCAGAATCCATGCAAAAATCCGAAAGCGAGAAGGGGAGTATTACCTTACAGATCTTAATTCCCGCAATGGTACTTCCGTAAATGGAAAGATGTTAAAGGGAGATGAGGAATACTGTCTTCAGGACCAGGACGAGGTGGATTTTGCTCAGGCCAGATATGTATTTTTGAAATAATATTGAGGTATCAGAGAAATTGTGCTATACTTACGCTATTATCAGAAAGTTTAAAACAAAACAGACATGCCGTTTTCTGGCGGTATTAATATATTGAGGTGGTTGAGTGGAAGAAATAAAAAAAGAACCCATGACGGTTCTTTTTATACTTCTGAATATACTGATATTTCTTGTTGTAGATTTTACTGGCGGATCAGAGAATACGGTTCACATGATAGAATGCGGAGCGGCTTATCCGCCACTGATCCTTGAAAATGGTGAGGTATACAGATTGTTTACCTGTATGTTTCTCCATTTTGGAATTTACCATATTGCAAATAATATGCTGGTCCTTTTTGTTCTGGGCCAACGGCTGGAACCGGTAGTTGGTAAGCTCAAGTTTGTTCTGATCTATCTCCTTGGAGGCCTTGGAGGGAATATTTTTTCCATTGCAATGGAGATGAAGAAATCAGAATATGCAGTATCCGCCGGTGCATCAGGTGCCATATTTGCAGTAATGGGTGCTATGATCTATGTAGTGATCCGGCATCGTGGGAAAATCCAGGATCTTTCCGTAAGGCAGATGATGATCATGGCAGGTTTTTCCCTGTATTTTGGATTTACAAGCACAGGTGTTGATAATGCTGCGCACGTTGGCGGAATGGTCTGCGGATTTATACTGGCAGCACTCCTTTATCATCCACGGAAATCTTCTGGAAGAAGCATGTGGAAGGAGGCACCGGAATCCGGTTCATTCTCAGCATAAATTTTTCCGCCATGTGCCTGAATGATCTGGCTGGTGATCGAAAGACCAAGCCCCGTTCCATTTTTCTTAAAGGTTACAAAGGGGGTAAAAATCTGTTCCAGCTGATCTTCCGGTATGCCGCAGCCATTGTCGGTTATGGAAATATGGACTGCCTTTTCGGAAGAAAATGCACAGAATTTTACTTTTCCGTCTGAAGCAGGGACAGCTTCTGCTGCATTTCGGAACAGATTCAAAAGTGCCTGTTTCAGTTTGATCCGGTCAATATATAGTGCCGGAAGAGCAGGTGAAATTTGTTCCGCCAGTGAGATCCCAAGATATTCATAGGTGGGATGTATACTGGAAATGATTGCTTTCAGATACGGGAAAAGCTCTGTTTTTTTCGGTGAAAGTTTATAAGCATTATTATAATCCGAAAGATTATTCAGGAGTTCCTTTGTATATTCCAGATTTGCAGTGATGTCATTCCAGTAATCGTATGCAGAAACTTCCGGATGTGTATCTTCGATCAGCTGAAGCTCACTTCCGATCAATGCTATAGGATTACGGATCTCATGAGAAAATCTGGAAAGTATCAAATGAAATTCGTCCTGTTTTTTATTTAAAATATTACTATTTTGCATAAGCTCACCTCATGTGAAGTGTAACATCTGGTGCAGAAAATGACAAATAAAATCGTACTTAAAAAATCGAGATTATTCGACGAAATAGCCTGATTTGTTCTTCGAAAAAATTTTTTTAAAATTTTTTGAAAAAAAGTGTGATTTTCATTGCTGACAAACGTATAATTTATATATTCTTTTGGGAGGAATAAGACTATGGATAATTGTATTTTTTGTAAAATCGCCAATGGAGAAATTCCAGCTGCAACATTGTATGAGGATGATGATTTCAGAGTGATTCTGGATCTTGGTCCGGCAAGTAAGGGACATGCTTTGATCTTGCCTAAGGCACATGCTGCAAACATCTATGAAATCTCTGATGAGATGGCTGCAAAGGCCATGATCCTGGCAAAGAAAATGGCAACTAAGATGACAGATGCACTGAAGTGCGATGGCTTCAACATTGTACAGAACAATGGAGAGCCGGCAGGTCAGACTGTTTTCCATTTCCATATGCACCTGATCCCAAGATATAAAGGGGATAAAGTGGGAATTACCTGGGAACCTGGAACTTTGACCGACGAAGTGAAGAAGGAGATCCTGGAGAAACTGAAAAACTGAGAAAAAACGGGGTACAAGAGATGAATAGTGAAGAATTTAAAGCGTTTTATGATCGCTACTATGATGTCTCAGTTAAAGTTGCAAGTGCAATTGTACAAAGCCGTTTTACCGCAGAAGATGTAACACAGGAAGTATTCATGTACTTCTATGGAATCAGGGAAAGACTGGATGTTTCATGTGAAGCGAGGCTTCATGCACTGGTAGTGTGGAAAACAACCAACAAGGGAAGAGATTATCTGAGAAAATCATATGTAAAGCGTGAAGTAATGTATGACAATGATGTGGCAGAATTGCAGTATCGTACTACAGAAAGCGCAGAAGCTGCATTACTTGGAATGGAGAAAAGACAGTATTTATCAATGGCGTTCGAGAATCTCCACAGGAAAAATCCTGTAAACTACATGATTTTCATGAGAGTTGTAATGGAAGGCGTTTCCACAGAAGAGGTAGCGCGGGAATTTGGCTATACCAGAAATAATGTGAATAACAGAGTCCTTAGGGCAAGAAACTGGCTCTTGGAAGAACTGGAAAGATTGGAAAAAGAATAACTTTAACTGAAAAAAGCATACCTCTGTATTTTACAGAGGTATGCAAGACTACAGGTCTGACTTTCTTTGCTGCCCGGGGTGAGTTGACATAAAAAGTTATGAACGGGCACACTCGTCAATCAATTTAACGATATGTTGAATGGAATTTAAGTTTTTACCTGCAGACATAGCCGCAATGTATTTATCACGCTCCTGATAGAGCTTACGGATTGCTTCCAGAAGAGTGGATTCTGTAATCTCTTCTTCTTCCAGCACTACACTGTACCCCTGGCGCTCAAAGGAACGAGCGTTAAGGATCTGGTCACCGCGGCTTGCTTTTGCAGATAATGGGATCAGGAGATTGGGCTTGGAAAGCGCGGCAAGTTCGCAGATTGCATTAGCTCCTGCACGGGAGATTACCACATCTGCAAGTGCAAACATGTCAGGAAGCTGTTCCTGAACATATTCGTATTGAACATAACCTGTCATCTGGATGCTTTCATCCATTTTTCCTTTACCACAAATATGGATCACCTGAAATTCTTTCAGCAGTTCAGGAAGGATTTTCCGAACATTTTCATTTACAGAAGCAGCACCAAGGCTTCCTCCGATAACCAGCAGAACTGGTTTCTCAGAAGTGAAACCGCAATAGGTGCGGGCACGTTCTTTGTCCCCATGGAGAAGCTCCTGACGGATCGGAGTGCCAGTGAGAACTGCTTTTTCTTTTGGAAGACTGTTGACAGTTTCAGGAAAATTACAGCAAATTTTAGCAGCAGAAGAAAGACATAATTTGTTTGCAAGGCCAGGAGTCATATCAGATTCATGGATGATTGCAGGAATATGACGTTTTCCCGCTGCGATTACAACTGGTACGGTTACGAAACCACCCTTGGAAAACACAACATCGGGTTTCAGCTGTTTCATGAGTTTTTTTGCCTGGAAATAACCTTTCAGAACACGGAATGGATCTGAGAAGTTTTTCCAATCGAAATAGCGGCGTAATTTACCGGAAGCGATTCCGTAATAAGGAATTCCAAGCTCTTCGATCAGCTTTTTCTCAATGCCATCGTAGGAGCCAATATAAGAAATTTCATAACCTTTTTCCTTTAATGCAGGAATCAGGGCAATATTCGGGGTAACATGTCCGGCAGTACCACCGCCGGTAAGGATAATATGTTTCATAGGATCCTCCTGAATAATTGTTTTTGTTATTGGTCACATTGTGAGCAGTAACGGTTTATTTTATAAATATGAACCCCTGGAGGGGAATTGTCAAGAAAATAAAAATCCGGGAGAGAAAAATGAACAAAGAAATAAGTGATGAAAAGGCGGATAAACTGCTGGAAGAGGAGATGATCAAGGAGGCGAAAATGATAGAGGACAGCCTTCTTGGAGATCGGAAAGACGATACTCCTATTCCAGCAGAAGAAATTGATAAATCCTATCAGCGTTTTCTGAAGCGTCTGAAAGCAGAGGGAATGCTTGAAGAGAATGGAGATGGGGCAGAGGCTGCACTGAAAACTGCAGAGATTGTAAGATTTCCAGGAAGCTGGGAAGAAGAAAAAGCCGAGGAAATTTCAGAGAGTCCTGAAGAGAGAACTGAAAAAGCAACTGAAGAAATAATTGAAAAAACCGAAGAATCCATTCAGAAAAGTGATATTGATATGATTGTTGAATTTTCTGACAAGCTTCTGGCACTTGAAAAAGAAGAGAAAAAACCATGGTACCGGTATGGGGTGACGGCAGGAATTGCTTTGCTTGCTGCTGTGGGAATTTTGGCAGGAAGTATGGCTGGCCAGGCGGATTCTGCTAAATTTGTCAGTACGATCCAGCATATTATATACAATCAAAATTAAAGCTTAGCGTACTGTTTTTTAGTAACAGTAACAAGTTCTGGGTAAAAGGGGGAATCTGTATGAAGATCACTTTTATTGGAGCAACACATGAGGTTACCGGAAGCTGCTACTATCTGGAAGCCGCCGGAAAAAAATTCCTTGTAGACTGTGGAATGGAGCAGGGACCAAATTATTATGAAAACAAAGATATTCCTGTGCCAGCGGGAGATCTGGACTTTGTGCTGTTAACCCATGCGCACATGGATCATTCCGGAAATCTGCCTGCGCTATATGCAAAAGGCTTCAAAGGTCCTATATATGCTACAGAAGCTACCTGCAATTTGTGTGATATCATGCTTCGTGACAGTGCCCATATCCAGATGTTTGAGGCTGAATGGCGTAACCGTAAGGCAAAACGGCAGGGCAAGCCGGAATTTGTACCGGCGTATACCATGGAAGATGCCTTGGGGGTAATCCATAATTTTGTGGGCTGCCCATATGAAACTGGCATTATTCCTGGCGAAGGCATCCGGGTAAGATTTATTGATGCAGGACATCTCCTGGGTTCCAGTAGCATTGAAGTAAACATCTGTGAAGATGGAGTAGAAAAGACAATTGTATTTTCCGGAGATATTGGAAATACCAATCAGCCTTTGATAAAAGATCCTGTCTATCTGAAAAAGGCAGATTATGTGGTGATGGAATCTACGTATGGAGACCGAAGTCATGGTGAGAGACCAGATTATGAGCGCCTTCTTGCAGATATTATTCAGGAAACCTTTGACAGAGGAGGCAATGTGGTCATTCCATCCTTTGCAGTTGGAAGAACGCAGGAAATGTTGTATTTTATTCGACAGATCAAAGCCGAGGGGTTAGTTCATGGACATGACAATTTTAAAGTGTTTGTGGATAGCCCTCTTGCAATTGAGGCAACGACTATTTTTGGCAATCACAAATATGATTGCTTTGATGAGGAAGCGCTGGAACTCATCCGAAAGGGAATCAACCCCATCAGCTTCCCTGGTCTGAAAATATCAGTAACCAGCGAAGATTCACGGGCAATTAATTTTGATGGGGAACCTAAAGTTATCATCTCTGCAAGTGGAATGTGTGATGCTGGAAGAATCAAGCATCATTTGAAACATAATCTGTGGAGAGAGGACAGTACTATTCTTTTTGTGGGATATCAGGCTGTCGGAACTGCCGGCCGTGCACTCATAGAAGGTGCCCAGGAAATCAAGCTGTTTGGTGAACCTGTGCATGTAGCTGCAAAGATCTGCCGTATGCCGGGAATCAGCGGACATGCGGATGTAAATGGACTGATAGACTGGATCAGGGCCTTTGAGGAAAAGCCAAAGAAAGTGTTTGTGACACATGGTGAGGACAGCGTGACGGAGCTGTTTGCATCCAGACTGCATGATGAATTGGGCTATAACACGTATGCTCCATTTAGTGGAACAGAATTCGATCTTGCCACAGGTGAGTTTGTTTATGAAGCAGAGGGAATCAAAATTCAGAAGCCATCTGCTGTTCGGAAGGCTTCCAAAGCAGCCAGGGCATACGAGAAGCTTCTTGCTCTCGGACATCGTCTGCTGTCTGTTATCCGGAAGAATGAAGGCTGTCCGAATAAGGATCTGGAGAAGTTTTCCAGAGAAGTGCAGTCCCTGTGTGACAAATGGGACCGGAATGACATTTAGAAAATAAGAAATAGTTCCAGCTAAAAGCCAAAAAGTGGGAAACTGCTGGAACATAATAAAAAAGTCCCCGGGATTTTATCCCGGGGCGAAATAATCATGAAAGCGCTTCTTTTAAAGCGGTAGCAAGCTGGTCTGGACATGAAGTTGGTCTGCGTCCGCACTGGATTCCCTCCAGGCGTGCGATGACTTCTTTCGCTGGCATACCCTCTACAAGTTTGGCAACACCCTGTGTATTGCCAGAGCATCCCCCGATAAATTTCACGTTGTGAACTTTCTGTTCATCATCAAGATCATATTGGATTGCCATAGAGCAAACACCTTTTGTTTTATATTCCATCGTTTTTTCCTCCATTATTTTTTCGGGAGTTGGATAAATCCTTCTCTCATAGCATTCTTAATTATAACAGAACACAATATAAGTTTCCATGCCAAATTTAAGTTGGACATAGGAAGAAGTTTTGGTATAATGTCAGTTGAAGAATTTGTTTACTTTTTAATAAGGAATAAAATAGAGGAGAATAACAAATGAAAACAATCGGTATTATTGGCGCAATGGAAGTGGAAGTTGCGATTTTAAAAGAAAAAATGGAAGATGTGCGAATTATCAAAAAAGCTTCCATGGATTTTTATGAAGGAACACTGGCTGGTAAAAAGGCTGTAGTAGTCCGTTCTGGAATCGGTAAAGTAAATGCGGGTATCTGTGCCCAGATCCTGGCGGATGTATTTTCTGTAGATGCGATCATTAATACAGGAATTGCAGGCAGCTTGAATAAAGACATTAATATTGGAGATATTGTTCTTTCTACAGATGTGGTACAGCATGATATGGATGCTACTGGATTTGGGTACCGCAAGGGACAGATTCCGCAGATGCCGGTATTCTTCTTTGAGGCAGACGAGAAGCTTCGTAAGCTTGCAAAAGGGGTGTGCCAGGAAGTAAATCCGGAGATCCAGGTGTTTGAAGGAAGAATTGCTTCTGGAGACCAGTTTGTCTGTGACCAGGATGTGAAGGATAGAATCGTATCGGAATTTTCTGCATATGCTACAGAAATGGAGGGGGCTGCAATTGGACAGGCTGCTTATCTGAATGAAATTCCATTCCTGGTTGTTCGCGCTATTTCTGACAAAGCGGACGGCAGTGCCCAGATGGATTACAGTGAATTTGAGAAGGCAGCTGTAGAGCATAGCGTGAAGCTTACTCTTAATATGCTGGCAAAAATGGCATAATGAACCGGAAACTGGGGTGCTGCATATACTGGAAGTGAAATGGAAAAGGAATCAGATTGCTGATATGATATATAAAGATTTTTATCCATTTTACGCCAGCTTCGCAAACCCGATGCTTTACAGAGGGGAAATGGAACTGGAGAAAGAATTTTCTCTGATGAAATCATACTATCCAGAAACAGCCAGAAAAATCCAGGAGAAGGTGGAAGAAGAATGTGATCTTCTGGATTACGAAGGCAGCAGAATGTATGATGAATATCCGGACCGATATATGCTGTATCATCTTGGAAAGAAAATCGTGGATGAAGTGAAAAAGGAGTCGGAGCTGGAAACCATGTCTGACAGTCTTTTGGGTGATCTGGCGGAAGTACTTCTTTTTCACGAGATATCCAGAAGGCGTTGCCGGAGAAGAAGGTGCCGGGGAGCTTTTTACAGATGATGTGGAACCTGCAATAAGTGATTACAGAATTTAGAAGAAAACAATTATAATAACTATGAAAACAATAGACGAATATTTAGAGGAACAGATTAATGAGCGGCTGTGTCAGGCTGTTTTAAGCGGAGGCAGAGGTGATGGGCCATCGAAGGTTAAGATACGCCCGGTTGAAATAAAGGGGCAGGTGGTTTATCAGGCTTCTGAGACAGTGGGAACGAAAGTACTCCACAAAAACTATCCAAGAGAAGAACTGATAAGGTATTTGAAAACAGAACTTCTGCATGGTTTTTCACAGCTTCAGGCCAGTGGGATGGCGTTGGACGGAACTGTTCTGGTAAGTAAAAAAGGCAAGATAACTATAAAGACCAGACGTCATCCCGGAAACAGCCAGGGGAAAAAACTGGTGTCAGGGAGGGATAAGCTGGGACTATCGGGAGAAATGCCACAGATATTGGCACATAACCGTGTGAAACAGTACATTCTTAAGGAAAATATTCCGGTTCCGTTTCTGGTTGACCTTGGAGTTATGAACAAAGACGGCAGGATTATTACCCAAAAGTACGATAAATTCCGGCAGATCAACAGATTTTTGGAATTTATCCAGGACATTTTGCCAAAGCTGGATCAGCAGAAGGAAGTAACCATATTGGATTTTGGATGCGGCAAATCATATCTTACATTTGCCATGTACTATTATCTTAGAGAGCTGAAGAGATATGATGTAAATATCATAGGCCTGGATCTGAAAACAGATGTAATTCAGAAATGTAATCATCTTGCTGAAAAATATGGCTATGAAAAGCTTCGTTTTTATCAGGGAGATATTGCGGATTATGAAGGCGTTTCTGCTGTAGATATGGTGGTTACACTTCATGCCTGTGATACAGCTACGGATTATGCACTTGCAAAGGCTGTGGAATGGGGAGCAAAAGTTATTTTGTCTGTGCCATGCTGCCAGCATGAGATAAATCGCCAGATTAAAAATGAAATGTTAGAGCCTATATTGAAGTATGGGATTCTGAAAGAGAGAATGTCAGCACTTTTCACAGATGGAATTCGGGCAAACCTGTTAGAAAGTATGGGATATGAAACACAGATCCTGGAATTTATAGACATGGAGCATACGCCCAAGAATCTTCTTATACGTGCAGTAAAAACTGGCAATAAGAAAGACATGGAAAAAGCAGCAAATCTTATGGAGGTGCTGAATATCAGTCCTACATTAGAAAGACTTCTGTACCCGCAGGGGGAGGTAAACGCAGAAAATTAAGGGGAGAAAAAATGATTAAATTTTTACGCAGAGCAGTGATCCTCCTGTTTGTTTTTGTTCTTGGTGTGGCAGGAAGTTCTTTTCTGCTGAACAGTGAGACCACGGATGACCGCTCTGATATGAATGATCCGGTTTTTCCGGAAGTAATGGTTGATTTTGATGGGGAATATGCCAATCGAATGTATGGCTATGCACAGCCTATGCAGTCGGATTTTACCAGAGACAGTGTGACACCTTTGGACACTTCCAGAGAATTGTCTCTTGTTATAAATCCCTATGCTACAAAGGTAAAAAGTCTTTCCTATGAAATCCGTACTTCAGATGGAAGCAAGGTTCTTGAGAACCGAAAAGTGAAAAGCCTGGATAAAAACGACAGCTATCTGGCAACAAAGATCCAGATAAACAGTGACCTTCTTATGAATCAGGAATATTCCCTGCAGATATCTCTTGAGACAAATAAAGGAACTGCTTATTATTATACCAGAGTGGTTTCACGATCCAATGTAAATACCGTTCAGTATGTAAAGTTTGTAAAGAGTTTTTATGAGAAATGCATGGACAAGGCAACGGCAGAAGATCTGACCAGTTATCTGGAACCAGATACCTCCAATACAACTACTAATTATACAGATGTTGGTATTAATTCCACATTTGCAGAGATCAGCTGGGGAAACTTAAGTCCGCAGATTTACCGAAAGGGGATTCCGGTTGTAAAAGACATAAATGAAACAACCGCCAGCTTTTCCCTGGAATATCAGATTGCGGCAACAAATACAGATGGAAATCAGGAAATTTATGACGTAACAGAATTTTACCGGATGCGTTATACAGAGACCAGGATCATGCTTCTGGATTTCAAGAGAAGCGCATCACAAGTATTCTCCGAGAATTCCATTAGCATTTCAGATAAAGGACTTCTTCTGGGAGTGCGGGATAAAAATGTGGAGTATATGATGAATGAAACTGCCGGAGTCATTGCTTTTGTTCAGGAAGGGGATCTGTGGTCCTATTCACCAAACGATGGAAAGTTTTCCAGGATTTTCAGCTTTCGTAAGGAAACAGATGGAGACTTCCGGGATTCCAGATGGCAGCATGATATAAAGATCATTCGGGTGGAAGATAACGGAGATGTGGATTTTGTTCTGTACGGATATATGAACCGGGGAATCCGCGAGGGATACAGCGGTGTCTGCGTATATCATTACAGCAATGACCAGAATGTGGTGGAAGAAAAGGCATTTATTCCATCTACAGAATCCTATGAATTTTTGAAGAAGGATCTTGGAACCTTATCCTATGTAAGTACAGATAATTCTCTGTTCCTGCTGTTTGCACAGAAACTTTATCAGATTCATATTACAGATGGAAAAAGTGAAGTCCTGGATCAGGATATCCAAACAGATGCTTTTACAGTCTCTGACACAGGCGCTCATGCGGCGTGGTTGATCCAGAGCGGTGAAAGTGCAGGCTATATAAAGGAAATTGATTTCGAAACACTAGAGACAAGGACTCTTGCACCATCCAGTGGACAGAAGCTTACCTTAAACGGATTTATGAATGAAGATCTTGTTTACGGGATTGTGGTGGATGGAGATATCATTTCAGACAGCAACGGACATGAGACCACCGGAATCCATACGATCCGTATTGAAGGGTTTGATGGAACTGTAAAAAAAGAATATCATCAGGATGGGTTGTATATAACCGATGTGACCATGGGAAATACCATGATGGAGTTTGAATTGTCAAAGAAGACAAAGAAAGGTTATGAAGCGGTAAGCAAAGATAATATTCTGAATAATGTAAAAGCTGCAGCTAGTATTGCTTCTATTGAACTGGCAAGCAATAACAGAACGGGAACACAGATTAGGCTGGCACTGGATGAGGCACCGGAGATACAGGATGCGCTTGTAGTATATGCCAAGATGAAAAATGCAAACGATGACAGTATTATTCTGGATACCCAGATTCCGGAAGATGATATTTATTATGTTTATGCAAAAGGCGGTCTGGATGGTATTTACACAGATCCGGCACTCGCTGTTTTGCGTGCAGATGACCAGACAGGCGTGGTATTGAATCGTGCTCAGCAGTATGTATGGGAGCGTGGAAACAAAAAGACCAAGCTAATCCTTAATCTGGAGGATGTACCAGAGGCCATAAAGAGCGCATCCCTTGATACAAATGCTTTGCAGGAGGCACTGGGGGATGAAGGAGCAATTATTGACCTTTCTGGATGTACACTGGATAGTGTATTGTATGAGATCAGTGCCCAGAGACCTGTTATTGCAAAGACCGGTGATAATACAAGTGTGGTAATTATCGGGTATGATGAATACAACACCTATTTATATGATCCGGTCAAGGGTGAAACTTATCCGTATGGTATGAATGATAGTAAGGATCTGTTTGACAAAGCAGGCAATATTTTTATCAGTTATGTTGAGAAATTAAATTATTAATAAAGCAACAGGAAAGGACAGAAAAATGTTAAGCGAAAGTATTAAAAAACTGGTGCAGTATGGGATTGAGACAGGGATGACTCCTGCCTGCGAGAAAAATTACACAACTAATCTTCTTCTTGATGTTTTTAAAGAAGATGAGTACACAGAACCGGCAGAAGAATATTCCAACATTAATCTGGAGCTGGTTCTGAAGGAACTGCTGGATGAAGCTGTAGCGAGAGGTCTGATCCAGGACAGCGTAGTATACCGGGATTTATTTGATACCAGACTGATGAACTGTCTTATGCCTCGTCCGGCTCAGGTACAGAAAACCTTTTGGGAAAAATACGAAAAATCTCCGGAAGAAGCAACCGATTATTTCTACAAATTAAGCCAGGATAGTGATTATATCCGTCGTTACCGCGTAAAAAAGGATCAGAAATGGACAGTAGATTCTCCTTATGGAGAGATTGATATTACCATCAATCTTTCCAAGCCTGAGAAAGATCCAAAAGCAATTGCCGCTGCAAAACTTATAAAATCGAGCAGTTATCCGAAATGTCTTCTCTGCCCGGAGAATGAAGGATACGCAGGACGTGCAAATCATCCAGCGAGAGAGAATCACAGGATCATCCCAATTACCATAAATGATAGTCCGTGGGGCATGCAGTATTCTCCATATGTGTATTACAATGAGCACTGTATTGTGTTCAATTTCCAGCATACACCAATGAAAATCGAGAGAAATACTTTTATTAAGCTGTTTGATTTTGTGAAACTGTTTCCTCATTATTTCCTGGGCTCCAATGCGGATCTGCCGATTGTTGGCGGCTCTATTCTCAGCCACGATCACTTCCAGGGCGGACATTATACTTTTGCCATGGCGAAGGCTGAAATTGAGAAGCATGTAATCATCCCAGGCTATGAGGATGTGGAAGCGGGTATTGTAAAATGGCCTTTGTCTGTACTTCGTATCCGTCACAAAGATGAGAAGAGACTGATCGACCTTGCTACACATGTGTTGGAGGTATGGAGAGGATATACCGATGAAGCTGCATTTATTTTTGCAGAAACTGACGGTGAACCACATAATACCATCACTCCGATCGCACGTAAAAAAGGAGATATGTACGAACTGGATCTGACTCTGAGAAATAATATTACTACCGAGGAGAATCCTCTTGGTGTATATCATCCTCATGCACAGTATCATCACATTAAGAAAGAGAATATTGGTCTGATCGAGGTTATGGGACTTGCCGTACTTCCTGCAAGACTGAAAGAGGAACTGGAGCTTCTGGCTGATTATATTTTGGAAGGTAAGGATATTGCATCCAATGAAAAGATCGAGAAGCATGCAGACTGGGTAAAAGAATTCCTGCCGAGATATGATTATCTTGATCGTGATAATATTGAAGAAGTGTTGCACAAAGAAGTTGGAAATGTATTTGTTCACGTTCTGGAGGATGCTGGAGTTTACAAGTGTACAGAAGAAGGCAGAGCAGCCTTCATGCGCTTTATTCAGACATTGTAAAATATGCAAAAAAACAGCTTCTTTGCAACATGCCAGTAACAAAAATGTAACAAAATTATAAAAATACCTGTTACGAGGTTGAAAGAAAAACAAATTTCTATTATACTAAAAGTAGCATAAAAAGTTTATTTTTGTTATAGTTGTAAAGGGAACAGGAAAGGCATTTAAAAGCAGAGGAGTGTCTATGAAAAATAAAACAAGAAAGAACATGATTTTCTGGGTATTGCTGGCTGTAATGCTGGTTATATCCGGGGGGCCTAGCGGGGAGAAACAAGGAATTTCCCTTGGCGGAGCACAGACTGTACAGGCAGCGGCTAAGTATGTGGTGGCCAGATTTAGGAATACAAGTGGCAAGCCTTCTTACAACAGTCTCAGGATCAAAGTAAAGTCAGGTTCTAAGATTCGGCTTCCGGCTGTTCCATCTGTAACCGGTTATCAGAATCTTGGATGGTCTACGAAGAAAAATGCTACTAAGGCTACATACGCAGCAGGTAAAAAAATCCAGCTGAAAAAGAATATAAGTTTGTATGCGGTCAGGAAGAAAGTTGGTGTATATAAGGTTTATTTCTATAATACCAACGGAAGTGCAAACAGTACATTTAAAGCACTAAATAAATCTGTCACGCGCAAGGCTTATCTCACTTTACCGTCTGTTCCGACAAAGAGTGGATATGAAGCACTTGGCTGGAGCACAAGCAAGAATGCTACCAAAGCTACCTATACCCAGGGACAGAAAGTCCGGATCAAAAAGTCACAGAAGCTTTATGCAGTATATAAGACCAGCAAGGCCTATACGGTAACTCTTTGTAAAAATAATGGAACTATCTATAAGACAGAGAGTGTTTCATCTGGAGCTACCTATACTCTTCCATCTGTAAGAAATGCTTCTGGATATACCTTTATGGGATGGGATGTTCAGCCGGGCAAGAGTACATCACCGCGTTATGAAGCGGGAGATACCATTACAGTTAATGGAAACCTGAAGTTATATGCGGTGGTATTTAACCGTTCTTATGAGGAAGATTTAACGGCTTCCGATCTCTTGGCGTCCAGCGGTTGGAGAATTGGAAATGGAAGCGGCAGCAGAGGTTACAGCCACATTATTTTTGTGGGAGATTCCAGAACCGTCCGTATGGAACTTACTCTACAGAGACAGTTCGGTTCAGATTCTGGCATTACCAGGGATATTGATTTTGTGTGCCAGGAGGGAAAAGGCCTTGACTGGCTGAAAGAAGATGGATTCAGTTCCATTCTCAAGCTGGCAGAAGCAAATTATTC
This sequence comes from Blautia glucerasea, assembly GCF_020537505.1. Classification (GTDB taxonomy): domain Bacteria; phylum Bacillota; class Clostridia; order Lachnospirales; family Lachnospiraceae; genus Blautia_A. Next base: position 33,795 of record NZ_JAJBMO010000005.1, on the reverse strand, counting down.
TGTGCAGAGACCGACGGCTGTAATTTTCAACCTGGGAGTGAACGATCCTGGAAATATGTACAATTATGTAGAGTATTTACAGGAGATTGCTGGAACTCTTCAGAAGAAAAACTGTAAATTGTTTATTATGTCGGTGAACCCGGTCAACAGTAAAACAATTGAATACCTGGGAAGAAATGCCATACGAAAAGAAGAAGTGATCCGCAAGTTCAATTCCGTTTTAAAGAGTGGACTTGGCAGCACATATGGATATATTGACACCTATTCCTATCTTCTTAAAAATGGTTATGGAACTAATCTTGGTGGCGGCGGTCAGGATGTGGCGATAGACGATGGCTTGCACTACACCACGAAGACCTACAAGCGGATATTCAAATATTGCCTTGATTATCTGACGGCCTGGTAAGAAGAACAGTTTCAGAATGAAATTTAAAATAAATACAGAATATTAAATTTACCAAAGAGAAGGCTAAGGCTTAACTTTATAAGCTGCGGTCTTCTTTTGCGTTTATTCATTGTTTTTATCCGACAAAATAAAATCTAAATAGCCTTGCGCGAATAACCGGAATAGTCTATACTATAGAGAAACGAGTGTTTGGAAAAATGAGGAGAAAGAGGAACTAATTATGAAACTTACAACGGTAAAAGAGATTTATAGAGAACGGGAGAAATACCTGGACAAAGAAGTTACAGTAGGCGGCTGGGTACGAAGCGTTCGTGATTCTAAGACCTTTGGATTTATTGTGCTCCATGACGGAACCTATTTTGAGACGCTTCAGGTGGTTTACCATGATACAATGGATAATTTTGCTGAGATTTCCAAACTGAATGTAGGAGCAGCAATCATTGTAAAAGGAATGTTGGTAGCGACTCCCCAGGCAAAACAGCCATTTGAGATCCAGGCAACAGAGGTTTCTGTTGAAGGAGCTTCTGCACCAGATTACCCACTTCAGAAGAAGCGTCACAGCCTTGAGTACTTAAGAACAATCACACATCTTCGTTCCAGAACAAACACATTCCAGGCTGTATTCCGTGTACGTTCCCTTTGTGCATATGCAATCCATAAATTCTTCCAGGAGAGAGGGTTTGTTTATGTACACACTCCACTGATCACTGGAAGCGACTGTGAAGGTGCAGGAGAGATGTTTCAGGTTACAACAATGGATCTGAACAATATTCCTGCTGATGATAAGGGAAATATTGATTACACTCAGGATTTCTTTGGCAAGGAGACCAACCTGACAGTAAGCGGCCAGCTGAACTGTGAGACTTTTGCACAGGCATTCCGTAACGTATATACATTCGGACCGACCTTCCGTGCAGAGAACTCTAACACCACACGTCATGCTGCTGAGTTCTGGATGATTGAGCCGGAGTGTGCGTTTGCAGATCTTGAGGATAACATGAATCTTGCAGAGTCTATGCTGAAATATGTGATAAGCTATGTTCTGGAGAATGCTCCGGAGGAGATGAATTTCTTCAATTCCTTCGTGGACAAGGGACTTCTGGACAGATTGAACCATGTTGCGAACTCTGAGTTTGGCCGTGTTACCTACACAGAGGCCATTGAACTTCTTGAGAAGAACAATGATAAATTTGATTACAAGGTATCCTGGGGATGCGACCTGCAAACAGAGCATGAGCGTTATCTGACAGAGCAGATCTTCAAGAAACCTATTTTTGTTACAGACTATCCGAAGGAAATCAAAGCTTTCTATATGAAGGCAAATGAGGATGGTAAGACAGTTGCAGCTATGGACTGCCTGGTTCCTGGAATTGGTGAGATCATCGGCGGAAGCCAGAGAGAGGATGACTATGGCAAGCTGAAAGCGCGTATGGCTGAGCTGGGACTGAAGGAAGAAGATTATGACTTCTATCTTGACCTGCGTAAGTACGGTTCTACACGTCATTCTGGATTTGGCCTGGGATTTGAGCGTTGCGTTATGTATCTTACCGGAATGGGCAACATCCGTGACGTAATCCCATTCCCGAGAACAGTTAACAACTGCGATTTATAAAATGAGGTAAAAGAATGAGATTTATTCATCTTGCAGATGTACATCTTGGGGCGGTTCCAGACAGGGGCTGCCCATGGAGTGAGAAGCGGGAGAATGAAATCTGGGAAACATTCCGCCGGGTTATTGCGGGCATCCGCGAAAATCCGGTGGATTTGTTATTTATAGCTGGAGATTTGTTCCACCGTCAGCCTCTTCCATACGAATTGAATGAAGTAAATAATTTATTTTCCAGTATTCCGAATACCAGTGTCTATCTGATGGCGGGTGACAGCGATTATCTGAAAGGGGATTCCTTTTACCGAGAGTTTTCCTGGGCGCCAAATGTAACCTTTTTTCAGGAAGAAAAAATTACCTGCGTGAAAGATACAAAATCTGACGTCTATGTATATGGAATGAGCTATGAGCATCCCAAGATCGAAGCTCCTGTCTATGACAGTGTAAGACTGGCAGGAAGAGAAGGGGTTCATATTCTACTGGCTCATGGAGGAGATGGAAGTCATTGCCCTGTAAATGTGGCTGCGCTTGCGGAGACTGGTTTTGATTATATTGCGCTTGGACATTTACATACGCCGCAGAGTCTGATCCGGGATGTGGCGGCTTACAGCGGGACTCTGGAGCCTGTTTGCAGCAATGACTTTGGAGAACACGGCTATATAGAAGGCAGAATAGAAAATGGCAAGGTGAGAACCCGATTTGTACCATTTTCCATGCGCACCTACAATCAGCTTCTGATTAACGTAAATGAGGGAAGTACACAGCTTTCCGTAGAAGATACCTTGAAAGATGAAATCTTCAGAAGAGGCGGACTGAACATATACCGTGTGATCCTTCAGGGAAAAAGAAAACCGGAACTGTTTCTGATCCCGGAGAAATTGAAATCTTTTGGAAATATTACAGAAGTACTGGATGAAACAAGGCCTGCTTATGATCTGGAAAGTCTGCAGAAGAGGTATGCAGGAACGCTGATTGGAGATTACATCCGCTTCTTTCAGGAGAAAAACAGAAATACAGTGGAGGATAAGGCTCTCTATTATGGGCTGCAGGCATTGCTGGAAACCAGACGCTCCAGCTGATCTGTTTTTGTCTGCAGGAAATAGGAAGCAGGATATTAGGTGAATGCATGAGTTGTGGTGCGAGGTAACAAGATTATATGATTTTAAAACGCATATTCATTAAAAATTTTGGCGGACTTCAAGATAAAACCATAGAATTCTCATCAGGAGTAAATATGTTTTATGGTGTGAATGAGGCTGAAAAAAATATTGTGTTTATTTTTATGAAAGATATGTTCTTTGGGATGCCGGAAGAAGGTGTGAGAAAGAATGAATTTTATACAGAAAAAAACGCCCAGGAATCTGTAGAAAAAGAGGGCGGAACAATCTGGTTCCGGTCTGGACAAAGAAATTACCGTTTAACACGGGAATTTGGGGCAGAAACAGATGATTGTCAGCTGTTCTGTGAAGACACCGGTAAAATGCTGGATGGAGAAAATGAAACGTTAGAGAAGCTTCTGGGAGGAATCAGTGAAACTATCTTTGATAATGCCGTTTTGACAGAGGCTCTTTCTGGAAATTCTCCCGCAGAAATGGCAAGAGAGATTCAAAATAAGCTTAGCATTCTCAGCAAGAGCGGCGATGGCCTGCTTGATCTTGGAAGATCAGAGCAGATGCTGAAAATGTGGCGAAAGGGTTATCTTTCCCAAAAAGAACGCGGGCAGAAGGCTGTTTTAAGAGAAAAGGAAAAGCTGGCCACAGAGCTGGAAAATCTGGAGAATGAATTAAATGGCCTTCGTGGTCAGAAAGGGCAGGTAGCTCAGGCCCAGGCAAGGATGTATTCCGCAGAGGGAAAAGAAGAGGCAGCAGTTATTGAGGAACAATTGCAGGCAATCGAGAAAAAGAATCTGGGAATGGTAATTGCAGGAGCACTGGCAATCATTGTTGGAATTGTAGGAATTGTAGGAAGTTTCCAGTTAACAGATGAAATGTCGAAGTTGGGAATGGATGTATGTATTCTTGCGGCAATCGCAACGGTAATCTATACACTTACCGCCCGAAGAAAACTGCGCATGGAATTTGTGAAACAAAAGAAGAAAAAGGCGTATCTGCAGTCCCGGCAGGAGAAATTGAAATCCAGCCAAGAAGATATTGACGGAACCTATGAAGAAAAACTGACTGCGTTTACCAATTTGCAGAGTGAGTATCAGGAGTATGAGAACGAGACTTCTCTTCCTACTTCGGAAGAACTGGAAACACAGGCGTTGAATCTGGCTATGGATACCATTGGGGAACTGTCCAGAAATATTTATCTGCAAAAGGGCAGAAAAATACGTATCCGGGCTTCCAGAATCTTACGGGAGCTTACAAATGGCAAATTTATGGAATTCTACGGAGATGAAGGACAGCGCATTGAACTGAGCATGGAAGATGGCACTGTTGGAGTAGAAGAGCTGGAGAGGGGAGAAATTGAAGTTTTGTACTTTTCCATTCGCATGGCGGCCAGCGAACTGCTAGCGGATGAAAAAATACTCCCAGTGGTTCTGGATGATGTTTTTCATGGAAAAAGAAAAGAGAGTCTTATGGCAATTTCTCGGTGGATGAAAAAGCAGCCACGGCAGATCATACTTCTTACAAAGAACGAAAACGTAAAGAGTATATTTTCTGGAAAGCAGTAAATTAGCTACATTGAGAAAATCTGAAAAAACCATAGAATAAAATAAAGATAAATAAAAGTAATTATTGTAGTGACGAACAAGAGGCTGGCACAAAACTGTGTCAGCCTCAAATGATTATTCGGATTTTAGTTGTAATAAAACAAATGAAATGCAGAATGCCTATTTCTGGTCATACTGAGCCATATAATTGTTTACACAGCGCTTGATCCTGTCAACAGGGTTCAGCAGATGGCTTACGGACATATCGTGGTTCAGCGTGTCAATGATCAGTGCAATGTACTTGCTCATATCACAGGAAATGTAATACGGTTTTGCAAGAAGCTCTTCAGACTGGTATACCATGTTGGTGGTGAGAAGTTTGTCAAATACACCAGCGGCATATGCCTCATCAAATTTCTTAAGGTTATCTGTAAACAGTCCAAAAGTAGAGCAGAGATAAATTCTGCCAGCACCTCTCTCTTTCAGAAGAGAAGCAATCTTCAGAATGGTATCTCCAGAAGAAATCATGTCATCGATCAGGATCATGTCCTTACCAGCCACATTTGGTCCCAGGAACTCATAAGCTGCAATCGGGTGTCTGCCTCCTATATTCTTGGAGTAATCCAGACGCTTATAATACATACCCATATCAACACCAAGGATATTGGCAAGATAAATCGCACGGCTCATGCTGCCTTCATCCGGGCTGATGATCATGAAATGCTCGTTGTCAATGTGAAGTCCCTGCTCATTTTTCAGAAGAGCCTTGATAAATTGATAAGAAGGCTGTACTGTCTCAAAACCATGAAGTGGTGTTGCATTCTGAATCTGGGGATCATGTGCATCAAAGGTGATGATATTCTCAACACCCATATTGATCAGTTCATGAAGGGAAGTAGCGCAGTCAAGAGATTCTCTTCCGATACGTTTACTCTGACGGCCTTCATAAAGATATGGCATAATTACATTCACACGGCGGGCCTTGCCTCCGATTGCTGCAATTACACGCTTCAGATCCTGGTAATGATCATCCGGAGACATCAGGTTGGTAAATCTGCCGATTGGATAAGAAATATTGTAGTTGCATACATCTACAAGGATATAAATATCGTCACCTCGTACAGATTCGGTGATGACGCATTTACCCTCACCGGAACCAAAACGCGGGTTCTGAACTTTGATGGTATAGGAATCTCTCTTGTATCCTTCAAAGGCGAAAGAATCTGATTCTGAATGTTCACGCTCCTTACGCCACTGAACGAGCCATTCATCGACCTTCTGTCCAAGGCTCTTGCAGCTTTCCAAAGGAACTAATCCCAGTCTTCCAACGGGAAGGGTAGTCAATTCTTCTTGTGCCATTCTTTACTTTCCTCCTAAAAAAATTTTCTGAATGCGGATATCCTTTCCCACAAGCTTGGTCATCTGATAGTTGCTGGCAATACGGGAAAAGGTTCTCTCAGAATAAGTCGCTGAGAAATCTTCCAGCTTCAGGTTTGTGGAAATAATTGTAGATTTTTTGCGCATGATCCGTTCATTGATACACAGGAAAAGCTGTGAGGATACAAAGCTGTTAGTCAGCTCGGTTCCCAGGTCATCAATGATCAGCAGGTCACAGTCAAAAATCGGTTCATCATCGGGGGCATCGCTGCTTCTGGAAAAAGCAGAGCTGGCAAGAAAATCAAACAGCTCAAATGCGGAAAAATACAGTACACAGTGTGCGCTGTCCAGAAGATCGTGGGCAATACAGTGGGAAAGAAAGGTTTTCCCCACACCGGTGTCACCGTAGAAAAACAGGTTCTGGAAGGAGTTATCAAAGTCCGCGATAAATTCCCTGGCCAGATTGTAAGCACGGCGGGCTGTCTCACGTTCGGTCAGTCCCGTTGAATCATTTGTTATTGTATCAGAATAAAAGTCAAATGAAAAGTGGTCAAAGTTCTCTTTTTCAAGAATTTCTTTCAAATTTGACTGTGTATAAAGCAGTTCGATCTCTGCCTTCCTGAAACAGGTGCATTTCTGGCTACCGATATAGCCGGTATCCTGACAAAGAGGACAGGTGTAGCTCATCTCCAGATAATCTGCCGGATAACCGGAAGAGAGCAGAAGCGCAGTGCGCTCTTGGGAAAGCAGTGCAATGTCATTGCGCAGATCTTCTATGCCGGTCTCCTGTCGGCTGATCAGGGCACGTGCTTTCCGGGCACTTAGAGTAGCTACTTCCTCGTCAATTTCACGCAGGCGGGGAATCTTCCCATATGCTTCTGCAAGATGCTCCTCCTGCACACGGCGGTTACGGGCCTGGCGGCGGTTGTATTCCCGCATTATGGTATCGTATTGGTAATTCTGTAAGGGCATGTAAATTCTCCTTCCAGGGTATGGAACATAGGGGGTTAATTGGGCTTGTTCAGTAATTTCTTCTCGTATTCGGCAAAGTCATAATTCCGCTGATGGAAATTGTTAAAACGGTTGGGTGCAGAAGCCTTGGGGTGGGGTGGCTTGACTGCGGCCTTTTCCAGTTTGCGCTTCTGGTGCTGGGCATCCTGAACACGAACATCCTCTAAAGTTCGGATACTCTTATCCTTCCAGCGCTGCAGAATCTTGTCAGCATAGGGAAAGCTTGGCTGGCCGGTCTGTAGGACAGTCCGGGAACAGGCTTCCTGGATTAAATCCATAGTGAATCCGTAGTCCTTCGTCCAGGTGTTGATCAAAGAAATCTCCACGTCGGAAGGATTTCGGTTGGTGATCCCCATAGCTTTCAGAACTGAAAAATATTCTTTGCTGTAGCGGGAAGTGGAATCCTTAGCCATTTCCACCGTGGTAATCCCCTCTTCCTTCCAGGCCATGGCAACGGTCTCTATATAGCGGATGCTGCGGTGGTCACGTCCTACGCAGTATTCGATCAGATAGTCGATCAGATCTACAGACATATGCAGTTCGTCATAGAAAAACAAAATCTTACGTGTCTCAGTAGGGGTAAGTGTCTTCCCCAGGTACTGTTCTGCAATATAAAGAAGCTGGATAATATCTTCGTTCTGCTTCAGCTCCTTTACCCGGTCCGGTGTGAGCGTCTTACGTTCGGAAACGGGCTGGGAGGAAACTGCGGGGAGAGGCGTATCTGTGCCATAAATGGCGAGACCATCATCTGGGAATGGTGTATCACCTGTGTTGTCCGCAGCGCCAGTGTCTGCTGGTTCAGGGAAACCTGTATGGTACGGGGCAGACTCTTCCCTGAGAAAACTGGCATTATAATGCTTCTTCGGGCTTATCGCAGTCTGCATATCTGTCTCATTCCTTGGCGCAAGCAATGTAATTCCGGTTAATTCTGTTCCTTCATATAAAAGAGAAACCAGCTTCTCGTTCTCCCAGTATTTTAACGCGCGGAGAATATCCCCCTCTGTACAGAACAGGGAGTCTGCCATTTGGGAAAGCCCGAAGGCTTCCTCTGGTCTGCCCAGCATACGGAGCAGATAAATATAGACTTTTACAAATTCGCCGTTGGCCTTTGGCATATAACGGTCAATAAAAAGATTGGATAAAACAGTGGTCTCATGAAGTCCTGTGCTATGTAACTTGATCATGAAAATGCTCCTTGTCTGGAATTCGGAATCTGCGTGGAACAGTCGTGTGGCTGTCTGGGACAAACTTACGTTCCTATTTATCTTGTTGTCTGCATTATAGCACACCCCTTTTTAAATGAGAATAGGAGATTTTCTGCCAGACCTTTTCCAAGATGTGTGTGGATTACAATGTGGATAATGTGGATAATGTGGAAAGTAAGTTGCACATAATGTTTATGGGAAACCCGATAAATGCGGAAAATAAAAGAAAAACTGTGATTTTTGTCGATTTGTTACGTAATATTATGTTAAGCACTTTATACACATAAGAATCCACATGTACACCAGTGTGAAAATGTGCATAAGCCTGTGGATAATGTGGATAACTCCTAAATTGATTGAATTTCCAAGCTTTTTTTGATGTGGATAAATTTTTTTGCACCGCGTAAATAAAAACAGCGGCTGTCAGAACTTAAAAGTCATGATAGCCGCCTGAAGCGCAATTATTTATAAAACAAATTCAAAATCAATTACTTTCCAAGTAACTGCTCCCCAATCTTTACCACATCTCCAGCGCCCATTGTGATCAGCAGATCTCCGGCCTCACAGTTGTTCAAAAGGAAGGTCTCGATCTCGTCAAAGGTAGGGAAATACTCACATGGTGTGCCAAGCTTCTGGATTTTTGCCTGAAGATCCTGGGAAGAAATTCCCAGAGTATCGGTCTCTCTCGCTGCATAGATATCAGCCAGAACTACATGATCTGCCAGCTTAAGCGCCTGTGCAAACTCTGGAAGAAGAGCTTTGGTACGGGTGTAAGTATGAGGCTGGAATACGCACCACAGTTTCTTGTGCGGATAATTGTGTGCTGCATTTAAGGTGGCCTGGATCTCAGTTGGGTGATGTGCGTAATCGTCCACGATGGTAACGCCTGCTACTTCACCTTTGTACTGGAAACGGCGGTCTGTGCCAGTAAAGCTTCCAAGCCCTTTGATGGTTACCTCATCCGGGACCTGAAGAAGCTGGGCCAGTGCGATTGCTGCCAGTGCGTTGGATACGTTATGGCTGCCCGGAACCTTCAGATAAAAACTGCCGGCCTTTTTGCCATCCTTTAGGACAGTAAAGGAAGCATGACCATACTTATCATAGGTAATACCGGCAGCCTGGTACTGTGCATCGTGCTCCAGACCATATGTAATTACCTTACAGGGAAGATCTTTGATGATCTCTTCATAATGAGGGGTATCTGCATTGATGATCAGTGCTCCGTCAGTGGGAAGCAGCTGGGCAAATTTGCGAAAGGAATGACGGATGTCATCAATATCCTTGAAAAAGTCCAGGTGATCCGCATCAATATTCAGGATAATGCTGATCTTCGGGAAAAAGCTTAAAAAACTGTTGGTATACTCGCAGGCTTCTGTGACAAAGGTCTCAGACTGGCCTACACGGATATTTCCGCCGATGGAAGGAAGGATACCGCCGACACTGATGGTCGGGTCTGCATCTGCCGCCAGAAGGATCTGGGAGATCATGGAAGTGGTAGTGGTTTTGCCATGAGTACCGGAAACGGCGATAGGTGTGTCATAGTTGCGCATGATCTGTCCGAGAAGCTGGGCCCTGGTCAGCATTGGAATGCCTTTTTCCACAGCACAGGCATATTCCGGATTATCCGGATGGATAGCAGCTGTGTAAACCACAAGCTCAACATCGTCTGTAATATTAGAAGCACGCTGTCCGTAGAAAATGCGTGCGCCCTTTTGGGTCAGGGAATCGGTAAGCGGGCTCTCCTTGGAATCAGAACCGGAAACCTTAAAATCCTCGCCAAGAAGGATTTCAGCCAGGCCACTCATGCTGATTCCACCAATACCGATAAAGTGAATGTGAAGCGGTTTATGGAAGTCTATCTGATACATAATAATCTCCTTATTAAAAGTAATGATTTGCTAAAATAATTATTTTTCATTTATTATACCCCGAACCAGCGAAAATGCAAAGGATTTCTTTAGCCAGCTTTGAAGTAAGACAAAGAATTTTGGTTATTATTGTATAAAATAAATAAAAAACAATAACTCTTTTTCCGTGATTGTCGAAAAAACATGTACAATAACGATAAAAAAAGTAAAAGGACGCCAAATATTTTGTAAAATATGTTCACTAAATATGAGAAGTATGGTATAATGATAAATCATAACTACAATAAGAGGTGATAGCATGATTAAAAAAGAAATGATTGCCATGCTCTTAGCCGGCGGCCAAGGCAGCAGACTTGGGGTACTGACAGAAAAAGTGGCCAAACCAGCAGTAGCTTTTGGAGGAAAATACCGCATTATCGACTTCCCGTTAAGTAACTGTATCAATTCCGGTATTGACACAGTGGGAGTCCTGACACAGTATCAGCCTCTGAGACTGAATACCCATATCGGTATCGGTGTTCCGTGGGACCTGGACAGAAATGAAGGCGGCGTAACCGTACTTCCACCTTACGAGAAGAGCACAAACAGCGAGTGGTACACAGGAACAGCCAATGCCATTTTCCAGAATATGGCGTATATGGAGCAGTACAATCCTGATTATGTACTTATCCTTTCCGGAGATCATATATATAAGATGGATTACGAAGTTATGCTTGACTTCCATAAAGCAAACAAGGCAGACGTGACCATCGCCTGTATGCCTGTACCCATTGAGGAGGCCAGCCGTTTCGGTATTATGGTAACGGACGAGACCTTCCGTGTAACCGAATTTGAGGAGAAACCAGAGCACCCAAGCAGCAATCTTGCTTCTATGGGAATCTATATTTTCAGCTGGCCGGTTCTAAAAGAAGCTCTTTATGCATTGAAGAATCAGCAGAGCTGTGACTTTGGTAAACATATTCTTCCGTATTGCAAGGACAAGGGTCAGCGTCTTTTCGCTTACGAATACAATGGCTACTGGAAAGATGTTGGAACTCTGGGCTCCTACTGGGAAGCAAATATGGAGCTTATTGATATTATTCCGGAGTTTAATCTTTACGAGGAATTTTGGAAGATTTACACCAAGGGCGATATCATCCAGCCGCAGTATATTTCAGAAGAAGCCGTTCTGGACAGATGTCTGATCGGTGAGGGCTCTGAAATCTATGGCGAGGTACATAATTCTGTAATCGGACCGAATGTTGTGATCGGCAAGGGCAGTGTGATCAGGGATTCTATTATCATGCGAAATACGACTATCGGTGAAAATGTAGATATGGAAAAAGCAATCGTGGCAGAGGATGTAACCATTGGAAATGACGTGGTTCTTGGCTGCGGCGAGGAAGCACCGAATGTAAAGAAGCCTGCTGTATATGCATTTGGCATTGCGACCATAGGAGAAGGTTCCGTGATTCCGGACAACGTTAAGATTGGAAAGAACACGGCGATTTCCGGCGTGACCACTCTGGCAGATTATCCGGACGGCATTCTGGAAAGCGGACAGGTAATTGCAGCAAAGGACGGTGACAAAGCATGAGAGCAATTGGAATTATTTTAGCCGGCGGTAACAATAACCGCATGAGAGAATTATCAGACAAGAGGGCAATTGCAGCAATGCCTATTGCCGGAAGCTACAGAAGTATCGATTTTTCCCTGAGCAATATGGCAAACTCCAGGATCCAGAAGGTGGCGGTACTGACCCAGTACAATGCACGTTCCCTGAATGAGCATTTAAGCTCCTCCAAATGGTGGGATTTTGGAAGAAAGCAGGGCGGTCTTTTCGTATTTACTCCTACTATCACCAAAGAAAATGGTTTCTGGTATCAGGGAACAGCAGATGCTATTTATCAGAATCTGAATTTCCTGAAGAACAGTCATGAGCCATATGTTGTCATCGCATCCGGTGACTGCATTTACAAAATGGACTACAACAAGGTTCTGGAATATCACATTGCGAAACGTGCAGACATTACCGTTGTATGCACCACTTGCCCGGATCCATCCGAGGTAGAGCGTTTCGGTGTCCTTCGAATGAATGAGGACTGCAGGATCGAGGAATTTGAGGAGAAGCCTATGGTTTCCCCGTACAATACGATTTCTACCGGTATTTATGTGATCCGAAGAAGACAGCTGATCGAGCTGATCGAAAAAGCTGCGCAGGAAGGCCGCAATGATTTCGTTAAGGATATTCTGATCCGTTATAAGAACCTTAAGAGAATCTATGGATATAAGATCGACAGCTACTGGAGCAATATTTCCACAGTAGAATCTTATTATAAGACCAATATGGATTTCCTGAAACCGGAGATCCGAAACTACTTCTTTAAACAGGAGCCAGCCGTGAAGACCAAGATCGACGATCTTCCGCCTGCAAAATATAATCCTGGCGCAGAAGTGAAGAACAGTCTGATCTCCAGCGGTTGTATCATAAACGGCGTTGTGGAGAATTCGGTTCTGTTTAAAGACGTTTATGTTGGAAATAACTGTGTAATTAAAAATTCAGTAATTCTGAATGATGTATATCTGGGGGATAATACACATATCGAGAATTGTATCGTTGAAAGCCGGGATACCATCCGGGCAAATTCTTACTACAGCGGCGACGGAGAAGTGAAGATCGTTGTGGAGAAAAATGAGAGATATAGTTTGTAATACCCTGTGAGCTTCTTGGATGGGTGCTGGCTGTGCACTTGAAGCAGGAATAGAGTAAAGCAATTATATAAAAAAGACTTAAAGCGCAGCAAATGCGATTAAGAGGAAAGGGGCAGCAAAAATGAACATTACAGACGTACGGGTGAGAAAGGTTGCGAAGGAGGGAAAGATGAAAGCCGTAGTCTCCATCACCATTGACGAAGAATTTGTGGTACATGATATCAAGGTGATCGAGGGCGAGAAAGGGCTTTTTATCGCAATGCCAAGCCGAAAAGCAACCGATGGAGAATACCGGGATATTGCACATCCCATCAATTCTTCCACTCGTGACAAGATCCAGACGATCATTCTCGAAAAATACCAGGAAGCAGCAGCTGAGGAAGCAGCAGCTGTCTAAGAACAGACGAGGTTTTTACACCCCGCATTTTGTGGAGAAATCTACGAAATGCGGGGTATTTTTTTCGGGCAACGAGCTAAAGTCCATGATTGCATAAGTCCTTGGCGACTGCCGTGGAAACGAGCAAAACGAGCAGCGAATGCTTTGCTCGTTTCCTCCAAATCTTGAGCGTGTTTGAAATGTATGGCGAAAATATTGTGAAATATTACGTAAATATTACAAAAATTAAATAAAAGTGTTGAAAAAATTACGAAATGTGTTATACTTGACCTACGAAAAAGATAATGAGGTGTTTACATATATGAGAATGAAGAAAGTTTTTGCGTTACTGTTAACTGGTATGATGACGGTATCTGCCCCGACAGCTGTATTTGCCTCCTCCACAGAGGAACAGATCGCAGATGTTCAGGCCCAGAAGGACGCGGCCCAGGCAGAACTTGCCCAGGAGCAGGCAAATATGGCTTCTCTGGAGAGTAAGAAACAGGAGCTTGAGAGCTATCTGGAAGAATTGAATGCCCAGTATACAGACCTTACCAATAGTGTCTCTGAGCTTGGAATCCAGGCTGCCGAGAAAGAGGACGAGCTGAAAACCTTAAAGGCACAGCTTGAGGAAGCGAAGGCTACATCAGACAAACAGTATGAAGATATGAAGAAACGTATCGTTTATATGTATGAGAATGGAAGTGCTTCTATGCTGGAGCTGCTTTTATCCTCAGAGGATCTTGCACAGTTCCTGAACCGTGCAGAGAACATTGCACAGATTTCCCAGTATGACAGAGATATGCTTGCGAACTATAAGGCGCTCCAGGCGGATATTAAGGCACAGGAAGAGCAGGCAGAAGAAGATGCGCAGAATATTGACCTGCTTCTGGCTGAGAAGTCCGCCAAACAGCAGGAGGTGCAGGCTCTGACTGCAAGCACCAGCGAAGATATCCAGGCTTACATTTATCAGATCAGTGCAAGCCAGGAGGAGATCAGCGCATTAAATACACAGATTGACAATGCAGACAGCAGTATTTACAGTCTTCTGCAGGCTGCTGAGGCTGAGAAAGCAGCAGAAGAGGCTGCTGCACAGGAGGCAAGTGCTTCCGCAGAGGATGCATCTGACTACAGTGAGTCAGATGACTATAGCGAGGACTCTTATGAGGATACTGAGGAATCTGAAAGTTCTGACCAGTCTTATACAGAAGATTCTGAAAGCAGCGACAGCTCCCAGACCTCTGAGAGCGAGAGCAGTTCCTCTTCACAGGGAACCTATCTTGGAACCTTCACCCTGACTGCATACTGCAACTGTGCACAGTGCTGTGGGACTGCCGGAAATCTTACCGCCAGCGGAACGGTTCCTACAGCAGGCAGGACCGTTGCCATGGCAGGAGTACCATTTGGCACACAGCTTCTGATCAACGGAACTGTTTATACCGTGGAAGACCTTGGAACACCTTATGGACATGTTGATATCTATTGCAGCAGCCATTCTGAAGCACTTGCATTTGGATTACAGAGTGCTGAGGTTTATAGATTGAATTAAGCGGAATGAGAAACGCCCTGGCAGGTTTGAAAATGTGGAAAACATTTTCCCTGTCAGGGCGTTTTTGTAATTCTCTTTTACACTTACGTGTATTTTTTATAAATAGGGTTCTCCCGGGATTTCTGGATAGCTGCCCATTCCGATCAGCAACTCTAGCCCGATCTGTCTTGCCTGTAATACCGCTTCTTTCACTGCACTGGCATCACCGGAAATGGCGAGAATCACTTCATTGGAGTGGCTTGTCCCCACACTTGGAGTCATATACCGTGTAATATGAACGGCAGAAGCCTTCATTGCAGTATCGGCCATCACCAGTCCGATAGCAGCAGGAGAACCTGCCATGAAACCGAATGCCTCACCGGGAACTGCGTTGAAAGCCATGGAAAGTGCGCCGCCTGCGTTTGCAGAAAAGGCAAACTCCAGGTGACCGGATTCGCTGATATACAATTCTCCGGCATATTTATTGGTCAGTTCCAACGCAAGGGAAATGGCGTGCCGCACATCGGAAACATCATTTCCACCGATTACAATATAGTTGCCATGTCCGCCCCATCCTTTGGTATCACGGGGGAATTCAATGGAAAGAACTTCTGTGCCCGTGGCCTTTACAGCATCATCTACAGCTGTAATCTGACCAGCAGCACCTGTGCGGGAACTAAAAAGTCCTAAAGTGTGATAGCAGGTTCCTATATTCATTTCTTTTAAAAGAGTATCGTCAACTCCTGAAATTACAAGTCCAATGGTATCCAGAACTGCAGTCCCCACAAATTCTGTGCGGGTGCATTTGGTACTGATACTGTGCACGTCCATGGGAAAAACCTCCGTAACATTCATTTCCTTTAGTTTAGCATGATTCCAGTAATTTGGAAAGTTTTCCAGAGAAATTTCTGCGCAATAATTTCCGGGCAGGATACTGTTCGCTGCGTTCACAGCAACACGCTTCGCGATGCACAGAAATCATGCGTTCGCATGATTTCGCGTCGATGTTCTCGGGTCTTCTGTGAACTATGTTCACAAAAAACACCTCGCGGAATATTATCTGTGAACAGTAACCCGGGCAGATGAAAAGCAATAGCTGTCTTTCGTAAACCTGAAAATAATTGTAAACTAAAATAAAATAACTGGTTGACAATTCGCACCGGATTGTGTTAGATTGTATCTGACAAAAATAATATTTATCTGAGGAGGAGAATATGAGTACCGCAACTGCAACAAAGACAAAAACATACGACCTGGCTTACATAGCTATTTTTGCCGTACTGATCGCAATCTGTTCCTGGATTTCCATTCCAATGACAGTGCCGTTTACTTTACAGACATTTGGTGTATTTATGGCTGTTGGCGTGCTTGGTGGAAAGAGAGGAAGCCTGGCTGTACTGGTTTACATTTTACTTGGAGCTATTGGCGTTCCTGTATTTGCAGGATTTTCTGGAGGATTTGGAATCCTTCTTAATAATACCGGCGGTTACATCATCGGCTTTCTTTTCTCTGCCCTGGTAATGTGGGCAATGGAATCCCTCTGGGGCAAGAAGCCTGTGATTCAGATCCTTTCCATGGTTGTGGGCCTGATCGTCTGCTACGCAATGGGAACCATCTGGTTTATGGCTGTATACACACGTACAACAGGAGCCATTGGACTTGGAACCGTACTGGGCTGGTGCGTAATCCCGTTCATCATTCCTGATCTTGTAAAAATCGCTCTGGCATTTGTTTTGTCCAGAAGGGTGCGTAAGATTGTACCAATGCAGTAAAAAAGAACGTCAGACATATCCCATTCGCCCTCATCACGGGATGTGCCTGGCGTTTTTTATCGGAAAAGGCTACAGCAACGGATTTACAGCCCATATGCAGGAAATGCTGGAGCTTTTTGGAAAAGGCGCGGATGTCTGTCTCACGGTAAAGGCAGATGAGATTTGCTCAGCCTGTCCCAACAATTGTGAGGGTGTCTGTGAGGCTGCAGAGAAAGTGAAATGGTATGACAACGCAGTGTTGGAGGAATGTGGCTTAAAAGAGAATCAGAAACTTGCATTTTCGGAATTTACAGAAGCTGTGCAGCAGAACGTTATCCAGACTGGAAAAAGACTGGAAATCTGTGGCGACTGCCAATGGAACCGGATCTGCGAAGCCCAGCCCAGCCGGTGGAAAAAATAAAGAGTGTTAGGTATTTAGCCTATGTGCAATGCCGATATAAAAAAACACCGAAACCCTTGATTTCTCAAGGCTTTCGGCGCCCCTGCCAAGTAGTCGAAGTGACGGGATTCGAACCCACGACCTCTGCGTCCCGAACGCAGCGCTCTACCAAACTGAGCCACACTTCGTCAACGACAAGTAATATTATACATATATACAACCGAATTGTCAACAGTAAAATTAAAAAAAATTAAAAATAAACTGGTAAGTCAAAAATTTCTACTGATCTATTCATTGGATGCAAATTTCCAGAAGTGCGGGAATGCGTTTTTATGAATGAAAATCTTTGTATTTCATATACATTAATGAAGTGAATGTATATGAAACAGGGAGGAAGTCTGTTGGCTGGATATCGGCGCTTTATCGCATATGTATATGAGTACCGGAAAGGGAAAAAGCAGAACAACTGCGGATTTATAAAAGTAGAAGCCCGGGGCAATGAGTGCACAATGGAAATCCATCTTCATGTGGAAGGACTGGCAGAAGGGGAAACGTGCAAGGTTTATTGCTTTGTTCGAAAGGAAGGTTTGCTGCATGGAATTTTGATCGGAAACTGCAATACAAAAAAAGACTGGATCGAATGTGTACTGGAAACAGACGGAACGAGCATAGGTGGTTCGGGACTTCCATTAGCCAAAATAGGTGGAATGATTCTGACTACGCCGTCTGGCGGTTTCTATGGAACAGAGTGGGATGATCACGCAATCCGCCCGGAGAATTTCAAGGAGGATGCAGAAATCAGAACTGCACAGAAAACACATCCGTCAGAAACTATCGAAATAAAAGAAGCGTCTAAAGAAGAAATGCCTAAAGAAGAAACTATCGTAGAACAAAAAGAAGAGACAGCCCAGGAAAATTTACTAATGGGAGAAATCCCAATAGTGCAGGAAGAAAGGAGCCTTGCCGGGCCTGAAGTTATGCAACAAGAGGAGGCAAAATCAGAACCAGAATACAGAAAAGTGGAAAGGAAAAGTGAAATCGCCGAAACAGAATCCGGAAAATTAGAACTGGAACTCACAGAGGCTGGGAAAGATTTCTCTGAACCTCAAAATGAAAAAGAAAATGTATTGGAGACCAATAAGAAGATGGTGAAATCTGAAAAGGATAGTTTATCTGATTTTGATTTAACAGACACTGAATCAGCCGTAGAAAACAGAGAAGAGCAGAAACTATCCCAGGAGGTCCGTATCCAATCCGCACCGGTAAAAGCTGCCTCTTTCTCTCTTCCCTTCGGTCAGCCATTCTGCCCCTTTACAGATGGTGACCTGAACCAGTGTTGGAGAATCACGCCTCAGGATCTGGTCCATTTTCCAAGAAGGCAGTGCGCGCTTCGCAACAACCGCTTTCTGCAATACGGATACTACAACTTTGGGCATCTTCTTCTGTGCCGCAGATCAAACGGTCGTTGCATATTAGGTGTGCCCGGAAGCTATGACCAGCAGGAGCAGTTTATGGCAGGTATGTTCGGCTTTTCCTGCTTCAAGGAAAGCAACCAGATAAAAGTAAAGAAAGGCAGAGGCGGATACTGGTACCGTGCCATTGATCCACCTGCATGCTGGGGAAGGGATGAATCCTAAAAATTGACATCCCTTCCCCAACTGCCTATAATAGAAATACAGCTGCGCAGCGACTTACGTAAAAGCGCGCGAAACACATGTGCTACAGAGGTGGAAAAAGAAAAATGAAACAAAGAGATCTGACAGAAGGCGGTATTACGGGAAACCTGCTTTTGCAGCTGCTGTGAAAATTGATTCCTTTGCATACATGCCTGTGCAGGATTTTGGAAATGCTTTTTCCACATTTATTGCCCCAAATTATGGAGCTGGAAAAGAAAAGCGGATTTCTCAGGGAATCAAAAGTGCTGTAACAGCCGCTTTTGCATTCTGCCTGGTGATCAGTGCCGCCGTGTGTGCTTTCGCCGCGCCGCTCATGGGAATTTTTGTGAAAGCATCTGAAAAGGAAACTATATCCATCGGAGTGGGCTATCTGCGGATCGAAGGTGCATTTTATTTCGGAATTGGACTCCTTTTTCTGCTGTACGGATATTACCGCGCTGTGAAAATGCCTGGAATGTCCGTGATCCTTACCATTCTTTCCCTTGGAACACGAGTGGTACTGGCCTATATTCTGTCCGCTATTCCAGCTGTTGGTGTTACCGGAATCTGGGTATCCGTTCCAATCGGATGGGCACTGGCTGACATGGTGGGAGTGGTTTATTACTGGAAAAAGATGCGGAAAGCGCAGATGATTGCAGGTAATTGAGAGGTTCTAAATTTTTGTGGAAATACTTTGCGAATAAGAACGATTAACCATAAAGTTTTATAGTAGAAAGTAAAAGGATAAAAAATGCTAACAGATCAGGAACATTATATGAAAGAAGCTATCCGTCAGGCGAAAAAAGCCAGGAACCTGGAAGAGGTACCAATCGGCTGTGTGATCGTCTGCGACGGGCAGATTATTGCCCGGGGTTACAATAGGAGAAACACAGACAGGAATACTCTTTCCCACGCAGAATTAAATGCCATCAAAAAAGCAAGCAAAAAGTTAGGCGATTGGCGGCTGGAGGGCTGTACCATGTACGTGACCCTGGAACCCTGCCAGATGTGTGCTGGAGCCTTAATGCAGTCCCGCATTGACCGGGTGGTGATCGGCAGCATGAATCCAAAAGCTGGATGCGCCGGTTCTGTGCTGAATCTTCTGGAGATGGACGGCTTCAATCATAAGGTGGAAGTGATCCGCGGTGTTCTCCAGGAAGAGTGCTCCACTATGCTTTCTGATTTCTTCCGTGAGCTTCGGGAAAAGAAAAAAATGCTGAAAAAATCTTTGGCAGAGCAGGTTGGAAAAACAGAAAATTAGTGGTATGATAAAAAACAAAGTAAGAAAATGCCATGGAAGCTTCTGCCAGAACCGATTGAGCGGCAGCAGAGCAAATGGTAAATTGACAGGAGGAAGATATAATGGAATTTGAAGCATTAAGAAAAGACATGGTAGCAGCCATGAAGGCAAAGGATAAAGTAACAAAGGACGCAGTTTCTTCCCTGATCTCCGCAGTGAAGAAGGTTGCAATCGACGAAGGATGCCGTGACGACATCAGCAGCGAGCTGGTTGACCGTGTGATCCTGAAAGAGCTGAAATCTGTAAAGGAGCAGATCGACACCTGTCCGGAATCCCGACAGGATCTGAAGGATGAGTATCAGGCCAGATATGATGTGATCGCTAAATATGCACCGAAGCTGATGGATGCTTCTGAAATCAAGGCTTACCTTACCGAGAAACACGCGGAACTGCTTGCTTCTGGAAACAAAGGCCAGATCATGAAGACCATTATGCCAGAGCTGAAAGGCAAAGCAGACGGTAAGGTGATCAACCAGGTTGTGGCAGAGCTTTGCAAATAAATTCCCTGGAGCGTGTCTGAAAAAGGCTTTCTGCAAAGTGGGACGCATATTGCAAAATGGCATACGAAATGTATTTGCAGCCATCGCGCATTATGGGTCCTTTTTCCTTACGTGGGCAACGAGCCAAAGTATAAAAAAGAACGTCCTCACCAGACGTTCCATAATCATCTTATTACGCGCGCCGCACCTCGGAATGGTCTCACAGACGTTACCTCTACAGTTAACTCAGCCCAGGCACCCTCACGGCACACAGGAGATTCTACTTAGTGCTGCTACATTCCTGTCCTGACACGGTTCATAGAGTCCTGTTGCGTAAGACCCAAACGTCAACGCCACTTATAAAGGGCAGCTCCACAAGATACAAGCCTCAGATTGGCATCACCCCTGCTGTAGCGGATTGCAGGTACAGGGCACCGCTATCTCCCCGGCTGCGCGGAATTTAATTATAAAGGAAGACGGTGAATTTGTCAAGCTGCTGCCGCAAAACTGGAAAATATTTTTCTATCATATTTTCCGGCTTCAGCACCAGGCTTTAGCGTTGCATCCATGGATGACTTCATGGATGCAAATTCCTTGTTGTGTCAGACTGGGAAATATTATATAATGTAAACAAGATTGCCCCGCGATTTTTGTGCTGCCTAAATGTAACGGAACAGCAGTTGCTGCTCACTTTGGAGCCAGCAGCAGGCAGAGCTTCGCGGATCAAATTTCAAAATGTGGACTTTTTTGCAAAAGACACAGAAATGGAGGGTACTATGATTAAAAGAATCGGCTTATTGACAAGCGGCGGTGACTGCCAGGCTCTGAATGCCACCATGCGAGGCGTTGTAAAAGGGCTTACCAACAGTATTGATGACCTGGAAGTTTATGGCTTTGATGATGGATATAAGGGACTGATCTACGGCAAATACCGTATGCTTACCTCCAAGGATTTTTCCGGAATCCTTACACAGGGCGGAACCATTCTGGGTACATCCAGACAGCCGTTTAAGCTTATGCGCGTACCAGATACCAATGGACTGGACAAGGTTGAAGCCATGAAACAGACCTATTACAAGCTTTGTCTTGACTGCCTTGTGATCCTTGGCGGAAACGGAACCCAGAAGACAGCCAATCTTTTAAGGGAAGAAGGTCTGAATATCATTCATCTGCCGAAGACCATTGACAATGATATCTGGGGCACTGACATGACATTTGGTTTCCAGAGTGCAGTAAACATTGCTACAAACGCAATCGACTGCATCCATACAACCGCAGCATCCCATGGCCGTGTCTTTATTGTAGAAGTTATGGGACATAAAGTCGGAAGCCTTACTTTACACGCTGGAATTGCAGGCGGAGCGGACATTATCCTGATCCCTGAGATTCCATACGACATCGAGAAGGTAGTTGCCGCAATCCAGAAGAGATCCAAGGCTGGCAAGCGCTTTACCATTCTTGCAGTAGCAGAAGGCGCGATTTCCAAAGAAGACGCCCTTCTTTCCAAGAAAGACTATAAGAAGAAACTGGAGGACCGCGCGAAGAAGTATCCTTCCGTATCTTATGAAATTGCAGACAAGATTACCCAGAAGCTTGGCTCCGAGGTTCGTATCACTGTTCCGGGACACACACAGCGGGGCGGAGCACCCTGTGCATATGACCGCGTGCTTTCCACAAGAATCGGAGCAGGTGCAGCAGAGGCTATTCTGGACGGAGAATATGGCATCATGATCGGTGTTGTAAACGGCAAGATCAAGAGAGTGCCTCTTGAAGAATGTGCAGGCAAGCTGAAGATGGTTTCTCCAAAAGACCAGACTGTCAAGGCTGCAAAGCAGATCGGAATCAGCTTCGGCGATTGATACACTGCTGTTAGAAAGGAGTTTCCATAAATGAGCTATACCGCTCTATACCGGAAGTTCAGACCGGATAATTTCGGCGATGTTAAGGGCCAGGATCACATTGTGACTACCCTGACTAATCAGATCAGGCATAACCGTATTGGCCATGCTTATCTGTTTTGCGGCACCCGTGGAACCGGTAAGACAACCGTTGCAAAAATACTGGCAAAAGCAGTAAACTGCCAGCACCCGGTAAATGGAAGCCCCTGTGGTGAATGTGAAATGTGTAAGGCGATACAGGCCGGTACCTCCATGAACGTGATCGAGATCGATGCAGCGTCCAACAACGGTGTTGACAACATCCGTGAGATCCGCGAGGAGGTGGCCTACCGCCCTACAGAAGGAAACTATAAGGTATACATTATTGACGAGGTTCACATGCTTTCGACAGGAGCATTCAATGCTCTTCTGAAAACACTGGAGGAACCTCCGTCTTATGTTATCTTCATTCTTGCTACCACAGAGGCACACAAGATACCAATCACCATTTTATCCAGATGCCAGCGATACGATTTTCACCGTATTACCATTGACACCATTGCGGCGCGCCTGGATGAACTTTTGAAGATTGAAGGCGTAGAAGCAGAAGAAAAAGCTGTCCGCTATGTGGCGAAAGCCGGAGATGGTTCCATGCGAGATGCCCTCAGTCTTCTGGATCAGTGTATCGCCTTTTACCTGGGGCAGACATTGACCTACGACAAAGTCCTGGAAGTATTGGGAGCCGTGGATACAGAGGTATTCAGCAGGCTTCTCCGCAAAGTGCTCCAGGGAGATGTGACAGGTGCGATCCGCACTTTGGAGGATCTGATCGTAGGAGGAAGAGAACTGGGACAGTTTGTAGGAGATTTTACCTGGTACATGCGTAATCTCCTTCTTGTAAAAACCTCCGGGAATCCGGAAGAGGCCATCGATGTATCCTCAGAGAATCTGAAGCTTCTTAAGGAAGAAAGTGAGATGGTGGATGTAGAGACTTTAATGCGCTACATCCGTATTTTTTCTGATCTATCCAGCCAGATCCGTTATTCCACACAGAAGCGTGTCCTGGTTGAGATTGCCCTGATCAAATTGTGCCGTCCGGCTATGGAGACCAATCTGGATTCTGTTCTGGACCGTCTCCGCATTCTGGAGCAGCGCATGGATGAAAGACCTGTGCAGCAGGTGATCGTCCAACAGGGCGCACCAGGGGCAGCTGGCGTCATGGGAACTGCGGCTGGTAAAGGAACAGAAACCATGGCAGCAGAGAAGCCAGAGAAAGCAGCTCCTGAGGATCTGCAGAAGATCGTAGCCAGCTGGAAGGTGATTGTAGGTCAGACCAGCGGTATTTTCAAGCAGATGCTTCAGAAGTCCATTCCGAAATACAATGGTCAGACTGGTGAACCGATCCTCTATATAGAGTTCCAGGATTTTCTGGGAAAAACTTATGTAGACAATCCGGAAGCAGAAGAGGAGCTGAAGAATATTATCCTGGCCCAGACTGGCAAGAGTGTAGAACTTAAAATGGTCGTAGCCAAAGAGCACAACCATACCAATCTTGCCCAGGTTACTGTAGATCAGGCACTTCGTGAGAACATCCATATGGATGTGGTCGTGGAGGAAGATCCTGACGATACAGAAGAATAAGAAATGATCAGAGTGGTTACTGCTCACTTTGTGAACAGTAACCGCTTCGCGATGCACAGAAAGACGAGCCTTCTTGTGATAAGCACAAGAAGCAGCGTTTGCTGCGCAAACTTAATTCTGTTGGCAATATTTTCTAAAATGTGAATATTGTTATGAAACCAAAATTATGATCAAAGGAGGACTTTGTAATGGCAAAGCGTGGAGGATTTCCAGGCATGGGTATGCCAGGAAACATGAATAACCTTATGAAGCAGGCGCAGAAGATGCAGCGCCAGATGGAAGAAAACCAGAAGGCTCTGGAGGAGAAAGAGTTTACTGCAGCAGCCGGCGGCGGAGCAGTAGAGGTAACGATCTCCGGTAAAAGAGAAGTGACCAAAGTAAAGCTTGCAGAGGAAGTTGTAGATCCAGATGACATTGAGATGCTTGAAGACCTTATCGTCGCAGCAACCAACGAAGCACTTCGCAAGGTAGAGCAGGAGAACCAGGCTGTAATGTCCAAACTTACAGGCGGTCTTGGCGGACTTGGCGGAGGTCTTCCATTCTGATGGAATACTACAGCAGTTATATTAACAAACTGATCGAGCAGTTTTCACATCTTCCCGGGATTGGGGCGAAGTCTGCCCAGCGTCTGGCCTTTCATATTATGAATATGCCAAAGGACCAGGTGCAGCAGCTTACCAATGCCATCACCAATGCCAGAATGAACGTACAGTACTGCAAGTGCTGTTACACTCTTACGGATAAGGAAATGTGCCCGATCTGCAGCAATCCCAAGCGTGATCACAGCACTATTATGGTAGTGGAGAATACCAGGGATCTTGCTGCCTATGAAAAAACAGGTAAATTTGACGGTGTTTACCATGTACTTCACGGTGCCATTTCCCCTATGCTGGGGATCGGACCGGATGACATTAAGCTGAAGGAGCTGATCATGCGGCTTCAGGGAGATGTAAAAGAAGTGATCATTGCTACCAACTCCAGTCTGGAGGGGGAAACAACGGCTATGTACATCAGCAAGCTGATCAAACCTACCGGAATCAAGGTAAGCCGTATTGCCAGCGGTGTGCCGGTGGGCGGTGACCTGGAATACATTGATGAGGTTACCCTTCTGCGTGCGCTGGAGGGCAGGGTGGAGCTGTAAGAAAAAAAGACGAAAATGGCAGGAGGTGATTTTTTGTGGCACGAAAAAAGATAACATCTTCGGATGTAGCAAAGAAAGCAGGCGTGTCCCAGGCAACTGTTTCCATGGTTCTGAATCACAAGTATAATGTGTCTTTTTCCAGGGAAACCGTGGAGAAAGTAGAAAACGCAGCCAGAGAGCTTGGCTATCGTCTGCCCGGCCACAAAAACAAAAAAGAGAACAAAAAAGAAAAGCTGATTGTTGTCTTTTGCCCCACCATTACCAGCCCCTATTATGTGCTTCTCCTTCAGGGAATTGAAGCGGTAGCAAATGAACGGGGATATGGAGTCTTTATCTGTAATACCCAGCGTGATGCAAGACTGGAAGAGAAATACCTGCGGATGATCCGTGCACTGTCCCCTCAGGGAATCATTTATGCCTGCAATCCCCACCCGGACTATATCAGCCAGGTGGAAGAAATGGCAAGAACCATTCCGCTGGTCATTATCAGCAATAAGGAGAAGATCAGCACTGTAGACGCCATTAACCAGGATAATACGGAAGTGGGAAGACTGATGGCAAGGCACCTGCTGGATCTGGGACATAGGGATGTGGCATTTATTACGCCACCCCTTACCAGAAGACAGTGGCAGCGCTCCAAACGTGTGGACGGTTTTGTCCGTGAATTTGAGAAGGCAGGTCTTTCCGGACATGTGATCATCAAGGCGGCAGATGAATCTGTTGACCGCCGCAATCCCAAGACCGATTCGGAGTATTCTATGGGATATGCCCTGACCAGATCCCTTTTGGAGGATGGCAGAAGGTTTACCGCCATTGCAGGACAGAATGATATGATGGCCATTGGCGCCGTGGATGCGCTTCAGGATGCCCGTCTCAGGGTGCCTAAGGATGTGTCTGTGATCGGATGCGATAACATTTTTTATTCCGGAATCCGCCGGGTATCGCTGACCACTATTGATCACTTCGTAGATCTGAAGGGCAGGGATGCCTGCGACATCATTATCCGTAAGATCGACACAGGCCTTCGCTTCGGGGAGGGAATCCGTCCTACCAGTGTATATAATATTGAGTACAGTCCCAAGATCATTGTGCGCAAAACCACTGGTTACGCCCGCATGGACCGACCGGGCCTGTGAACGAAAAATCAGACGAAAATAAGATTAAATAAATGATTTACTTGAAATTATTAATAATAAATTCTGGCGCAACAGCTTGTAAAAATATTGAAAAAGCTGATTGATACAGTGGAAAATTGATTGATAACCAAGTAACAAACTTTGGAATGATTAATAAAAATAAAAATTATTAATTGAAAATTTATTAATAATTTATACCCTGCCTTGACCTGTAAGGGAAGTCTGCTATAATGAAAGCATGTGAACGGGTGCAAGGCAAAAGGAGTGTTGCAGCACCGCAAACCAGGCGGGGACAAGAGAGTCCATCCGCAGTTTATTTTATTCATTCAGGAGGAAAAATCATGAAATTTTTTATTGACACAGCAAAAGTAGAGGATATTAAAGCAGCTAACGATATGGGAATCATCTGTGGTGTAACTACAAACCCATCCTTGATCGCAAAAGAGGGAAGAGATTTCAACGAAGTTATCAAAGAGATCACAGAGATTGTTGACGGACCAATCAGCGGTGAGGTAAAAGCTACCACAACAGACGCTGAGGGAATGATCCGTGAGGGACGTGAGATCGCTAAGATCCATCCAAACATGGTAGTTAAGATCCCTATGACATGCGAAGGCCTGAAAGCAGTTAAAGTTCTTTCCAAAGAAGGAATCAAGACAAATGTAACTCTGATCTTCAGCGCTAACCAGGCACTTCTTGCTGCAAGAGCAGGTGCTACCTATGTATCTCCATTCCTTGGAAGACTTGATGACATCTCTACAGACGGTGTTGAGCTGATCCGCCAGATTGCAGACATGTTCGCTGTTGCCGGAATCGACACAGAGATCATTGCAGCAAGCGTTCGTCATCCAATGCATGTAACACAGTGTGCACTTGCTGGTGCTGACATCGCTACTGTACCATTTAAAGTACTTGAGCAGATGACACATCATCCTCTGACAGACGCTGGTATCATAAAATTCCAGAACGATTACAAAGCTGTATTTGGTGAATAATTGATAGAGTAAATGACTCATATAAGGAGAATTGATAATGGAGAATTTAGAGCTTCAGAAAACTGCAAACGAAGTCCGCAAGGGCATCGTAACAGCACTGCACGCTGCTAAAGCCGGCCATCCGGGCGGATCTTTATCTGCAGCAGATGTATTTACATATCTTTATTTTGAGGAAATGAACATTGATCCTAAGGATCCGAAGAAAGCAGACCGCGACCGTTTTGTCCTTTCAAAAGGTCACACTGCACCAGGCCTTTACTCTGTGCTTGCACAGAGAGGCTATTTCCCGAAAGAGGATCTGGTCACACTTCGCCATCTTGGATCTTATCTTCAGGGACATCCGGATATGAAACATATCCCAGGAGTTGATATGTCAAGCGGATCTCTTGGACAGGGAATCTCCGCTGCAGTTGGAATGGCACTTTCTGCAAAATTATCTAACGACAGCTATCGTGTATACACACTTCTTGGTGACGGTGAGATCCAGGAGGGCCAGGTTTGGGAAGCTGCTATGTTTGCAGGCGCAAGAAAACTGGACAACCTTGTAGTGATCGTAGATAACAACGGCCTTCAGATTGACGGTAAAGTTGAGGATGTATGCTCTCCATACCCAATCGACAAGAAATTTGAAGCATTTAATTTCCATGTGATCAATGTAACAGATGGAAATGACATGGCACAGTTACGTGCTGCTTTTGATGAAGCAAAGGCTACCAAAGGAATGCCGACTGCAATCGTTATGAAGACAGTAAAAGGCAAAGGTGTATCCTTCATGGAGAACCAGGTTGGCTGGCATGGAAAAGCTCCGAACGACGAAGAGTACGCACAGGCTATGGCAGATTTGGAAAAGGTAGGTGAAGCATTATGTCAGAAGTAAAGAAGATTGCCACCAGAGCAAGCTACGGTAACGCTCTTGTAGAACTTGGAAAGAAACATGATGATCTGGTTGTTCTGGACGCTGACCTTGCTGCAGCTACACAGACCGGAATCTTTAAGAAAGCATTCCCGGAGCGTCACATCGACTGCGGTATCGCAGAGTGCAACATGATGGGAATCGCTGCCGGAATCGCTACAACAGGCAAGGTACCATTTGCAAGTACTTTCGCTATGTTTGCAGCTGGACGTGCATTTGAGCAGGTCCGCAACTCTGTAGGCTATCCGAAACTGAACGTTAAGATCGGTGCTACCCACGGTGGAATTTCCGTTGGTGAGGATGGTGCTACCCACCAGTGCTGCGAGGATTTCGCACTTATGCGTACAATCCCGGGAATGGTTGTTGCATGCCCATCTGACGACATCGAGGCAAAGGCAATGGTAGAGGCTGCTTATGAGCATGTAGGCCCTGTTTACATGAGATTTGGCCGTCTTGCTGTTCCAGTTATCAACGATAACCCGGATTATAAATTTGAGCTTGGTAAAGGTATCGTTCTTCGTGAGGGAAAAGACCTTACCATTATTGCAAACGGACTTTGCGTAGCTCCGTCTCTTGAGGCAGCTGCTAAGCTTGCTGAAGAAGGAATCGAAGCAAAGGTTATCAACATCCACACCATCAAACCTCTGGATGAGGAACTTGTTGTAGCAGCTGCAAAAGAAACAGGCAAGGTTGTTACAGTGGAAGAACATTCCATCATCGGCGGTCTTGGCGGTGCTGTATGCGAGTGCCTTGCAGAGCAGGCTCCTGTACCGGTAAAACGTATTGGTATCAATGATGTTTACGGTGAGTCTGGCCCGGCTGTAGCTCTTCTTGAGAAATATGGACTTGATGCAGCTGGCATCTACAAACAGATCAAAGCGTTTATCTAATTAGAATGTGATTTGCAGAAAGTTCATTTCTGTAATGGAAGCGTATGTAATACGGCAAATGGAGGCGAAAGCTTCTATTTGCCGTATTGTGCTTTACAAGGCAAGTCATTGAAGCTTGCACCTGCAGAGAAACTGGCGGCTGACTCGGTGTATGATAATAACTTTAAAAGCTAAGCATGCAATGATACAGACCATGAGCTGAAATCCACGCTGGCATGTAGTTCTGGGTATTATCTGTTTATGCAGTAAAATTCCCCAGGATCCCCTGCGCAATGGTGTCTGCCAGGGAGATTACAGTGGAAAGTCTTGTTGTCTGTAAAGTGAGATATTCCAGGACCCCTCCAATATTTACAATCCCTGTAATATAAATATCCCCCACAGGCGGCAGATTCTTCTGCACTGCCGCACCTGGGTAAAGAGAACCATTCCCAATAGTCACATACCCTAAGTGCTTTTTATCACCCAATGAAGCGTCGATTGCAATCACAAGGGAAAATGGATGCTCCTTGGCAATAAAGTCCGTTATATGGGGCAGATTGACCGCGTGGACAGGCTGGTTTAAGGTACCGTACACGTAAATGCCGGGAATCTGGTGCTGGCTTAGCCGGTATCCCACATAAGGCCCCAGGCAGTCCCCGGTTACCCGGTCACTTCCAATACACAGAAATACGATTTCCGTCCAGTCCCGTTTATGACGTTTAATACATTTTTCCAGAAGATGGGCAATCTCTCTGGAAGAATCCGGATTTTGCGTGTTAATATAAAAAGGCATAAAATTTCTCCTGTTATATAGCTGTGCCAGCTGATTTCATTAAATTTTTTCTGCAAAGCACTTGCGCACTGTTTTCTATAATCCATCTTATCCCATATCCGGTAAAAATATGCACCTTGGAAAATGCTGTTTTCCATCATTCTTTTTCGCAGGACGTTGGAAAAAACTGCCAGGCTTTTCATTGCAAAAACTGTCGTAAAATTCTGTGGAACAGGTCTTATATTACGCTAAAATCTGCATTTCCCATGTGCTATCCTCATATCCGAAGGGGTGATGTGAGTATGATAGAAGTTATTTACAAAGAGGAGAAACAGGAGGCAAAAAATGGGGAAAATCTTTTTAATTTGCCGAGAAATATACGTCAGGTAGGGCTGACAACGGGAAACATGAGAATCTATATTGAAGATTATGTGTACACCTTTCTTACACGGCTTGCCAGAAACGAGATCAGCTCCCAAAAAGAACAAGGCAGCGTAGCTGTTTTTACAGGAGAAACCAAGTGGAACGATGGAATAACCTATCTTTTCATCCGGGGAGCATTGGTGGTGGAAGATATGGAAGCTGCAGCAGATCATATTGATTTCTCTGAAAAAGTATGGGTGAAAATACAGGAAGACCAGGCCAGATATTTTCCGGGACAGGAAATAACAGGCTGGTTTTTTTCGCGTCCTCAGATGTATATGGAAACAGACGAATTGCTGACAAGGATCCATCTTCGGTATTTTGGAGGCGAAAAAGTGCTGATGCTCATGGAACCTGCAGAAAAGGAAGAAGCCTTTTTCTTTTATGAAAATGGTCTGATGATCCGGCAGAGGGGATATTACATCTATTATGAGAAAAATCCTCTCATGCAGGAGTACATGATTGAAAAAAATAAAGAATTTGCACCGGAAATCACGGAAACGGTGCCGGATGAGGCAGTGGTGTCATTCCGGAAGATCATTAAAAACAAGAAAACAAAGAAGGAAGAAAAGACAGAGGAAAAGCCCCAGGAGGAATTGGAGCATACCTCTGTTTTTTCATATGCAGCCACGGCCTGTCTGGTGCTTGCAGTACTGGCAGTAGGGGCGGGCTTTTACAGGAACTATATGGGACTTACTGATTTTTCACGAAGAGAAGCCACGGTAACGGTGACTTCAGATGAAATTGAGCAGGAAGAGGAGAAAGTGACTCCGCCGATCACCTGGAAAGAGGAAAACCAGATCCAGGATGAAACAGCAGAAAGCCAGCCAACGTCAACGCCGCAAATATCAGAAGCTGAAAATGAAGGAATAAATGATATAACAGAAGCACCCCGGGAAGAAAAAACGGTTTCAACAGACGTAGAAGCTGCTGGTGCTGCAAACCACGACACAGAGAATTCCGGGCAGAAGGAAAATTCAAATGCGGAATATTCTGCCGGAACTGCGGAAGCGGAGAACACCCAGACGGCAGATAATGCCCAGGCGCTGGAAGAACAGCAGTTTTCCCAGGAAGCAGATGAAAGAAAAATAAAAAAACAGGAGTCGGCTGCTTCTTCCGGCAGGGTTTATGAAAACTATATGATCAAGCCTGGTGACACCTTGTATCAGATCAGCATTTCCCATTATGGAAGTACAGATGCCATTGCAGAAATCTGCCGGCTGAACAATCTCACGGAAAACCAGGTGATTTATCCTGGCCAAATGATTGTATTACCATGATGGAATGTGGTATAATCGAACAAATGATGTTAAACAGAAAACATAAGGCAAGGGTAAATTATGGCAAACACATTTAAGAATATCAAAAAGAAATTGCGGCGGAAGCGTCTGCTTGCTGAGAAACGCCGTCTGGAAAAAGTCCAGGCAGGGGCACAGGGAGGCGAAGCTGCAAGGAAAAAGTTCAAAGCAGCCATGCGTAAAAGGAAAGCTGTGCTGAAGCCTATTGCTGTTATATTAGCTGTGGTAATCGTGGCTTTAGCAGGCTTCCTTTTCCTGGAGATGCGGACCTACCGAAGCTATAAAGTACAGGCTTCCAGCGAGCAGGAAGACACAGTATCCACACAGTACATGAACCTGGCAGGAAAGATCCTGCGCTACAGCTCGAATGAGGTGTCTCTTGTAAATGATAAGCTGGAAACGGTATGGTCTCAGACGTACGATATGCAGAATCCTGTGGCGGATGTGTGGGGAGACTGTGCGGTTATCGCAGACAAAGATGGCACCTCCATGGTTTTCCTGAACAAAAATGGAATTACCGGTACCGTAACCACTTCATACAGTATTGTGAAAGCAAAAGTCTCCAAGACCGGAATGGCTGCAGCGATTCTGGACGGAGACGATCATACATGGATCAACTTCTATAATCTGGACGGAAGTCTGATCGCAGAGAATCAGACGAACATTCAGGATCCTGGATATCCTATGGATGTAACACTGGCAGATAATGGCGTGGTAATGATGGTGGCCTATCAGTATGTAGATAGCAGTCAGACCACAAGCTATATAGCTTTTTATAATTTCGGAGAAGTTGGACAGAATGAAGATGACCGTATTGTAAGCGGCTATACCTATGACGGCGTGGTGGTTCCCCAAATTCAGTATCTTGGAAGCAATGCAGTAGCTCTGCGTGATGACGGATTTACTTTATATTCTGGACGTCAGATCCCCAAGGAACTTAAGACCGTCCAGGTGGAAAGCGAGATCGTCAGCACATTCTATGACGAGAACAATATCGGCCTGGTATTTAAAAATGACAGCAAAGACAAACAATACACCATGCAGGTATATTCTGCTGATGGAAAAATGAAATTCAGCAAGGATTTTAATATTCCATACTCTACCATCAGAATGAGTGACGGTTATATTATCATGTATAATAGTTCCCAGCTGTGCGTCATGAATGAGAATGGCAAAGAAAAATATTTTGGAAGCATTGATGGGACAGTAAAGGATTTCTTTAAACTTGGATGGAACAAATATCTGCTTGTTCTTGATACAGGTGTAAATGTGATAAAACTCAGCTAAGGAGAAAAAAATGGACATAAGCTGGACATGGTTTGGAATTGTTGGAATTGTTCTGATCCTTTCAGCCTGTATTCTGGGATTCCGAAAAGGATTTGTAAAAGAAGTTGTATCCGCCTTTTTTATGATCATTTCCTTTCTTCTTGTCTGGGTGATCAATCCATATGTAAATACATTTGTAAAGGAGTATACCCCTGTATATACCGTGATTCAGGAAAAATGCCAGGACATGGTAATGGAACAGACGGATAATAGGAAGGTCCTGGACAAGGAAGAACAGGCACAGGTGGTAGAAAGCATGGAGCTCCCAGACCTTTTGAAGAATACGCTGGTGGAAAATAATACCGTAGAGACCTACCGCTATCTTGCTGTAAGCACTTTTTCTGAATATATTTCAGATTCCCTTGCAGTAATGGCAGTGAATGGTATTTCGTTCCTTCTTTCTTATATCATTTCTGCAGTTGTGATTAAGCTGCTGGGATATATACTGAATGTTCTGACAAAACTGCCAGTCATCAATGGAATCAACAAGCTGGCTGGAGGAGCAGTGGGAGGGATAAAGTGCGTGATCTTTATCTGGATTGCTCTTCTGGTGCTGACTTTACTATGCGACACTTCGGTGGGAAAACAGGGAATGGAACTGGTACAGAAGGATACATTCATGAATTTTCTGTATAGCCAGAACGTATTTGTAAAGGTGTTTATGAGTGTATTCTATGGAAAATAAAAAAGGAAATTTGTTAAATCGTGTAAAAAAATCAAAAAAATTGAAAAAAGGGGTTGACGAATAGCAACACCGATGTTATACTGAATCTCGCTTCTGAGGAAGCGGGATTTCTTTTTGAAAAGCTTCAAAAGTTTTTTGAAAGAAAATAAAAAAAGTTGTTGACAAACGAAAACGCTTGTGGTAATATAAACAAGCTGTCGGACAGACAACGGCAGATAAACAACCTTGATAACTAAACAGTGAAACACATACGATTCTCGAAAATTCTTAACGAATCATCATTCAAAAGAATGAACTTTTTATAACAGTAATGACGAGAGATAACTAAGCTAGTTGGTTGTCTTGAGTGAATCAAACATTTTATCAGAGAGTTTGATCCTGGCTCAGGATGAACGCTGGCGGCGTGCTTA
>NZ_JAJBMO010000049.1 GCF_020537505.1 Blautia glucerasea | reverse complement strand
TTGTCCTGTTTCAGTGTCTGACTCAGGGTTTTAATCAAAGGCATCACCCCTTCCTCCTGGCTTCTTTGGCTTCTTTGGTTTCTTCTGTTTCGTCCGCTTCTTCTCCAGAAGCTCCGCTCCGTTTCCCATCATCTTTTCACCCAGCCGCAGGCTCTCTTCCATGCAGGAAAAGTACAGGTTCTCTGATTTGAATACCAGCCGTTTCGGGTACAGCAGTTCGGATTTGATGACTGCCCATGCGAACTGTTCTGCCGTCATGCCGTGGTAACGAAAAAAGCCGCAGGCTGCAAAGGGAGCCGCCCCAAGGATGCACAGCCATCCGGTTACCTGTTCCCCGGCATATTTCCGGGTGACAAAATAGATTCCAAGGGCTGCCAGGATCGCCAGTACCGAAAATAAGCACTGCCGGAAGCTTAAGCCCCAGAACATTGACTCCTGATAGTCTCGGATTTCTTTATTCATTTTCACTTCCATGTTGTTTTCTACCTTTCTCTTTGTAATCTCTGTTTTTTCTTTTGTTTCTGTTTTGGTACATCCCTTTGCCGGATGCCATTTCTTTCCATAAATCTTTTTGTTCCTTCCGGATCAAGCTCTGCCAGTTTTTTCAGGTCGAATGCAACCCTCTGGAAAATGCAGTAACCGGAGGATGCGGTATCCGGCTGTATCGTTCCCAGCTTATGCTGCTTTATAAAACGAAGCTTTTCTTTACTGAAATTGTGGTCGATATAGGCTTCATTGATACCGCCCAGCGGAGCAAAAGGCAGGTTTACCGTAAGGTCTGCAAAGCTTTCCGGGTATCCATCTTCCATATGGTAAAGCCCGATATAGAGATTGTCATCGCTCATGTAACCGTCTACCCTGAGAAATAATTCCTCCCGGCCATACTGCCAGTCGTAGCTCAGTGTCTTTGGTTCTTCCATTTTTTTCGCCTCCTATAATCCCATGATTTCTTTTACGATACGGTCGGATGCCTTGACTGCCCCGACCAGTACCAGCAGGTTAAATACCAGTTCCCCGACGTAATTCCAGACAATGGTCACGGCGGACAGGCTGGTGTCCCCGATGGCCGGCGGACTTGATGCAAACACCGAAAAGATGATGCAGGCCAGTGCGATGATGGCTCCTTCCAGACATACCCCGGCGTAGGAACGGATAAAGTTCTTTCCTACAGACTGGGTTGGCTCCCCGGCAAAGGTTGCCAATGGAATCGGTGCGATGGCCGTGTACATGTACAGCTTGAACATTCTTCCATATACGGTCAGGATCATTACAAAGGAAAGCACGGTAATTAGCAGACTGCCTAACAGGGTTACGATCCACAAAGGGATGGATTCCAGCATCCCGACCGCTTCGATCTTGTCCACGATCTCCGAGGGCAGTTCCGTTACGGTTCCCCCTGCCATCCCGGAGTGGGACATGATGTTTGTCACGATGCCCTGCACAATGGAAAAGATCGCAGTCAGAAGCTCCATGCCGGACATAACGGCTCCCTGTGCCAGTGCAAAACGGATAAAGGCTTTCACTACGTGTTCCGGCTTTTTCATATCCGTGAAGCTCCCACAGGTTTTTATCAGCCCTGCCGCAAAGAACAGAACCAGCAGGCCGTACCCGATGGCTTTCAGTCCACCGTTGATGTTCGTCATCACGCTCCAGATTGCCCCGCCCTTGAAATTCTCCGGGCTTTGCGTCAGCAGTGTCCAGATTTCAGCCAGCTTGTCGCTCCAGGTCTGCAAGGCAGAATTTAGATTCTGTACGATCCAGTTATCACTCAAACAGTTTCACCTCCCATCCTCAAAAGTGAGCAGGGAGCCGGCATTTCGCATGGCTCCCCTTCTGGACTCTTCTCCTATCCCATGATCAGGTCCAGGATCTCTTTTGCAAAGGTAATGATGATACCGCCTGCCAGTGTCAGAAATCCGTTTGCCCTCTGGCTTGGATCGTGGCTCTTTAAGGACAGACCGACCTGCACGATACCAAATCCCAGCAGGATCAGGCCAATGGCTCGGATCAGGGAAAAGATAAACGTGGACAGGTTATTGACTACGGTCAGCGGATCGCCTGCGGCATAAACGCAGGTCGCCCCAATGCAGATCGACAGTACCGTAACTGCATACAGAGCAAACAGTTTCTTCTGCCCTCTCTTCATCTTCAGCGGTGCGGTCTCTTTCCTGATTTCTGTGTGTTTCTTATTTTTCAGTAAATTCATTGGCATTCCTCCCATCAAAAAAGCTCCCCGATGATGTCCTCATCCAGAAGCAGTTCGTAATCGTCATATCTTGTTTCGTCAAATGTAAAATCATCATGCGCCAGCGGTGCTTTCGCATAATTGAACGGGCCGGCACCTCCGTCCTCGGTATACCGGATGTTGGGATGCTTCATCAGGTCATACTTGGCATCCAGTATGGGCCGCTCCCCGCGGATAAACAGAAGTGCATTCTGGTTATCCAGCATACGGACTTCATCCGGCTGTAACAGCTCCCTTCCGCTCTGCTGGAAGTTGGTGGAGTAGCTGCCGGATTTTCCTTTGGTCTGCCCGTAGGTGTTGGTGTCTATGGTTTCTTTCCCCAGTAATTCTGATACATATTTGTGTGTCTCTTTTTCATTGCCGCCCAGGTATAAAAACTCATCGCAGTTGCCCACCAGACTTTCCCAGGAGTCCTTGAACAGAGCCTTTAGCTGGCTCATGTTCTGGATGATGATGCTGCAGTAAATGGAACGGGAACGGCAGGTTGCCAGGATCTTCTCAAACTCATTTGGCAGGGATACGTTTGGAAACTCATCCATGATGCAGTTGACCGGAACCGGGAGGGCACCGCCATGCACACGGTCTGCCATGTAATAAAGCGTCTGGAAAAGCTGGCTGTAGATCATGCCTACCAGATAATTCAAAGAGGTGTCTGCATCCGGGATACAACAGAAAAGGGCAACTTTTCTTTCTCCCATGTTGGAAAGATCCAGTTCATCAGTATTGGTCAGCTTGGCGATCTGCGGCAGATTGAAGGCTGCCAGCCGGACACCTACACTGATCAGGATGGACTTGGCGGTCTTTCCTGCCGCCTGCTTGTAAATGTGATACTGCTTGACGGCAATGCTGTCCGGGTCCCGCATCTCCAGACGGTCAAACAAAATGTCCAGAGGGGACTCGTAGTCCTCGTCCTCTTCTTTTACCTGTGCCGAGCCTAACATCTCCATGATCATGGCGAAGTTCTGTTCTTCCGGCGGAGCTTCGTGGAGCAGATACAGCATCAGTGCCTGAAGCAGTGCGGTTTCGCTCTTCTCCCAGAAGGGATCGGAGGACTGGGAACCTTTGGGTGTGGTGTTTTGTATCAGATTGGAAATAAGACGGAGCACGTCTTTGTCATCGTGGACATACTCGAATGGATTGTAGCAAAAAGATGTGTCGGGATTGATGAGGTCAAAGACACGCACCTCATATCCTTTCTTTTCCAGCAGACCGCCTGTCTTTCGGAGCAGCTCGGCTTTCGGATCGGTGATGACCATCGAACAGCAGCACTGCATGATGTTTGGCAGGGCAAAGCCTCTGGATTTTCCTGCACCGGAGCCTCCCACTACGAGAATGTTGAGACATCTGCGGTGCTTGTGGGTGTCAAGGCTAATGCGGAAGTTCTGTGTCAGCAGGATGTTCTGGGAGTACGGCTTCTGGCTATATTTCTTACAGATCTGCCGGGCATCGCCCCATCTGGCAGAGCCATGTTCTTCCCCTCTGCGGTAGTTCTTCTGACTGGAATAAAAAATGCCGATCCCGGCTGCGTAAAGTAACGTGCAGACCAGCATCGACTTGATGGTATATTCCGTATAATGAAACTGGAAGGGATGGTTCAGCTTTTCTGTGAGAACCTCCATTAGCTCGAAAAGATTCCTGCCCGGCTGGATGGCATCCGCAAGCAGGATTGCTACCCACCAGATGACAGGCAGTCCGGCAAGCCAAATCACCCAGTCTGACTTCCGGCTGTTTGTTACCGGGATGGCTGCTGTTTGGGCCTCTCTGCTCTTGGCAGGTCCGTAATGTGGAAGCTGTCCACTCCCGGAACGAGGGCAAGGCTGCTTCCATTCTCCCAGTTTACGTGGATCTGCCCTGCATCGTCTACCATATCCACCTTACCTTTTAAGCCGGGTGGCATGTGGCTCTCCCCCTCCATGCTGTTAAGCGTGACCTCGGTTCCCGGCGGATATCTTCTCCGCATGGCTTCTATTCTTTCTTGTGTCATATTTCTGTATATTTGTACCACATCCTTTCTTCATCTTCCCCTTCCACGGTATGGGCGGTATCTGGATTTCATGATCTTTAACAGGACGCTGTCGATCCCATCGGAATAGCGTCCGTTTTTCAGGTATGTGTCCCGGAGCTGGTTTAAGGCTTCCACGGATTTGCTGTGTTCGGCTTCTGTCAGGTAGAGCTTTCCCTCTTCCTGCTCTGCCAGCTTCAGAACCAGATCCCGTGTGGTATCCACCGGAAGCCCCTGTTCTTTTTCCTGCCGGAACACTTCCCGGAGTGCATGGATCAGCATGTGGTTCATGATCCGGTCCATCTTTACATATCGCATTCTTGTCATAGGCGAGCCTCCTTTTTTCCTCTTTTTTCTCAACCACAACATACCACACTTCCTCCCGGAAAGCTACTGCAAAAGAGCCGGAAAAGCCCCTTTTTATCAGCGTTCCGGAGACTTTTTACTCTTGGCAGGTTTCTCCGTTTTTTCCTCCGGGATGGCAAATTCATCGGTCATAAATTCCTGCTCGCTTTTGCCAAGGTTGCGGTCTACCTGCTTGCCAATGGAATAGGCTGCACTCTTTACATCCTGGATAAAGGAGCGGAGTTCTTTCGGATCTTTCTGTCCGAATGCCTGCATCTGGCATACCTTGTCAAAGGAAAAACCGGAGACATCCACGCCGTATTTCTGTGCTGTCACATACGCCGCACAATAGGCCTGTGCCGATACCCCTGCCCGGCTGTAGCT
Organism: Blautia glucerasea; assembly: GCF_020537505.1. GTDB lineage: Bacteria > Bacillota > Clostridia > Lachnospirales > Lachnospiraceae > Blautia_A. The sequence continues at coordinate 587 of NZ_JAJBMO010000049.1, read as the reverse complement.
TCCATCGTGATGGTCAAGGGATGCACAGGCCAGCTCCCGGCTGATGGAATGGAACGTTGCATTTTCGCTCATGCCATTTCGGACATAGATCGTCCGCTTATTCGGGATGTACTGTGCCTGTACCTTATCCGGCAGATTGTCTGCGATCTGAATCCGTACCTCGCTGTCGGTCAGCAGTGCTTCCATCAGCTGGTCCATCGGCTTTGGCTCTGCCTCTTCTGGCTGCTTGGTACGGATCTGGCTGATGTCATAGGCTTTCTGGATGGAGTACCCCTGCTGGATGACACCGTCCTTTTCATATTCCTGTCCGACAATGAAGTTGTATCCCTTGCTTCCGGTCTTGACTACCTTGCCTTCTTCCTTCCATTTTTCAAAGGTCTTGACCTGCCGGATCTCCGGATTCTGTGCATAAAGCAGGAACAGGTTGTCTGTCCTCTGCGGCTTGCACTGTCCCATAAAATCAAGGAATCCTTTTAAGGAGTCCCCATTCTGGAAGACCTCCTGTGCCTTTCCATCGATCATACCCCAGATTTCTTCCCTCTCCTGCTTTTTCTGTGCGGCATATTCTTCTTTCGATAACCGCTGGG
>NZ_JAJBMO010000048.1 GCF_020537505.1 Blautia glucerasea | reverse complement strand
CTGTATTGTCCTTAGCAAGAGCCAGGAGGCTTCTGCGGAGGAGATCAAGGGTACTGTAGAACATCTGAACCGGGCATTGGAGAGTGTGAAGTGCAAACGCCGCTTTACAGAAAAAGAAGTGCTGAATAAGGACTGGGAGCAGTTTACAGACGAAGACTTCCAAAAGATTTTTAACAGCGGATATGTGATGGAAGACTTTGAGAAACAATGCTTCGATGAGAAAGAGGGCTTCCAGTCGCTGTATTTTATGGAGTTGAAAATTTCAGAGGCACAGCTGGAGCGTGCTGCCCATCAGATCCTGGATGATCCGGAGTGCGGGGATGTTTTCCGGATTAAGGGATTTGTGAAATTAGAAGACAGCGCTGCGGAGGAAGGAAACGGAACCACGGGTGCGGACTCCGTTCCTGTAGTGGCTGCCGATAATACCTGGCTGGAACTAAACGCCACCCGCAAAGAATTTTCCCTGAAGCCCATTTCCGTAGGCCAGGAAGTGGTGATCGTGATCGGGGAAAATATGAACGAGGCGCGGATCCGGGAGTATCTGGGCGCGGAATGATTTACGTGAGCAACGGGTAAAAGGAAAAACCTCTGGTCGAAGACTGCTCTCCGGTTCAGAGGCTTTTTGTATGGTTATTTGTAATATTTCATGACGTCACCTCTAAATTTCTCAAAAAGAGGATAATTTGGTAAACGCCTGTTGCATCGTCTCCCTTGGGGAGCAAGCCGCAAAATCCAGAATTCCCAATTTCTTGGTTAAAATATCTTTCATAACCTTCTAGGAAATGTCAAAAGTGAGACTGAAATTAAGGACAGTCCCTTCAAGAACAAAATCTGCCTTGGGATCAGCAGGAATATGAGAAGCTGAAATCAGTACTGAAGCAGGAAATTGCAGATATAGAGGCAAGTTTGCAGGATTGAGTAAGAAACGAAGGATAAAACAGCATATATGAAAACCTCTGGCTGGAAGAGATATGGCCTGATAATATACTGCTTCCAGACCAGAGGTTTTTGCCTTTTTAGATCACTTTCCGTCCCTGCACATACTTTCCAACCAGATTCCGGTCATCAGACAGGTAAACCAGGCGTTCCAGGCGGTCGCGGGTGGAGATTTCCTGGGGGTGACGGATACCTGCGTCGTCCAGGATCAGGGCGTCGAATTCATAGCCTTTTTCGAAGCTGCCTGCTTTTCCGAAAAAGGAACCGCCGCCGATAGTGGCCATATAGAAGGCTTCCTCCAGCGTAACCGGAGCCTGTGACTGGTCCATCAGGCGCCAGCGGAGCTTGGAAACCTGGATGGTGTCTGCGATAGCGCGGAACATGGAGAGGGAAAATCCTCCGGCAACGTCGGTGCCAAGTCCTACGTGAAGTCCCAGGTCAAGGTAGCGGCGGATGGGCGCGATTCCGGAAGCGATGTCTGTGTTGGATTCCGGACAGTGGGCGATGTAAACACCCTGGTCCTTGATCATCTGGATCTCTTCATCGGTGGAGTGAACGCAGTGAGCCATGATGGTAGGGCAGGCTCCCCCAAACAACCCGAACATGTCATACGCGTCCCCATAAAACCTGCTGGTCGGGCAGAGGTCCTTCACCCATGCGATTTCCCCGAAATTCTCAGACAGGTGAGACTGAACTGGAATGTGGTATTCCCGCTGGATCTTTCCCAGCTCTGTCATCAGCTCGTCGGTACAGGATGGGGTAAAACGGGGCGTAAGAATGGGATATGTGTGACAGTAGCGCCCCTTGATCTCTTCCAGCCACTGGCGTGTATCCTGTGCGGAAGCCTGTGCGCTTTCCTCCTGAAGCTCTGGGGCTCCATTGCGGTCCATATTTACCTTTCCAACCATAGTTGCCAGTCCGCTCTCTTCCAGCATGTCCATAAGGAGCTCCGTTGCCGGGCGGTGTAAGGTGGCGAAAATGCAGGCTCTGGTAGTAAAGCTGTGCTTCAGGTCATCTACAAAAATGGAGTATGCTTTTTTCGCGTAATCCAGGTCTGCGTACCGGGCTTCCTGCGGGAAGGTAATGGTATTCAGCCAGTCAAGCAGTTCCAGATCCATGCCGGTTCCGCGGTAGGCGTACTGGGGGGCATGAAGATGCAGGTCAGTAAATCCTGGAATGATCAGACGGTCGCCCATGTCTTCTACAGGAATGCTCTTATATTCATCTGGAAGCTGGGAAAAAACGCCGGCACAGAGGCCGTTTTCACAGACTACATAAGAATCTTCGTGGAAAACAAGCTCTTTCTGGTTCTTGCTGTAACAGATCGTACCCTTCAAAGCAAACAAATCTTTCTTCATATCAAACCATCCTTTCTGCGAGAGGTGAGAAGAAGCGTAAACCCGGGAAATTGGGGCAGAGAAAGTACTGCCGGAAAAACCGGGAACAGATTTTCGGGGAATTCAGCAATAAAAAAACCACCCGAAAATGCTACACCTGCACACCTCTTCGTATGCAGCTTATAGACAACTATTAGGGTAGTTGGTAGAAACGTCCAACCGGATTATGGACATATATAAGCGTTCGCTGTTTTGTTTTTATGCCTTTATTATACATGGTTTAAGGCGTGGAAGCAAGTAAAATATTACAAAAATTTTCTGCATTTTCATATCATTATTGACTGATTTGTTATATAATGAAGTAAAAATTGCGGTTCTCGTCGCGGAAACATTTTCGCGCTGCGCGAATGCAGGGAGTGAAGATATCAGACGGTAAAAAGAAGTCCGCTTAGGGCGCAATTTACGCGGAGCGATAGAAATAAAAGTAAGCACGAAGGAGATTGACATAGTATGAGTTACAGCTTTAAAGGCCGTGTAAGATACAGTGAAATAGGAGAAAATGGCTGCCTGACTTTGCCTGGGATCCAGGATTATTATCAGGATTGCTGCACCTTCCAGTCTGAGGAAATCGGACAGGGTATGGAAGTGCTGGAAGCGCGTCAGAGAGCCTGGGTGCTGTCCGCCTGGCAGATTGTCGTGAACCGGTATCCGAAGATGGGCGAGACCATTGTGGCAACCACTGCCCCATATGGATTTAAGGGCTTTCTGGGAATGCGTAATTTCACCCTGACCACAGAAGCTGGTGGGCTTTTGTCCTATGCCAATAGTATCTGGACAAATATTGACACCAAGACCGGCCTTCCGGCAAGACTCACAGACGAAGATACCAGAGGGTATGTACTGGATGAAAAGCTGGATATGGATTACGCACCCCGCAAGATCGCATTGCCAGTGGGAATGCGTGCAGAAGAACCTTTTGCTATTCAGAAGCACCATCTGGACACCCATCACCATGTCAACAATTGTCAGTATATCCGTATGGCAGCAGATTATCTGCCGGAGAGATTTGTGATCTGCCAGATGAGGGCGGAATATAAGAAGCAGGCACTGCTGGGAGATGTTTTTTATCCGGCGGTGAAACAGGAAGAAGGGAAGGTTACAGTGGCGCTTTCTACGGAAAGCGGCGAGCCTTACGCAATTGTAGAGTTTACGGCTGCGTGCAGATTGCAGAAATGATTTTTCAAACAGGCTCTGGCGTTGTATATTGAAGAAAGTTTTTAGAAAGGTGGTTTACATAAATGAAAATAGGAATTCTTGGAGCTGGCGGTATTGCGGTTCAGATGGCAAAAACAGTAGCTGGAATGAAGGATGTGGAGAATTATGCGGTGGCAGCCAGAAGCCTGGAACGGGCACAGGCGTTTGCCCAGAAGCATGGCATTTCCAGGGCTTATGGTTCTTATGAGGAAATGCTTGCAGATCCCCAGGTGGATCTGGTTTACATTGCAACCCCTCATTCCCATCATTACCTTCATGCAAAAATGTGCCTGGAAGCTGGGAAAAATGTGCTCTGTGAGAAGGCTTTTACGGTAAATGCAGATCAGGCGAGAAAGCTTTTTGCCCTGGCAAAGGAGAAAAACCTTCTGATCACAGAGGCAATCTGGACCAGATATATGCCGTCACGGAAGATGATAGGCGAAATTATTGAAAGCGGTGTAATCGGTGAAGTGACTTCCGTTACTGCCAATCTGAATTATACCATCAGTGAGGTGGAACGTATCCGCAAGCCGGAGCTGGCTGGTGGCGCACTGTTGGATGTGGGCGTTTATACCATTAATTTTGCCAGCATGGTCCTTGGGGACAAGTTAAAGGATGTGCAGGCAACTGCTATTTTCCGTGAGGGCGTGGATATTCTGGATACCATCGCCATGGTCTTCGAGGGAGAGCGGATGGCAACTTTGCAGTGCGGAGCCCGGGAGGTTTCCGACAGAGTGGGAAGCATTTTTGGAACAAAAGGGTATATTCAGGTATTGAATATCAATAATCCGGAGAAGATTACCGTATTCGATCATGAGCATAAAGAAGTAGCTTCTTACCTGCCGCCAGCGCAGATCACTGGTTATGAGTACGAAGTGGAGGCTTGCGCAAGGGCCATTGCTGCAGGTGAAAAAGAGTGCCCGGAAATGCCTCATGATGAAACTGTGCGGGTGATGGAAATTATGGATGGAATCCGGAAATCCTGGGGGTATGAGATTCCGTTGTATGAGTGATGCGTTGGCCGCCGTGGGAAGCACAAGCCTTGTTTGCAGTGGCATTTGAAGCGGGAGCGGAGATGTTCGCGGCTTGCTGCTGCATTTGAAGGTGATTGAGGAGCTGTGGGTGTGCGGACAATGGAAAAATAAATAAGATACAAGTGGAAATACATCCATACAAGTGATATATTGTACTTAATAGTTACTGTTTATAGGTAATATTCCGCGAGGTGTTTTTTGTGGGCAAAGCTCACAGAAAAACCGAGACTTGCGGTGCGAAATCATGCAGAGCATGAGTTCTATGCATCGCGAAGGGTGTTGCTGTGAAGGTCGTGAACAGTAACACTTAAGAGAATGCCTGGGCGCGGAATTGATATTTTATATGCATAAAGGAGAAAACAACCATGCTTGAGAAATTAAAAGAAGAAGTTTACAAAGCAAATATGGATCTGCCGAAATACGGTCTGGTTACTTTTACCTGGGGAAATGTAAGCGGAATCGACCGTGAGAAGGGTCTTTTCGTTATCAAACCAAGCGGCGTAGAGTACGATAAGCTGACACCAGAAGATATGGTAGTTGTTGACCTGGAGGGCAACAAAGTAGAGGGAAAATACAACCCTTCCTCTGATACACCTACCCATGTAGTTCTGTACAATTCTTTCCCGAAGATCGGCGGAATCGTACATACCCATTCTTCCTGGGCTACCAGCTGGGCGCAGGCCGGACGTGCAATCCCTTGCTATGGAACCACTCATGCAGATTATATCTATGGTGAAGTTCCCTGTGTCCGAAACCTGAACAAAAGCGAGATCGAGGATGCTTATGAGAAAAATACCGGTATCCTGATCGCGGATTATTTCAAGAAGAGAGATTATGAGGCAGTTCCGGCTGTTCTTTGCAAGAACCATGGTCCTTTCACCTGGGGTAAGGATGCTCATGAAGCAGTACATAATGCAGTAGTTCTGGAAGAGGTTGCGAAGATGGCTTCCCGCTGCGAGCTGATCAACCCGAATGTGAAACCTGCTCCGCAGGAGCTTCAGGATAAGCATTACTATAGAAAACATGGTGCAAATGCTTATTATGGACAGGGAACTATTGAATAAGAAAAAGGGGGCTGCCTTATGGCAGCCCTGGTTTATTTGTAATATTCAATTTCTACTGGTTTCACACCTGTAAGTTCCACACTTCTTTCATCGGGCTGACTACAGCCAACAAAAATCTGGA
>NZ_JAJBMO010000047.1 GCF_020537505.1 Blautia glucerasea | reverse complement strand
CGGATGCACCGCTGGCAAGCTTCACAGTGATCACGGTAGTACCAGCTTTCTTAGCTACTACATTTCCGCCGCTGATTACTGCGATAGATGGCTTGCTGCTGGTGCAGGCTGCTACATTGATGGAGTCACCTGTTGTGAATCCGGTTACCAGTTTGCCAAGGGCTACTTTCTTCTTCAGCTGAAGCGGAACTTTCGCAGATACCACTTTTATGGTTCCATTCAGCTTCGCTACGGCTGCTGTTTCTGTCTTACCACAAACCTTACAGGTTCTGGTCTTCACACCTGCTGCCAGAACGGTCGGAGCCTTGGTTACAGTGTACTCGCCGAAGCTGTGCTTTCCAGTTGCCGGGATTGCTGTTGCAGCCTGTTTTTCACCACAAACACTGCATTCTATATGCTGACTTCCAGCGGCAGCACAGGTTGGCTGTTTGTCTACCACGACTTTATCCCATTTATGATTACATTTACTTTCACATTCAGCAGATAATGTATACGTTATCTCATCATCAAGACTATAACAGCATATATAGTAAGTTAAGCCTTTTTGCAGTTTAACATCCAGAGAAACAGCTTCTTTTCTATCCGCATAAACGCTGTTCATTCTATCTTTGTTGCTATTATAAACTATAATTTCAGAATCCGACACACCTGCAGGAGTGCTAAATTTCCAGGTACCAGTCTGATCCGGCACAAATTTAAAATAACATCCCCATGAAATACCTACATAGGCCTGATCCTTTTCTCCTGGAATAAACTCTTTTGCATGTTCAAAATCTGGTGCAAATTCAGCCTTATATTTTTCCGGGCATGTATAAATATACACGCTTTTTGTGTTTCCTATAGCATCTGTCACTGTACAGCTATATGGTACAGGAACATCATAATATCTGTATTTCAGCACCGGATCTGTTGCACCTTCAATGATTTCTTTCCCATCAAACTCTATATACCATTGATACTTTAGAGGTTTATATTCTTCCTCACAGTTCGCGCTGACTTTTAATTCTACGGGCTCACTTTCTGGTACATATATGATTTTTTCAGCCTCAACAGTAAGCTTTGTATCAAGTCTGACGGTAAAGTCAACGGATTCCGAATTATATTCCTCACTTACTTTACAAATGTATATTGTTTCAGGATCTGCAACTGCAGGAATCTGAAATTCAGCACTGGTAGCTCCGCTTATGGCAATCTCTTCCTCTCCTGATTTTCTATACCACTGATACTGCAGCGGGCATTTGGAGCTTGCCTTTACTTTCAACAATGCAGTTTTATTTTTTTCCACATATATTTTTCGATTTCCATCTGCTTCAACTTCAAGATAGCTGTCCACGTAAGTACGACAAATGATCTCACTCTCATTATATCCATCAGAGACCAGACAATAATAATAATATCCTGAAATTACATCATCAATTGCATATTCCGCTTTCGTCGCACCTGGAATCAAATCGTGTTTCTTTCCATCCAGACCTCCATCATACCATTGATATGTAAGTTTTCCTAATTCTGTATATCCACCTGGACTAAGGACCGCAGATTCTCCCGGTTCTACGGTAACACTGTATGTATCACTGGTAATAAATCCAGTATCCATATTTACAATCCAATAGGTAGATTTTGTTTCATTTCCATCAGATATTTTACATTCGTAATAAGTTGCTGTTTCCAGTTTATCTGTTTTATAAACATTACAGTCCTTTCCTTCAGCCACCATTACCGGGGAAATATCTTTTCCAACTTCTTTTATCTTCCACCACTGATAAGTGATCTCGCCATGATTACTAATTGCAAAAGCCCTGATTTCTGCACTTTCTCCTATTTTAACAGTTGTGGTGTTGTACTCGTTCTCATCACCAATCTCTAATCCATCACCGCCAAATTCATCATTATAGCCCTGTGCATCTACAAAATCATCTGTTGCTGCTTCTTCAATATTATCCTCAAAAACAAATCCATCTGACAATTCTGCCGGATCGCTATCTGCATCCTGATCCTCTTCCATACCGTAAGTATCTTCTTCATTCTCTGTCGAAGCATCCTCAGTATCGGATTCCTCTCCGGATACAAATCCATCCTGTATTTCTTCCGCACTGACTGCCACAGTCTCTATAGGAACAGATGCAGCAATCATTGCAAATGCTAACACAATCGCCAGTTTTCTTTTCTTCATATTAACTTCCTCCTAAAAAATCTATATAGTCTGTCATCAAAACTCTTTCGGCATCCTATATTCGAATATCATTTTATAACATCTTTTTTTCTATTTCAATGTCTCCCAATCCAAAAAACTTAAGATTATTTTGTGCATTTTTACTATTATGAAAAAAAGCTCCGAAAATCTTATAATCATTTAAATTTATGATGTTAATAAGATTTTCAGAGCTAATTATGATTTTTATTGTTTCTGTTTTACTTTTGCTTTAATACTGCTTTTCCGTTCATTTTCACTGGAATTGTTTATTTTTACCATTCTGGAAAATGCCTATTATTTCTTTACCGTTACCACACACTTCTTTGTAACCTTTCCAGCCTTCACGGTGATCGTTACTTTTCCTGGCTTTTTGGCGGTTACTTTACCTTTACTGGTTACTGTGGCGATTTTCTTGTTGGAGCTAGTGTATTTGATAGCAGCTTCTGCTCCAGATGGGTTGATTTTCGCCTTGATGGTAAAAGATTTGCCTTTCTTTAATGTCTTGGAAGCAGGTACACCCTTTATTCCGGTTGGAGCTTTCTTGGCTACTGTTACTTTAACTGTCTTTGTTTTCTTGCCGGCTTTAATTGTTATCTTTACTGTTCCAGATTTCTTCGCTGTTACTACGCCGTTTTTAGATACAGACGCTATTTTGGTGTTGGAAGATTTGTAGGACACCTTGCCGGTGGAAGTAACCGGGCTGATTACTGGTGCAAGCGTGGATTTCTGTCCCACTGTAAGCTTCAGGGTTGACGGGATTGTGATTGCTGTGGCTGTGACTGCTTTTTTCTGTACATTGATTGTTATCTCTTCGTTTACACCGCTTCCAAGGCTGAGTGTTATCAAAGTGCTTCCAACCTTCTTAGCTACTACTTTTCCTCCGCTGATTACCGCTACATCTGGCTTGCTGCTTAAGCATTCTGCGGTCTTAATGTACTCTCCATTTTCTAGTTTTGTTACCAGTTTAGTGAGTTCTATGCTCTTGTTCACCTGAAGCGGGATTTTATCTGCTACAACCCTTGTAGTTGTCCTTAATCGCTCTACCAAGGCTGTTTCCGTTTTGCCACAGAGCTTACAGGTTCTGCTCTTAAGACCTGCAGCCAGGACTGTAGGGGCTTTTGTCACGGTGTATTCACCAAAACTATGCTCACAGGCATTTTCATACTCTGCTTTTAATGTAACAGTAGTTGCACCGCTTTCCATATTATAGCATTTTATATAATAGGTTTCCCCTTTCTGTAATTTCACATCCAGAGAAACTGAACCTTTTCCAGATTCATCAGCATCTTTAATCCCTTTTTTTGAACTATTATATACCAAAAGTTCTGGTCTGTCTAACTGAGTCGGAATGGAGAGCTTCCAGTTACCAGTCTGGTCTGGAACAAATTTGAAATAGCCTCCCATGGATTCATTTGCATAAATCTGGTTTTCTTTTCCCAGCACAAAATTTTTCGCATAGGCAAAGTCCGGTGCAAATACCGCTTTATACTTTTCCGGGCAGACATACACACGTACTTTCTTGCAATTTCCAACTGCGTCTGTTATCTCACATCTATATGGAATAGGATAATCAGAATAGTAATTTAACTTTAATACAGATTCTGTTTCTCCTTCCATCATATCTTCTCCACCGAAATCTTCTATATACCACTGATAAGATAAAGGCTTATACGCATCCCCGCAGCTTGCATCAACCTTTAATTCTGCAAAGGTGCCCTCTGATATGTACATAATTTTATTTTCTTCAACTGTAAGATCTGAGGACGCCTGGTTCTCCGCTTCTACAGGATCTGTTTCTGCGATTTCTGCTGTTTCTTCTGCTTCATCTGTCCAGACCTGTTCCTTGCCTTCCTCTGCATTTTCCACAGAAACAAAACCATCTGACATCTCACTGTTTCCAGCTTCCGCCTCTTCGGTGGTGCTGTAATCTGTTTCTCCTTCTTCTGCAAAAGTATCCTCTGCTGCTGTGTCTTCTGAAGCAACAAATTCCTCCTGCATTTCTTCCGCACTGGCCGTCAGTACGCCAGCAGGAACAGATGTGGCAAGCATCATAAGGGATAATACCAATGCCAGTTTTTTCCTCTTCATATTTTTTTCCTCCTATGAATACATTTACAGCTCATTTCGAAGCTGTATCTGACTATTATTTTATATTATTATCATTTTTCATTCAACACACCCCCCTAAGCCAAAATTAGCAGTTTATTTTTGTATATTTTCACCAATTCAGACACAAAAAGCTTCGAAAATCCTATGATCATTTAGAATCTTAATATTCATAAGGTTTTCGAAGCCATATCTTCTTTTTTATATAATTATTTTTTCTTTACCATACAACGCTTTTTAAAGAATGAAATTCCATAGCAAAGGATCTGATCATAATCATCTTCATATTCCTTTGCATACATCTGATCGTCAATTTGCTGTAAAGCCACATCACACTCATGTTCCAGGTTTTCTAGAGCTTTTGTATATTTTGCTTCAAAAATCGCTACACGTCCATTGATAGAATCGTAAACTACCACATCGCTTCTTCCTTCACCATGTTCTTTATTGGAATCCACCATATATCCAGCACCTGTAAAAATACCAGCAAGAAATGCATGATAAAAATCTTCCCTATAATCATGGTAACTAATAGTGCGTCGCAGTAAAGCGTTCATTTCCTTTGTAATTTGCTCACTGTCACCGTTCCAAACTGCTGCAAACAGACAATTTCGATTCCACTTTCTTGCACTGTCATCAAACCATTTGGTTACAGTTGTCTCAAAAATCTCCTTAATCTCTGCATTTGGAATCATAAGTGCAACCATTCCATCAGGAAGTTCCCCTCTAAAATCTGTTTCACGTGCCTTAGTCAGATATCCTGTCAGATATAGCAGACTCCAAAGATTATCTTCAGAAGAATGCAGATAATCATAAGTCAGATTTTCATCCACGCGTTGGACAATGCATCCTCCCGACATTAAAGTTTCTAATTTTTTTGTAATATTACTTCCTGCATAATCAATGAAAGAACGAATGATTGCATTATCGCTAGTATTTTTCCAATAACTGATGGGCTTTGCCTTTGGATTGCGCTGTAACTCCACCAGGTAATTCATCACATCCCAGGGACAATAAACGTCAAAATCGCCAAAATGGTAACCGTCATACCATTTCTTAATATTCTCTGTCTGCTCAACTAAATCCGCATCCTTCAGTAATTGATCAACCTCATTTTGCACAAAGCCAAAGTACTCATTCAAACGAGAATACAAGATCGTATCTGATACAAAATTGTTGGTTCCTGTAAAAATGCTCTCTTTCGCAATCTTCAGACAGCCTGTGATAACAGCAAACCGAAGCGCCTGATTATCTTTCAACGCCTGCATCAAACTTTTCATAACATCAAGCATTTCCTTATAGTAACCATTTTTGTTCGCTTTTGCCAATGGAACATCATACTCATCTATAAGGAGAATTGCAGGTTTCCCATAATATTGCTGCATCATCCCAGTCAAAAGCATAAGGCTGCTCTTGACCTCTTTCACAGAACCACTTCCATGTGCAAGATTAATAAATGCTGTCTTTTGGAATTCTGTAACATTTTTTCCATCAAGCAAATACAGATGTTTATTATACAAATCTGCAATCACCATTGTCAGCATATCGTAAGCCCCGGTGAAATCCAGACCATCCACCTGCCGAAACGAGATAAAGGCTGTAGGATACTGATTCATCCACTCTGCACACAATGTTTGGTGTTCTGCAATTCTTAGTCCTTCAAACAAATTTCTGCTATCCTTACGGATATCAAAAAAGTTTTCCAGCATACTCATGCCTAATGTTTTCCCAAATCGACGTGGACGAGTAATCAGTGTCACCTTTATTCCTGTTCTATTAAGAAGTTCTTCAATTAGTCCCGATTTATCAATATAGTAATAGCCATTTTTTCGAATTTCTTCAAAATCAGAAACACCAACAGGAATATTCAGTTTCTTCATCTCTGCCACTCCTTTCTCGTTGCTATACTTAGTCTTTATTATTTCTATGTTATCATGAATTCCATGCTGTTACAAGAAAAAGCTAGGTTTAGAAACATATTGAAAAACTCCGAAAATCTTATCATCATTTAAATTCATGATGTTAATAAGATTTTCGGAGCTTTCGTTATGCTTTTATTGTTTCTGTTTTACTTTTGCTTTATAATAGCATTTTTCCATTCCTTTTTCACTGGAATCATTCACTTTTACTATTCCTGCAAATGCCCATTATTTCTTTACGGTTACAACACAGGTCTTTGTAACATTTCCAGCCTTCACGGTAATGGTTACGGTTCCAGCTTTCTTTGC
>NZ_JAJBMO010000046.1 GCF_020537505.1 Blautia glucerasea | reverse complement strand
ACCCGCGGTCTCGACCTTGGCAAGGTCGCGCGTTACCAACTACGCCACTATCGCATAAGCGGGTGATGGGAATCGAACCCACGTATCCAGCTTGGAAGGCTGGTGTTCTACCATTGAACTACACCCGCACATTTGTGCTTATCCGTCACAACGAAGCTTAGTATATCTGATATGGACAGATTTGTCAACAACTTTTTTAGAAATTTTTAAATTTATTCTATTGTTTCTAAGATTGACGCAATATCCACCTTTTTCTCTGCCCCTTTTCGCGGCAGACAGGCCAAAGTCCGTACTTCCCCACACTCTGCCTGTTTCCGCGATAACAGGTAAAATTTATAAAACGTATTTTATCCCGTTTTCTTAGTTATCCCAATCCCACACATTGGAAGTTTCCACATGGGTGCGCGGCTTCTTGATCACCAGCTCCGGACTCTTGGCACTTACCTTGGAATTTGCCGGAATAGACTCTGTGATAAACGTGTTGCCTCCAATGATCGTATTCTCTCCGATCACGGTCTCACCGCCAAGTACAGAAGAATTGGAATAAATGGTCACATTATCCTCAATAGTAGGATGACGCTTCACACCGGAAAGCTGCTGACCCTTTCTGGTAGAGAGTGCACCAAGGGTAACGCCCTGATACAGCTTTACATTATTTCCAATGGTGGTAGTCTCACCGATCACCACACCGGTTCCATGGTCAATAAAGAAATATTCCCCGATGGTCGCACCTGGGTTAATGTCAATTCCTGTATGATCATGGGCGTACTCTGTCATGATCCTTGGAATAAAAGGAACCTGCTCCTGATAAAGAATATGGGCCAGACGGTACACATAGATTGCCAGAAATCCCGGATAGGAAAAAATAATCTCTTCCCTGCTCTTAGCCGCCGGATCACCATCAAAACCAGCCTGCACATCCTTCAGAAGCATTTCCTGCACATCCGGAAGCTTCTCGAAAAACCTGGAAGTCACCTGTGCAGCCTTTCCGCAGGCGCTGATCCTATCTTCCCCCACATACAGAAATGCAATCTCAATCTGCTCCTGCATACGGTCAAACAGATCATTCAGCAAATATCCGGTATAATGCTCCGGAAAAACTGCTGCCCCAGAATCAATGTCAAAATATCCTGGAAAAATAACTGATCTCATCTCTTTTACAATATCAATAATGGCTGCTCTGACCGGCAGGTGTCTTCCGCTCTTTGTCAGAAACAGCTCTTCCCTGCGGTAATTCGCAGTAAGACGTGTTACTGCATTCTCAATGGATGTCTTCTTGTCACTCATAACTGGTCTCCTTATTTCGCCTTTCCTTTCATATTATTACACTATTCTTTTTACGTCAATAAAAAAAAGATTGACCTTTTCCTCTCGCCCCGATATAATGGAAAATGTCGTGGAGATGTACCCAAGTGGCTGAAGGGTCCGCACTCGAAATGCGGTAGGCCGGGCAACCGGTGCGAGGGTTCAAATCCCTCCATCTCCGCTTGCTTTTACAGAAGGTTGCTATTATGTATGTCAGCTGCCGTTGTTTTCTATATTCCCAGCTCCATTCATAAAATTTAGTCATTTCCATGCAAATTTTTGTCAATTATGCCTTGACAGCTGTACCTTTTGTATGTATAATTGCAACAGAAACAAAACATAGGGGATTGGTCAAATGGTATGATAGGGGTCTCCAAAACCTTTGGTGGGAGTTCGATTCTCTCATCCCCTGCTACGAATAAGCTGGAAATGTCTGATTTAGTCATTTCTGGCTTTTATTTTTATAAAAATAGATTTATTATTATGCCAATAGAAAAGAGAGTAACTATAGATGGGAATCTATGACCGGGATTGGTATCGCCCTTTTACCATTTCTTATTCCGTATCTGGCATAAAATAATATAATTGATCTAATAAGTAAGGGATATGAAAGCACTATATAAAGTACATTCATATCCCTATATTTTTATTTCTTTAAAAGCATCACATGCTCCGGTGGAAAATACAGATACTTTGGAACATTCTCCTGCGGTGTTTCCTGGAAATTCTTTTTCTGGCACATCCACCACAAGGTTCCACTCTCCTTCGCTGCCTTATTGCAGATCAGATACTGGTGCTCAAAGGTATTCTCAATATACTCCTCCACCTGTACCTCCATGGTATTCTCCCCTGCCGCATCTGCTGGTCTCATCCAGTGCCCCCGGATTCCCACATGGGTAATATCCTCTGTCACTTCCTGCTCCGTACGAAGCAGCAGCTCCCAATCCAGGGCATAAAGCTCATGACTGCCCATCTTCTGGACAGCAGAAAAATTCTTGCAGCCAGTAAGCTTGGCAGTCTCCAGATACTGTGGATTCCCGAAGATCTCCCTGGTCTCACCCGTGAGGATTTCTTTTCCATTGTGCAGCAAAGTCAACTGGCTGCAAAACTTGTACGCTTCGTCCCTGCTGTGGGTCACCATGATCATATCACCCTTATAATCCTTTAAAAAATTCTGCATATCTCTCTGCAAAATATCCTTCAGATAACCATCCAGCGCGGAAAAAGGCTCATCCAGAAGGATCACCTCCGGCTCTCCGATCATCATGCGTGCAAGGGCCACACGCTGCTGCTGACCGCCGGAAAGCTGGGAAGGCAAATGCTTCTCCAATCCTTCCAGATGGTATCTCTTTATGTAATCTGCCACCTTCTGGGAAAGCTCACTTTTGTTTCCCCGATAACCACAGGCAATATTCTTTTCCACTGTCATAGTGGGAAAAAGGGCATAATTCTGAAACAGATAGCCCACTCTTCTCTCCTGCGGCTTTAAATTGATCTTCGCCTGGGAATCAAAAACCGTTTTCCCATTAATAATAATTTTTCCTGAATCCGGGGTTTCAATTCCGGCAATGCTGCGAAGTGTCATACTCTTTCCGCTTCCGGAAGCACCAAGGATTCCCATGGCTCCATTTTGTCCCTTCAATTTCACATTCAGGGAAAAACCTTTGAAATTTTTCTGAATATCAAGTTCAATTGCCATTATATCCACCTTCTGGTCTGCATTCCTCTTCCGGAAACAATGTTGATCGTTGCCACTACCAAAAATGAGATCAAAATGATCACCACTACCCAGAAGCCTGCCATATCAAAATTTCCGGCCGCAGTCTCCGAAGCAATAGCCACGGAAACGGTTCTGGTTTTTCCCAGAATGTTGCCGGCAAGCATGGAAGTCGCACCATACTCTCCAATGGCGCGGGCAAAAGCAAGTACGGTACCGGAAGCAATTCCCGGTCCAGCAGCAGGCATGATCACTTTCCAGAAAATCCGGCCTTCGCTCATTCCAAGAGTTCTTCCTGCATAGATCAGATTTACATCTACCTGCTCAAAAGCAGCCCTGGCATTTCTATACATCAGAGGAAAAGCAATTACAGAAGCCGCGATCACACAGCCAGTCCATGTCTGCACCACCTTAATATCAAAATTTTCCAGAAGAAAGCTTCCAAATGGCCGTTTCAAACTGAAAAGCAGAAGCAGACAAAAGCCAGCGACTGTAGGCGGAAGTACAAGAGGCATTGTCAGGATTCCATCCAGAACGGCTCTGGCTCCTGGCTTCAGTTTCATGATCTTCCTGGCACAGAACACCCCGAGAAAAAAGGCGATCACAGTTGCCACCACGCCTGTTTTCAGGGAAATCCACAAAGGGCTCCAGTTTATCTCACTGAGAAATTCTCCCATATTATTGTCCTTTTTTCTTTCTATCTAACATTTCCTGTTGATACGAATATGGTTACTGCCCACAGTGTAAACAATAACCATATCCAATCATATGTAACCATCACTTCTTATGACAGTCAGGCCGTCCGAATTTATTCTACAGTATCTTCAGCAGCTTCCTCGGTTGTCTCCTCTGTCGTCTCAGCCGCGTCAGCCTCATCAGACTGCTCATCTGTTCCATAAGCTGCAAATCCATATTTTTCAAATACTGCAAGTGCCTCATCAGACTGCAGGTACTCAAGAAATGCTTCCGCAGCGGCTCTGTCCTCATCACTTGCTTCTTTATCCTCTACCATTCCAACCGGATAAAGAACTGGTGTCTGAAGGCTTCCAGCCGGTGCTTCAGCAATAATATCAACAGAATCTGCTACAGATGCAGCGTCAGTTGCATAAACGATACCAACCTCGTTGCTGCCTTCACTTACAGATGCAAGTACGTCTGTAACGTTTTTACCTTCGTTGATCTCCATCTTGTTTACTTCATCTGTAATTCCAAGATTCTCGAAGATCTCACGGGAATACTGTCCAACCGGAACATCCTCTCCTGCAAGTGCAAGGTTGGCAGCATCTGTAATGTTCTCAAAACCAGCAACCTTGGTCTCGCCATCCTTTGGTTTGATCAGAACAACCTTATTCTCAAGAAGATCTACTACAGTGTCTTTGTCAGCAATTCCTTCATCCACAAGGGCATCCATCTGCTTGGTAGCTGCGGAGAAGAAGATATCACAGCGTGCACCTTCCTCGATCTGTGTCTGCAGTGTACCTGAGCTGTCCGCATTGTAGAGGATCTCAACATCCGGATAGGTCTCATTGAAATTCTTCTGAAGCTCTTCCATAGCGTTATTCAGGCTGGCAGCAATAAATGCATAAACCTCACCTTTCAGTTCTGGAGTCTCAGCGGATACTAAAGTTGTTCCGAACATCATAGTGCCCATAACTCCAGCCATAAATGCTGCAAAAACTCTCTTTTTCATTTCACACGCCTCCATTTTGTTTGGTTTTGTTGCGTTTTGTTCGGTTTCATTCATTATACTTGATTTGATTTTCAATGTCAATTTTCCAATGCAGCATTTATACAATTTCTTTTAGTTTTCACCAACTTTTTTATATATTTTTACAGTCAGCCTGTCTTGTTATTTTTTATCCTGCATGCTATGATAAGAAAATACTACAGGTTCTGGACATGAACCTTGTCTTTCCCTGCAGACAATACCAGAAATTATTTTCATAAAAATAGAGAAAAGAGGATTCGAACATGAAATTAAGCGCGCGCAACCAGTTAAAAGGAAAAGTGATCAATATCAACAAAGGTGCTGTAAACTCTATTGTCACAATTGATATCGGAGGCGGAAATATTATTACCGCTACTATTTCCTGTGCAGCAGTAGAGGAGCTTGGACTTGAAGTCGGCTCTGATGCATATGCAGTTATTAAAGCAACCAACGTTATGGTGGGAATTGATGAATAAACTATATACTGCCCAGGAAATCGCAGACAAGCTTCAGATAAAAAAGACAACTGTCTATGAACTAATCAAGCGGGGTGAACTGTACTCTTCCAAAGTGGGGAAGCAGCTTCGCATCAGTGAACAGCAGCTGAAACAATACCTGGAGCGCACTGGTTCCGGGAATACGGTCCCTGCCCAGGGCATCCAGGGAAACGTAGCCCCACTAGATTCTGTAAGCGGAAATCTGCAGGTTCCAGAGCTGCCTCCTGAGAGCTCTCTTTTGAAACGAGATTACCTGCTCCACTCCAGCGGATTGATCCTTTGCGGCCAGTTTTCCCCGGCTCTTGAACTTCTGGTAAGCCAGATGTCCATTCATCCCCTGGGAATTCCTGTTCTTCAGTCCTTTATGAACAGCTACAACAGTCTTTATTCCCTTTACTTTAAGAAGGCTCACATTGCCTGTGCAAGCCTGGATCCGGAGCATATCCGAAGCCTTGTACCAGGCACACAGCTGTCTCTTTTATGCCTTTATGAATATTCCATAGGGCTTTATGTTTCTGCTGGAAATCCATTGAACCTGAAAGATCTAAAGGATTTACTCCGTAGGGACATAAAAATCGCCAACCGTGAAAAAGGAAGTACACCGCGAATTTATCTGGATCAGTTCCTTTTTTCTGAAAAACTTTCACCAGCTCTGGTATCCGGATATCATACGGAACTGGTATCTGATATTTCCACAGCTGCAGCAATTGCCACACACAAGGCCGACGCCGCACTGGGAGAAGAATATGCCGCACACCAGTCCGGGCTTCTGGATTTTATTCCACTGGAAACCCTTCCTATGTATCTGGTCATGGAAACAGAATCTCTTTCCCAACCTGGCTTTTCTGCGCTTCTGGAAATCGTACGGTCTGAAGATTTCCGCACCATTCTTCAGGGACAGACTGGATATGATGTGACAAGGACTGGGGAATTGATTTCTCTTTAATCCAAAAATGCTTTCCATTTATCAGCACAGTTTCTAAATTGCACTTAGATAAATGAAAAGCATTTTTTTGGTTATTTTTAAATAAGAGAATTCTCATTCTGTCTTTTTACATCATGAACATGCGCTTCATCTTTTTATTTTCCAGAAACAATATTCTGCATCCACACGCCCTTTTTAACCAGCACAAATCCCACAATACATTTCAGAATATCTCCCACCTGTACCAGGGCAAAAACAGCCAGCACATGAAGCCCTGTGAAGCGGCTGAGGCAGTATGCGATCGGCACACTGACACACCACACAAACACGCTGTCAAACAGGAAGGTGATGATTGTTTTTCCACCGGAGCGCAAGGTGAAATAAGCCGCATGAAGAAAAGCATTCTGTGGCATAAAGATTGCCATGATCATAATAAAATATTTCGCCAGTTCTCTGGCATCCTGATTGGTATTGTACAATCTAGGAAAAAATGGTGCCACTACTAACATAACCAGTGCCACACCCGTACAGCACATTACAGAAAAAGCAATCATCTTGTTATCTGTATCCCTGGCTTTCTTCATATCACCAGCTCCAAGAAGCTGACCAACCACAATGGCGACGGAATCTCCCAACGCAATAAACACTACATTAAATACATTATTGATGGTATTGGCAATATTCTGGGCTGCTACTACATTCAGTCCCCGCACCGAGTAGCACTGGGTAAGGATTGCCATACCAGCTGCCCAAAGAGTCTCATTAAGAAGTAACGGAGTCCCTTTGATCAGAATTTTCTTCGTCAGATTCGCTGGTACTTTAAGAGTACTGTAAAGTCCTTTTGCAAAAGGCATTTTCTCTGTATGGGTATGTGTCCAGATAATCACAATGGCAACCTCCACATAGCGGGAAAGAACAGTGGCAACAGCTGCCCCTCTTACCCCCAGCTCCGGGAAACCAAATTTACCATAAATCAGAAGATAATTAAATACCAGGTTTACAAATACTGCGGTAACACCTGCCTTCATAGGCTGTACGGTTTCTCCGCACTCACGAAGTGTACTGGAATATACCTGACTGATCATAAACGGCGGTAAACCAAGAAGCATGATCCAAAGATACTGCATTCCATATCTGCTGGTTGCTTCCAGGGCCTCTGCACTACCTTCTCCCTTCAGGTACATTCCGATCAGCATTTCTCCTGCGGATGCGAGGATCAATATGGTTATGATCGTAAGAACAATTACCAGCCACAATTTATAGCGAAATGTCTGGCGTACTCCTTCATGATCCTTCTGTCCCGCATACTGTGCGGTAAAGATTCCTGCCCCAGATACGCCTCCAAACAGGCAGAGATTGTATACAAAAAGAAGCTGGTTCACGATTGCCGCCCCAGACATCTGTTCAGTACCAATTCTGCCAATCATAATATTATCCAAAAGGCTGACAAAATTGGTAATACCATTCTGTATCATAATAGGTATTGCGATTGCAAGTACCATCTTGTAAAAGGCTTTATCTCCCAGAAATTTCTCCTGGAATCTACCTTTTCTTACTGTGTTTTCCATTTATCAATTTCCCCCTTCATTCCAGGCTGTAAAACAGAATGTTTGTTCTGTGATTATAGCGTGGTAGATACTAATTTACTACATATCTGCATATAATGCAAGGGATAAATGAGAACTTTTCGAAACATCTGCAGTTCATCATATATACAGAAAAGTGCTCATGGGATTTCTTCGTTCAGTGAATATACTCTCCCATTTCGATTCTCCCCCAATTGTGCGTTTGGTTTTCGGCAATAAAAAAACGATAACCAAATGGCTACCGTCTCATTTACTGTACCTTCAAAACTACATACATGTTACATCCTTGTGGAATATTTGTCAAAAATCTTTTTAATTAACCTTGCGATTATTGGTCAAGCCCTCACCCTATTAGTAACAGTCAGCTCCATGTGTTACCACACTTCCA
>NZ_JAJBMO010000045.1:2500-7500 GCF_020537505.1 Blautia glucerasea | reverse complement strand
TGATATGAAAAAAAATACTACGAACTACGATTTTACCAAGAAAGATGTAAGAGACAAGTGAACAGTGAACAGTGATAGTGGGGACATTTTTTTTTTAAGTAAATGGCAGTTTCTAGGGAATGATGATGGCAAGTTCCAGAGAGGCAGCGTGAAAGGATGAGGCTACTGGGAAGAAGAAAGAGGAAAAGTGCAAGATGAATAGCCAGTGCAATATATATACATGTATACTTAACAGATATGGAATGGTTGGCGAAGTAAATTTTTGGCGACGCGGTATGCGGAGTTGTAAGATGTACTACGATCGTATAGTGTACTGCGGCAAAATGTTAGTGCAGGAAAGCGGGAAGGAAAAAGAAGCAACTAAACGAGGGTGTAGAAAAAGACGAAGAGGAAAGGATTAACCGTAGAAGAGAGGGAAATGGAGGGAAGAGAACAAAACCGGAGTGTTTTTTTTTTTTTTGTAGGAATATCGGAGGAGAATATTGTTTGTACATATCAAGTAGTAGCAACCCAATGAGCATAATGGAGTGCTTAACTCTTCAGAAGAAGAGTGCAGCTGGATAGTGCGAATTTTTCTGAATCGAATGGTAGGTTAGTTATGGGATTTAGCATAGGAAGCCAAGAAACTAGAGAGAAAAAAAAAAAAAAAAGAAATAAAGATTGCAGCACCTGAGTTTCGCGTATGGTCACCCACTACACTACTCGGTCAGGCTCTTACCAGCTTAACTACAGTTGATCGGACGGGAAACGGTGCTTTCTGGTAGATATGGCCGCAACCGATAGTTTAACGGAAACGCAGGTGATATGAGGGCAGGGTCCAGACATGTTCAGTAGGTGGGAGTGAGAGGTGTTATGGGTGGAGGACAATTTTTATTATATTTCATCTAATAGCAATAGGATATGAGAGGTGAAAAAGCAAAAGCAATAGTGCATTGTGATGTGGAGAATAAGGTGCATACGATGAAAAAGGTGATTTGTCATTTACAAGAGGTAGGTCGAAACAGAACATGAAAGTTGGTCGGTAGGTGGCATGCAGAGGTAGTTTCAAGGTGACAGGTTATGAAGATATGGTGCAAAAGACAAATGGATGGTGGCAGGCATAGTAAAATGATGGTGTGGAAGACATAGATGGTATTTGTTTTGCATTTACGGCACCGGATGCGGGCGATAATGACGGGAAGAGATTTAGTATGTGGGACAGAATTTCGGCGGCAGTATTGAGACCATGAGAGTAGCAAACGTAAGTCTAAAGGTTGTTTTATAGTAGTTAGGATGTAGGAAATGTATTCCGATAGGCCATTTTACATTTGGAGGGACGGTTGAAAGTGGACAGAGGAAAAGGTGCGGAAATGGCTGATTTTGATTGTTTATGTTTTGTGTGATAATTTTACATTTTTGCATAGTATTAGGTAGTTAGATGAAAGATGAATAGACATAGGAGTAAGAAAACATAGAATAGTTACCATTATTGGTAGGAGTGTGGTGGGGTGGTATAGTCCGCATTGGGATGTTACTTTCCTGTTATGGCATGGATTTCCCTTTAGGGTCTCTGAAGCGTATTTCCGTCACCGAAAAAGGCAGAAAAAGGGAAACTGAAGGGAGGATAGTAGTAAAGTTTGAATGGTGGTAGTGTAATGTATGATATCCGTTGGTTTTGGTTTCGGTTGTGAAAAGTTTTTTGGTATGATATTTTGCAAGTAGCATATATTTCTTGTGTGAGAAAGGTATATTTTGTATGTTCCCGCGCGTTTCCGTATTTTCCGCTTCCGTATTTTCCGCTTCCGCATTTTCCGCTTCCGCTTTTCCGCTTCCGCTTCCGCAGTAAAAAAAAGTGAGGAACTGGGTTACCCGGGGCACCTGTCACTTTGGAAAAAAAAAAAGAAAAAAATATACGCTAAGATTTTTGGAGAATAGCTTAAATTGAAGTTTTTCTCGGCAAGAAATACGTAGTTAAGGCAGAGCGACAGAGAGGGCAAAAGAAAATAAAAGTAAGATTTTAGTTTGTAATGGGAGGGGGGGTTTAGTCATGGAGTACAAGTGTGAGGAAAAGTAGTTGGGAGGTACTTCATGCGAAAGCAGTTGAAGACAAGTTCGAAAAGAGTTTGGAAACGAATTCGAGTAGGCTTGTCGTTCGTTATGTTTTTGTAAATGGCCTCGTCAAACGGTGGAGAGAGTCGCTAGGTGATCGTCAGATCTGCCTAGTCTCTATACAGCGTGTTTAATTGACATGGGTTGATGCGTATTGAGAGATACAATTTGGGAAGAAATTCCCAGAGTGTGTTTCTTTTGCGTTTAACCTGAACAGTCTCATCGTGGGCATCTTGCGATTCCATTGGTGAGCAGCGAAGGATTTGGTGGATTACTAGCTAATAGCAATCTATTTCAAAGAATTCAAACTTGGGGGAATGCCTTGTTGAATAGCCGGTCGCAAGACTGTGATTCTTCAAGTGTAACCTCCTCTCAAATCAGCGATATCAAACGTACCATTCCGTGAAACACCGGGGTATCTGTTTGGTGGAACCTGATTAGAGGAAACTCAAAGAGTGCTATGGTATGGTGACGGAGTGCGCTGGTCAAGAGTGTAAAAGCTTTTTGAACAGAGAGCATTTCCGGCAGCAGAGAGACCTGAAAAAGCAATTTTTCTGGAATTTCAGCTGTTTCCAAACTCAATAAGTATCTTCTAGCAAGAGGGAATAGGTGGGAAAAAAAAAAGAGATTTCGGTTTCTTTCTTTTTTACTGCTTGTTGCTTCTTCTTTTAAGATAGTTATCTGGTTGATCCTGCCAGTAGTCATATGCTTGTCTCAAAGATTAAGCCATGCATGTCTAAGTATAAGCAATTTATACAGTGAAACTGCGAATGGCTCATTAAATCAGTTATCGTTTATTTGATAGTTCCTTTACTACATGGTATAACTGTGGTAATTCTAGAGCTAATACATGCTTAAAATCTCGACCCTTTGGAAGAGATGTATTTATTAGATAAAAAATCAATGTCTTCGGACTCTTTGATGATTCATAATAACTTTTCGAATCGCATGGCCTTGTGCTGGCGATGGTTCATTCAAATTTCTGCCCTATCAACTTTCGATGGTAGGATAGTGGCCTACCATGGTTTCAACGGGTAACGGGGAATAAGGGTTCGATTCCGGAGAGGGAGCCTGAGAAACGGCTACCACATCCAAGGAAGGCAGCAGGCGCGCAAATTACCCAATCCTAATTCAGGGAGGTAGTGACAATAAATAACGATACAGGGCCCATTCGGGTCTTGTAATTGGAATGAGTACAATGTAAATACCTTAACGAGGAACAATTGGAGGGCAAGTCTGGTGCCAGCAGCCGCGGTAATTCCAGCTCCAATAGCGTATATTAAAGTTGTTGCAGTTAAAAAGCTCGTAGTTGAACTTTGGGCCCGGTTGGCCGGTCCGATTTTTTCGTGTACTGGATTTCCAACGGGGCCTTTCCTTCTGGCTAACCTTGAGTCCTTGTGGCTCTTGGCGAACCGGGACTTTTACTTTGAAAAAATTAGAGTGTTCAAAGCAGGCGTATTGCTCGAATATATTAGCATGGAATAATAGAATAGGACGTTTGGTTCTATTTTGTTGGTTTCTAGGACCATCGTAATGATTAATAGGGACGGTCGGGGGCATCAGTATTCAATTGTCAGAGGTGAAATTCTTGGATTTATTGAAGACTAACTACTGCGAAAGCATTTGCCAAGGACGTTTTCATTAATCAAGAACGAAAGTTAGGGGATCGAAGATGATCAGATACCGTCGTAGTCTTAACCATAAACTATGCCGACTAGGGATCGGGTGGTGTTTTTTTAATGACCCACTCGGCACCTTACGAGAAATCAAAGTCTTTGGGTTCTGGGGGGAGTATGGTCGCAAGGCTGAAACTTAAAGGAATTGACGGAAGGGCACCACCAGGAGTGGAGCCTGCGGCTTAATTTGACTCAACACGGGGAAACTCACCAGGTCCAGACACAATAAGGATTGACAGATTGAGAGCTCTTTCTTGATTTTGTGGGTGGTGGTGCATGGCCGTTCTTAGTTGGTGGAGTGATTTGTCTGCTTAATTGCGATAACGAACGAGACCTTAACCTACTAAATAGTGGTGCTAGCATTTGCTGGTTATCCACTTCTTAGAGGGACTATCGGTTTCAAGCCGATGGAAGTTTGAGGCAATAACAGGTCTGTGATGCCCTTAGACGTTCTGGGCCGCACGCGCGCTACACTGACGGAGCCAGCGAGTCTAACCTTGGCCGAGAGGTCTTGGTAATCTTGTGAAACTCCGTCGTGCTGGGGATAGAGCATTGTAATTATTGCTCTTCAACGAGGAATTCCTAGTAAGCGCAAGTCATCAGCTTGCGTTGATTACGTCCCTGCCCTTTGTACACACCGCCCGTCGCTAGTACCGATTGAATGGCTTAGTGAGGCCTCAGGATCTGCTTAGAGAAGGGGGCAACTCCATCTCAGAGCGGAGAATTTGGACAAACTTGGTCATTTAGAGGAACTAAAAGTCGTAACAAGGTTTCCGTAGGTGAACCTGCGGAAGGATCATTAAAGAAATTTAATAATTTTGAAAATGGATTTTTTTTTTTTTGTTTTGGCAAGAGCATGAGAGCTTTTACTGGGCAAGAAGACAAGAGATGGAGAGTCCAGCCGGGCCTGCGCTTAAGTGCGCGGTCTTGCTAGGCTTGTAAGTTTCTTTCTTGCTATTCCAAACGGTGAGAGATTTCTGTGCTTTTGTTATAGGACAATTAAAACCGTTTCAATACAACACACTGTGGAGTTTTCATATCTTTGCAACTTTTTCTTTGGGCATTCGAGCAATCGGGGCCCAGAGGTTAACAAACACAAACAATTTTATCTATTCATTAAATTTTTGTCAAAAACAAGAATTTTCGTAACTGGAAATTTTAAAATATTAAAAACTTTCAACAACGGATCTCTTGGTTCTCGCATCGATGAAGAACGCAGCGAAATGCGATACGTAA
>NZ_JAJBMO010000044.1 GCF_020537505.1 Blautia glucerasea | reverse complement strand
CCCATTGTCCGAATGCGTCCCTCTTCGACGAACTTTTCAACCCACAAAATAGCAATAAGGTGCTTGGCAATCATAATTTGACAAACTTTCTATAAAAAAGTAAAATACTTATAACTATACAGAAACATGCATACTACAGATCTTTTTCAAAGGAAAACTATAATAAAAAATACGAAGAAGCGAGGATGGACCGAAATGAATACATGGGAAGCAAACATTCGTAAAGTAATACCTTATACCCCAGGCGAGCAGCCAAATCAGCCCGACATGATCAAGCTGAATACCAACGAGAACCCATATCCCCCTGCACCAGGCGTGGAAAAAGCATTACATGGAATCAAACCGGATGCACTCCGTCTTTACCCAGATCCCACAGCTGGCGGCCTGGTACATGCTATTGCCCGGAATTATGGCCTGAAAGACGAGCAGGTATTTGTAGGCGTGGGCTCAGACGATGTACTTGCAATGAGCTTCCTCACCTTCTTTAACTCGGACAAACCAATCCTTTTCCCCGATATTACCTATTCTTTCTACGACGTATGGGCAGACCTTTTCAGGATACCATATGAATGCAAAGCTCTTGATGAGAACTTCTGCATCCGCAAAGAAGACTACTTCGGGGAAAACGGTGGAATCATTTTCCCCAATCCAAACGCTCCTACAGGAGTAGAACTTCCACTTGGTGACATCGAAGAAATTATTCAGCATAATCCAGACGTGATCGTGATCGTAGACGAAGCTTACGTAGATTTTGGAGCAAAATCAGCCCTGGAACTGATTGGGAAATATGACAATCTTCTGGTTGTACAGACTTTCTCAAAATCCCGTTCCATGGCAGGCATGCGTATCGGCTTTGCCTGCGGAAATCCACAGCTGATCAAATTCCTGAACGACGTGAAATATTCCTTTAACTCCTACACCATGGACCGCACTACCCTTGCTACCGGTGTGGCTGCAATCCAGGATAAAGCATATTTCACAGAGACATGCGGGAAGATCATGTCCACAAGAGAATGGACCAAGAAAGAACTGTCCACTCTTGGCTTCACATTTCCGGATTCCAAGACCAATTTTATTTTTGCATCTCACAACAGTTGTCCTGCAAAAGAGATTTTTGAGGCACTCCGGGAAGAACATATCTATGTAAGATATTTCCCGAAACCAAGGATTGACAATTATCTGCGTATCACAGTGGGAACACAGAAAGAAATGGAGAAATTGATTCAGTTTTTAAAAATATATCTCACAAACCGGAAATAGCACAGTAATTGACGATGTAACTCAGTATGCAGCTATAATATGAATGCGCTTGGATGATATTGATATTAACTCTTATTAATTTTCTGGCATTGATATCGCCAGACAACCAGGAGTAAAAATGAAATATAACAAGTTGTTAAAAAAAGAAGTTTTAAGCCTTCTTCTGGCAGGCTCCCTGGTTTTCACCGGAATGCCGGCCTGGGCCACTGACTCCGTGGATGGAAATACCGCATGGGAAGACAGCAATGAAAGTGGTACTGAGACAGACCAGCAGGATACGTTTGCCTCTGCTGATTCTGCCGATGCCTCCGATGGGTTTTCAGATGCAGAAGATATTCAGGCTCCCGATGGTGACGATGGCTTTTCTGACGGAGAAGCTGAGGAACAGACTTCTGGATTCAGCAGTTTGGATTCCGGTGACCCGTCCCCGGAAGATGATAATTCCATAGAAGAGAATGGTCTTACTGATGAGGAAATCGAAGCCCAGTTAGAGCCTATCCGGGAACTGGAGCTTTTAAGCTATGTGGATCCTCCTTCTGGCAATGGGAACGGGGATACGGGAAGTGTAGGCGCGGCAAGAGCTGCGTCCTACCCGGCACGGTATGATCCAAGAAGCAGTCTTTCTCTTCCAGTCCGCAACCAGAAGCCCTCCAATATGTGCTGGGCGTACACGCTGGCTGCCAATCTGGAAATATCCTTCAAAAGAGCCGGAGCTGGCCTTTTTGATTTGTCAGAAGAACATCTGGCCTACTTTTTTGCAAACCGAAAGAACGACCCGCTGGGAAATACTGCCAATGATAGGAACGAGGTTCAGCATTCCTACCGGGAAGGTGGAAACCAGACTCTGGCTGCCATCTTTTTAAGTACCTGGAGCGGCATGGCATTGGAGTCCCAGGTCCCCTATGAGACCAATGCAGACCACACACTGGATTCTGAGAAAGTACCAGATCCCAGCATGGCATACAAAACAACGGCATACCTGGAAAATGCTGCATTTTCCTCTTACTCTGTAAATAATATTAAGAACCTGATCTTAGAATATGGCTCTGTTTCCATGTCTTTTGGCATGTATGACAGCTATTACAATCCGCATATGTATGCCTACAGTTATCCGGGAAGTGCGGGAGTAAACCATGCGGTGACACTGGTAGGCTGGGACGATAATTTTTCCAGGGAAAATTTCAACGAAGACAGCGAGGTAACTTCTGATGGAGCATGGATCGCAAGAAACAGCTGGGGAGATGACTGGGGGGACGGCGGTTACTTCTACATTTCCTACCAGAATAAATGCAACTATAACATTGTGGCTGCAGAAGCTACTATAAGCCCGAAGTACAGAAACAATTATTTCTATGACGGTTCCTGTGCGCTGAGCAAACTAAAACTGTATCCTTCAGGAAGCAGTGGGATTTCCTCTGTTTCCAATGTTTTTCAGGCAAAAGCAGGAAACGGAAAGGGAGAGGCGCTGGGGGAGGTGGTGCTGGCTACCTACACAGACGGCGGTTCCTACAGCATTCAGATCTATACCAATCTGGAGGATAAGAGTAATCCAGTGAGTGGAACACCAGCCTATAGCAGCCCTGTTACCTTTTATCAGGAGCATGCCGGCATTTCTACCGTGAAGGTTCCGGAAGTGAATTTGATGAGTGGCACTTTGTATTCCGTAGTAGTTACCAATATAGGCTCTTACGCTGTAGACTATCTGTGTGAGACTAACAGTGCCTATGACTGGGTGGGATTTAATGCGGATCTGAGGGAAAACCAGAGTTTCTGTTATCATGAGAAAAGCGGCTGGAATGATTTTTCCAAGACCAGTCCTAGCGCATGTGCCAGAATTAAAGCCCATACACGAACCCTTGGCAGTGTAGTAACGGTGCAGAAGCCATCCTCCATGCAGGCATCCGCCAAAGCTTATAACAGGATCGGTCTGACCTGGATGAAAGCATCTGGAGTTTCCGGTTATCAGATCTACCGGAAAGAATCTGGCGGGGAATACAAGAAGATGACAACCCTGTCCTGGAACTACAGTACATGGACAGACACCACTGTGAAGCCTGGAATTACATATACCTATAAGCTTCGTGCTTACAGCATGGTAAACGGAACTGCGAAATATTCCGGTTTTACCGTGGAAAGAGCTGTGAAACCAGCACTTTCCACACCGTCTGTTTCTGTGAAAGTTTCTTCTGGCGGTTATAACACTGTTTCCTGGAATAAGATCTCTGGAGCCGAAAGCTATGTGGTTTACCGGAAAACTTCTTCTGGAAAATGGACGAAAATATCCACTATAAAAAAGGCTGCGACTACCTCTTATAAAGACAAAAAGATCAAAGCAGCCATAGTGTATGAATACACAGTAAGAGCCTGCTGTACCGTGAATAAAAAAACTGTGGCAAGCAGTTATAAGTCAAGCGGAAAATATAAGTCGGCGCCGTCCACACAGACTATTTCCTCAGTATCAAATGTGAAAAAGGGATTGAAGATAAAATGGAAAGCGCAGAAAAAATGTGATGGTTATTATATTTACCGAAAAACTGGAAGCGGCAAATATACGCTGACCGCTACAATTAAGAAGGGCAGTACCTCTTCCTGGACAGACACGAAGGTGAAGAAGGGGAAAAAATATACGTATTATGTGCGTGCCTATGTAAAAGAACCTACTGGCATAGTGAAGAGTAAATATAAGGCGTTTAGGACTGTGACGAAACGCTGAGAATTTGAAGAATAGCGTAAATGAGATAGAACACACGCCCCATGTTTCACACTCGCTTCGCAGGATGGAGCTTGTCAGTGTGTCAGGCTCCAAGGCCTTATGTTAGTATAGACTTTTAGTTCTTTTCCAGAGTAAATAAAGAGGAAGCTCGTTACATGAGCTTCCTTTTTAACATTTCCGGGTTGGAAGAATATTTCAGGGCTGTTTCCCTGGTAATCTGGCGGTTCCGGTAAAGCTGCAGCAGGCTGTTATCCATGGAACGCATGTCGTCCTGTGACGAGGATGCGATGACGCCGTCAATCTGGTAAATCTTATTATCCCGGATCATATTTCGGATGGCCGGGGTCAGCCTCATAATTTCAAAAACCGGTATATTGTGTCCATTTACATCTGGTACCAGCTGCTGGGAAATAACAGTCTGCAGTACCATGGAAAGCTGAATGGCGATCTGGTGCTGCTGACTTGGTTCAAAAACATCCATAATACGGCTGATGGTATTGGCAGCCCCGGTGGTATGAAGGCTGGAAAGAATGAGATGACCAGTCTCGGCAGCAGTCATGGCAGTCTGGATGGTTTCATGGTCACGCATTTCTCCAAGAAGAATCACATCCGGGCTTTGGCGCAGGGTAGCGCGCAGGGAAACCAGATAATTGGCAGTATCAGTACAGATCTCACGCTGGCTGACAATGCATTTGTCATGGCGGTGCAGGTATTCCAGAGGATCCTCAAGAGTGATGATATGTCCTTCCCTGCTATGATTGATCTGGTCGATGATGCAGGCCATAGTTGTGGATTTTCCGCTTCCGGCAGGACCGGTGATCAGAACCATGCCTTTAGTGAGATCGGAAGCTTCCATAACAGCTGGTGGAATATGCAGATCCTGGGGATCTGGCAGGTTAAAGGCAATGATACGGATGACAGCAGCAAGAGAA
The DNA here is from genome assembly GCF_020537505.1 of Blautia glucerasea. Lineage (GTDB taxonomy): Bacteria > Bacillota > Clostridia > Lachnospirales > Lachnospiraceae > Blautia_A. The sequence goes on along the minus strand of NZ_JAJBMO010000044.1, from coordinate 5,783 downwards.
CCACGCTGGCGGTATGTATTTACACGGAATCGGGAAAGTCCGGGTATTGCCATGGAGAAGTCATCGTCTCCGGATTCCAGCATAGGCTGGATGTTTCGGCCATGGGCAAGCTTGTAGATGATCCGGATAAATTCGTCTGTCTCAGGGGGCATGAGCCGTTCCTCAAATCCCTCCAGAGTGCAGAGCTTTCCGTCGATTTTTACAGAAAGGGGACGACCTGCAATAATAAAAATGTCAGAGGCTTTTTTCTCAGTGGCAAGCTGGAGAAAGGCCTTTACTTTTTCTTCCATAAAACTATTCTCCTTTATAGACGGACTGGCTGTTATCTGGATTCCAGTCGGCAGTTACAACGGTGTTCCAGGAAAGAATCCTGGCTGTATTGTGGTCTGTCCGGAATACAGAAATCTTTGCAGCCAGACTTTGTGTATCAGAAAATGCTTTCACATAGCTGACTGTATGCTCATCTGGATCCCATTGTATATTCTCCTGTGAGTCCAGATAATCAGAAACGAGCTGGTAATAGGTACTATCTGTTTGGGTCTGCGCCTGAAATTCTTCTAAGGCCTGAACCAGTCTGGCATAAAAATCAGCTGCCTCACTGCAGGTATTATAATAAGCTGTGGTCTGTTCCAGGGAAAGGGTGCTGGCGCGCAGATCCTGCCTGGAAGTACCATATCCCAGCAGGGAAAGGATCACCAGCATAAGCACTCCGAAAATCAGAAACAGGGATGGAATTCCAGTTGCGGAAAAAAGATTCTTTTTTTCTTTCATGAATCCGATTCCTCCTTTGCTGTCAAAATAGGAAAACGGATGGTTTGTGTATAAAGACTGGTTTCCTCATTGGCATTGCGGAGTTTTACAAACGTGATCTGAACCTCTTTGGTATTGGCAGAAGCAGAGCAGACCACCATCATTTTATAAACTGCGGCTTCCTGGGAAGTATTCCGCCAGTGTTTGTCAAAATAATAGCAAATACTGTCCTGATCTGCAACTCCGTCTGGCATCAGGGAAAGAAAATTTTGGACAGTGCCATCTGTACCTTCCAGAATTTCACCTGCGCTGGTGATCAGTTCCTGGATATGAGAGTCCTCCCGGGCGTTTACCCTTGCGGTATAGGAGGCTGCAAACAGTTTCACACAGACACCGCAGGTCAGTCCCAGAAAAAGAAGGACAAATATCATTTCCATAAGAAAAAGACCGGATTTGGAATGGGTAGTAATTTTTTGCATGAAGAACTTCCTTTCAGAATATAATTCAAAAGTCTGTGCCTCAGATTGGAATGCCTGGATGAAGCAGAAAACAGGAGCTATGTCCGTCTGTGTCTGTTAATGTGATCCTGTAAAAAGTGTTTTCCACAGTTTCTATGTGGAAATTCTGAAGGTGTGCCAGGTCAGTTCCCATGGAAAGATCTGCCTGGGAACCTTCTGCGGTAAAAAGCTCTTTTAAGCTGCTGCCATCAAAATAAATATAAGTGCAGTAAGCTTTGCCCTTAATATCTTCCTGAAAGCAAAGAGTCTGTGTTCCCTGAATCTCTGTAAGGGAAATTTTTCCAGGAACATCATGCTGACGGAATTTGGTAGTGATGTAAGAGGCAGCGGTATAAAGGCTGTTATTAGTATCCAGGCTTTTTACAGAGGCCTGATAGCTCCCGGCACCAAAAAGCAGCAGAAATAAAAGAAACAGTACATACATTGCAAAGAGCAGCAGGGCTGCCAGTGAATCAATGCTGTGGTTCTTTTGGCTAAAACTGGAGATCATCTGGTACCTCCTTTTCGGGCAGTTACCGGAAGTACACTGATGGATGGCAGCAGATTGGATCCGTTTGGAACATATTCTACTACAAATTTCTCAGAGTCATAGGTAATATGATAATCGGAAAGCAATTCGTCCAGGCTCTGGGGATACCGGCCTGTGAGGGCATAAGTGCGGATGGCACCGCCTTCCAGCGCCTGGGTTAAAGTAATTTGTTCTTTTTCCAGGGAATCTGCCTGTGTATGGGCAATCCCCAGATAGAAGATAAAGCAGAGGATCACTGTGGATAAGACCGGAATAAGACTCCGGAAAATCCGTTTCACATGCGTTCCTTTGGTTTCAAAGATATCCATTTTTATCCTCCCTTGCGTTTGTTACGCGATCATTTCAGACAACAGGCCCAAAAGCGGCATCATAACAGAAAGAAGGATCAGACCCACAAGCAGGGAAAGGACGATCACGATTGTTGGTTCCAAAATAGACACAATATGGGAAATAGAGCCTACGGATTTCTCTTCATACTGTTCGGCAAGCTTTTCCATCACTTCGTCGGATGCGCCAGCCTGAAAACCAAGGGAGATCAGGCGTAGCTCCATGGTCTTAAAAAGCCCGGACTCTGTGATGGCTTCTGTAAATCCATATCCCTGGGAGAGCTGCTTATGGGCTGCGGTAAGCTTTTCTTTGATCTCGGTCTGGGTGACAATAGCGTTTGCAAGCTCCACACAAAGCTCCGGGGAAAGTCCGCTGCGGATTCCCATGGAAATGCACTGGCAAAAACGGCTGTAATCTAAGTTCACCGGGATTTCTTTCATTCCTGGAAAACGGTAGACGGTTTTGCGGATCAACTCCTGTCCCTTTGGATGAAGAACAAGAAAAAGGATGAAGCCGATTAGCGTGATCAGAAAAACAAGAAATACAGTGGAATAGCGGCTGAGCGTTTCGCCCATTCCAAGAAGGGCTCCGGAGATTCCACTCATTTCCAGTCCAAGCTGGCGGAAAACCTGCCGGAAAACCGGGAGGACCTTTATCAGAAGGATCACAATAACAGCAGTCATCATACCCAGCATAACAAGGGGATAGGTGACTGCACTCTGGATCTGGTCTGTGATCTGGATTTCTTTTTCATAGAAAGCGGACAGTCCTTTCATAACCTCATCCAGACAGCCGGTTTCTTCACCTGTGTGGACATAGGCAGTCATAGAAGCTGGAAAAGCCCCGGATTCTTCCATGGCATGTGCCAGGGAACCGGATTCCTCCATGTCTTTATAAAGAAAGGTTAAAATCTCTTTGCCCCGGTCTGTCTGGTTGTCATCATTTAAGACCGCAAGTCCTTCAATGGTGGACATTCCGGAACGTAGTATAATGGAAAATTGCTCGCAGAACTGGAACAGCTCCCGGTTATTTAACTTGGTAATCATATAAAATCCTCTCTGAAAAAACATCAGGCAGGTTCCACAAAAATACAGGAACCATATTATTGTAGTACTATCGGGTGAACTGCAAGGTATAATTCTCGCTGTCACCGATATAGGAATTGATAAGCTCTTCGTCTTCGCTGTTGGCGGTAAAGGTTGGATCCATGCGGTTCCATTTCTCTCCGTCATAGGTAATGGCATGCTCCACCCATCCTTTTCCCCGGATGTAAACATCGATCCATGCATGCTTGATGTCACCAGCATAACCAATCTGAAGCTTACAGGGGATGTCACGGCTTCGCAGCATTGCTGTCATCAGGGCTGCGTAATCAAAGCAGATTCCCTTCCCGGTGGAAAGCGTTTCGTCTACATCGGGAAGATAGCCTGTTTCGACGGTGACCGCTTTGTCCTCGTCGTAGGTAACATGCTGGGTTACATACTGGAAAACGGCATCAATACTTTCCTGTTCCGTAGCATCCTCTGCCAGAAGAGAAAGGGCTAATTTGCTGGCTTCCGAGTCAGGGGTGAAATTTACATATTGGTTCGGATACAAAAACGGGAGAAATTCATTCTCCAGGGAAACCTCCAAGGCCTGGGCAAAAAGTGCAGCATACTGGCTGCCGTTTACCTGTTCATAACAGGAAACCTGGTAAGTGCCGCTTCCACTGGTAAAAGGTATGACAGCACTGTCACCGGAGTTTATGAAATAGGAATAAACAACGCCGTCATCTGCGGAAAGCTGAATGTTCTTGGTGGTGCCATTGCTATCGCTAATAGCGGTCAGATATCCCTGGCTGATGTTGGAGATATCCAGTATCAACGGGGAATATCCTATGGTGTTTGTTCCAGGGGCTTCCGGAACCAGAACCTGCAGCGGGGAAAAAACGGGAGGCTCTTCAGAAGAAACGGAATTACCGCTGCCGCCGCATCCAGGTATTAAAAACAGGGCAAGGCAGATGAAAAGTAAGCAAAGAGGAAGGGCAGAAGTTCGATCTGACATAGTGCCGCTCCTTTATACAATAGTTACAATTTATTTTATAGAAATAAGTATAGCAGATTATGTCAAAAAAGGAAGAGAGAAGTTCAGTTTGCGAAGCAAACACTGCTTCTTGTGTCAGGTACGAGAGGATTTGTCTTTTGTTTATGGGGGCGCTTTGTTTCGTGTTTCTTTATTGAAAATTTGGTGATTTTTTACTGGGTTTTATCGTTGACAACCATCGGAAAATGATTTATTATATGAATGTAATTAAAGGCAAACCTGTCGAAAGGCGGGGACGCAAAGCCAAGGGTCTAAGGTCTTTTGACTATGACAGCCGGTTGCCGCATTGATATTGATTTGTGATGTGATAATGACAGGAGACAGAAGTCTTCTATTTGTGGCGACCGTTTATTTAATCTGATAAACGGTTTTTTTATTACCATAAATTGAGAAACCTGTTTCTGGAAAGCGGCAGTCAGAATCCATTATCGTTCAAGAAAGGTGTGTATATATATGAAAGGAAAGAAATTAACAGAGTGGTTCACAAGTAAGAAAATCGTTTCCAGTTGTGCGGCTATAGCACTTGCAGCTGTGATCGGTGGTGTTTCCTTATTCTCAGGAACCGGAGAGGCCCCGGAATTCCCAAGCTATACAGATCCTGTAATGGAGACCTCCATTCAGGAGGAAGAGACTCCGTTAGCTTCCCAGCCGAAGACCTCAGTGAAGACCACACGCAGAACCAAGACAACGAAGAAAACCGTTAAATTGAAAAAAGCTTCCAAGAAGAGCTACACCAAGAAGCTGAAAACAACTACCAAGGTTTCCAATTCTTCCAAGACCTCTGGAAATACAACCGTAGCAACAAAGAAAACAGTTGTAACCAAAGCAACTGAGAAATATACCAAGAAATCCAAAAAGAAACTGGTTACCTCCAAGGTTACCACAACTGTTCAGACAACTACAACTCAGCAGGTAACCGTTACAAATGTAGCAGCAGCCAATACCACATCTTCTGGTACAACTGCAAAGAGACCAGCAACTACTACAACAGTGAAGCCTACCACAGCTTCTACTGCAACAGCAAACAAGACCAAGTACGAAGCAAACGTAACATCCGTTGCAGGCAAGATGGACAGCCGTGTACTTTCTGCATTCCAGAAATTAGGATTCAAGCTGGTTGTTGATCCGTCCGTTAACTATTCCGGATACTTTGAAGCAAGATCCAGATCCATTACAATGAAACAGATTGATGATTCTGTATATCATGAACTTGGACATTTCCTTGCATTCATTGCTGGAAACGCAGACAGAACTTCAAGCTTCCAGAGCATTTATGCAGCTGAAAAGAGCAAAGTTACCGCATTCAATAAAGCATATGTAACACAGAATGCTTCCGAGTACTTTGCAGAGTCTGTTAAGGATTACATCCTGAACAATGCAGCTCTGAAGAGCACAAGACCTCAGACCTATGCAGCTGTTCAGAATGCGTTGAATCAGATCACAGATGCACAGATCGCTAAGATTCAGAAGATTTACGGACCATACTGGAACTAAATCCTACATAAATTTCAAAAGTAATCACGGGGATGTGAAAAAACTCGATTGAGTTTTTTCGCATCTCCCTTTTTGTACCTGTT
>NZ_JAJBMO010000043.1 GCF_020537505.1 Blautia glucerasea | reverse complement strand
CAGTAGTCTTATTGTACTCTGAGGTATTTTCAAATTTCAACGTCTACGCTTTTTATTATACAGGAAGCTCCTAATATGAGAAAGTAGTGATTCACTACTTTCTCATATTGGACGTCCCAAGTTCAAAAGCCTTATCGTGCTAGCACGATAAGGCTTTTTGACCTTTTGATACTGAATTGCAATATCATCCGTATATCATAAATCTGTTTCATCAGATTCCGGGATTTTCTTCTCATTTCTTATACTTTCCCGATGTATTTCACCGGTAATTTCAACGCCTCTTACCAGTTCCCGAACGCCATTTCTAAGAGGCAGATAGTCTTCAATATATCCCATTTTTTTGTATGCATCCAGAATGAGCTGCACCTTTTTATGGATCTCATGCACCTTATTTTTCCATCCGCGGCTCTGATACCGAACCCTGGAGGAGCCCTGCAAAGTTACCTCTTTCTGGGCAAAATTCTCCTTCCGGATACCCAGTAGCGGCAGGATTCCATCCCCCTTACCAGCTCCATAATAGCGGATTTTATTCCCATTTAAATGATTCTTTTCATTGGCCATAACCTCAAGTCTCTGGATCAAAATTCTCCGCAAAAGGATTACTTCATCTGTATTGGAAAAAGGATATTTTTCTGGTGCCATCAGTGCACCTGGCACTGAAATGATCTGCCTGATATACTCTGCATACTGAAAAACAGGAAGGTTTTTTCCATCTATAAACCAGAAGGTTTTTCCATCATCATCTGCTTCAAGAGGTACCATTTTTCCCACCAGAATACCGGAAAGAAGTTTCCCTTCTGCATCTGTCAGGTTTCTCTTTCTTACCTCATCTTTAAACTCAATGGCGATTCCTGTCCCCATAAGTTTTTCCACAGATTCCCGCAACCGCAGTTCACGTTTCTGGGGTTTCTCCTTCTGATAATACAGCCGGAGAGAATTGTCATATGCCATAATGCGCAAAATATCGGTAAGGGTGATCCTTTCTTTTCCACATCTTTGTAAGGTATAAATGGCATCATGGACCACACTATCAAAATAATTGAAGCCCTTTTTTGCCAGTTCTTCCGACATATCCAGGATATAAGTACAGGTCATGGGCTTATGCCTGCTGCCTACTTCTATGGTGTTTTTGCAGCCTGTTTTATAGTGATTTTTGAAAATCTCCTGGGCAAGTTTGCATATATTAATGTATGTATTTTCCGGCAGCCACATTGCATTTGCTCCTTTTAATCGTTGTCATGATCGTCTGGCATACTCATAAATTTCTCAAATAATGCCTTGCTGTATTCATCCTCCGGGACGAATTCGTTCTGCTGGGTTTCGGTCTTTTCCCCGTTGTTTATATCTGATTTCTTTACGGAATGAGCTGATTTTGTATTCTTTTCTGTACGTTTTCTCTTTAATTTTATTCCTTCAGATTTCTTTTTCCTGGGCGCTATCAATGGATTCTTATCCGCTTCTGTGGATATTTCTTCTTCTGCTTGTTTTTCTGCCCTTGCTGGCATCTCAGCTCCCACTGATGTTTCTGCCTTCGTCATTGTTTCTGCTTTCACTCTACTGCTCTCTTCTGCTCCATACTCCAGGTACAGATCCTTTGCCGGATAAAAATCCAGTGCTACATTAGCGCCTGTTCCCGTCATTCCATAACGCTGCTTTAAAAACACCAGTTCCAGCTTTCTCACAGGGCTTGACATGGCAGATTCATGCATTGCTCCTACAATCTCAATGTTCCGCAGCTGCAGTCCCAGGATCACGCTGGCAGAATATTCGATACCGCCGGTCTCCTTAAAGGAATCCAGCTGAATAGGCTTCTGGGCATTTCGATAAGACTCACGGTTCAGGGAACTGATCACGAAAACAGCCATATCATATTTGTTGGAAAGGCTGCTTAATACGTTAATATTCTCATCATTTCTCTGCTTATCCGCTGTACCTCTTGTGGAAGCACAGGCAGATAAGATCTGCAGATAATCCACAAATACCACTGGTTTACTGCCTGTTTCTTCCATGAATTTTTCCACATCTGCCACAATATCTTCTGCGGAAAAAGAGATCTTATCCCGCTCCTTGATATACAGTTTTTCATACCTGGAACCCATTTTTTTCTGTACTTTTTCAACCAGCTCCCATTCCTCTTTTTTATCTGCATTCTCTTCGCGGAGCAGCCAGTCAGAGGTGATTTTTGCGTCCGGTTCCTGCATATGGATCACTCTGTTCAGGATTTTGGATTCGATTCGGATTGCAGGCATTTCCAGGGAATAAAACAGCACCGGTGTCCCTCCTGCTGCCACTTCAGAGGCGATCTGAAGAGCCAGGGTACTCTTTCCCATGCCAGGGCGGGCGCCAAGAAAGATAAGGCCAGAGTACAAGCCTCCGCCCAGTCTTTCATCAAGCTGGCGGATTCCTGTGGGATAATGTTCTACCGTCTGGATTTTTCCAGGACGGAACAACTTCAGTTTTTCTGCCACAGAGATGTAGGAAACCGGCTTATTTTCTGCAATATTATTTTCTTTCCTATTCTTTTCTTCCACTTGTGCTTTCTCCGCTCCTGATTCTTCTTTTAACTCCATCAGGCTCCCTTCTCAGCTTCTATGGCCGTTAGTAACTTGTCCAGACTTCCATTTATATCTGCCACATCCACCCCGAAAATATGAACCCTGGTAGGGAATCCTGCATCCTCTACACCTGAATCATACACGATTTTTTCCTGCTTTTTCATCCACTCTGTCATAGGGTAAAGCAGCCAGATATCCTGGGCTTTATAGCGTTTGGAATAGGCATACATCTGATACATATCCGCACTTTTGATTCCATAATTATTCCACTGGTTGTCCTCTAAAAGCTTCCATTTGGTGTCCAGGATCACGCATTTGTCCTCTCTTCTTAACACAATATCCGGACGAATCTGGAACCTTTTCGGGGAATCAAACAAAGTATGTCCACCATCCTGTGGGAAAACCTTCCATGTATTTTCCCTGTGCTTTTTCAGCCTGCAGGCAACATAATTTTCATACAGCTCCTCCATTGGAAAAAGCAGGGATCTTGCCTTTTCATTCCCGGAAAAGCAGGCAAAGCTTTCGTCTTCCAGGAACACCTTGGACCACTGGATGATCTGTTCATATTCCCTGGAATTCTGGTCTGCTCTTACTTTTTCAAAATCATTCCGGATATTAGAGGATACCGGAATCTCTTCAAAAACAGGCAGGAGATTTCGGATTTCCTGTATCTGTTTCTCCCTGGAAGCAGCCTTTTTCAGCCTTAATAATGTGGTTTTTATGAGACGGTTTTCCGCCCTGTTCCTGGTAAATTTCTGGTATCTTACATAGAATCTTTCCTGGTGTACCAGGTTCTCCCTGAGCTGTCTGGAAACCAGCAATTTTCCCTTATAGCTTTTCAGATTCCCCTCGACTTTTTCATAATCCGAGCGCAATCCCCGCTTCACAAGAAGCTTTGCTTCCTGAAGATACATGTCAATAAAAATGTCATAAAGGTTGGTAGAACCGCTTGCCAGTTTTGCTGCTGACAGCTTCCAGCCGGAGAAATTTTTCATCTCTTTCAGCATTTTCAGAAGGACTTCCCTGGTCTCATCTGCTCCTGTACCGAATTCTATTTTGGGCAGGATCTGGATTTTCATGCCACTTTCCAGCTGGATCAGGCCTACAAAATTTCGGGCTTCTATCACTTCTCCAACACCAGATTCCTGATGGATCAGCATGAAGGGCTTGCCTTCCTCTTCTCTGGAGCCACTGAATTTTTTTCCAAAAGCCTGGTTCACATAGCTGTCTGAATTCCTGGTTACATTCTCTATGTAGGCTCTTAATTCCTGGTAGAATTTTTTCTCCAGAAACTTATATTTGGAAGAATTCCGATACCGTTCATTGCAGGTGATCTGATCGTATTCTTTTACTTCAAGTATTTTTTCCATGTCTTTTCCTTAATTATTATAAGTCTGCAACTATCCTGAATCCTATTACAGACAAAAATCACAGCTGTTCACTTCGTGACCAGTAAATGTTGCTCATGGTCAGCAACAAACAATCAGCCTTAATTCTCAGCCAGTGTTTCTGCATATTTCTGATAAATGCAGACATAGCTCACTGGATGCTGAAATGCTTCCCAGTTAATCTCATAACGTACCTCTGGAAGCTCGTAGATATCCTCTGCATAACCAGTTCTGTCATAGTCTTCCATGAAGGGATTTCTATATTCATTTTCGTTCGCTGAGTCGTTTTTTGTGAGGTATTTTTTCTGCACAAACTGGTATTTGGAAGGCTTTCCATTGTCTCCCAGGATCATATGGATTTTTCCATAATCATCGAAGAAATACTCCTGTAAAAGTGGGAAAATTTTGTTTCGGAATACTTTTTCCAGGTTCTCCATAGTGGCATTTTCCCCACACATTTCATTAAAATAAGCGTGTCCGATGGTGTGATCCCGATCCAGTAGGAACTCAATTCTTTTGTTTATGGTCTCCAGAATTTTCGCCATGTCTACTTTGCCAGTCTGACTATCTACATCCTCATAGAGCACGCTGTCAGCCTTCATTTCACGCAGCATTTCCGGCTCCGGCATGATCTCCTCGAAGGAAAAACGACGGCGAAGCGCTGCGTCAAGTGCAGTCAGGGAGCGGTCTGCTGTGTTCATGGTTCCTATGAGATATACGTTGGAAGGAACCGTAAAGGACTCTCTTGAATTTGGCAGAATTACAGATGCAGTGTCACGCTTGCTGGTCTCGATCAAAGTCATCAGCTCTCCGAAAATCTCGGAAACATTTCCGCGGTTGATCTCATCTATGATGAATACGTAATTTTTCTCTTTATGCTTTGCTGCTTCTTCACAGAATTTCTTGAAAATACCAGCTTCGACTTTGTAGTTCAGGGACTGGGCAGCTGTATTTTCTTCTGGTTTTTCGTTTGTTTTTTTATTTAGTTCTTCATTCGGTTTTCCATTTGGTCCTTCGTTTGGTTTTCCCTCAGAACTTTTTCCATTCAGAACAGGACGGATTCCTTCTACAAAATCCTCATAGTTGTAGGATTGATGAAAGGTGGTAAAACAGATTCTGCCTTGATTTTCCATATCATCATAAACAGCTTTCACGTTCTCATAGCAACCGTTATCTCCATGTAAATCCTCAATACTTTCGCCAGTACAGATTGAGACAGCATAATAAACTGTTTTGTATGTTTTTCCGGTTCCTGGAGGACCGTAAAGAATAAGATTATGGTCAAATGGACAAGAAAACGCTGGTTCCAGTCCTGCCTCTGAGGACTTCTCTGGCGAATCTGCCTGAGAAATATCCTGGGAAGCGTTTTCTTCTGCAGTCTTATCTGGCTGAACTTCTGGCGTGCTTCCCTTCAAAACAGCTTTCGGATTCAGCTTTCCAAGCGTGTAATCATAATATGGAAGCAATTTCTTTACTGCTGTTTTCACTTCCTCGGAAATTTCTTCTTCTGATTTGGTTCCATTCGCATCATCTATAATGTGGCATAATTCGATAACTTTGTCCACATTATTTGACCTATTTATTTTACTAAATTCATCTACTTTCACCGTATCTCCATCATAGATTTCATGATGGATTTTAGCGTTGCACTTCTCACTACCAGAATTATAATTTACTACATAATGAAAAAATTCCTTATCATAATTTAAATCCAGGAATTTGTAGTATTTCTTGATTTCTTCCTTATATTTAGGAATATTCACCTTTTTATCCTTATCTATAACACTTGGTCTAATGCTCAAGGATACATAAATACAGGCTCTGGTTTCCGGAGGATTTTTTTCAATATATATACATATACTCTTAGGGTCGTCTTCCTCTTTTTCTTTTTCATATTTATAAACTACATTAAATTGTTCACTAACAATCCCGTTCCACTTTCTATATCCATTACTATTGTTGTACACCAACTGGGGAAGTTCTTCTATAATCTCATCAGTAATTTGAAAAAAGAAAGCGTTGATTGGGGCTGCTTTCGTTTTAGACCTTCCTGGATTTTCTTTTTCCCACGAGTTACGGAATTTTACTAATTCTTCTCTGATCTCACTATCATTTACAAATGCAAGTAATGTTTTATATTTATCCTTATATTTAATTTTATATTCCTCTTCCGTCATTTAATTATCCTCTTTATTTTTATTTTCCAATAAATTCATTATATAGACACCTTTTCTAAAAAGCAACGGCAAATTATGAATCCAAAAATCTCCAGAATCTCCAATAGCCTCCTATTGCTAAATTATTACAAATATATTACAATTTATTTCGTAATCAGCTGATACATAGCGCAGCAGCACGGACTTTGACTCGTTGCTCGCGTAAATAAAAAATAAGGAGGTCGAAACTATGTGTTTTAATTTCAATAGCTGTACCGAGTTATTTCATGCAATTTGCAAAATGTTTAACATTGGTTGTTAATTCATAGGCTTATGTTTTCTATGAACTTTGCTCACCAAAAACACCTCAGGGAACATTACCTGTGAACAGTAACAGCAGGATACTGCACATTAGTGTGTGGTGTCCTGCTTCTTGATTTATGAGCATTTTTTTAGTATACTGGGCATACAGAAAAAATGGGAGGTAATTGCAATGAGTACTCTTACGGAAGCGGCTCATGAGAGCATGAAAAATTCAGAGGCAGCTGTAACATATATTGTGAAATCATTGTTTTCAAACATATTTGAGCTTGACGGCACATCAGAAGTAATGATTTCTGAAAGCATAAAGAAAGGTTGTCCACATTTCTGGACAGATGCCAATTATCGAATTGTATCAAATCGTTTATTCGATTGGTGGATACAGAATATGCCATATATTTATCTTGCACTGTTAGAAGATAAAACATTTACATCACGCTTATATGATGGTTTAGTAAAAGTTGCTGATTGCGATCATGCAAAGAGACTTGACGCATATGCCTATAATGAAGACGGTAGTGTTCGTAAATCAGTATTAGCAGAAGATGCCGTATTCCATGTTGATTTTACAAATTTTAACGATGCTTTGTATAAAAAACTGTTGACAGATCTTGAAGAATCAATGCATTCATTGGATGCTATCTCTGATCGGATCGATGATTTTGCAAATAATCTTACACCAGTCAAACGTCAGCAAATTTCATACATTGTTTGCAATTTTATGTATTTGGTCTTTGAATTGATGCATAACAATGCACTGTATAATTTGTTAGAAGCTATTAGCAGATATTATCAGGAAATGGTACCGGCTCATGCTGCAGCATATGATGAGGCTGCAGATAATCCGGGAGATTTTGCATAATGACTACCCAAGCAGCACAATATTTACCAAAACAAATATTTTTATTTTATCATTGCAATAGCACTTTCCGCTGGGTATAATAAAAAGACAACTATTCACCTCAAAGGAAGGGATTTCCATGATAGAACAGCTAATTGCCGAAGCAACGGAATGTGATTTCAAAGTTGCTCTCGAAACAAAGAAGCCCAAAAGCTGGCTAAAAAGTGTCAGTGCCTTTTCCAATGGAATCGGTGGAACTCTGTTTTTCGGTATTTCTAACGACCGGGTAGAAATCACATCACCTGGAGGGATGTTTGGAGGCGGGGCAATTCTTGCATTTTGTTCACTTCCTCATTCAAAAGCAGAAATTGCAGAACATTGCGGATATAAAAGCACCAAAAATTTCACTAAGAAATATTTACGTCCTTTACTTGATTCAGGCGCACTCAATATGACAGTTCCCGATAAACCTAATAGCCGAAATCAAAAATATATTGCCGCTCATACTAAATAGCCTCGAAGCAGAACACTACACATTTACTCAGTGATGTTCTGCTTCTTGCTTTATCGCACAAAAAAATCCCCCGAAACCATAATGATTCCGAGGGAAATATGTCCATATAATAATTCGTAAGAACTGATTATCGTTTGGAGAACTGCGGTGCGCGACGAGCGGCTTTGAGACCGTATTTCTTACGCTCTTTCATACGAGGATCACGAGTAAGGAATCCAGCTGCTTTAAGAACTGGTCTGTACTCTTTGTCTGCCTCAAGGAGTGCTCTGGAGATACCATGTCTGATAGCACCAGCCTGTCCTGTGTATCCGCCACCATGTACGTTTACAAGAACGTCGAATTTGCCTTCTGTCTCGGTAGCAGCCAGTGGCTGACGAACGATAACTTTAAGTGTCTCTAATCCAAAATACTCATCAATGTCTCTTTTATTGATAGTGATTTTACCAGTACCTGGGGTAAGGTAAACTCTTGCTACTGATTTTTTTCTTCTTCCTGTTCCGTAGAATTTTGCGCTAGCCAATGTTTTCTACCTCCTAATTAAAATGTTAAAACTTCCGGTTTCTGAGCCGCATGTTTGTGTTCAGGTCCGGCATAAACGAAAAGTTTTGTGTACATTTCTCTTCCTAATGGTCCTTTTGGAAGCATACCTTTAACTGCCAGCTCAACAACTTTCTCAGGTTTCTTAGCCATCATCTCTTTTAATGTAGTCTCTTTCATTCCACCTACATAATCAGAGTGATTGTAGTAGATCTTCTGATCCATTTTCTTTCCTGTAACTTTGATCTTGTCAGCGTTAACAACGATTACATAATCACCTGTGTCAACGTGTGGTGTAAACTGAGGTTTGTTCTTTCCTCTTAAAACGCTTGCTACGCCAGAAGCCAGACGGCCAAGGGTGCAGCCTTCAGCGTCAACTACATACCATTTTCTCTCGATTTTATCTGGATTAGCCATATAAGTCTGCATGGTTTTACCTCCTGTTATTTATCAACGATTGTTTGTATAAATGCGAATTCTCGCATATGTTAGTAATATGGAAACGATGGTGCAATTACTGCGGAAATGTCCGAAACCGCTGATAAATACCGTCGCCGGGGCTATTGGCTAAAGTATCTCGCACTACGTCACATTGAGTAATTATATTATAAGCCTCCGCTTCTGTCAACCACTTTTTCCCCATATTTCCAACTTTTTTTGCAAAAAGTTTTCCACATTCTGCCAGAATTTTAAAATGGTTTTTCCACAAAGTCATTCTTCCACAGCATACACGATTTTCCATAATACGTAAAATTCAAATCACCTAACCGTGATAATCATTTAACGCCGCTTATCTGATTCTAAGTCCTCTCCGATTAGAACACCCAAATTATCTACAATCTTCCATTTTTTACTGGAATTTTTCCTGGCAAAGTGTTATATTTGAAAGAATGTATCCACAGGGGGCTGTTCACTGGTACCCTCACAGAATACACGCTACCGGTTTTATTGTTTCTTCTTATATTATTGAGGTGAGGTTTTTATGATAACATTTTTATCCCGTTTGTTTATCAAAGATTACAAAGACTACGGTTCGCCCCAGGTTCGCCAGTCTTATGGAATGCTCTGCGGGGCTGTGGGAATTGCACTGAATATTTTCTTATTTATAGGAAAATGGCTTGCCGGAATCCTGAGCGGCTCCATTGCCATCACCGCTGACGCCTTCAACAACTTATCTGACGCCGGTTCCTCCGTGATCACCCTGGTAGGCTTTAAGCTCTCCGGGCAAAAGCCAGATACGGAGCACCCCTTTGGTCACGGCCGTATGGAATACATTTCCGGACTTCTGGTCTCCGTCGCGGTGCTGATCATGGGCTTCGAACTGATCCGCTCCTCCATCGAAAAGATCCGTACTCCAGAGCCAATTGAGTGCAGCCCGGTTATTATTGCTGTCCTTATAGCCTCCATTCTGGTAAAAATATATATGTACCACTACAACCGTACCGTCGGCCACAAAATCGACAGTACCGCCATGCAGGCTACAGCTGGAGACAGCTTAAGTGACACCGTTGCCACCAGCCTGGTTCTCCTTGCCACCATCATCAGTCAGCTTACCGGACTGGTGCTGGACGGATGGTTCGGTATCCTGGTGGGTATTTTTATCTTCTATACCGGAATCACAACCATGAAGGATACCATTGATCCCCTTCTCGGTCAAGCTCCGGAAAAAAATCTGGTAGAGGAAATCGAAGAGATCGTTCTTGCCCATCCACTTGTCCACGGCATGCACGACCTGATTGTCCACGACTACGGCCCTGGAAGACTGATCCTCTCCCTCCACGCCGAAGTTCCTGCTCACGGAGACCTTCTCATCATCCACGACGAGATTGACAACATCGAGCACGAGCTTCAGGACAAACTGAACTGCTCCGCAACCATCCACATTGACCCCATCGTCACAGACAACAAAGAGGTCAATGAAATGCGCACCCAGATTGAAGAAATCACCCGCAACCTGGACCGCCGCCTTTCCATCCACGATTTCCGTATGGTAGAAGGCCCCTCCCACACCAACCTGATTTTTGACATTGCCGCCCCCTTCGAGTGCAAGCTCACCAACGTAGAGATCACCAACCTTCTCAAAGAGCGCATCCGCAATATGGACGATGGCAACTACTGCGCCGTGATCCAGATCGACCGGGTTTACGCGTAAACCACTGCATAAATTCTATTCATAACATAAAAGACTGGTGATTCATGCAACTACATGAAAACCAGTCTTTTGCTATTTAATGTGTTGGTCGTTATCCCGGACGCGATTTCACAATGTATATTCACCGCCGCGCGTCGCAACGTTCCGGCAAGCTAGCTGGTAACTACGACTAAGGCGCTCGGGAGAGCCCTCTCGCCTAAGTCTTCGTAACCATCGGATCTCGCCTCCACTAAAACCGCTCCTGAAATGCGCGGCTACGTGAATATACATTGCAAAATCGCTGGTTATTGGCAGAGGGAAGAAAGAAACAGTAACGACAACAATGGGGGGTGGGTGACGTAGCTGCTATCCCGCATATTTACTGGCTTTTCTAATCTACCGTTGCCAAAAGGTATCGGGAAACCAACACATGT
>NZ_JAJBMO010000042.1 GCF_020537505.1 Blautia glucerasea | reverse complement strand
CAGCTTGTTTATATTACCACTGCCGCAAGTAGAAGTCAAGCACTTTTTACAAAAACTTCTATATTTTTTTGTGCAGGTTGTTTTCCAGCATATGCTGGTGCAAATACTTCTCCCTGGTAGCCAGACCACCCCTGATATGCCTCTCCGATTTGTTTACCTCCAGCACCGCTCTGGCCTGACTTGCCAATGCTGGATTCAAACTTGCCAGCCGCGTTGTAACGTCCTTGTGCACTGTGGACTTGGATATTCCAAACTTCTTCGCTGTCTGCCTCACCGTAGCTTTCGTTTCAATAATGTAATTTCCAATCTCAACCGCCCGCTCCTCAATATACTCTTTCAAAAGAAACGCCTCCGAAGACGCTGTTTTTACAGTGTATGCAAAAGCATTTCTATAATATGAAATTAAATAGTCTACTTAACCAAAACATTTCTTCAGTTCTTCTGGTAAATATTTTGCCAGTTCTTCCACTAATTCATAAACTTTCGTTCATATTTTTTCAATTTTCACTTTAAAAAGGAACGCCTCCGCAAACACTTTTTTGCAGCACCTGCGGAAGCGTAATGTTTATATTTTCAGATCATATTTAAAACTCAGCTCGCCTCACTAAACAAAACCATATTGTCATAGCAATCCCCAACAAGAGCATGAAATATTTTCCATTTCTTATTTTTCATTTTTCATTCCGGTCTGCCTCTTTTGTATTGTACTCCCCATATGTAAATGTTTAATCTACCATTATTATATCAAATCCCCTCATCACATTTTTTATATAGAATAAACTCCCAAAATCTGCTATTATAGAAGACGTTAAGCATACAAATTAATTTCAAACAACAGAGGTGTTAGACATGAGTTGGTATAACGAGGCAGTTTTTTATCACATTTATCCATTGGGTTTAACTGGTGCACCGAAACAGAATGAGTATGGGGAGCCGGTTCACAGGCTGAATACGCTTCTTCCATGGATCGACCATATTAAGGAGATCGGGTGCACCGCTTTATATATTGGTCCTTTATTTGAAAGCGTGGGACACGGTTATGAGACTACCGATTATAGGAAGCTTGACTCCCGGCTGGGGGATAACGAGGATCTGAAGAACTTCGTTGCAGCCTGCCACGAGAAAGGGATCAAAGTCATTTTTGATGGTGTATTCAACCACACTGGACGTGACTTTTTCGCATTCAAAGATATTCAGGAAAAGCGCCAGAATTCACCTTATGTAAACTGGTACTGTAACGTAAACTTCTCGGGAAACACAGAATACAACGATGGTTTTTCCTATGAAAACTGGGGTGGATATAACCTTCTGGTAAAATTAAACCAGCGCAATCCGGACGTGCAGAACTATATCTGTGACGTGATCCGTTTCTGGGTTTCTGAATTTGACGTAGATGGTATCCGCCTGGATGCAGCTGACGTTCTGGACTTCGATTTTATGAAACAGCTGCGCCGCACTGCCGAGGACGTGAAGCCGGATTTCTGGCTGATGGGCGAGGTGATCCACGGCGATTACAGCCGCTGGGTAAATGGAAGTACTCTTCACAGCGTAACCAATTATGCCCTTCACAAAGCACTTTACAGCGGCCACAATGACCACAACTATTTCGAAATCGCACATACAGTGAAATACCTGCAGAACATGGGCGACCTTGACCTTTATAATTTTGTAGACAACCATGATGTGGAGCGTATTTACACCAAGCTTTCCAATAAGGCGCATTTTGCCCCGGTTCATGTGCTTCTTTACACGCTTCCGGGTGTTCCCAGCATTTATTATGGTTCTGAGTTTGGAATTGAGGGACGTAAGGAGAGAACCTCTGATGACAATTTAAGACCTGCCCTGAATCTTGCTGATTATGCTGACGCAGTGGAGAAAAATCCTTGCACAGCTCTTGTTTCTGCCCTTGGAAAAGTCCGCCAGAATACTCCGGCACTTAATTATGGAAGCTACGCTGAGCTTATGCTCACCAACCGCCAGTACGCTTTTGCCCGTGATCTGGATGGAGTGCGGGTGATCGTCACTGTAAATAATGATGACAACGCCGCTTCTATGGATCTGGCTGCTGGAAATGCAGCGGAGTATGTAGGTACTCTGACTGGTGAAAAAGCAGCAGTAGAAAATGGACGGATTCATGTAACAGTTGCCGGAAACAGTGGCAATATCTGGGTTCCTGCCGTAAATATGCCAGAGTATAAGCCAGTAGAGATGAATGCAAAAATGCCGGAAACTGTTGATAAAGCAACCGAGACAGCCAAAGCTGACCAGGCAAAAGAAGAAACTGCTGCTACTGTCGCAGAGCATAATGCAGCTCCAGCTTCCCAGGCTCAAGAAACTGCTGAAAAGGCGAATAGTATGAATGAGACTGTTGCAACTACTGCCAATAGCTCTGATAGCACAGTAAATGCTTCCCCAAAAGCAGCTGATAATACAGCAGCTAATATTACCGTCTCAGCCGACCCCGCCTCCGCGAACTCCCAGGTAACTGTAGACTGGTCCAAGTCACCAGAGGACATGACCGTCGAAGAACTCCAGGCCGGAATTCTTGCAAAAATGGCAAATAACGGCCCGGTAACTGACCAGATGAAGAAAACTGTTTACGACAACATCTGGCACGATTCTCTTGTGAACTGGCTGAAGAGCTTCCACTAATTTGCAGCCGGCGGCAAGGTCTCGTGCAAACATGGATTTTGATCCACCTACTGCGTAAACGAGGCAAAACACGCTGTACGATTTTTGACTGTGCCCACAGCAATTACCAGGCTCTCATGCAAGCATAAACTTTGGCTCGTTGCTTATATAAATACAAAATGCCAGAATAAAATTTGCTTTACCCTCACAATAAAGCTCTTCATTCTGGCATTTTTCGTTTCCCACTCTCTAAATCATCAAATCCTATTTTGCCGGAAACTTTTCAAATACTCCTTCTGTTCCGGCGTGATCCGGTAGCTTTCTACCGCCTTCTGGATGGCCTTTCTATGTACCCAGTCCGACAGTCTGTGCTGTTCAATATAGGGAACTGCAGTGTCCCACTGCTTGGCCAGCGCGGTGGCAAAATACCAGGCGGTCATCATGTTTACATAATATTCCTGGGACTGCACGCCAGCTGCCATTTCAAGATACTCTGGGGAAAAATCCTCGTCCAGGAAAAGGCGCATAAGCATGCCAATTCCGTAACGGATGGTGTAGGTTTCAGCGGATTTGATCCACTTTTTCACCTCTATTAATACTGCCTCTTTGTTCTTGCGAAAGCACTTTGGCTCTGGAAAATCACAGGTAGCCCAGTTGTCAATATAGGGAAGGAACCTTTGTACTTCTTCCATACATTTCGAATAGTCTTTTATTCCCGTGATCAGCATCATATGAAGGTTATTCTCCTCATAATAATAGTGTGGAAGCTGCTGTAAAAACACTTCTGCTTCTGGAGTTTTGCCGAATTCTTTTGCAAATTTCCGAAGAGCCGGAACCCGAATTCCAATAACTGTTTCCTTATCTGTTTCTGGCATTAATTTGCTGTGGAAATCACGGTATTTTGTATCTTGTAATTCAAATAACTGCCTCTGTAATTCAGTTAATTCAGCCATACATACTCCCTGTTTTTCAGCCCATAACAGACATTTCCTTCTAATTTTCAACGAAATTAGGTTTTCAGCTGTCGCCCTTTTAGTTTACATAATGTTTTACACAATGCTTTTGGTTTACCAAAATACTTATAGTTAATGTCAACTGGAACCAATTCTATTCTGCTTTCTCCGTTGCCGCCAGGCTTGCCATAAGAAGCTCGTAAAAGTCATCTTCTCCTTCCAGCTTTGGGGAGTTTTCCCCACCGCCATTGGTGCTGCGGCGCATGGTGGCATAGAAATCTTCTCCAGCGGATACCAGGTCCATTTCATACAATTCATAGCCAAGCTCCCTGCATAATCTGCAAAAAACAGTGAGAGGATCCTTTTCCAAACGGGTTGCCAAAAGCTTTCTTCGAAGTTCACCATCTTTCATTGCATCACCCTGCAGACGGTCCAGAATTTCCAATGTTGTCATATATGGTACCTCCTTTTTTTGCAGCTGTGCTCATAGAAGACTGTTGTGAACTCTACTCACCAAGAAGCATTCTTATTAAACATGCTGGCATTCCTGTTCCAGCTTCAGCTGTGTTATTTTCATATATTTTAATACCTCAGCTATCTGTTCGCAACTGTTAATTTCAGGATTTTCCCACAATTTTTCCAGCATTTTATCCAGGCGCTTATTGTCATTTTCCGTCAGCTTTTTGCTGTACTTTTCGTACTTTTTAAGCTCGGGGATTCCCATGTGGTACAACTGAAATGGGATATTTGTTTTCCTGCAAAGGTCCAGGTAGATTTCAAATCCACCCACGTCAATGTCTCCAAAATGAAGATATTCTGCCTGGGGAAGCTGCTTATAAATCATCTTCAAAAGCCTGCGCCGCACCTGGTCATGGTAGCCGCCAAGATAGATCAGAATGCTCTCTGGTTCGCTCCAGCGGTAAAATGTAGTTAGGTTTTCTATGGTGATTATCCTTTTCACATTGGAAATATTTGTCAGCACCAGAGTATTAATATCCTCTCCAGAAATTCCAATTCCCTGCCGTAAAGCTGCAAGATCAATCTGAAATCCGGAAGTATTCTGCGGTCTGTTTTCAGTGCCATCACCGCATAGCTCAAAGGGTTCGGCGTCCAGCCCCCTTTTCAGGAATATACCGTCCGCACCTGTCTTCTGCTCCTTCTGTACCAGGCAGCCACAGCCTTTCAAATATACATAGTTTGGAGTATGATAAATCTGATATTCTGCCAGAATTTCATACACGTCCATGTCTTCATATCCAGGACCAAATCTGCGCAAAATTTTCCCAATCAGGCCAATCATATTTTCAAATTTCTTGGAATCGCCAAGATGATCTATGGAAAATTCACGGATATATACAGGCTTTTTATTCTGTTCAATCGAACACAGGGTATCAAGAAGTTCCCCTGTCTGAGTGGAATCCGCAATGTCAATGTATTCTTTTACCGATTTTCCATCCTTCATACGCCCGAGAAGATATTTGACAAACTCCGCTATAATCCCATTTTCATTTTCTCCAGCTGCTTCGGCATCCTCACTTATCAGATTTGCATTTCCACAGTTTTGACCATCTCCATCGTATTGATTGCTGGGATTTCCAGTGCATTGTTTCTTCCCATATTCTTCTATATATTCCTGTAACCCCCTCAACGTCCGCTCTTCATTAACCGCTTTCGGCGTCCGGTGGAGATACTGATACACCTTTCCCACCGCCTCTTCATTCAGGATCACCTTCTCGATGATCGTCCCTGGTCTACCTTTTTTCCACTGGATTTTCAGAAAACCGCGCCGTTCCATATCCTCTGCTGCCACATGGATCTGCTCATAAACCATAGAGCTTTCATCAAAATATTCCGGCAGATTTCTTCTGGAAAAAGTCATGGAAACGTGGATCTGAACTTTATTTTTCCCAGAAGAAAGCAGACTTTTTTCGTAAGAATCCAGCAGATTTTTTAATAGCAGCTGGTCATACTGCATTGTGATATTCCTCCACATAGCTCCGCTTCTGGTCGGTCATTACCAGCATGATCTCATCCATAGAAGGGCCAATATACTGGATCTTATCCGGCGGAGCAGCAATGATCAGCTGAAGCGGAAGACGTCTCAGGAACTCCAGAACACCGCCGATCCTTTCATCATCCATGTTATTAAAGGCCTCATCAAACAACACCAGACCTGCTGCCTCGCCCCCAATATTGTTGCTGTAAAGCTGCACAAAAGAAGCTGCCACAGTCACATAAAATGGGGTCTGTGTCTCGCCGCCGCTCTTCTCCTCACATACCTTGGAATAATAAGAATAGGTGCCATCATTGTGTATGATCTTAATATCATAATCCATGTAGGTACGGTAATCTGTAAACTCGTCAAGGGCCTGTGCACTGTTGTCTCCGCTTACCGAAAGCTGCTCAAACAGCTCCTCGATCACGTCCTTATGGGCCTCATGGAAGATTCCGGAGAACAGGGATTCGCCCTGTGTTACATTGAAATCATCCATGATCATCTCATAATAATTGCGGTATTTTTTGCTTGGCATAAACTGGAATTCATAGCGTTCACTGCTGAAATCAATACCCTTTAACGCCTTGTTCAGTTCCTTAAATTCACCCTGGGCAAGCTTCATATTCTCCTGCAATTTTGCCAGGAACTGCTCATGGAACTCAGTCTCTGCAGCTTCCCGGGCAGATTGCACTTTCTCTTCATAATCAAGCAGTTCAGAGTTTTTCAGCCGTTCATACACAGCCTCAAATTCCGGGAAACCATCCAGACTGGCAGCTGCGCCAAAATCGTGCTCCGTCTTATATTCTACCATGGCATTTACCATATCATCTTTGGCATTCTGGCATCTGTCACTGTTGTATTTTCTCTTATTAGAGGGCTGCTTATAAAAATACTCACTCTGGAACTGTTCAATGGTTTTTCCACCCAGTGCTTTCTCATATTCCTGGTTCCAGGTATTTAAATGGTCTTTTTCTGCTGCGCCAAGAGCGGTTACCTCTCTTTTTTCTGACAGCTGTTTTTCCAGAAGTGTCTGTTTTCCGGCAACAAGATCCTGGATCCGGGTGCGCATTCCTCCGATTTTTTCTCTATCAGAATTGATGGTGGAATCCAAACCTCTAAGCACCTTTTCCAGCTCTTCCAGCTGAACCTGTTTCTGGATCAGGGTGGAGTTTTCTTTTAGTTTTTGAATATTTTCCTGACATTTTTCAATGGATCTATTTACCATGCGAAGGGTACTGATCACATCCAGGCGGTACTTAATATCCACATCACATTCGGTAGAAAGAAGCCCCAGGATCTCTTTCATACCAGCCAGCTGCTTCTCCTGGTTTTCCATTGTTTCGCATAGCTTCTGGAACTCCTCCTCAGCCTGTACCAGCTGTACGGTAAAAGCATTTTTGCCAATAAACGGAACCCGGAACACATCTGGTTTGATGGCACTTGCCACACGGTTCTGGTAGCGCATACAGCCCTTCGTAATGGAAATAGGATACTTTTTCAGATCCTCGTAGCGCTCACACATCTGCACTTTTCCAAGGATCATATTGCTGTACTGGCGGGCATATTTATTCTGGGCAGTGACTACCTCTGCCAGGGTTCCAGCAGGTGCGGTATTGTATTTTTCCAGATCTTTTGTGTTGATCAGACCCACTCCGTAGACCTTTTTCTCTCTTCTTAAGCGGTCGTAAATACCAAGTGCAATGTCGAAATTCTCTGGTTCCACAAGCACGTAAAAACGCTGTGTATTTAGATAGCCTTCCACTGCATTTCGCCATTCTTCATTCTGGAGCTCCAGCATTTCACAGAGTACTCCAGGCTGGATTTCTCTTCCAAGAGCGGCAAACTCTTCCTGTACAGAGTCCACAAGAAGCTCTACCCCAGATGGATAAGTCAGCTTTTTACGCTTCAGCTTATTGATCTTTTTGCTTAATTTTTCTCGCTCAGTATGATTTTGGTTCAGCTGGATCTTCAGCTGTGCCTGCTCCTCCTGAAGCTCTCCATAGCGTTTTTGTTTGAAGTGGATCACCTCATCGGTAAGGCTCTTTATTTCAGCTATATTCACATCACCATCCAGGGTCTGAAGCTGTTTCCGGTATTCGCGGATACAGGAAGCAGAATCCATGCTGATGCCATTTTCTGCATTTGCAGGCTGACTTGTTCCCATAGAAGCTGCGGCAGAATATCCAGAAGTGCTCTCTGTTCCCATAGCCTTCCATAAGCTTTCGCAATCCCGTGCCGCCTTGGCCACACTTTTCTTCAGTTCAGCCTCCTCAGCCATAGCGCTCTGGCGCTTATCCTGAAGTCTTTTCAGCTCTTTTTTCTCTTCCTCCAGTGCTACAAATTCCTGATTATGACGCAATTCCACCCGGATATTCGTTGCGATTTCCTGCTTTTCTCCCCGCTCTTTTTCAAGCATTTCCAGCTGAACTTTCGCCTGGGAAAGACGGATTTCCTCGCTCTTTTTTGCAGCCTCATTGCTTCTGATCTGGCTTTCTACCAGGTCCAGTTCGCTGCGTTTCAGAAAATATCCGTACATCCGTTCTTTCTCCATATGCTCCTGTACGCGCTGGTAAAGAGCCTGGATATGCTCCAGCTTTTTCATTCTCTTTTTTACATTCTCAAGTGTACGTTCCATATCCTGATAGGTGCGTACATTCTCCCGGAGAACGTCAATATTAACCTCTTTTTCGTCCAGAACATAAGAGTAAACGAAGTCCTTAATATCGTCAATTGGCTTAAATGCAAGGGCCTTTGGAATCAGGCGGAAGAACTTATCTTCGATTCTTCCAAGCCTTGCTGTGACCATTTTACGGGCTTCTACATTGGTCTTGCACCACTGGCGGATATCCATGTTGGAGCCACGGAACTCTGCGATGGATTTCACCTGGTTCCCATACAGGAAAAGGTCATCTGAGATTCTGGTATTCTCCATCAGATAGCGCACTGTGGTCTCCTGTCCCTCAGAAGCAGAGTCCACAACCGCACCAATAATAAAATATTTATCCTTGCTTTCCTCATAAAATTCCAGGGCAACATGAGCGCTGATCTCACCGGTACGCTCGTAAGGCTGGTTCTCTTTTCCGGTTTTGCAGCGGATATAACCAGTCAGCTTTCGCTTGCCGTTCTCGTGGGCAGCCTTGTTAAAATAGCCGGTGGAACAAATGACCACAAACTGGATTGCGTCCAGAAGAGTGGATTTTCCAGCGCCGTTTTCACCGGATAAAAGAGTGGAATCTCCAAACTCTATGGTACAGTTATTGAACCTGTGCCAGTTAATCAGCTTCATCCTCGTCAGTTTCTTCATCGCTTTCGTTCTTTCCCTTTCTGTATGTCTCCAGCTTCTCATAAGCTGCCTTAATGTCTTCTGCACGTACCGCCATCAAAATGGAACCGTAGATCAGGACACGGGATTCTTCATCCCCCATATCCCGGTCCAGAAGCTCCACGATCTGGTATCTGCGGAACAGGCTCAGGGCGTTTCGCATGGTGGTTTTGTCTATGATTTTGTCACGGATCTTCAGGCTGATAAACTTGTCCTGAATGTCGCCCAGGTTCACAATAACCTCTTCTATTGCGGAAAGTTCACGCTTCTTTTCGTCGTAAAGGATCCGTAGGATCAGCAGGATAATGGAGTCGTAAAGCTTCAGGTTCATCCGGTTGATTCCTCTTGGACTTGTCAGCTGGATCACTCCATATTCTTCATTTATCTCAAGACGATAGCCAAGAACACCCAGGTATTCTTTAAATTCTTTGCGGTATTTCAGCACAAAATAATAATCTGCCCTGGTATTCTGGTTTCCTTTGCACAAAAAACAGGTTCCCAGAAGGCGGTTACAGACTCTGCCGAAATTATCCTTTTCTTTTTGCAGCATTCCTTCCAGATATTCCATTCTCTTTCCTCCGTATCCGAAAATCTTTGAAACGGTAACCATTTACTTCCCGTTCTTCCAGTGTCTCTATTGTATATCCCATGTTCTTGCGCTGACCGAAAAGGCGCACATAGATCAATTTGATAAAATCGTCTTCATTATTAAGGGGAAGCTTGCTGGCTTCCAGTTCTTCTTTGCCCTCCAGCTGACGATCCACGTAGGTCTGAATTTTTTCCACACTGATCACCCGTTGGATCTTTTCTGCCATTTTCCGCATTTTTTCCCGGCGAAGCTCTTCGTCCGGTGCTTCCTCATCCAGACTGGCAGGGACAAATTCTTTCTTTCCTTCTACTGCCAGGTACAGGGAGTTTTGTTCCAGAATGGAGCACTGGTAAATGCGTACCAGATCATCCAGAAAATCAATGCGGTAAATGCCGCCAAGATCCATGTTTTCCCGGTTGATCTCTTCATTGATCCCCATGAGGATTTCTTTCAGCTGGCCACGTACATCCTCATTTCCTGCCAGGAGAAACTTGGCGCGGCCTATGGCAGCGCGCTGGTACTGGGTGTTTTTCTGGTTGATTTCCTGGAGAATGTCATCCATATTACGGAAAGCCTCTATAATTTCATGCAGGTAGCGGTAGGTCAGCTCCCGTCCGTCTTCCAGGGATACCTCACGGATGGTGGCAATTTCCGCAGATGCTTTTTCCAGAAACTCTTCATTATGGCTTCTTTCTTCCAGACGTTCCATAATTTCCGGACGGAACTTGGAAACATTGTCGGAGGTCAGCAGGCGGTGGTAGGCTTTGTCCACAATGTTGGTGATGTAGTCGTTAAACAGGGCGTCCATGATCTGGGCAACTGTGCTGTGCCGGGTGAGATCATCGATGTAGTGTTTGATGTTGGAGTTCAGGTTTTTCAGGCCTGTGATCAGGTAGTCTGTGTTTTCCCAGATCTGCATGAGCACGATACCTGGCTTGTCCATGGTGCCTTTTACCAGGCTATAAATGGTGTAAATGTAGCCCTGGTATTCGATCTGTTTGCCGTCTGCGATGTCCAGGAGGGTTTTGATTATTTTGACCGCGTATTCTTCGAAGTTTACGCGCTGCACGTAGCTTTTGTCGGTTTCCACTTCAATCCAGCCGTAGTATTCCAGGCGGCGCAGAATGCCGTTTGCCCGGCTTCGGCTGTCGTTTGCCTGGAATTCTTCTTCCACCAGCTGGGCTGCATTTTCCTGGTCAAAATAGAATTCCAGCTCGTCTACCAGCACTTCTCTTTCTACACCGAAGGAGAGCTGGTGTTCCATGATGGAAAAAAGACGGCTGATGCATTCCCAGTATACGATCCGGTTGGGGGAGGACAGGGGGACAAAAAAGTTGTCCGGGATTATGTGAAACATAGGGAGTGTCCTTTCTTTAAACGTAAAACAAGGGGCAAACTGCTTTGCCCCTGAAATTTTCCTTTATTTTAGCATAGTCGGTTTTATTGTACAAGGTTTTATCTGTTGCTATTTTGTGGGTTGAAAAGTTCGTCGAAGAGGGACGCATTCGGACAATGGG
>NZ_JAJBMO010000041.1 GCF_020537505.1 Blautia glucerasea | reverse complement strand
CCCATTGTCCGAATGCGTCCCTCTTCGACGAACTTTTCAACCCACAAAATAGCAACTACACTCGTTCTAACATTGTACTGGAATAGATATTCTCCAGTTGGTTGATCCGTTCATTTAGTTCGGGGCCGAAGTGAGTGTCGCTTTCGATGGTCATGACAGCCAGGCCGCCTTTGGTTTCGCGCGCCAGGTGAAAATTGCAGATGTTTACTCCGTACTCTGCCATCAGCTCAGTAACTGCAGCAATGGTTCCAGGCGCGTCCTTGTGAAGCACGATCAATGCAGGATTCTGGCCGGTAAGGGAAACCTCCATTCCATTTACACGGGTAATCAGGATATTTCCGCCGCCAATGCTGCTGCCACGGAGGGAGACCTTCTCTCCATCAGCTGCTGTAAGGGTGATTTCTGCGGTATTTGGATGGGCGTCTTCTAACTCACCTGTCTCGATCTGGATTTCCAGCCCCTCTTTTTCTGCCACATCCAGGGAAAAGCGGATCCGTTCATCATCCGTCTGCATTCCCAGGATTCCAGCCACCAGAGCCTTGTCCGTACCATGACCTTTGTAAGTTTTTGCAAAAGATCCGTGTAAAAAAATGTGCGCTTTCACCGGCTTTTTCCCGAGAAGCGCCCGGGTTACAAGCCCGATCCTTGCAGCTCCCGCTGTATGTGAACTGGATGGTCCGATCATCACCGGGCCCAGAATGTCAAATACATTCATACTAAAATTCCTCTTCTTTTTATTCAGATGCTGCCTATTCGTTCAGACAGCCTTCAGATGATTTCCCGTTGCTGTTCATTTCGTTCGCAGCAACAATTTCTCACCTGCCCTGTTATTGTTCCATCTTAACATTAAAACATACGATTTACAACATGGTTGGATTTTAAAAAATCTGCGAGGTTTATTTAGCTGCTGTTCATGAAATAAATAGTAACCATTTATTTTCCGCAAATACTGTGGTAAAATATCAGTGTTCATGACCTGAGCAGTAACAGTAAAATAATCCTATAAAAATGATCGCGGAAAATGAAAGGCAGACAATTCATGAAACGAGTAATTACCTACGGTACCTTCGATCTGCTGCACTACGGACACATCAATCTGCTCCGCAGAGCCAAGGCTTATGGAGACTATCTGATCGTGGCCCTGTCTACAGACGAGTTTAACTGGGATGAAAAGCATAAAAAGTGTTATTTTTCTTATGAAAAAAGAAAGTCTCTCCTGGAGGCCATCCGCTATGTGGACCTGGTTATCCCGGAGGAGAACTGGGAACAGAAGATCAGTGATATTAAGGAATATCATGTGGATACTTTCGTCATGGGAGACGACTGGGAAGGGAAATTTGATTTCCTGAAGCCTTATTGTGACGTGGTGTACCTGCCAAGGACACCGGAGATTTCTACCACTCAGATTAAAGAGGATCTGCAGAAGTAAAATATGCAGACGTTATTTCATCAGGGATTTCGTATATAGCGAAATCCCTGATTTTATATATATTGCGGAGTAACTATTCCGCCAGGTGTTTTTTGTAAACGCAGCTTTATTTTCCAAGGCGGAGCATATTCCAGCTGTGTTTTCCAAGAACAGTATTTAATTTGCCGCCGTCCACCTTCGTCGCTGTGGATTTCACCGGAACTACATTATCCGGGTTGGCTTCTGTATTCACAGCCTTCATATCATCATTGGTAAGCACAATGTGCTCTTTCACCTGATAGCCTTCAAACTGGCGCAGGTCACAGCTTACCTCCAGATCTTCCTCCAGACTCTTATTGACTGCAAAAATCGTAAGGGTATCCTCTTCTTCATTCCATACGCAAACAGAATCCAGATAGGAAACATCACTATAATTCTTACTATCATATGCAGGAGCCAGAACCTGAGTATTCAGCACTGTTCCGCGGCCGAAAACGCTGGTGTACATATATGGATAGAAAATGGTCTGGCGCCATGCACCTGTGTCAGAAGTCATGATCGGTGCGATTACATTTACCAGCTGTGCCAGGCATGCCATTTTCACACGGTCAGCATGGCGAAGAAGGGTGATCAGCATGCTTCCAACCAGAAGGGCATCTTCGAAATTGTATACATCCTCAAGCTGGTGCGGTGCCTGTCCCCATTTTTCCAGTTTCTCGTCGGCTTCATTGCTGTGGTACCAGACATTCCACTCGTCAAAGGAAAGATGGATGCGCTTTTTGCCATGCTTTTTCGCACGTACCGCGTCGCAAATGCTGACAACGCCAGAAATAAAATCATCCATTCCTTTGGAATTAGCAAGAAAATCCGGGGTATCGTCTGCAGCATTGCCGTAGTACTGGTGAAGGGACATGTAATCTACCAGGTCATAGCACTCGTCCAGAACTGTGTATTCCCAGTCTCCGAAGGTGGGCATGCCAAGGAAGGAGCTTCCACAGGCAACGGTCTCGATCTCTGGATCCAGCATTTTCATAATACGGGAGGTCTCTGCTGCAGTTCTTCCATATTCGTAAGCGGTCTTGTGTCCCATCTGCCACGGTCCATCCATCTCATTTCCCAGGCACCAGGTCTTAATGTTGTGGGGAGCGGCGTGTCCGTTTGCCTTACGCATATCACTGTAGTAGGTACCACCTTTGAAGTTACAGTACTCCAGAAGATTTCTGGCCTCCTCCGGGCCTCTTGTGCCAAGGTTGACTGCCATCATTACATCTGTATCCGCTTTCTTCGCCCAGTCTACAAACTCATCCAGACCGAAATGATTGTTCTCGATCACACCCCACGCCAGCTCTGGTCTGGCTGGTCTTGATTCCTTGGGACCGACGCTGTCCTCCCAGCGGAAACCGGATACAAAGTTACCGCCTGGGTAACGGACGATGGGAACCTGCAATTCTCGTACCAGCTCCAGGGTATCCTTGCGGAAGCCCTGCTCGTCTGACAACGGGCTGCCTTCCTGATAAATGCCTTCGTAAACAGCACGTCCAAGCTGTTCAATAAAGGAACCGAAAATTCGTTTATCCACCTTGCCGGTGAGAAAATATTTGTCGATGATGATCTGTGCTTTTTTCATGGGTATCCTCCTTTTATTTCGCCAGGTCTATGGCAGATTTCTTATGAACCATCTAACCGATTGTGATTTCCAATATTGCAATTTCACATTGCATACTTAGCGGTCTTACCTTGACCGATTCGTGAGTTTTCTATTTTTCATTTTAATAAATCATATATTTTTTACCAGTTTTTTTCTTCCGATATAGTTGACTTTTTTTCCGATAATCATTACAGTGAAGGAAATGGGAAAAAGGAGGCTTTGCCATGAATTTTTCTACGGTTTCGGATGTGGATTTTTCCATTCAGTTCTGCGAATATAATTACTCCAATCCCGATTACGACCAGATTTACCGTCCAAAGGGCAGTGGAGATTATCTGTTCCTGCTTTTTAAAACACCAATGAAGGTCTATCGGGACCAGAAGTTTCATATTTCCAGGGAAAATGCCTGTATTCTCTATGCACCAGGCTGCGGGCAGCATTATAAGGCGGTGCAGAAATTCCGAAACAGTTATGTGCATTTTTCCTGTCAGGAGGATCCTGGGGAAAGGTTTGGGATTCCATTAAATACTGTTTTTTATCCGGGGAATTATGAGGATATTGATGAATGCATCCGTCTTCTTCATAAGGAGCATATTTCAAATGATTTATTTTCCGATGAGTACGAGTATACTCTTTTTCGGCAGCTTATGATCACAGTTGCCAGAGGACTTGAGACGCAACAGATGAGGGGAAATGTTGCCGACGGGGACGGGCTTTATTTTGAATTTCGTAAGCTGAGACTGGAAATGCTGACCAACTACGCGAAGCCGTGGGATACAGAAGAGCTTTGCAGGCAGGTTAATCTGGAAAAAAGCCAGTTCTACGCCTGCTATCAGAAATTTTTCCACAGTACGCCTCACGCAGATCTCCTTCAGATCCGGATGGATAAGGCGAAGAACCTGCTGACCAACGAGGCGCTGACTGTACAGCATATTGCACAGGTGTGCGGATTTTCGGATTATTCTCATTTTAGCAGATATTTTAAGAAGCAGGCGGGATGCTCCCCGGCGCAGTTTCGGAAGAGGTTAATGGAGACCGTTACTCTGTAACGGTCTCCACACGATCACTCCTACCGATATTTCCATATTCCGTGAAGTGCATAGGACAAGAAAAAGCAGGCACTTCTAACCGGGCCATAGCCAACATAGCGGTATACCTGATAGGTCATGGCAGCGGATTTCACCTTGTTTCTGGATTTTCCACCTTCGGAGAGGCGGTATTTCAAATAGGGTTCGTTAATTCCTGTGGCATGTCCGTATTTGCGCACCACCTTCAGCCAGGTAATGTAATCCTCGTGACTGTCATCGTGCTCCATTGGAAATTCCAGGGCTACTTCACGGAGGAGCAGTACAGAGGAGCAGTTTATGCTGTTGTGTTTCAAAAGTTCATGGTAATCCAGGCGGGATTTGACAGGGATATATTTGCCTGTGGAGGTGCCGTCTGGCGCCATGAGATCACGGCCTGTGGAGCAAATCACGTCGCCTGTTTTCTCAAGGGCCTTCAGCTGTGCTGTCAGCTTGCCTTCCTTCCACCAGTCGTCTGCATCCAGAAAGGCTACGTATCTGCCCTTTGCCATGGAAACACCACGGTTACGGGAGCCGGCGGCGCCAAGGTTGCGCTCATTTTTCACATAGAGAAAGTCCGGGCGGTTCTCCCACGGTTCCAATGCCGACCGGGTCCCATCTGTAGAGCCATCATCAATGACGATCAGCTCCAGAGGTACGTTCTGAGCATAAACAGACTGAACTGCCTGGGCAATGTATTTCTCGCCGTTGTATACGGGCATGATGACAGAGACCAGGGGGGACGGGCTTTCTACCTTATCTGAATTCTCTGCTGTGCATTGATTACGATTGGGGGTTCCGCTCTGGTTCGTTCTTTGATTTTCGCTCTGTCTCATGACCTTCTTTATCTTTTTATCGCCATCCTGTGCCGTTTTCCGATTCTCTGCCTTTTCCAAGTTCTATACTCCTGTCTTTCACAAATATGATTTTCCCCATTATATCGCAGAACCCAGGATTCGTCCAGTCAGGCCAACCCAAACTCCAGCAGCAGCTTATTTCGGAACTCACGGTCAGTGCTTGCCTTTAACAGCTCACTGATACGATCTGCTAAAATAAGCTTCTCACTTAGAGTCGCCATTTCGTCTTGACCTTTCAATCGGCCTTCCTGTTTTCCTTCTTGTCTTCCCTCCTGTCTTCCCTCTTGTCTTCCCTCCAGCCTGCTATCTCGCAGCATCTCTTTAATCGCTTTACACATATCAAATCCACCTCCTTCAGCTTTTACCTCTTGTTTTATAAATTTCAAGTTTCGGATCCCTGCCATTACGGACAGGAGGTCATAGGCATCTTCTGGTAAGTTGGCGAACACTGCCTGGTTTTCTTCTATGTATATTTTTAGTTTCGTTTTGTCATTAGTTCTTTTTAAAAATCCGCAAACCTGGCGCAGGTCGGTTTTAAACCATTCTTCATTTGGGAAATGACGCATTTCGAAAATCAGGAGTGGTTTTTCTATAAACAGTTTCTTCAATTCTTCCGGAAACCTTTCTATCCAGAATATTTCATGTAAAAATTAAAATCTAAATAACTTCTTTTTAAGTTTCACATTGATTAATTTTCATATCATTGCTAATTAATTTTCTGCCATCTTTCGTTATCGTAATTATCTGGTCCTGATGGAGCAACAATCCCTGAACTTATTTTTGATATATATAAATTTCCATTATCATCTTTATAAATATCACCAGCATTTACATAATTAAAGGAATGGTTTCCCTTATTAGATTCGTCTGCCGAAGTATAAACAGCACCCGTACACTTTCTGAAAATGTCCTCGTTACCGGGTTTATTAGGACCTACCCATTGCACATCATCAACATCATGACCATAACGTATATTCGTTATAACATAATATGAACCATCCTCATAATACAAATCCCCAATGTTAAGCTTTACAGTTCCTGATTTCGGATACACTTTTGCCTTAGCTGTAACATAACTCCAATTTTCAGAAGATGGTTTTGATGGTTTTGATGGATCCGTTGGTGTTACTGTAGGATTCAGCGGATTATCTGGTATTGGCGTTACTGTCGGATCATCACTAGCACTTCCACCTTCCCAATAAAACGAAACATATTCATCTCTTCCACTTGTAGGTGGATGATATGTAATTACACAAAATCCGTTCGGTCCTGGCTGTCCTTTCCAATAAGGCTCTCCCGCTTTGGAGGACACACCTCCAATTGTAATCGGCTCAGCGGTCTGCCAGCCAGATTGTTTCTGTTTCAATGGTGTTACCGTAATGGAATAAGCACCTGCCTCAATTGTATAACCCTTAGATGTCTGTTCTGTTGCTTTATATATCGTCTGCCCCGCGTCCTTCGTATAAATCGCCGTCGTATCCCCCGTGATCGCGGCCACCATCACTTCCGCGTATGCGGATCTGACGTCGGAGAGGTCTACGGCTTCGCGGCTTTTTTCGAGCTGGCTTGTGAAAATGGGGATTCCGATCGCTACTAATACAGCAATTATCGCTACTACGATCAAAAGTTCTGCTAACGTAAATCCTTTGGCAGATTTTATTTTTCTCTTCATAAACATCCCTTTTTCCTATGTATTTGTTGCTGAAAAGTACACTTTTGCTTTTTAAGGATAGCACATAGACCTTCCGAAGTCTACCAGCATTTTCGCCAAAATAATGCCTCATTTTCGTGAAGGTTGCGCAGTGGATAGAGCCTTTTATTCCAGCTCGCTCCACTCATATTCCACCACTGCCCTGGTTCCCAATGCCCCGGGATCGCCTATGCCTTCATAGTAGTAACTTTCCCCGTTTCCATAGACAATTACCCCGAACCACTTCAGTTCCGGATCCGTCCGCTTGATTTTCATATTGTTGGAAATTCCTGTTTTTCTTAAATGGGGATAGAGCAGGAAACCAGTGCCGCTATAAGCGCCACAACAATAAGAAGTTCTGGGAGAGAAAAACCTTTGGTAGTTTTGCAAAATACCCGACAGCATCTTCCATACCAAAATCCCACTCTCTTATTAGAAGCTACGCATTATCGGCTTCCCCAGCCTTCAGCCGGATTCCGTCCATAAACGTGACTGTGCTCACACTCCCCTGGGCAACCAAAATTTCCAGAACCAGCATCCGTTTCTTCTTTGCCGCATGCTGCCATACAGGGTATTTCCCGGTCAGTTCCTGCATCTGGGAGGCACGCAGGCTTTCCAGGGGATTTCCCTGGGAAACTTCTTTTTCCCAGTCTGGTAAAAGGTTGCCACGCCTGGATACCAGTTCTGCCCACGCCAGGCTCAGCTGCTCCTCTATTTTCTCTTCAGATACTGGCTGCGCCTGACAGGTTTTCTTTTTTTCCCCGGCGGTATTGATGCATTTCCACTGGCTTTTACCCCTCTTTTTCACGAATCTGCCGCCGCATTGGGAGCAAAAAATTTTCCCATAAAAGGGCTCCAGGCTGCCGCTTCCCAATTCTCGGATCTGGTGGGTTTTCTTGAAAGCTTCAATTCTCTTTTGCTCCAGCTGGGCTGCCTCCCACAATTCACGCTCTACGATAGCCTCGTGATTATTTTCTATATAATACTGGGTAAGCCTGCCGTCATTTCGCTCCAGCTCCCTGGTGAGAAAGTCGCGGACATAGTATTTCTGCATAAGCAGATCCCCTTTATATTTTTCATTTCGGAGTATGCGAAGGACGGAAACTGCTGCCCAACGGGGCTCGCCGTGTACACCTGGGACTTTTTCCGCATTGAGCTTCCGGGCTATTTCCGATGGCTGCCAGCCTTCCAAAAAATCCTGGAAAATGCGCCGCACCACTTTCGCCTGCTCCTGGTTCACGATCAGATGACCGGCTTCGTCTTTGTCATAGCCCAAAAAGCCGGTGGTATTGATATGGGGAATGCCTTGCTGGAACCGGGAGCGGATTCCCCACCTGGTGTTTTCCGAAATATTCCGGGACTCCTCCTGGGCCAGACTGGACAAAATGGTAAAAAGCAGTTCTCCCGAAGCCTCCATTGTATTGATTCCCTCTTTTTCAAAAATTACAGGAATCCCAAGGCTTTTCAAATGTCTGGCATAATGAAGGCAGTCCCTGGTGTTCCTGGCAAAACGGCTGATAGATTTGGTAAGCACCAGGTCTACTTTTCCCGCTTCACAGGCTGCGATCATGCTTCGGAAGCCTGCCCTTTTGCGCGTCCCAGTCCCGGAAATTCCTTCATCCGAGAAAATCCCTGCCAGTTGGTACTCTTCTTTTCCATTAATATATTCCGTGTAGTAGGTGATCTGGTTGGCAAAAGAGCCCAACTGCTCTTCCTGCTCTGTGGATACTCGGCAGTAGGCCGCCACTCTGTATTTCGAATTATCGGACTGTTTCGCGTCTGAATTTATCTGGTTTGGGGGAATAACCGTAAGTTTCTTTTCCATTGATGTTCTCCTTTCCAATGTAGGCTGGGCAGTTCAGGTTTCGAAGGGGATATAATTTCTCGTCTGGTATGCGCACGCCGGTGCAAAAAGCTTTTCCTTTGCGGCTCAGACCATTGCAGATCCACCAGACAGAGCGGTTTCGGGCAATGATCCGGCGCAAGTGGGAGCCGCAATATTTGCAGAAGATCCGGTCTTTGTAGGGGTAGTTGGAGCTGGTCAGTGCTAGAACAGGCTGTAGAGATGTGGGAGGTGAAAAATCGGTTATCTTTTTTCCTGCGGTTGTTTTTCTCACAGGTGATCCTGCCAGCTGCTTCGGATTTTGTTGGGCTTTTTCCCATAGTTCTTCCGAAACAAGTGCTACATGGTCATGTCTGATATAGTACATTTGTTTTTCCCCTTTGTTTCTCACCAGCTTCCGTTGACTGTTTACATAATATCTCTGGCAGATATAATCGCCTTTATAGGCATGGTTGTGGAGGATCCGGCTTACTGTGGAACGGGTGAAGCGCTTTCCGTTCTGGGTGGTGATCTGGCTTTCATTGAGATATCTTGTGATCTCCGCAACACACCAGCCATCTGCTGCCATTTGAAAAATCTCCTGGACAAGCCTGGCATTTCCATCTGGCAACAGCACGCCTTCCTGGCTTTTCCGATAGCCAAGACAACGGTGAAGCTGCTGGATTGGCTGACCTTTTTCGTATTTCCGCTGACGGGATACCTGCGTCAGCCATCTGGAGGTCTCGCTTTCTGCCTGTCCGAAAGCAGCGTAAAGAGTAAGAAGGAGCTCTCCTTCCTGGGAAAGTGTATGGATTTTCTGGAGTTCGAAATAGACATCTATTTCCAGGGTGCGGAGCTGGCGCGTGGTTTTCAGTATGGTGTCGGTATTGCGGGCAAAACGGGTGATGGATTTGGTGATGATCTGGCGGAAATGACCGTCCTGGGCGTCCTTTAGCATCTGGGAAAAGCCTGGGCGTTCCTCTTTGTAACCAGATATACCAAAATCGTAATAGATTTTTGCCAGCGAATATTGGGGATTGTTTTTCATAAAATCCTGGTAATGCGTGATCTGATTTTCCAGAGAATCCTGCTGATGAGGGTGGGTTGTGGATACGCGGCAGTAGATGGCGGTGGGAATCCGAGGTGTGGCCAGGGTTCGGGTGTGGGATGGCAGGTTAATTGGTTTTGGGGCTGATTTTTCTGGGCTTTCCTGAAATGCAGCCTGGGGGCTTGTTGGGAGTGGTGCTTTCTGGCGTGATGGAACAGTATTATGGCAAAGGGATGAAAGACTGGAGTTCAGATGGGTGAGCATACTGTCTATCCTCCCTTCTCTTTTGGTTTGCCGCTTTTCTTTTTTGATTGTACAGTGCCATTTTTTTGTCGCTGGAGTAGGCGCTGTTGCCAGATAAATTGCGCATAAGGATTTTCCGGGCGGTGGCAAACTCAGGACCTTTCAGCCCAAGCTGATTCAGCCAGATCCGGAATTGATATTTTTCGCTGGATGGTGGTTGTGCATTTTTTCTTGATGGCACCAGCCACTTGCGGGTACTGGCAGTTAAGAGAAGTTTCTCCGTAAATAGCAGGCAGGCAGCTTTTTCCCCTGGGGGAAATGTGGTTGGGTGGGTAATCAGGATGTGGTTATTTTCCAGTGTGAAGCCTGGAATGGCTTTGATCAGAAGGTGGTGTTTGGCTGTCAGAATTTCGGATAGATTCCGCCGCGCCAGCTCCGCCAGATTGGACAGCGGGATCCGCAAAGACTCAGACGGACCAGGCTGCCCGGTGGGGGGATTGAGGTGAAATGTGATGGTTTGATTCATTTTTTTTAACCTCCTCATATGTTTTGGTGAATTCAATATAACATATGGAGAGGGGATGTGTGGGAGACTATTTTTACTGTAACAGTGCTAATTTTTCTTTTAAATGGAGGACTTCCCGTTCTGCAAGGTCCGCTCGTTTTTCTGCTGAAGCCGCTCGTTTTTCTGCTGAAGCCGCTCGCTTTTCTGCTGAATCTGCTCGTTTCCGTTCTTTTTCCGTATTCTTACGCTCCATTTCAGCGCCAGCCTCATATTCTTCCCTGCGCAGAAGTTCTTCTTCCTCTTTTTGGTTATACTCAAATATACTCATTGCAATAACCTCCGCTCGATTTTTTCGCAGAAAATCTGCCAGAATGTCCTCTTCAATGCACTCTTTAACAGCTCTTTCAACCGCTGCTTTTAATGGCATGATTTTCTGGTATTTCCTTACTCTGGCTACATATTGTGCATATTCCTTTAGTTAGTTCTTAACTACCTGTACTGGATATTTTTATAAAACGCTTATAGGAAAAGGTTACTTTGATCGCAGCAAAGCTAATTTTTCTTGCAAACGGCGAATTTCCCGTTCTGCAAGGTCTGCTCGCTTTTCTGCTGAATCTGCTCGTTTCCGTTCTTTTTCCGTATTCTTACGCTCCATTTCAGCTCCAGCCTCATATTCCTCCCTGCGCAGAAGTTCTTCTTCCTCTTTTTGGTTATACTCGAATATACTCATTGCAATAACCTCCGCTCGATTTTTTCGCAGAAAATCTGCCAGAATGTCCTCTTCAATGCACTCTTTGACGGCTCTTTCAACCGCTGCTTTTAATGGCATGATTTTCTGGTATTTCCTTACTCTGGCTACATATTGTGCATATTC
>NZ_JAJBMO010000040.1 GCF_020537505.1 Blautia glucerasea | reverse complement strand
CATACATATTTCTCATTGATGGCAAAGATGAATAGAAGTGACAAATGGGGAAGTTTCTTTCGTGCTTCCCCATTTTATCCGTCTCTTTTACAGATTCAGTAATTCCAGGATTTTCTGCATACCGGCCTGATATAAAGATTCCGCATATAATATCCATCTCTCACTGACTTCAGTAACATATACGTCTATCATTTTTCGCTTTTCTTTTGATAATCCCATTGTCTGAATTTGTTTTTCATATTTTGATATTTTTTCCAGCATTTCCTGGTACACTGTATTTTCTTTCAGCTGATCTTCTACCTCATCAATCCAGGTATCCATCAGCAACTCCAGCAGTTTTTGTGTGTCACCGTCATCCTTTCCCAGTATTGCTTTTTTTATTTTCCCCAGCATAGCTCCATAAGAAATCATTTGAGCCTGCCCCATATAAAAATGGTACTGTTCTTCTATCATTTCCTTCTCGCTCTCCAGTTGGAAATATCGGTGCACTGCCTTATGCTCTTCTGTCTTTAGGCTAATTGGCTCATTCGACTCCATAAGTGTTTCTATTACTGGATACTTCTCTATAAGTTCCAGTATTTTCTTTTGCAGTCTCTGGTATTCCGTATCGTGCTTCTTCAGATAAGTGCACACCTGTTCGCCTATTCGTATCCCCAAACACTGTTCGTTCCAGATGATATCTGGCTGTTCTGCCATAGCGGTTTCTCCCTTCTGTGTGGTTTCTTCTGTTGCAAGCACAAGACTATACCACACTTCCGGGAGAAAGCTATTCAGCAGATCTACTGAAATGGCCGGGCAGATACTGTGCAACCAGCCTATTGTTGCCAAATATTAGAAAAGCAGCAGAAACTTGACTTTTAATCGTTGTTCCTGCTGCTCATAGCATTCTTTATATTTAGTTCAGATTCAGGCTTTTTACCCAGTCCTGAACCTCTTCTTCTGATGCATTGGAAGAAAATCTCTTTCCTTCCTGCCAGTCTCCAGTTCCCGCCATTTCCTCCAAGAGTTTTCCGCTATCTCCAATTCCAGAGGAAGCTGATGTACAAAATGGAATAACTGTTTTTCCTGTAAAATCATTGTTTTTGATGAACTGATTTACTGGCCATGCAGCCACTGCCCACCACACGGGATAACCTATCAAAATCTCATCGTACTCACTGAAGTTATCGACCGTCGTAGAAACCAGATCTACATCTCTCAGGCTCTCATCGTCATGCTCTCTTGATACTCGGCTGTCGTCATTTGTCCAGTCAAGATCCTCATCTGTATAAGGTTCTACAGACTCCAGCTCAAATAAATCTCCACCCGTTGCATCTGCAATATAATTTGCTACGGCTTTTGTACTTCCTGTTGCAGAGTAATATACAACCAGAACTTTACCTGTTTCTCCTGTGCTATCCTGTGCAGGTGCTTCAGTTGCTGCCGCTTCTGTCACTGCTGCTGTTATTTCTGCTTCATCAGAATTTTCGTTCTCTGAACTCTCCTGTTCAGTCTCTGTATTCTGTGCGGTTTCACTACCCTGATTATCTAATTTATTCGATCCGCATCCTGTCAGTAAAACTCCTGCTAATATACAAACGGCAAGTAACATCCAACTTATATGTTTCTTCACTTACAGCAGCTCCTTTTCTATGTCATTCTCTACATAAACGTGATACACATTTTTCTGCATTATTTGTGTATACCGTAGTTTTCAACCTCATATTTATAACTCAATACACGCTATACACTACTATAAACTATACTCCATTTTAGGATAACCAATGAATACAGTGTCATAAGAATCCCAGTTATCTACAGATGTGGATACCAGATCTACATCTCTTAAACTTTCATCATCATGTTCTCTGGATACACGACTATCATCATTTGTCCAGTCCAGATCATCATCTGTATAAGGTTCCACCGGCTGGATTTCAAATAAATCACCACCTGTTGTATCTGCGATTGTCTGTGCAACTCCTTCAGTAGTTCCTGTTGCAGAATAATATACAACCAGAGTTTTTCCTGTAGCTTCCGTATCCTCTGCAACAGCTGTTTCAGAGGAATCATCGGTTTCTGCTGGTGTAGGTGTTTCTGTGTTTTCAGATGTATCCGTACTTTCAGTTGTTTCTGTATTTTCAGAATCCTCCGTTGCATCTGCTGTTTCACTTGCAGAAGAACTGCTAGTCTCATTCTGAGAAGAACTTTCTGTGTTATCTGTCTGACTCCTGGAACTGCTGCCGCATCCTGCAAGCATACTTGCTGCTACAATACCTGTAAGAATAACTGAAATTATTTTTTTTGCTTTCATTTTTGTCCTCCCCTTTACTTATGCTTCTACATTTTCTTGTATCCAGTTTTCAATATGTTCCTGGATCACATCATTATTCAGATCCTGGAACATAAAATGATCATTTCCTGTAATGCCCTCTTTCGGAAGATCGACTACAGTACAGTTTCCGCCTGCTTTTGTATAGGCATCTGCAAAATCGTAACATGCCTGGCGCATTCCCTGCCACATACCTGTTGCCTGGATTACAGTATCACCATTATCAATATAATCCCCAAAATACATAGTAACTGGAATTTTCTTTTCGAGGACTGTCTGGTAATCTTCTGAATCTGATGATGGTGCTCCGCCTGGTTCGATTGCTACAATCGCTACAATATGATCTGTATATTTAGCAGCTGTCCAGCCTGGACCGCCGCCCTGTGAATGAGTTACAAGAATAGAATCTTTTCCTGATCTTTCATATACCTCATCTACTGTGGCGGCCAGTGCCTGGGCAACTACATCATTATCAAAATCTCCACCCATATCAGAAGTCATTCCTGTATCCGGAGTCATCTGACGGAAAAACTGATCTACAGAATTATCATCATTAGGAAACTGAGAGCCTTCATTTGGAACTGATTTTCCATCTTCCCAACGACCGATACGAAATTGTGTATACCAGCGCTGATCCAGAGTTTTTGTACTGATCGTACCGCTTACAGATGTCTGTCCTGCTTCTCCTCGTCTTGGTTCATCTACAAGATAAACACTATGTCCATCTCTGAGAAACATTTCTGCCCATCCTTCTCTTCCATCCGGAGTTGTCATCCAACCCATACGTGACTGTCCATATCCATGCAGGAATACCATTGGCAAACTGGTTTCTTCTTCCGGAATCTGGTATAAAACATTTGCATGATCTACATGAGATGTCTGACCGGCACCGGTCTCTTCCCACTGATCTTCCGGATTAAAGGTACCATCTGAAGTAATAGTAATTCCTCCCGCTGAAAAAATGCCCTGTTCTGCAATTGTGAGAGGTTCTGTTGTTTCTGTATTATCAGCAGCATATGTGCTGACAGTTCCGCCCATCAGACTTGTTACTGTTGCACCGATCATCAGCAGGGAAAGTCGTTTTTTTGAATTCATTCTTGCATCTCCTTTTTTTATTATCTTTTTTACAGCTATATTGTAACTCAGGTTATTTTCGATAAGAAGATTCGCTATGTTTTGCAGTTTAAACCTTTTG
The DNA here is from genome assembly GCF_020537505.1 of Blautia glucerasea. Classification (GTDB taxonomy): domain Bacteria; phylum Bacillota; class Clostridia; order Lachnospirales; family Lachnospiraceae; genus Blautia_A. Next base: position 13,916 of record NZ_JAJBMO010000040.1, on the reverse strand, counting down.
GTTAAAACTCATCAGACAACAAAAGGGAGCCTTTCTGCCGGCTCCCTAATATATTGTGCTTTTTATGATATAGTTCCAATTTCTTTTAACCATGTTTTTATTTCCGCAGAGTCAGAATTGTGAATCCGATGTCCTTCCAGAACTTCTGCATTTTTAGCATTCTTTCTTATATAATCCATGCTTACATCAATTCCATTATCCTGACTGGTACAGAATGGTACTATGGTTTTTCCTGAAAGATCATAACTTTCCAGAAAAGATCCAATCGCCATAGGTGCATTAAACCACCAGATTGGATAACCCACATAAATCGTGTCATACGCATCCAGATTTTCCGGTTTTGCGGCCAGTACAGGACGCATATTCAAAGTATTCTCAATCCATGCCCTTGCTGCTGTACCCATAAATGATTTACGATAATACCGGCTTGTCTTTATCTGATACATATCTGCTCCGGTGATCTGCTGGATTATCTGTGCTGCGGCTTCGGTATCACTGCCGGATATCTCAGAGTTGGAACTTACTGTTGCTGATGAAACTGCATCCGGTTCCCCGGGTATTTCACCCATCCTTGAAAAATATACGATCAGAGATTTGCTCCCATCTGCTCCTGCTGTCACATTATCACTGGCATCTGTAATTTTACTGCCCATAAATAAATATCCGCATCCACCGGCAAGAATGATCATGAGAATCAAGATTATGATCAGCAATCTTTTTAATTTCTTTTTATTCATGCCTGTTTCTCATCACTCCTGTTTGAAAATCTCTTCCAGCCAGTCTGCATACTGTTTTATCCATCCTCCGTCGGAGCCGAAACCATGTGGCCACCCATTCAGAACGATCCGGCTGGTCTGGATACCTATATTCCTGATCACATCATACTGTTCCTCAAACTGATCATAAAATGGATCTTCAGTACCGTATACATAGAACGTTGGAGGAAGATCTCCTTCTGAAAGCCAGTCTGGATCCATGTTTCCCACACTTAATCTTCCATAGAAAGAATAGATCATACCGTCAGCAGAAGCGTGAGCCGGAATCTGGTCTAATTCATCTGGGACATAGGAAGAATCCAGTGCTGTTCCATTTACATCCTCATCGTAATGCATAAGAAACTCACCTGCCTGAATTCCTCCGGCGGAAAATCCCATGACTGCAATATCATCTGGTTCAATTCCATATACATCTGCATTTTTCCGGATAAACCGGACGGCTCTGGCAACATCGAGAGCCCCCTCTTCCTGAGTATACGGAGAAAGCCTGTAATCTACAATAAATGTCTGGAAACCGTATTCGCGGAGAGCTGCTGCAGTTGGCAGGGAATCTGTATAATTTCCACGGAACTGATAAGCTCCTCCCGCCATCAGTACAACAGCACCTTTTGGCGTTACACCTTTCGCAACAGGAATTGCTGTCACATAAGGGCGGAAATCCCAGTCGTCAAAATAACCAGTCATGTCTTTTGTAAACGTTGTTTTTGCAGGGACATTTTCCTCTTCCCATAAATAGAGAACCTGGATGTTGTCCGGATCTGCATCTGTATTCAAAACTGTATCATTTTGTTCTGGCTCCGGCATTTTTTTCAACATATAATTTCTGGAAAAATCACTGATCTTTCCACTGCCAAAATCATAAGCTGCCGGAAAATCATCTGGAGTTCCGATTGTATTGTCAGAACTTCCTTCCTGCATATCTGTTTCTCCTTTTGATGCACTTTGAGAATTATTTTCACTGTCAGAATCTTTACCCTTTCCTATCGCATCCTCAATGGCATCAAGCCCTTCTTCCAGCTGATTATTTTCTGCCTTTATAACACTGACGTTTCCATATACTGTACTTCCAAGCAAAGCTGCAAGACCAAGCATCGCTATCTTGTTTGCTTTCATTCAGATGAGTTCTCCTTATAGTTTTTCAGACATTTTCTGTGCTTCTAATCTGTCTGTTGCCATTCCCATGTATGTCATTCCATAAAGCCCTGCAAAACGTTTCATGGTATATTCTCCAGCTTCCATCATCCATTTCTCAGGAGCTGCACCCTGAAACAGAAAATACATTTTTTTGCCTGAAAGTTCATTCTGCTGTACCAGTCCATAGAAACGGTCAAGCACATTTCGTACAGCACCGCAGATATTGTGCCAGTATAATGGAGATCCGATCACGATTGTATCGGCTTCTTTCATCTTTGAAATAATTTCAGAAAGCTGGTCATCCTTGAATTTGTGACCATAACTGTAAACCTTATATTCTGTCAGATTCAATGTTTCGTATTCCTTACCTTTCAGTAAAGTCTGTGCCAATGCGACAGTATTCCCATTTTTATTCGGACTTCCATTGATAAATAAGATACTCATAAATTTATTCTCCTCTTTCATTCCTATTTCTGTTCATCTACCGGCGGAATCATTTCTACATATTTTTTCAGAAGTTCCGGTGTCTGATGATAATAGGTTTCATTTTTATTTAATGCTACGATTTCTTTCATCTCTTCTTCTGTAAGCTGGAAATCAAACAGATCCAGATTGGCTTTGATATGCTCTGGATTTTTGGAACCTGGGATTACAATGTTTCCATCCTGAATGTGCCAACGGAGAATGATCTGTGCTGTACTTTTCTTATATTTACTTCCATCAGCTACAAAAGCCGGCTCTTTCATCAGTCCTGCATCGCCATGTCCAAGCGGATACCATGCCTGAATCTTAATACCCTCTTTTGCAAGAAATTCTTTCAGCTCTTTTTTCTGATCATATGGATGAACTTCTGTCTGTAAAACAGTTGGCTTTACCTCACAGATACCTAAAATTTCCTGGACACCTTCTTTTGTAAAGTTTGACAGCCCTATAGCTTTTACCTTTCCCTCTTTGTATGCTTTTTCCATCAGGCGATAACCGGCAATATAATTTCCTGCAGGCTGATGGATCAGTAACAGATCAATATAATCTGTATCCAGTCTTTCCAGAGTTTTTTCTACAGCATCTTCATTCTCATAAAAAGACGGCCACAGCTTGGTTTCAAGAAAGATATCTTCTCTTGGCACACCAGATTTCTTAATTGCACGTCCTACGGCTTTCTCGTTCATATAAGCATTGGCCGTATCAATCAGACGATAGCCTTCTTTCAGTGCAGATAAAACAGAGTTCTCTGCTTCATCCGGTGAAAGAAGAAAAGTTCCGATTCCTGCCATTGGCATTTTGATTCCATTATTTAATATTGTATATTCCATTTTTTGACTTGTCTCCTTTTCAACTTTATTTCTGACTGTATTATATAATCTTTCCATTTTAACTGGAAGTTTCTATTAGTTATGTAGTGTATACCTCTTGGTTTATACTGTCTTATTACTTCTCCAGACTTTACCAAAAGGTTTAAACTGCAAAACAAAGAGAATCTTCAATTTGGGATTTACATTTTCTATAATAAAAGAGAATTAAGAAACAACACGAAAGGAGCAAGATACAATGGAATATGTAACACTTTCGAATGGTGTCAAAATGCCGATCATGGGATATGGCGTATATCAGGTAACAAAGGATGAATGTGAGCGCTGCGTCCTGGATGCATTAAAAGCCGGATACAGAAGTCTGGATACCGCTCAGAGCTACTTTAATGAAGAGGAAGTCGGCAGTGCGATTCAGAAATCAGGACTTCAGAGAGAAGAAATCTTTCTTACCACAAAAGTGTGGGTAGAACATTATGGTTATGATGCCTGTCGAAAATCCGTGGAAGAATCTCTGAAAAAGCTGAAAACAGATTATCTTGATCTGCTTCTTCTGCATCAGCCATTCTCTGATTACTATGGAGCATGGCATGCATTAGAGGATTTATATAAAGAGGGTACTGTGCGTGCAATCGGTGTATCAAACTTCTATCCTGACCGTCTTGTAGATATTGCTTCATTTACAAATATCTGTCCAATGGTCAATCAGGTAGAAACACATCCTCACAATCAGCAGATTGAAGCAAAAAAATGGATGGATAAATATAACATTCAGATTGAAGCCTGGGCTCCATTCGGAGAAGGACGCGGCGGTCTCTTTGAAGAACCTGTATTAAAGGAAATCGGCGCAAAATACGGTAAAACAAGTGCTCAGGTTATCTTACGCTGGCACATCCAGAGAGGCGTTGTAGTTATTCCGAAATCCACACATTATGAACGCATGGTAGAGAATCTTAATGTATTTGACTTCACTCTCTCAGCTGAAGATATGGAAAAGATCACGCAGTTAGACAAAAAGGCAAGCTCTTTCTTCTCTCACTATAATCCGAATATGGTAGAATGGTTCGCAAAAATGGTAGAAGAGCGAAAAAACAACCACAAAAGCGAAACTGAAAAGAAAAACTGGTAATCCGTTATAAATGTTATTAACCTCCATAAAAATGGCCGGAACATATTTCTCCTGATATGTTTCGGTTATTTTATATAGAAAATCCCACTGCTGATATTTATGGCAGTGGGATTTTCCTGTCTGAAAACTGTTTTCAAATTTAATTTTACAAAAATTAATATTTTTCATTGATGTTTATCATTATCAGTACACATAATCTGGTGCAAGCAGACTCATCAGTTTCCTGTCGTGACCGTATACTAAAGTTGAATTTTCATCCAGCAGCATCGTTGCACCATTCTGTCGGTCATATGGTTCCCATTCAGGAAGACCTTCTGCAGACGGAACACCGGTCTTTGCAAAGTTAACCCATGCCTGGCTAATCTGGTCTGCAAGTTTCTGTGCAGTACTGCTGCTCTGAGAATGGTCAAATACAAACGAGATTTCCGCACCATGGAACGCGCCCAGTGCAGAATTATCCCATGTAAATACATAAGCATATACATTTGCACCATTCTGGTCTGCTTTATGAGACATGAGCTTCCTGTGAGGCATCTTCCAGTTTATTCCAGTCTATCTGCTGCAGGTATTCGATATTATTGTTGTCAATTTCAAGTTTATCCAGGATTCTTTCTGTCAGATGAGTGCTGGCCTCCTGACTTGCAAAAGTAACACCCATGGTTTCTGTTGCACCACTCTCTACGATTCCTCTGTGGAATAATCCTTTTGCATATGGAGATGTCATCATAGCAAGTACTTTCGCCCCACCGCCAGACTGACCGAACAAGGTTACATTGTCAGGATCACCACCAAAATCTTCGATATTATTCTGAATCCATTCCAGTGCTTTAACAATATCTGTTAATCCTACATTTCCGGAATACTGATATTTATCATCATAGGCAGACAGATCCAGAAAACCTGCTGCGCCAAGACGATGATTGACAGAAACGACTACAACATCTCCACTTTCGCTCAGGTCTTTTCCATTGTACTGTTCCTGATTGGCAGAACCTGTAGAGAAACCACCACCGTGAAGCCATACCATAACCGCCCTTTTCTTGCCATCCTGAATACCAGGAGTCCAGATATTCAGATTCTGGCAGTTATTATCCGTTCCTTCCTGATTGCCTGAAGACATTCCCAACATTCCACTTTGTGGTGACATAGCACCTATGGAAATCGCCTCAAATATTCCGTCCCATTTCGGAACATCTTCTGCTGGTACAAAGCGTTCTTCTGCCTGCGCATAAGGGACTCCAAGATATTGATAAATATCTTCGTCCAGACTTCCCTGGATCTTTCCATTTGCAGTTTCGACAATAGCCTGATCAGAACCTGTTGCAGACTTAATCAGCGGCTGATAAAAGAAATGCCGGATAACAAAGAACCCTGCAATTCCTATGATCAAAACAACGATCAGAACAACAATCAGTATTTTTTTCCATAATTTCATTTTCTTCTTTGACTTTTTATTTTTTGTATTGTCTGGTGCTGCATTTTCTTTTGGGGACATTTTCTTATCTGACATTTTACTTCTGCTCTCCTTCCGGGAATATAATTTTAAACACAAAGAAAAAAATGATCATGGATACCCCTCCGGTAATAAATGTTACCAGAATGTTATAAACAGCAGGAGAAACATAAGCTGCTGCAACCGGCATCCAGAGATTATTTAATCCGTTGCAGATCAGAGAGATCACAATCCAGGCAATGAAATACCAGATTGCCTGATATACCGGATTTCCGTGGCTCTTAAATGTGATATTTCTCTGAAGTGGGAAGTTAATGCATTGTGCAAGAGAAAATCCTGTTTCATAACTGATAAAATCCCCCAGTCCGCCGCCAATGCTCACTGCTCCGGATGCATCTCTTAAGACTTCATATCCCAGCAGACTCCATGTCTCTGTATTCTTTATAGAAATCAGAAAGTTCTGTATTTGTTTCAAACCCGGCATTGGAAAGACCCTCCAAAAGATCTACAAAGTGATAGTTATCATTTAATGCACCTGATCCGGTTTCTCCATAGCAGGGAGCTGTTGATGCACAGCCAAATACGTTCAGTTTTTTCTCATTTGCTAATGCGAGCATCTGGTTTTCATTTTTTAACAGGACAATGCCTTCTCCTGCGATTTCTTCAGCGAGTTTTTCTGCATTGTCAATACTTTCATCTGTCAGAGTACCTGTTCCAGATGCCAGTGAAAGCAGGGTGTACATAGGACCTGTACATATCAGATTAAGCACAACTGCCACTCCGGTAACCATCGCTACAAATGCCTGCATACGGATGATGTATTTTTTATGTTTTGCAAGCTTCAGACAGGCAACCATAACAATAACAGCGACAGCAATGATAATACCGATTGCTATCAGATACTATTTGATCTGAGTGATCGTGCTGACTACGTCACTCCAGTTAAGTTCGAGCATTTTTTCTTCCTCTTTCCTTTCTTTTTTTCAGATAAACGGCCGTTTCTCTTCCGATGTAACGGATTTTATCATAATAAAAAATTTGTGCTCGTTTTTGTCGCAACTAACAAATATATGGCACAAAATGCAAAAATAAGTGAATCAATGTTCGTCTTCTTTCTGATTTGGAATGAGAATACATAATTCAAACCAGTTATCTTTATAAGCAGTAGTAATGTTTCCGCCATATTTTTCTATGGAATACCGAATACTTTTTATTCCGTAACCATGATTTTTCTTATTTTTTTTGTTGTAAGAAGTTCTTTGCCTTTCCAGACAGGCTCCTTTTCGCAGTAATTTCTTATCTGTATAAAGATGAAATCATTTTTCTGAGTCAGAGACAGGTGTATCATTCGTTTCTCCGAGTTTTCGACCATGAGGACACTTTCTATGGCATTATCCAGAGCATTACCAATGACTGTACAAATATCTGTCACATGAATGGAATCCAGAAGAGCCCCATCTGCAACACATGTAAAATGGATCTTCTGTTTTTTCATAAGCTGGCCTTTGGCAGACAAAATGACATCAAGTACCCGGTTTCCTGTAGGATCAACAAAGTTATTGGAATCCAGCTCATGCTCCAGGGTAGCCAGCCATTCTTCTCTTTTCTGCAAATCTGTTTCTGCCCGGAGCAGAGCAATATGATGTTTCAGATCATGTCTCTGTATCCGGATAAATTCCATGCTGTCCTGATAACTGCGGTATTGATCGTACTGACTTTTCAGCATTGTCTGGATACTTTCCATTTCTTTTTTAGATATATATTCACTAACTCTGCTCTGAAAAGCATATAATACTGCGATTCCTGAAAAATCTATCAGAGTGCGCATTTCAAAAATGTTCAATCGTACTGCATTGTTAAAAGGCTGGTCTGCAACCAGAAAATTGATGTTGCTGAAAGCGAATGTCATAATTACCAGCGCAACGGTTGAGATAAGTTCCCATACAGAGAGTTCCTGTAAAAATTCTTTTGTCAAAAGTGCAACTTCCAGATAGAAAACAACCCAGAACATTCCAATATAAATAATCGCAAGCAGGATAAGGTTTTCTCCCGGAAACTGCAGGTTCCATTTTAGAAGATAGATATAAAGCTGCCATTCCAGTGAAGCGATAAATTCTGCAAGTATAAATGCAATTGCGCAGCAATACAAAGCCTGTCCGGTAGTAAGTTCGCAACACATATAGATAAATGCAAACATACATCCTGCTGCCAGGATCATACATAAAATCCAATATTTCAACGGCACAATGGCGGTTGAAACGAGAATAAAGATCTGCAGCAGCAATGCAATAATACAGAATAGGATATTTTTTCTTCCGGTATATCTTTTTGGAAGAAAAGAGACGTAAGCAAAGCACATGATCCACTCTGCCATAGCAGTACAAATTCTTGGAATATCAGGATAAATTGTCTCCATGGTTACATCACCTCGCTCATATAATTTAAAAGTTTTTGCATAAACTCTTTCTTTTTTTTGCGTCCTACCGACAGACGTTCACCATGTACAATACACTGGTTTTCCTGAATTACTTCTACATACTGCATATTTACAAGAAAACTCTTACTACATCTGAAAAAGCTGTACGGCGACAATACTTTTTCCAGTTCATTCATTGTTCCTCTGACTTCCAGTTCTAGTTCTTCAGCTTTATAGCAGAGATTATGTCCGTGGCTTTCCACATAATAGATGGTAGAAATATCTATTTTTCGAATTCCACCTTCTACGGGAACAGAGATGTAGTGAGTGCTCCTGGTACAGATCTTTTTTATAGCTCTCTTTAATTTTTCTGAAAATGCAAAGTAAGATACGGGTTTTACAATATAATCCATTGCACCAACTTCGTATCCTCGAATGGCGTAGTCTGTCATATTGGTAATAAATATAATAATTACGTCCTGATCCAGCTCACGGATCTTTCTGGCAGCAGACATTCCGTCCAGAAATTTCATCTGAATATCCATCAGAATGATGTCGTAGTTGCTGTCATATCCGTCTGTTATATCACATCCGTCCCGAAACCATTTAACTTCTATCTGGTATCCGTTTTCGTCCTGAAGTTTTTGTATATATTCCATCAATTTATCCACGTATATCTTTTCGTCCTCTACGATCGCCATGCGTATCATTTACTCTTCCCCTCTTCTCCTGTATATTTTATGTCAGGTGTCTATTGCAGTCAGTAATGAATGAGTTATTTTATATTTTTATTATAAAAAACAGGCAGATGAATCAGAAGATTCTCTTGGTTTTGCTGTATGAACCTTTATGTTAAAACTGGATATATAACTAATAAGATGGAATCTCTGTCTGAGACAGATTATGTCAACAACATAAAAAGCTCTCTCAGGCAAATATGATTATCATCTTATCTGCTTAAGAGAGCTTGTATTGCGAGAATTTTTCAAAAAAATTTGATTGTTTAGTATGTGTCTTATGATTTTTTTCTCAGGATCATGCTAAAGTAATATCCAACTATAATAAAAAGACCCATAATAGCAATATAATCTAACATAAAAAATACCAGTGGTTCTGTATAATCAAAGAAAACGAAGTGTTTTTTCAGGAACATATAGCTTCCAATCTGGCGTTTTATAAATGCATGGCATCCGTAGGCAGCAATTACTCCTGCCAAAATCCGGAATATATATTTTTTCTTTCCGGCAGGGAGGTGTATTTTCCTGTCAAGCATCTTGAGAAACATGTTCCAGTGTAGTCCAAGATGCAGAGACATCAGGATAAATCCCCAGTAGGCACAAAGCATATGAATATTTCTCGCCATATTTGCAACGCCTTTGATTTTTATAGCTGCAAATACATATTCTGACAACAGAATACCGCTTACCATGCTCCCGATCATACTGATAAAAATTGCTGCCACTAATATCGTCTGGAGGATACGGAATTTTGTATATTTTCCCTTGAACATATGGGCAGTCCATTTCCTGTTTAATATATGATGCAGGATAAAGAGTAAAAATATCTCTGTTCCAATCCATTCATGTGCTACTCTTCCAACCAGTTCATAGGGCATCAGAAAAAGCAGTGCCGCTGTCATCAGTATATCTATGCATATTTTTAATTTTATTTTTGGTTTCATTTCAGGTTTACCCCATATTGTTTTCCCAGAACTCAACTGCATGATCCAGCCATCCTTCTGCGGCAGTACCTTCTCCCAGTCCAAAACCATGGGAAAGCCCTTTAAAGATTTCTATTTCTGCATTTGTACCGTTGGCTTTTATCCTGTTGATTCGCGTAGACATGGTTTGGTATGATGCAATGCCATCACTTGTTCCCACACATGCGTAAGTTGGCGGCTCTTCTCCTGTAATTTCTGAAAGTCCCGTATACTGCATGATCACTGCTGTTGGTGCGGGATATTCTTTTTCACCAAATGCAGAAGTTCCATAAGTGCCTACCCATGCTGCCATTCTTGCTCCGGCAGAACCACCCCACAAAAAATAATCATCCGGATCTACCTGAAGTTCTTCTGCATGATCTGAAATAAAGGCAATTGCCTTTGAAAGATCCTCACAGGCAGTCTGCGCTCCTGGACGATAGATCAGAGCAAACGCATTGTATCCCTTTTTTGATAATTCTAGTGCATGCGGAAAACTATCCTGCATTCCGGCAACATACATAAATCCTCCGCCTGCATTTAAAACAGCAAACTTCTCTCCGGGATCTCCACGGAAAAAGAACAGTCCAGTCTCCTCTTTTTCCGGGTCTGCTGCCTTCTCTTCATCTGTATAAATGTCATAAAAAATCTGTTCATCTCTGGCAGCCTGATTTTTCATATAATTTGCAATTTCCACAGTTTTGTCCGGATTTACTTCACTGTACCATGGAAGGATTTCCTCTACATCTTCCAGTTCCAGGCTATTGTCAATCTGTATATCTACCGGAAAGATCAGGCGTCCATAACTTCCAAATGCCGGATCATTTATTACATCCTGAACTTTGGTATGGCGGTCATAAACAGCTTCTCTTTCTTTTTTCGTGTTCATCTTATTTCCAGTGTCCTCTTTCCCTGCCGAATCATGTTCCCTGCCTGCAACGATAACGCTGCAGGCAAACAGAACATAAAAACAAATTACTAAAACCTCCATAAAATAACATCTCTTTTTTCTGTGCATTTCTGATACCCCAGATTTATATACATTCCCTGAAGATTTCCAGGATTTCTTCATGTGTCATTTTTTTATAACTTCCAACTGACAGATTACAGGAATCTGCAATTTCTCTCAGATCAATATCCTCCGTAACTCCAAGCTCTTTCAAACTGGTCGGAAGTCCAATCTCTCTGATAAAATCTGCCAGCGCATTTATTCCTGCTTCTGCCAGTGCTTCATCAGTCATATCACCTCTTCTGATTTGCCAGACATTTTCTGCAAAACGGACGAATTTTTTCAGACCATATTTATAAATATGTCGATAATAAACCGGATGCAACACTGCAAGTCCCTCTCCATGGTTGCAGTTTGTAAAAGCTCCAATCTGATGTTCCATCTGATGACATTCAAAATCACACTTTTTACCAAGTTTGATGATACGGTTTTCTGCCATAGTTGCGTCCCACATAAGATTACTGCGTGCTGTATAGTCTTCTGGATTTTTTATTGCCACACGAAGATTCTGGATTACATTTCTCATTAATGCTTCGGAAATATCATCAGATACATTGCTTACGTCCGGTTCACTGAAATATGTCTCCATGATATGCGACAAGATATCAAAACTTCCGGAAACCATCTGTCTGACAGGAACTGTATAAGTATACTCCGGATCCATTAAAGCAAATTTCGGATTACATTTCGGGTAATCCCGACCTGTTTTTACTTTCAGTCCTTCGTTTGTAATCACGGCTCCGCCGTTACATTCGCTTCCTGTTCCTGCGACAGTGACGATCACTCCGAGAGGTAACGGTTCAAAATCAATAATTCCTGGCTTTGCCCAGTATTCTTTCCAGATATCTTTCTTACTAATAGCAGCAAGGGATACTGCTTTGCAGCAGTCCATAACTGAACCACCGCCAATTCCAAGAATCCAGTCTACCTCATTCTCTCTGGCGATCTTTGCCCCTTCCAAGACTTTTTCATAAGTAGGATTTGCCATGATTCCGGAAAATTCGATCACAGTTTTTCCTGCTTTTTCAAGAATACTCGTCACTTCTTCATAAATACCATTTTTCTTAATGGAACAGCCGCCATACGCGAGCAGAACTCTTTCTCCAAATTTACCGGCCCAACAGGAAAGATATTCTTTCACGCATCCTTTTCCAAAAAATACTTTTGTAGAGTTTTCAAAAATAAAGTTATTCAATTCCAAATTTCCTCCTTTTTACTGCTTGGTTCATTTATTATGAATCAATACTTTATGAACATTCTCACTATTCTATTATAAAGAAATGAGACTCCGGCAGAAGTCTCATTTGGTTATGCACTATATACTTTTGGTTATAAGTCTCTGGTTCTTTCAATGGCATCCAGAACTTTTTTAACTTTTCTGGAGGGTTCCTGGGAGTACAGAAGTCCGAAGGGAATTCCGTAATTCCAGTTTACGGGAATAATCTTCATAAGGGGATGAATACTCTCCCAACTCTTTACAGCAAGCAAAACATCATTACTGTTTTCGCAGCGGTTAAAAGTTTCCATATTGTAAAAATCAAAATCCACAATCTGTATTTCCGGGTGATGTTCCCAGAGATCATCTCTTAGAATATCTATATATTCACTCCATCCCCTGTGGATCAGCATAAGATTTTCTCCATACAAATCCTGGATTTCCAGGTATTCTTTCTTAGCAAGACGGTGATGGATAGATACTGCACAGCAGAATTCTTCTCTGCTGATCTCTATTCCTCTGCATTTACGAAGATCCAGCAGTGTATCATCAAAAATCCCTGCAACTACATCAATATTCTGTCCAAGATTGCCAAGGATTTCTCTGGCATTTTCCGGAGTATTTTCAAACGGGATCAACTGAAACTTTATCTCTGGATAAAGTTCCTGTATTTTGGGAAATAAACTGCCAAAAGTCTGCGGTGGTGTCATTGGTGAAATACCTACACGAATGACTTCTTTATCGCCTTGCATTGTATTTTCGGCTCTGATCAGAGATTCTTTACTGTATTGAATAATATACTTGGCATCTTTATAAATAGATTTTCCCGCTTCTGTCACAATAAGTCCCCTATGGGTACGGTCAAATAACTGCAGATTCAGACTGCTTTCCAGAGAATTGATCTGTTTGATCACTGCCGGTGCTGTAATAAACAGTTTTTCTGCTGCCTTACTGAAGCTCCCTGACTCTACAACACACAAAAAAGTTTCAAGCTGAGGATTATAAAGCATATATATTTCTCCTTGATAAAAACATTTTTACTGTTATAATGTAATTATAGTACCCGGTTGTTACTACCGGTCAAGTACTTTTTTTGAATTTTTTCATAAAATGTAAAGGTTAATTCTTGATTCACTGTTGCTTACATTTGACGATTTTTATTTTATATTTTGGGAGGACTCATTATGTTTACAATGAAACAGACATGCAAGCAAACTCAGTTATCATATGAAACCTTGAAATTTTACTGTAACCAGGGATTAGTACCTAACGTAAAACGCGACAAAAATAATCATCGTATTTTTGATGAAAAAGATATTGCATGGATCAACAGCTTAAACTGTTTAAAAAACTGTGGTATGAGTATTAATGAAATGAAAGAATACCTTGCCCTCTGCCTTCAGGGTGAAGCAACAATTCCAGAACGAAAAAGCATCCTTAAACAAAAACGTAGTTCGTTGTTGGCGCAACAACAGCAGATACAAGATGCCATTAATTATATCGACTGGAAACAAGGTTTCTATGATGATGTTCTGGCAGGGAAAAACAGATACTACAGTAATTTGATCAACAATGAGGATTTTAAGTCTCGCATTTAAAGAGATCATAATAACGAGACTGTGAGAAAAAGTCTGTAAATAAGATTCTTCTATGATATGTAAGGGTGGTAAGCTTACAGTTTGAGCTTTTCACCCTTGTTTTATATATAACAGTTGTTGAATCGCATGTCAAGAGCAGGCGGTTTTCCGCCTGTCTTGATCGTCGGTTTACTCGTTAT
>NZ_JAJBMO010000004.1 GCF_020537505.1 Blautia glucerasea | reverse complement strand
TGGAAGTGTGGTAACACATGGAGCTGACTGTTACTAATAGGGTGAGGGCTTGACCAATAATAGCAAGGTTTAAAATTGATTCTTGACAAATTTCCGACAAGGATGTAACATGTATGTAGTTTTGAAGGTACAAAATACCTTTTATTCCTCCTTAGCTCAGTCGGTAGAGCATTCGGCTGTTAACCGAAGTGTCGTTGGTTCGAGTCCAACAGGGGGAGTTTAATCGGAGCATGAAGCCCGATTTGATAAGGCTCCATGGTCAAGCGGTTAAGACACCGCCCTTTCACGGCGGTAACAGGGGTTCAAATCCCCTTGGAGTCATTCGCTTCGGCGAATAACTAAATAATATGGTGCCATAGCCAAGTGGTAAGGCAAAGGTCTGCAACACCTCTATCCCCAGTTCAAATCTGGGTGGCACCTCTTGAAGCTCTTGATGAAGAATCAAGGGCTTTTTTATATTTAGAAGGTACGAATGAATGTTACAGGAAGCAAGGCGGAAAAGTTTTTGCAAAAGACAATGACAAAAGAGAAGGGCAGTGTTATAATCCATATAACGATGGCGAAAAGAGGTCCACGGGGCCTCTTTTTTGCGCTGAAAAATCTGGTGAGGGGATCTGGGAAAAGCTAGTATTTTGCAAACAGGCTCTAGAAGCAGATAGAACTGCCAGAAATAATTTTGGGGTTGATGAAGGAGAAATAGTAGAATGAAGGAGAACAGACAGGACCTGACAACTGGGTCTATCTGGGGGAAAATGCTGTTTTTTAGTATTCCTCTTGTGCTGACCAATCTTTTGCAGGTGTTGTTTAATATGGCGGATATTGCGGTGATCGGGCAGTTCGCGGGATCTTTATCCTTAGGGGCAGTGGGATCTACCACCACACTGGTAACTCTTTTTACCGGGATCCTGATCGGTATGGCTGGCGGTATCAATGTTCTGGTAGCAAGATTCTTTGGAGCGAAGGATAAGAGAAGTACAGTTCAAACTATACATACGGCGCTTCTGGTAAGTCTGGCAGCAGGGCTGATCGTGCTGGCATTTGGAATGATTTTTTCCAAATGGATCCTGGAGGTGATGAATACCAAGGAAGAGCTTCTTAATGGAGCTGTTCTTTATATCCGGATATATTTTCTTGGAATGCCGGCGCTGGCTCTTTACAACTTTGGTAATGCAGTTTGCAGCGCTTTTGGAGACACGAAGAAGCCGCTGTATTATCTGGCAGCTGCTGGCGTGGTAAATGTGGTTTTGAACCTGTTTTTTGTAATTGTCTGTAAGATGGATGTGGCAGGTGTTGCCGCAGCAAGTATTATTTCCCAGTATATATCCGCATTCCTGATCTTGCGGGCGCTGGCACAAATGGGCGGGGATTATGCACTTCGTCTGTTGGAACTGAAGTTTGATAAGAGAATGGCGGAGTATATTATTCAAATTGGTCTTCCGGCAGGGCTTCAGAATGGGATTTTCCAGCTTGCCAATCTGTTTATCCAGGCTGGTGTCAATACCTTTGATGCAACAATGGTAGCAGGTAATTCTGCAGCGGCCAATGCAGATGCTCTTTTATATGATTCCATGGCTGCTTTTTATACGGCCTGCGGAAGCTTTATGGGACAAAATTATGGTGCAGGTAAAAGAGACCGGGTGCGGAACAGCTATCTGATCAGTCTGGCGTATTCTTTTGGAATTGGATTGATCGGAGGTATCAGCCTGGTTATTTTCGGAAAACAGTTTCTGGGGCTTTTTACCAATGATCCGGCCGTGGTGGAGGCTGGTATGAAGAGACTGACCATTATGGGGTATTGCTATGGATTTTCTGCATTTATGGATAGTGCCATTGCCGCTTCCCGTGCTCTGGGGAAAAGTATTGTGCCAACTATCATTGTGATCCTGGGATCCTGTGTGTTCCGAATGGTCTGGGTAAATACCGTTTTCGCATATTTCAAGACCATTCCGTCTTTGTACCTGTTGTATATTTTTTCATGGGGAATTACGGCATTTGTGGAAATTATATATTTTGTTCATGTATATAAGAATACGAAAATTGGGTAAAAAGAAGAACAGGAGGACTTTTTTATGGAAGAAAAGAAGAAAAAGATTTTCAGCGGACAGGTTCCTACAGCTATTTTTTACATCCTTTTTGGACTTTGTCTGGCGCTGATGCCTGTAGAGACAGTAAATGTGCTTTGTAAGGTAATATTTGGGCTGGTTTTGATCGGGGCAGGAGTTTATCACATTGTGATTTTTGTACTGGAAAAAGATAACTCTACCATGCTGGATCTTTTTTCCGGTGTGATCGTGCTGGTGATTGGAATCTTTTTGTTTATGAATCCAACTGTAGTTGTGAAACTTCTTACGTTAATGCTGGGAGCCTTTATTCTGGTAGACAGCATCTGGATGTTAAGAGGCAGCCTGAAGCTGAAGAAGCGGAAACAGGGTGTGTGGAAGGCATTTCTGGTGGAGAGCCTGATCTTTATAGGGCTGGGAGTGCTGATCCTGGTAAATCCGTTTAGCGAGATCAAGATGGCGGTGCAGGTTTCCGGATGTATTTTTGTGGCAAATGGAGTGCTGGATATTATTTTCTATTTCCTGTTGAAGCATGGGCTGAAGAAGGAAATTGAGACTGAAGGAGAGAATGAGAAGAAAAAAGAAAGGAAATCTCAGACAGAGAAGAGCACAGAGCTGGATTCTGCTGCATATGAGCAGAATCATGGAAATGCGGAGGCGCGATTTGGCGCAGAAAATACAGCTGCTGGGGAAAGCTTTGAAAGTGCAGCAGAAACAGTGGATGGAAGTGCTTTTGAGAGAGATGATTCAGATATTGCTGCGAATGAAACTGCATCTGAGAGTCAGAATGAGCCGGAAGCAAATGAAAGTGCTGACACTGTCAGTGAAGAACCAGAGGAAGAAATTCTGGAGGAGTGGAAGGATTGAAACCAGAGATTGTAATCTTAGATTTTTCCGGGATTTACCAGGAGGAAGATTTTTATGGGGAAGAGCAGGTTTCCTGGGTGGATCTCAGGGGCATTTCCGGGACAAACTGCTACTGTGACGGGGAAGCCCGGGGGCAGATCCTGGACAGATTGGAGAAATATCCGGCTTCTGGAATTTATTTCATTGATTCGGGCAATTATCATTATATGAGCCGAATCGGGGCAGAAAGAATGGCAGAGCCTTTTCATCTGCTGGTTTTTGATAATCATACGGATATGCAGCTGCCTGCTTTTGGAGGGCTTTTGTCCTGCGGAGGATGGATCGCCAGTGCCTTGGAGGAGGTAGGGAATCTCCGTGAGGTCTGGCTGGTGGGACCAGATGAGGAAGCCTATGGACAGGTGGAAGAACAGTTTAAAACCCGGGTGCATTTTTTGTCCAGGGAGAAACTGGCGGAGGACAGGGCTAAAAGTCTGAATGGGAAAAGCCGCGATAGAGGCGTTAGAACAGAAAGTGGTGCTGTGAATACATTGGGCGTGTTAAGCACGCTGCTTCAGGAACTTCCTACGGACCTTCCACTGTATATTTCAATTGACAAGGATGTGCTTTGTACGGAAGCAGCAGCGACTACCTGGAGTCAGGGGGATATGACTTTGGAGGAAATGCTGGAAGGCCTGTCCTGCCTGGAAAATCATTTTTCTGAGAAAGGCGGCAGAATCCTGCAGGTGGATATCTGTGGCGAATGTGATCCAGACGAAAGCATGGAAAATAGCAGGAATGATCATGCAAACGGCGAACTTTTGAAGTTCTGGAAGGATTGTTTAAAAAGACTAGAT
Source organism: Blautia glucerasea (assembly GCF_020537505.1). Classification (GTDB taxonomy): domain Bacteria; phylum Bacillota; class Clostridia; order Lachnospirales; family Lachnospiraceae; genus Blautia_A. Next base: position 234,168 of record NZ_JAJBMO010000004.1, on the reverse strand, counting down.
GGGAGAGCTGTTTAGATAACGTTCTCACGGGCAGCAGAGCGTGAGGGTATTTCGCGACTGGAGGAATGAAAGATTATGAAAAATGAACTTCTAAAGATTGGTCCTTTTACCATATATGGCTATGGCCTGATGATCGCCATCGGGATCCTGGCGGCGTATTTTACCGGGGAAAACAGGGCGAAGAAGAGAAAGCTGCCTTATGAACATGTTTTTTACCTGGTAGTATGGTGCGTGGCTGGAGGCTTCCTGGGAGCGAAAATCCTGTACTGGATCACAGAATGGAAGAGCATTGTGAAGAACCCGGGATTTCTGGGAGATACCCTGACTGATGGATTTGTGGTATTTGGCGGAATTATCGGTGGAATTCTCACAGCTTATGTGTACTGCAAGGTGGAGAAGCTGGACTTTTTGAAGTTCTTTGACACGCTGATGCCTTCTGTGGCACTTGCCCAGGGATTTGGAAGGATTGGATGCCTGCTGGCAGGATGCTGCTACGGAAAAGAGACAGAAAGTGCCCTTTCCATTACGTTTCACACCTCTACATTTGCGCCTGATGGAGTGGCACTGATCCCTACGCAGATCTATTCCAGTATACTGGATTTTATTCATTATGGACTGCTGCTTCTGATCCTGAAAAGGCAGAAGCGGGATGGGGAGACGGCGGCAGCGTATTTGATTTTTTATAGTGCAGGAAGGTTTGTGCTGGAGTTTTTCCGGGGAGATCTGGCGAGGGGAAGTGTGGGAGCGCTTTCTACGTCACAGTTTATTTCGCTGTTTACTTTTGTGGCAGGGATTGTGTTGCTGGTGGTTTTTTCAGGAAGAGATGAGAAAAAAGGGCTATAATAAAACGATAGAATTATAAGAATACAGATTTCTGTGCTGGCTTTCTGATAATCCTAAAAATCGAAAGCATAAAATGCGAAAAAAGGCATACTCTTAAGTGAAAAACTTTAGGGGGCAGCTATGAAAAAGGAAAGGTCTGAGTTTCGTGAAAAGCTGATGGACACAGATCAGTGGCAGGAAATGGAAGCAGCAGAACCGAAGAAGAGGGCGCTGGCAGGCGGAGACGAAAAGTCTGGAAATAAGGACCAGCTAAGCGTGCAGGCTGTGGTGTCGCCAGCGCAGAATGAAATGTATGCGGACTTTGTTGTAAAATATATGGGGGATTTTCAGAAAGACCTGGGCGATGTCCCGGGCCTTATTTTTCAGAAGATCAATGCAATTTATGGGGTGGTCTATGCGCCATTGACTGAAATTGATGCGTTAAACATTAGTACCTATTCCTATAGCTTTATTCCAAAATGTTATACCCATATGGATTTTGGAAGTCTTAGTGCTTCGGGAATTACAAGGCTTCAGGAGCATCCCTATCTGCAGTTGAAGGGGCAGGGAACGGCAATTGCCATTGTGGATTCCGGGATTGATTACCGAAATTCTCTTTTTCAGAACGAGATGGGCAGCCGGATCCTTTGTATCTGGGATCAGACTCTGGAGGGAGACGGGACAGAGGTGCCATATGGCAGAGTGTTCTGGAAAAATGACATTGACCGGGCGCTGGCATCTGAAAATCCCCTGGAAATTGTTCCTTCTACAGATACCAACGGACATGGAACCAGGATGGCGGCTGTGGCAGCTGGAAATTATTTTCCAGAAGAAAACTTTTCCGGGGCGGCGCCAGAAGCCATGCTGATCGTGGTGAAAGTAAAGCAGGCGAAAAAATATCTCCGGGAGTTTTATCTTTTTCCTTCTGAGGCGGAGCTTTTTCAGGAAAATGATATTATGATGGGGGTGGATTTCGCAGTGCGCACAGCAAATGACAGGAAGCTGCCCCTTTCGGTGTGTCTTGGGATTGGCAGCAGCCAGGGGGCACATATTGGGAGAAATCCTTTAAGCATTTATGTGGATTATGCATCCCAGTTTTCCCGGATCTCGGTGTCTATTGCGGCGGGAAATGAGGGTGCGGCAAGGCACCACTATGCAGGACGTCTTACGCACCGGGAAAATCAGGCGTCAGCAGAGCTTCGGGTGGGAAATAAGGAGCCTGGATTTACCCTGGAATTCTGGGGCGAACCTCCGGAAATTTATAACCTGTCTTTGCAGTCGCCAACAGGGGAAATTCTGGATATCAGTGCATCGCTGGGAGATGTGACACAGGAATTGTCTTTTATTTTTGTGGAGACCAGGGTGGAAGTGAATTATGTCTCCATTGAGCGGCAGACGGGATATACATTGGCATATTTTCGGTTTATTCAGCCTGCAGCTGGCATCTGGCGGATTTTTGTGCAGGGCCGGGATGGGCAGAATGTGGAGTTTCACATGTGGCTTCCGGTACAGGGGCTGATTTCTGAAGAAACCTATTTTCTGGAACCGTCGCCTTACAATACGGTGACTGCGCCTGGGGATTCCCTGGAAAGTATTACAGTGACTGCTTATCAGTATCGGGACAACAGCTTGTATGTCCAGGCAAGCCGGGGCTTTATGCCAGATGGAAATGTGGTTCCCCAGGTGGCGGCACCAGGCGTCCAGATCCGTGTACCGCAGCTAAACGGACTCTACGGTCTTGCATCCGGAACCAGTTTCTCCGCAGCTCAGACCGCCGGTGCTGCTGCACTTTTATTTGAATGGGCCGTCGTGCGGGGCAACCAGCCATATTTTACAGGCTCCAGCGTAAAAAACTATATTACACGAGGCGCGAAGAGAGAAGACCGGCTTACTTACCCCAATCGGGATTGGGGATTTGGGCGGATGGATCTGTATCATACATTTGAATTGCTGACGTAAGAGGCGGGAATGCAGAAAAGAACTTCTAGTTAAAAGAGTCACATTCGCCATTTTTTCGGTTATTTTCCTCGATAAGAGCAAAAGTTTCCATGAAAACTTGACACAAAATATACCTCTTTTGTATAATAAATTCATGAAATTGAGACACAACAGGAAGAATGTGAGGATATTCTGACAATAATAAAAAGCATAAGTTGCCGGGAAAAGAGTAAACAGAGGAGCATTGAAAATTGAAAAGTATTACAGTTGAAGCAAAGGTACAGAATGTGGATAAGGTCACAGAATTTGTAAACGCAGTTCTGGAAGAAAACGACTGTCCGTTGAAGATACAGATGCAGTTGGACGTTGCCATAGATGAGATATTTGGAAATATCGCCTACTATGCTTATGGAGACGGCAGCGGAAACGCCACCCTGCAGATTGAAATGGAGCAGAATCCGCGGACGGTTACACTGACCTTTATAGACCAGGGCGTTCCCTATAATCCACTGGAGAACAAGGATCCGGACATTACGCTGGACCTTGAAGACCGGGAAATTGGCGGACTTGGGATTTTCCTGGTGAAGAAAACGATGGATGAGGTCTTTTATGAATATGCTGATGGGCAGAATATATTAACCCTGAAAAAGAAACTCATTTAAATGGAATAAAAGGAAAATTATGTTTCAAAATAATTATTCACAAAAAACGCGAAGATTTTTTGTAAATATTATAGCAAAAGATTTTTTGCTCATCTAATTGTTTTTGTATACCTGATTTGTTATACTGTAAAAAACAAATGAAAGCAGGAAAACATTATGAAAAGAGGCAGTATTTTTGAAACGGATGGTATCCCGCGGATACAGGAAGCTCTTCCTCTTGCATTGCAGCATGTAGTTGCAATGATCGTGGGATGTGTCACCCCTGCCATTATTGTGGCAGGTGCAGCAGGTCTTGAGAATAAGGATCAGGTCATTCTTATTCAGGCAGCTCTGGTAGTTGCAGCGCTGTCTACTTTGCTCCAGCTTTTTCCGTTAGGGAAGAAGTTTAAGATCGGTTCGGGACTTCCTGTTATTATGGGCGTCAGCTTCGCATATGTGCCCAGTATGCAGGCTATTGCGGACGGATATGGAATCGACACCATTTTGGGAGCGCAGATCGTGGGCGGTATTGTGGCTATTTTTATGGGAATCATGGTGAAGAAGATCCGGGTCTTTTTCCCTCCGCTGATCACAGGGACAGTAGTATTTACCATCGGACTTTCCCTGTATCCCACTGCGATCAACTACATGGCTGGAGGAACCTCTAATCCGGACTATGGCTCCTGGCAGAACTGGCTGGTGGCATTTTTCACACTTGCTGTAGTAACTGTCCTGAATCACTTTGGAAAGGGAATCTGGAAGCTTTCTTCTATTTTGATCGGTATGCTGGCTGGATATGTTGTGTCTATTCCTTTTGGCATGGTGGATCTTTCCAGCGTAGGGGCAGCAAGCGTGTTCCAGGTACCGCAGCCGCTGCATTTTGGAGTGCATTTTGAGATTTCGGCATGCGTGGCTATTGGATTGCTTTTTGCCATCAACTCCATTCAGGCAATCGGTGATTATTCTGCTACTACCATCGGGGCTATGAACCGGACGCCAAAGGATTCGGAGCTTCAGGGTGGTATTGTGGCTTACGGTATCACCAATATTGTGGGAGCGTTGTTTGGAGGTCTTCCGACTGCTACATACAGCCAGAATGTTGGTATTGTTACCACGACAAAGGTTATTAACCGGTGGGTTCTGGGGCTGGCAGCTGCTTTCCTTGGAATTGCAGGGTTTGTGCCGAAATTTTCTGCACTTCTTACTACCATTCCCCAGTGTGTGCTGGGTGGTGCCACCGTATCTGTATTTGCTTCCATTGCCATGACCGGAATGAAGCTGGTGGCTTCAGCCGAGATGGATTACCGGAATTCTTCCATTGTAGGTCTGGCAGCAGCACTTGGCGTGGGTGTTTCCCAGGCGAACGCAGCACTTGCTACACTTCCTGCATGGGTAACCACCATTTTCGGAAAATCCCCGGTTGTGCTGGCAACCCTTATTGCAGTCTGTCTGAATCTGATCCTGCCGAAGTCAAGAGATGAAAAGAAGGAAGAGAATATCCACGATAGTCAGATCCAGGAGAAGCTGGAAGAGGATCATAAGATGTTTGGGAATGAGTAGTGCTGGGAAAACGGTGGGAACTGGGTGTTTTTACTGTTTGTACGTGAAAATTCAATAAAAATAAGAACCCCTTTGTTATGGAATACCGGGTATACGAAAGCCTTTTTCAAACAGGCTTTAAGGTTCGTAGTATCCGATATTGTGAAGAAAGGGGTTCTTTTAATTTATACGGGCAACGGGCCAAAGTTTGCGTTAACATACATGCGTGTACGAAATTTTGGAGATTGTTGCGAGTATTTTAAAGATTGTTGTCTGGGCCTTAAGAGCCAGATGATGGGGCTGGTGCTATTTTCTATAAACACAAACCGGAAGGCCGTCCTTGTCTATAGGCAGTTCTACCTGTCCCTGAATCAGCGGGTGGGCGTAGCGGATGAAGTCTTCGGTCACGTCAGAACCATCCTGGCAGATCCAGGAGAGGGGAACGGTTTTCTCCTCGTTACAGATCTCGTTGACATCCTCAAGTCCGCATTTCATCTGGTAGACTCCCTCAGAGGTCTCCTGACGGATGAAAGAAACCATCTTTCCTGTCTCTCCCTTAAGTGCAGCCTGAACGCCGAAAATACCGGCTGTAATGGCCTCCTGGCGGTCCGTATCAGAGAGCATGGAAGCACTGCAGCGCTGGCTTACATTCAGCTCAATGGAGCGTGCTTTCACACCAAGGCAGCTGCGAACCAGATTCTCCAGGTATTTGCCGCAGCCTGCCAGCATTTTGTGGCCGAAGGTGTCTGTGCCTACGGAATTGTCATATTCGCAGATGAAAGTGCCTTTCTCATCATGGATTCCCTCGGAAACGCAGACCACAACGTTGCAGTTTTTCTGGAAGCTTGCCTCTACCTTTTTCAAAAATTCCTTTGTGTCAAAGGCTGTCTCCGGAAGATAAATAAGAAGGGGGTTATCCCCTGGGTATTTGCGGGCAAGGGCACTGGCAGCAGTCAGCCATCCGGCATGACGTCCCATGATCTCAACAATGGTGACAGATTTTTTCTCATAAACATTGGCGTCCAGGGTGATTTCACGGACTGTGGAAGCCACATATCTGGCAGCGCTTCCGAATCCCGGGGTGTGATCGGTGTGGATAAGGTCGTTGTCAATGGTCTTCGGTTCACCGATAATGCGGATATCGCTGCCGATCTTTGCCGCATACCGGGAAAGCTTGCTCACCGTATCCATAGAATCGTTGCCGCCGATATAGAAGAACCATCCAATGTTCCTCTCCTCAAATTTACGGAAAAGCTCCGGATAAACCGGATCCTCCAAGGATTCCGGAAGCTTATAGCGGCAGGAACCAAGGTATGCGCCTGGAGTGTAGGTGAGATATTCCAATTTTTCTTCTGGAAGTGCTTCCTCAAAATCCAGGACAGTGCCCTTCAGGAATCCCTCGATTCCATTTACCATGCCGTAAACATGTCCAATTTCTTCCTGGCGGATTCCCTCAGATACCACGCCGTAAAGGCTGCTGTTGATGACTGCTGTAGGTCCGCCGGACTGTCCGACGATCAGATTCTTTTTTGCCATTTTAGTGAAACCTCCTGTTGTTCTTAATAGCCTTATTATAACAGGGGATGGTGAATGTGGCAAATCCGAAAAATACGATTGTGGGAAAGGGATGGATGGATTATAATAAAGGGCAGGGAAACTGCTAAAAAAAGCAAAGTGTGATGTTTAAGACAGCAGAAATAAGTGGAGAATCTGCCTCCTTAAGCATTTATAAGGATTAGAAATGAAAGAAGAACAGAATATTCTGTACCGGAAATTTCAAACCACCGGGCAAGAGCGGATCAGGCTTGCCTGTGCACTGGAAGGTTTTTTTTCAGAGGAAAAGGACAAAGAAGCAGAAAAAAAAGTCTATGGACAATACCTGAAGCGCCGGATCCGCCCGGCTATGGAAGCACTGATCCAGGAAGAAAATGTGCTGAAAATGGAGCAGCTTGAAGCCAAGGGATGGTTTGGAGCAGAGGAACTGGATCAGTTTATTGCCGTAGCAAGGAAGGAACGAAGGCTTGAGAGCCTGGTGTGGCTGATGAAACTAAAGGATTCCAAGTACGGATATAAGGATAAAACATTTGAACTCTGATAGCAAAATTAAAGAAAAAAACAAGATTTACCAGGACATGGGACTAAAGATCCTATACACCTGTAAGAATGAAATATGCGCACGTTTTCCCTTTTTTTCACAGGGTGCAGCGGCACTTCCTTTTGTTATGGAAGAGATTGATTCGGCGAAGCAAAGTGTAGATAAAATAGGCACAAAGACGCAGATTACGTCTATTGGAACCGATGGAGAGTGCATAAAAGCACAGCCCCTGTTTCTGATCCAGACCTGGGCAAAAGAACCGGAAATGCTGAAAAGAGGGTATCTTCACATGCTGCTTCATTGTCTTTATCTCCATCCTTTTTATGGGGAAAAGAGAGAAAAACGCCTCTGGAATCTGGCCTGTGATCTGGCTGTAGAGCTTCTGACAGAGGAGAATCTTCCCAAGAATTTATGGGGATTTTCAGACGAAAAACAGAGAAAAAGAAAGCAAATTTTACAGTCCTTTGAAGGGAAAATTCCCTCCGCAGAGGTGATCTATCAGAGGCTTTTGGAGGATGAAATTCCTTTTGAAATAGAAGAAATGGAGACTCTTTTTTCCTTTGATAACCATGCTTTATGGGAGAAAATATTGGGAAATAGAGAGGAAAAAAGAAGCAGATGGGAGAGAATCCTTACCTACACGAACCTGGGAAAAGAACGGCAGAAGCACCGGATCGGAGCGACTGCCGGAAGCATGGAAGAAGAACTGGAAGAGCATTATAAGGGCAGGTATGACTACCGGAAATTCCTCAGAAGGTTTGCTTTTCCAAGGGAAGAAATCCTGTTGGATGAGGAGAGCTTTGACTATGTTTTTTATCATCTGGGGATGGAGCAATATGGAAATCTGCCGCTTATAGAGCCACTGGAATATAAGGAGGTGAACCGGCTGGAGGAGCTTGTGATTGCCATTGACACTTCCGGTTCCTGTTCGAAAGAGCTGGTACAGCGATTTCTTGGGGAAACATACCAGATTCTCAGCACAAGAGAGAACTTTTTTAAAAAAATGAAGGTATATATCGTACAATGTGACTGTTGTATTCAGTGGTACCGTATCGTGCATTCAGAAGAAGAATGGAGGTCCTGTATGCAGGAAATCACCATACAGGGGCGCGGCGGCACTGATTTCCGTCCTGTTTTTGAATTCATCCGGAAGGAAAAGGCGAAGCGGGAACTGCGGAATCTGAAAGCGCTTATTTATTTTACTGACGGAGATGGGATTTATCCCAGGGAGAAACCGGATTACGAGACCGCCTTTGTATTTGTGAAAAAGACGGAAAACATGAGATTTGTGCCAAACTGGGCTTATAAGCTGGTAATCGTGGAAAGGACATAAAGATGAACATAAAAGAAGCCAAAAATGAGATTATCCATACGCTTGCTGCATATCTGAAAAAAGATGAAAACGGGATCTATACCTATCCACTGGTGCGGCAGCGCCCGATCCTTCTCATTGGACCGCCTGGAATCGGTAAAACAGCCATTATGGAACAGATTGCTGATGAGTGTGGTGTAGGGCTTGTGGCTTATACCATTACCCACCATACCAGACAGAGCGCAGTGGGATTGCCGAAAATCGTCTCTCGAAGCTATGGGGGTATTCAGATGAATATAACGGAATACACCATGAGTGAAATTATTGCTTCGGTATATGACTGCATGGAACAGACGGGAAAGAAAGAAGGAATCCTTTTTATTGATGAGATCAACTGTGTGTCAGAGACACTTGCTCCTGCTATGCTGCAGTTTTTGCAGAATAAAACCTTTGGAACCCACAAAGTGCCAAAAGGCTGGATCATTGTAGCTGCAGGAAACCCGTCTTCATACAATAAATCTGTCCGGGAATTTGATATTGTAACACTGGATCGCGTGCGTAAAATTCCCATACAGGCAGAGCCGGATGTGTGGCTGGAATATGCCAGAAAGAGAAAGCTGCATGGAGCGGTTCTATCCTATCTTTCCATGAAAAAAGAGAATTTTTATGTGGTGGAAAATACAGTAGATGGTAAGTTTTTTGTGACCGCCAGAGGGTGGGAAGATCTGTCGGAAATTCTGAAAAGTTATGAAGAACTTCAGGTAGAGATCAGCGAAGCATTGATTGGGGAATTTCTTCAAAAAGAAGAGATTGCCAGAGACTTTGCTTCTTATTACAGACTATATGAGAAGTATAAAACAGATTATAAACTCCTGGAAATTCTTGGGGATACTGCAACACGGGAACAGTATGAACTTAGCTGCAATATGGCAAAGAAGGCGTCTTTTGAAGAACGCTTTATGGTCACAGAACTGATCGTGCAGGTGGTAGAAAATCAGATCACAGCCTTTGAAAAATATGATAAAAAAACAGAAACCCTTCATGAAAATCTGAGACAGTTAAAGGCTTTTCTCCAGGGAAAAGACAGTATTGATGCGATGGAAAAATTTATTTTTTCCAGAAGAAATGCGCTTAAGGCGAAGCTGGATTCTGAGCTTCTGACCTCTGCAGAAGGAGTGCTGGAAGAAGAACAGATCCGGATTCTGGAAGAGTATTTCCAGACCTTGAAGGAATGGCATATCAGGGATATCATAGATGGATACGGCCGGATCTGTATCCTGTTTGCAAAGGTTTGTGCAGGAAGAAGAGAACTGTTGAAAAGGACGAAAAAAGTGCTGGAAAATGCTTTTCTTTTTCTGGAAAAATGTTTTGGAAAGGAACAGGAGCTTTTACTGTTTGAGACAGAGCTGACAGCAGATGACCAGGCAGGTATTTTTATATCCAGTTATGGATGTGCTCATTATTTCCAGAATTGTGATCTTCTGCTTTACCAGAAGCAGGAGAGAGAACTGCAAAAAGAGTGCAGGGTGATTTTGGAAGATAAGGACTGAAATCTTGCGCCTGGCGACGGGAACGTTACTGTTATAGCATCGCGGAACATTCTTTGTGAGCAGCAACACGGGAACTTCTGAATGTGGAAATTACCACAGGAAAGTCAGAGAGAGTTATAATAAGAAATGATAGTTGCGTGAAAAACCAGTACCTATTATAATAAGTGAGATGTAAGGAATCCATAACGTTTCCGTTATGGAGAGGAGGAGCATGCTGCTGGTCATGTTGTAAACAGTGAACGCTACATAAAGGAGGTATGTATGAGCGAAGACAAGAAACCCAAAAAGAAGAAAAAAGCAGGGGACGTTCTGCTGACAGTTGTGCTGATTGCTGCAATCTGTATATTCTGTTACGCAGCATACAATCTTTACCATATTTATACAGAGTACAAGAAGGGCTCTGATGAGTACAATGCCATTGCACAGATGGCTGTAACGGAGCGTGATCCGGATAAGGACAGTGAGAACAGCGAGGCGGCAGGGCCAGAGGGACCAACCTTGAAGGCGCCTCTTGACATTGATTTTGACTCCCTTCGAAGCATTAACACAGATGTGATCGGCTGGATCTATGTGGAGGCATTGGACGGTGTGAGTTATCCGGTGGTTAAGGGAACGGACAATGAGCAGTATCTTCATATGACATACGAGAAGAACTACAATTTTGCCGGAACGATTTTCATTGATTATGAAAATAAAGCGGATTTCAGCGACTGCAACACACTGGTGTATGGACATAATATGAAGAATGGCACCATGTTTGGACAGCTGAAGAATTTCAGTAAGGATGATTCTGCTTATAATAAGAGTAAATATTTCTGGATCTTTACCCCGGAGAAGACTTACCGGTATGAGATCATTTCAGCCTATACCACAGCAGTAAACAGCGATACCTATACTCTGTTTAAGGGACCCGGACAGGAATTTGTGGATTATATGAATAAGATCATTTCCTATTCAGATATCAAGACCACACCAGGAGAGCTTGGGGTGGAGGATAAGATCGTTACCCTTTCCACCTGTACTGGCAACGAGTCTACGCGTTATGTGGTGCAGGGAAAAAGAGTGGATACCATTGATGTTGTGAAGAAGTCAGACAGTGCAGACCAGACGGCACAGACAAGCGGGAACTGATCTGCAGCTGACAACAGGTATAAAAATGCAGAGCTGAGAACATGTGGGGAATTCTTACAGGAAGCGGGAGATTGGAGGATTGGATATGAGTAAAGAAGTGGAAAGACTTCAGGAACTGATCGACCAGTATGATAATATTGTGTTTTTCGGAGGTGCAGGAGTTTCGACTGAGAGCGGAATACCGGATTTTCGAAGCCAGGACGGACTTTATAACCAGAAGTATGATTACCCACCAGAGACCATCTTAAGCCATACCTTTTTCATGCGCCATCCAGAAGAGTTTTACCGTTTTTACCAGGATAAGATGCTGTGCGATACGGCGAAGCCCAATGCAGCCCATATGAAGCTTGCAGAACTGGAAAGAGCAGGAAAATTGAAGGCAGTCATTACCCAGAATATTGACAATCTGCACCAGATGGCAGGAAGCCGGAATGTTCTGGAGCTTCACGGAAGCGTATACCGCAATTACTGTATGAAATGCGGGAAGTCTTATGATTTCAAATATATGAAGGCTGCAAAAGGGGTGCCAAAATGTTCCTGCGGCGGAACCATCAAGCCAGATGTGGTTCTTTATGAGGAAGGGCTTGATAATGATACCATTCGTGCGGCAGTACGGGTGATTTCCCAGGCACAGGTTCTTATCATAGGGGGAACCTCCCTGGCAGTTTATCCGGCAGCAGGATTGATCGACTATTTTTCCGGGGAGCATCTGGTAGTGATCAACAAGTCCGCGACGCCAAGAGACCGGTATGCGGACCTTCTGATCAAGGAACCTATTGGACAGGCGTTTTCCCAGATAAAAGTGGGCAAATAGGCAGAGTATACGGGCAGGTAAGCTGTAATGGCTTACCTGTCCGTGTCAAAGAAGAAATAAGGAGTTTATAGATATATGGCAGCAGTTGTTTATGAAATTGGAGATATTGTTACATTAAAAAAAGGTCACCCTTGCGGATGCAAAGAGTGGGAGATCTTAAGGGTGGGCGCTGATTTCCGGCTGAAGTGCACGGGCTGTGGACACCAGATCATGGTGCCGCGTAAAATGGTGGAGAAAAACACAAAAAAACTTCAAAAAAAGGAAAAATGATGCTTTACAGCTCATAAAAAGTATGTTATAATCAAAAATCGTGATATATAAATATCCTTGCTCTTTGACAGGCAAAGGGCCAACAGACCATAAGGAGGTAAGACAAGCATGAACAAGTACGAGTTAGCATTAGTTGTTAGCGCAAAAGTTGAAGACGAAGTACGTGATGCAGTAGTTGAGAAAGCTAAAGGATACATCACTCGTTACAACGGCGTTATCACAGACGTTGAAGAATGGGGTAAGAAGAAATTAGCTTACGAGATTCAGAAAATGCATGAAGGCTTCTACTACTTTATTCAGTTTGAGGCAGACGCACAGTGTCCGGCAGAAGTAGAAAGACATGTACGTATCATGGACAACGTATTAAGATACTTAGTTGTCAGAAAAGACGCATAATCTTTTTGCATAATCGGATTTAGAAAGCACCATTAAGAGCCCGTTCACTTAGCATATTAAGAGAGGTAAGAAGAATGAACAAAGTAATTTTAATGGGACGCTTAACCAGAGATCCTGAGGTGAGATATTCCGCAGGGGAGAATGCACTGGCAATTGCCAGATACACATTAGCGGTAGACAGAAGATTCCGTCGTGACGGAGAAGCAAGTGCTGATTTTATTCAGTGTGTTTCTTTCGGACGTACAGCGGAGTTTGCTGAGAAGTATTTCCGCCAGGGACTGAAGATTGCTGTTACAGGCCGTATTCAGACTGGAAGCTATACCAACCGCGATGGACAGAAGGTTTACACTACAGAGGTTGTGGTAGAGGATCAGGAGTTTGCTGAGAGCAAGGCTTCCAGCGACAGCTATGCTGCTTCCCATCCGCGCACAAGTGCTCCGGAGGCATCCATGCCGAACCCGGGAACCGCTGCAGAGGGCTTTATGAACATTCCAGACGGCATTGACGAAGAACTGCCATTTAATTAGAGCCTGGCTCTAAAGACTGAATAAAACAGGAGGAAAACCAACATGGCTTACAATAATAGAAGCGAAAGACCAGATTCTCCAATGAAGAGAAGAGGCGGCCGCAGAAGAAAAAAAGTTTGCGTATTCTGTGGTAAAGAGAATAACGAAATCGATTACAAGGATGTAGCAAAATTAAGAAAATATGTTTCTGAGAGAGGAAAAATCCTTCCTAGAAGAATCACAGGAAACTGTGCAAAACATCAGAGAGCTCTGACTGTTGCTGTTAAGAGAGCACGTCATCTTGCTATGATGCCATACATCCAGGACTAATTTGGAAGTGCAAACCGTCATCCGCATGGGTGGCGGTTTTTCTATCTAATGGGTTACTGCGAACGAAGTGAGCGGTAACCTTTAATCTTCTATGGAAAATTCCTCAGAAATCTGTTATACTATAACGAAAAGGCGGATTTGGGGCCTGTGGTTATGTAATGTGCTGTCTGAGGTTTTGCAAGTGAGGATAAACTTATGAATAAAAAACTGAAATTCAAGGGATCCATGAAGCAGTTCATGAGGTGGCCGCTGTATCTGACCATACTTCTTATTTGGTTGGATATCCTTATTTTTATGATAAGTGTGAAAGCAGGAATCCTGGCTACATTGGGAATTGTGGTCTATGTTGTGGCAGCTCTTTTGCTCACACGTTTTCACAGACCGCTGATCCTCAATGATCTGATTGCATTTGCCAATCAATATGAATCTCTTGAGAAGCGGCTTCTGGATGATTTGGCTCTTCCATACGCCATTATGGATACCAACGGAAGAATGATCTGGTCCAATAAAGTATTTTCAGAGCTTACTGGAAAAGAGCAGCTTTACAATAAACATATCAGCACGATTTTCCCAGAAATCACATCTGAGAGGCTTCCCGTTCCGGAAAAGCAGGAAATCGCAGAGATGAGCACCAGCTTTGGTGACAGGATCTATCGGGTTTCCATGCAGCTGATCACCATGAAGGACGTGGTAAACGAGGCACGTATTCTGGAAAATGTGGATACAGATATTAACCTTGTGGCAATGTTTTTTTATGATGAGACAGAGCTGCAGGAGTATATTCAGAAGAATGAAGATGACAAGCTGGTAGTTGCGCTGGCTTATCTGGATAACTATGAAGAGGCATTGGAAGGAGTAGAAGAGGTAAGACGTTCCCTTCTGATCGCCTTGATCGACCGAAAGATCACCAAATATTTTTCAAATTTCGATGGACTTGTGCGTAAGCTGGAGAGAGACAAGTATTTCCTGATTATGAGACAGAGCTCTCTGGAGGTTCTGAAAGAACAGCGCTTTCACATTTTGGATGAGGTGAAAACAGTCAATATCGGAAACGAGATGGCAGTTACCTTAAGCATTGGTATCGGACTGAACGGTGCCAATTATCTTCAGAATTACGAATATTGCCGTATCGCTATTGAGATGGCTCTCGGCCGCGGCGGAGACCAGGTTGTGATCAAGAATGGGGATTCTATCACTTATTTTGGCGGAAAATCCCAGCAGATGGAGAAGAACACCAGAGTAAAAGCCAGAGTAAAGGCGCAGGCATTGAAGGAGTTTATGAGCACCAAGGACCGTGTTGTGGTTATGGGACACAAGATTACAGACGTAGATGCCCTTGGAGCTGCGATCGGTATTTACCGGGCTGGCAAGACTCTTGGCAAGCCAGTGCATATTGTAGTGAATGATCCTACTACTTCCATCCGTCCGCTGATGGCTGGCTACATCAACAATCCAGATTACGAACCGTCTATGTTCGTGGATTGCAGCCAGGCAAAGGAGCTGGTAGACAACAATACTGTTGTGGTTGTAGTAGACACCAATAAACCAAGCTACACAGAGTGCCAGGATCTTTTGTATCTGACAAGGACTATTGTGGTTCTGGATCATCACAGAAGAGGAAGTGAGGTCATCCAGAATGCAGTTCTTTCCTATGTAGAACCCTATGCATCCTCTACATGTGAGATGGTTGCAGAGATCCTTCAGTATTTTGCTGAAGATCTCAGGCTTCGCAGTCTGGAGGCAGACTGCCTGTATGCAGGTATGGTGATCGATACCAATAACTTTACCACACGTTCTGGTGTGCGTACGTTTGAGGCAGCAGCATATCTTCGAAGAAATGGTGCGGATATTACAAGGGTCCGCAAAATGCTTCGGGATAACATTGATGCATATAAGGCAAGAGCGGAGGTTGTCCGCACTGCCCAGATTTACAGAAATTGTTTTGCAATCGGAAGATGCCCAAGTGAAGGCCTTGAGAGCCCTACTGTAGTAGGTGCGCAGGCGGCAAATGAGCTTCTGAACATTGCAGGCGTGAAGGCTTCTTTTGTTCTGACTCCATATAATAATGAAGTATATGTAAGTGCACGTGCCATTGATGAGGTTAATGTGCAGGTTATGATGGAGAGAATGGGCGGCGGCGGTCATCTGAACATTGCCGGAGCCCAGGTAAAGGCTACAGAAGATGAGACAGAGCAGATGATCAAAGAAATCATAGATCAGTTATACCAGGAAGGAGAATTCAAAGAATGAAAGTAATTTTATTGGAAGATGTAAAATCTCTTGGAAAAAAAGGTGAAATTGTAAACGTCAGCGACGGATATGCAAGAAACATGATCCTGCCAAAGAAGCTGGGACTTGAGGCAACTCCAAAGAACTTAAATGACCTGAAGCTTCAGAAGGCAAATGAGGAGAAGGTAGCCCAGGAGAACTTAGAGGCTGCAAGAGCTTTTGCAAAGGATCTTGAGGATAAAGAAGTGATCCTTACCCTGAAAGTAGGAGAAGGCGGAAGAACATTCGGTTCCGTTTCCACAAAGGAGATTTCCGAAGCTGCCAGAAAACAGCTGAATCTTGACATTGAGAAGAAAAAACTGGTCCTTCCAAATCCAATCCGTAATCTTGGCGTGACAAATGTACCGGTTAAGCTTCATCCAAAGGTAACCGGAAGCCTGAAAGTATGGGTAAAAGAGGAAGCCTGAAGATCGTAAGCTACAAGAGAGGATGTTTGTCACTAAATGGAAGAAGCATTGATCAAGAGGATACTTCCTCACAGTATTGAAGCGGAGCAGTCTGTGATCGGTTCCATGATCCTGGACCGAGATGCGATTCTGGTAGCGTCAGAGATTCTTACAAGCGACGATTTCTATCAGAGCCAGTACGGTATTATTTTTGATGCCATGGTGGAATTGTGCAATGAAGGAAAGCCAGTGGATATGATCACTCTTCAGAACCGTCTGAAGGAGAAAGAGCTTCCGCCAGATATCAGCAGTATGGAATATGTGAGGGATCTGATCTCTGCAGTTCCTACCTCTGCAAATGTAAAATATTATGCCAATATTGTCAGCGAGAAGGCGGTCCTCAGACGCCTGATCAAGGTAAATGAGGAAGTGGAGAACGCCTGCTATCTGGAGAAAGAGGGCACCCAGATGATTCTTGAGGAAGCGGAGAAGAAGCTTTTTAATGTTCTTCAGCGTCGTTCCAGTGATGAGTTTGTGCCCATTCAGCAGGTTGTTTTAAATGCGGTTAATAATATTGAGAAGGCTTCCAAGATGAAGGGCACTGTAACGGGTATTCCTACTGGGTTTGTGGATCTGGATTACAAGACTTCCGGAATGCATGCTTCAGATCTTGTACTGATCGCAGCACGTCCTTCCATGGGAAAAACTGCTTTTGTTCTGAACATTGCCCAGTATATGGCATTCCGCAAGGATGTTACTGTCGCTATATTCAGTCTGGAGATGTCAAAGGAGCAGCTGGTAAACCGTCTCCTTGCAATGGAATCCCACGTAGACTCACAGAATATGCGAACCGGTAATCTAAAGGATGAGGACTGGACCAAACTGGTTGAGGGCGCAGATATCATTGGCCGATCCAACCTGATCATCGATGATACACCTGGTATTTCTATTTCCGAGCTTCGTTCCAAGTGCAGGAAATATAAGCTGGAGCACAATCTGGGAATTATTATGATTGACTATCTTCAGCTGATGAGTGGAAGCGGGCATTCGGATTCTAGACAGCAGGAGATTTCAGATATTTCCCGTTCCTTAAAGGCACTTGCCCGTGAGATCAGCGTTCCGGTGATCGCCCTTTCCCAGCTTAGCCGAGCGGTTGAGCAGCGCCCGGATCACAGACCTATGCTTTCTGACCTTCGTGAGTCAGGAGCTATTGAGCAGGATGCGGATATGGTAATGTTCATTTATCGTGATGATTATTATCATAAGGATACAGAGAAAAAGGGAATTGCTGAGATCATCATCGCCAAACAGAGAAACGGCCCTATTGGTACCGTAGAACTTGTATGGCTGCCTCAGTATACACAGTTTGTAAATATGAAAAAATAGGGAAATGCTGAGAAATTCAGTCATTTCATGGAAAAGGCCGGCATGTTATGTCGACCTTTTTTTCTTGCATTTAAATGCCCCTTTGTTATAATGGAGTTAGTGAATTTCATAAGGAGGGGTAGTATGGAAAAATGCTATACCGTGGCTGAGACGGTGAAGCTGACAGGGGTAAAGTCCTATGTTCTCCGTTACTGGGAGGACGAGCTTTCCATTCCTGTTGGCAGAAACGAGCTGGGGCACCGCTGCTACACTCAGGATGATATTCAATTGTTTTTGAACATTAAAGAACTGAAGAACAGAGGTCTGCAGCTGCGGGCCATACACGATCTGCTTCCCAAGCTTGTGAAAAAAGAAGCAGTGGAAGTGACTGCGCCAGGGGAGCAGGACAAAATACAGCTGCTTGAATTGGAAAGTCTGGAAAAAGAGGAGAAAGAAAACAGAGGAGCGCTTCAGGATGGAGAGCTGGAGAATGGGGAAGCTCTGAAAGAAAAAACAGATCCAAAAATTCTGGAATTCCAGGAAATACTGGAGCGTCTCATCACCCAGGAGCTTCATGCGAAAAAAGAAGGGGAAGAGAGATGGCGGACGCTGGATGAAGCAATCCGTAGGCAGCAGATGGCAAGAAGAGAAGCGGCCGCAGTTTCAGAGAAGAATAAAAAGAGAAAATGAAACAAAAAGAGGGGAGCTCCCGTAGAAAGCTCCCCCCTTCATGCTATCAATATCTTGTACGAGAGAATCAACCCTCGCTGATAGCGCCTGTAGGACAGGCATCAGCACAAGTTCCGCACTCCATGCAGGAATCTGCATCGATTACGTAATGATCATCTCCCTGAGAAATAGCACCTGCTGGGCACTCGCTCTCGCATGTTCCACAGCTTACGCACTCGTCAGAAATTACATATGCCATTGTTATATCCTCCTTTAATCTCTTTAATTCCCTAATGGGATATGATTCTATTTTAATATATATGGCATAGGATATCAAGTACAAAATTATAAACAAAATTTTAGAATTGTGGTAGTTGCGCAAATGTGCATTTGGTATTATAATGGTGGAACGTGGAGAATCGTTGCTGTTTATAGAGAAAAATAGTTTGGATTTTTCATGGATGTTTTAATTCAAAAAGGAGGAAACAGATCATGGCACAGGTGACAAAAGACATGCTGATCGGTCAGCTTCTTCAGTTAGATCCTAATATGGCTGGTATTCTTATGGCATCCGGTATGGGATGTGTAGGATGCCCATCCGCACAGATGGAATCTCTGGAGGAGGCTGCTATGGTACACGGAATTGATGCTGACGTTTTACTTCAGCAGCTGAACGATTATCTTGCAGGCCGTTAGTATATGAATACCCGTAAAGGGTTATATACGAAGTGATAAATAAAAGGGACTGGCGCAGTTTGCCAGTCCTTTTTATTTACGGTAGACGAGCCAGGGTTCGTGCTTGCACGAAAGACTGGCGGGTGCAGTGGTAACGGGATAAAACTCGCAAAGCGTGCTTTATCCCGTTTATTGTGTCAGATTTTCGCAAGCTGCTGCAATGCCTTGCGGGAAATCAGTTCCCCGTGTTCTTTCAGATGGGCCTCTCCAGAAGAAGTGAAAGCACGCCCATTTCCATACTCAGAGAGAATGTTGCAGACTTTGTTAAAATCCTCCGCAGTACAGGAGGATTGATGTACAATCAACTGGTAAAGGGCATTTTCATCTTTATAAAGAGTGTTGACACCATTATAGAAGCCGTCCAGCCCATGAGCTGCTGCAATGACATCATCCAAGGCCTGGAAGGTGTAAAGCCTTACCAGATTTACAGAAACCTTCCGCGTATCGGCGGAAGAATTCTTAGAAGCAGTCTCACTGGAACTGGCGGAAGCAGCAGGTGCTTCGTCAGAACTCTTTTTCCCAGAAGCGTCCTTCTGGCCAGATGATTTTACTGCCTCCTCATAGAGCTTCTGGAAAATATCAATGATATTGTCTGCTCCATCAAAATGGAGGGTATCTGTTTTGGGCTTCTTATTATATGGTGAAAACTTGGAAAAACGGGTGTCAAGCTCTTCTGGATCTTCTACTTTCGTGACGATCAGAATCACACTTTCCCCGTTTACCGGAATTGCCTCGATCATCAGCGGGATGTTATCAGCTTCAAAGCCAAATTCAATCTGGGCCTGCTGCATCATTTCCCGGAAAAGCTTCTTCGCTTTATCTGTGCCATAGGCAAGCTCGCTGATGCGAATCTGGTGACTGTCGAGATCTTCTTTTGTAAGGGTACAGCGAATCTGGTTATCACTGATTTTTTCTATTTTCATATAATCACATCCTGTTCTTTGTGGAATCATCATATTATATTATCTTGATTTCTCATTGTATAATATATGTTTCAAAAGTGCAATAGGAAAAAAACAGGTAATTTTCACCTTAATTATAAAATTTTTCGAAACAGATTGGGAAAAAAGAATAAACTGGTCAAAAGCTCTTGCATAATGGAAAAAGAATCCGTATAATGAGGAACAGAAAAAGGAAACGGTTCTGTGACTCACAAGATTAAGAGCGCAACTGTTCACAAGTTCGTATTAAGTATTAACATTAACATCTGTTTTTTCTAAAAACAGCGCTTATTTATCATACAGCGTATCAGCTGTGGCGTTGTTTATATTCCCTGAAGATGAAATGAATCCAAGCTCCGTCTCTTTTTTCTGTAAAATGATTCAGGTGTTTTCTGAATCCATAAAATGGGAAAGGAGGTTAGGACACGAAGCGTATATCACGACCAGGAAAGGAAGAATCCTGCAGATCGCTGGAAGGTGAACTTGCCCAGTACGAAGAGCTTGGAATCACTCTTTATCTGGAAGGAAAGCCCAGTGATGCCAGATCCATTGCAAAAGCCTGTCAGATTGCAGATGGAGGAGGATATATGCGGGATTACACAGAAGATGGGCAGGGACATATTGCCCGTGTAGATTTCGATTTTGTGCTCGACGAGCAGTAAGAGGTAAGCCATGTAAAATGCCGGAAATGCTTCTGAAACAGCAGTTTCCCCCTACTCATGCTTTATAAGAAGACATTTCCGGCATTTACCAACAGGAAGAACGATTCAGCAGCGATATGCTGTGGCTGTTATAAAATGAAGTGAACAGCGACAAAAATAGTAAAGAAGAATGTAAACAATTTGTAAAAAGTCGAATTATGTAATACAATCCCAAAATAAAGTGTGCTATAATAAACGGTATCTGCGGTGAAAAGCCAGCAGGAAATTGTAGCGATGAAATTTGTACCGAGAGGATAAATTAATTTATGAAAAGAAGAATTAATCCGGTAGTGATAGTGGGCGTTCTGATCGCAGTAGTGGCATTGATCGGAATCATAACAACCCTGATCATGCGTCGTATCCCTACCAGAAAACAGATGGATTTAACGGAATATTATGGACAGACGGATGATTCCGAAGCTGTGCTCATAATTGGAACACAGATTCTGGAAGAACGGGCAGTCATGTCTGGAGAACAGCCATACCTGCCTGTTGATGTGGTGGACAGCTATCTGAACCAGAGATATTACTGGGATGAAGAAGGTCAACAGATTCTTTATGCCACACCTTCAGAACTGGTATATACGCCAGCTTCTTCTGAAGCAGGCGGGGATGTGTGGCTGAAGGACGGAACTGCATATCTGAGCCTTGATTTTATAAAGAAATATACAGATTTGGATACTTATGTGTACCAGCAGCCGAACCGTGTGGCAATTCAGAAAGATTTTTCTGATGTATCAGTTGTCACAGCAAATAAGGATACTTATGTACGTTACCGCGGTGGAATTAAGTCTGAAGTCCTTTCACGAGTAAATAAAGGAGACAATCTGATCCTTATGGAAGAACTTGAGAACTGGGATCAGGTGGCAACCTGGGATGGCTACATCGGTTATGTGGAGAAGAAGAGTGTAAGCGATGTCCAGACACTGAATATGGACCGGGCAGCAGTGGGAGAGTCTTATACGTACCTTACCTTGGATGAGCCAGTGAATCTGGTATGGCATCAGGTAATGTCCACAGATGCCAATGCAGGACTTTCCGATTCCATCCAGAACATGACCGGAGTAAATGTGATTTCCCCTACCTGGTTCTATGTGACAGACAACAGCGGCAATATTATTAACAATGCCACTGCTGATTATGTAGCTACAGCTCATGACCGGGGCTTGAAGGTATGGGGACTGGTGGATAACTTTACTCAGGATATCAGCACTTATGAAGTATTGTCTAAGACAAGTTCCAGACAGAATCTGGTCACCCAGCTGGTGAATGCAGCAGTTGGAGCTGGAATTGATGGAATCAATGTGGATTTCGAGCAGCTAAGTGAAGAGGTAGGCGTTCATTTCCTGGAGTTCCTCCGTGAGCTTTCAATAGAGTGCCATAAGAACAACCTGGTCCTTTCCGTAGACAATCCGGTTCCGGAAGATTTTACCAGTCATTATGACCGGGCAGAGCAGGGAAAAGTGGTAGATTATGTAATTGTTATGGGATATGATGAACACTACGTAGGTTCCGAGGAGGCTGGTTCCGTAGCTTCTCTTCCATGGGTTGAGAAAGGAATCCAGGATACCATCGCAGAAGTTCCTGCAGAGCGTGTGATCAATGCAGTTCCATTTTATACAAGACTCTGGAAGACAGAGGCAGGCAGTCTTTCCAGTGAAGCCATCGGAATGGATACTGCGCAGGAAGTGGTAACTACAAATAATGCCCAGGTATACTGGGACAGCGATGTAAGCCAGAATTATGGAAGCTTTGAGAAAGATGGTTGTACCTATCAGATTTGGATCGAGGATTCCCAGTCCATCGCAGCCAAGGTACAGCTGGTGCAGAAGTATAATCTGGCAGGTGTTGCTGCATGGAAGCTTGGATTTGAGAATAGCGGTATCTGGCAAGTGATCACAGACAACCTGTCTGGCAGTACAGCAGAATAAAGAATGCTATTGCTTACGAAGCAAATAATAGCCGAAAATTACGAATGATAAAAACACTCTTTGAAACATATATATGGTGTGAAGGGCGATTGTTGATTACTGTTCCTCGAGAGAACAGTAACCAATAGGTTCAGGCAGTTTATATATGACAGGGGTGTTTTTTTCATTGAAAAAACATATAATGGAATTGCTGATGGGATGTTTTTTACTGGTATGCTTCTATTATCTTTCCAGAGAAGCAGCGGTTGTGACTGTGGAGATGAACCAGAAGAAGGTAATTGTGGTAGATTGTGGACATGGTGGAAGTGATCCAGGAATGATCGGCATAGACGGCTTAAAGGAGAAGGATTTTAACCTTGCCATTGGCTTGAAGGTAAAGGAGTCTCTGGAGAAAAGAGACTTCCAGGTTGTGATGACAAGAGACACAGATACAGGTCTCTATGAGGAGGCCTCCAATAATAAAAAAGCCCAGGATATGCAGAAGAGGATCCTTCTGATACAGGAGGTGAAGCCGGTCCTCACAGTGAGCATTCATCAGAACAGCTATGAGGATTCCAGGGTAAAAGGACCTCAGGTGTTTTATTACCGGGATTCCCCACAAGGAGAAAAACTGGCGAAGATCCTACAGGAGAAATTAAATGAGTACCTTCAGGTAGAACGGCCAAGGGAAGCGAAGGGGAACACTACATATTATCTGTTGAGACGGAGTCCGGGAGTTTTGAATATTGTTGAGTGTGGCTTTCTTACCAATCCGGAGGAGGCTACCATGTTATCTCACGAAGAATATCAGCAGAAAGTGGCGGAGGCTGTAGCAGATGGTGTGGTGCAATATATGAATGGGATGAAATGAAAAGCCGCTGTGGGGAAGACGGCGAATTGTAATTGCTAATGAGAAAACCTCTCATTTGATTAGAACTATATACTTTTCAGAAAGAACGGATTCTGCTATACTGGACTGGAAAAAATAAGTGAGGAAATACCATGTTAGGATATATTTATCTGATTTTGGCGACGCTTTTGGGCAGGGAGATTACAAGACCGCTTTTACCAGAACAAAGAATAAAAGAAAAAGAAGTTACTCCCTGTTGGATCACATTTTCCGCTGCTTTCGGGTGCGGGGTATTGTTTCTTACCTGGGCGGTATACATAGCTGCATGGCTGTTTAGCGCATGTGGAGGAATGGAGAAACCGCTTTTTGCAGCCAATCTTCTGGTACTGGCGGCAGTGGGACTTCTTCTGACCGGGATTTATTATAGAAGAAAATGCTCTTTTAAGAAAATAAAAGAGAATATTTCCCGAAATTTTCCGCCACGGAAGGAAATTTTCTTTTTCCTGATCCTGTTTGCTGCGGTTATGTGGATCATGTTTTATGTATTTCACATAAGTGGTGGATACCTGTATTCCGGATTTACTGTATTTGGTGATTATGCGCCCCATACAGCCATGATACGGTCTTTTTCATTGGGAAATAATTTCCCTACCCAGTATCCTCATTTTGGCGGTGCTGATGTGAAATATCATTTTATGTTCCAGTTTCTAACTGGAAACCTGGAATATCTGGGAATGCCAATTGATGTTGGATATAACCTTGTAAGCAGTCTGTCCCTCTGGGGCTTTTTCGCAATGCTGTATTCCCTGGCGAAGTGGTTTAGCAAAAGCATGGCAGCAGGTGTGCTGGCTGTGGTCTTTATGGTATTTCGAAGTGGAACGGCATTTTTCAGATTTGCCTTTGAGCATTTTTTAACAGGTGATCTGTGGGAGACACTTTCACAGAATACTACCTTTATTGGCTATACCCCCAATGAGGACTGGGGACTTTGGAATTTTAATGTTTATCTGAATCAGAGACATCTGGGGTTCGGACTTTTGATCGTGGCTCTTTCCTTGTGGATTTTTATGGAGTGGCTGGAAGAGGGATGTGCACAGGAAGAGAAGGGCTTTTTGTGGTTGAGAAAACGCTTCTTTACCAGTGAAGCCTGGAAATGCAAAAGACCCGAAATAGCCCTCTTGGTTGGAATGCTTCTGGGACTCTGCTCCTTCTGGAATGGGGCAGCGGTAATTGCCGGCCTTTTGATCCTTGCAGGCTTTGCAGTGTTTTCAGATGGCAAGCTGGACTACCTGATTGTGGCGGTGGTAACGATCTTGTTCTCGGAAATCCAGTCGAAGATGTTCGTAAGTGGAAGCGTTGTTACCCCTTCTATTTATCTTGGGTTTCTGGCGGAAGAGAAGACTCTTTCGGGAGTGGCGTGGTATCTGTTTGAGATCAGTGGGCTGGTTTTCCTGGGCGTGCTGGTACTTGTATTTTTTATGAAGCGAATGGAAAGAGCTGCGGCAGTCAGTATGCTGTTTCCAGCAATATTCGCATTTCTCATTTCTCTTACACCGGATATAAATGTAAATCATAAATATATTATGATCTCATATGCGTTTCTTACAATTTTCTGGGCGGATGCGGTGTGCAGACTATTCAGAACCAGATATTTAACCGGAAAATTGATGGGAATCCTTCTGGCAATGAGCCTTACGGTTACAGGAATTTATGATTTTGTGGTAGTATTAAAGGACAACGATTCCGGACACAGAGTTGCTGTAAATCTGGAAAGCAGCCTTACAGCATGGCTTTCAGGGAATCTTGGGAAAAATGACCTTATCCTTACGCCGGAATATAGCATGAATGAGGTTACAATGTCTGGTGTAATGCTGTACCTTGGCTGGCCTTATTATGCATGGTCTGCCGGATATGATACGTATTACAGGGCAGAGCAGGCGGTGGTGATGTACACTACAGCTAGTTCCCAGGTGTTGAAGGAAACAGTTGAGAAAGAACATATCACTTATATCCTTTACGAGGATGGGATGAAATTTGAGGAAAAAGAATGCCGTGAAGATGTGATCGCGGATACTTATCCTCTGGTTTATGAATCAGATGATGGGAGAATCAGAATTTATGGAACAGAACAATAAGAAAAAGCTGAACACGCAAATGATCATAAAAATCCTGTTAGCAGTGATGCTGCTTGGATTGTCTGCTTTTTTACTAAAAGGGGATGTCTGGACCTTTTGGACCTGGTGGCTGCTGGCAGGTGTGCTGGGATTTTCAGCTATGCCGGTTACAGGCAGGCTGTTCTGGCGTTTTGAGGACAAAGGCTGGATTTTTTCAAAGGTTCTGGCAATAGCAGCTACAGGATTTCTTACCTGGTTTCTGGTTTCTATTAAGCTGCTGCCATTTAATGCGCTCACATGTACAGCGGTATGTGTAATATGTGCGGTCATCTGTCTTTTCTTATTAAAAAAACAGTCCAGGGAGAAGATTGAGTGCTTTCCAGTAGAGCATATATCCTTGATCTACTGGGAGGAACTGCTGTTTTTTGCTGCCTTTCTAATGTGGACCTATCTGGCTGGCTTCCATCCGGCTGCATATGGCACTGAGAAATTTATGGATTATGGATTTATGGAGGCCATGATGAGAAGCACCACACTTCCGGCAAGGGATCTGTGGTATTCAGAAGGCCATATTAATTATTATTATGGCGGTCAGTATTTTGCGGTATTTCTTACCAGGCTTTCCCATACAAAGGTAGAGCTGACCTATAATCTTATGCGTACCTTTGTTGCCGGACTGGCTTTTGCCATGCCGTTTTCCCTGGCTTACCAGATGATGGCGGACCGCATGAAAGGGCAGGAAAAAGGTGAAAAAACAATCAGAAGGCTTCCATATGCAGCTGGTTTTACAGCTGGTCTGGCAGTCTCCATTGCTGGAAACATGCATTATGTAATCTATGCACAGATCATTCCATGGATCGAGAAGCTGACCGGGCAGGAGGTGAGCTCTTACTGGTTCCCCGATGCCACCCGGTATATCGGCTATAATCCATACCGTGAGGAAGACCGGACGATCCATGAATTTCCATGCTACTCTTTTGTATTAGGAGATCTCCATGCCCATGTGGTAAATATTATGTTTGTACTTCTTGTGATAGCACTTCTTTATGTGTGGTTAAGAGGCGTGCGTAAGAAGACGGTGCCAGTGGATGCCTCTATGAAAGAGGGAAGCTTCTGGAAAGAGCAGCTTCTTATGCCTCATCTTCTGGTTGTAAGTGTGCTTCTTGGCATGTTCCAGTGGACAAACTTCTGGGATTTCGTAATTTACTATGTGGTAACTCTTGGAACGGTATTATTTGCCAACATTCTCAGATTTCAGGGAAAAATAAAGAAGATCATTGCTGTGACTTTTGTACAGATGGCAGAGATTTATCTGGTGGCATATCTTGTGATTCTGCCCTTTACCCTGCAGTTTGATACTATGGTGGACGGCGTTGGAATCGCAAAATATCATTCCTATTTTTATCAGCTGATGGTATTGTGGGGGCTTCCGGCAGTTCTTACGATCACCTTCATAATTGCCATTCTCTGTGAGAAATTAAGAGGGATGGAGCACAAGAGCCTGTATCGTCTTATGAAGGCAATCCGTACAGCGGATCTTTTTGCCATTATTACCGGGCTTTGTGCAATTGGGCTTGTAGCAATTCCAGAATTGGTCTATGTGCGCGATATTTACGAAAATGGAAATGCCAGGGCAAATACCATGTTCAAGCTTACCTATCAGGCCTATATTTTGTTTGCATTGACTATGGGATACGGAATTTACAGGCTATTGGTGGTATCCAGACAGAAGCTTGCTAAGATTATTTCTGCAATCTGTCTGTTTTTCCTGATCTGGACGGTAGGATATTTTGGAAAGAGTGTCACCTCCTGGTTTGGAAAAGTACTGGATCCGTCTGGCTATCAGGGACTTTATGCACTGGGCTATCTGGACACAGATTTTTCAGAGGATGTAAATGCTATCCAGTGGTTGAAAGAAAATATAAAGGGTTCTCCTGTTGTGCTTGAGGCAAATGGGGACAGTTATTCTGGCTTTGAGCGTGTTTCTGCATCCACTGGCCTGCCGACCATTCTTGGCTGGTATGTTCATGAATGGCTGTGGAGAAATGACACAGATGATCTGAATCAGAAGAGTGGAGATATTACGGCAATCTATACTTCCCGGGATGAAGAACAGGTAAGAGCACTTTTAAAGGAATATGACGTTTCTTATATCTTTGTGGGTTCTAAGGAAATTGAGAAATATGAAGATTCTTTAAATAATACCCTGCTTCAGAATCTTGGAGAAACCGTGTTTATGGATGAAGATTCCGGTACTTATATTGTAAAGGTGGATTGACATTAATTCAGAACTGGTGTTATAGTAAGGAATGCTGAAAAAAATAGAAATATACTGAAAATGAAAGGAAAAAGAAAGCTGGATTAAAATGAAAGCAGAAATTGTATCCATGACGGCAGAGGCCATTGATCAGGAAGCCCTTGCCCGAGGCGGAGAAATATTAAAAAAAGGAGGCCTGGTTGCATTTCCTACAGAGACTGTCTATGGTCTTGGCGGAAATGCGCTGGATCCTATGGCATCCAAAAAGATCTATGCTGCTAAGGGACGTCCTTCTGATAATCCGCTGATCGTGCACATTGCAGATATTAAGGCGCTTGCACCTATTGTAAAGAATGTGCCTGAGAAAGCGAAGATCCTGGCTGAGAAATTCTGGCCAGGTCCTCTTACCATGATCTTTGAAAAATCAGATTTAGTTCCATTAGAGACAACTGGCGGACTTAACAGTGTGGCGGTCCGTTTTCCAAGTGATCCCATTGCGGCGCAGCTGATCCTGGCAGCAGGCGGTTATGTGGCAGCACCAAGTGCCAACACTTCTGGAAGACCAAGCCCTACTACAGCACAGCATGTAGAGGAAGATTTAGGAGATGCCATTGATATGATCATTGATGGCGGCCCGGTTGGAATTGGCCTGGAATCTACCATTGTTGATTTTACAGAGGATGTTCCTGTGGTTTTAAGACCAGGATATATTTCTCTGAAAATGCTTCAGGAGGTCCTTGGAGATGTGCGTATGGACAAAGGCCTGATAAAGCCTGACAGTAAGGTACATCCTAAGGCTCCAGGAATGAAATACCGGCATTATGCACCGAAGGCCGACCTTGCGATCGTGGAAGGTCCGACGGAAGAGGTGATTCATGCCATCAACCAGTTTGTAAAGGAAGACCAGGCGAATGGTCTTCAGGCAGGTATTATTGCCACAGAAGAGACCATTTCCAAATATCCTCTTGGAACTGTGAAATGTATTGGAAGCAGGGAAGCTGAGGAGACCATTGCCCATAATCTTTATGAGGTACTGCGTGAATTTGACCAGTGCCAGGTAAGTAAGATTTATTCAGAAGCTTTTTATACACCTAAGATGGGACAGGCGATTATGAACCGGCTTTTAAAAGCAGCCGGACACAAAATCATTCAGGTAGGGAGAGAAGAAAAATGAGAGTAGCATTAGGTTGTGACCATGGCGGATTTGAACTGAAACAGGAGATTATGAAACATCTGGAAGAGAGAAATATTGAATACAAGGATTATGGCTGTCACAGCACCCAGTCAACCGATTATCCTATTTATGCCAAGAAGGTAGCACATGGTATTCTGGATGGAGAATGTGACCTTGGAATTCTGGTATGTGGAACCGGTATCGGTATCTCTATTACCGCAAATAAGATCAAAGGCATTCGTGCAGCAGTGTGCACCGACTGTTTTACTGCTGAGGCTACAAGACTTCACAATGATGCCAATATCCTGGCACTTGGCGGCCGTGTGGTAGGTCCTGGACTTGCCCTTAAGATTGTGGATACCTTCCTGGATACCCCATTTTCCAATGAGGAAAGACATATCCGCAGAATCGCTCAGATCGAGACCGAGTAGAAAGGAGTGCTTTCCTATGGAAAAAAATATGCAGATGGCGCCTGTAAGTGCAGCTGTAAATCTGAATCATAAAAGAGAGGGATATCTGACCTGGGATGAGTATTTTATGGGAGTTGCCATGCTTTCCGGAATGCGTTCCAAGGATCCCAATTCCCAGGTGGGGGCATGTATTGTCAGCGATGACAATAAAATCCTTTCCATGGGATATAATGGTTTTCCCAAGGGCTGTTCTGATGATGAGTTTCCCTGGGCAAGAGAAGGGGAGCCTCTGGACACCAAGTATCTGTATGTAACCCATAGTGAGCTGAATGCTATTTTGAATTATCGTGGAGGAAGCCTTGAAGGGGCGAAGATGTATGTAACGCTTTTCCCCTGCAATGAATGTGCCAAGGCGATCATCCAGGCTGGAATCAAGACTCTGGTCTATGATTGCGATAAATATGCAAGTACTCCGTCTGTTCTGGCATCCAAGAGAATGCTGGATTCAGCAGGCGTGCGTTACTATCAATATAAAAGAACCGGACGCGAGATTTCGCTGACAGTGTAAGAAGAGGTTAGTCGTGGAAAATACAAATGAAAATAAAGAAGGATTAATAAAACAGTCTGGCAATTGGAAGAAGACGCTTGGACTTGTTTTGAATATTGCATTATTAGTGCTGATTGATGGATTGATGATCTATACTTTTATCAGTGATGGAAATACTCTTTCCAGAAAAACCGCATTTAAGATATTACTGCTTCTCGTAGGCAATATCATGTTTCTTGTGCTTTTGTTCTGGGGAGAGAGAATAAGCAGCAAAATAAAAAATACAGCTGCTATGAGGATTGTGGATGTATTGCTTTTGCTGGCAACTCCTGTGATCGTATTCTGGTTTGTACAGATGATTACATGGCTGTCAGGTTACAAGAATAAAGCAGTAGGAACGATTCGTGGACTGTTTACCATGTCTTTGAATATGAATCAGCCGTATCTGGCTGTTAACCTGGCAGTTTATGCAGCATTTTTTGTTCTGCTGATTCTAATCTGCCGTAAGGTGAATCTTGCATCAGCTGCGCTGTGTTACTTGCTGGTGATCATGGCAATGGTAAACTATTTTGTAATGGAGTTTCGTGGGGAACCATTTTTACTTCTGGATGTTGTGGGAATGGGAACCGCTGCAGAAGTAGTTGGGGAATATAGTTTCAAAATCAAGCTTATGCTGGGAATCCCCCTGATTTATTCGTTGGTGTTCAGCCAGCTGGTTCTGAAATTCCAGAAGTTGGAGCTTGGTAAGAAGAGCAAAAAGAACACAGGGGTTCGTTTTGGTGTACTTGCAGCACTTATTTTAACACTTTGTGTTTCGATGAAGCCTCTTATGCAGGTTTTAGGACCAGTGCCGTTATGGAGGATTAACCGTATTTACAAACTGCAGGGGTATACATTGTCTCTGTTCAAGGAAATTCAGTATTTCTATATTGACCAGCCTGCGGGATATTCAGAAGAGAAAGTAGAAAAGTTAGCTCAGAAACTTGAAGCTGGGGAAAATATCGTGGCTGAAGTTATGGGAAATGATTCCAGTGATTCAGGTAAAGAAGCGGATACATCAGCAGATACTTCTTCAACGGTGACGCCTACTAATATCATTATGATTATGAACGAGAGTCTTGCGGACTTTGAAAATGTGGGAAAAATAAAGACGGATGTGGAGATTCTTCCATACATAAGAAGTCTTAATAAGAATGTAAAACATGGACAGCTTCATGTACCTACTTTTGGAGCTGGTACTGCCAGATCAGAATATGAGGCGCTTACTGGAAACAGTATGAGTTTCTTACCGTCAGGAAGTGTGCCATATCAGTTGTATGTGCGTGATCCGGAATACGGTATGGCTGATATTTTGAAAGACCAGGGCTACTATACAATTGCAATGCACCCCAATAAGGCTCATAACTGGAATCGTGCTGCAGTATACCCGGAAATGGGATTTGATGAATTTATCAGTCTTGAAAACTGGGGAGATGAGCATAGAGAGCTGCTTAGAAATTACGTCAGTGACAAGGCTACTTTTGAAAAGATCATCAGTCTCTATGAAGAAAAGAAACAGGATGAAAAGCTGTTTACGTTCTGTGTGACAATGCAGAATCATGGTGGATATACAGTGGGCGACAGAGCCGGCTTTGAACCTACTGTGAAGCTTAATTACGGTAAGGAATTCCCGCTGGCTGAAACATATTTATCATTAGCCAGAGAGTCTGATTCTGCCTTCAAAGAACTTTTGGAGTACTTTGAAAAAGTAGATGAACCTACTATGATCGTTATGTTTGGCGATCACTGGCCAAAGATTGAAGAAGAATTTATGGCCAAACTGTTAGGTGGTGACAGACAGGGACTTGATCTGGTTGCTGGTCAGCAGTCTTATACGACACCATATGTGATTTGGACCAACTATCCGTCTGAGACAGTAGAAGAGGATTTCAGTGCCAATTATCTTGGCAGCTATATGCTTCAGCTGGCTGGACTTGATATGCCGGAATACAATCAGTACCTTATGAATCTGAAGGAACAGCTTCCGATCATCGGAATTGGAGCTGTTTGCGATAAAGATGGAAACTGGTATGCAACGGATGATCTGCCAGCAGATTACAGTGAGCTGATGACGGACTACAATATCCTGGAATACAATAACCAGTTTGAGAAGAAAAATGTGCTGGAGAGTTTGTTCACACTGCACTAAACGGACATGTCGCCTACCGGCGACATCACCGTTTCTGAAAGTCAGCTGTTCCGCGCCTGTGGCACTTCCACAGCTGCCGACCGCATTCGTAATCGGTGAATGTTCCCTCCGCCAACAAACTAAGAACGCCAGAAGAAATTTTCCTTTAAAAGAATTTCTTCTGGCGTTTTTTCTTCCCCTTTTTTGAATATCCATACTTGACATAAGAAAAATTTTCGCATAAAATAAACGAGTCAGACAGATAAATTCAGTAAATCAAATTTATATGGAAACGGCAATGAAGAGAATAGTACATGAGGAGCAATCTCAGAGAGAAATCCAGGCTGGAAGGCAATGGTGTGAGGATTTTGTGCGCGAGTCATGGAACCGGCCTTGGAGCTCCGTATGATTGAAGTACGGCGTATGTCCTACGTTATCGGGATAATTGAGTGAGCAGTGGAATAGAAATTTGAGGATAGATTTCCCTTGATCCGGTGCTAATCAGGGTGGTACCGCCGAAGCCTTTCGGTCCCTTTTTCAGGGATGGAAGGTCTTTTTTTATGTGATTTTCAGATTATACATAGAAGAAACCAGATTTCCCTGGTATGAAAATGAAAAAGTCCCAGACAACGGCCTCGAATCAGGAAGCTGAATGGGCAGAATGCATGCGTGAGCAGGGCACCAGAGCCTTTTTTGAACACGCTCTGGTTTGGCTGCGAATGCGGAAGTTATTTTCCTGTATGGGAAATATTTGCAAAAATTGGAAAAAGGAGAAAAATCATGGCAAAAGAAAAGAAAATGGTAGAAGCCATCACTTCTATGGATGTGGATTTTGCACAGTGGTATACTGACGTTGTAAAAAAAGCGGAACTGTGCGGCTACACAAGTGTAAAAGGATGTATGGCAATCAAACCCGCAGGGTATGCAATCTGGGAGAATATCCAGAAAGAGCTTGACCGCAGATTCAAAGAAACAGGCGTAGAGAACGTATACATGCCAATGTTCATTCCGGAATCCCTTCTGGACAAAGAAAAAGATCACGTAGAGGGATTTGCACCGGAGGTTGCATGGGTAACACACGGTGGACTTGACCAGCTTCAGGAGCGTCTTTGTGTACGTCCGACTTCTGAAACCCTGTTCTGCGATTTCTATCAGAAAGAGATCCAGTCCCACAGAGATCTTCCGAAAGTATACAACCAGTGGTGTTCAGTAGTACGTTGGGAGAAAACAACCCGTCCATTCCTTCGTTCCCGTGAGTTCTTATGGCAGGAAGGCCACACTGCTCATGCAACTGCTGAGGAAGCAAAAGAGCGTACTATCCAGATGCTGAACCTGTATGCTGACTTCTGTGAGGAAGTTCTTGCAATCCCGGTTATCAAAGGCCAGAAGACAGAAAAAGAGAAATTTGCAGGTGCTGAAGCTACTTACACCATCGAGTCCCTGATGCATGATGGAAAAGCGCTTCAGTCTGGAACAAGCCATAACTTTGGTGACGGATTTGCAAGAGCATTTGGCATTCAGTACACAGATAAAAATAATCAGCTCCAGTATGTACACCAGACATCCTGGGGAATGACAACCCGTATGATCGGTGCCCTGATCATGGTTCACGGAGATAACAGCGGACTTGTTCTTCCGCCAAGAATTGCTCCGGTTCAGGCTGTTGTGATCCCGATCCAGCAGAGAAAAGAAGGGGTTCTGGAGAAAGCAGATGAACTGACACAGATCCTGAAGGCAGCTGGCATCCGCGTAAAAGCAGACGTTACAGACAAGAGCCCGGGATTCAAATTCGCAGAGCAGGAAATGCGCGGTATTCCGGTAAGAATCGAGTGTGGTCCGAAGGATATCGAGAACGGACAGGCTGTAATCTGCCGAAGAGATACCAGAGAGAAATACGTTGTGAAATTCGAAGAGCTTGCAGCTAAGGTTCAGGAAGTTCTGGACACTATGCAGAAAGAAATGCTGGAGCGCGCAAGAGCTCACAGAGATGCTCATACTTATGTGGCAACAAATTATGAAGAATTCAAGGAGACCATCAACACAAAACCTGGTTTTGTAAAGGCTATGTGGTGCGGTAACCGTGAGTGCGAGGATAAGATCAAAGAAGACGTTCAGGCAACATCCAGATGTATGCCGTTCGAGCAGGAGCATTTAAGTGACGTATGTGTATGCTGCGGAAAACCTGCTAAGAAAATGGTATACTGGGGACGTGCATATTAAAGAGCAAAAGGGTTACGGTTTACTTCGCAGCCAGCAACACGTTTTGCAATGTGTAGTAAACAATGTTAGCGAATTGTAATGAAAAGGGGCAAAATTATTTTGCCCCGCTTTATTTTCTGGAAATGAGGCAGGTGATCACAATGGTATTTGAAATTCCGCAAAAAGTTGAAATAATCATAAATACTCTGGAAAAAGCGGGCTATGAAGCCTACGCAGTTGGGGGATGTGTCCGGGATGCGCTTCTTGGAAGAACGCCGAATGACTGGGACATCACCACTTCAGCTAAGCCAGAGCAGGTGAAAGCCCTGTTTCGGAGAACGGTAGATACCGGTATCGCCCATGGAACTGTAACGGTTTTGCTGGACAAAGATGGATTCGAGGTTACCACTTACCGGGTGGATGGAGAGTATGAGGATGGACGTCATCCCAAAGAGGTGACCTTTACCGCCAGCCTGGAGGAAGACCTGAAACGCCGTGATTTTACCATCAACGCCATGGCCTACAATCCGGGAAAAGGTCTTGTGGATCTTTTTGACGGCCAAAGGGATCTGGAAAACAAAGTGATCCGCTGTGTAGGCGATCCCCTGGAGCGTTTCACAGAGGATGCCCTTCGCATTATGCGTGCGGTCCGTTTTTCCGCCCAGCTTGGTTTTTCCCTGGAAGAAGAGACCAGAAAAGCCCTTTCCGTCCTGGCGCCTAATCTGAAGCATGTAAGTGCAGAGCGGATCCAGGTAGAGCTTGTAAAACTGCTGGTATCCCCTCATCCCGATTATCTGCGGATCGCCTACGAAGCGGGAGTGACAAAGGAATTTCTGCCAGAATTTGACCGCTGTATGGAGACTTCTCAGAACACCCCGCATCATTGCTACAATGTGGGAGAGCACATTCTTCACAGCCTTTTATATGTGCGCGAAGATAAGGTGCTGCGTCTTACCATGCTTCTTCACGATATTGCAAAGCCTGTTGTGCGAAAAACAGATGAAAATGGCAGAGACCATTTCAAGACACATGCCCCTGTTGGGGAAAAAATGTCTAAGGAAATCCTTCGCCGCCTGAAATTCGACAATGATACCATTGGAAAGGTCAGCCGTCTGATCCGCTGGCATGACCTGCGTCCCACTCCGGTTCCAGCAGAAGTGCGTAAGACTGTGAATCTCATCGGAGAGGATCTGTTCCCCATGTGGATGGAAGTCCAGTATGCGGACAACAAGGCGAAAAGTGATTACCGTCAGGAAGAGAAAGTTGCCCGTCAGGAAGGCGTCCGAAAGATCTGGGAAGAAATTCTGGAAAAAGGAGAGTGCGTTTCCATGAAAGAGCTTGCTGTTACAGGAAGTGACCTGATCGCAGCTGGTATGAAGCCGGGAAAAGAAATGGGAACGGTACTTCATAAACTTCTGGATGCAGTTCTTGAGGATCCTGGGTTAAATGAGAAAAAGAAGCTTCTTTCCATGGCCTTTGCTGAAAAATAAGTGTCCGTATTCGTGCTGCATATAAGTCATGTCTCTTTTGGAAATCTTATATAGAATAACATATCCCTCCCACTCATAAGATAGAAGGTATCTGAAAGCCGTTTTTATCTATGCGTGACGGGGGGATTTTTATTGTATGATTATGGTCTTAGCACCCTGACCCAGTATGGGATGGAAGCGAAATCCTCATCCCGGACAAGGGGAGCATTGGTATGCCGTACCGATCAGGGACTTCTGATCCTGCGGGAATTTCACGGTTCTGAAAAAAAACTGCTGTTTCAGCAGGAATTGTTAAAAAAAATATCCCAGGAAGGCAGCCTGGTGGACACATTTCTGGAAAATCAGGAAGGATCTCTGATTACCCGTGATAAGGACAACATTCCTTATACCGTCCAGACGTGGTATGAGGGGCGTGAGTGCGACACGAAGTCCAGAGAGGATATTGTAAGAAGTGTCCAGACTCTGGCAAAAATACATAAGTCCATGAACATGCCTGTGGAGGTACCCTATGTGGTACGGCCTCTTACAGAGGAGTATGTAAGACACAACCGGGAAATCCGGAAGATCCGCAAATTTATCCGGCAGAAAGGTGCCAGTGTCACCTTTGAAAAAGCTTTTCTTGGAAGTGTGCAGCGTTTTCTGGAAAAAGGGGAAAAAGCACTGGAAATGCTTACCAGGTCAGATTATGAAAAGCTTTTATACAAAGCAAGAAAAGAAGGGGCTTTGTGTCACGGGGAGTACAATCAGCACAATGTGCTTCTTGGCAGAAATCAGACAGCCGTAACGAATTTTGGACATTTTGGATTTGATGTTCAGATCAGTGACCTGTACTGTTTTATGAGAAAAATCCTGGAAAAATATAACTGGGATGTTTCTCTGGCATTAAAAATGATGGAACAGTATCACAAAGTACGCCCCATTTCACCAGAAGAATGGGAAAATTTAAAAATCCGTTTTACCTACCCGGAAAAGTACTGGAAACTGGCAAATTACTACATTTCCCACAGAAAAGCATGGATTTCCGGTAAGAATACAGAAAAACTGGAAAAGGTGATCGGACAGCTGGAAATATGGGGAGATTTCCCCGAAAAATGCTTTGGAAAATACCCTTTCTGACGCAAAAACCTTGACAATACAAGGCAAAAGGTATATATATAGATAGAAGAATCTTTAGAGGAGGAAACACCATGAATAAGACTGAATTAGTAGCAGCTATGGCGAAAGAAACCAATCTGTCCAAGAAGGACGTTGAAGCTGTTTTAAAATCATTCATCGACGTTGTAGCAGAAGAACTGAAAAAAGGTGAGAAAGTTCAGTTAGTTGGCTTTGGTACATTCGAAGTCAGCGAGAGAGCTGCCAGAGAGGGAAGAAATCCTCAGACTGGTGAGACCATGAAGATCGAAGCTTCCAAGGCTCCGAAATTTAAAGCTGGTAAAGCTTTAAAAGATATGGTAAATGCATAATAGCGCAGGCTTTTGCAGGGAGGAACTTCTTAGTTCCTCCTTTTTTTTCACGGGCAACGAGCTAAAGCCGTAACAAAGATATAACCATCAGGTAATATTTCATTTTAGGAGAGTGCTATGAGATTAGATAAATTTTTGAAGGTATCCCGCCTGATCAAGAGAAGAACTGTAGCCAATGAAGCCTGCGATGCAGGCCGTGTGCTGGTAAATGACAAGCCAGCCAAGGCATCCGTACAGGTAAAGACAGGGGACACCATTGAGATCCAGTTTGGAAGCCGTAATGTGAAAGTGGAAGTGCTGGATGTGAAAGAAACAGTAAAGAAAGAAGAAGTTGAGAACCTTTATAAGTACATTTAAGACTGCGCAGAGTGTGCCCAAATCATTTTTGCAGTCAGTACGATCCATTTTGCAGGTTCTATTTGAAAAGAAAATTTCATAGATTATCTGTGAACCCACATATTCGGGAGAGAGGGATTTGGAAGAAAAGATCAGGAACATTTCCCACAAGCTGACCTTAGATAACAGAAAGGAAGTATTGCTCACAGGTGTGAAGGATGTGGTTTCTTTTGACGAAAAAGAAATCCTTCTTCAGACTTCTGAGGGAAGGCTGCAGATCAGAGGCAGCCAGCTTCATGTAAAAGGACTGGATCTGGAAAAAGGAGAAGCTGTTCTTGCCGGACATGTGGATTCTCTTGTCTATTTGTCAAAAGATTCCCCAAAAAAAGAAGAACCATTATTTACAAGGTTGTTCCGTTAAGCTATGAGTACCTATATCCATAACGAAATCTGGCTTTTCCTGCAATCCATGCTGGGAGGTGCCGGTCTTGTGATCTGCTACAGTCTGATCGGTGTTATCAAACGGCTGCTCCTTGAAAATCCGGCAGTAGGGGGGATTCCGGATATTCTGTACTGGCTGGCAGCAGGCCTTCTGGTGTTTGCCAGAATCTACCAGATCAACCAGGGAATCCTGCGGAATTTTCTGTTTTTAGGAATTGCAGCAGGCGCATTTCTTACATATCTGACAATAAAACCAATATTGGACAAAATATGCTATATTATTCTGGAGATTCCTGTCAGATTCATAAAAAAAATTTCAAAAAAATATATAAAGCGGTTGCTATTTTGGGGTAAACGTTGTAAAATTTTGGTTAGACAATCTGCAAATCAGTACAAAAATAGTACCAGAAATCATTTGCAGACGAGAAGAGGCAGGAAATTTGGGAAAATCAGGGAAAAAGCGAAGGAAAAAGAGAATAGGGTATAATCATCTCGGAATGTTCGGCATTTCTCTGATCGTTCTGATACTCATGCTGTCTCTTATGGCACAGAGCCGGAATCTTCAGGAATCTCTTGCAGGCTATGAGACCAGGGCGGAAGCATTAAGTCAGCAGATTGAGGATGAGAAGGCACGGACCGAGGAGATTGAGGCACTGAAGGAATACATGCTCACAGATGAGTATACAGAGGAGGCCGCCAGAGAGAAGCTGGGGCTTGTGAAGGAGAATGAGATCATTTTCCAGGAAGAGAAGTAACGAAGTTTGGAAGTTTCTGACGATATATTTTATTGGATGTTCGTCGTTGTTTGACATATATTTTTATACCTATCCCCTATAATAAGTGTAAGGTGCTGCCGGAGGCGGTGCGTAAGGCAGTAGCCATAAGGTGTTACTGTTCACCGGTAATATTCTGCGAAGCGTGTTACTGTGAACGGAGTGAACAGTAGCCACAAGGCTGTACAGGGGAGGGGAGAATATGCAGGAATGGATAATTGCCATGCTCGTGATCAGTGTACTGCTGGTGGTGCGGGACATGGCAAAAACTTTTTTCAGGGGAAGAAGCTTTCTTAAGGCGGAGCAGCCGGCCGAAGAGAAAAATCCCCAGAAGGAGAAAGTAGAGCGCTATGCAGCGTCTTTCCGGAAATTAGCAGACAGCTTTTATGGGCTGCCCTACCGAAAGGATTATTTAAGCAGCGGGCAGGTAGAGGGCATGATAAGGGAGACCTGTGAGGAAGTGTGTGACCACTGCTACCAGCGGGAAATGTGCTGGGGAGCCAGGGCACAGGAAATGTACCAGGGAAGCGAGCGGCTGATCCATTCCATGGAAGAGGGGAAGCCGGACATGATCCAGGAGACAAAAAGTGACTGGATGAGTGTATGCAGTCGCTTTTCCAAGTATTATGAGGTGCTGGGAAGTGCCTATATGCGGGAACGGCAGAAGCTCCTTTTTGATAACCGGATGATCGAAAGCCGCCTGGCTGTGGCACAGCAGCTTCAGGAAATGTCCAGGATTATGGATATGGTTGCAGAAGATCTGTACGATATTTCCCTTGCAGATCCCCCTCTTATGACAGGATTGAAGAAGCTTCTGGGAAAGCGCCACATTGTGGTGAAGCAGGTCTGGGTGATGGACAAGGTAGAGGGCAGGCGGCAGATTTTTCTCACCATGCGGGCAAGAAG
Source organism: Blautia glucerasea (assembly GCF_020537505.1). Lineage (GTDB taxonomy): Bacteria > Bacillota > Clostridia > Lachnospirales > Lachnospiraceae > Blautia_A. The sequence continues at coordinate 194,701 of NZ_JAJBMO010000004.1, read as the reverse complement.
CGGACAGTGTATTTCTGTCAATGAGGTGGCACAGCTTTTGTCCAGGGAATTTGGGACTCCCATGGCTGCTGCCGGCGGGGGAAGACGGATTGTAAATGGAGAATACCACACCGTTCATTTTGTGGAGGATGTAAGCTATCAGATCCTTTACGGAGTGGCCAAGCTGACTAAGGAGAAGGAAAAGGTTTCCGGGGATAATTATATCTGTAGACAGGAGGAGGCCGGGCGCTTTGTCATGTGCCTTTCCGATGGAATGGGCTCTGGGGTGGAAGCCTGCCAGGAGAGTGAGGAAGTGGTGGAGCTTCTGGAGCAGTTCCTGGAATCCGGTTTTTCCCAGGAAACAGCAGCAAAAATGGTAAATTCGGCTCTTGTGATGAAGGGACAGGATGGAAATTTTTCTACTGTGGATATCTGTGCTGTGGATCTGTACACCGGAATCTGTAATTTCCTGAAGGCAGGCGCTTCGGCAACGTTTATCAAAAGGGATCACTGGGTGGAGGCAATTTCTTCGGAAAGCCTGGCAGCAGGACTGATGCAGCAGGTGGATTTCGAGACCTCTTCCAGGAAGCTGTATCACGGGGATTACCTGATCATGATGACGGACGGCGTTCTGGATGCACTGCCGGCCATGCGTGAGGAAGAGACCATGAAGGAGATCATTATGGATATCCATGAGGAGACGCCTAAGGAGATGAGCCGGGGAATCCTGGACCGGGTGCTGGGATACAGCGATTACTGCGCCAGGGATGACATGACAGTAATTGTAGCTGGCATGTGGAAGAAGTAGGGTGGCTGTTTTCCCGGCGCGATGGATAATGTGGGAAATAGGTATGCAGCCAGATGAGAACGTGAAAGAGATTGAAAAAAGTAATTCAGAGGCAGATGTAGTATGTATCAGAAAGTGAAAGCATATATAAAAGAACATGGCATGATAGAGGCTGGAGATGTGGTTTTCGCCGGAGTTTCCGGAGGCGGGGATTCTATGGCCATGCTGACATTGTTAAAAAGGTATCAGACGGAGATGCCCTTTTCCCTGTGTGCAGTACATATACACCATGGCATACGGGGGGAGGAAGCCGACCGGGATGAGCTTCTGGTAAAGGAGACCTGTGAGAAATGGGAGATTCCATTTCTGGCCTATCATTATCCAGTGCCGGAGCTTGCAAAGAAGTGGAAAATGGGTTTGGAAGAGGCTGGAAGAAAGGTACGGCAAGATGGGTTTTCCAGAGCAGAATCCGATTATTTCGTAAAAATAGAAGTGGCGGACCATCGGAATGAGCAAAATGGCGCTGCCGCCCGGCGGGGGAAAGCGCGGATCCGCATTGCCCTTGCCCACAACGAAAATGACGTGGCGGAAACCCTGCTCCACAATCTTTGCAGGGGGACAGGGCTGAAAGGTCTGGCTGCGATCCTGCCGGTGCGTGATGGAATCATTCGTCCGGTTTTGTGTTTAAATAAACAGGAAATTGTCAATTATCTAATAGAAGAACAGATTCCATATGCCATAGACAGTACCAATCTTACAGATGATTATACAAGAAACAAGATCCGGCACCAGATTCTGCCCCTCCTGGAAGAACAGGTGAATTCATCAGCTGTGCGTCATATGGCGGAGACGGCCAGTCTGGTAAGCCAGGCGGAAGAGTATCTGGCGCGTCAGGGGGAGCTTCTTGTGAAAAAGTATGGGGAGAACCGGGAACGGGGGATCTTTCTGTCGGAAGCCTTCTGGCGGGAAGAGCCTGCAGTAGCATCTTACGGGGTGCTGCAGGTGTTTGAAGAACTGGCAGGAAAACGCAAGGATTTCACAGCTGCCAATGTAAAAAGCGTGGAAAACCTTCTGAGACTTCAGGTGGGACGGAGGATCAACCTGCCTTATGACCTGGCGGCCCTTAGAACTTACGGGGGGATTTTGCTTGGGGAGAGAGAACTGCTTGGAATGTCAGACCGAAATTCCAAAGGGGATGAGCCTGTTTCCAGGGATGATCCTTTTGCGTTAAAAATATTTTCCAATGAAGGCCAGAAGATTGAAGAAAAAATGTATACGAAATGGCTGGATTATGATAAAATAAAACAGGAACTGTCCATCAGGACCAGACAGCCGGGAGATTTTCTCGTTGTAGATGAAAAGGGAAGCCGTAAGAAGCTGAACCGTTACTTCATAGATGAGAAGATCCCATCAGAAGAAAGAGACAGCGTTCTGCTTCTGTGTGCCGGTTCTGAGGTTCTGTGGGTGGTGGGAGGCAGAATCAATGAGAATTATAAAATAACTCCCAGAACCAGGAGAATATTGGAAATACAATACCAAGGAGGAAAAGATATTCATGAGTGAAAAAATCAGAGTTTTACTAGATGAGGAAACTGTGGAGAAGCGTATCTGTGAAGTGGCAGCCCAGATCAGTGAAGCGTACAAGGGCAAAGAGATCCACATGATCTGCGTTCTTAAGGGCGGAGTATTTTTCATGTGCGAGCTGGCTAAGCGGATCACAGTACCGGTAACTCTTGATTTCATGTCTGTTTCCAGCTATGGAGATGACACCAAATCAAGCGGAGTTGTAAAGATCGTTAAGGATCTTGATCAGCCTCTTGAAGATAAAGAAGTTCTTGTTGTAGAGGATATTATTGACTCCGGAAGAACATTAAGCTATCTGCTGGATGTTCTGAAGAGACGTAATCCAAACAGCGTGAAGCTTTGCACCTTACTGGACAAACCAGACCGCAGAGTGGTAAAAGGTGTTGATGTGGATTATTGCTGCTTCAATATTCCGGATGAGTTTGTTGTGGGCTATGGTCTTGACTATGCCCAGAAATACAGAAATCTGCCATACATCGGAGTGGTAGAGTTCGAATGAAAGGAGAATTATACAAGTGAATAAGCAGTCAGGCAGAATTGGCTTGTATCTTGTCCTGATCGTAGCTTTGATCGCAGGTTACCTGTATCTGAACAATCAGGTGTCTGTCCAGAGTGATTATACTTATGGACAGCTGGAGCAGGCCGTAGCAGACGGTAAGGCGACCAGTGCCACGATCCATCAGAACAGCGAGGTTCCAACAGGTTCTGTGATTGTGAACATTAGCGGCGAGGGACAGAAGCGTATTTATGTGGCAGATGTAAATGAGGCTGAGCAGCTTCTTCGTGAGAACGGGCTTGATCCTGCTGTGGAGGATGTGCCGAAGCAGAGCGTATTTCTGGCCTCGGTATTTCCGGTGCTTCTTACCTGTGGCCTTATCATCTTCCTTATGCTGATGATGAACCGCCAGATGTCAGGCGGTGGCGGCACTAACGCCAAGATGATGAATTTCGGCAAAAGCAGGGCAAGAATGTCCATGCCGGATGATAAGAAGGTAACCTTCCAGAATGTAGCCGGTCTGGAGGAAGAGAAGGAGGAACTGAAGGAGGTTGTAGATTTTCTGAAGGATCCTCAGAAATATACCAAGGTTGGAGCAAGGATCCCGAAAGGTGTGATCCTTGTAGGCCCTCCAGGAACTGGTAAGACTCTCCTTGCCAAGGCGGTTGCAGGGGAAGCGGGGGTTCCGTTTTTCTCCATTTCCGGTTCTGATTTTGTAGAAATGTTTGTTGGTGTAGGTGCTTCCCGTGTAAGGGACCTTTTCGAAGAGGGCAAGCGTCACGCGCCTTGTATTATTTTTATTGATGAGATCGACGCGGTTGCAAGACAGCGTGGAACTGGTATGGGCGGCGGCCATGATGAGAGAGAGCAGACTCTGAACCAGCTTCTTGTAGAGATGGATGGTTTCGGGGTAAATGAAGGAATCATTGTAATGGCAGCGACCAACCGTGTGGATATTCTGGATCCTGCTATCCTTCGTCCGGGACGTTTTGACCGTAAGGTTGGCGTTGGACGTCCGGATATCAAGGGCAGGGAGGAAATCCTTCATGTCCATGCCAAGGATAAACCTCTTGGAGAGGACGTGGATCTGAAGCAGATCGCCCAGACCACAGCTGGATTTACAGGAGCAGATCTGGAGAACCTGATGAATGAGGCTGCCATTGCAGCCGCAAGAAAAGGCCATGTATTTATCCGCCAGAAGGATATTAAGAATGCCTTTATCAAAGTTGGTATCGGTGCAGAGAAGAAGAGCAAGGTGATTTCCGGGAAAGAGAAACGGATCACTGCTTACCATGAGGCAGGTCATGCGATCCTGTTCCATGTGCTGCCGGATATGGAGCCTGTTTACACCATTTCCATTATTCCTACAGGAATGGGAGCTGCTGGTTATACCATGCCTCTTCCGGAGAATGATGAAATGTTTAACACCAAGGGCAAAATGCTCCAGGATATTACCACACTTCTTGGAGGACGTGTGGCCGAGGAATTGATCTTTGGGGATATTACAACAGGTGCATCCAATGATATCAAGCGTGCTACCAGTGAGGCCAGAGCTATGGTGACCAAGTATGGTATGTCTGATAGGATCGGTCTGATTTCCTACGGGGATGATGACGATGAGGTATTTATTGGCAGGGATCTGGCACATACCCGTGGTTACAGCGAGGATGTGGCCAAGGCAATCGACAGTGAGATCCACAGTATTATTGAGGAGTGCCACGACAATGCGAAGAAGATCATTTCTGAACATATGGACGTTCTTCACGGCTGTGCGAAGCTTCTTCTCGAGAAGGAAAAAGTACATCGGGACGAGTTTGAAGCACTTTTTACAATGGAAAAACAGGGTGAATCAAACAATAGTATATAACATGCACAAAAAATAATAGCAATTTTTGTGAAGTTTGTGCACACTTTTTTGTGGACACATGGTACTATATACATCGTAAAAACCCCCCAATACATTATATAGTTTTTGCTACACCCCATAAGAAGAAATACCTTCTCCAAAAAAGACAGCTTTCATCGGCTGTCTTTTTTACGTTAAGGGGATTGAGAAAGAAGTGCAGGGTTATTGGTCAGAGTATAAGTGACAGCCCTTTGGTGAAATCGCCTTGAAGATGGGCGGAAGTTTGGAGAATAAGCCGAATTTTAATTGTTGTGGGAAGACCTGTTTTCAGTTAAAATAAAATACAGGGCGTAATTTTTTAGAAAGAGGGATGTTATGGATTGTAATAATGCAGATGTGATGAAGAAAATGCAATATATATTAAATATGAGACCGGTTTTGAATACAGAGGCATTGTTCAGCGATGGTTCTGATTATTACCGTAGTCCGTCAAATCCCAAGGCAGGAGACAAAGTCCGGATCCGCTTCCGTACCAAGTGTAATAACGTGGATATGGTTTATCTGGTGTATGATGGCAGGCGTCAGCAGATGGAGCGTGTAGCGAAATCCAATGGATTCGATTATTATGAGACTTCTATTATGATGGGGGAGAAGATCATCCGCTATCATTTTGAGATCACATACGGATGGGTGACCTGTTATTATAATTATCAGGGTGTTTCCATGAACCCGGAGGAACGCCTGGAGTTTGAGATTTATCCGGATTATGACACACCACAGTGGGCGAAGGGTGCAGTTATGTACCAGATTTTTGTAGATCGTTTTTGTAATGGGGATCCGTCTAATGATGTGGAGGACCGGGAGTATTTTTATATTGGGGATATGACTTCCAGGGTGAGAGACTGGGGGAAAGTTCCGGCAGTTATGGGTGTCCGTGAGTTCTACGGCGGTGACCTGCAGGGAATTATGGATAAACTGGATTATCTGCAGGATCTGGGAGTGGATGTTATTTATCTGAATCCGATTTTTGTTTCTCCAAGTAATCATAAGTACGATATTCAGGACTATGAGTATGTGGATCCTCATTACGGCAAAATCGTGGAGGATATGGAGGGCGGCCTACTGAATGAGGGGGACCGTGAGAATGCCCATGCCCAGAAGTTTATTAAGCGTGTGACAGATAAACGGAATCTGGAGGCTAGTAATGAGCTGTTTGCCAAGCTGGTGGAGGAGATTCACAGAAGAGGCATGAAGGTGATCCTGGATGGGGTATTTAACCATTGTGGATCGTTTAACAAATGGATGGACAGGGAGCGGATTTATGAGAATCAGGAGGGGTATCCCAAGGGAGCTTATATTTCTGCGGACAGTCCATATAGATATTACTTTAATTTTTATGATGAAAACCGCTGGCCGTATAATCCGACTTATGATGGCTGGTGGACTCATGATACCTTGCCGAAGTTGAATTACGAGGCTTCCAGGGATCTGTATGATAGGATTCTGGAGATTGGTAAGAAGTGGGTTTCAGCACCATATAACGTAGATGGATGGAGACTGGATGTGGCGGCTGACCTTGGTCACAGCAATGAATTTAACCATCAGTTCTGGAAGGATTTCAGGAAGGCTGTAAAGGAGGCAAATCCAAATGCTATCATTCTGGCAGAGCATTATGGTAATCCGGAGAGCTGGCTGCAGGGGGATGAGTGGGATACGGTTATGAACTACGATGCCTTTATGGAGCCGCTGACCTGGTTCCTTACTGGTATGGAGAAGCACAGTGATGAGTGCAGGGATGACCTTTATGGAAATAGTGATGCGTTTATCGGGGCGATGAAGACGCATATGAGGGCGCTTCATATGTCTGCGCTTTATACTTCTATGAATGAGTTGTCGAATCATGACCATTCCAGGTTCCTGACAAGAACCAACCGTCGTGTGGGACGTATTTCCTATGCAGGGGCGGAGGCTGCTTCTCAGAATATCAATCCTGCTGTAATGCGTGAGGGCGTTGTGGTGCAGATGACATGGCCGGGAGCTCCGACGGTTTATTATGGAGATGAGGCTGGTGTCTGTGGATTTACGGATCCGGATAACAGGAGGACGTATCCCTGGGGCCATGAGGATCAGATGATGATCGCGTTCCATAGAGATATGATCAGGATCCATAAGGAGTATGAGTTCCTTAGCAATGGGTCACTGGTGTTCCTTTGGAATGATTATCAGGGACTTTGTTTTGGTAGATTTTCTCATGATGAGAGGATGATCGTGATTTTGAATAACCGGAATGAGGACCGGGAGGTGGAGATTGAGGTCTGGAAGACGGGAATCAGCAGGCTGAAGGATTCGGTGTTGAAGAGAATTATGCTGTCTTACCGGGACGGATATACCACTGAGGAATATGCGTATACAGCGAAGGCTGGCGTGATCAGGGTGCCGATGCCGGCGTTTGGGGCGATGGTGCTGTATCATAAGTGTGAGAATCCGACTGTTTTTGTGGAAGATTAAGGGACGCCGTGAGGAGGGGCCTATGGGCTGGCGGCCAGAGCTGCGGTTCCGGGATTTTCCATATACGCCTTTTTGCAGGAGGTGGAGCAAACTCGGCCACAGGGTGGCCTCAGACAGTGCTCCACCTCCTGCGCGTATATGGAAAATCCCTGGAATCCTCGCAATGGCCGCCAGCCCATAGGCCCCTCCTCGCGGCTGTGGACTCAAGGCGGAAGGAAAAATGAAAAGTTTGGTATCAGGGCGCTGCGCTGCTGATACGGGGAAACAGGAAATAAAAAACTCCCGAGCGGAATACTCAGGAGTAAATAAAATAGTGGATGGAGAAGGATTCGAACCGCTTTGGCGTATGACAGAAAAACTCCCGAGTATAAAATACTCAGGAGTTAATAAGTAGTGGATGGAGAAGGATTCGAACCTTCGAAGGCATCGCCAGCAGATTTACAGTCTGTCCCCTTTGGCCACTCGGGAATCCATCCGTGAACGAACTTATTATATACAAAGAAGAAGGTTTTTGCAAGATATTTTTTCAGTTTTTTTGATGTTTTGCACGCTCCAGAAGAATGAAAAAAGAATCAATAACTCATTTTTTTTGCAAAGAGGTAGACGAATGGGGAAAAATCTGCTAAACTACAGACAATGGAAATAGTTAAGGTGTTTCCAAAGATAGGAGGAATTTTATCATGTATGAGTTAGTTAATGCAACAGAAATGCTGAAAAAAGCAAAAGCTGGACATTATGCAGTTGGTCAGTTCAATATCAACAACCTTGAGTGGACAAAGGCTATCCTGCTTACAGCACAGGAACTGAACTCTCCAGTTATTCTGGGTGTTTCCGAAGGCGCTGGTAAGTATATGGCTGGTTACAAGACCGTTGTTGGAATGGTTAAAGGTATGATGGAAGAGCAGAAGATCACTGTTCCGGTTGCACTTCACCTGGACCATGGTTCCTATGAAGGATGCCTGAAATGCGTTGAGGCTGGATTCTCATCTATCATGTTCGACGGTTCTCATTACCCGATCGAGGAGAACGTTGCTAAGACTAAAGAGCTGGTTAAGATCACAAGAGAGCATGGAATGTCCTTAGAGGCAGAGGTTGGATCCATCGGTGGTGAGGAAGACGGCGTTATCGGTATGGGCGAGTGCGCAGATCCTAAGGAATGCAAGATGATTGCTGATCTTGGTATCGATTTCCTGGCAGCAGGTATCGGTAACATCCATGGTAAATATCCGGCTAACTGGAAGGGCTTAAGTTTTGAGACTCTGGACGCAATCCAGCAGCTTACAGGCGATATGCCGTTAGTACTTCACGGTGGCACAGGTATTCCTACAGACATGATCAAGAAAGCAATCGACCTTGGAGTTTCCAAGATCAACGTTAACACAGAGTGCCAGCTTTCTTTCGCAGAAGCTACACGTAAATACATCGAGGAAGGCAAAGATCAGCAGGGTAAAGGATATGACCCACGTAAACTTCTTGCACCTGGCTTCGATGCAATCAAGGCTACTGTTAAGGAGAAAATGGAGATCTTCGGATCCGTTGGAAAAGCCTGAATATGATTTTCCTCCGCACATGCGGGAAGAGAGAGGGGACTGCAGTTTGCAGTCCCCTTTTTATAGTTTTGTTAGAGACTGCTTGAAAATGTGACGCACATCCTGCAGAAAGCCTTTTTCAAATACGCTCTAGAACTTGGAGAATATAACAACAAGAAAAGAAAACAGGTTCTCTTTTTTTTATACAAATTGCAGCAAAATATCCATATTCAAATTTTACTCTCTAAAAAAATCAACATGTTTCTTGATTTTTTATCATGGTTTTTTAACAGAAAAATCAGTATTATATAAATATCTTAAGAAACGGTTCTCAAAGAAAAGGAGAGTAAAATTATGAAGATGAGAAAAATCGCAGCAATGGGACTTAGCGCAGTTATGGCAGTTTCTATGGTACCAGCATTACCGGTTATGGCTGATGATGCAGCTGGAAAGGTTTACTACTTAAACTTTAAACCAGAGCAGGATGAAGCATGGCAGAACCTGGCAGCAAAATATACAGAAGAAACAGGAGTTCCGGTAACAGTTGTTACAGCAGCTTCCGGACAGTATGAGACCACACTTCAGTCTGAGATGGCTAAGAGCGATGCTCCTACACTTTTCCAGGTAAACGGACCTGTAGGACTTAAGAACTGGAAGGATTATTGCTATGATCTGTCCGGATCTGATATCTACTCACAGCTTACATCCGATGCTTACACTGTAAAAGACGGTGATGCAGTTGATGGTATCGCATACGTAATCGAGTCCTATGGACTGATCGTAAACAAAACCTTACTGGAAAAAGCTGGTTACACAGTAGATGATATTAAGAGCTTTGATGATCTGAAGAAGGTTGCTGATGACATTCAGGCAAGAAAAGATGAGCTTGGAGTGAAAGGTGCTTTCACAAGTGCTGGTATGGACGGATCCTCTGACTGGAGATTCAAAACACACCTTGCAAACCTTCCAATCTACTATGAGTATCAGGCAGATGGCATCGATGATACAGATGCAATCAAGGGAACATACCTTGACAATTACAAGAACGTATTTGATCTTTATATCACAGATTCTACCTGCGATGGAGCAGAGCTTTCCGCTAAGACAGCAGATGACTCCCGTAACGAGTTCATCAACGGAGATGCAGTATTCTATCAGAATGGTTCCTGGGAATATGGCGAACTGTCCAAGACATACGGCGATGACGAGCTGGCTATGATCCCGATTTACTTCGGTGTTGATGATGAGAACGAAGGCCTTGCAACCGGTACAGAGAACTTCTGGTGTGTAAACAAAGAAGCTTCCGAGGAAGATATCCAGGCAACACTTGATTTCATGAACTGGTGTGTAACTTCTGAGGATGGAACAAAGGCTATGTCAGAAGACATGGGCTTCACAATTCCTTTCAAAACAGCACAGGAGTCCACAAACGTATTTGTAAAACAGGATGCAGAGTATACAGCAGCAGGTCTTACACCTGTATCATGGAACTTCACAACAATGCCATCTGAAGAGTGGAAGAACGGTCTTGGTACAGCACTTACATTATATGCAGCAGGAAGCGGTTCCTGGGATGATGTAGTTTCCGCATTCGTTGACAATTGGGCAACTGAGAAAGCTCTTTCCGAATAATCGTAACAGGTAATAAATTTCTTTCCAACAGCATATAATATGTCAGAAGAAATTCGGGGCATAATATAGAATGGTGAACAGGGTGGGGAGGCGAACTACAGCCTCCCCGTTTTATTGGGAAAATGATGTAGTGTTTTTGGGTGGCGGATAACCTTCCGAAAAGGTGTCATAACAGGAAAAGGAGGAGTGAAAAATGGTAGGAAAATCTCTGAAAAAATGGTGGCCGGTATTTGTCCTGCCAACATTGGCTGCATTTATTATCGGTTTCTTATGGCCGTTTATCTGGGGTATTTATCTTTCATTTTGTAAATTTTCAACTGTAAAAGATGTAGTCTGGGTTGGACTTTCCAACTATCAGAAAATTTTTATCGGTGGTGACTTCAGTCATGCATTCTGGCTGACCGTTGTATTCGCATTTGTTTCCAGTATTCTGATCAATGTGCTGGCATTTTCCATTGCACTGGCTTTGACAAAAGGCTTAAAAGGAACAAACGTGTTCCGTACTGTATTCTTCATGCCGAACCTGATCGGCGGTATTGTACTTGGTTATATCTGGCAGACACTGTTAAACGGTCTGCTTTCCATGTGGGGACAGCCTCTTTTAAAGCTGTCTGCAACAAATGGTTTTATTGGAATGATCATCCTGTTGTTATGGCAGCAGATTGGATATATGATGATCATTTATGTAGCTGGTCTTAATAACGTATCTCCGGATCTGATTGAGGCCGCACAGATTGATGGCGCAACCGCATCACAGATCCTGTTTAAAATCAAGATTCCGATGATCATGCCATCTGTTACAATTTGTACATTCCTTACTCTTACAAACGGATTCAAGATGTTCGACCAGAACCTTTCCCTTACAGGCGGAGATCCTGGAAAACAGTCACAGTTACTGGCACTGAATATTTACGATACATTCTACGGACGAAGCGGCCCTGCATGGAAGGGTATCGGCCAGGCAAAAGCTGTTGTATTCTTTGTACTGGTTGTTGTGATCGCATTGATCCAGCTTCGTGCAACATCATCTAAGGAGGTGCAGGCATAATGGCAGATAAGAAAAAAAGTATTATCCCAACTATAATTCTTTCCATAATTTCAATTATCTGGATCTACCCGATTGTTATGATCCTGTTTAACTCTTTAAAAGTGGAGTCTGCAATCACTACATCTGGTGTATTCCAGCTTCCTACAGCTGAGACCTGGAACGGAATCCAGAACTTTGTAGCCAGCGTTACACAGATGGATTTCCTGAAATCCTTCTGGTACAGTCTTGCGATCTCTGTAATGTCCGTTGCTCTGATCCTGCTTTGCTGTTCCATGTGCGCATGGTACATTGTGCGTGTAAACGGTTTGCTTTCCAAGGTTCTGTATTACCTTTGTGTATTCAGTATGGTTGTTCCTTTCCAGATGGTTATGTTTACCCTGGCAAAGACAGCGGATACTTTGAAGCTGAATAATCCATATACCATCTGTATTGTATACCTTGGATTTGGTGCAGGACTTGCAGTATTCATGTTTACCGGTTTTGTAAAGGGAAGCCCTCTGGAAATCGAGGAAGCTGCCATGATCGACGGATGCAGCCCTCTGCAGGTTTACTTTAAAATCCTGATGCCAATCCTGAAACCAACCATCATCTCTACTGCAATCCTGGAGCTGATGTGGGTATGGAACGATTATCTTCTTCCAACACTGGTTCTGGATATTAAGAAGTATAAAACAATCCCAATGGCAATCCAGTACTTCCGTGGAAGCTATGGTCATGTACAGATGGGACCGATGATGGCAAGTATTATGATCGACATTATCCCGATCATTGTTGTATATCTGGTTTGCCAGAAGTATATTATCGAGGGAGTTGTTGCTGGTGCAGTTAAGGGTTGATTCCTTTGGGTAAAAGAACGGTTTTTACCTGAGAAATTTGGAGATTATTCCCTTTTCAATATGATACCTGGATGTTAAAATAAAGATAGTTCTTTGCAGAAATGCGAGGGGCTATCTTTATCTTTATATAAGACCTCATGTGCGCCAGACAGAAAAATAGTTACTGTTCACTCCGTGACCAGTAACAAAAATGAGACAGAAGCAACAGGCGGTATGAGATTTTGACTTTTTCTGACAGACGGACATAAATGATAGTTGGAAGAGATGTCCTGGTATTAAATATAATAAAAGATCGGAGTCCCAATATGTACAGAGTTTTGATAACAGACGATGAGAAAATTGAGCGGGAGGGAATTAAATTCCTTCTGGCACAGGAAGAGGGAGAATACGAGATCCATGAGGCTGCCAATGGCAGGCAGGCACTGAATGTATTGCGAAGTAAAGAAATTGATTTTCTTTTAACAGACATAAAAATGCCTCATATGGACGGTCTGGAGCTGGCTGGAAAGGCCAGAGAAGAGTATCCCAATCTTCCAATCGTAATTTTTAGTGGATATAGTGATTTTGCTTTTGCCCAGGAAGCCATGCACTATGGAGTGAATGATTATGTGCTGAAGCCGGTTGATCCGGATACCTTCCATAAAAAAAACTATCGTGAAAGTAAAAGCAGAGCTCCAAAGTATCCGATCTCAGAAGCAGAAGGAAGAGAAGGGGAAGAATTTCCTTCTTCAGTATTTTCTTCAGACTTACCTGTATTCTGGAAATGAAGAAGTGTTGAAAAAGGCTGGGGAGATTTTGGATGAATCTAACTGGGAGCAATGGCACTGTGCGATTCTCATCGAATCAGATAAAGCATTTTTTGACAATGTTCCAGATAATATTGATGAGGAACTGATGCAGGGATTGCACCGGAATTTCTTTTACCTGAATCTGAATACCAGACAGTCTGTGTTGTTTTTTTCGGATGTGTATTGCGATTATCAGCTGGTTGCCAAGCATTTATATGACCTTTTGAAGCAGAATTACTCTGCAAGTTTTCATCTTGCAGTGAGCAGTCAGTTTGAAGGGCATGAGGCGCTGCCTAAAATCATGTCCCAGCTGGAGCAGACCATGGAGGAGAAATTTTATCATCCAGATGTGCATGTATTTAATAATGAGGCCTCTGACAGCCAGCCGGTGAATGCGGAGACGCAGGATTCCCGTCTGATGGAGAAGATTTCCGAAGACATTTCCCGCAAAGATGTGGAGCAGCTGAAGAAGCATTTTGAGTGTCTGGTGAAGAAATATGAGAATGATACCCGTTTCTCTGCCATGTACGTGAAATTTGTTTTTTCCAATGTGATCCAGGAGCTTTTCCAGGAGAACCAGTTCTCTGAGGAACGGAAGCTGGACCATGAGGTGGAGAGGCTCTATGGCTGTACGAATCTGAAACAGATCCTAGCAATTACCCAGGAGAATATTAAGGAGTATGAGGAGTTCCTGGAGCGTTCCATGAGTAGTTCCAGAGACGAGGTGGCTTCTGTAAAGAATTATATTTATCAGCATTATGCGGAGGATTTAAGTCTTGAGACTTTGGCGGAGAAGGTGTACCTGTCCTCTGGTTATCTCAGCTTTATTTTCAAAAAAGAGACTGGCATGAACCTGAACCGTTTTATCCGTGTGGTCCGCATGGAGAAGGCGAGGGAGCTTTTGTGCAGCTCCAATATGAAGGTGGCACAAGTCAGTGAACAGGTAGGAATCCCGAATGTTTCTTATTTCTGCAGAAGTTTCAGGGAGTATTACGGAAGCAGCCCGGAGTCCTACCGGAAAGGAACCGGTGAAGAGGATGAGAATACCGGCAGCCATAAAGAATAAATTTAAGAATATGAAATATCGTCACAAGCTGACCATTCTTCTTGTGACAGCCAGCCTGGTTCCGATGATCCTGCTTGTGTGGTACAGTCACGGCCGCATGAGCAGTCTGCTCCGGGAAAAAGAGATGGAGGATATGTCTTCCATCCTTGAGCAGACCGGAGAGGGAATCGACAGTCAGATCGAGGTTTTTTCCAGTCTTCTGAATTATCTCACTTATTCCCCGGATATTGAGGAGTTGATTGCAGAGAAAAATATGGATAATTATTACGCTTATAAGAAGTATACGGAAGTTGCGGATCCTCTTTTGTCTGTGCCAAAAGCCTATCATGATGCCATTACACAGATCCAGCTGTTTGCGGACAGTATTAAGGTTCGCCATGAGTATACACTTGTGCCTTTGTCTGAGGTGGATAAGGAATGGTGGTATGACGAGCTGGCGGAGGATGTGTCTGTACAGTGGGTGGTAGATAAGGAAAAGCCGGAAATTGCAGCTGTAAGACGGATCTACCATGGAAAAGAGCAGACAGCGGTTCTTTGTATTACACTGGATTATAATAAGATTTTTCAGCCTTTTGAGAATATTATCTCCGAAGAATCCGGGGGAATGATCCTGGATAAAGGAGGAAATGTGCTGTTTCAGAAGGAAATGCTGGGCAAAAAGGAAGAAAAGGATTCGGGAGAGGCTGTCTCCAGGGAATTTCTGGAGTCTAGGCAGAGAGATTATGCTTTTGTAAACCGGAAGAACGCGGCTTGTGGATGGATTTTTTATCTGTATAAGCTGCAATCAGCAGTGGACAGCTCTGTGTCAGGAATCCTGGTCAGCGAGATCCCACTGATTGCGGCCTGTGTAGCTATTATTCTGGCACTGGGACTTTCTTTTTCCAGGATTTTTACCAGAAAAATCGAGGAGCTCACAGACAACATGAACCAGGTGAACCAGGGCAGCCGTATGGTTACGGTGGACAGCGATGCCGGGGATGAAATCGGTCTTCTGGTGCGCAGCTTCCGAAGGATGATGGATGAGATCAACCGTCTGATCCATGAGGTTTATGAGAATAAGATCGCGCTGAAGGAGTTTGAACTGAAGGCACTGACTGCCCAGATCAACCCACATTTCCTGTATAATTCCCTATCTGTTATCAATTGGATGGCTATTCGGAGCAACCAGAGGGAAATCAGTAAGGTTACGTTGTCCTTATCCATGTTTTACCGGACTGCTTTAAGTAAGGGGCAGGACATGGTTACCGTGGACAACTGTATTCAGAATATTAAGGCGTATCTGGATATCCAGCTTGTCATGCATGACAATGATTTTCAGGTGATCTGGGACATTGATCCAGAAGTGAAAGGAGATATTGTGCCCAAACTGCTACTGCAGCCGGTAGTGGAGAATGCCCTGGAGCATGGACTGGACATGAAAGAAGAAGGAGAGAAGATTCTGAGATTGTTTTTGGTAAAGGACGGTGAGGATGTGCTTCTTGCTGTGGAGGATAACGGACCAGGAATGGAACAGGAAGAGGCAGATAAGCTGGTGACTTACAAGGCTTCCGGATATGGTCTTAAAAATGTCAATGACAGAATGCAGCTTCTTTATGGGATGGAGTATGGAATCAAGGTGTTTAGCCAGATTGATCAAGGAACCAGGGTAGAAATGAGAATTCCAAGAGAAAAAGCGGATGAAGAGGCTGTGGCAGCCGGAGAGTTTTCTGCGAAAAAGTTTTTGCAGGACCCGGAAGGAGCCTCAGGGGACGCAACAGGAAAGAAAGGTGGAAAAAGTGAAGAAAAAAAATAGAATTCTTGTATTGGGACTGACTTTTTCCATGGTGATTTCGTCTGGTTCATTGACAGGCTGTGACAGCGCAGCTGGAAGTATGGGGAAAGAGACAGCTGGTGTGGAATATGAAGAGGCAGATAATAAGTCTTCTGAGACATTAAGCAGTGATTCCGGAATCAATGCAGCTGACACAGGCATTGCAGGCGATGAGACGGAAAAGACAGCAGAAAACAGAACTGATGCAGGGAAAAGTACAGAAACGGAAGAATCCCAGACGGATAATTCTACAGATAGCGGATTGTGGAAAAAGGCTTCCACAACTCCGTATGGAAAGTACCCGGAGCTTGTGACCTATACTTTGGGACAGATGAGCGGTGCCAATAATTCCAATCTTCCAGCAGGAAATACCTACGAAGACAGCGCTTATACCAGATATGTGAAGGAGATTCTGAATGTGCAGAATGAAAATGCCTATATGGAGCGGGAGGATCGTTATGACGAGTATGTGAATGTGCTGGTAAACGATCACACTTTGCCAGATGTACTGGTGGTTTCGGATCGGGAGACTTTGAATATTCTTGTGGAAAATGATATGGTGGAGGATCTGACTGATGTTTATGCAAACTGTACCTCTCCGAGAATCAAGGCCATGTACAACAGCTATGGTCCCCAGCTTCTTGGTGCAGGAACCTTCGATGGCAGGCTGATGGCGCTTCCGGAGGCAGTGATCGACCATGGACCCTGCCTTTTGTGGCTGCGGAAGGACTGGATGGATCAGCTGGGACTTTCTGAGCCGGAGACTCTGGAAGAGGCTATGGATATCATCCAGGCCTTTCAGGAGAACCGGATGGGAGCTGAAGATGGGGAAGATCCTGTAGGACTTGTGTGTGATACCAATTTTGTGTCTACTACCAGTCAGAATTATTCGGTAGAGCCTGTTTTTGAGAAATTTTATTCCTACCCGAGAAGATGGATCAAGGATGAAAATGGGGAGATTGTTTACGGTTCCCTGACAGAGGAAACCAGGTCGGCAGTTGCTTATTTACGGGAGCTGTATGAAAGGGGAATTCTGGATCAGAATTTTGCCCTGCGTGCACAGAATAATCTCCGTGACCTGGTGGTGGAAGGAAAATGCGGGGCGTTTTTCGGACTTTGGTGGGCACCGAACAATCCGCTTATGGACGAGATCGAGAATGATCCGGAAGCAGACTGGGAGCCATATTATCTCACAGCTGATTATCAGGAAAAGGATAATGTGTATGCTTCTTTTCGGGATAACAAGTATGTGGTGGTTCGAAAAGGCTACGAGCATCCGGAAATCGTGATGAAGATCATCAGTGTGCTATTTGATTACAGCCGTTTTGATGATGTGGAGAATGCGGACGAGATCAACAGTTATTTTGCCCTGAATGTAGATCCAACAGCCAGACCGCTGGTAATTAATGTGGATTATAATGAGGCAATTTATAATGTAACCAAGGATATCCGAAGGGTGATGTCCGGCAAACAGAAGGAGAGTAATTTAAGTGCTCTGGAGAAGTCTTATTACGACGCCTGCATGAAGTACCTGAGTGGGGAAAATGTTACCGTGGAGGACTGGGCGGCGTATAAGTCCAGGATTTCCGCAGTGGGCGTGCTGGTAGATGGTCACTATAATCCGGTGCGGCGCCAGTATCTGGTGGACTCTGATGGGGAGATCCCGAATATGCTGGCAACTTTGGAGAAGAATGCTTTTATCCAGATGATCATGGGGGAGCAGTCTATGGATTATTTTGATACCTTTGTGGAAGAGTGGTATGAGCAGGGAGGACAGGAACTGACACAGAAGATCAGAGAGGAGAATTCGTGATTTTATGTTTGAGGAATTGTTGAAAAACTGCACCTTATGTCCCCGAAATTGTAAAGTGAACCGTCTGGAAGGCAGGCAGGGATATTGTGGCATGGACAGCACCATAAGGGCTGCCCGTGCCGCTCTTCATATGTGGGAGGAGCCCTGTATCTCAGGGGAAAAAGGATCTGGAGCTGTATTTTTCTCTGGCTGTGGCCTTCGGTGCTCCTTCTGTCAGAACCGGGACATTGCCATTGGAGATTCAGGAAAAGAAATCACAGTGGAGCGGCTTGCCGAAATTTTCCTGGAATTGCAGGGAAAGGGGGCGGCGAATCTGAATCTGGTTACCGGGGCCCATTATGTACCGCAGATTATTTGTGCGCTGGAACTGGCCAGGGGAAAAGGTTTGGGGCTTCCGGTGGTATATAATTCCAGTGGCTATGAGAATGTGAAAACAATCCGTATGCTGGAGGGGTATGTGGATGTATATCTGCCAGATCTGAAATATATGGAGCCTGAGCTGGCAGCTGCTTTTTCCCATGCAGAGGATTATCCCAGGGCAGCACAGGCTGCAATCGCAGAAATGATACGCCAGACTGGACCGTGTCAGTTTGGGGAGGATGGCTATATCCGCCGTGGAACCATTGTCCGCCACCTTATTTTGCCAGGCCACACGAAAAATTCCATTGCGGTGTTGAAATATCTGCACCAGACTTATGGGGAGGATATTTTTATCAGTGTGATGAATCAGTTTACACCTGTCTGGAAAAATGAAAAGTATCCGGAACTGAACCGGAAAGTAACCTGGCGAGAGTACGAAAAAGTCCTGAACGCTGCTGTAGAGTTCGGAATCGGGAACGGCTACTTCCAGGAAGGGGAGACCGCGAAGGAGAGCTTTATACCGGCGTTTGATTATGAGGGAGTATAGCACCGCCTAGTACAATCGCTGGGCAGTGCTATACTGTGTATAGCTATCTTGCTTCCGGTGCACAGCCTGCAGTGCACGGATTATCAAAGCTTGGATTGAAGGCGTAGAAGTTCTTGGAATCCAACTGTTCCTGGATGGAACGGAGAGCTTCACCGAAACGCTGGAAGTGTACTACTTCCCTTGCTCGTAGGAAGCGGATCGGGTCAGCAATTTCGGGGATATTCCGCACTACGCGGAGGATATTGTCGTAAGTGGAGCGTGCCTTCTGTTCGGCAGCAAGATCTTCAAACAGATCCGTGACCGGATCCCCCTTACTCTGGAATTCGCATGCATTAAAAGGAATTCCTCCTGCCGCCTGTGGCCACACGCCGACCGTATGGTCAATATAATATGATCCAAGCCCGGAATTCTCGATTTCCTCCATGGTGAGGTTACGGGTAAGCTGATGAACCATAGTGGAAACCATTTCCAGGTGAGAAAGTTCTTCGGTGGCTATATCTGTTAATACAGCAGTAGATGCGCGGTTTGGCATTGTATAACGCTGTGAGATATAACGCATAGCTGCGCTGATCTCACCGTCGGGGCCGCCATATTGACTTAAAATGAACTGTGCCAGCTTCGCATTCGGTGTTGTGATATTGATGGGATACTGCAATCTTTTTTCATAGTTCCACATAAACTGTCACGCTC
The DNA here is from genome assembly GCF_020537505.1 of Blautia glucerasea. Classification (GTDB taxonomy): domain Bacteria; phylum Bacillota; class Clostridia; order Lachnospirales; family Lachnospiraceae; genus Blautia_A. The sequence goes on along the minus strand of NZ_JAJBMO010000004.1, from coordinate 175,382 downwards.
CTTCCTTTTCCCATGGGAATGGCTGCTGGGACCAGTTCCATAATTTTTCGCTGCTTACTGCTGCATCATCGATGGTCAATGGACCATATTTCTCGGCATATTCCGCCATCAACTTGTTGCGGCGGTCTGAAGCCTCGGCAAAATAGCGCAATGCTTTTTCATCCTCTGGATGCGTATCCAGATATAGGATCATATCGTTGACCGCGAAACTAACTTCATTGATCTGCTGTAAGAGACAGCATTTGGGGGACATCTGATTCCTCATCATCTGCACACACCTCTCTTTCCACAGAATGGTTTGCAAAGCTGTGGGAAAATAGTGCCCACAGACAGGGCATAGTCAAGGTCATAGGCGGAAGTAAACTGCTGATATGGCGCATAGGCCATGGCTGGCGTCAGGTGTTTCAAATGTTCATACATATTATCTGCGTTTGCTGAAGCAGATTTGGAACAAGGGCAGTCTTGTGCTCTGGAAATTGCAGAATTACAGGAATTCATCATCCCACAGGTTCTATTATAAGGGCGGCAGCCCGAACGGTTCATCTGATAATTTTCCATAAACAAATCCTTTCAGGTTTTATCAAAGCTTTCTTTTTATTTTATGTAAAAACATATAAATGTGTTTATAGAAGTATTTGTATTTTCTTCAGATCAAGGTTTCGGTTTCAGCAAATATACATGCACAAAATAAATCAGTGCCGGTATCAGAAAGGTAAGATTCATACCACCCACCAGGAATGAGGGGATGGTATCACCAGTCTGGGTAAATCCAAGAAAAAGGTATAATGCTCCAGTAAAAGCGCTTACTGCCCAGTTCCCCCAGCCAAGCCATCCCAGCAGTCCGGCGAGAATCAGGGTAAGCTCCCGGTAATACTGCATATAAGCATCGGAAGAAAAGGGAAAAACATTTCTTAACAAATAGCAGCCAAAGAGAATCCCCAGAATATTCATGGCTCGCATAGCTTCAAAAATCAGGCTGGTGCTCTTTAACATAGAGCAGTTGTCCCATAATTTCACATCCAGCTTGTTGGCCGCACTGATTGCAGCCTTGGTAAAAGTACCGTTGGTCATAACAATACATCGGTCACAATCGTAATATTTGCCGCCGGCATAGACCTCCTGCACCGCCTTATTCCCTACCGGATAAGAATAATATTTACACTGGACTGCATATTTGGAAAATCTTTTATAAGCAATGATGTCAACGCCCTGGTCGCCGCTTTTTTTTGTGACTTCTACATGGTGAAAGCCCTTCCGTCGCAGCATTCTGGCGCATTTGTATTCAAATTTATGTCCGTTCATCTGGTAAAATCCTTTATGTAGATTTGGTCTTTTGTTCTTTTTCACAAAAATAGTAAAGACTGTTTCACGATTTTTTCAAAAGTATTTCACACTTTTATCACAATTGTTTCGTATATTATTACCTGTAGAAAGCACCAAGTCTTTCTTAATTTAATATTTTTCTTTTTCATACGCGCCGGTGCGAAAGCACCGGCCTCCTTCCATTTCTGGTAAATTTTATCCATGGTCAAAGAGATATAACGAAAACGATATTTATTTTGTACAGGAGTATTGTACTACATAAATATAAAAAAGTAAACACCTGTTCGGATGATGCGGGATTGCTGACATGAAAATGGGAAAAAAGCCATACATACTGTAAGAAAATGACTATTTCCAAAAGCATACAGTAGTGTTATAATAGCACTGTTTACAATGTTAGGGGCAGACTCACCTTTTTGTCTGTGGCCTGACATTTTCCTATTATTTATACATTTTGGAGGAGTTATGCGAATTATAATTGTTGGGTGCGGAAAAGTTGGACGTACCCTTGCAGAGCAGCTTCAGGAAGAGGATACTGACATAACCCTGATCGATATCAATGCAGACAGGATTAATGAGATTATAGACGAAGTAGATGCCATGGGTGTTGTGGGAAACGGCGCCAGCATTAATACTCTTATGGAAGCAGGAATTGAGACTGCGGATATTCTGATCGCAGTTACAGTCTCAGATGAGATGAACCTTTTGTGCTGTCTCATCGCTCAGAAGACAGGACACTGCCACACTATCGCCCGTGTGCGTAATCCAATTTACAGCAAGGAGATTGGATTTATCAAGGAGCGTCTGGGTGTGACGATGATCATCAATCCAGAACTGGCAGCAGCACAGGAGATTTCCAGGCTTCTGCGTTTTCCATCTGCCATCAAGATCGATACCTTTGCAAGAGGTAAGGTAGAGCTTCTGAAATTTAAAGTAATGCCGGAATTTGATCTGGATGGAAAGAGCATACAGCAGATCACCGAGCATTTCCGCTGTGACATTCTTTTCTGTGCCATTGAAGGAAAAGATTTTACCACTATTCCAGGCGGTACCAATATGATCCGCAACGGAGACGTGGTGTCGATTCTTGCTACCCCACAGAATGCAGCTGCTTTCTTTAAAAAAATCGGCCTGAAGACCCATCAGGTAAAGAATACTGTGATCGTAGGCGGTGGCACTATTTCTTATTATCTTGCCAAGGCACTGCTGGCTATGAAGATTAAAGTTAAGATCATTGAGAAAGATAAGAACCGTTGCGAATTCTTAAGCGAAGAGCTTGCAGGTGCCACTATTATCAATGGTGACGGCACAGACCGTTCCCTTCTTTTAGAAGAGGGGCTGGAGAATGCTGAGTCCTTTGTAACTTTGACCAATATGGACGAGGAGAATATTTTCCTCTCCCTTTTTGCAAAGACCATTTCAAATGCCAAGCTGGTTGCCAAGGTAAACAGACTTGCCTATGACGACATTATTGACAGTCTGGACATTGGAAGCGTGATTTATCCGAAATACATTACTGCGGATTATATTTTGCAGTATGTAAGGGCAACCCAGAATTCCATTGGAAGCAATGTGGAAACATTGTATCACATTCTGGATGGCAAAGCCGAGGCACTGGAATTTAAGATCTGCGATAATTCATCTATTATAGGAAAAACACTGTCAGAGCTGAATCTGAAGAAGAATCTTCTGGTTGGATGTCTTTACCGGGATGGCAATGTTCGTATTCCACGTGGACATGATACCCTGGAGATCGGTGACAGAGTTGTAATTGTTACCACAAACAAAGGTCTTCGCGATATCAACGATATACTTGAGAAATAAAGGAGTCCGGACATGAATTATTCCATGATATTTTATATTCTTGGCTGGATTTTTAATTTTGAAGCGGCGTTTATGCTCCTGCCCGGGATCACAGCGATCATTTACCTGGAAAAAAACGGCCTGGCATTTCTGATCACTATGCTGATCTGCCTGGCAATTGGAATTCCGCTTACCAGAAAGAAAAGAACAAATAAAGTATTCCATGCCAGGGAAGGAGCGGTTACTGTTGCCTTAAGCTGGCTGGTGCTTAGTATTACAGGTGCCCTTCCTTTTATTATTTCGGGAAGTATTCCACATCCTGTGGATGCGATCTTTGAGACTGTTTCCGGTTTTACTACAACTGGTGCCAGTATTTTAAATGATGTGGAGGCACTTTCCCATTGTATGCTGATCTGGAGAAGCTTTACCCACTGGATCGGCGGTATGGGCGTTCTGGTATTTATTCTCTGCCTGCTGCCTCTTACCGGCGGTTATCATATGAACCTGATGAAAGCGGAGAGTCCGGGACCATCTGTAAGCAAGCTGGTGCCTAAGGTTCAGTCTACAGCCAAGATTCTGTACACCATTTATATTATGCTTACTGTTGTAGAGATCGTATTCCTTCTCATTGGAAAAATGCCTCTCTTTGATACCCTATGTCTCAGTTTTGGTACGGCAGGTACAGGAGGCTTTGGCATCCGAAATGACAGTATTGCAAGCTACAGCACCTATAGTCAGGTAGTAATCACCGTTTTTATGATTCTTTTTGGAATCAATTTCAATGTCTATTACCTGCTTCTGACGAGGAAGGTTATGCAGGCGGCGAAGAACGAAGAGGTGCGTTACTATCTGGGAATTATCGGCCTGGCCATTGTAGCCATCGCTATCAACACAAGAGGGATGTTCAGCAGCTTTGGAAGAGCCTTCCAGCAGGCTGCATTCCAGGTTGGTTCCATTATTACTACTACTGGATATGCCACCACAGATTTCAATGTGTGGCCGGTGTTTTCCAAGACCATTCTGGTCATTCTTATGTTTGTGGGAGCCTGTGCGGGAAGTACAGGCGGCGGAATCAAGGTATCCCGTCTTCTGATTCTTTGCAAATCGGCCCGTAAGGAGCTGCAGCTTTATCTGCATCCCAATGCAGTCAAGAAGATCAAGATGGACGATAAGGCCATCCCACATGAAGTAGTGAGAGCTACCAATATGTTCCTGTTTGTATATATTATGATCTTTGTAACCTCCCTGCTGATCATCAGTCTGGATAATCTGGATATGGTTTCCAACTTTACCGCGATCACAGCGACTTTGAATAATATTGGACCGGGACTTGGAGCTGTTGGTCCTACAGGAAATTTTGAAACCTATTCTTATGTATCGAAGATTGTAATGATTTTTGACATGCTGGCAGGAAGACTTGAGGTATTCCCGCTGCTGCTTTTATTTGAGAGAGATACCTGGAGAAAGTTTTGATTTATTTATCCATAGTATATGGTTCATCTGCCGGATATCCGCCAGCCGCTTTCTGCATTCCACGGGGGAGCGCATCTTTGGAGGTACGCCAGTCCGCGTCCTTGTTGCGGTAATCAAATTTGTCACAGAACCAGTCCAGATCATCGGAAAGCCTTTGCATATTCTGTTCCATCATTGGGAAAAGGAGATTGTAAAAGGCTTTTTTCTCTTTCTCGGATAAGGCGGTTTCTGCAGTTTCGGCCAGATCCCCGAAATGAGGAATGCAAAAGCCTTTGCAGTTCTGGAAAAGAGGGAGAAACTCCTGATTTTTCTTGAAAAGTTCAAAAAAGGTGTCCAGATATCTTGCGTAGGTATCTTTATAAAAATTGCAGATATAGCAGGTATCTTCCTGTTCTTTTACCCAGGCACCGAGAGAGGTTTTTGGCGTATTTGTATCTGTGTTTCCCCTTTTGAATCTGGAAAAAACAGAAGCCTTGGAAGGAGCAAGCATTTTGATCTGTTCATGCAGCTCTTTGGTTTTGCACTGGAAATGGGTTTTCAGGATCAGTCCGGTTCCAAGGCGGTTGCCATAGTCATACATTTTCTTATAGTGGGTGCGGCAAAATCCCATCTTGTCTGTTTCAGCCCGCACATCGTCCTCCATATAGGAAGCGCCTGCGCCAAGGACAAAATCCATAGCATGCTGCTCCAGCTGACGCTCCACGAAACAGAAAGGGCATTCATCACCTGCTTTAAAAGCATCCATCAGGGGAATTGTGTACAGTTTTTCTTTCATGTGGTAAGATCTCCTTGAATATAAGATGTATAGTTTCATAGTAGGTGAAATGGAGTGTTTTGTAAAGCTTTGTTTTAAGAAAAAAATTACACTTTTTGATTTGAAGCAGTCTGTCTATGAATATGAGACGACCTGTGGGGAAAAAGCCGCATTAGAGCGTGGGTGAAAAATCATTCCCGCCTGTACCATGAGTAAAGGCCAGCAGGATACAATCAATCGTCCGGTGGAGGTAAGGGCGGTATTCATCAAGAGAGACAGGCTGTGAATGAAGAATACAGCTATAGCTTGTGGAGCTTACCAGTTCAATGATGGTGAAGAGCAGCAGCTCTGGGGAATCGTACTGGACGTCCGACTGTCCCAGAAGACCCAGGTATTCCTGAAAGAATGGAAAATCCTCTTCGTCTGCCTGTTCCTGAAAGGCATCTTTAAACACACCCCATGACAGATTCTTGGAAATAAAGCCAAGCAGACTGCTTTCTGTCTGAAGCCGGTCCAGAATATTATCTACAATAAAATGAAGCTGGGCAGTGAAGCCGGTAATATGGGCTGCTTCCAGGGCATTCCGGGCTTCCGAAAAAAGCTCGCCAGCCTTATGCGAAATCAGCTTGTTCCGAATATCATATTTATCTTTGAAATAGAGATAGAAAGTGCCCTTTGCCACTCCTGCATTTTCCACAATATCGGAAATGGTTGTCTTAGCAAGTCCTTTTGTAGTAAAGAGTTCAAAGGCAGTGTTGTACAGAGCACTTTTCTTTCTTTTCTTATTTAACTCCAGTTTTCCCATGCCTGCTCCTCCTAAAGCGATGTCTGCTAGGCAGACATTATATAAATAAAGATAACTGTTCAGCACCTTCACATCTATTTGTTTCGCACTGCACTTTCCGTCTGTTTTGTGAAAACCGCAACCGTAATGTTAAATATTATACATTTATGACATTGTTGTCTGGATTTTCTACGTAATTACACAGGTTTGATTTTTATTTTAAACAAAAATGACCAAAAGTCAATATCAAAACAGGAAAAGATTTGGATAAAAAACAGATATTGACTACTGGTCAGTTTTGTTGTATAACTTTCATAGGCTAAGAGATGACTAACTGATGTCGAAAAAAATAGGCTGCAAGGCAGCAGAAAGATTCACAGACGTCAGATATTTAACTAAGAATTAAGGAGTTGGCTAACATGAACCGAAATAAAAAAATTCTGAATGTTACTATGGCTGCTGGAATGGCTGCCGTCCTTGGAACTACACCAGTGATCGCTGCAGCACAGGAAGCAGACAATGCAGTGTCCAAGGAAGAAACCGTATATGTAAATGCCACTGCAGAAGGTGAAGTAAAGGACATCACCGTATCTGACTGGCTGAAGAACTCCGGATCTGCAGAGGGAGATGTATCCGATGTATCTGATCTGGAAGGAATCAAGAATGTAAAAGGCGATGAGAGCTTTACCCAGGATGGCGACAAGGTTACCTGGAGTACGGACAGCAGCGATATCTACTATCAGGGAACATCCAATAAAGAGCTCCCGGTAGATATGAAGATCAAATATTATCTGGATGATCAGGAAATCACTCCTGACGAACTGGCAGGCAAGAGCGGTCATCTTCGTATGGAAGTTTCTTATACAAACAAATCCAAGAAAACAGTAAAAGTTGACGATAAAGACGTAGAAGTGTATTCCCCATTTGTTATGGTAACCGGAATGATCCTTTCTTCCGATAATTTTTCCAATGTTACCATTGACAATGGAAAAGTAATTTCAGACGGTGACAAAGAAATGGTTGTTGGTGTTGCAGTTCCTGGCCTGAAAGCCAGCCTGGATTTAAGCGATGATCTTTCTGATAAGATTGACATTCCAGAAGGCTTCACCATGGAAGCTGACGTTACCGACTGTTCCATGGAAAATACCTTTACTATGGCAGTGACAGATCTGCTCAGCAGTCTGAATCTGGATGAGTCCGATGATCTTGACGACCTTCAGGATTCCCTGGATGAGCTGGACGATGCTGCTGTGAAGCTGGTAGACGGATCTAAGGATCTTTACGATGGAACGAAAGAGCTCTATGATGGAACCAAGGATCTGAAGGATGGAACCAGCCAGCTTTATGATGGAGCGAAGGATCTGGATGACGGAGCTAAAGAACTGGCAGACGGAACCGATACCTTATATGATGGAACGAAAGAACTGGATGATGGAGCCAAGACATTAAATACAGGTGCCGGAGAGCTTTATGATGGAACCTCTCAGCTGTACAGCGGAACCAAGACACTGTATGATGGAACCAGAACTCTTTATGGCGGCGCAAGCACACTTGCTTCCAGCTACAATGAGTTTGATGCAGGCGTTGCAAGTGCCAAGAGTGGTGCTTCCAAGTTAAACAGCGGAGCGAAATCTCTTCAGAGCGGTATTGCACAGTATACTTCCGGTGTAGGCAGCCTGGCATCTGGTGTAAACAGCTACACCAAGGGTGTTGATACTGTAAACAGCAACATGAAAGAGTATAAAAAGGGAATGAAATCCCTGGCAGATGGTGTGAACCAGTATGTGGCAGGCGGTAACCAGCTGGCATCCGGTGTGACCACTTATGTAAATGGAGCCCTTCAGCTGACAGATGGTGTAAGCCAGTATGTAACAGGTGCACACAAGCTTGCAGAAGGAACGAAGTCCTATGTAGACGGAACCAGCGCACTGGTAGAAGGTGTTGGACAGCTGGCACCTGGAATCCAGCAGGCTTCTGATGGACTTACAAGTGCGGCCGAGGCGTTATCTGGAATCGCAGAAAATGTTGCCAAAGCAGATATTCCAAATATGACTTCCAATCTGAAGACGTATGCAGCAGGAGCTACTGCTCTTGCAACTGGAATCCAGAAATATACTGCTGGTGCTGAGCAGGCAGCAACAGGAGCGCAGCAGGTGGCAGATGGAGCTTCCGGCCTGGCAGATGGAGCTTCCAGTGTTTCAGAAGGTGCTTCCACTGTCGCAAGTGGAGCTGCAACCGTAAGCGAAGGAGTATCTGGGCTTAAGGGCGGTCTGGAGGGACTGCGGGATCTGATCAGTCAGATTGATGATGGTACTTCTGCAGAAAGCCAGGTAAGTGGTCTTGCACAGTCTGTGCGTGATGCTGCAGCAGATATTCAGACAAGTGTAGAAGTGCAGACCGCAGGAGTTTCTACAGGTGCTGCATCTGGACAGATCAGTGCAGTATCTGGTTCTGTCAACGGAGCTTTGTCCAGCCTGGAAAATATTGATACTTCTGAACTTGATGAGGGAACGGCAGCTGCAATCAACAGTGCTATCAGCCAGCTATACGCAGCAGCAGACAGCGCAGCTGCAGCCCAGGGAGAACTTGCTGAAGCAGCATCTCAGGCAGGAGGTACTGTAACTGCGGATACAAACGGAGCAGAAATTCAGGCAACCTTAAATGCCCTTGCAGATCAGATGGAAGGTACTATAAGCACTTATGCAGCAGCTGACAGTAAGAGTGAAGCACTCCAGACGGTAAATGCACTGATTACTACAGCTGGTCAGGTATCTGATGGAGCATCTAGTGTAGCAAACGGTGCACAACAGACTGCTGATGGAGCAGGGAATGTAGCAAAAGGCGCAAATACTCTGAAAGAAAGTACAGCAGCATTGAACACTGGTTTACAGGAGCTGACCAGCCAGGACGAGACACTGAACAAAGCAGCAGAGCAGGTGATCGAAGCCGGCGACCAGGTTAATACCAGCGCAGACGCAGTAAGCGCAATTGCTTCTGAACTCACTGAAGAAAAAGTAGAAGCAATGCAGACCCAGGTCAAGGCATTAAGTGACGGTGCAAAACAAATCTCTGAAGGCAACAAAACACTTCAGGCAGGTTACAATAAATTACAGAAATCCGGTGCAGCGAAACAGCTGACAGACGGAGCTGATCAGCTGCTCGCCAACGAGAGCACTCTTACAAACGGTATTACAGCCCTTCAGGGTAAAGATAATGCAAATGCAAACGCACTTCTTAGTGGTGCAAACACACTGCAGAAAGCAAAATCCAGTCTTGACAGCGGTCTTAGCTCAATCAGCAAGGCAACAAACCAGCTGGTATCCGGTGTTGGTACAATTGCTGCAAACAGCGTAGCACTTAGAAGCGGTGCATCCCAGCTGACTTCAAGCAGTGATGACCTGAACGATGGAGCTGCACAGCTGAAAGCAGGAACCAGCAGCCTTGTAAGCGGAGCAGGTACACTGGTAGCAGCCAGCGGACAGGTGAAATCTGGTATTGCCCAGTTAAAGAGTGGCGCCAGCGATCTCAGAAGCGGTGCATCCCAGCTTAGAAGCGGAGCAAACAGCGTAAATAACGGAACCCGTGAACTGAAGAGCGGTACAGCTTCCCTTGCAAGTGGAACCAGCGAACTGAAGAGTGGAGCTAAGGACCTGAATGACGGAGCCAAGACTCTGAAAGACGGAACCAGCACACTGAAAGACGGAGCTAAGGATCTGGATGATGGAGCTAAGGATCTGCAGGATGGAGCAAAAGAATTAAAAGACGGTGCAAAAGAGCTGAAAGACGGCGAGAAAGAATTCTATGATGAAGGTATCAAGAAACTGAAAGATACCATGGAAGATGATTTCCAGAGCGTTCTGGATCGTCTGGAGGCACTTCAGTCTGATGACGCAGCTTACACCTCCTTCACTGGAAAAGATGCGGCTATGAGTGGAAATGTGAAGTTCATTATTGAAACCGAAGGCTTCGATGATGGCAGCGAAGACTGATCCACAGTCAGATAGATAACGGTTCATGGAACATAAAACAAAAAATAGAGGAAGGGGACAGGAGTAATTCTGCTCCCCTTCCTCTATTTTTATCTCATCCTTGCACCGCAAATAGGAGTCTGCTATAATGAAACAAACTAAAAAATCAGAAACAGATACAGAAAACAGGTGATGAAGTGGAGAATGTAAAGAAAAAATCCGCAAAACCCCAGTCAGTGAAAAGAAGCACTGGCTCTGCTCGCAAAGGCGGATCTTTGTTTTATAAACTGAAGTCTGATTATTACGATTTCAATTTAATAGCGGTGATCATCCTCATTATGTGCTTTGGACTGATCATGCTTTACAGTACAAGCTCGTACATGGCACAGATCAAAGAAGGGGATGATATGTTTTATTTCAAAAAACAGGCATTATACAGTATTGGCTGTCTGTTCCTGGCTATTGTAGTGTCCTATTTGGACTATCATATTCTGGCGAAGCTGGCGTTCCCCATCTATCTTGGTGCGATTTTTCTTATGGCACTGGTTAAAACCCCTCTTGGGGTTTCTTCCCATGGTGCCAGAAGATGGCTGAAGCTGGGAGTACAGTTCCAGCCCGCAGAGATCGCCAAGATCGCGGTGATCGTTACCCTGTCCTATATGATCGTCCATATGGGAAAAAAGGTGAAGACCTTAAAGGCAGCCATGACGCTTCTTGGCTTGGGCGGAATTCAGGCGTTGTGTGCGTATGTGCTTACAGAGAACCTTAGTACAGCCATTATTATTTTTGGTATTACAGTAGGGCTTGTGTTTATTGCACATCCAAGGACCAAACCCTTTGTGATCGTGGGGCTTGTGGTGGTTGTGCTGCTGGCGATTCTGGTTTACAGCCTTTCCCATATGGATAAGAGCTCTAATTTCCGTCTGCGCCGTATTCAGGTATGGCTTCATCCAGAGGACTATGCTGGCGATGATGGATATCAGACGGTACAGGCATTGTATGCCATCGGTTCCGGCGGCTTTTTCGGCAGAGGCCTTGGAAACAGTATTCAGAAGCTGGGAAGCGTTCCTGAGGCACAGAACGATATGATCTTTTCTATTATCTGTGAAGAGCTTGGGGTATTTGGCGCAATCATGGTATTGTCGCTGTTCGCCTATCTTTTATACAGACTGTTTTTTATTGCACAGAATGCTCCGGATATGTTTGGCTCGTTGCTGGTTAGCGGGATATTTGTACATATCGCTTTACAGGTTATTATGAATGTGGCGGTTGTTCTGAATCTTATGCCGAACACAGGTGTTACCCTACCGTTTATCAGTTATGGTGGTACGTCTATTTTGTTCCTGATGTCCGAGATGGGACTGGCGCTTAGCGTGGCCAGACAGATTAAATTTAAAGAGCCAGAGTTTATTTTATAATCCTCTTGACAAATGAGTCAGCAGATTATATACTTTCCGCAGTATATGACATACGGCTGTTTGGGAGCCGGTTTTCGAGATATTTATTAAAGGAGAATGAGCAATGTTAGAAAAGATGAGTGAAATGATCGCAGAGCAGCTTAACTGCGACGCAGAGACAATTACAGCAGACACTTCCTTCAAGGATGACCTGGGAGCAGATTCCCTTGACCTCTTCGAGCTGGTTATGGCGCTGGAAGATGAGTACAACATCGAGATTCCGGCAGAGGAGCTTACAGAGCTGAACACAGTTGGTGACGTGATCGACTATCTGAGAGATAAAGGAATCGACGCTTAATTATTTTTTACAGAGAATCTTCGTGAACAGTAACGATCTCCCTGAGGCTGGGCTTCGGGGAGATTTTTTATCCGCAGACTATAGGACTGCTTTTTTCCTATGGACATTTTGAATGGATTAGGTATATAATGTGGAAAGATAGTTGTCATTCAGAACTCACACTTATGAGGATGACAATAGAAGAAAAGAAAGAATAAACAGGGAGAATAGAGAAGACATGACTAAGATCAGAACCAGATTTGCACCAAGCCCTACAGGCAGAATGCATGTTGGAAATTTACGTACAGCGTTATACGCATATCTTATTACCAAACATGAAGGCGGAGATTTCATTCTCCGTATTGAGGATACAGACCAGGAGCGTTATGTAGAAGGTGCTGTTGATATTATTTACCGTACCATGGAGAAGACAGGTCTTCTTCACGACGAAGGTCCGGACAAGGACGGCGGATATGGTCCTTACGTACAGAGTGAGCGCCAGGCCCAGGGAATTTACCTGAAATATGCCAAGCTGCTGGTAGAGCAGGGCGATGCATACTATTGCTTCTGCCAGAAGGAAGAGTTAGAGAGCATGAAGCGTGTTGTTGCAGGCAAGGAGATATCCATCTATGACAAACGCTGTCTGAAGCTTTCCAGGGAGGAGGTTCAGCGCCGCCTGGATGCTGGTGAGCCTCACGTAATTCGTTTTAACATGCCGACAGAGGGAACTACTACCTTCCATGATGTTATTTACGGAGACATTACAGTAAACAACGAAGAGCTTGAGGATCTGATCCTGATCAAATCCGATGGATATCCAACCTATAACTTTGCAAACGTTGTAGATGACCACCTTATGGGAATCACGCATGTAGTAAGAGGTAACGAGTATCTTTCCTCTTCTCCGAAATATAACCGCATCTACGAGGCATTTGGCTGGGATATCCCGGTTTACGTACATTGCCCGTTAATCACAGATGAGACACATGCCAAGCTGTCAAAGCGTTCCGGACATTCCTCTTATGAGGATCTTCTGGATCAGGGATTTGTTTCTGAGGCAATTGTTAACTACGTTGCACTTCTTGGATGGAGTCCGGCAGATAATAACGAGATCTTCAGTCTCCAGGAGCTGGTTGAGAAATTTGATTATCACCACATTAACAAATCTCCAGCTGTATTTGATATCAACAAGCTTCGCTGGATGAACGGCGAGTATATTAAGAAAATGGATCCGGAAGTATTCTATGAGAGAGCTCTTCCATATATGAAAGAGGTTCTGAAAGGTGACTTTAACTTCAAGAAGATCGCGGGAATGGTACAGACAAGAATTGAGACTTTCCAGGATATCCCGGCACTGATCGATTTCTTCCAGGAGGTTCCGGAGTACGATGCGGCGATGTACTGCCACAAGAAAATGAAAACAAACCAGGAGACTTCCCTGACTGTCCTGAAGGAAGTTCTTCCGCTTCTGGAAGCCCAGGAGGATTACACCAACGATCCGCTGTTTGCTTCTTTAAGTGAATTTGTGAAGGAGAAAGGTTACAAGAACGGCTATGTAATGTGGCCTCTTCGTACAGCTGTTTCTGGCAAGCAGATGACACCGGCAGGTGCTACCGAGATCATGGAGATCATCGGCAAGGATGAGACCATCCGCCGTGTGAAAGCTGCCATCCTGAAGCTTGAAACCCTGTAAAGAGAATCCGTTTCCATTATGAAAAAAAATCCATCTCAATTAAGGGCAATCGTCCACCTGTCAGGACCGATGATGGTTCTGGCAGGCCCCGGTTCGGGGAAAACCTCAGTAATCGTTGAACGAACTGCATATATGACCGGCGAGGGGAAAATACCTGCTTCCTCTGTCCTTGTGGTGACTTTTTCACGGGCTGCTGCAAAAGAAATGAAGGAGCGGTTCCTGAAATTCACTGGACAGACTTCCACTGCTGTTACCTTTGGAACCTTTCACGGTGTATTTTACGGGATACTGAAACAGGCCTACGGTCTGGGAACCAGCAATATTCTGTCAGAAGAAGAGAAATATGCCATTTTGAAAGAAATGACACTGGAATTTGGCCAGGATCTGGCTCAGGAAGGGGATTTTCAGGAAGATGTGGCCAAGGAGATCAGTGTGGTAAAGGGGAATCGTATTTCCCTGGATCACTATTATTCCTCCTGCTGCCCGGACGAGGTGTTCCGCCAGATTTACAATGGTTACCAGAAAACTCTGCGTCAGAGACGAAAGCTGGATTTTGACGATATGCTTCTTTGCTGCTATGAACTTTTTGACCAGCGAAAAGACATTCTGGCGGCATGGCAGAATAAATTTCAGTATATTATGGTGGATGAGTTTCAGGACATCAACCATCTCCAGTACGACATTGTGCGGATGCTGGCAAAGCCCAGGGATAATCTGTTCATAGTGGGGGATGATGATCAGTCTATCTATCATTTTCGTGGGGCGAAGCCCGAGATCATGCTGAACTTTACAAAAGATTATCCAAAGGCAGAAATAGTTCTTCTGAACATCAATTACCGCTGCACGAAAAATGTACTTCAGGCAGCCATGAATGTGGTTAACTGCAACCAGAAGCGTTTTAAGAAGCAGCTATCCACTCCCAATGAACAGGGAAAGCCTGTAAAAGTGATGGAATTTGACAATCCAAGAGAAGAATATGTGAAGGTGGCAGCCTTCCTGAAAAAACGGCTGGATGCAGGTGAAAGCCTGGAAGATACGGCGGTTCTTTTTCGTACCAACCAGGAGGCAGAGGGCCTTGTGGGAGCTTTGATGGAATATCAGATTCCTTTTACCATGAAAGAACAACTGCCCAATTTGTTCCGTCACTGGATCAGCCGGAATTTGATGGCTTATCTGAAAATGGCAGCAGGAGACCGGACAAGAAAGACCTTCCTTGAGATCATGAACCGTCCGAACCGCTATATTGCAAGGGATGCGCTGACACAGACAACAGTGGATTTCGCAGCTCTTCAGGAATTTTACAAGGACAAGGACTGGATGTGCGACCGGATCATCACACTGGAGACACATCTGCGCATTCTTTCTACGCTGGCACCTTATGCAGCGGTAAATTTTATCCGAAAAGGAATGGGCTATGAGCAGTATCTCATAGAGTATGCACAATACCGTAAGATCCGTACGGAAGAGCTTCTGGAGGTTCTCGACCGCATCCAGGAAAGTGCAAAAGGTATGAAAACTCTGGAAGAGTGGGAAAATTACATTGAGGATTATACGAAGAAGCTGGCGGAACAGGCGAAAAAGCAGGAAACCAAACGGGAAGGCATTGTGATTTCAACTCTTCATGCGGTAAAAGGACTGGAATATGACAAGGTTTATATCATGAATGTAAACGAAGGCAGTATTCCTTACAAAAAAGCGGTTCTGGCGGAGTCTCTGGAAGAGGAACGCCGGCTTTTCTATGTGGGTATGACACGGGCAAAGAAAGAGCTGACGATCTGTTATGTAAGACGCCAGTATGACAAAGAACGGGATCCGTCCAGATTCTTAGAAGAAACAGGGTTGTAAACATTAATAATATAAAGTATAATAATGTCTGTTGTGCGAAAACAGTAATTAAAATTGCGGAAGCAGTGCAAATAAATGACAACAAAGATGAAATGGAGAAATCGCATTTTCTGGCTCAGGATCCTGATTATGATCCTGGTCATTGCGGGATCTTATCTGGCGTATGCCTTTATATACAGAGGAAGAAATGAGCCACCGGCCAAGCGCAAAACCACCAATCAGGAAGCGGCCTATTACACCCTTCGGGGACAGATCCAGATGCTCTCCCAGAAAGAAGAGCTGATGGCATTTGCCTTTGAAGACCGGAAAAAAGAGCGGGAATACGGAACCTATATTATTCCCGGACTGAAAGCAACACGAACCCTCCTTACCAGCGAGGGCGATATGCCGGCCATGTGCACCACTATGACGCCGCAGGGACTGGCAGTAACAGAGAATTATGTTTTTGTAAGTGCCTATTGCCATGCGAAAAAGCATAACTCTGTAATTTATATGATCAACAAAGAATCACATCGTTTTATAAAAGAAATTGTTTTGCCCGGTCAGCCCCATGTGGGAGGCCTGGCCTATGACAGTGAACATCAGATTCTGTGGTATTCCTCCAATACACAGGAGCTTGCCCAGGCGGTAAGCCTGACCATGGAATCCATCGAAAATTACGACTATGATGAGAGTAAGCGTCCCATAAGCACCAATCAGGTAGCCAGCCTTTACGGAATTGTCCGTGATTCCTTTATGACTTTTTACAAAGGCTGCCTGTACGTTGGCTGTTTTACAAAATATACAGACAGCGCCATCGCAAGATATGCAGTAGATAAGCAGGGAAACCTGGTCAATACTATGGACGAGGGACTGGGAATGAACTTTGAGATGGCAGTGCCCCTTGATTATTCCACTATTTCCGAGCAGGCCCAGGGAATGACTTTTTATAATGACAAACTTTTGCTGTCCCATTCCTTTGGAATTTTGCCTTCCCGTGTGGTATTTTATGAAAAATCCGATAAACGTCTTTATGTAGATGAAAATTCTGCCATCAGTTACCGCTTCCCGGAGCGGATTGAGCAGATCTTTGTGGACGGGGATGACTTGTATGTGCTGTTTGAATCCGCTGCCTATGCATATAGTTCAGCGTCCGTAAATATTGTGGACAGGGTTCTGAAATTAAGCCTGCCGAGAATGGAAAAGTATCAGCAGAGCACACAGAATCAGTACTAAAGAATTTTTACACACTCCAGACTGAAACCAGAGAGAAATCCAGTGCGTTTCTAAGAATGAATCCGGGATTGTCCACATATATTAAAATTGAGAGGTGATACAACATAGAAGCAGAGCAGATTCAGAACCTGTTTGCAGGCAATATCCGCAGACTGTTGATGAATGCAAATCTTGATTATGATAAAATATACGAGATACGTCTGAGAGTGGGACGGCCATTGTTCTACACCTATGACGGCGGTGAGGGGTTTCTTACGGATCACGATGGCAAATATGTGGTGACCAGGGAGGATCTGAAAGAAACAATGGAATATGTAAGCGGCTATTCCCTTTATTCTTATGAAGATGAAATGCGCCAGGGGTTTCTCACTGTTCAGGGAGGACACCGTGTGGGGGTTACCGGGAAGGTAATTTTAGATGGAAATGAGATCCGGGGAATGAAATACATTTCCTGCATCAATGTGCGGCTGGCTCATGAGGTGGTAGGCTGTGCAGATACGGTAATGCCTTATATCCGCAAAAAGAACTGGGTAGCCCATACCTTGATCGTTTCCCCGCCAAGAGGAGGGAAGACCACCCTGCTTCGGGATATCATCCGCCAGTTGAGTAACGGGGAAGATAAGAAAAAGATTCCCGGGATGACAGTAGGCGTTGTGGACGAGCGAAGCGAGCTTGCCGGTTCCTACCAGGGGGTTCCCCAGAATGACCTTGGCATGCGCACTGATGTGCTGGATGGCTGTCCGAAAGCAGAGGGAATGGAGATGCTGATCCGTTCCATGTCCCCGGCCGTTGTGGCTGTGGATGAGCTGGGACGAAAAGAAGATTTCAAAGCGGTGGAGTCTGTGATCCACAGTGGCTGCAAGGTGATCGCAACTGCGCATGGAGATTCCATCGAAGATGTGATCCACCAGCCCTATTTTGAAAAGCTGGTGAGAAGAAGAGTGTTTGAGCGTTACATTTTCCTTGACAAAGGGGATCATGCTGGAACCATAATGGGAATTTATGACAGAAACGGGAGGCCTTGTTGAAAACAGCAGGAATCATTCTGATCCTTTTTTCCGGAACCGGTCTTGGATTTTGCAAAAGTATGGAACTTGACACCAGGCTGAAAATCCTGGAAACACTGGTTCAGCTTCTTCTGTTACTGAAAGGAGAAATCCGCTGTACCGGGGCGGCATTGGAAGATGCATTCTTTGATGTGGCGGCAAAAATGCCAGGCGGGTACAGGCTGTTTATGGAGAAAACAGCTAAGCGGCTGCAGAAACGTCCTGGAATTCCCTTTGGCAGTATTTTCCGGGAATGTGCATTAAAGGATCTTCCGTTGCAGAAGATTTCTGCGGAAGAGAGGGAATGCTTTCTTTCCCTGGGAGAAAAACTGGGATATCTGGACCGGGAAATGCAGGTGGCACAGCTGACGCTTCTGGAAGAAGAACTGAGCCACCGTATAAAGACTCTGAAAAACGCTCTGCCAAAGCAGCAGAAAACCTATCGGAGCATGGGAATCCTGGGGGGAATTCTGCTGGCGATCCTGTTATGGTAGGAGAAAGGAGGCCTCCTTGGAAGTCAGTATTATTTTCAAAATTGCGGCTGTAGGGATTCTGGTCTCCGTACTTTCCCAGGTGCTGAAGCACAGCGGCCGGGAGGAACAGGCATTTCTGGTCAGCCTGGCAGGGCTGCTGGTGGTGCTTTTCTGGATCGTGCCATATATTTATGAGTTATTTGACAGTATTAAGAAATTATTTGAATTGTGATCTGGTTCACCAACATTTTGAAAATGTGGCGCAAATTTATGGCTTTACGTGAGTCTAAGTGCAGCGGGAGGCTGCCGGCCGCAGGTTTTTATGGAGGTGGAAAATGGACATTATAAAGATTTCGTTGTTAGGCGTATGCGGTGTTATGCTTGGATTCCTTATGAAAGGGACCAAACCGGAATACGCCTGTTTTATTACAGTAGGGATCGGTCTTGTGATCATGGGACTTGCTGTTGGGAAAATCCGTTATCTCTTTGAATCCCTGGGGAAAATTCAGGAAACACTTCCGGTAGATACAGAATACATTTCCACTTTGGTAAAAATGATCGGAATCACTTACATCGGACAGTTTGCCTCCGGAATCTGTAAGGACGCAGGCTGCAGCACCACAGCGGCTCAGATTGAGCTGTTTTGCAAGCTGTCTGTGATGGTGCTGAGCATGCCGGTGCTGATGGCGCTTCTGAAAACCATTCAGGAGTTTATGGTATGAGCGTTTGTGGAAGAAAACAAAAATTCCATGTGACGGCCATGCTGCTAATATTTATGACCGGACTTTTGATGGAAAATCAGAAAATAAATATTAAGGCGCAAAGTCAGGCAGCAGAAATTGTATCTGGTGAAATATCTGCAGGGACAGAAGAAAAAAATACAGCGGAGTCTGTGGAATCTGATGAGAATGGAGCCGAAGTGATAACTTCTGCCAGCATTACCGATCAATTGGTTTCCGATATGTCCTTCCAGCAGGTTCAGATTTTGATGGATGAAATGCTTGGGGAAGACAGCTTCTCTATAGGAACAGCGTTAAAAAACATGATAAATGGCAAAACAGTATTTTCAAAAGAGGCGGTGCAGCAGTTTCTGCGCAGCCTCTTTTTTGACCGTCTGGAAAAGGAGCGGATCAATTTTTTCAGGATCCTTCTGCTGGTACTTGCGGCAGCAGTGTTCTCTAATTTTGCAGCAGTCTTTGAAAATGATCAGATTGGGGACGTTAGCTTTTATATGATATATCTGCTATTGTTTACCATTTTTATGAACAGCTACCAGCAGCTTGGAATTTCCCTTGGAAAACAGCTGGACTGGATGACACAGTTTATGAAAGGACTGGCACCAGCCTATTTTGTGGCAGTTTCTGCAGCTTCAGGGGCAGTTACGGCTTCCGTATTTTATCAGGGGGTTCTTCTCCTGGTATGGCTGGTGGAATGGATCCTTCTTACCCTGATTCTGCCGGGAGCAAATTTGTACGTCCTGCTTTGCCTGGTAAACCACCTTTCCAAAGAGGATATGCTAAGTAAGATGGCAGAGCTTCTGGAAACCTTGATCAGCTGGAGCCTGAAAACCATACTTGGGGCAGTTCTGGGGCTTCAGGTAGTGCGTGGTCTGGTGGCACCTGCAATGGATTCCATCAGGCGGACAGCCATAGGCAGAACGGCCGGGGCAATCCCAGCGGTGGGAAATGCTGTAAATGCAGTAACAGAGCTGATCCTGGCAGGTGCGCTTCTGGTGAAAAACTGTCTTGGAGCAGTGGCTGTGATCGTGCTGTTTCTTGTGGGGGCCGGACCTGTGATCCACTACGGGCTCCTTTCTTTAAGCTACCGATTCTTAAGTGCGGCAGTCCAGCCGGTATCAGATAAAAGAATTGTGGGCTGCCTTAGCACAATGGGAGAAGGCTGTGCCATGCTTCTTCAGATCATGCTGACTGCAGAAATCCTGTGTGTGCTCATCTTCGTGGTGCTTATGGCGTCGGTGGGAGGTTAGGGCATGCTTGAAAAAGGCTTTCTGCAAGATGGGCGTCACAATTTATAACAAAGGTATGGGCAAAAAGGGGACATGGGATGTGATAGAATATGAAAGAAGCTATTTACAGCTGGATCAAATGTCTTGCCATATTTTACATTTTACTTACCATGACCATGCATCTGGTTCCAACAGAAAAATATCAGCGCTATGTGCGTTTTTTTATGGGCCTGCTTCTGATTGTTATGCTGATCACTCCGGTGCTTTCCGTACTGGAGAAAGCAAAGGCATTGCCGGAAAGCTTTTCCAGTCTTTATCAGCAGGAAGAAAAACAGCGCCTTACCCTGGATATGGAAAATCTCCAGAAATGCCTTCTGGAAAAAGGAGTAGAAGAGCAGCTGGACCGAAATATTCTGGAAACTTTGCAAAAGAAAGGAATAGATGTGATGAAGTGTGAAGTACATATAGAAGGGGAGCTGTTAAAGGCCACTCTATGGACAAAGGAAGTGCCGGATACAAAGACAGAGAGGGGGATCAAGGATGAACTTGCAGCAAACTGGGGAATCCGGGAAGAAAACTGTGAAGTCCTTACTTGGGAAAATGGGCAGCAGGCAGTGGGTGATCCTTCTGCTTCTGGGGGTGCTGCTCACGGTGATCGCACTTCCGGTATCCAATAAAACAGACAGTTCTTCCACAGAAGAAAAAAGCAGACCGTTTTTCACAGATGCTTCTTATGAAGAGCAGACTGCACAGCGCTCCCTGCTGGAAGAAAAACTGGAGGAGCTTTTGTCCCAGGTAGAAGGTGTGGGAAAGGTCCGGGTGGTCCTTATGACCGGGGAACAAAAAGACAGCAGCAGCTTCTACAGCTCTGGAAACCAGGCAGTTACCGGAGTGCTGATCGCAGCAGAAGGAGCAGATAATTCTGTGGTTTCCAGAAATATTGTAGAGGCAGTTATGGCATTATTTCAGGTAGAAGCCCATAAAATTAAAGTAATGAAAATGAAATGAGGAGAGGTAAAGTGAAAAAGATTCTGAAAAAGAACCAGGTAATCATTACTTCACTGGCGGTTTTGATCGCAGTTGCAGGATACCTGAATTTCGCAGATGTAGATCTGGGACTGAAGAATAAGGAGGCCAGCGCAGACAGCAGTATCCTGGAGGATGTAAATTACGATCTTACCGATGAAACAGCCCTTCTGGATGAGAACGGGGCAGATAGCAGCCTTACAGATGTGCAGGACCAGACCACCAGCACACCGGGGGAAGCTGTACTTACTGCGGTCTCTGATTTTGCGGCCCAGGCCAAACTTTCCAGGGAGCAGATCCGTTCCCAGAATAAAGCGGACCTTCAGGCAATCATCAATAACCAGGATCTGGGGGATGACCAGAAGCAGGAGGCTGTGAGCACTCTGGTTTCCATGGCAGACCTGACAGAAAAAGAGTCTGCTGCAGAGCTTCTTCTGGAGGCAAAGGGCTTTACAAATGTGATCGTAAACCTTACCGGGGAGACCGCAGATGTGGTAGTTCCGGAAGCAGATCTGACAGATGCAAAACGCGCCCAGATTGAGGATATCGTGAAGAGAAAAACAGGAATTGCACCGGAGAATATTGTGATTACACCTTTAAATGCGAGTGAAGAGGAACTGGTGAACAAGGATGAATCTCTGGAGACCTCTGTGGATATTGATGATGATACCACAGCGAATCCGTAACGGCCGGTATAGCCAAAGGTGTATTTTCAGGCTGCTGTGTTGTGAACAGTAGCTTTCGGGAACGATTAGTCACAGATTAGTCACAAATCCCCTTGACAGTGCAGCAGTCCATATACTAGAATAGGAATGCTGCAAAATTGTAAGAATACAGGCAGATTATCCCAGAAGCAGTGTTGGTGGAACGTTATGGCAATGGGAGCTGGAAAGGTTACCAGGGAACAGTAGTCTGGAAATCTGCCTGTTTAGGGATATAGAATTCAAATAGGAGGCTAAACGTGTCGAAGTATACGAAAGAAATAGAAAAAAGAAGAACCTTTGCCATCATTTCCCATCCGGATGCAGGTAAGACCACTCTGACTGAGAAATTCCTGCTGTATGGCGGAGCCATTAATCTGGCCGGTAGCGTAAAAGGAAAGGCAACGGCCCGCCATGCAGTATCAGACTGGATGGAAATTGAGAAGGAGAGAGGTATTTCCGTTACTTCTTCCGTATTACAGTTCCATTATGATGGATATTGCATCAACATTCTGGATACTCCTGGACATCAGGACTTCTCTGAGGACACCTACCGTACCCTGATGGCAGCAGACTCTGCGGTCATGGTAATTGACGGTTCCAAGGGTGTTGAGGCGCAGACCAGAAAGCTGTTTAAGGTCTGCGTAATGAGACACATTCCTATTTTTACCTTTATCAATAAAATGGACCGCGATGCCAACGATACCTTTGACCTTCTTGATGAGATTGAGAAAGAGCTTGGAATCGCAACCTGCCCCATCAACTGGCCAATCGGTTCCGGTAAAAAATTCCGTGGCGTTTACGACCGCAACACAAATAAGATCCTTACCTTTACAGATACCCAGAAGGGTACCAAGGAGGGAAATTTCGAGGAGATCGATCTGGACGATCCTCACGCACTTGAGGTTATGGATCCGGAGCAGAAGGAGCAGCTTCTGGAAGAAATCGAGCTTCTGGACGGTGCAAGCGCAGAGTTTGACCAGGAGCTGGTAAGTAAGGGAGAGCTGACCCCTGTATTTTTCGGATCTGCCCTTACCAACTTTGGTGTGGAGACATTCCTGGAGCATTTTCTGAAAATGACCACATCACCGCTTCCAAGAATGGCAGATACAGGTCTTGTAGATCCAATGAGCGACGATTTCTCAGCTTTTGTCTTCAAAATCCAGGCAAATATGAACAAGGCTCACCGTGACAGAATCGCATTTATGCGTATCTGTTCCGGCAAATTCGACGCTTCCCAGGAAGTTTACCATGTGCAGGGGGACAAGAAGATGAGACTTCTTCAGCCGCAGCAGATGATGGCAGAGTCCCGTCACGTTGTAGACGAGGCTTATGCAGGTGATATTATCGGTGTTTTTGACCCGGGTATTTTCTCCATTGGAGATACCATCTGTACACCTGGCAACAAATTTGCATTTGAAGGAATTCCTACATTCGCACCGGAGCATTTTGCAAGGGTAAGACTTTTGGATACCATGAAGAGAAAGCAGTTCGTAAAAGGAATCAACCAGATCGCACAGGAAGGTGCTATCCAGATTTTTCAGGAGCTTTATGGAAATATGGAAGAGATCATCGTGGGCGTTGTTGGCGTGCTTCAGTTTGATGTTCTGAAATATCGTCTGGAGAATGAGTATAATGTAGAAATTCGTCTGGAAAATCTGCCATATGAGCATATCAGATGGATCGCAAACAAAGATGAGGTAGCGGTGGACAAGATTGTTGGAACCTCTGATATGAAGAAGGTTACAGACCTGAAGGGTAATCCGCTGCTTCTGTTTGTCAATGCATGGAGCGTCGGCATGACCGAGGACAGAAATCCGGATTTAATATTAACAGAATTCAGTAAATAACTCTTTTCATTTTTGACGCATTTTGCTATAATTGAATAAAAGTCTCGGATGATGGCTGTCAGTTCAGGCAGGCATGTCCGTATAGTGTAAATACGCCGAGAGGCAGATTTGACGTCAGATGTCAGGAAAGATAAGAATTTTTCTGATATCTGGCAGATTAAACCTAGGAGGTTTGTAAGCATGGCAGAGAAGAGAACAACATATAAAATACAGGATATTGAAGGAATCGGAGAGGTTCAGATCGCAGACGAGGTGGTCACCATTATTGCCGGACTTGCTGCTACAGAGGTAGACGGTGTTGCATCCATGGCTGGCAATATTACCAATGAACTGGTAAGCAAGCTTGGAATGAAGAATCTTTCCAAGGGTGTTAAGGTTGAAATCGTAGACGGTGTTGTAAGCGTGGATCTTACCCTGAATATTGAGTATGGCATGAACATCCTTGAGACCAGCAAGAAGGTCCAGGAGAAAGTAAAAGCAGCAATTGAGAACATGACAGGACTTGAGGTTGCAGATGTCAATATTCATATTGCAAGCGTAGATATGGAGAACGAAAAAAGTAAGTAAACGAAAAAGGAAAGATCGTATAGAGATGTCTGCGAAAGCAGACATTTCTTTGTATCGTTAAGAGGGAGTTATAGATAGTAGGAGGAAACATGAGAAGAAGGGAACAGAGAGAACACATTTTTAAGCTGCTTTTTATCAGCGAGTTTAATACACAGAAAGAAATGGAAGAGCAGCTTGCTTTATATTTATCTGATATTGAGAACCTGGAAGAGAGCGACAGAGACTATATCAGCCGCAAATATATGAACATTATGAACCACACAGCAGAGCTTGATGAGAAGCTGAACAGCATTAGTATGGGATGGAAGACCAGCCGTATGAACCGTGTAGACCTGACAGTACTCCGCCTGGCTGTGTACGAGCTTGAATATGAGAAAGAAGAAGTGCCGGTAGGAGTTGCCATCAACGAGGCAGTAGAGTTGGCGAAATGCTTCGGCTCCGAAGAGTCCGGTGCATTCGTAAATGGAATCCTTGGCAAGATCGCAAATCCGGATAAGAAGGTTGCTGCAAGAAAGGCTCCCGTCAAGAAAGAAGAGCAGGCTGCTGCAAGACCGAAGTCTGGCTTTAAAGTAAAAGATCCTTCCAGGAAGGTTGTTGTTGTTAACCGCAATGTAAGCTCCAAGGCACCGGGAAGTAAGGATGAATAATGTTTATTCTGTTGGTCAGGTAAACCGCTATGTGAAGAACATGTTTACCCAGGACTATTTTTTACAGAATATTTATGTAAAAGGAGAGGTATCCAACTGTAAGTACCACTCCACAGGACACATCTATTTTACCCTGAAGGATGAAGGCGGCACACTGAAATGCGTGATGTTTGCCGGCTCCAGGCGGGGACTGGCTTTCCGTATGAAGGATGGGGACAAGGTTGTAGCCGGGGGCAGAGTTGATGTCTATGAAAGAGACGGCGTCTATCAGTTCTATGCGAAGGAGATTACCTTAGAAGGCGCTGGTGCGCTTTACGAAAGATATCTGGCCCTAAAGCAGGAGCTGGAGGATATGGGCATGTTTGCACAGGAGTACAAGCAGCCCATCCCGGAATTTGCCCACAGGGTAGGAATCGTAACCTCTCCTACAGGAGCTGCCATCAAGGATATTATCAATGTTTCCAGCAGAAGAAATCCTTTTATCCAGAGCATTCTTTATCCTGCCCTTGTGCAGGGAGAGGAAGCAGCAGACAGCATTGTACGCGGAATACGTATGCTGGATGAGGCTGGTGTGGATGTTATCATTGTAGGCAGGGGCGGCGGCTCCATTGAGGAATTGTGGGCCTTCAATGAGGAGAAAACTGCCAGGGCGATTTTTGAGTGCCGCACCCCTGTGATCTCAGCAGTAGGACATGAGACGGATTTTACCATTGCGGATTTCGTGGCAGATCTTCGAGCGCCAACCCCGTCGGCTGCGGCGGAACTGGCTTATTTTGACTGCCGGGGCATTCTGAATTCCATGCAGGGATATCAGGAGCGGATGGAGCGTGCGATCTGGAATAAAATTGATGTGAACCGGGCAAGACTGGAACGATACCGGACGGAGCTTTCCTATCTGAATCCGGAGAGCCGTCTGCGTGACCGTCAGCAGTTTGTGGCAGATATGCAGGACCGTATTCAGTCTGCCATGGAACAAAAGATAAAAGACAAAAGACACAGGCTGTCCCTCTATCTGGAGCGTTTTCACGGCCTTTCTCCTCTTCGGAAGCTGAATCAGGGCTATTCCTATGTTTCAGATGGGGAAGGGAAGACGTTGACAAGCGTTTCACAGGTAAAACAAGGGGATAGTCTGCTGGTTTATGTGACGGATGGTACCATAGAGGCATCTGTACAGAATACAAAGATCAGCAGTCACGGAGCAGCTGCAGAGAGCGGACAATAAAGGCTGCGGTGCAGACCGTGAGCAGTAAACAATGGATTATTGTGCGGATCACGGACGATAACCATAAAGAAGGAGGTTCGGGACAATGGCTGATGAGAAAAAAGAAGAGAAAACTCTGGAGAAGGCTTTTTCAGAGCTGGATGTTCTGGCTGGCAGGCTGGAAGACCGTGAGACCTCCCTGGAGGACTCCTTCCGTCTGTATAAACAGGGAATGGAGCTTCTGAAATTTTGCAACGAGAAACTGGATACTGTAGAGAAGAAAATGCTGCAGATGAATGAGGATGGTAGCCTTGGTGAATTTTCAAGATGAATTAAAGAAAAGAACAGATGAAATCGAGAGTGTGATCGCGTCTTATCTTCCAGTAGAGGAAGGCTTTGCAAAGACCATGGCAGAGGCTATGAATTACAGCGTTCTGGCCGGTGGCAAGCGTCTGCGCCCCATGTTGATACTGGAGACATTGCGGATGTTTGGCGGTGACGAAAACATTGCCTATCCGTTTATGGCGGCTATGGAGATGATCCATACCCACTCTCTGGTTCATGATGATCTTCCGGCACTTGATAACGACGATTACCGGAGAGGACGCCTTACCACTCACAAGGTCTATGGAGAGGCTATGGGCGTGCTTAGCGGAGTGGCGCTTCTGAATTTTGCTTATGAGGTGATGCTTACAGCTTTTGACAAGGCAGATACACAGGAGAGCCAGGCATATGTGATCCAGGCTTTAAAGGTGATGTCCCATAAGACTGGGCTTTACGGAATGCTTGGGGGACAGAGTGTGGACGTGGAAAATGACGGCAAGCCTATGAGCCGTGAGATGATCGATTATATATACGAGAATAAGACTTCTGCGCTGATCGAAGCTTCTATGATGACAGGAGCCATTCTTGGAGGCGCTGCAGCAGAAGAGACTGCTACAGTAGAAAAGGCAGCGAAAAATATTGGTCTTGCCTTCCAGATCCAGGATGACATTCTGGATGTGACAAGCACTGCTGAAGAGCTTGGAAAGCCAATTCACAGTGATGAGAAGAACCATAAGACCACTTATGTGACACTTATGGGAATCGGGAAAGCGTCGCAGCAGGTAAAAGCACTGTCCGATGAGGCAGTTGCCCTGTTGGAAGGACTGAATAAGAAAAACGAATTCCTGTTTACCCTGTTGAAAGAACTGGTGGGACGCAGGAAGTGAAAGAGGGATACAAATGATTCTGGATAAAATAAAAAAGCCCAACGATATTCACAAAATTCCTCTGGCTGAATTTCCTCAGCTGGCTGATGAAATACGAAGCTTTTTGATTAAATCCGTCAGTAGGACAGGAGGACATCTGGCATCCAATCTCGGAGTGGTGGAGCTTACACTGGCACTGCATAATGTACTGGATTTTCCAGATGACAAGCTGATCTGGGATGTAGGCCACCAGGCTTACACCCACAAGATCCTCACCGGACGGAAGGGAGAATTTGAAACCCTGCGTAAAGAAGGCGGACTTAGCGGTTTTCCAAAAAGAGGAGAGAGCAATTGTGACTCTTTTGATGCGGGCCACAGCTCAGATTCTATTTCCGCAGGCCTTGGCTATGTGCGGGCAAGAGACCTTCTTGGTGAAAAATATCACGTAGTTTCCGTGATCGGAGATGGCGCGCTTACAGGTGGGATGGCATATGAGGCGCTGAATAATGCGGCTGATCTGGAGACGAATTTTATTATTATTTTAAATGATAATAATATGTCCATTTCTCCCAATGTAGGAGGAATGTCAAATTACCTCAGCGTTATTCGTACCGCGGAAGCATACACAGGAATGAAGATGAGCCTGAATAAGGCAGTGAAGAAGATCCCCCGTGTAGGAACTGCCATGGTAGATGCCATGCGAAGGACAAAAAGCAGCATTAAACAGCTTTTTATCCCGGGAATGCTCTTTGAAAATATGGGACTGACTTACCTTGGCCCTGTAGATGGCCATAATATGCGCCAGATGATGAGGCTTTTTAACGAGGCCAAGCGTGTGAAGGGACCTGTTGTGGTTCATGTACTCACAGAAAAGGGGCGCGGCTATGAGCCTGCCAGACAGAACCCGGATATGTTCCACGGAATTGGACCATTTGATATAAAGACTGGAAGACCAGTTCAGAAGAAGGTCTGTCCTGGCTATACGGATGTTTTTGCAGATGCTCTGTGTGAAGCTGCAGCAGAGGAAGAGAAGCTGGTGGCGATTACGGCGGCTATGCCGGACGGTACCGGACTTAAGAAATTTTCCCAGAGATTTCCAGACCGTTTCTTTGATGTGGGGATCGCAGAGGAGCATGCGGTTTCCTTTGCGGCAGGACTGGCTCTTGGTGGTGTGATCCCGGTGGTTGCTATCTATTCCTCTTTTTTACAAAGAGCGGTGGATCAGATGCTTCATGATGTTTGTATGCAGAAGCTTCATGTGATCTTTGCTGTGGACAGAGCTGGTCTTGTGGGCGCAGATGGTGAGACACATCAGGGAAATTTTGACATTTCCTATCTGAGCATGATGCCAGGGATGACTGTGATGGCGCCGAAGAATGACTGGGAGTTAAAAGAAATGCTCCGCTTTGCAGTGAAGGCAGATGGTCCTGTGGCAATCCGCTATCCGAGAGGGGACGCTTATCAGGGTTTGCAGGAGTATGAGACACCTGTGGAGCCTGGAAAAAGCGAAGTCCTTCACAGCGGAAGCAGGGTGGCAGTTCTGGCCCTTGGCAGTATGGTGGAGATCTGCCAGGAGGTTACCAAAGAATTAGAAAATGCCGGATTTGATCCAACCTTTGTAAATGTCCGCTTTGTAAAGCCAATGGATACAGCTTTGCTGGACCAGCTGGCAAAGAATCACAGTCTGGTAGTAACAGTAGAAGAAAATGTGCAAAATGGCGGCTTTGGGCAGCAGGTGTGCGGTTATATGGAGAAATACCACTCTGACATCCAGGTGCTGCCAGTGGCAATCCCGGACCGTTTTGTGCCCCATGGAGGTGTGGACAGCCTTCGGGCACAGCTGGGCCTTAGTGCCCCTGCCATTGCAGATCAGATAAAGAAATTTTCGGAAGGAATAAGAGAATGAAGAAACGATTGGATATGATGCTGGTGGAGCGCGCTCTTGCACCTTCCAGAGAAAAGGCAAAAGCATATATCATGGCCGGACAGGTTTATGTAGACGGTCAGAAAGAAGATAAAGCAGGCTCCATGTTTGCAGAGACGGTGAAGGTGGAGGTAAGAGGAAACACCCTTCCCTATGTAAGCCGCGGCGGACTGAAGCTCGAGAAAGCAATGAATGAATTTGACGTGACACTTGAGGGGAATGTATGCATGGATGTAGGTGCTTCCACCGGAGGATTTACAGACTGCATGCTCCAGAACGGCGGAGTGAAGGTATATTCCATTGATGTGGGATATGGCCAGCTGGACTGGAAGCTTCGCAATGATCCAAGGGTTGTCTGCATGGAGAAGACCAATATCCGTTATGTGGTGCCGGAGGATATTCAGGAGAAGCCTGCATTTTCCTCAATTGACGTTTCCTTTATTTCCCTGACAAAGGTACTGGGACCTGTGAGAAATCTTCTTACAGAGGATGGTGAGATCGTCTGCCTGATCAAGCCCCAGTTTGAAGCTGGCAGAGAGAAGGTTGGAAAGAAAGGTGTTGTCCGTGATCCGGCAGTCCATCAGGAAGTGATCGAGAAGGTAAGGGACTTTGCCATGGGCATTGCCCTTGAGCCCTGTCACCTTTCTTTTTCCCCGATCAAGGGACCGGAGGGAAATATTGAATACCTGCTGCATCTGAAGAAAAGACCGGAAGGAACGGAAGTTCCGGACAGCCTTACTGTGAAAGTGGAGGACGTGGTGGCCCAGGCGCATGGAGCACTGGATAAACCGGCAGCGAATTGACAGATGCTTTGGCAGTAATAGAATAGGACGGAAAGTCATCTGATATCAGGGATTTTCCCAGTAAACGGATACAGGAACTTAAGTTATGAATAATTTTTATATTATAACGAACAGTGAAAAAGATAAAAATCTGGAATTTACAGACCGCGTGGTGGATTACCTTGAAAATAGAGGCGGATGCTGTGAGGTTCAGCTGGCAGACAGACAGCCTGCGGGACCGTTCCACTATACGGATCCAAGAAAGATTCCAGAAGAAACACAGTGCATTATCGTACTTGGGGGGGATGGAACCCTTCTGCAGGCCGCAAGGGATATTCAGGCGGCTCATAACGGGAAGCGCAGCCAGATTCCCCTTCTGGGAGTCAACCTTGGAAATCTGGGCTTCCTGGCTGAGGTGGACAGGCAGTCTGTATATCAGGCTCTTGACAAGCTCCTGGCGGATGTCTACGAGGTAGAGGAGCGGATGATGCTCTCAGGCACGGTTTACCGGGGAGATAAGGTTATCGGCGAAGACATTGCCTTAAACGATATTGTAATTGCAAGGGAAGGACCACTCCGTGTTGTCAGATTTAAAAATTTTGTCAATGACGAATATCTGAACTCTTATAATGCAGATGGAATTATTATTTCTACTCCTACAGGTTCTACAGGATACAGCCTTTCCGTTGGCGGCCCTATTGTTTCTCCAAGCGGGGAGATGACGATTATGACACCGATTGCGCCACACACTCTGAACAGCCGGAGCATTGTGTTCCCGGCTGAGGACGTGATCACAGTGGAAATGGGAGAGGGACGCCACCAGGATTGTGAAAAGGGACTGGCTTCTTTTGATGGGGATTCGGAGATCCCAATGATCACCGGGGACAGAATCGTAATCCGTAAGGCAGAAGTGAAGACCAGGATTTTGAAGCTGAATCATTTAAGTTTTGTTGAAGTGCTGAGGCAGAAGATGAGAGATAGCTGATTAACTATGCTGTACAGATATTATTAAGAAATGTCTGGCGGATGCTATATGGGTATTTTATATAAATATTATTTTCAGATTGCGTTGCAAAGATTAAATCAGAGCAGGTAAAAGGCATATCGTAAGAGGGGTAAAGCAGACTCTGAGGGAGAAGATCTTTGCAGGGAGGTTTAGAAGTGAAATTAGCAAGACATGAGAAGATCATCGAACTGATAAAAGAATATGATATTGATACACAGGAAGAGCTTGCGGCCAGATTAAATGAAGCCGGTTTTAAGGTGACACAGGCTACGGTTTCACGAGATATCCGTGCACTGAAAATGACCAAGGTTGCAGGAAAAGACGGGAAATCCCGCTATGCCATCCTGCAGGACACCCAGCCAGGACTTGGAGACCAGTATACAAGGGTGTTAAATGATGCAGTTGTGTCCATTGATGTGGGACAAAACCTGGTGGTGATCAAGACTGTTACTGGCATGGCCATGGGGGTTGCTACTGCATTGGATGCATTAAAGTGGCCGGAGATTTTAGGCTGTATTGCAGGAGATGACACTATTATGTGCGCCTGCAAGAGCACAGAGCTGGCTGAGGGTGTCATGGAGAAGCTGGGCAGTATTTTAAACAGAAGATAAGAATGGAAACAGTCTGCGTGGATAATTGTTGCTATCTGAAGGGCATGTGCTGTTTTTGCGGTACAATATTGCCTGACAGTACATAGGGACCAGCTGGTCCTGTTTTTAGCAGTATGAGCGAACAGTAAGGAGGTCAACCTTGTTAGTACATTTACACGTAAAAAACCTTGCACTCATAGATGAAATCGAAGTGGAATTCGGACCTGGACTTAACATCCTCACTGGTGAGACTGGTGCTGGTAAGTCTATTCTTCTTGGTTCCATGCAGCTGATCCTGGGAGGGAAGACATCCAGAAGCATGGTCCGGGAAAATGCCCCTTATGCACTGGTAGAGCTTTTATTCCAGGTAGAAAATACAAAGGCAAAAGAGGCACTTGCCGCACTTGACATTTACCCGGAAGACGGACAGGTCCTCATGTCCAGAAAAATTATGGACGGCAGGAGCATTAACAAAATAAATGGGGAGACAAGTACTGTGAGTCAGATGAAAGCTGCAGCAGCCTGCCTTCTTGATATTCATGGACAGCATGAGCATCAGTCCCTTCTCTATGAAGAGAAGCAGCTGGAAATCCTGGATGCCTATGGCCGTGAGAGAATTCTTCCGGAAAAAGAAAAGGTGAAAGCAGCCTATCAGGAATATAAGAAATGTCAGGCGGAGCTGAAATCCCTTGATATGGACGAAGAGCAGAAGAACCGGGAAATGGCGTTCCTGGAATTTGAGATCAATGAGATCGAGAAGGCAGCTTTGGTTCCGGGAGAGGACGAGGAACTGGAGAAGCAGTACCGGAAGCTGTCCAATGGGCGTAGAATTATCGATTCCCTTCAAAGCACCCATGTCCTTACCGGATATGACGGACAGGGGGCTGGTGAAGCTGTGGGAGAAGCGCTTCGGGAGCTTTCCAGAGTGACAGAATATGATGACCAGCTGGAATCCCTTTCCCAGACTCTAAGCGAGGTTGACGGGCTTCTCAATGATTTTAACAGGGAACTGTCCTCCTATATGGATGATATGACTTTTGACGAATCTGTATTTTATGAGACGGAGCGCCGCCTGGATCTGCTCAATGGTTTGAAAGCAAAATATGGCCAGCGGATCGAAGAAATTCAGGAGTATCAGAAGAAACAGCAGGAGAAGCTGAATAAACTCCAGAAGTATGAAGAAATTTTCGAAGCTGCCAAGGAAGAACTGAAAAAGGCAGAGAAGAAACTGGAAGCGGCTTGCAGCCGTCTGTCGGAGGTTCGCAAAGAATACAGCTGTCAGTTAGAGGAAAAGGTGATCCAGGGATTGAAGGACTTAAATTTCCTGGATGTACAGTTTGCCATCACATTTGCCAGAAGAAGCAGCTTTACAGACAATGGCTTTGATGAGATCCAGTACGAGATTTCCACAAACCCGGGAGAGAGTCTGAAACCTCTTGGCAAGATTGTATCCGGCGGTGAGCTCTCCAGAATCATGCTTGCCCTAAAAGCAATTCTGGCAGACCGGGACCAGATCGAGACTTTGATCTTTGATGAAATTGACACCGGAATCAGCGGCCGTACCGCACAAAAGGTTTCCGAGAAAATGGCAGTGATCGGTCACCATCACCAGGTGCTGTGCATTACCCACCTTCCCCAGATCGCAGCTATGGCAGATTCCCATTTTGAGATTAGGAAGCAGGTGGAAGGCACCAAGACCACAACCCAGATCCACCCTCTTGACGAAGAGTCCTCCATTCGCGAACTCGCCCGTCTTCTTGGCGGCGCCCAGATCACAGGCACTGTGCTGGAGAATGCAAGGGAGATGAAGAAGCTGGCAGGAGCGTGCAAGGCGGGATTGTAAGGTGCAGACGCGTGGCCTTTTTTGGCGGGTCAGACAACGTCTGCACTGAATCCTGAAGATTAACGTGATAACGGGAAAATTCTGTTAGATGTATTTGCTCCAGTGTATTTATTCATACATTGCATCATTGCGTATTAGCACCTATCAGAAAAATGGGAAAGATTTAGATTTTGAAAATCTTTCCCATTTTTTACACTACAGAGAAGAAAAATCCGCGAGGTGTGTTTTTCTTCATTTCTTAGTTTTTCAGCATATTCTCAATAAAGATCCCATACCCGCTTGCAGCGTCCTGGACGAAGACATGGGTGACGGCTCCGATCACTTTTCCATTCTGGAGGATAGGACTACCTGACATGCCCTGGACAATGCCGCCGGTGGTGTTAAGAAGCTCCTGGTCAGTAATGCGGATGACGAAGCTTTTGTTAGTGTCTTCGTGGTTCATGTCAATCCTGGTGATCTCTGCGTGGTATTCTTTTACTCCATCACCTACGTCGCATAGAACAGAGGCTGAACCGGTCTGGACTTCCTGTTTGTAGCCGATCTTCATTTGACGCAGTGTAATCTGCTGTGGATCATCTGCTGAAAAACAATCCGCCAGATCCCAGGAAGAGGTTTCCTGCTGTCTGGGACTTGCAGAGGAACTGCCTGTAACATCTGGAGCAGAAGCTGCAGCCTGGATTTCTGTAACATTATTGTCAGAAATGTTAGTGAAATCCCCGTAAATCCCGTTTGAACTATTTATACATATTTGTCCGATCACATTGTCATTTCGATACCGAATCAGCCCGGAAAGTTCTCCTGGGCTTCCTTTTTCCCCCTTTTGCACCCCAAGAATCTGGGCGTAGTAAAGCTTTCCTCCTTTTATGGACAAAAGATTCCCAGTGTCGATATCGCTGATCCCATGTCCGAGAGCACCGAAATTACCATCCTTTGTCACATAGGTAAGGGTGCCGATTCCCTGAGTATCGTCCCGCACCCAGATCCCAAGCTTGTATTTGCCCGAAGAATCCTGCACAGGAGTAAGAGAAACAGGAATGGTATTGTTATCCCGCCGCACATTTACTGTAACAGGATTCCCGTTAATCTTTTCCAGATCCTGGATCAGCTCCTGCTTACAGGATATTTTCTGCTGATTTAATCCAATAATATAGTCACCAGGCTTTAATCTGTTTTTGGCAGGATCCTGTAACTGCCCGTCTTCAGAAAGAATTTCCCCAGTGTCGATCACCAGAACCCCGGCTGTTTCCATGTAAATTCCAACGGTGCTTCCGCTGACCAGAATACTGTCGCCTTTCGTTGGCGTTACTTTTATATCCTTAAAAGGGATTTTTCCAAAAAGCGTGCATGACAGCTGGTAACTGCCTTCCCCGGAAGCTGTGATGGACTCTCCAAAAGATACAAATGGGAGATTGGAAAGCTGGGACAGGTCCAGTCCTGAATTTCTGTCAATGTGTATTTCATCCGGAATTTTCCGGTCCAGATAACGATATCCCAGAAATACCATTGCCAGAAGGTCAAGAATGAGACAGAGCAGGATAAAAGCTTTATATTTTCGTTTCTGGTACATGTTTTCACTTCCTTTTCTTTTGTTTTTGGCAAAATATCTTTTGCAGATTTCACTTTTTAGTATGGAGCGAATTACGGATTTCAATCTTGTATTTTTATGAATGGATTCCATTTCCTGCAATTCAAAACTCGAAAAAAAGAAAAATCCGATTAAAATGAAGGGCTTTGTAAAATGCTGTCTTATTATAAAAAAATCATCAGAAAAACCAGATCTTTTGTCTTGAAAATAGGCTAAAAAGCTCGAAACAAATCGAACGAAAATGCAGTAAAATCGGCACTTTCGGCTTGATTTCACCATGTCAGTTCCACTATAATAGACGTTGTTACAGCAAAGGAAAATTTTTCTGAAAAATGTGCAAGAGCAAACAGGGCCCTGCTGTTTTGTACAGGTGATAGGAAGATATTGGGGAGAAAAGGCCATTTGTTTCCGATATCGGGAATATAGTAAAACTTCGGCTATAGAATGCTGGAGAATTTTCAAAATGGTAGGAGGAGAATAGCCTCATGGAAAAATTAAATGTGGCAATTGCGGACGATAATGAGAAAATGGTGGAAGTACTGAGTAAGATCATTGACCAGGACGAAGACCTGAAACTGGTTGGAAAAGCACATAATGGAGAAGAAATCTGTAACATCATCAGGGAAAAACAGCCCGATGTGGTTGTTCTGGATATTATTATGCCAAAAGTCGACGGACTTTCCGTGATGGAGCGTTTCAGTCATGATGAAAATCTGAAAAAGGTGCCGTCATTTATTGTAGTTTCAGCAGTTGGACAGGAGCGGATTACAGAGGACGCTTTTGATCTTGGAGCAGATTATTTTATGCTGAAGCCTTTTGACAATAAAATGCTGTTGAACCGGATCAAGCATATCCGCCGGGCCGGAGAGCGGCGGGCAAGGGAAATGAACCGTCCAAGACCAAAGGAGGAAGAAAGTGCATACAATTCGGGCAATCTGGAAACTGACGTGACGGATATCATACATGAAATCGGAGTTCCTGCACATATTAAAGGTTATCAGTATTTGCGGGATGCCATTATTCTATCCGTAAATGATATGGAAATGCTGAATTCAATTACAAAAATTTTATACCCTACCATAGCCAAGCGCCATCAGACCACGCCAAGCCGTGTGGAGCGTGCTATCAGGCATGCCATCGAAGTGGCATGGAGCCGTGGAAAGATGGATACCATTGACCAGCTGTTTGGCTACACCGTAAGCAATGGGAAAGGGAAACCTACCAATTCTGAGTTTATTGCATTGATTGCGGATAAAATTCGGCTGGAATATAAAAATCGTTCTTTCCAATAAGGAAATTATGGGGTATAATATGAGTTATAAGAAGCTATTCGCTATTACTAAGGAGGTTTTTTCGGATGAAAAGAATTCTTTTTGCAACATCAGAAGCAGTGCCTTTTATAAAGACCGGGGGGTTAGCTGACGTAGCTGGTTCACTGCCGAAATGCTTTGATAAACGTTATTTTGACATTCGTGTAATCTTACCGAAATATGCCTGTATGAAGCAGGAATGGAAAGATAAAATGGAATATGTCACACACTTCTATATGGATCTGGGCTATAAGAACTGTTATGTAGGTGTTCTTCAGATGGAGTATGATGGCATTCAGTTCTACTTTATAGATAATGAATATTACTTCAGCGGCCCGAAGCCATATGACAGTGCTCCGTGGGATCTGGAGAAATTTGCATTCTTTTCCAAGGCAGTGCTTTCCGTACTTCCGGTAATTGGATTCAGACCTGACATTATTCACTGCCACGACTGGCAGACAGGCCTTGTTCCTGTTTACCTTCATGACAGCTTCCAGCAGAATCAGTTCTTCTGGGGCATTAAGACCATCATGACCATACATAACCTGAAATTCCAGGGTGTATATGACGTGAAGACCATCAAAGAGCTTACCGGACTTTCCGATTATTACTTTACACCGGACAAGCTGGAAGCATACAAGGATGGTAACTTCCTGAAGGGCGGTATCGTATTTGCAGATGCAGTTACTACAGTAAGCAATACTTATGCAGATGAGATCAAAACACCGTTCTATGGCGAGGGCCTGGATGGACTGCTCCGCGCACGTTCCAACAGTCTCCGCGGTATTGTAAATGGTATTGATTATAACGACTTTAATCCAGAGACAGATAACAATCTGACTGCACGCTATAATGCCACCACCTTCCGCAAGGAGAAAGTGAAGAACAAAATCCAGCTTCAGAAGGATTTAGGCCTTGAGCAGGATCCGAAGGCAATGATGATCGGTATTGTTTCCCGTCTGACTGACCAGAAGGGATTTGATCTGATCGCATATATTATGGATGAACTTTGCCAGGATTCCGTACAGATCGTAGCTCTTGGTACAGGTGATGAGCGCTATGAGAATATGTTCCGTCATTTTGACTGGAAATATCACGGCAAGGTATCTGCACAGATTTATTATGATGAGAGCATGTCTCACAGAATCTATGCAGCTTCCGACGCATTCCTCATGCCGTCCCTGTTTGAGCCATGCGGATTAAGCCAGCTGATGAGCCTTCGCTATGGTACACTTCCGATTGTCAGAGAGACTGGCGGCTTGAAGGATACAGTAGAGCCTTACAATGAATTTGAGGGAACCGGAACAGGATTCTCCTTCAGCAATTACAATGCACATGAGATGCTTTCTACCATTCGTTATGCAGAGCATATTTATTATGATAAGAAGCGCGAATGGAATAAGATGGTAGACCGCGCTATGGCCAAGGATTTCTCATGGAACAATTCTGCACGCCAGTATGAAGAGATGTATAACTGGCTGATCGGGGAATAAAAGACAACAGAATCCGGTTTTGGCTGGATTTTGGGACATAAGATTTGTTGCATAATAGGATGAAAAGGCGGGCATACTGCTTCTTGTAAGGTGTCCGGTTCAGGATACAGGAGGAAATTATTTTCTCCTGTATTTTGCTGTGAGGGACTCAGATACAGCTTTGCTGATCTGGGAAATTTATAGATACCGGACATTCTGGAAAAGAATTTTATGAACAGGAGGCAGGTTATATGAACCAGATTTCAGAATTGGATTTACAGAATTTAAGACACCTGATCGGTGGATTTGACACAACCCACTGTAAAATGGATGAGTACGCAGGCCAGGCTACGGATGCCCAGGTGAAGCAGTTTTTCCAGAAGTCTGCCCAGTCAGCGGTAGATTGCAAAAATCAGCTTATGCAGTATTTACAGTAGGAGGTAGCACACATGAATGAAAAAGTGATGGTTGCAGATACACTTGCAGGAATCAATGGGGAACTGACACGTTATGGGGAAATGATCCCTCAGACAGAGAATCCACAGCTGAAACAGACCTTGAAGCAGATGAGAAACCAGTGCGAGATGTCCCAGGAGGAAATCTACCAGATTGCGCGTGCAAGAGGCTATTATGTGCCTGCAGCACAGGCTACAAGGGAAGAAGTAGAGCATGTGAGAAGTGTGCTGAGCCAGGGATAGGGAAAAGCGGTTAATAAGGAAATCCGGAATTGCAGGAAAATGTTCTTGTAATTCCGGATATTTTGCTATATAGTAAAGTTACTGACAGGAAAGTGGCAGCTTAAAAGCTGCGCAGATCCATCTCAAATTTACCGGAGGTTTATCTGTCTCCGGCACACAGAAGAACTTCACACCCGTATTCCGGGATGATTCCACAGGTGAAAATAAAGTATTGTAAAAATAAAATTTTTATATGGCGAGTAGGGGCTTGACAAGTGAACGGATTTAAGATACTATGTACTACAGAAAGAAACGAACATAGGTTCGTATTAGCGGAAGCGGGAATGATATACAGTCCAATTAATGTTACTGGTCTGCAGTGGGCAGTAAGAATTGAATAGCTGCAGAGACCACCGCGGACTGACGGATTATGAAGAATAGGAGATTTGAATCATGATAAATGAAGAGAAGAAGAAAGCGCTGGAAGCAGCCCTTGGACAGATTGAGAAGCAGTACGGTAAGGGTTCTGTAATGAAGCTTGGTGAGTCCAGTGCCAATATGCAGGTAGAGACAGTTCCTACCGGTTCTTTAAGTCTTGACATTGCACTTGGCGTAGGCGGTGTGCCGAAGGGACGTATTGTAGAGATTTATGGACCAGAGTCCAGTGGTAAGACCACAGTCGCCTTGCATATGGTTGCTGAGGTGCAGAAGAGAGGTGGAATTGCAGGTTTCATTGATGCAGAGCACGCACTTGATCCTGTATATGCCAAGAATATTGGTGTAGATATTGATAACCTTTATATTTCCCAGCCGGATAACGGCGAGCAGGCTCTGGAAATCGCAGAAACCATGGTCCGTTCCGGTGCAGTAGATATTATTATCGTAGACTCCGTTGCAGCTCTGGTTCCCAAAGCTGAGATTGACGGCGATATGGGCGATAGCCACGTAGGTTTGCAGGCACGTCTGATGTCTCAGGCTCTTCGTAAGCTAACTGCCATTATCAGCAAGTCCAACTGTGTTGTAATCTTTATCAACCAGCTTCGTGAGAAGGTTGGCGTTATGTTTGGTAATCCAGAGACTACTACCGGTGGACGTGCCCTTAAGTTCTACTCTTCTGTACGTCTGGATGTGCGCCGTGTAGAGACTTTGAAGCAGGGCGGCGAGATGGTTGGGAACCATACCAGGATCAAGGTTGTTAAGAATAAGGTAGCTCCGCCATTTAAGCAGGCTGAGTTTGATATCATGTTTGGTACCGGTATCTCCAAGGAGGGCGATATCCTTGATCTTGCTGCTGAGAATTCCATTGTGAATAAGAGTGGCGCGTGGTACGCATATGAGGGCAATAAGATTGGCCAGGGCCGTGAGAATGCCAAGCTGTTTCTGAAAGAGCATCCGGATATCTGCGACGAGATCGAGCGTAAAGTTCGTATTCGTTACAACCTGCTCCCAGGAGAGGAAGAAGAGCAGTCTGAGAAGAAGCCTGATGCGGCACCAGCAGCTGATACTCCAGCATCTGTAGAGGAATAAAATATGGCGGTTACACTTGAAGAGCAGAAGAATGCCAGGAGAAAGGCGATGCTTCTTCTGGAGCATATGGACCGCACAGAGAAAGGCCTGTCTGACCGGCTGCGTCAGGCAGGCTTTTCAGCAGAAGCAGTGGAGGATGCCATGAATTATGTGCGTTCCTACGGCTACCTCAATGACCAGCGGTATGCGATGAACTATATTTCCTTCCGAATGGGAACCAAGAGCCGCCAGAAGATCCTTCAGGCGCTGGCTGGGAAGGGAATCGACAGGGAGACTGCCCTTGCAGCCTGGGAAGAAGCAGCAGAAGTAGAAGAGCCAGACGAGCTGGCTGTTCTTCGTGCCACTGTGGAGAAGAAGTGTCAGCCAGACACCGCTCTGGATGAGAAGAAAATGCGCAGACTTCAGGGATTCCTCCTTCGAAGAGGCTTCTCCTACGGTGATGTTTCCCATGTGCTGGACGAGATGAACATTACCTGTGAGAGAAGCTATGAATAGGCGGTTCTGCCTTTTTTCCGGCTGTGCATATAACTATGCGTGAGTGGAGCTGCAGCGCCCTGCCGAAATTAAAATTTTCTTTTTCGGTAGAAAAACTTGACATAATTCTAAAAAAAAGATAAACTTGTATTGTTGTGATTGCACAATGAAAATTAAATATTGAGGAGGTGCTCCTGTGACAACAATTATTGTTGCAGTTGTCGCTGTAGTAGCCACTCTACTGATTGCAGTTCCTATTACTAGTAAAGTTTCTGTGGATAACAAAGTTAAGAAAGACGCAGAAACGATTGGGTCAGCTGAAGAAAAGGCCAGAGGCATCATTGATGAAGCCTTAAAAACGGCCGAAACAAAGAAACGTGAAACTTTATTGGAAGTAAAGGAAGAATCTCTCCGTACCAAGAATGAACTGGAGAAAGAAACCAAGGAACGTAGAAACGAACTGCTGAAATATGAGAAGCGTGTCTTAGCGAAGGAAGAAACCGTCGATAAGAAAGCTGAAGCAGTTGAGAAGCGCGAGGCAGAGTGCACAGCGAGATTTGCAGAATTGCAAAAGAAAGAAAAGAGAGTAGATGAACTCGAACTGAAAGGAGTACAGGAACTGGAACGTGTTTCCGGTCTGACCTCCGAACAGGCAAAAGAAGAATTGCTCAGATCTGTGGAAGACGATGTGAAAGTTGATGTTGCCAGACTTTACAAGGAACTTGAGAGCCAGGCGAAGGAAGAAGCAGGAAAGAAAGCCAAAGAATACGTGGTAAATGCCATTCAGAAATGTGCAGTAGACCATGTGGCTGAGACTACTATTTCTGTAGTGCAGCTTCCAAGCGACGAGATGAAGGGACGTATTATCGGACGTGAGGGACGTAATATCCGTACCATGGAGACCTTGACAGGTGTAGACCTTATCATTGATGATACCCCTGAGGCGGTAGTTCTCTCATCCTTTGATCCTATCAGACGTGAAGTGGCAAGAGTAGCACTTGAGAAACTGATCGTTGATGGACGTATCCATCCGGCCAGAATCGAGGAAATGGTTGAAAAAGCACAGAAAGAAGTTGAGACTCAGATCCGCGAGGATGGTGAGAATGCAGCGATGGACGTTGGAGTCCACGGCATCCACCCAGAGCTTTTGAAGCTTCTTGGACGTATGAAATTCCGTTCAAGCTATGGACAGAATGCATTGAAGCATTCCATTGAGGTTGCACAGCTTTCCGGTCTGCTTGCCGGTGAGATTGGTGTGGATGTGCGCATGGCGAAACGTGCAGGTCTTCTTCATGATATCGGTAAATCTATTGACCATGAAGTTGAGGGGTCCCATATTGAGATTGGTGTAAACCTTTGTAAGAAATATAAGGAATCACCGCTTGTGATCAATGCGGTAGCCGCACATCATGGTGATGTGGAGCCGGAGAGTCTTATTGCTTGTATCGTGCAGGCAGCAGACGCAATTTCCGCAGCGCGTCCAGGTGCCAGAAGAGAGACACTGGAGACGTATACCAACAGGCTGAAACAGCTTGAGGATATTACAAACCAGTTCAAGGGTGTAGAGAAATCCTTTGCAATCCAGGCTGGTAGAGAGATCCGTGTTATGGTAGTTCCTGAGCATGTGAACGATTCTGAGATGGTACTTCTCGCAAGAGATATAGCGAAGCAGATTGAAGCTGAGCTTGAGTATCCGGGTCAGATTAAGGTTAATGTGATCCGCGAGAGCAGAGCTGTTGATTATGCCAAATAATCGGAGTTAATTTACATTAGAACTTAAGGCTGCTGTTCACGGAGTGAACAGTAACAACTTAAGAAACCGCTTCCGTATTTTTCATATTATATGAAAGATGCGGGGCGGTTTTTTTATGCCATATGAAATGTCAACATAATCAGGAACAAAACTGCGTACAATGGTACAGGGTGAATATATGGAAACTGTACTCAGTACCAAAATAAAAAACTTTTTTCCAGGACTGGCCCTGCTGATGGCCGGATTCCTTGCCGGCCTGCTGATTCCGAATTTTATTTATTGTTTTTCTTGGAAGCAGCAGGCATTTTCTGCAATTTATCTATTGGCTGCTTATGGAAAAACAGGGGCAGAGGGAACCGATTATCTGCTGAAGATCATATGGATGCGAGGCAGCTTCTTTTTCCTTTCTCTGCTATGTGGTTTCACTGTATTTGGCGTTCCAATAGCAGTGGGGGCAATGCTTTTTACAGGGCTTGAATTGGGAATGGTATTCTCCATGTCCATTTTGCAGTTTGGGCTTACAGGCGGAGTAGTTGCAGCAGCGCTTCTTTTTCCACAGTATCTGATCTATCTGCCATTATGGAATGTGGTTTATCAGATGATCTACAGGGAGTCTATGGGAATCTGGCGTAACCACGGCATTTTCCCCCGGAAGGTGAGTGATTATTTTCTGAAAGTATTCTTGTATACAATGCTGTATGGTGTGGGAATCTTCCTGGAATGGCGTGTGAATCCGTGGATTTTAAACAAAATTCTAGATTTTTCGAAATTTTTTTAGAGGAAAACAACAGAAAAGTCACAAGATATAGTGATGGTTACCATAAAATCTGCTTTATTTTGTAAAAATAATGAAAAAGCCCTGCTTTTATACGATTTCAAAAGGAAAAAAAGGTTTGATTTTATGTTAATTACAAAGTATAATACAGGTACATTTTAAAAATGGTTATTGTGGGGAGATAGCCCGTCCTTACAACATATGGAGTAAAACGCAAGATTCGAATGTACAGGGCCCCATGAATTGAAATCTATAACGTTACTGTTCACTGGTAATGTTCCGCGAGATGTTTTTGGGTATCACGAAGCGTGTTGCTGTGATGGTCGTGAACAGTAACTCCACAACTAGAGAGACAGGAAGTAAACAATATGGAACTGGAAATACGCGAGTTTATAGAATACTTACATAATACGAAGAAAACATCCCAGAATACAGAGGTTTCCTACCAGCGTGATCTGAATAAAATGTCTGCATATCTGGAAACAAAGGGGATCACTGCAGCGGCAGATGTCCGTGAATTTGATCTTCTGGGATATATGGATTATATGGAAAAAGAGAACTTCGCGTCATCTACGATTTCCAGAAGTGTTGCTTCCATTCGTGCTTTTTTTCAGCATATGTTTGCGTTGCGGAAGATCCAGGAGAACCCTGCAGACAATCTGAAATCACCCAGGGTTGAGAAGAAGCTTCCTGAGATCCTCAGCATTCAGGAGGTGGATGACCTTCTGAAGCAGCCAGATCTGACTACCCCTAAGGGAATCCGGGATAAAGCCATGTTAGAACTTTTGTATGCGACTGGTATGCGGGTAAGTGAACTGATCCATCTTGAGACTACAGATGTGAATCTGCAGCTTGGCTATGTGGTATGTCAGGAGAACAAAGAGCGTATTATTCCAATCGGAAATGTAAGTAAAGAGGCATTGAAGCTTTATCTGGAAGAAGGGCGTAAGGTATTCGTGAAAGACGATACAGAGCCTGCCTTGTTCACCAATTGCTCCGGCAAGGCCATGAGCCGCCAGGGATTCTGGAAAATGCTGAAAGGGTATGCGCAGGATGCCGGAATTCACAGAGATATTACGCCTCATACCTTAAGACATTCCTTTGCAGTCCATATGCTGCAGAATGGAGCGGACATCCGAAGCGTTCAGGAGATGCTGGGACATTCTGATATTTCTACTACCCAGGTGTATTTAAGCATGAATATTAACCGGATGAGAGATGTGTATATGAAGGCACATCCGAGACATTGAGAAGAGAATAAGATGATAACTGCCCATGAAATTAGAAATCTGTGGGCAGTATTTTGTGTAATAGGAAATTTCGTTGGAATTCCTTATTACATAGAATAGCCCTGCCGGGCAGGATACGGAAGCAGCAGAAAGGCAGATGCTGCCTGGGAAACCGCCGCAGGTGGAGAATCCTGCAAACAGGATTTTCGGGTGAATATTTCCAGATAAAAAAATCTCCCACATTCGTAAAGAACGTAGGAGATTTTTATTTACACGGGTAACGAGCCAAAGTCCGTGCTTGCACGGGGGCATAGCGTCTGCCGCGATAACAGGCAAAACCTGCAGAATGGTTTTGGCTCGTTTCCTGAAAACGGGAAATTCAGAGCATTTTATAATTAGCACATTTCAGCAATTGTATACAGCAGTTCCTCAGACTCTTTCCATCCAAGGCAGGCATCTGTAATGGATTTGCCATATACATGGTTTGGTCCGATCTTCTGGTTGCCTGGCTCGATATAGCTCTCGATCATAAGACCCTTTACCAGTCCTCGTACATCAGAATCAACCTGACGGCTGTGAAGAACTTCCTTGGCAATACGGATCTGCTGCTCGTACTGCTTATTGGAGTTGGAATGGTTGGTATCTACGATGGTAGCCATGTTCTTCAGGTTCTTAGCGGAATATTTCTCGAAAAGAAGACGAAGATCTTCGTAATGGTAGTTCGGAATTGCCTCTCCATGTTTGTTTACAGCTCCACGAAGA
Organism: Blautia glucerasea; assembly: GCF_020537505.1. Lineage (GTDB taxonomy): Bacteria > Bacillota > Clostridia > Lachnospirales > Lachnospiraceae > Blautia_A. Next base: position 130,414 of record NZ_JAJBMO010000004.1, on the reverse strand, counting down.
ATAGTATGTGTTAACTCATTTCCAGTAGTTTCAACTTCCCATCCTCTGTAAATAAAGGTGTGGCTTCCCTGGGCTGCAACAACAGAGTTCAGCATAACGCTGAAGTCACCGCTTGTTGGGTTCTTCATTCCAGCCGGAACGTCCATACCGCTGACAGTCAGGCGGTGCTGCTGATCCTCAACAGAACGTGCCCCTACAGCAACATAGGAAAGAAGATCGGAAAGGTAGCGCCAGTTCTCTGGATAAAGCATCTCATCTGCACAGGTAAATTCACTCTCCTCGATTGCACGAATGTGCATTTTACGGATTGCTACAAGGCCGGCAAGCATGTTGGGCTTTTTCTCCGGGTCCGGCTGGTGAACCATTCCTTTATAACCTTCACCTGTAGTACGCGGTTTATTTGTATAAACGCGAGGAATGATTAAAACCTTATCCGCGATCTTGTCCTGAACTTTGCGAAGTCTCAGCAGATAGTCGCATACAGCATCTTCATTATCTGCAGAGCAGGGACCAATGATTGCAAGAAATTTATCGGATTTTCCAGTGAATACATCACGGATCTCCTGATCACGTTTCTCTTTCAGTGCCTTGATCTTTGCATCAATGGGATATTGGTTGCGGATCTCGTCGGGGGTTGGAAGCTTTTTGATGAATTCAAATCCCATGGTATTTTCTCCTTTTATCGGCAAAATTTGCTTTCAATTCAATATTATAGACTATGAGGGAAAAAATGTCGATAGGCAAATTTCGTGAAAATTACTCGGATAATTCCATCCTATTTAGGTAAATGAAATGAAGTAAAGTAAGAATCAGCTGGGAAAGGAGCATTCCATAGAAATATCCCCGGAGTCCAAGCAAAGGAATGGAAAAGAATACAAATCCAATCCGGATGCATACACCTGCGATATTATGAAAAAGGCAGGCATCCGGGCGCCCAAGCCCATTTAAAATACTTTCCAGTGCTGTATTTGTATAAAGAAAAGGACAGATAAAAGCCAGTGTTCTTATGTAGATTCCCGCAGTCTCACTGTGAAAAAGAAAAATTCCAAAAGTTTTTCCAAAAAGAAAGAAAAAGAAGGTACAGAAGGCTCCAAATAAAAAGCAGGTTTCGCAGGTGCGGCGGATCACATGACGGATCCTTTTTTCATGTCCAAGTGCCTGCAAGCCGGCCACAGAGGGCATCAGCATAACGGAAGCAGAGTTTGTGACTGTTGCCGGAAAAAGGATCAGTGGCAGCGACATTCCGGTAAAAACTCCGTACACAGACAGGGAATCAGCATGATTCATTCCGGCCAGAAGCAGTCTTTGGGGAATGAGGACCATCTCGATTCCGGAAAGCAAAGTAAGCAGCAGCCGGTTTACCGAGTGGGGAACTGCGATCTGGGCAATCTCTTTTGTAAGAGAATTCACGGAAGTAGTATTATGATGAGTATTTTCAGGAGAAGATGGTTTTATATTTTTTTCCCTGGAGAAATCAATTCCCAGCGCTAAAAGACATGCTGCAGCTGCCACAACCTCACTGAAAAGGGCACCACCGGCAGCCATTACAGGTGTGATTTCCTTTTCCTGTGAAATCAGGATCTGATAGATCATATAAGTACTGCCAATCCGGGAACACTGTTCAAAAAGCTGGATAAAAGCCGGAATCCCGGCCTTTTTCCGGGCATAATAAAAGCTGTTTATGCATGAATGCAAAGCAGAAAGGGGAAAGCTAATGGAAAGAATGCGGAGCAGGATCTCTGTACGCGGCTCTTTTAACAAGAAGGAAGCCACAAAATCAGCATTCCAATACACAAGGAAAGACAAAAGCCCGCAGAATGCCACCGAAAGAAAGGTTCCAAGAAGTAGTGTGTCCCTGGACTCTTTTTCTTTTCCAAGGGCAGTAAAAGAGGCGCACAGCCTGGAAATAGCTGCCTGAATCCCCATACAGCAGGCAGCCAGTACAATTCCGTGAACCGGAAGGGTAAGCTGATAAATCCCTACGCCCTGTGCACCAATGGTATGAGATAAGAATATTCTATAGAAGAAACCCATAAGGCGGCTGGCTAGCCCCGTAAGAGTGAGAATCAGGGTTCCTTTGATAAAAAGTCTGTCAGACATAAGAATCCGCCTGTCTGGTTATGGCTTGAAGCAGCCGTCATACAGAACCATAACCACTCCGTCTTTTTAGTTAGTTTATGCTGTAAATGTGCCTTGACAGAACTGTTATTATCTGGTAAAGTGGGATAGAAATCCAAGCGATTTACTAGGAAATAGAAAAGTACCTAAGGAGATAGATGAAACAACCCTTTCCCGGGAGTCTTTCATATCGAATTGATACCAATAAACCAGGAGGAAGAAAAATGGGAAAAATGATATATCTGGATAATGCGGCAACCACCAAAACCGCTCCGGAAGTAGTAGAAGCAATGCTTCCTTATTTTAGCGAAATGTATGGAAATCCATCCAGCATTTACGATTTCGCATCCAAGAGCAAAGAGGGCGTCAGCAAGGCTAGAGGCCAGATTGCAGATGCACTTGGTGCCAGGAAAGAAGAAATCTATTTCACAGCTGGCGGCTCAGAGGCTGATAACTGGGCACTGAAAGCCACTTTTGAAGCATATAAATCCAAAGGAAACCACATCATCACCACCAGGATCGAGCATCATGCGATCCTTCACACCTGTGAATATCTGGAGAAAGAGCGCGGAGCAAAGATCACCTACCTGGATGTAGATGAGAATGGTATTGTGAAGCTTGACGAGCTTGAGAAAGCCATCACACCGGAGACCATCCTGATTTCTGTTATGTTTGCAAACAATGAGATCGGATCCATCCAGCCGATCAAGGAAATCGGTGCAATTGCCAAAGAGCACGGCATCCTTTTCCACACAGATGCAGTACAGGCTTTTGGACAGGTGCCGATTAATGTAGAGGAATTAGGAATCGATATGCTCAGCTCCAGCGGACATAAGCTGAACGGACCGAAAGGAATTGGCTTCCTTTATATCCGCAAGGGCGTTAAGATCCGTTCCTTCGTACACGGTGGAGCTCAGGAGAGAAAGCGTCGTGCCGGTACAGAAAATGTTCCAGGAATCGTAGGCTACGGTGTAGCAGCAGAGCGTGCAATCCGCACTATGGAAGAGCGTACTGCCAAAGAAATCCAGGTGAGAGATCATTTTATCGAGAGAATCCTGGCTGAGATCCCATATGTGAAATTAAACGGTGACCGTACCAAACGTCTTCCAAACAACGTAAATGTAAGCTTCCAGTTCATCGAAGGAGAGTCCATGTTGCTTATGCTTGACAACTATGGTGTTTGTGCATCCAGCGGTTCCGCTTGTACATCAGGCTCCCTGGATCCGTCTCATGTACTGCTGGCAATCGGACTTCCTCATGAGATCGCACATGGTTCCCTGCGTATGACCTTAAGCGAGGAGACTACCATGGAAGATGCTGACTTTGTAGTAGATAAGCTGAAAGAAATCGTAGCATATCTGAGATCAATGTCTCCATTATATGAAGATTTTATTAAAAAACAGTAACTGTTCAGTACCTTCACAGTTACACGCTTCGCGATGCACAGAAATCATGCTTTGCATGATTTCGCGCCGAGATTCTCGGGTTTTCTGTGAACTACGTTCACAAAAAACACCTCGCGGAATAGTACCTACTGAATAGTAAAAAAAACAAAAAATTTGATTAAAACACTTGCCAGGAGGAAAAAAAGATGTATAGTGAGAAAGTAATGGATCATTTCCAGCATCCACGTAATGTTGGAGAAATAGAGAATGCAAGCGGTGTCGGTACAGTAGGAAATGCCAAATGCGGCGATATTATGAGAATTTTCCTGGATATCGATGATGAGACACATATTATCAAAGACTGTAAATTCAAAACCTTTGGCTGCGGTGCTGCAGTTGCAACAAGCAGTATGGCTACTGAGATGGTAAAAGGTAAGACTATCGAGGAAGCTATGAAGCTTACAAACAAAGCTGTTATGGAGGCTCTTGATGGACTTCCGCCAGTGAAAGTACATTGTTCTCTTCTTGCTGAAGAGGCTGTACATGCTGCACTGTGGGATTATGCACAGAAGCATCACATCGAGATCGAAGGTCTGAAGAAACCGAAGTCTGACATCCATGAGGGTGAAGAGGCAGAGGAAGAAGAGTACTAATTTTCGTCATCTATATTCAAAAGAATAATATTTTTTACAGGAAACCGAATCCTTAAGCAGATTTATTTCGTTACAGATAAATAGGTGATAAAGATGAGGCATACCGTAAAGTGAATTCATCAGGGCGGATGTTATCATCTGCCCTGATTTTCATATAACGGGAAAGCAAAAAGAGTAAAACTGAAACATCCTTAAAGAAAACATAAGAATGAAGGAAGTAACGATGACAGGACTGACGAACGAACAGGTACAACAAAGAATTGAAGAGGGAAAAATCAATGCCAATGAGAACCCCAATACAAGAAGCTATAAGCAGATCATAAGGGAGAATGTGCTAACATTTTTCAACTTTCTGAACCTGGCCCTTATGATTATGGTATTGCTGGTTGGTTCCTATAAGAATTCCATGTTTATGGGAATCATTGTGATCAACACGGTGATCGGAATCATCCAGGAGGTCCGGGCGAAAAAAACCCTGGATAAGCTGGCCATCCTCACGGAGAGCAAGGCTGTGGTCTTGCGTGAGGGAAAAAAATGGACCATTTCCACGGAGAAACTGGTGCTGGATGACATCCTTTTTCTGAAAACAGGAGATCAGGTGCCGGCAGATGCCAAGGTGCTGGAGGGCAGCATTGAAGTCAATGAATCCCTGCTGACCGGTGAATCCGACAACCTTCAGAAAAATGAAGGAGACGAGCTTTTTTCCGGAAGTTTTGTCACATCTGGTGAGGCCTGCTGCCAGGTGATCCACGTTGGCAAGGATAATTACGCTTCCCAGATCACCAGTGAGGCGAAGGAATTTAAGCGTCATAACTCAGAACTTCGTAATTCCTTGAATGCGATTCTGAAGACTATAAGTGTGATCATAGTTCCTATGGGAATGCTGTTGTTTTATAAGCAATATTACATTGCGGGAAACGGAATCCGGGATGCAGTAGTGAATATGGTGGCTGCTGTCCTGGGAATGATCCCTGAGGGACTGGTGCTGCTTACCAGTGTGGCACTGACACTCGGCGCGCTGGCGCTGACCCGTAAGAATACTCTGGTGCAGGAGCTGTATTGTATTGAGACGCTGGCGAGAGTAGATACTCTCTGTCTGGATAAGACTGGAACCATTACAGCCGGAACCATGTGTGTGGAGCAGGTACAGCCCTATGTGGAGGGTATGGAGATCAGGACTCCGGAAACAGAAAATGAGAATACAAGCGAAAGTTCAATAAATGGAACAGGGAATCAAGCTCAGGGAGTTCCAGAAATGGCAGCTGCAGAGGCGCAGTCTGAAGTATCCGCGGTTGCGGTACAATTGCGGATGGGAGCTGTTATGGGAACTACTGAACAGCTGTCAGCACAAGATTCACAGGACAATGTCAATACTGATTTAGCCATCAGCGGCGCTCAGCCTGAGATGACCATGGGCGAGATCGAGCGTGTCATGGCAAATATGATGTCCATTTTAAAGGACAAGAACGCTACCGCAGATGCCCTTCACAAGCGTTTTTCCAGAAGAACAGACATGCCGGTAGATCATTGCATTCCGTTTTCATCCGACCGTAAATACAGCGGAGTAGCCTTTCAGGAAGAAGGAACCTACCTGATGGGTGCAGCCCAGTTCCTTTTCCCAGATGGAAATGAAGACCTGATAAGGCAGTGTGCCGCTTATGGAAAAGAAGGCCTGCGTGTTCTGGTACTGGCTCACAGCACCAATCTGAACCAGGAAAATGAACTTCCAGAAGGCCTGAAACCAGTTGCCTTATTTATGCTTACCGATATTATCCGGGACAATGCACCTGAGACTCTAGCATTTTTCAAAGACCAGGGAGTAGATCTGAAGGTGATCTCTGGAGATGATCCAGTGACAGTTTCTGCCATTGCAAAAAAGGCAGGCCTGGAAAATGCAGATAAATATATTGATGCCACCACCATTACCACATCGGAGGATATGGAGCGGGCCGTTGCAGAGTGCTCTGTATTTGGACGTGTAACCCCGCAGCAGAAGAAAGAGATGGTGCTTGCCCTTCAGAAGCAGAAGCATACGGTCGCCATGACCGGTGACGGTGTAAATGATGTTCTGGCTTTGAAAGAGGCAGATTGCAGCGTGGTTATGGCAGAGGGAAGTGATGCGGCCAAGAATATTGCGAATGTAGTCCTTATGGATTCTAATTTCGCCGCTATGCCGGAAATCGTGAACCAGGGCCGCCGCGTAGTAAACAACATCCGCACTGCAGCATCCATGTTTCTGATCAAAACCATTTTCTCTGTACTGCTTTGCCTGATCACCATTTTCTGGGGCGAGAGCTATCCATTCGAGCCAATTCAGATGTCCCTGATCAGCGCCTGCGCAGTGGGAATCCCAACCTTCCTGCTTGCCCAGGAAAACAACTTCAACAAGATCGAGAGTGGTTTTCTGCGGTATGTATTTATGAATGCATTCCCGGCAGCAGTCACCATCACAGGATGTGTATTTACCATTATGCTAGTCTGCCAGAACGTTTACCATAGCAATGCAATGCTGAGTACAGCCTGTTTTCTGGTAACCGGATGGAACTACATGGCAGCTTTGAAGACCGTATATGCACCTCTGAGCAGGTACCGGAAGATTATTATTTACGGCATGCAGTTCATTTTCTTCTTTGCAGCTGTATGCGTACAGAACCTGCTGGCACTTGGTTCCCTGGAGTTTGGAATGATCATCCTGGTATTTATCCTGATGACCTTCTCCCCAGTGGTGATCGAAGTTATCACCGAATGGTGCAGATCCCTGTACGATAAGGCACATGAGAGGGAAAAGAAAGGACTTATTGCGCTGTTTCTGGAAAAAGTGCAGAAATAATGCTCATAAACAAAAATGCTCCATCGCTTGATTATTCTAGCAATGGAGTATTTTGTTATAATTTCATAAAGTCTGGTTTCCGGTTTTTAAATACAGTGTAATATTCAAAACCACATTTTTTTAGCACCTGTGCCGCCCTGTCAAAGGCGTAGCCAATTTTATCCGGTGTATGGGCATCGGCGCCGATGGTGATGATTTCGCCGCCAAGCTCCCTGTAACGGCGAATGATGGCCGTACATGGGTTGGGTTCCCCAAGACCATAGTGATAGCCACCGGTGTTGATCTCAAGCCCCACATTTGTGTCCATCAGCTTTTTCAAGATCCCATCCAGAATATCCTGATATTTTTCATAAGAATAGAACTGGTTTTTATTCGGGCCATAGCGGACAATATAATCCAGATGCCCATAAGTGTCCATTTCATGGAAGGCATCCAGATTCTCCAGAATGGATTCGAAATATTCAAGGTATGCCTGTTCCTCGTCCCTACCCTGGAAAAATTCGGGGTAGTAGGGATCAGCGCCGTGGACTACGTGAGAGGAACCAATTACAAAGTCAAAGGGATATTCTTTTAAAAGATTGTGAAAATATTGTCCAAGGTGAAGCTGCAAACCGATCTCAATACCGAAATGGATGGCAATTTGGTCCCTGTAAGCTTCTTTCAATTCCATAAGCCGGGCGTAATAGGCAGGAAGATCCAGGGAAAATTCCAGGTCATCCGGAGTTGGCGGATAGTCTGGATCCAGATGTTCCGTAAAGCATATTCCCTTAAGCCCCAGTGCAATGGCCTGGCGGATCATATCCCCGGTGGGAGTGCCGGAATCTGCGGAAAATTCAGAATGCATGTGGCAGTCCCACAAAACTCCGGGAGAGTTGGAAAGTATTTTCATAATAACCTCCTTATAAATTATAAACCAAGCATAGTATTTTAAAAATATATTTTCTGCAAATATAAAGATATATTTTATGGACAAGTGTATAGCGAAGGAACATGTGAAAAAATTTCTTCCTACACGAAAAAGAAAGGAAAAAACGTGCATAAATGCTGCCACTGTGTCATAAAAGGGACTTAATTGTATCATTTGAGAGCAGTATATCATATCAGAGGATATTTGTGGAAATTTGCCTGTTATTTTTTTGAAAATAGGCTTGAATTTTTGTTCAGAATTAGGTACAATACGCTATAGGTTGATGTTTCTTTCACAAAGATTGAAGCACTCACATAATTTTTACCATTTAATTCATAGGAGGAATTTATCATGGCAGTAAAAGTTGCAATTAATGGTTTTGGACGTATTGGTCGTCTTGCATTCCGTCAGATGTTCGGTGCAGAAGGATTTGAGATCGTTGCTATCAACGACTTAACATCTCCTAAAATGCTCGCTCACTTATTAAAATATGACTCAACTCAGGGAAGATACGCTCTTGCAGATACAGTAGTAGCTGGAGAGGATTCCATCACAGTTGACGGAAAAGAAATCAAAATTTATGCAAAAGCTAACGCTGCTGAGCTTCCATGGGGAGAAATCGGTGTAGACGTAGTTCTTGAGTGTACTGGATTCTATACATCCAAAGACAAAGCTCAGGCTCATATCGATGCAGGTGCTAAACACGTTATCATTTCCGCTCCGGCTGGAAACGACCTTAAGACAATCGTTTACAACGTAAACCATGAGACTCTTACAAAAGAGGATCACATCATTTCCGCAGCTTCCTGTACAACAAACTGCTTAGCTCCAATGGCTAAAGCACTTAATGACCTTGCTGCAATCAAATCCGGTATCATGTGCACAATCCACGCTTACACAGGCGATCAGATGACACTTGACGGACCGCAGAGAAAAGGCGATCTGAGAAGATCCCGTGCAGCTGCAGTTAACATCGTTCCGAACAGCACAGGTGCTGCTAAAGCAATCGGTCTTGTTATCCCAGAACTGAACGGCAAACTGATCGGTTCCGCACAGCGTGTTCCAACCCCAACTGGTTCTACTACAATCCTTACAGCAGTTGTTGAAGGAAATGTTACAAAAGAGCAGATCAACGCAGCTATGAAAGCTGCTTCTAATGAGTCCTTCGGATACAACGAGGATGAGATCGTTTCCAGCGATATCGTTGGTATGAGATTTGGTTCCCTGTTCGATGCTACTCAGACAATGGTTCTTCCACTTGAGAATGGCACAACAGAGGTTCAGGTTGTTTCATGGTATGACAATGAGAACTCCTACACAAGCCAGATGGTTCGTACAATCAAACACTTTGGTAAACTGCTTAACGCTTAATTAGTAGCAGAGTAGGGTTTTCGGATGCTGACAAGCTATAGTTTGGCGGCATATGAATAAGACTCAGAGAAGGGTCCGGTCTGAATAGGACCGGACCCTTTTGTCTGTATAAAAAGTTAAATTTTATAAGGAGGCATAACAAGATGCTGAATAAGAAATCTGTTGATGACATCAACGTAAAAGGCAAAAGAGTCCTCGTAAGATGTGACTTCAATGTACCTCTGCAGGACGGCAAGATTACAGATGAGAACCGTCTGGTAGCAGCTCTTCCTACAATCAAGAAGCTTGTTGCAGATGGTGGAAAGATTATCCTTTGCTCTCACCTTGGAAAACCGAAGGGAGAGCCGAAACCGGAGCTTTCTCTTGCACCTGTTGCTAAACGTCTCACAGAACTTCTCGGACAGGAAGTAAAATTCGTTCCTAGCCCGGTTGTTGTAGATGATACTGTAAAAGCAGCAGTAGCTGACATGAAAGACGGCGAGATCATTCTTCTTGAGAATACCCGTTATCGTGCAGAAGAGACTAAGAACGGTGATGAATTCAGCAAGGAACTTGCTTCTCTTTGCGATGTATTTGTAAACGATGCATTTGGTACCGCTCACAGAGCACACTGCTCTAACGTTGGTGTTACCAAATATGTAGATACAGCTGTTGTTGGATATCTGATGCAGAAAGAAATCGATTTCCTCGGAAACGCTGTAAACAATCCTGATAGACCATTCGTAGCAATCCTTGGCGGTGCTAAGGTTTCCAGCAAGATCTCTGTTATCAACAACCTTCTTGACAAGGTGGATACTCTGATCATTGGTGGTGGAATGTCCTATACATTCTCCAAGGCTATGGGCGGACACATTGGTGTTTCCCTTTGCGAGGATGATTATCTTCAGTATGCATTAGACATGATGAAGAAGGCAGAAGAAAAAGGCGTTAAGCTTCTTCTTCCGGTTGATAACAGAATTGGTGATTCCTTCTCTAATGATTGCAATATCCAGGTTGTAAAACGTGGTGAGATTCCGGATGGATGGGAAGGAATGGACATCGGACCAGAGACAGAGAAACTTTTCGCTGACGCTGTAAAAGATGCCAAGACAGTTGTTTGGAACGGACCGATGGGCTGCTTCGAAATGCCGAACTTTGCTCATGGTACAGAGGCTGTTGCTAAGGCTCTTGCTGATACAGATGCTACAACTATCATCGGTGGTGGTGATTCTGCAGCAGCAGTAAATATCCTTGGCTATGGTGACAAGATGACACACATCTCCACAGGTGGCGGTGCGTCTCTTGAATTCCTTGAAGGAAAAGAGTTACCAGGTGTAGCAGCAGCTAACGATAAATAAATAGAGCACTTAATGAAAGCAAGCTGTAAGCGCAGCTTGAATTATGTGCGAATTTGGTTCGAAGGAACTTAATGAGGGCAAGCCAACGGCGCAGACCAGCTGACTTTCATATATGGTGATGTCGCTTGCCGGCGACATGTCCATTTAGTGAATCGAACTTCCTTATTACACAAAAGGAGATATATAAAATGTCTAGAAAGAAAATTATTGCCGGAAACTGGAAAATGAACATGACTCCAAGTGAGGCAGTTAAATTAGTTGAAACTTTAAAACCATTAGTAGCTAATGATGACGTTGACGTAGTATTCTGCGTACCGGCTATTGATATTCTCCCTGTAGTTGAGGCTGCAAAAGGCTCCAATATCCAGGTTGGTGCTGAGAACATGTACTTCGAGGAGAAAGGTGCTTTCACAGGCGAGATTTCCCCGAACATGCTTACAGACGCTGGTGTTAAATACGTAGTTCTGGGACACTCTGAGAGAAGAGAGTACTTCGCTGAGACAAGTGAGACCGTAAACAAGAAAATGCTCAAAGCATTTGAGCACGGAATCACTCCAATTATGTGCTGTGGAGAGACTCTTGCTCAGAGAGAGCAGGGCGTAACTATGGACTTCATCCGTCAGCAGGTTAAAGTTGGTTTCCAGAACGTTACAGCTGATCAGGCTAAAACAGCCGTTATCGCTTACGAGCCGATCTGGGCTATCGGAACTGGTAAAACAGCTACAACTGAGCAGGCTCAGGAAGTTTGCGCAGGAATCCGTGCTTGCATTGCTGAGATCTATGATGAGGCAACTGCAGCAGCAATCCGTATCCAGTATGGCGGATCTGTAAACGCTAAGACTGCACCAGAGTTATTTGCTCAGGCAGACATCGACGGCGGTCTTGTAGGCGGCGCATCTCTGAAACCAGAGTTCGGTGATATCGTAAACTATAACAAATAATAAAATAATAGCTATTTTTTAGCTAATGTGTCCAAGCGAGAAGTAATTAAACGCCCCTAAACACAAGGATGATTGGTAAATATTACCAATTGAATTGTGGGTAGGGGCGTTTTATAATTTACCTACTATCACCTTTTGGTATCACTTTTGGAAGGAAAAATCACTGTCATTCAAAAAAGTGATAATTGCTACAGGGGAGGAAGTAAATGGCGAAGAACTATGAGGGTAGAAAAGAAAATGGTGAAGGCAATAATTGTATAAAATGTATTTCAAATTAAAAGAAAAATTTGAATGAGGATAAAGCGCCTTATGGAAGTTACATGGAAATTAGGCAATACATATTTAAAAATCCAGGATTGTGAGTCGGGTTGGGATTTCACAATTCTGGATCTTTTTATTTTCATAAATTGATGTAGGATAGGCAGAAGCAATGAAATTAGGAATCGTAATCTACGAGCCAGTTTCACGTATTTTTCCTTAAAATATCGAAGATGGTTAAATGCCGATAGCTAGAGCGTGTTTGAAAAATCATTCCCGCAATCTGCACGCCCCACTTTGCGGTATATTTCGCCCGAATTCTCAAGCATGCCCTTAAAGTAAAATGTATATTGATCGAGGCTGTCAAGAGTGTAAATAGACCTCCTCGGTTTTTTGTACAATTTTTCATTTTGATAAAAATAATTGGAATAAACTGTATAAATTATTACATATAAGAGCTTTTAACACTTTGCTTTTTGTAAAAAATATCTAAAAAAGATTGTAATGTAAAATGGCAAATGATATACTGTTACTACATACAATATGAAATACAACATAATAACAGGAAAAAATAGTTTGTATGAAAGTGAAGGGGGCGATTGTTTGGCTAGTATAAAAGAAGTAGCGCAGAAGGCTGGAGTTGGTGTTGGTACGGTATCGAGAGTTTTAAATTCTACAGGGTATGTATCGGATGAAACACGAATTAAAGTAGAGACCGCAATGAAAGAATTAAATTATATTCCAAATGAACTTGCAAGAAATTTGTTAAGTAAGAAAAGTGGAATTGTTGCAATTATTATTCCCAAAATATCACATCCGTTTTTTGCAGAGGTAGTTTTATATGCAGAAGCAGAACTGATGAAAAAGGGATATAAGACAATGATCTGTAGTACCTACAGTGAGCAGAATTACGAAAAAGAATACATTAATATGTTGAACAGACATATTGTGGATGGAATCATAGCAGGAAGCCACCTGCTGGATTTTGAGGAATATCAAGGTGTGCAGGGACCTATTGTTGCACTGGATCGTTTTTTGGGTGAGAGTATTCCCGTCGTTTCAACAAATCATAAGATCGGTGGAAAATTGGCGGCTGAGGAACTGATTAGAAATAATTGTCGTTGTGTGTTACAGATTCAAGGTGCTCGAGTAGTTGACTCTCCGTCACATGAAAGGCATTATGAGTTTGAGCGATATATGAAAAAACATGGTGTGACTGTTTATTCCCATGAAATGGACTGGAATGATTTTGATTATGGACAGTATGATGTAATGGCAGATATGCTTATGGATAAGTATCCGGATATTGATGGGATTTTTGCAGTGGATATGGTAGCAATTGCATGTATAAGACAGTTATTAAAACGTAAGAAAAAAGTTCCAAGAGATGTAAAGGTAGTAGCTTATGATGGAACTTATGTAGCGAAGGTTGGAGTTATGAACCTGACTGTTGTACAGCAGCCTATTGAGGAGTTAGCGAAACGTGCAGTTAATATTTTGCTTAATATGATACAAGGGAAAAAGTATCATAATAAAAAAGTATTTTATGAGCCTACATTACTTCTGGGAGATACGACAGATGATAAAGAATAATACGTTGAAAAAAAGTGTTACAATTTAATCCGATTGGATTTGTACAAAATAAACAAAAATATAAAAAATGGAACGGATTCCACACAAAACTATTGACAAAAGCAAGGGCAAAGTATATACTCATAACCATAAAGGATGAGCGCACATCTAGGTAACTCGTATCAAATAATGTATTGGAACTAAGGATTTCTGAACGGAAATTCTTTTTAAAACACAAACGTGGAAACCTTTCCACATCAAAGTATGGAGGTTTTAGAATGAGAAAAATGATGAAAAAAGCGATTGCATTAGGTCTTATAGCAACAATGTCTATGTCAGCAGCTACTATTGTTCATGCAGAGGATGAAGTGACTCTTAGAGTATTAAACTGGGGAAATACTGATGAGGAAAACATTGCAAATGATGCCATTGCTCGTTTTAATGAGGAAAATCCAAATGTAAAGGTGGAACAGACTTGTGTACCGGTTGAGTCCTGGTCAGACTTTATTCAGAAATGGATTACCATGTGTACTTCAGGAGAAGCTCCGGATGTAATCAGCCTTGGTCTGGAAGCTGTTAATATGGCTGTAAGTAATGATTTACTGGTACCACTTGATGACATCATTTCAGATGATGAAGAGCTTACGGCTAAGAAAGATCAGTATGCGCCATCTTTACTTGACGGCTTTACTGTAAACGATTCTCTGTATGGTCTCCCGAACGGAACTCAGACAATGGTAGTTTATTATAATAAGCATATGTTCGATGAGGCTGGTTTAGAGTATCCACAGGATGGATGGACATGGGATCAGTTCAGAGAAACTGCTGAGAAGCTTACCAAGGATGGTGTTTACGGATTTTGTTTCCCATGCACTTATTTCCAGCTTACACCGTGGTGGTCAACCAACAATGCAGCATTAGTTGGTGAGGATGGTGAGACACCTACTGTTAACAGTGAAGGTATTGTAGAAGCTGTAGATTTCTTAAATGGTATGTATAAAGATGGTATTTGTCCAGAACCAATCAGCTCAGACGGATATACTATGTTTGCAAATAATCAGGTTGCTATGGTTGGTGCTGGTCGTTGGGTATTAAATACCTGGCAGGATGCAGGATTAACAAATGATGATTTTGATTGTGTTCAGTGGCCGGTAAAAGAAAAAGAAGGTTCTGTATATGGAGGATCTGCATGGTGCATTGGTTCTACAACAGAGCATCAGGATCTTGCAATTGAGTTGTTAAAAGAAATGGTATCTGATGAAACATTAACAGCTGTTGCAGCAGGTGGCCAGCAGGTACCGCCAACAGAAACATTGGCAACATCTACAGATGTTATGGGTACATGTCCTGATAATATTATGGGAATCTGGAAAGCAGTTACAATTGCAGATCCAATTGCAGCTCCAAGCTATTTCGGAAACCTTGAGCAGACTTTCTTACGTGAGCTGGAGGAAGTATTCTCCGGAGCAAAAGAGCCTCAGGCGGCAATGGATGATGCACAGAGCCAGATTGAGAGTGAGATTCAGTAGAAGGTAGAGCCGGGAGGATTTCATCCTCCTGGCAGAATGTAAGACCGTTTTATCCGTAAAGGAGGAAAAAATCGGTGAATAAGAAGAAAAACAGACATAAATGGGATAAAAAAGAGTTAAAAGCAGCGTATCTTTTTACACTTCCATCATTTATTGGCTTTATGTGCTTTGTGCTTATTCCTATTATGTGGGTAATTGTAATTTCGTTTCACAAATACAACGTATTTACAGGTGCCAGTACATTTGTAGGAATGGAAAATTATAAAAAAATATTTGCAGATGTCAGATCCTTAACTGCTCTGAAAAATACTTTGTGGTACACCATATGTTGTTCACTGGGAAATACAGCAATAGGACTTATTCTTGCTGTGCTGGTTGACAACATTCTGCCCAAAAAAATAACTGTATTTTTTAGATCTGTTTATTTCTTTCCGTCATTAGTAGCATTGACGTTTGTAGCAATCATCTGGCAGGCTTTTTTTCAGACGGATGCAGGAGTTATCAATTATTATCTTGGGCAACTTGGAATCGCAAAAATTGGATGGTTGAATGATCAGGCTTATTCTAAACTGTCTGTTTTGATTCTGGATATCTGGAAAAACTCTGGTATGTCAATGCTTTTGATATTAGCAGGACTACAGAATGTTGACCAGGGACTTTTGGAGGCTGCCAGCATTGATGGTGCGAATGTAGTACAGCGCTTTTTCAAGATAATTATTCCGGTAGCATCACCACAGATATTTTTTGTTCTTGTTATGAACGTAACAGGCGCATTGAGAATATATGAATCTATTTATGTATTAACAAACGGAGGACCGGGAGATTCATCAAGAAGCTTGGTTATGTTGATTGCTGAAAAGGGATTTACATCGTTTGATTATGGAACTGCGTCGGCACTATCAATTATGCTTTTGATTCTTATTGGTATTGTAACGGTATTTCAATTTGTAGGAAGCAAGTGGTGGGTACATTATGAATAAGAAAATACATTTATTTGGAAAGACAATAAAAGTAAGCCATATCCTGCTGACTATTATCATGTTTGGCATAGCATTTTTGATGATTGCCCCATTTCTTTGGGTGCTTTCAGCATCATTCAGAACATATAGTGAAGCAATTTCATTACCGCCTAAATGGCTGCCTCCATTTTTTACAGAAATGAGATTAGGATATTTTAAAAAATTATTTTCAAATACTATTCCGTTTTTTGTATTTATGAAGAACAGCTTAAAAATAAGTGTGATTATTACATTTGGCATGAGTCTGCATGGTGCTATTGCAGGATATGCATATGCAAAGTTTGATTTTCCAGGAAAAAATATTATGTTTGCATTGCTGATGGTTGCAATGATGGTTCCGGTTCAGGTTACGATTGTAGCACTGTACAAGATCATGACGATGCTGGGAGTGATTAACACATCCTGGGCAGTTACACTTCCATCAATTTTCGGTGCAAGTTGTCCTGGTCTGGCTGGTGCATTTGGAGTATTTATGATGAGACAGTTCTTTATGGGAGTTCCTAAAGAATTGAATGAAGCAGCTGCAATTGATGGTGCAGGACCGATCAGAACATTTATTTCTATTATGCTGCCAATGGCGAAATCAACATTGGCATCATTAGCAATTATTGTATTTACATATTCTTGGAACGATTATTTTACAACATTTATTATGATCAATGATACGGAGAAACTTACACTTCCAGTCGGAATTTTGTCAATAAAACAGCCGTTTTCAACAGGAGACAATGTAGTATTTGCAGCGGTAGTTCTAGCTATTCTGCCAGTTCTTATTGTATTTCTGATTGGACAGAAATGGATTGTCAAGAGTATGACCCATGTAGGAGTGAAAGGATAATAAATAATATAACAGGAGGCAAATGACATGAACAAAGATTTATTACATTCTAAAGTTGAGCTGTTTGAAACAGGCGGAGAGATTTCTTATCAGGGAGATGCAAACGTGGCAAAATTCCTTCTTGGTGGAATCGGAACAGGAAATATTTCAGTGGGTGCAAGAGGACAGTTATTAGATTGGGAAATTTTTAACTGGCCTGGAAAGGGACAGTTTGTACCATTTTCTTTCTTTGCAATTCGTACAAAGGAAGAAGGAGAAGAACCAGTAAGCAGAATCCTTGAATCAAAAATTAAACCACCATTTTATAAATCACATGGATTTTTGAATGGCGAATTAGCAGGAATTCCAAGATTTGAAAAATCCAAAATGGTCGGAAAGCAGCCATTTGTTTATGTAGATTTGGAAGACAGTAAAGTTCCGGTAAAGGTTCGTATGGAAGCGTATACACCATTTATTCCGCTGGATGCAGACAATTCTGGTATTCCAACTGCAATTATTAAATATAAAGTGTCTAACCCGACAAATAAACCTATTGATGTGTCTGTTGTTGGTACAATGGCGAATGTAGTTGGTTTTGATGGATATGATGTTTTCAATAATGTTAAACTGGTAGATCAGGTTGAAAATGAATATCGTGAAGAAGCTGGATTAAAAGGCTGGTATTATAAAGCAAAAAATCTTACAGAGAAAGATATGAAATTTGGTTCCATGTCAATTGCAACTACAAATGAAAATGGAATCAGCAGAAAGAAATGGCTTCATGGTCAGTGGACTGATAACGCACAGGATTTCTGGGATGATTTTGTTGAAGATGGAAAATTAACAGAAGAAGAGGAAATTGAAGCAAAAGGATGTGACCTTCTTGCCCATTATGACTTCAGCTTCTTAAACCTGAAGGAGAGAATCAGTTCTATCTGCTGTTCTGAAACAATCAAACCAAACGAGGAAAAAGAATTTGAATTTTTAATTTCCTGGTATTTCCCAAATCGTCCTAAGGGATGGATTGAGTATGATGCTGATTTAGAGCGTTACAGAAATGGCGGTTATGACATCATCCGTAACTATTATGCTACTTTATTTAAGGATGCATGGGATGTAAGTAAATATGTAGTAGATAAGAAAGACTATCTTGAAGGAAAATCCAAAGATTTTGAGAATGCATTATTTAATACGTCACTTCCGGCATATGTTATTGATGCAGTTGCCTCAAATATTATGTCAATGAAGAGTCATTGCTGCTTCCGTATTGAAAATGGCAATTTCCTTGGATGGGAAGGTATTCGTGACTACGTTGGATGTGGACAGGGAAATGTTAACCATGTATGGAACTATGCAACTGCTGTTGCAAATCTGTTCCCGGAACTTGAAATTACAATGCGTAATGTAGAGTTTAACGTAGAACTGGATGATGATGGATGCATGCCTTTCCGTGCAAGAAAATGTCTGGGAGAAAGCAGATGGGATATGATTCCAGCCTGCGACGGAGAATTTGGTTCTATTCTCAGAATTTACAGAGAGTGGAAATACACTGGTGATGATGAATTCCTCAAAGGCATCTGGGATAGTATGATGAAGGCACTGGAATTCTCTATTAAAGAGTGGGATACAGATGGAGACGGTGTTCTGGATGGAAAAATGCATGTCACATATGACATTGAGTTCTATGGTCCAAATACAATGACAAACACCATTTATCTGGGTGCTATCAAGGGTGTTGTAGAAATGGCAGAACATCTTGGCAAACAGGATATTGCAGATAAATATCGTGCTTTGTATGAAAAAGCCTCTGTATTAGTTGATGAGAAGCTGTTTAACGGTGAATATTATATTCAGGAACTTGAAGATGTAGATGCATATCGCTATCAGTATGGTATTGGCTGCCTTACAGATCAGCTCCTTGGCCAGTTCATGGCTCAGGCAGCAGGACTTGGCTATGTGCTTCCAAAGGAACATGTAAAGAAAGCTTTGCAGTCTATTTATAAATATAATTTCAAAGAATGCATGGATGATGTTCCTAATGTACAGAGAACATATGCGTTAAACGACGAAGCAGGACTGGTTCTCTGCTCCTGGCCGAAAGGTGGAAGACCGAGATTCCCATTTGCATATTGTGACGAGGTATGGACTGGAGTTGAATACCAGGTTGCTGTAACCATGATTAAAGAAGGTATGATTGAAGAGGCCTTTACAATTATCAAGGCTATCAGAGATCGTTATGACGGTTATAAGAGATGCCCATGGAGTGAGACAGAAGCAGGCCATCATTATATCAGACCAATGTCCAGTTATTCCCTGATTCCAACACTGGCAGGCTATAGCTGTGATATGGTAAATAAGACAATGTCATTTGCACCTGTAATTAATGAAAAGGATTATACAACATTCTGGATCAATGGAAAAGGCTGGGGAACTTATCATCAGACAATTGACGATAAGGGAGAAGTCAAGAAAGAAGTAACCGTATTATACGGAAATATTGATGATGTAAAGGTAGACTAATTATGGAGCAGGCTCTTGAAAGAGCCCTTAAAAGATCGGAAACTGAAGGAAAATGGCGGCAAAGATATCATTTTACGCCGCCGGTTTCCTGGATGAATGATCCTAACGGGCTAATATATTATAAAGGACTTTATCATCTTTTTTACCAGTATAATCCTAAGAGTTGTAAATGGGGTTCTATGCACTGGGGACACGCTGTCAGTGAAGATATGATCCACTGGAAAGATATGCCAATTGCATTAAGACCTGACCAGGAGTATGACTGCCACCTGGAAGGAGGCTGTTTCTCCGGAAGTGCTGTTGAGAAAGATGGTGTTTTATTTCTTTTTTATACAGCAACAACACAAATTGATGGAGTAGTACGTCAGACACAGTGTATTGCGACTTCAAAAGATGGTGTGAATTTTGAAAAATATGAAGGTAATCCAGTAATAAAAGAGCCGCCACAGGGATTTTCCAATGATTTTCGTGATCCGAAGGTGTTTAAGAATCATGGGAAATGGTATATGGTGGTTGGCGGATGCATAGGAAGTGCCATTGCTGATGGAGATGGTCGTATTTGCCTGTATGAATCGGATGATCTTTTTAATTGGAAGTACAAGGGAAATGTTCTGGAATCCAACGGTAAACTGGGAACCATGATGGAATGTCCGGATATGTTTGAATTGAATGGGAAATGGGTAGTCACATGTTCTCCTATGAATCATCCTGACTATAATAAATCTCTTTATTGTGTAGGAACAATGGATTTTGAGAATTGTATTTACACAATTGAAAAAGTGGGAAATATGGATGTTGGGTTTGATTATTATGCTCCGCAGTCTTTTACAGATAAAGATGGAAACAGAATACTGGTTGCATGGCAGAATGGATGGCTGTGGATGCCCTGGTGTACAGACTGGGGTCCAACCAGTCAGGAAAATTGGAGAGGCTGCCTAAGTGTACCGCGTAAAGTACAATTGGATAGTGAAAACAACTTGTGCATGTATCCGGTAAAGGAAGTTGAGTCTCTGGTTTCGCAGACTGTTACCTATACAGATGTGGAAATTGGCGAAAAAGCAATCAAGCTATATGATGATCCAAACAGAAGTAATCGTATAATTTTGAAATTAGATATTACTAAGATTGAATCAAGAAACCTGGAGATTTGTGTCCTTGGAAAAGAATCCAGTTATACTGCAATTCAGATTGATTTTCTGTCTAAGATTATTACTTTGGACAAAAGCCATGGAGACCATTATGAAGGCGGTAGAATGAACTGTCCATTTGAACTGCATAATGGTTGTCTGGAACTTTGTATTCTGGTTGATCACAGTAGTGTTGAACTCTATGTGAATCACGGAGAAAGATGTATAACAACAAATGTATATCCGGAAGAGAATCAAACAGAGTGCTGGATTCAAACTCCGTATAAAAATGCAGTAGTGGATTATGTACAGATAGATTTTCTTACTTCATCATGGGAAGTGTAAGAAGTCTGTAAAGTTATAAGGTACTGGCTTCTTGTTTCATTCGATTAAAATATGTGGGGAATCAAAAAATGGACAACGTTTACAGAAGAGATCATGAAATGCCGTACATTGCCGATGGTGCAGTTACATTACAGCAGGAAGAAACAAAAAAAGCCATCAGGGAGTATAATGAGGCAATGCCTTTTGAATTGGAAAAAGGTATGGAATGTCTGGAGCGTGCAGGAATCAAACATAAGGAAAATGTATATTTTGAGCCGCCGTTTTACTGTGAATACGGAAACCATATTGAAGTCGGAGAGAATTTTTATGCCAATACTCACTGTGTGATGCTGGATGTGGGAAAAATCACTATCGGAAACAACGTATTGTTTGGACCCAATGTAGGCATTTACACAGCTGGACATCCTATCCATCCGGAGAGTCGGAACTCAGCATTTGAGTATGGAATTTCTATCACCATCGGGGATAATGTGTGGATCGGCGGAAGCTGCTGTGTCCTTCCTGGAGTAAAGATTGGAAATAACGTTGTGATTGGTGCAGGAAGCGTGGTTACAAAGGATATTCCAGACAACGTATGTGCAGCTGGAAATCCTTGCCGCGTGATTCGTGAGATCACTGATGCGGACAGGCCATATTATTTTAAAGACCGTAAATTCGATGAGGAAGCATGGACAAAAATAAATGCGAAATAAAAGAGATTCGGTATTTACCAGAAAGCTTATAAGTCTGGTAATGCCCATAGCATTCCAACAGTTTATGCTAGCACTTGTCAGTGCGTCTGATGCTTGGTGTAATTTCTCAGGATTCACTGTCAGCGGTATCTCTGGCAGGACAGGTTACTTTTATTCACAGCCTGCTTCTAGAAGCTATGACTATTGGTCTTTCTCTTATAGCTGCCCAGTACTGGGGCAAGGGAGATATTCCGGCAGTAGAGAGGATATTCGCCTTTGTGACGAAAGTTACAATTGTGATATCACTAATCTTTACTTTATCCGCGCTGCTGCTTCCGGGAATGCTGATGAGGATTTTTACAAATGACCCGGTCTTGATCAGGGGAGGTTCTCTGTATCTTAGGGTGATTGCGGTATCCTATTTGCTTACTGGAATCTCACAGATGTATCTCTGTATTCTGAAAAACAGTGGCAGAGCGGCAAAAAGCAGTATGATCAGTGCAACCAGTGTGGTGATAAATATTTTCATCAATGCAGTGCTGATCTACGGATTATTTGGAATGCCCAGAATGGAGATTGCAGGAGCTGCGTTGGCAACGGTAACGGCTCGCATCATTGAGGTGATGTGGTGCGTGCTGGAAACCAGAGGAAAAGATCGGGTAAAGCTCAGGAGAAAAAAATGGCGGTGGTATCATGGTAGGAAACGAACTGGGGGCTGGAAAACTGGAGAAAGCCAGAGAGTACGGCAGAAGGCTCTGTCATTTGTCTATTTCCAGCGGAATCGTATCCGGACTGATATTTCTGGTATTTAGCCCGCTGATCCTTAAGTTTGCAAATTTAAGTGCCATGTCAGAAAGTTATCTTAAAGGAATGCTGCTGATCTGTGCTTATTATATGATCGGACGTTCGGTAACTGGTGTAACTATCAACGGAATTTTCTGTGTAGGTGGAGATAGTAAATTTGGATTGTATTGTGACTGCATTTCCATGTGGTGCGTTATGGTTCCGTTGGGGCTGATTGCTGCATTTGTACTGAAACTTCCGGTGCTTGCGGTTTACTTTATCATCAGTCTGGATGAATTTGTAAAGATCCCGGCTGTGTACCTGAATTATAAGAAATACAGATGGGTGAAAGATCTGACAGTGAAAAGTGAATAAATGTATAAACAGCAGAGCGGTATATTCTGAGATTACAGGTAATATACTGCTCTGTCGTTTTATATACGGCTTTAGCCTGTCCTCCGTGATTTTCCTTATTTTATGCGAGTGAATCCGATTTTGTGGTTTCAAGCCGATACTTTATTTTGATAAATTCTTCGCTTATGCCAATACCTGTAATGATATATATATCTTCTTTTGCAAATTCCTCAATGATTCGTTCATTGTTGATTGCCCTCATAGAACTTGAAACAATTGCATCTATTTTGCTGGATTGTAAAGCTTCTTCCATATCAGGAATCATATCGAAATAAACTGGCGTATATGAGAAATTCTTTTTTAGGGCAAAGTCAGCGAAAACAGTATTCCGGAGGTTTCCGTTTAGTAAACCAACACGTATGCTATTGTAGGTCGTATAGTCCTGTACGGCAAAGGATGTATTGTCGTTGCGGACAATTATTATACATTCGTTGCTTCCAATCGGTCTGGAAAAATCAAATTTTTTTCCAAATCGGGGGTTTTATGTGTGGAAGTACCTATATCAATTTCGTTGTCTTCAAGCATCTTTTGCATATTACCACAGCTCTTGTCGTAGCCAATGTATTCAAACCGAACATTCCAGTAGCGTGCCATAAGACGTAAGGTATCATATCCATAGCCGCTTCGTTTTCCGATTTCATCCTGCATATGGTATCCGTCCATCTCAAAGAAGCCCACGCGTATGTTTTCACGCTGTGAAATGGCTTCGGTGGCATAGGTCGATTGTGGATACAGTACGATCACATAGATAAATGTTAATAATATTGCAAGATATTTTTGGCAGTTTGATATCATACAACATCCCCATTTCATAAGGAATCCCCATTTCCATTATGAATTTTATATATTTATTTATAAAATATCATATATCTTTTGGTATATATTGTCAATAAATGTTGATTTTATCGAGAGTTCATTGTATACTAAAAAGTTTTATTCTATATATGGACAAAAAAATTTTATAGATGTATACTACCGTAGTATTTACTAAAAAGCAAAAGCAGGAGGAAATAATACTGTGCGCGATGTACTGCGGGAAGAAAAGAAATTTCTACTTAATCAGGCAGAAGCATTAAAACTTCGGAATTATTTGTCAAATGTGGTTCATACTGACTCACATAATGGACCGGATGGTTATCAGGTACGTTCTTTGTATTTTGATTCTTTGTCAAATCGGGATTTTCAGGAAAAGGAAGATGGTCTGGAGTTAAGAAGGAAGTTTCGTTTGCGGGTATATAGTCCTGATGCGGATTTTGCACTGTTTGAAATGAAGCAGAAGCAGGGACCTTATCAGCGGAAGCGATCATTAAGATTATCCAGAAGGGAAGCGCAGGCTCTCATTGAGGGTGATTATTCTGTACTTTTAAACAGTGGCAGTGAGTTTGGACAGGAATGTTATTCAATTATGGAAATGTGGGCATACCGTCCTAAAACAGTTGTAGAATATGACAGATTTGCATTTATCGCGCCGGAAAATTCTATTCGAATAACTTTTGATTCCGGAATACGGGCTAATGAAGTAAATTTCAATATGTTTGATAGAAATCTGGTGTTAAACAGTGTAATGTCTCCTTTTGCTGTAGTGTTGGAAGTAAAATATAACGGTTTTTTGTTAAGCTATATCAAGCATATGCTTCTGCCCGTTCAGAAAAGCGAGCTTTCCGTGAGCAAATACTGTATGGCAAGACAAATTGGCTGTGACTACAGATTTTAGGAGGAAAGGAAATGAAAGAGACGATTTATAACCTGCTTACCCAGCAGGGGGATATGACCTGGCAGCAAATTACAATGCATATTCTGGTAAGTGCTGTCATTGGTCTGTTTATTTTTATTTCATATGTGATCTCACATAAGGGAACGATTTACAGCAAAAAATTTGGAGTAACACTAATCGTTCTGACGGTTATGACAGGAACAGTTATGACTGTCATAGGAAACAATATTGCATTGTCGCTTGGTATGGTCGGTGCATTATCTATCGTGCGTTTTCGAACGGCAATAAAAGATTCCAGAGATACTGTATATATTTTCTGGACGATCATTGTGGGAATATGTTGTGGAGTTGGAGATTATCTGGTTGCTGCAGTAGGCAGTTCTGCTATTTTTCTTATCTTTCTTATCATGGGAGCAATCCGCAGTGATAACCGTATGCTTTTGATCATCCGTGCAAAAAGAAGCTGCTGTGAAAATATAGAATCCCAGGTCTTTCGTTATTTTGGGACTGGTGCCGTTCTTCGGGTAAAAAATACGACAGAGGAGAATGCTGAGTACATTTATGAATTATCCAGAAAAATACTGGAAAAAGTTCAGAAACAGCATCCGGCTTTAACAGATGATTTCTATAACCTTGGACAAATCGAAAGTGTTAATATTGTAGCTCAAAGCGATGAGATTTATAACTGATATGAAATATAAAATAATAGGATTTACATGCTGCTTTGCGGTTATCCTGATTGCTGTTTTTGCGCCACTGTTTTATCGGGACTATCGAAAAACAGAGAGAATTCACCAGCATGAACAGGAAATTCCCCAGGAACCATGTACGGATCCTGCGGATGGCGGTCTGTGTACATATCTTCCGATTGTCAAAATTGATACAGATGGGGTGGTAATCCCGGGAAGACCCATTAAGGATGATGGAAACAACCGCATTTATACACGTGCTGCTGATGGGGAAACTACAATTGCTGCTCAGATGGATATAATCGGAAATGACAGCAAAGAGTACCATCATGCAAATGAAACGGCAGATGTATCTTCTGCAATCCGCATACGAATGAGAGGTAATTCCTCAAGAGAGTTTGATAAGCCAAGCTATGCCATCAGACTTGTAGATAAAAAAGGGGAAAACAATCCGCTTTCCATTATGGGAATGGATGCGCACCATGAATGGGTATTATACGGTCCCTGGCTCGATAAAACAGCCATACGAAATTATATGTTTTACAATCTTGCCGGAGAAATGATGTCTTATGCGCCAAATGTAAGATTCTGCGAAGTAATTCTTAATGGTGAATATGAAGGTCTATATGTAATGACTGAAATGATAACCGGCGGAAAAGATGGCACCAGGCTGGGACTTCGTGTAAATGCCAAGCGCAGCACATTTTCCGGATACCTGCTTCGCCTGGATCATCAGCATGCGGGCGAAGAAGCTTTAAACAGCTTTACAACGTATACCTACAAAACCCCCTTCCTGCTGCAGATAGAATATCCCGGAAGCAGGAACAGGGATGCCAGACTGACAGAAGAAATCCGGCAGGATTTTTCAAATTTTGAAAAAACTCTGTATTCATATGATTATGACAGGGAAAAACATGGCTACACTTCTATGATAGATGTAGACAGCTTTGTAGATTACTTTATAATCAATGAGCTTTCCAGTAATGCAGATGCCGGAAACTATTCCACTTATATTTATAAGGGAACAGATAATCTGTATCGTATGTGTGTATGGGATTTTAATAATGCCTGCAATAACTATTTCGAGGAGGAACTTCCTTATACAGGATTTTTCCTGAACAACCGATTATGGTTTGAAATGCTTATCAAAGATGAGGATTTTACTGAACGGATCATCCAGCGATATCATTCCCTGCGAAAAGGTCTGTTAAGTGAGGAATCACTTTATCGTTATATCGATGAAACCCTTGATTTTATCGCACCAGCTCTTGCAAGAAACGATGCACGATGGGGAAGTGTGGAACAGCAGGCAAAGGGACTTCTGGTTCCGGTATCGAGAAATTTGGACAGCAGATCTGCCGCTGAAGGACAGTTAAAAGGTTACTTGCGAAACAGAGGAAAATGGCTGGATGAAAACATTGAGACTCTGCGTCAGTATTCAGCATCCTCCCGTGTAAAGCAGTATAATGAGGTTAATGATTAAAATATGAAACGATTTATTATCAGCATATCTGCCATCATTCTGCTTCTATTTATTGGATTTATAGCTGTGTTTTATGGCGGATTTTATATGGACTCAGACCGGGATAATCATATAAACACATTTGTCCGGACTGAGAATAAAGAGATACTTATAAAGGACAAAGATAAGTGGAAACCATTTGAAGTCAGGGGAATCGATATGGGAAGCGGTATTCCTGGTGAATGGTCTACAGATTATGCGATCACCAAAGAAACCTATCTGCACTGGTTTCAGCTGATCCAGGAAGCAGGAGCAAATACGCTGAGAGTCTATTCTGTCCAGAATCCGTCTTTTTATAAAGCGTTCTATGAATACAATTCCCAACATGAGGAGCCGTTATATTTACTTCAGGGAATCTGGGTAAATGATTATATACAGAACTCCCGAGTGGATGCATATGCCGACTCCTTTGCAGGAAAGCTTCTGGATAATTGCCTGGTCACTGTAGATGTGATCCATGGAAAACGACTTATCATCAATAATGATGCAGATACAAGTACAGGACTTTATTTACACGATGTCTCGAAATGGGTGCTGGGATATATTATCGGAAATGGATGGGAAGATACAACAGTTGCATATACAGATGAGAAATATCCGGATATGGAACCTTATAAAGGAACCTATCTTACTGCTTCAAAAGATGCCTCTGCCTTTGAATCCCTGCTTGCAGAAACAGGTGACAGGATGCTACATTATGAATCAACAAGATATGATGAGCAGCGTCTGATCTCCTTTTCCAGTGGAAATGCAACAGATCCCTTTGATTATCCTAAAGAGATTGCAGAATATTTCCGAAAATGTGCCCGGATCGACACAGAACATATAACTGCAACTGATAAATTTATATCAGGTCAGTTTGCCAGCTACAGTGCATCTCCATATGATCAGGATTACTTTTCCTGTATGGAATACACAACATGGAACAGCTTGTCTGATAAAAAGATTGACTTTAGTGACTGTATCACTCCTGACGGAAAACGGAATACTTATCGGGCATATTTAAGACTTTTAAACGAACATCATACAATGCCGGTTTTGGCTGTTGAATTTGGTGCAGCCACAGGACGAGGTGAGATTCAGGAGAATCAGGTGACCAGCAGAGGACTTGGATACTATTCTGAAAAAGAACAGGGAAGGATTCTGGTAGATTGTTATGAAGACATTATGGCTGCCGGACTTTCCGGAGGCTGTGTCTATTCCTGGCAGGATGAATGGTTCAAGCATACCTGGAATACCATGTATGCTGTAGATTTAAGCCGTAATATTTACTGGGAAGATGCTCAGACAAATGACCAGCATTTTGGTTTGCTGGCATTTGACTGTGGGGAAAAAGAAAGTGTTTGTTACGTGGACGGGGATACTTCCGAATGGACGGAAAAAGAAATGGAGATCCAATATGAAGACGGCTCTTTCATCAGTGTGAAGTATGATGCCTCCGGTGTTTATTTATATCTCCATAAAAAGGACTTTGATCTGGAAAATGACACGCTGTATGTTCCGGTTGATACTACCCAAAAAACAGGCAGTACCCGTATGGAAAATTGTACAGCAGAATTTGAAAGACCTGCAGATTTTGTACTGATCTTAAATGGAAAAGATAATACTCGTCTGTTGGTTCAGGATCGGTATAATCCCATTCATGCCAATTATGAGGAAGATATTACAGGAAAAGATCCTTATATTGATCCACCAGCCAGGGACAGCGCTGTATTCGAAAATATCAGCATGGTATTACGGGATGTTATTGGTCAGTATCAGGATGCTGCCACACCGTTAAAAACCTTTGAAAGTGGAAAGCTGTATTATGGTAATGGAAATCCATCTGCATCTGATTATGATTCTAGGGCAGATTTTATCTGTAACGGAGATGATGTGGAAATTAGAATCCCATGGCAGCTGCTGAATTTTTCTGATCCGTCCCGAATGCAGATCCATGATGATTATTATGACGGAAATTATGGCATTGAAGCAGTGGGAATCAAAGAGATGTTTATAGGTTTTGGCAGAGAAGGAAATACAATCGAGATGGGATGCCTTAAACTGAAAGGATGGGAGAATACAGTATCCTACCATGAAAGATTAAAAGAAGCATACCAGGTTCTGAAGACATACTGGACAGGAAAGGAATACGAATGATAGCACAGCTTGTGATTGTTTTTTATTTTATTGTCTGTGTGGGGATTATCATGTTTAACTGCTTTACAGAGGTAATTTCAAGATATCGTTCCTGTGTTCTGAAAAGGAGGGAACAACGATATTGCGAAGAATACAGAGAGTTGTTTTTAGAAAATATAACGGAAAATAAAAAGCAGGAAAAAAGGCTGGTTAAAGAGCTTCATTCAACCAGTAGACTTCTGACGTTCAGTGAAGCATTATATAAAGTTGAAAACAGTATGCCGGAACAATTCCAGCAGGGAATAGCATCTGTAAGTCGGCTGATGGAAGAACTGATACCGGTTTATAAAAGAAAATCGGATATGGAAAAGGCCTGCCTGGCTTATGTATTTGCCATATTTCATATGACGAAATTCCAGGCTAAGGAAATTGTTTTCCCATTTCTTTTTGACCTGCTTGGAAATAAAAGTCTCTATTGCAGGGAGAATGCTTTGCGGGCATTATACAGTTCAGAAGATATACACGCGGTTATGCAGGCATTGACATTTCTGGATGCAAATGAGCAGCTGCTTCCGCATGAAAAAATACTTACAGATGGACTTCTTTCCTTCGATAAAAAAGAAGAACTGATACCACTCCTTTGGAAAAAATTGAGTGAATTTCATCCAAGGATGCAGGTAAACTTGTTGGATTATATTCGATATGCATCGTCAAACTGGAAGGATGAAATGCTGTCTATGTTGGAAACAAGCCAGGATATGGAAATTCAAATCGCATGTGTCCGCTATTTTGGCAGATATCAGGATGAAAGAAGTGTTTCTTTTCTGCTTCATCACGCCGAAGAAGAAAAGGAAGGGTTCTGGGAATTGCAGAATGCCTGTATTTCTGCTCTTGCTGTGTATCCCGGACCGCAGACACTGGAAATCTTGAAAAAAGAGACTTCCAGTAAAAACTGGTATGTCCGTCATAATGCTGCAAAAAGCCTTGCAGTTCTGAATACAGATAGGGAGGCATTAGCTGATATTTTACAGGGAAATGACCGCTACGCAAAAGAAATGTTAGAGTACCAGCTGGATGCAGTAAAAGCACAAAGGAGGGAGGGTTTATGACCGATGCATTTCGTTTTTTTCTGGAATGTATCAATCTGTTTTTTATTATATACCTGATTGGATATTCCAGCTTTTTGTTTTTGTCGGTTGTAGCAGGCGCAATTGAGCTGTACAGATCATACCGCCTTGAACAGCTGCACAATAAACTGTGGCAAAGCTATTACATACCGGTTTCCATTCTTGTTCCGGCTTATAACGAAGAGGTTACGGTGAAGGATACAGTCACTTCACTTCTCAACCTGGATTATAAATTATATGAAATTATAGTAATAGATGATGGTTCTAAAGACAAAACATCTCAGGTTCTGATTGATGCATTTCATATGGAGCGAGTGGAACGCCCGATCCGTCATCTGATCCAATGCCAGCCTGAGGAAGAGATTTATGAATGCCCGAACCAGAAAGTGCCCATTACTTTGATCCGCAAGAAGAATGGTGGAAAAGCAGACAGCTTAAATGCCGGAATCAATGCAGCCAGGTATCCTTGGTTTATCTGTATGGATGCGGACTCTATTTTACAGCATGATTCGCTGGAGAAAATCGTTCGCCCGGTTCTGGAGGACGAAAATGTAATAGCCGTTGGTGGAAGTGTCCGCCCAGCCAATGGTGTCGTCATAAAAAAAGGTCATGTGATAAAATACAGGCTGCCCAGAAATATAATAGCAAGAATGCAATCCCTGGAATATGACCGTTCTTTTCTGGCAGCACGTATCCTGTTGGATAAAATCAATGCAAACATGATCATATCCGGAGCTTTTGGATTATTTGAGAAAAAAACAGTGATTGCCGTAGGCGGATATGACAGCAGTACAATGGGCGAGGATATGGAACTGGTAGTCAGACTTCATGAATTCAGCCGCATGAATCGTAAGCCATATAAGATTGATTTTGCACAGGATGCCATCTGCTGGTCGCAAACTCCGGAAAAATTAAGTGAATTGTGCAAGCAGCGGAAAAGATGGCAGAGAGGATTGTTCCAGTGTATGTGGGGACACCGTAAAATGCTGGCAAACCCACGGTACGGAGCTGTAGGACTTTTATCCTATCTTTATTTTCTGCTTTACGAATTATTGTCACCATTTATCGAACTTTTGGGTGTACTTACAATGGTTTTATCTGTGAGGATGGATATGCTGAATGTGAAATTTATGCTGGTATTTCTTGCCTGCTATGCCCTGTATGGTATTTTACTCACATTAACTGCATATTTTTCAAGAATCTATACCATTGACCAGAGGCTTTCTTTTCGAGAACTGATCCGGGCTATTACTGCTTGTTTTTTTGAAACAACTTTTCTCCGCTTTTATCTGGCATTTGTCCGTGTGACTGCATTTGTGGGATACAAGAAGAACAAACTGAGCTGGGGTAAACTGGAAAGAAAGAAAATGAACAGAATATAGTTTTATTACTATGTCAATTTATCTAGTGTGACGACAAGCTGATTTCTAACGCAAAATGTGTTATCATAAATTATCCAAATTCATTTATCAAAAAGGAGTTTTTTATGGGACGTCATACGCAATATATAGTTTCTCTTAGTCAGGAAGAGAAAAACAAGCTGCAGGCAATGAGAAAAGATAACAAACTTTCAGCACGTGTTTCCAAACGTGTCCTGATTCTTCTGGCTCTGGATGATAAGAAAAATTCCAATCTGAATCATAGACAGATTAATTGTTTCTGCTGGTGATACATTAGTCTTTGATTCGGTATCTCGTATGAGTCGTACTGTACAGGAAGGGTACGGAATGTATGAAGAATTATATAAGCGTGGAGTGGCAATGGTATTTTTTAAAGAGCCGCATATAAATACCAGTACCTATCAACAGGCAATGGAAAATTGGTCCTATGTCAAGATTTAGTACAAGTTAAAATGAGAAATTTCTCCTCATTTTAACCTGCCAGAAGCTCAGCCTCAGTGTTCGTTCTTTCATACACTTTATGGCATATGATTGGGGGATTCCTTTTTATATTTGAAGGAATACAACGAAATTGTAGCTGGAAATAAGGTTGAGAAAGGGTTTGGGCCTTCTTACGAATTCTTTCCCAATATGTCGCATTGTAAAACTACTAAACATGAACAAATAAATAAGAAAAGTGACAGTTATCGGACAGTATCTTTTTTACAGCATTTTAAGGAGTAAAATTTCGTCAGATTATACATAAAAGTGGAATTTTTGCACCACAAAAAATTACGATTAGAAATTAATCCAATATTGTAATCGGCCTATGATTATGGCATAATAATTAAGGATATGTAAAAATTGAGAAAAATCCACGTTAACAAAAGAAAATACTTTGAGAAGAAAGGTCGTCCCTGCAGAATTGGCAGAGGGAAACGACGACAGAGGATTAAAACATGGCAATTTTTTCAATGGTTTTATCTTTGCTGTGCGGAGTATCATTTTTCCTGTTTGGAATGTCTCTTATGGGAGACGGACTGAAGTCCGTTGCCGGAAATAAGCTGGAAGCATTCCTTTACAAAATGACCAATACCCCGCTGAAAGGTGTAGCACTTGGAACAGGTGTTACCAGTGTAATTCAGTCATCATCCGCCACTACCGTTATGGTGATCGGTTTTGTTAACTCCGGTATGATGAAGCTGAAACAGGCAATTGGTATTATCATGGGTGCAAATATCGGAACCAGTATTACAGGATGGATCTTGTGTCTGTCTTATATCCAGGGCTCCGGTGGAATTGCAAGTATTCTTTCTACAGCCACTATTTCAGCAGCAGTTGCTGTGGTCGGTATTGTGCTCCGTATGATCTGTAAGAGATCCGCACACAGAAATATCGGAAACATCATGCTGGGTTTTGCCATTTTGATGAATGGTATGCAGATGATGAGTGGAGCTGTTTCCCCTCTTCGTGAGAGCCCGGTATTTATTGATATGCTGACAATGTTCTCCAATCCTATTGCAGGTATTCTGGTTGGTATTGCATTTACGGCAGTGCTTCAGAGTGCATCCGCTACAGTTGGTGTGCTGCAGGCCCTTTCTGTAACCGGAATCCTTACCTTTGCCAGTGCATTTCCAATCGTTCTTGGTATCGGTGTTGGTGCTGCCTGTCCAGTCCTGATCTCTGCAGTTGGAGCAAATAAGAACGGTAAGAGAACAGCTCTTATATATCTGCTGAATGACTTATTTGGTCTGATTCTTTGGTCCATTATATTCTATACCGTAAATGCCATTGTGCATTTTGGATTTATGGATATGATTATGACTCCGGTATCCATTGCGTTTCTGAATACCATTTTCCGTGTGGCTACTGTAGTAGTTCTTTTCCCATTTATTCCGAAGCTGGAGAAGCTTGTATGCTATCTGGTCAAGGACAGCGCGGAAGAACTGGAGGACGAGGCAGACTTCGATCTTCTGGAAGAGCGTCTTCTGAACTATCCTGCGCTTGCAATCGGACAGTGCCATCGTGCTATGAATGGTATGGCAAAGAAGCTTCGTAAGAATGTAAACAGAGCCATGAACCTTCTGAATGATTATCAGCAGGACAAATATGACAAGGTGCAGCGCAAAGAAGACCTGATCGACAAGTACGAGAGCCGTCTTGGAGAGTATCTGATCCAGCTCACCAAACGTGAGATGAATACAGCCCAGACACGCCAGACATCCCTTTATCTGCACACCATCAATGACTTTGAGCGAATTGGTGATCACGCTTCCTACATTGCACATATGTCCAATGAAATGCATGATAACCACACAACCTTCTCCCAGACAGCATGGGATGAGCTGAACGTAGTTATGGATGCAGTCCGTGAGGAGATTAATGTGACCTGTAATGCATTTATGAACGATGACAAAGAAGCCGCACAGCGCGTGGCACCTCTTGGCGTTGTGATCACAAGACTTTGTGATGAGTTGAAAATGCGCCATGCAGAGCGTCTTAGCCAGGGTAAATGTGGCCTGGAAGAGGGAACCGTATTCAGTGATATCCTGAACAGCTTCGGACGTATTGCTTCCCACTGTGCAAGTGCCATGACAGCACTGATGAAGAGTGGGGAAGAGACCACTGATATCCATATTCATAACTCCAGGATTTATCCTACCGACAGCCTGGAGTATTATACCTATTTTAAGGAATACAGACAGAAGTATGATATTGGCACAGAAGTAGAGCATAAGCTGAGTATGGAGCCAGAAGAAGTAGAATAACTTAGAGCCAAACAAACCTCACCGCACCAACGGCAAATAATACGCAATAAAAACACCGTCAGATGAAAATTCCCAAATAAAGCAGGGAGTATCATCTGACGGTGTTTTGCTATTTTGTGGGTTGAAAAGTTCGTCGAAGAGTGACGCATTCGGACAATGGGGATTACTCACTCACCGGCGCAACGCTACGATGAACTAATCGCTAACTGCGACTAAGGAGTTCCGGAGAGCCGTCACTCCTAAGTCTTCGTAAGCGCTGGATTTCATCTACGCTAAGAACGCGCCTGAAATGGTTCGCTGGAGTAATCCCAATTGTGAAATCGCGTACGGGGTAACGACCAACCCACAAAATAACAATAAGAACAAAATGCTCTAACAAGACATAAAAATATTATGATGTTCAAAATCTTTTCCGTAAAACCGTGTTTTACCAAAGATTGATACGTATATATGTATGATTTTATCTCTTGGGAGATTGAGCTGCCGTTACATTACGGAAAGATGCTCGGTGATAGTCGCTGCAGCCTCTTTTCTGGCACGCTTGGCATTTGTATTTTCAGCAAGCGTTTGTTATTTTTAATCTGGATGGATGTCCGGTTGGAAAAAAACACCGTGAGTCAAAAAAAATTAAAAAACAGTATAAGAAAGATGTGCGGGAAGCAGAGCAGAAAGCTGGAAAAGCGGCAAAAGATTATGAAAAAGAAGTGGCCGCAGTAAGGACTACCGATGCATATCTGCAGGCGGAAAGAGAGCTGGAAGCAGCCAAAGCAAGATTGAAAGAAGCCCAGAAGCAGGAAGACTGGATGGGAAAGCATCATGTTGGAATCGCGATAAGCTGGCATTCCCAGTGGTATGAATATCTTACAAAACTTTATGAAGTTCCCAAAATGCCAACTGCAGAAGAAAGAAAAAAATTCCGGGTAATTTATGTGAAACCAGTGGACTATGATTATGATGAATGAAGTAGGAGCTGTGAACAACAGATATAAAAAGAACAGTCCTGTCGGTTGTCGATGGGACTGTTCTTCTGTCTTTTATGAAATTAAGACTGTTCTTTATTTCTCAACTAACAGTGACTTACCAGTCATCTCAGCCGGCTGCTCCATGCCCATAAGCTGGATCAGGGTTGGAATGATGTCTGCCAGGCATCCGTTCTCCCGAAGGGTGTATTTTGGATCGGCATTCACCAGAATGAACGGTACCGGGTTGGTGGTATGGGCAGTGTATGGCTCGCCTGTTTCGTAGTCTACAAGCTGCTCTGCGTTACCGTGGTCAGCACAGATGAACATCTGTCCGTCAACCTCTTTCAGAGCCTCTACAGCCTTTCCTACGCACTCGTCAACGGCTTCAACAGCTTTGATGGCAGCTGCCTCAACGCCTGTATGTCCAACCATATCCGGGTTGGCGAAGTTGATGATGATCACGTCGTATTTCTCTGATTTGATGGCTGCAACAAGCTTTTCGCAAACCTCTGGAGCGCTCATCTCTGGCTGAAGGTCATAGGTCGGAACCTTCGGGGATTTTACAAGGATTCTGTCCTCGCCTTTGTTTGGCTCCTCAACGCCGCCGTTAAAGAAGAAGGTTACATGAGCGTATTTCTCAGTTTCGGCGATACGTGCCTGAGTCATGTTGTGAGCTGCAAGGTACTCGCCGAAGGTATTGTGAAGCTGAACCTTGTGGAATGCAACCAGTTTGTTTCCGATGGTGTCATCGTAGTCTGTGAAGCATACATAGGTAAGGGCAAGGCGTTTCTCTCTTGCGAAGCCTGTGAACTCGTCATCACAGAATGCTCTTGTGATCTCACGTGCACGGTCAGGACGGAAGTTGAAGAATACAACAGAGTCCTTATCAGAAACAACAGCAACTGGCTTGCCGTCTTTCTCGATTACAGTAGGAAGAACGAACTCGTCTGTCTTGCCATCGTCATAGGAAGCCTGTACAGCCTCAGCTGCGTTTGTTCCCTTAACGCCCTCGCCCTTGGTAAGTGCGTTGTAAGCAAGCTCAACACGATCCCAGCGGTTGTCACGGTCCATTGCATAATAACGTCCGGAAACAACACCGATCTCGCCTACGCCAAGCTCATCCATCTTCGCCTGGAGCTGCTCGATATATCCCTTTCCGGAAGCCGGAGGAGTGTCACGGCCATCCAGGAAGCAGTGTACATAAACCTTCTTAAGTCCCTCTTTCTTGGCCATCTCAAGAAGACCGAAGAGGTGTGTAATGTGGCTGTGAACACCACCGTCAGAGAGAAGTCCCATAAAGTGGACAGCGGAATCGTTCTCTTTAGCATTCTTCATAGCTGCAAGAAGTGCCTCATTCTGGAAGAAATCTCCATCCTGGATCTCTTTGGTGATTCTGGTAAGCTCCTGGTATACGATACGGCCTGCGCCCATATTCATATGACCAACCTCAGAGTTACCCATCTGGCCGTCTGGAAGACCTACAGCCAGTCCGCTTGCATTACCTTTTACAAAAGGATATTCAGCCATCAGTTTGTCCATGACAGGTGTGTTCGCTTCGTATACAGCGTTTGCGTCATGTCTCTCATTCAGGCCATATCCATCAAGAATCATTAAAACCGTTGGTTTTTTGCTCATAATGTGCTCCTTTATATGATAAAATTTCCCTTTTGTTGTTCCTTATATATAGTATCAAAAATCTGGAATTTTTCAATCACAATTTTTCGATTTTCTGGAAACTATTTTTAGCAGTATTTACTATGAAAGTTACAGAGAACAACTGTGCATGAATATGTGAATTCATTGATATGATCTGACCAGCCTGTATGAGTAAGTAGGGCGAAAGGGCGTTTATGAATATGGCTGGCAGCTGTGAAATAACGGACATGTTCATAATAACAAAAGGCACGAACGAATCGTGCCTTAGAATGTGTGTTCAGGAAAATTGTACAGTGTAATATTATTTTCCGTATACTCGGATGGTCTTGGAAATACGCTTCACAGAAGACTTATTAGAAAGCTCCTGTACCGCTGTCTTGAAATCACCCTCCCGGACCTTGGAAGTGATCACAACAACCTCTGCCAGATGGTCGTCCTGGCTCTGGCTGTCCTTCTGGATGATCTGTGCAATGCTTACGTGATATTTGGCGAAGACCTCTGTCATCTCAGCCAGCACACCGCAGCGGTCCTCCACATGGAGACGAAGGAAATAGCGGTTGTAAGTATTCTCCATTTTTTTCACCGGAAGTGACTTGTAACAGGTGCAACCGATTCGTCCGCAGCAGCCGGCCTCAATATTGCGGACAATATCAAAAATATCTCCAACTACAGCACTTGCAGTAGGAAGCTCACCGGCACCTCTTCCGAAGAACATGGCATCCTCCACCGCATCACCGTGAACAAAGACTGCATTGTAAGAATCATTTACAGTTGCAAGTGGGTGGTCGTTCGGAATCAGCATCGGGCAAACGTAAGCTTCCACGCCAGACTCTGTATTGCGTGCAACACCGAGAAGCTTGATGGCACAGCCCATCTCTTTTGCATAGCGGATATCCTTGGCAGAGATCTTGGTGATTCCTTCAATATAAACATCATCAAATACCACTCTGGAATTAAAGGCAACGCTGGCAAGAATGGCAACCTTGCGTCCGGCGTCAAGTCCGTCAATATCAGCAGTAGGATCTGCCTCTGCATAGCCAAGCTCTGTGGCAAGGGCAAGAGTATCCTGAAACTCCATATTCTCCTGGGACATCCTGGTAAGGATAAAGTTGGTAGTTCCGTTTACAATACCCATAACCTCGCTCATGTGGTTGCCCGCCAGACACTGCTTCAGAGGACGGATAATGGGGATTCCGCCTGCAACAGCTGCTTCGAAAAGGAAATCCACATGGGAGGCCTTTGCTGCGTCCATAAGCTCTTTTCCGTGGACTGCGATCAGATCCTTGTTTGCTGTTACCACATGCTTGCCTGCATGAAGGGCATCCAGAATATAGGTCCTGGCTGGCTCGATCCCTCCGATGAGCTCGATCACAATGTCGATAGAAGGATCCGACTTAATGTCCTCCCAGTTATTTGTCAGCATTGCAGAATCCTTTACCTTACCAGCTGCCTTTTCCAGATTGCGGACAAGGATCTTGCGGATCTTCACCTTGCAGCCGATCTTGGCAGTCATTTCTTCCTCCTGGCTTTTCAGAACCCTGTAAACACCGGTTCCAACTGTTCCAAGCCCAAGCAGGGCTGCGTTTATTACTTTTTCTTCCATGGGGAACTCCCTTCTTTATATGTAGTAAATGTAAGCGGGAAAGAAACAGATGTCTTTCGTACATTAACACTTCATTGTGTGGTTTCTATAGTATGGCAGAAAATGGATTTTGTCAAGCTGTTGAAGGAAGGAAAAACAATTAGTATGAAAGGAAAATTTATGTGAGAAGCAGAAGCGACAGATCAGGCTTATTTTGTATCTGGAAAAAAACAACAGATTTGTGAAAATAGGGGCTTGAAAGTAAAAAAAATAACGCTTATAATCGCTTTTAAACGATATTTTTCTTATGGAGGAAAACTGAATATGCAGACAGATATGACTGTGGGAAAGCCTATAAAAATGCTGCTGAATTTTATCATTCCCGTTTTCCTGGGAAATGTGTTCCAGCAGCTGTACAGTATGGCAGATGCGGTTATTGTAGGCAAGTTTGTGGGAACCAAGGGGCTGGCAGCAGTTGGCGCCACCGGCACCATTACGTTCCTTATTATTGGGTTTCTGATGGGGCTTACCACTGGGTTTACCGTTCTTACCTCCCAGAAGTTTGGGGCTGGGAGAATGGACGAAATGCGGAAAACAGTTGGAAATGCGGCAATCCTTTCCACAGTGATCGCGGTAGTTATGACTGCAGTGAGCCTGCTGGGAATGCATAGGCTGCTTGTTTTTATGCATACGCCGGAGGACATTTTTGACGGGGCATATGGCTATATTATGATCATTTGCGCAGGTATTGTTACACAGGTGCTTTACAATCTGGTGTCCAGTATCCTAAGGGCTCTTGGAAACAGTAAGACGCCCCTTTATTTCCTGATACTGGCTGCGGGGCTTAACATTGTGCTGGATCTTGTGTTTATCATCTTTTTCCACTGGGGAGCACCGGGAGCTGCATGGGCGACGGTTATTTCCCAGGGAGTGTCAGGACTGCTTTGCCTGGTTTATATGTGGAAGGCTGTACCGGAGCTTAAGATGAAGAGAGAGGACTGGTATTTTGACCGGAGTATTGCGGGGAAACAGATCCGTGTAGGAATCCCTATGGGACTTCAGTATTCCATTACGGCGATTGGAACTATGATGGTACAGAGTTCCCTGAATATTCTGGGCTCTTCTGCAGTAGCTGCTTTTACAGCCGGTTCTAAGATTGAGAACATTTTTACCCAGGCTTTTGTGGCAATTGGAACAGCAATGTCTACATATAATGCCCAGAATATTGGAGCACGTAAGCTGGACCGTGTGCGCCAGGGATTTCGCACTGCGGATGTGATCGGATGCACTTATGCGGTTGTTGTGGGATTTATCCTGTTTTTTGTAGGAAAATATTTTTCTTACCTGTTTATCTCCGACAATGCAGATGTGGTGATCCCAATGGTGGAGACCTACCTTCAGTGTATTGGTGTGTTTATGATCCCGCTCTATGTAGTGAACTGCTACCGCAATGGCTTCCAGGGAATGGGATATGGATTGCTTCCAATGCTCTCTGGTGTAGCGGAGCTGGTTGGAAGAGCTGTGATGGCAGTTGTTGCAGCGAAGAAACTGAGCTACACCATGGCATGTATGGCAAGTCCCTTTGCATGGATCGTGGCAACTGTCCTACTCATTGTACTTTACTTCTACGTGATGAAGGATATGAAAAAGAAATTATGCCTGTAAAAACAGAAAGTTAGGAAAAATAAGGATTACAAGGCAAAAGGGCAAATTTAATAGAATAAGTGTGTCAGATGGAATTTGAAATCTCTGTTCTATCTGGCACATTTTTTATGAAAAGCTATTTTTTTTACATAGTGGGATTCTTTTGAAGGAAATATACATTTTAAGATACAAAATGGAAAATATATGTTATAATGAAACAAGGTTTTGCCCTAGAGCCTTTTTTACAGGATCCAGAAGGGAAAACCTCGTTGCAACAGTGTTTTATTTAGAGGAGAATTTTATACATGAGTAAGGACAACAAGCATACTCAGGGAAGTCCAGGGGATTTTGAAGATAAAATAGACGCAGCTATGGCTGATCTGGAAGCGGATCCGGATGAGGAATTTCATGACGGAGACTTTTATGATGAAGATGATGCAGACCAGTCAGAAGACGGGGATGACAGCTTTGATTCCTGGGAGGATGAGGAGGCGTCCGATGGGGAAGAGATAGCGGAGGACTCCGGAGAAGAATATCCAGAGGAAGAGGAATACGCCCAGGATGGCTACGAGGAAGAGCCTGACGAGAATTCCCAGGATGAGGCGGAAGAAGAGGCCGGAGAGTATGAGAACGCGGAGAAAGAAGCAGAAAAGGCCGGGGAAGAAAGTGCTTCCGATAAAGAATTTCAGGTTGAATTGATCCCGCCACACTCACATCAGAATAGAAGCGCGCGCAGGGCAAATAAATCTGCACGCCCTACGAAGATTTCTTACGTTCCTATTTCCGAGGAAGAACTGGATGAGAAGATAACCCCCATTCCCAAGAAGAAGCATAAAGGACTTAAGGTTACTGGAATTGTAGCAGCCATTCTGGCTGTGACAGCAGGATGTGCCTATGGAGCGGTGAGCTACTATTATTCGGATAAGTTCTTTGAGGGCACCTATATTAATGGAATCAATTGCTCCAACAAGACGGCATACGAGGTGGAGCAGCTGATTGCAAGCAGTGTTGAGGATTACTCCATTGAGGTGGCTGCCAGAAATCAGGAGACCCAGACCATCAGCGGAAGCCAGATCAATTACCGATACATGTCTGACGGAGAGGTGCTGAACCTTCTGAAGCAGCAGAAGCCCTATAAATGGGTATGCGGCTTTATGGAGACAAGAAGCTACACTACGCAGGAGAATGTGACTTTTGACAAGAGCCTTCTTCAAAGTGAGGTGAAGGCACTGAGCTGCGCACAGGCTGAGAACCAGGTGGAGCCGGAGAACGCTTATGTGGCACTGGATGGAAGTGAATTTACCATTGTTCCTGAGACAGAGGGAAGCAAGCTGAAGGTGAAGGAAGCGTACAAGGCACTGGATGCTGCGATTTCCGGAAGTCAGACTTCTATTGATCTTGGAAGTACGCCGGATGTATACGCAGTGGCAGCTGTGACCAGTGATGATCCCACCCTTCAGGCTACCAAGGATGCCTATAACAATTATACCAAGGCAAGCATTACCTATACCTTTGGAGATCAGACTGTAACCCTTGATGGCAATACCCTTAAGGACTGGCTGCAGTTTGACGACAAGGGACAGTTGGTTCAGGATGATGCATCCTTTACCCAGCACATCAGAGATTATGTGGCACAGCTTGCAAGTGAGCATGATACTGTAGGAACCACCCGTTCCTTTAATACCACAAGCGGGCGTACGGTTTCTGTGTATGGTTCCGCATATGGATGGAAGATTGATCAGGAATCTGAGGTAGCCCAGCTTACCGATGAGATCCGTACCGGTACGCAGACCACCCGTGAGCCGATCTATTCCATGAGAGCTAATGCTTACGGTTATAATGACATTGGAAGCACTTATATTGAGGTAGATATGACCGACCAGCACATGTACTATTATCAGAGCGGCAGCATTATCTTCGATTCCGATATTGTTTCCGGAGATATCCGCTATGATGACAGAGCCACACCGCCTGGTATTTTCACCTTATATTATAAGAAGAGCCCGGATGTGCTCCGCGGTGAGAAAAAGCCAGACGGCACTTATGAGTACGAGACACCAGTTACCTACTGGATGCCATTTAACGGCGGAATCGGTTTCCATGATGCCACCTGGCAGGATTACTTCGGCGGAGACCGTTACACCTATGCAGGCTCTCACGGATGTATCAATATGCCTCTGGATGCGGCAGCAACCCTGTACAGTATTATTGATACTAATGTGCCGATCGTGTGCTTCTACTAAAATAGCATAACACAAAAGAAGTGGAGAATAAGTTAATTATGAATATGGATTCCTTTGACATGATACTGACCATAGCAGCTCTCGTAATGGGAGTGATGCTTCTCACCGGTCATGGAGATGTTCTGATGAAAGGCGGAAATGCTGCAGAGCGTAAGAAGCTTTACGATGAGAAAAAGGTCCAGAAAGTATCTGGCGTGACCATGCTCTTATTCGCAGCCCTCACCGGACTGGATATGGTAGTGAAGAGTTATGTGTATGATATTATTTACCTGGTAGTGGTAATTATTATTTTCATTATCATGGTAGTACTGATCCGCAGGAAATGTAAGAAATAAGAGGAAAAAAGCGCCTGTATATCTAGAAAATGGATATACAGGCGCTTTTTATATGGCAAGGTATTAAAATCCAGCGTTGGTGTGAATTTTCTGGCTTTCCGTAATAAATGAATCAGATATTATAGAAAATGTTAATATTGTTATATTCTTGAGGAGGATTTTGATTAGAGAATTTGTTGTTTAAATAAGATGGCAAGATTTATTTTCTGTCCGAATTAGAACAATTTCAATAAGTCAGCCGGTTTCCCAATCCTATAATCCGGTGTATCCACCTGTCCGAACCCATAGGAAGCAAATACAAATGGTACACCTGCCTCCAGGCATGCCTGATAATCCCCGAACGTATCCCCCACATAAACAGGTGCTTTCAGCTGATATTTCTTAGCAATAGACTGGATGTTGGCAGCCTTGGCCTCTCCCGTATCCCCCGGGCAGAGATGTCCGGTAAAATATTTTCCAAGCCCTGTTTTTTCAAAAACGAGCTCAATATATCCTGCCTGGCAGTTGCTGACAACAAACAGCGGATAGCGTTTTTTTAATTCCTTCAAAGTATCCTCCAGCCCCTCATAAACAGGAGCTCCCTTCTTGCGAAGCAATTCATGCTCCTCCTGGCAGCAAAGGTCAATAATGCGAAGCTGTTCCGCTTCGTCAAGCTCCGGCATAATTGCCTTTGCAATATCCGGAAGCAGTCTGCCGAACAATCCTTTCAGCTGATCAGCAGTGACACGGATATCAAGTCCCTCTTTTTCTAAAATCTCATTCCACGCGACAGCAACCACGTCTGTGGAATTCCATATAGTTCCGTCAATGTCAAAAATAATACTGTCCATTTAAAGTTCTTAATCCTTTCTGGTGGTATGTTGAAATTCTTAAATTATTTTGGCTTAGCTTGTTTTTTGAATAATAACGTTTTCTATTCTATATAGAAAAAGTGAAAAAATCAATCTCTTACGATCCAATTTTTTCATTTTTAACTGGCTTTTTGCGGATTTTATGTTATGATAAATAAGGCGATTGCTGTTTTTGAACCACTGGTCAGTTTTGTACTGGGGCAATAGGAAAAATGACAGTAACGCGAGGTGAAGAATGAAATACGAAAACATTACAGAAGGCCGCTTCCTTGACCGTCCCAACCGCTTTATCGCACATGTGGAGATTGCAGGTCAGGTGGAAACGGTTCATGTAAAGAACACAGGCAGATGCAGGGAACTTCTGGTTCCTGGAGCGCAGATTTTTTTGGAAAAGAGCAGCAATCCGGCCAGGAAGACCGCATACGATCTGGTCTGTGTGAATAAAGGTGGGCGCCTGATTAATATGGATTCCCAGATTCCAAATAAAGCAGTCTTAGAGTGGGTAAAAGCAGGTCATCTTTTTCCTGAAGAAGTGCAGGTAACGCCTGAGAAAACTTATGGAAATTCCAGATTCGATCTGTATGCCTGTTCAGATAAGAGGAAGGCTTTTATTGAGGTGAAAGGGGTAACCCTGGAAGCTGACAATATTGCCCGTTTCCCAGACGCTCCCACAGCGCGGGGAGTGAAGCACTTGGAAGAGCTGATCCGCTGCATGGAGGATGGCTATGAAGCCTACCTGCTTCTGGTTATTCAGATGAAGGGGCTCACAAGGT
Organism: Blautia glucerasea; assembly: GCF_020537505.1. Taxonomy (GTDB): domain Bacteria; phylum Bacillota; class Clostridia; order Lachnospirales; family Lachnospiraceae; genus Blautia_A. The sequence goes on along the minus strand of NZ_JAJBMO010000004.1, from coordinate 86,454 downwards.
TTGAGCCCAACTGGGATACCCACTGGGAATTCGGGGAAACCTTACAGAAAGCGCAGAAGGCAGGAGTACATATTCTGGCCTATGACTGTCTGGTAGAGCCGGACAGGATGGAAATCCAGGATCCGGTGCCGATATGTTTGGAGGAAACGAAATGACAGATGAGTTTATACAGCCTCTTTTGGCGTGGTATGATGAGAACAAGCGGATCCTTCCCTGGCGTGATAAGCATAACGCCTATTACACCTGGGTGTCCGAGATCATGCTCCAGCAGACCCGTGTGGAAGCTGTAAAGCCCTATTTTGAACGATTTATCAGGGAGCTTCCAGATATACCAGCCCTGGCAGCCTGTCCAGAAGAAAAACTGTTGAAGCTGTGGGAAGGCCTTGGCTATTACAGCCGTGTGCGCAACATGCAGCTGGCAGCACAGGAGATGGTAGAAAAATATAATGGCAGACTTCCTGAAGATTTTTCCCTTCTTATCTCGTTAAAGGGTATAGGAAGCTACACTGCAGGCGCTATTGCTTCTATTGCATATGGCATTGTGGTGCCTGCCGTAGATGGAAATGTTTTCCGTGTGGTAACCAGAATGACTGAAGATCCGGAGGATATAACCAGGCCAGCATTTCGCAAAAAGACCGAAAGTGCATTGCAGGAAATAATCCCGAAGGATCGTCCTGGTGATTTTAACCAGGCCATGATGGAGCTTGGAGCAGTGGTGTGCGTCCCCAACGGACAGCCCAAATGTGAACTTTGTCCTGTGAGAAGCTTTTGCCAGGCGGGGCTTCACGGCACTATGGAGAAGTATCCTGTGAAAGCGCCAAAGAAGCCAAGAGCGGTGGAAGAGCGGACGGTCCTTGTGATCCAGGATGGAAGCTGTACAGCAATCCGCAAGCGGCCGCCGAAAGGTCTTCTTGCCGGATTATACGAGCTTCCCAATACAGAAGGCTACCTTAACCGTGAGGAAGCCCTGGAATACGTGAAAGAGCTTGGCACAGAACCCTTATATATAGAAGAACTTCCAGAAGCCAGGCATATTTTTTCCCACATTGAGTGGAGAATGAAAGCATACCGGATCCGTGTGTCATCCTTAGAACAGACATATGCCCCGGAAATCCTTTTTGCAGATAAAAAAGAATCAGAGAGAAACTACGCCATACCTTCTGCGTTTGGCGCTTATGTGAAATACATGAAGGAGGAAAATCAATGAAATTACTGAGCATAGCAATTCCATGCTATAATTCTGAAGCATATATGGAGAACTGTATCAAATCCCTTTTGCCAGGAGGAGATGAAGTAGAGATTCTTGTGATTGACGACGGTTCCAAAGACAGAACTGCAGAAATCGCAGATGAGTACCAGGAGAAATATCCGGGAATCGTCCGCGCTATCCATCAGCCAAACCTTGGACACGGAGGTGCCGTAAATACTGGTATCCACAACGCACAGGGGCTTTATTTCAAGGTTGTAGACAGCGATGACTGGGTAAATGAAGAGTCCTACAAAGAAATTCTGAAAAACCTGGAAGAACTGGTAAAAGGCTCCAAGACCGTTGACCTTCTTATCAGCAATTTCGTATATGAGAAACAGGGTGCTGCCCGCAAGAAAGTTATGCAGTACCGCCACTGCCTGCCAGTGAACCAGATTTTTACCTGGAATGAAGTAGGCCACATGCCAAAGGGAAAATATCTTCTTATGCATTCCATGATCTACCGTACCCAGCTGCTTCTTGAGTGCAATCTGACTCTGCCAGAGCACACCTTCTACGTAGACAATATTTTCGCCTTTGATCCGCTGCCATATGTACAGAATATGTACTACCTGGACACCAATTTCTACCGCTACTTTATCGGCCGTGACGACCAGTCTGTAAACGAGGCAGTTATGATCCGCCGAATCGACCAGCAGCTCCGCGTAAACAAACTGATGGTAAACTCTTACAACAGCAGTGGAAGCATGAATAAACGCACTAGAGCTTACATGATCAGCTACCTGGACATTATCACTACCATTTCCTCTATCATGCTGATCCGCTCCGGTACAAAAGAAGCCCTGGAAAAGAAGAAAGAGCTTCTCGAGTACATCCGTTCCACTAACCGTGCCCTCTACGGAAAACTTCGTCACAGCCTCATGGGCAACTTCATGAACCTCCCAGGCCGCAGCGGACGCAAGGTCTCTGTAGCAGCTTACAAGCTCTGCCAGAAGTTTTATGGATTTAACTGAAATGTTTAACTTTGCAATAATTAGGGCGCCCGCTTCAGCGAGTCGCCCGGATTGCAAATGCGTTCGGCAGCTGTGGGAGCGCCATAGGCGCGGAATAGCTGATTTTTTTTGCAACTAAAAAACGCACACTCCAATTTCTTGAAGTGCGCGTCCTTGTTTTTAATAACGTTTCCTGCGATTATTCCGTCCGATTCTCTCTACCGCCACGTCCCTGGCCTCATCCCCCGCTTTCTGCGGATAGAAAAACAAATATCCAAACAGCGCCAAGGTAGCTCCACAGCAAACATCGATCACCGAATGCTGCTTCAGGAACATGGTAGACATGATGATCAGTAATGTAAGAACCAATGATCCATACCTTACCCTCTTATGATCCCTTAGCGCCTCACAATTGGTAAGAGACATATGAACAGCCAGAGAATTAAATACATGAATACTCGGCAGTACATTGGTAGGCGTATCTGTCTGGTACAGCCATTTCACCATATCCGTAAATACGTTCTCCCTTGGAAACTCCGATGGCCTTAAATGCAGTACATTGGGATATACATAAGACACGATCAGGAAAACGGTCATACCCATCATCATGTTGAGAATCAACTGATAATATTCCTTTTTATTCTTGTTCTTGAAGATGAAGAATAAAACTGTAACAATCTGATATGGAAACCATAACAGATAGGGGACAATAAAATACTCGCAAAATGGTATGTAATCATCAAAAACAGTGTCGATCACATGAAATCCACGTACCGTTCTGTGTTCAAGATACCCGAAAAACATCAGATAAACAATGGCATACGCAAGTATGATCAGACCATGCTTATATTTTTTTATAAATTGTGCCAAGTTTTTTCACTCCTTTTCAGATCCAGAATCTTGTCTATATAGTGTCAAGCCTCTAAAATCGTGACAGATTATATCACAGGTAAAAGGATTTTTAAAGAGCTTTTTTCAACAGAAACTGTTAAATCTTTACGAATTCCCCCAGATTCCCCGTCAATATGAATAGGAAGAGGCGCTTCACTGTGCACATGGATATCCCCGCAGGTGAAAATATGTATCCCTCTGATTCCCACATGCTTTCCGAAAAAAGCAGTAGGCAGACAAAACAGAAGTTTTATCTTACTTACACCTTCCACAAGGATCACATCCAGAATCCGGTCATCTGGTCTGGCTTCCGGGCAGAACTTAAAACCTCCGCCCTCATATTTCTGATTCATGATCGCTGTAAAATATACGTGGTTATAGGAAAATGTTTTCTCGTTATCAAGAGTGACAGTCAGTTTCCCAGGAGAGATAAAAATCAGCTGCTTTAACGCAATGAACAGGTAGATCAATTTTCCAAGTCCAAGACGATTGAATACCTTCTTAAGGGGCGTAGCCAGAACCTCCTGGCAAACACCTGCGTCATATCCGATTCCCGTACTGATGCCGAACCGTGACTTCTTATTTTCACGGATCAGATAAGGAACATCCATCTGGCTGATACGCTGGGCCTTTAAAATATATTCCAGAGATTCCATTGGATCAAAGGGAAGTCCCATGCTTCGGCAGAAATCATTGCCGGAGCCGGTTGGAATGTATCCGAAAACCACCCGGTCAAAATCGGTGATACCGGTAAGCACCTCGTGAATAGTGCCGTCACCTCCAACTGCAATCATATATACAGGCGAAGAAGCAGTTCCAAGGGCACAAGCATTAGATGCAATTTCCGTGGCATGTCCGGAATATCTTGTAAGGCAGTACTGGAAATCCACGCCGCGCAGCATAAGCTGCCGGTGGATCTTATTCCAGATAGAACGTCCCCTGCCAGAGCGGGAATTTGGATTTACAATAAAATAATACATAATTTCTCCCTAGGTTTTTTGAGCATGTTAAAAAATGCTCTGAGGCAGAGAACTTAAAACATCGCGATATGAATTCTCTGTCTTTTATGGTTTCATAATACCATCCGTTGGCTTTTATTACAAATTAATTTTAACAAAATATTCTTAAAATTTTCTGAAGTGTGTTATAATAGCTACAAGTTTGTGAAGCAAATATTAAAACCGATCAGGAGAATGATATGAAATCACTTGTAATCGCGGAAAAACCATCCGTTGCCAGAGATATTGCCCGTGTTCTGGGTGCGAACCAGAAGAATGGCGGTGTTCTCGAGGGCAAAAAATATGTGGTCACCTGGGCACTGGGACATCTTGTGACTCTGGCAGATCCGGAAGAATACGATAAGAAATACGAAAAGTGGGAGATAGCAACCCTTCCTATGCTTCCCAAAGACATGAAGCTGGTGGTCATCCGTCAGACAGGCAAGCAGTTTTCCATCGTGAAAGCCCAGCTTTTTCGAAAAGACATTGAAGAAATCATCATTGCCACAGATGCAGGCCGTGAGGGAGAACTGGTTGCCCGCTGGATTTTGGAAAAGGCAGGCTGCCATAAGCCGATCAAAAGGCTGTGGATTTCCTCTGTTACAGACAAGGCGATCAAAGAAGGCTTTGCTAATCTGAAGAATGGACATGATTATGACAACCTTTACCGGGCAGCTGTTGCCAGGGCAGAGGCAGACTGGCTGGTGGGAATGAACGGCACCAGAGCCCTTACCTGTAAATATAATGCCCAGCTTTCCTGCGGCCGTGTGCAGACTCCGACTCTTGCCATGATCCAGAAAAGGGAGGAAGAGATCCGTAAATTTGTGCCAAAAGAATACTATGGCATTTCCCTGGAAACCCAGGATGTGAAATGGACCTGGTGTGAGGAGAAGACAAGAAGCTTCCGCACTTTTTCCAGGGAAAAGGCAGAACAGATAAAAGGTAAGCTGGAGAATGCCTCCCTGGAAGTAACCAATGTGGAGAAAAAAGCGAAAAAGACCATGGCTCCAGGGCTATACGATCTGACAACCCTGCAACGGGAAGCCAACCAGAAATATGGTTTTTCTGCAAAGGAAACCTTGAATATCATGCAGCGCCTTTACGAGAATCACAAGGTGCTCACCTATCCCAGAACCGATTCCAGATATATCGGCAGGGATATAGTGCCAACTATCAGGGAAAGGCTGAAAGCCTGCGGAGTCGGCCCATACAGGAAGCTGGCTGGTGCACTTATGAACGGGCCTGTTCAGGTGAACGGGAGCTTTGTAGATGATAAGAAGGTCAGTGACCACCATGCAATCATTCCCACCGAGCAGTTTGTCCAGCTGGATCACATGACAAATGAGGAACGGAAGATTTATGACATGGTTGTCCGTCGTTTCCTTGCGGTTCTTTATCCAGCGTTTTTGTACGAGCAGGTAAATATGGAGGCAAAAGCTGCCGGGGAAATCTTTGCAGCCAGCGGTAAGGTGGTAAAAAGCCAGGGCTGGAAGGAAGTCTATGAGGGCAGCCTGGAGGATGATTGTGAAGAAGAGGTGGAAGATGAGAGAAAACTGAAAGACCAGCGCCTTCCTGAACTGAAAGCCGGAATCAGGTTAAAGGTTCTGAAAACCTCTTTAAATACAGGAAAAACCAAGCCTCCAGCCAGATTTACCGAGGCAACCCTTCTTGCAGCCATGGAAAATCCGGTGAAATATATGGAGACCAGGGATAGAGAAGCGGTGAAAACCATTGGTGAGACTGGTGGTCTTGGAACGGTAGCCACAAGAGCAGACATTATTGAGAAACTTTTCCACTCCTTTATGATGGAGAAAAAGGGCAATGAGATCCACATCACCTCCAAGGCAAAGCAGCTTCTGGAACTGGTTCCCGAGGATCTGAAAAAGCCCGAGCTTACCGCTGACTGGGAGATGAAGCTTTCCCAGATCGCAAAGGGCAAGATCCGCCAGGGTGATTTTCTCCACGAAATCCGGGACTATACCTGTGAGATCGTAAATGAGATTAAAGCTGGGGAGGGCACCTTCCGCCATGACAATCTTACCAACAAGGTATGTCCTCGCTGTGGTAAAAAGCTTCTGGCGGTCAACGGCAAAAACAGCAAAATGCTGGTATGCCAGGACAGGGAGTGCGGTTACCGGGAGACCATTTCCCGTACCACAAATGCCCGCTGTCCGAAGTGTCATAAGCGCATGGAAATGTATGTGAAGGGAAAAGAAGAGACCTTTGTATGTCAGTGCGGCTACAAGGAGAAACTTTCCGCATTCCAGGCAAGACGCCAGAAAGAGGGCGCAGGGGTTGGCAGGCGGGATGTACAGAATTATCTGCGCAGGCAGCAGAAAGAGGCCAATGAGCCGGTGAACAATGCGTTTGCACAGGCGTTGTCAGGAATTAAGCTGTAAATATAAAGGATAGATAATTTGAATTCGAAAATACATCTGCCAGTTGTGGATGTGTTGTAGGTATAGAACAGCTGATTGATTTTGCCGGAAAAAATAGAATAATATAAGAAAGAGGAATTTGCATATGCGCCGAGAAGTATCTTTGGAAGAGATTTCCGACGGAAGACTTTATGGATTAAATGATATGGTAAAAGCAGACTGCCAGGATTGTGCAGGCTGTCATGATTGCTGTGAGGGAATGGGAGACTCCGTTGTACTGGATCCCATGGATGTGTACCGCCTTTGCAGAAATCTGGGAAAAGCACCTCAGGAGCTGGTAAGCCAGGGGCTGATCCAGTTTGATGCTATGGATGGGAATATCCTGCCTCACCTTTGCATGACCGGGAAAAACGAATGCTGCGTTTTCTTAAATGAGCAGGGCCGCTGTAGTATCCACAGCTTCCGCCCTGGTTTTTGCAGGCTTTTCCCTTTGGGACGTTTCTATGAAAATGGGGGATTTAAATATTTTCTGCAGATCCATGAGTGCAAAAAGACAAGCCGCAGCAAGATCAAGGTGAAGAAATGGATCGACACACCGGATCTTCGTCAGTATGAGAAATTTGTGGCGGACTGGCATTATTTTCTACTGGATGTGCAGGAAGTGCTTTACAACGCCACAGATGTCCAGCTGATCAAGAACCTGAATCTTTATGTGGTGAACCGTTTTTATATGAAGCCTTATGCGGAAAATAGGGATTTCTATGAACAATTTCAGGAGAGACTGACAGAAGGAAAAGAGCTTTTAAGTCTGGCGTAAGCCCAAGAAAATAAAAACTCTCGGAACTCAAACGAGCCCGAGAGTCTTTTATTTTTAGAGTGCAGTATTCCAGTAGAAGCTTTGGGAGGGACTATGGTATTCTGCGCACTAAAAACCGTATATGAAAAACAAATGTTAAGTAGAAATCAAATATAAGAAAAACCGTCCGTTTAATAGAATACACGAATCGTTTGCATTTTGCAAGAGTTTTTTGTAAAAATCGAAAAATCGAAACTAAAAAATCGAAATTAAATTGTCACAAAATGACGAAATGAGCCAGAAAACAACAATAATCCATGAAGGATGTTGTAGAATTGAGAAACCAGGCAACTCATTCTGGACATTGAGGTGATTTATTGCTATAGTAGGAAAGAGAAATTTGAAGGATATTGTCCATGCTATGAACAGTATCTGTTGAAGTATATGGATTTGTTAAAGAAACAGGAAAGAGGAAAATGCTATGCCAGTATTTGATTTCAGTGGTGCGTCTGCAGGCAAGGCAGAGGCAAAATGCACTTATACAACTTTTCACAGTAACAATACCAAGCCGTCACCGGCACAGCCAATCATGGTGCTTGACAATAAAGAAAGACAGTGGAAGCATCATTCCTGCGGCGTGTTTACCAATCCAGTAAACCGCACAGCCTTTGATTTTAAGGAAGAGGATGGAACCCACACAGCAGATGTGCTGAAAATTGATTCCAGATTTACAAGCCTGCTGAAATGGCTGGGAGACAGCCGCATTCATGTACGTCTCTCCGGAGAAAACAGAGAAGACGGTTATGCCGTGTACCGGATCCGCGAGACTGCGTTTGGTGGCGGTACCAAGCTTTCCGCAGAGGATGGCTTCCTTCAGTTTATGATCGAGAGACTTTTGGAGAGTAACGCGCCTGCTGAGGCAGAAGAGGATGAAGACCAGGAGGAAACAGGAGATGAGATGAAACTTACCAGCATTCAGAGCATCACCGATTTCATGACCTGCGCAGGCAAAACATTGCCGGACAATATCAGACTGTGGACCAGAAGAAATCTGGCGGTTGCAAGATCCAGTGAGGTTTCCCAGGAAGAGCGGCATCATGCACAGAGAGCTCTTTCTATTATGCTGAATATCCAGTGGAAGAACAATTATTTTGAAGCCATCGATCCTGTAGAAGCAAGAAGGATTCTGGATGAAGAGCTTTACGGAATGGAGAGGGTAAAACAGCGTATTATTGAGACCATTATCCAAATCAACCGTACCCATACCCTTCCAGCTTACGGACTTCTGCTCATCGGACCAGCCGGTACAGGTAAGTCCCAGATTGCCTATGCAGTAGCAAGAATCCTTAAGTTACCCTGGACCACCCTGGATATGAGTTCCATCAATGATTCCAAGCAGCTTACCGGAAGCCCGCGTATCTATGCCAATGCAAAGCCTGGAATTATTATGGAGGCCTTTTCCATGGCTGGCGCTTCCAATCTGGTATTTATCATCAATGAGCTGGATAAAGCTAATTCTGGTAAAGGAAATGGCAACCCGGCAGATGTACTTCTCACTCTTCTGGACAACCTTGGATTTACAGACAACTATATGGAATGTATGATCCCAACGGGCGGTGTTTATCCAATCGCTACAGCCAACGACCGTGACCAGATCAGCGCACCGCTGATGTCCCGGTTTGCGGTTATCGATATTCCTGATTATACAGCGGAGGAGAAGAAAGTGATCTTTTCCAGATTTTCCCTTCCAAAAGTGCTTAAGAGAATGCATATGGAGGATAGTGAGTGCATCATCACAGAGAGAGCCCTGGATGCGATCATCCAGCGTTATTCCAGTACTTCCGGTATCCGTGACCTGGAACAGGCAGCAGAGCACATTGCAGCAAATGCCCTGTATCAGATCGAGGTCAACCATGTGGAGAAGGTAGAGTATACCAGAGAGATGGTGGAAGAACTTCTGAAATAGATCATATTAAAAATGTAATATAGATATGTCTTTGGACTTTTTATTACTTACATAAATTGGTTTTGGGAATAGCACTTTAAATGGTGATCAGTTAGGCTGCTGATAAATATTTTGTGAGATATTTGCATGGAAAGCAATTTTCCTGTATTGGTCCCAGGAAAATAAAGATAAATATATTCAATAACAATATCTACAAAAATAATGTAACAAAAGAAAAAATATGAGAAATATATAACAGGAGTGACGAAATGGAATTTTGGGACATCTATGATATTAACAAAAGACCTACCGGCCGTACCATGAAGCGAAACGACTGGTGCTTAAAAGAAGGAGAATACCATCTGACCGTTCTGGGGGTAGTGGCAAGACCAGATGGAACCTTTCTCATTACCAAACGTGTGAGGACAAAAGCCTGGGCACCAGGCTGGTGGGAAGTTTCCGGCGGTGCAGCCCAGGCAGGGGAATCCTCCTATGATGCAGTTCTTCGTGAAGTGAAAGAGGAGACCGGCCTTGATGTAAGCGGCGCGCAGGGCGGCTATCTTTTCACCTATAAAAGAGAAAATCCAGGCGAGGGCGACAACTACTTTGTAGATGTTTACCGCTTTGTAATGGATGTGAAGGAAGAAAATCTTCATCTTCAGGAAGAAGAAACTGATGGCCACATGTTTGCAACCTTAGACCAGATTAAAGAATTTGCAGCTCAGGGAAAATTCCTGCATTATGATAGTATCCAGGCTGCTTTTGAGAATGTTTAAGCAGGCGGATCTGTTTTTTATAAGAAGCTGTCTTTACGTTAAAAATCTGTAAAAAATAATTGAGATCAAAATAGTTTCTTGTAATTTGCAGGAAGCTGTATTATAATAGGCAACGAAATCTGAATAAAGACCAGGGGAGTTTCGAACGAGAAGCTGAGAGTAAGGTAGACCTTAGACCCTTTTAACCTGTTGGATCATGCCAGTGTAGGAAGTGTTAAGAGATGTAATGGTGAGCATTTGTCTGAATGGCAGGTGCTCTTTTTTCATACTAACTGATTCATAATAATGGGTGACTGTACAGTTACCAGAATGGTTCTTATTCGATTTTTAGTCAACATAGGTATTCGCTAAACAGATATCTACGCTGACGTAAGTCCTATTTATTGGATAGAAAAACAAACCAACTCAGGAGGAAATGAAAATGAACGCAAGTGTAGCAATTCAGGTACTGCCAAATGTACGGGATGACGAAGAGGTGATCCGCATTGTAGACGAGGTGATCGCTTACATCAAATCCACCGGTCTGAATTACTATGTAGGACCATTTGAGACCACCATCGAGGGTGACTACGATCAGCTGATGGACATTGTAAAAGAGTGTCAGCACGTAGCAGAGCGCGCAGGATGCAAGGCGATGAGCGTATATGTGAAGATCTCTTACAAACCAGAAGGAGATGTACTTACCATTGAAAAGAAAGTTACCAAACATCACCAGTAAGATCCCGCCGATCATTGCCATGGCCATTATCCTGCTTGGATGGGAGCTGGTTAGCATTTCTGGAATCGTTCCTTCCTACATGCTCCCCTCTCCGGTAGCAGTGGTAAAAGCCCTGTTTGGGGATCTGCCAACCATACTTTTCCATGCGAAATTCACTTTGCTGGAGTCCTTTTATGGACTTCTCATTGGAATCGCGCTGGCATTTGTGTTTGCAACTTTGATGGATCGTTTTCATGTGATGAATCAGGCATTTTATCCGATCATGATCATTACACAGACCATCCCTACCATTGCCATTGCGCCGATTCTGGTGCTGTGGATGGGCTTTGGAATGGCACCGAAGATCACTCTGGTTGTGATCACCACCTTTTTCCCGATCACGATCGGACTGCTGGATGGATATAAAAGTGTGGATCCGGATGCCATCCGCCTGATGAAGGCAATGGGAGCAAGCCGGGCGCAGATTTTCCGCCATGTGAAATTTCCAGGCGCTTTGCCCCAGTTCTTTTCCGGACTGAAAATCTCTGCTTCCTACGCAGTTGTAGGCGCAGTTGTATCTGAATGGTTAGGCGGATTTAATGGACTTGGTGTTTATATGACACGTGTAAAAAAGGCATATGCTTTTGATAAAATGTTTGCAGTCATTATCTTTATTGTGATCATCAGTCTGCTGCTTCTTCTGGCAGTAAACATTATAAGCCGGATCGCAATTCCATGGCTGCAGGTAGAAAAGGAGAAAAATCATGAATAAGAATCTGAAAAAAGTAATCGCACCAGTTGCAGCGGCAGCTATGGTGCTTGCAGTTCCTACTGGTGTATACGCTGAAGATGGCGCACAGGAGAAAATCACATTTTGCCTGGATTGGACACCGAATACCAACCACACCGGACTTTACGTAGCGCAGGCAAAGGGCTATTACGAAGAAGCTGGTCTTGATGTGGAGATCGTTCAGCCGCCGGAAAACGGTGCCGCTCTTATGTGCGCAGCTGGTCAGGCACAGTTTGCAATCGAGGCACAGGACACCATGGCAGCTTCCCTTGCACTGGATGAGCCTCTTGGAATTACAGCAGTTGCAGGAATCATTCAGCACAATACCTCCGGAATCCTTTCCAGAAAAGGTGACGGAATCGACAGGCCAGCAGGACTTACTGGAAAAACCTATTCCACATGGGATTCCCCAATCGAGCTTGCTATGCTGGAAAATGTTGTAAATGGTGACGGCGGAGATTTCAGCCAGGTTACCCTGATCCCCAACGATATTACAGATGAACCTGCAGCACTTGCAGCCAATCAGACAGATGCCATCTGGGTATTCCAGGGCTGGGGCGGAATCAACGCTGACGTAGAAGGTGTAGACTGCGACTATTTTGCATTCTCTGATATCAACCCTGTATTTGACTACTACACACCAGTAATTATTGCAAATAACGACTACCTTGCTGAGAACCCGGACCAGGCGAAAGCATTTATGGAAGCAACTGCAAAAGGCTATGAGTATGCAGCTGAGAATCCAGATGAAGCAGCCCAGATCCTCATCGACGGCGACAATACAGGTTCCTTGAAAGACGCAGAGGAGCTGGTAAAGAAGAGCCAGGAATTCCTTTCCACAAAATACATTGACGATGCAGAAAGCTGGGGCGTAATTGATGCTGACAGATGGAACGCATTCTATAAATGGCTGTATGAGAACCAGCTTTGTGACAAGGATCTTACCGGAATCGGATTCTCTAATGGGTATCTTCCACAGTAAGGAATGAAAGAGAAAGAAATTAACGCACAGAGCTATTCTGTCAGGGAAATTTACCCCAATTTTTGTGGAAAATGGAACTGGTTATAGAAGTAGCGCTGTGTATAAGGAACGAATATGTCATCAGAACAAAATAAAGTGATTTTAAGAGCAGAACATATTTCAAAAACATACGGTGAAAAAAAGGTTTTGGAGGACATTTCCATTCATCTGGAGCAGGGGGAGCTGGTTTCCCTTCTGGGAGTCAGCGGTTCCGGAAAGACCACACTGTTTAACGTGCTTTCCGGTATTATCACTCCAGATGAGGGAAAAGTATATCTGAAAGATCAGGATATTACCTCCGCTCCTGGAAGCATCAGCTACATGCTGCAGAAGGATCTTCTCCTTCCACACAAGAAAGTAATCGATAATGTAGCACTTCCTCTTGTGTTGAAAGGCATGAAGAAAGCAGAAGCCCGGGAAAAGGCCAATCCTCTTTTTGCAGAATTCGGTCTGGAGGGCACCCAGTATCAGTATCCAAGCCAGCTGTCCGGCGGTATGCGTCAGCGTGCGGCTTTGCTTCGGACATATTTAAGTTCCAGCGGAGTTGCCCTTTTGGACGAGCCCTTCAGTGCACTGGACACCTTGACAAAGGCCAGCGTGCACAAATGGTATCTGGAGGTTATGCAGCACATTGATCTGTCTACCTTGTTTATCACCCATGATATCGACGAAGCCATTCTTTTGTCCGACCGGATTTACATTCTGAACGGAACTCCGGGAACCATCAAAGAGGAGATCGTGATCCGGGAGAAAAAGCCAAGGGCAGAGGATTTTGCATTGTCGGAAGAATTTTTGGAATATAAGAGACGGATTATCAGCAAGCTGTAGAGCCCTTTTCCAATACGCTCCAGAACGGGATGAAAGGAAAATGATGACTATAGTAAGTGATGGAAATTTGAATAATAGTTTGTTATAAGGTTGATGAATAAAACATCCCGACAGGTTTCACGTTCCTTGGGTTTGAGCGCTCAGGAGGCGGAACCTGGCGGGATATTTTTTCGTAATAGGAAATTTAATTCAAAAAATAAATCCCAAGATTCAAATACCCTGCAAACGTCACCCACGCCAGATAGGGCAGCATAAGATTGGCCGCTGCAGGCGACACTATTCCAAAAGAGCGGATCGTCGCAAAAATCAACAGCCACAAAGCCACCAGCCAGAAAAATGAAAATAAGTACCATTCACAGTTAAAGAACCAGATAGACCACATAAAATTGAAAAATAGCTGCAGTAGATAAAAGAACAAGGCATTATTTCCACATTTTCCAGAATTCACAACCAGAAAGGCTGCAAACCCCATCAACAGATAAAGAAATGTCCATACCACTGGAAACACCCACCCAGGAGGAGAAAGCGGCGGCAGACACAAATCTGCAAAAGCTTCCATAGAACCGGCTGTTAAAAGCGCAGAGACTGCACCCACTGCAAGGGGGAATAAAAGGAATGGGAGAAGATCGCGGAATTGGGATTTCATGAGGGAGACTCCGTTTGGGATAACGTTGTTTTATTATATGCGAAGATCTATACAATATGAAAAGTTTAGGTTTATGTTTGCTTCATTCAAAGAAAACATCTAGTGGAATATTACCTGTAAAATAGTAATAAATTCTGTGGAATTTGTGCAATAACCATAATTCGTATGTTGAGAGACTGGCTAAAAAATGATACTATCATTATAGAAAAGAAGCAGGAGGTAAGTGTGTGATGAAGAAACTTACAACAGAAAAAATCTGGCAGTTTGCAGCAGGCCAGTTTGGATGGGCGATGTTGTCCGGAATCATTTCAAACTGGCTTGTGTATTTCTATCAGCCAGATGAAACCGCCATCAGCCAGGGGCAGACCGTATTTATTCCCCAGGGACTGGTGGTGCTTGGCATTTTCACCATTATCGGAGGAATCACAGCCTTCGGAAGAATTTTTGATGCTTTCACAGATCCTATGATCGCGTCCTGGTCAGACCGTTGTACGTCCAAAAACGGACGGCGAATTCCATTCCTGAAATGGGCGTCCCTGCCTCTGGCACTTTCCACAGTGCTGGTGTTCTGGTCCCCGGTCAATGAAAACAGCTGGCTTAATGCAGCGTTTTTGCTGGTGATGGTTCTGGCCTATTACCTTTCCATTACAGCTTATTGCACACCGTATAACGCCTTGATCCCGGAACTTGGACATACCCAGCAGGAGCGGCTTAATATTTCTACGGTGATTTCCTTTACGTTCATTGCAGGAACTGCAGTTGCATATCTGGCACCAACTATCTGGGGCGCATTTATCCCGGCATTTGGACGTGTTGGCGCTATCCGCGTCACCTTCACGCTGATGGCAGTGGTGGCATTTATCTGCATGCTGGTGCCTGTATTTTGCATTCGGGAAAAAGATTATGTGGACACAGTTCCGGCAAAAGAATCCGCTTTTCGCTCCTTGACCGCTACGTTTAAGAATGGAGAATTTTGTAAATTTGTAGGCTCCGATATTTTTTACTGGATCGCCCTTACCATGTTTCAGACTGGTCTGCCTTTCTTCGTAACCAGTCTTCTGAAGCTGCCGGAGACAATGACAACCCTGTATTTTGTGGGGATGACAGCATTGTCTTTGGTATTTTACATTCCGGTAAATAAGCTTACCCCGAAGCTGGGTAAGAAAAAGATGATCCTGTTTGCATTCGCTGTCTTCAGCCTTGCTTATTTCTATACCGGATTTATGGGAAAAATGAGCTTTATTCCGGAAATTGTACAGGGACTGATCCTGACGGTGGTGGCCGCACTTCCCATGGCAATTTTCGGAATTTTGCCCCAGGCGGTGGTGGCAGACATCGCCCAGAGTGATTCCATTACATCCGGAAGCAACCGGGAAGGAATGTTTTATGCGGCAAGAACCTTTGCATTCAAACTGGGCCAGAGTCTTTCCATGCTGATCTTTACTGCCGTTTCTACCATCGGAACAGGAGAGGGAACTGGTTATAGAATCGCAGCCTTTGGCGCAGCGGTGTTCTGTATGGTGGGCGGAATTATTCTGGTATTTTATAATGAGAAGAAGATTAATGGGATTATTGGGGGAAAGTAGATTTGCACACCCCATTTTACAGTATACTTCAGCTGTATCCTAGAGCGAAACTTGTTATTGAGAACGGCGCGAAAAGCGAAGTTTGCTCGTTACTGGTCACGGAGTGAACAGTAACGTTTGCTTATAAAAGGGTTATGTGACTTATAGGATAGCTGTTAGGCGTTAATAGGAGTTATAAGATGAAAATGATACAGGAAGACGAATATTTACATACTATGAAAAATGAGGTGGAACCTTATTTAAAGGCTCATTGCCGGGAGGGGTACATTCCAGGAGCAGAAGACATTTACCATGGGAAAAATGGAATTACGGGAAAAATTCATGTGAAACGTTACCTGGCAGATGATCCAAAAGGTGTGGTAGTGATCAGTCATGGTTTCACAGAAGGCGCACCAAAATATGAGGAGATGATTTACTATTTTTTACAGGCTGGCTATCACGTTTACATGCCAGAACATATGGGACACGGCCAAAGCTACCGCCTGACAGCAGATCCCTCATTGGTACATATTGATATCTGGAAACGTTACGTGCGGGATTTCCTAAAAATCAGCCACAAAATCAAAAAGGCACATCCAGACCTGCCCCTGGACCTTTTTGCCCACTCCATGGGTGGTGCAATCGGCGCAATCGCTGTAGCCTGGGAACCAACTCTTTTTCATAAAGTGATATTAAGCTCTCCTATGGTGAAGCCGCTTACAGGAGGCGTTCCCTGGCCGTTGACTGTACTGATCGCCCATGTAGAATGCCTTTTGGGAAAGGAAGAGTCCTACGTCTTAGGTCAGAAGCCCTACGACGGAGCCGATACCTTCCAAACCAGCGCCGGCACATCTGAACCTAAATTTACAAGGTACAACGACCTGCGAAAAGAAAAACAATTTCTCCAGACCTGTGCACCATCCTATGGCTGGCTGAAAGCATCCATAAAAATGAGCTGGTATTTAAAATACCGTGGCTGGAAAAATCTCCAGTCCCCACTCCTTATTTTCCAGGCCGAAAAAGACGATTTCGTATCCGTCCACGCACTTCAGAAATTCGCAGCGAAAATCAAGAAGCGCGGTGCTGTTTCCTGTGAATATGTCTACGTGCCCGGGACGAAGCATGAGATATATTGTGGTGGGGATGAGACGATGGAAGTTTATTGGGATATAATAGAAAAGTTTTTAGGACAATAAGTTTGGTGTTGTCTATAAACGAAGATTATTAGTGTAGGAAACTCTACTTTGCTGGAGCCCATTGCAGATGCGTTTTCCATATCTGTTACCGAACTGATTTCCGGTAATACCGTGAACAACGCTAACGTGTTCGCAAACATACTATAGATGCAATGTATGGCTGGTATCGTTACGAGTCATTGTACCCCCATAGTAGCAAAAAGTCAAAAAAAATCTAGAATAAAAAGACATCAGTTCGGATCGGAAAGCAAAGGTGAATAAACGTAAGCATTATGACGAAAGAATATACAATCTCTTTTTTGTATGTTACTATTAATGAAAACAGATTGATATTTACTCTAGATCGGGGAAAGCCAAATGAACTATATGAATGTAAAAATAGATAAAACAGCTAAGATTGCGAAGCAGTCCGTAATCATCGGTGATGTAACAATCGGCCGTGACAGCTGCGTGCTATACTACAGCGTAATCCGCGGAGATGACGCGCCAATCGTCATCGGCGAGGAAACTAACATCCAGGAAAACTGCACAATCCATGTTAGCCGCGACCTGCCAGTCCACATTGGAAATAATGTCACAATAGGCCACAATGCCGTAATCCACAGCTGCACAATTGGGAATCGCACTTTAATCGGAATGGGCGCCATAATTCTCGACGGAGCCAAAATTGGCAGCGACTGCATCATCGGCGCTGGAAGCCTTGTTACCAAAAACACCATCATCCCAGATGGCTCCCTGGTAATGGGAAGTCCTGCGAAGATTAAGAGAAATCTTACATGGGAAGAGAAGATTGGGATTATGGAAAATAGTAAAGAGTATGCGATTGTGTCAGAAGAAATGTGGAAGCAGGGAGTGTTATAAATAAATGAGCAAAACTGATGAAATGCGATCTGGATTTGAAACAGCATACATAGACGGGGCTGTTGCATCTGGCAGTACATATCGTCCTAGATTTGTATCAAACAATTACAAAAAAGGGAAAAAGGTTCTTTCAACCATAGAAGATGAGCTTTTGGCATGCGATCGCTTCCAGATTAGCGTGGCTTTTATCACTATGGGTGGCATCACTCCATTACTTCAGACTCTGAAGGAATTGGAAAAAAGAAATATTCCAGGTGAAATTCTGACTACTAATTATCTGAATTTCAGTGAACCAAGAGCCTTAGAAAAACTTCATTCTTTATCAAACATCACTTTAAAAATGTTTGATGTGGAAAGGGCAACGGAAGGCTTTCATACCAAAGGATACATTTTCAAAAAAGATGAAATATACCGCATTATAATTGGCAGTTCCAATATTACCAGCGCCGCACTTACCAGCAATCGTGAATGGAATACTAAGCTGCTTTCAACGGAACAAGGCGAAATGGCGAAAGAAATTGTTGCTGAGTTCAGAGAACTATGGACCTCGCCTTATGCGTTGGCCTATGATGAATTCTATGAAAACTATAGAGAGCGTTATAAAATAATCAAGCATCAAAGAGAGATTGCTAAAGAACAAGAGATTACGTCAATAGAAAGTTATAAGCTGAAACCCAATAGTATGCAGGTGAAATTCATTACTAATCTGCGAAAAATTGTCGAATCAGGAGAGAAAAGAGCACTCTTGATTTCGGCAACAGGAACGGGAAAAACTTTTGCCTCGGCCTTTGCGATGCGAGAATTAGGTTACAAACGAGTACTGTTCCTGGTACATAGAGGTCAATTAGCAAGACAGACAAAGAAATCTTACGAAAAGGTCTTTGGAAAGTCTGTTTCTATGGGGCTGGTAGGTGCTGGGTATCATGAGTATGATGCGGATTACATTTTTGCTACAGTTCAAACGTTGAATCGTGATGAGCATTTACTCCAATATGAAAAGGATGCATTTGATTGTATTATTTTGGATGAGGCGCATCATGTTCCAGCCAATACTTATCAGAAAGTAATGAAACATTTTACTCCGAAGCTTTGGCTTGGTATGACAGCAACTCCGGATAAAAGAGATGATAATATGGAAGGCAGAAACGTCTATGAGCTTTTCAATTATCAGATCGCATACGAGATTCGGCTTCAACAGGCAATGGAAGAAAATCTGCTTTGTCCGTTCCATTATTTTGGAATAACAGATTTATCAATTATTGGTGATGCTGAAAATGCCAGTAGAGATTTTTCTATGCTGACAAGTGATGAGAGAGTAAAACATATTATCAGCCAAGCTGATTACTATGGTTACAGTGGAGAAAAAGTCAAAGGACTAATCTTTTGTAGCAGTATAAAAGAAACAGAGGAACTGTCTGAGAAATTTAATCAAATAATGAATCCTTCCACTGGACGTAAGTTTAGAACAATAGCGCTTAATGGGAATGCTTCTGAATCGGAAAGACAAGCTGCTTTTGAAAGATTGGCAATGAACGAGGATGAAGCAACAGATGACAACCAGCCATTAGACTATATTTTTTCTGTTGAAATATTAAATGAAGGTGTGGATATTGTTGAAGTTAACCAAGTTATTATGCTTAGACCCACGCAGTCCCCGATTGTTTTTATCCAACAACTTGGTCGTGGCTTACGAAAGGCGAAGGGAAAGGAATATGTAGTTATTCTGGACTTTATTGGAAATTATAATAACAATTTTATGATTCCAATTGCGCTATCAGGGGATAGAACTTACAATAAAGACAATATTCGTAGATACATTATGGAAGGTGGAAGGATAATTCCAGGAGCTTCTACCGTACATTTTGATGAGATTAGCCGGAAAAGAATTTTTGCATCTGTAGATAATGCAAACTTCAGTGATATTAAGCTTATCAAAGAAAATTATACGAATCTGAAGAATAAGCTTGGAAGAATTCCAAACCTTTGCGATTTTGATGATTACGGAGAGATGGATGTTATTCGGATTTTTGACAATAACAGTCTTGGCTCCTACTACAAATTCCTGGTGAAATATGAAAAAGAATATAAAGTTCGGTTGTCCTTGGATGAGGAAAAGGTAATTGAATTTGTATCCAAGAAATTAGCAAATGGAAAACGTATACAAGAACTTCAACTATTAAAACGGATGCTCACGTATTCTTATGAATTTTCTAAATTAGGTCTCTTTGCAGAGCTTTCCAAAGATATGAAATCATATGGAAAAGAACTTAGCCAGGAGCAAAAAGAAAATATTGTAAATGTGATGACAAATGAATTTCCTGCTGGAACAGGTAAGAAGACCTATTCTCAGTGTGTGTTTATTGAAGAAGCTGGAAATGACTATAAACCAACGAAATCGTTTGTGGAAATGTTATCAAATGACGATTTTTATAATATCCTTAAAGAATTGGTTGATTTTGGAATAAGCCGCTATGAAAGAGATTACAGGAATAGTTATGCTAAGACTGATTTGGTTTTATATCAAAAATATACTTATGAAGATGTTTGCCGTTTGCTGAACTGGGCACAAAATGAAGTGCCTTTAAATATTGGTGGTTACAAGTTTGACAAAAAGACAAAAACATTTCCTGTATTTATCAATTATGATAAAGAAGAAAATATTAGCGATACAACCAAATATGAGGATCATTTTATTCCTGGCTTTCGAGATCGCCTGATTGCAATTTCGAAATCTGGAAGAAGCTTGCAGTCAGAGGATGTACAGAATTTCTTAAAAGCGAAAGAGCGAGGAATCCAAGTGGAACTTTTTGTACGAAAAAACAAGGATGATAAAATTTCCAAAGAATTTTATTATCTTGGGCATATGACAGCAAGCGGAAAAACGAAAGAATTTAAAATGGCAAATACAGAAAAAACAGCAGTGGAGATAGAGTGGATTCTTGATGTACCTGTAAGGGAAGATATTTATGAGTATATTGTGAATTCATGATGAGGAGGAACTTATGAAAACAGTTAGAGTAGTCGCAGCAGTAATAAAAGCTGTTAATGAAAAAGGCGAACCCATTATTTTTGCAACTCAACGTGGCTACGGCCCCTTAAAAGGTGGCTGGGAATTCCCCGGAGGAAAAATAGAACCTGGCGAGACACCACAGGAAGCGTTAAAACGCGAAATTATGGAGGAACTTGATACTGAAATTGCAGTGGGAGAGTTAATTGATACCATCGAGTATGACTACCCAGACTTTCATCTTTCCATGGATTGCTTCTGGTGCGAGATCGTGAGCGGAGACCTTGTGCTAAAAGAGCATGAAGCTGCAAAGTGGTTGACGAAAGAGAATCTGGGAAATGTAGAATGGCTGCCGGCGGATGTGACGGTGATGGAGGAGATTAGCATAAGAATGTAAGAACGAGGTGGAATATGTGGAATGATATAGCAAATATGTCGGCTATTGCTACTTTGATTTTATTTATATTCTATTTTCTTGGACGATTGTGGTGCATTCGGGTAGAAAAGAAAGATTTATATGAGAAAATAATTGTTAGGGGTGTAGATTTAAAAGATAATGATTTAAACATCGAATATGTAAATGGGGATGAGATTATTGAAATTATATCACAAAAATATTTGAATTGGATAAAAGTTTATGCCGCTGAATATGTTGAAGGAAAGGTAAAAAAGGCTAGTAAAAAACCAATAGTACAAGTGAAAGACGTAAATCGAAATACCCCACGATATTTTGGATTCTGTATTCCAGAAGGAATTCCAAATACGATTATAGAATATCAACGTTCAGACTATGTTAAAGGGACTTTTGTTGTTGTATTTGATGGAAGAGGATGTGGATATACTGCGGAAAATTTTCAAATTAAAACGACTTTAAAGAGTGTATTATATTATCTGTTGAAATAGTGGAAAAAGGTGTAGTGAGTGAACTATTGACATACAAATTTCCTGAAAGTGATGATGAGGAATTTTATGAAGAAAATCCAGGTGGCATAGATGAAAGCTACATATATAATTCAATGAAATGGAGTGAGTGTATGGGTTGTGTCCTGTTTTTCCAGGGAATATGGTATTGATTGCTGGTTGTACTGGTTCGAAGAAAAGTACATATTTACATCATATTGTAAATCAGAATATTATAGCTGGTCACAGAGTGGCATATTGCTGTATAAAAGATAAGCCTTTTGATGTAGGTATTGAAATAATTGGTGAAAATGTTCACGTAAATGCAGAGTATATAAAACGTGGAATAATGACAGAAGAAGATTGGGGCAAGTTAACAAGCAGTCCGTCTTCTTTGGATGGTGAAAACTTGACCTTATTTGATATAGTCCAATTATTATATAAACCAGATTTATTTTATAATACAGAAGAGGAAAAGGAACGATTGGAAGTTTAAAGCTTTTTTATACATTTTGGATGTAGTTGCTATGTTATTTGGGATAATTGCTGGGCTAACAGGATGTCTGTTGATGATATCATTAAAGAGATATTGAGGTCTATTGTAACCGTTTGATCTGTATGTACTATTTTGAATTCCCATTAGATGTGGGAAATTTGCCTTGTCACCGATAAGGATAAAACTATTACCATTATAAGTGATGACAAGATAAAAAGTTTTCAAATAGTTTTCCAGGAAGAAATCGGCACATGACTGAATTGTGGTAATATTCATATATGCTTCTCCTTTTATAAAACAAAAGCTCTTAGGAATTACCCAAGAGCCTTGTTATCGGCAATCGTTCACGATTATTTTTTTTACAGGGGAGTGCCCGGATCAGCCGATATGATTCCCTCAGCAAGTGAGCCTGCGTTTTTCTATCTTTATTATACACAATTATGGAGAAAAATCTGTAGGTAAATTGTGACAAAAACAGGAAAGATATTAACAAGTATCCTTGCACCTCAAAAGGTTTCATAGTATCATATATCCTATAAAAAGATAATGATGCTATGAGCCTTTTTTATTTAAGGGTGATATAAATGGGAAGATTTGTAAATTTGGATAATAGTGCTTTTGGAATGGCTATGAATTAAAAAAATGAAAGAAGTTTTGAAATGAGATTTGAAATAATTGGAAGAAGTTGGATATAAAAAAGTGTAATTATTTGGATTGAAAATGACTTGAATTGTCCGAATAAATGTCCGATTAATGTCCAAATCAATGTCCGAATCAAGACTCAAATTAATAACTGGAGGAACTCACCATGGGACATTTCTATTTCATCCGACACGGGCAGACCGTGTGGAATGTTGAGAACAAAATTTGCGGGGCTACAGACAGTCCGCTTACAGAATATGGACGTGAGCAGGCTAGGGAGACGGGGCGGAAGATTCTTGCGGAGGGAATTGAGTCGGATGAAATCCTCTGCTCTCCGCTTAGTAGGGCAGCAGATACGGCTCGGTTGATTTCTGAAATGACAGGGATTCCATGCAGGGTGGAACCAAGGCTGATCGAGCAGAATTTTGGAAAATGGGAGTCCACTCCACGGGATGGAAAGGATTTCAAGAAAGCCAAGGAATTTTTTGCATGCAGTCATGAAGGCGGAGAATCCACGCTTCGGCTGGCGCAGAGAATCTATAATCTTCTTGATGAAATAAAAGCAGAGTCCGATAAAAAGACCTACATTCTGGTTGCCCACAACGGAATCGCCAGAGTGGTACAGTCCTATTTTACGGACATGACTAATGAAGAATACGCTGCATTTGGAGTAAAGAATTGTGCTGTGGTTCGATATGATTTTACGGTGAAAGTACCGGACGGCAATCAGGAATGAGCCATGTTCGCATGAGCGAATTTTTGGATATGGTCCTTTCTGGAACGTAGGAGTAAGTAGGGTGATAGCCCGGATTACGAATACTTACGGAACTGGAGCGAAAAAGAGATTGGGAGAAAGGAGAATAATCTATTACCCTTTAAAGGGGATAATGAGATTATAAGTAATAGGGTGGCAATACTATTTACCAGTGATCTGCACCTGGGACATGCGAACATAATTTCCACGTGCGGAAGAAATGCCGAAAGCTGTGGGAAAGATTTTGCCTCTGTGGATGAGATGAATACTTTTCTCATTGATAAGTGGAATCAGAAAGTGGAAAAAGATGACGAAGTATACATTTTAGGGGATCTGTCATTTCGTTCCAGCCAGTCGGTAAAAACCTACTTGGAACAGCTAAAAGGACGCAAACATTTAATTATAGGAAATCATGATTTTAAATGGCAGAAAAATATTCAAAATATGAATGACTATTTTGAAACAGTAAGCAATCTTGAGGTGATCAAGCTGGATAAGAAACTGATCACCCTGTGCCATTATCCCCTTTTGGAATGGAATGGCTCCAGACGGGCGAAGGACCAGGAAACCTCTATTTCCTGGCTGATCCATGGACATATTCATAACAGCAGAGATGATGTTTTTGAATATATTAGGGATCATCTGCCCTGCGCCCTCAATTGTGGTGTGGATATAAACGGATTTGAACCTGTAACTTTTGAGGAACTGCTTGCAAATAATAATAAATGGTATGGAAGAACGGAAGCGTAAGAAGGGGGATACTATATGTTTTCTTTAAAGAACGAGGAAGTGAATGTTGGGCGGCAGAGAGAGCTTGATCTGGTAAAAGGCTTTCTGATGATCATGATCGTATTTATACATTCATTTCAGACAATTGCAGGCACAGCAGCGGCGGAGTCAAGTGTACATAAGATTATGTTTGCCCTGTTCATGCCTACTGGAGCCTGCTTATATCTGTTTACCATGGGCTTTGGAAGTGTTTTCACACGCCATTCCCAGCCAAAGGACATGGTCAGAAACGGTATAAAACTGTTGATTTACCAGGGTATAAGCAATTTATGCTATGCAGCAGTAATGACGGTCAGTTACGCCATTAGAAATTCCATTACAGGAGAAGCGGCAGGCAGCAGGGAAGTATTTGAAGCAAGCCGGTATTCCATGCTTACATTTGTGAATATCTTTTTCATATCCGGTATGTGCTACCTTGTACTTGCTTTATACAGGAAATTAAATGTCAAACTTGTCGGCTACATAATAAGCGCATTGATAGTTGGAATCGTGACACCTTTTACCAAACTGCTGGTATCCGATAACCAGGCACTTAACTGGATCCTGGACATGACCTTTGGAGGAAAAGGAGAGACCAGCTTCTGTTTCTTCCCATATCTGAGCTATGTATTTTTAGGATATGTTTTTGCAAAAGTAATCAGAAGAGTACCAGAAAATGAAAAAGGAACCTTCTATAAAAAGAGCGGCATAATATGTGGACTGATAGCAGCTGTGTGGTTTGTGGGCTGTGTTGTGCTGCATCCAGGTGTTGACGGATTCTTTAATTATATGATCGATCAATACAGGACACCAGGTCTTACAAAAGTAATCGGAACCTTCTGCAGTATCATACTTGTATTTGCAATTGCATTTGGAATCATGCCGATTATGGAAAAATGGAAATTTGGATATACCAAATTGAACTATTACTCCAAGCAAATATCGAAAATGTATGCAGTACATATAGGCGTATATTGGGCACTTGCTGGTGTTGCTGCTTTTTACGAATTTAATGTAACAGAATGTCTGATCTTGTCAGTGGTAGTGCTGATCGCAACTGATTTACTTGTGCAGGGATATCTGAAACTGACGGATAAGATAAAAGGATAAAAATGGAACAATACTATTATAATCACATGAACAAACCCCAGCAGGCTGCTTATCACAGCATCTTTGCAGGGGTGAAAAATCTATCGGATGAAATTCAGGTTCCGGCGCTTTCCGGAGAGGAACTTTACAATGTCTTTTTCCAGATGAGGCTGGACCATCCGGAAATATTCTGGGTAACTAATTTTAAATATCGTTACTACAAAGATTCGCCGAATCTGATTTTCATACCGGAATATCTTTTTGAGAAAAACAAGATCCGGGAGCATCAGAAGGCTCTGACAGCCAGGGTAGAGAAGCTTGTCCGCCCGGCACAGAAGATGTCTGAGTGGGAAAAAGAGAAATATGTGCACGATTTTATCTGTGAAAATGTCCGTTATGACAAACTGAAAAAAGCATACTCCCATGAGATCATTGGCCCTCTGGGACAGGGCGTCGGGGTATGCGAGGGCATTGCGAAAGCGGTGAAGGTCCTTCTGGATGCGCTGGGCGTATGGTGTGTGATCGCAATTTGCGGCAACAATCCGGAAAAAGGAATCAAATACCGGCACACATGGAATATTGTAAAAATAAATGGCATCTATTATCATTTAGATGCCACTTTTGACAACAGCCTGGGAAAAGATCACGAAAACACGGAAATCCGCTATGATTATTTCAACCTGGATGACCAGCAGATCTTTCGCGACCACGAGCCCCTGATCGCGCCTGCGCCCCATTGCAGCGATCATGATCATTTTTTCTACAAAGAGAAGAAATTATCCTTTACTAAACAGGAGGATGTGTACAAGCGGTCTTTGCAGGCTGCTAAGAAAGGAAAGGTGCTTGTTTTTCACTGGCGGGGCGGATACCTGACCAAAGAAGTATTAAATGAGCTGCTGCATCTTATACGCAAGGCGGGCATGGAAAAAGAGAAAAACGCAATGGTCAGCATAAACTGGCCCCAGGCAGTTCTTCGCGTCCAGTATGCTGACATACAGGTACAGGAGAGCGTTACGCTGGAGGAAGCGAATGAAGGGGAGAAGGATTGATGAAAATGAGTTATATAAGAGTGTTATTCGTGTGCTTGGGAAATATCTGCCGCAGCCCCATTGCGGAGTTTGTCATGAAAGATATGGTTTCGAAACGTGGGATTGCGGACAAATTTTATATTGCATCTGCAGCCACCAGTACGGAGGAAATCTGGAATGGAATCGGGAATCCGGTTTATCCGCCAGCGAGGAAGGAATTGGCGAAGCATGGAATTTCCTGCGAGGGGAAAAGAGCAGTGCAGATCACCAAAGCAGATTATGGAAAATATGATTACATTCTGGGAATGGAACAGCGGAATATTCGGAATATCCTAAGGATTGTAGGAATGGATTCTGAGGGAAAAGTGAAGCTTCTGCTGGATTATTCAGATGATCCAAGAGACATTGCAGATCCCTGGTATACGGGGGATTTTGAATCTACCTATAGAGACGTGGTGGAAGGCTGTGAGGGGTTTCTTCGATATCTGGAAAAGAATAAACTGGTACAATAGTTAAAATGCACAAAATAGAAATTACAAAATTGTAAAAAATATATAAGAAAATGATCTGCGGCTCTTGACAATTTCTTTCAGCAGGACTACAATAACCTCAATCTAAGAATTTCGCAATGACGAGGAAGAGTAGCAGGCAGTGAAATCCACAGAGAGCCATCGGTGGTGAGAGATGGCGAGGAAGCTTTTGTGAAAATCACCTCTGAGCTTTCAGACTGAAAAATAGTACCTGTTGGTTCTAAAGGACAGAAGGAATCGCAGTGCTTATTCGAGTAAGTCCGGACGGTTAACAGTCGTTATCCTGTTTCTCATTTTATAAGATGGGTAGTGAGTGGCTGCGCAGCAGCAATAAGAGTGGTACCGCAGAGGACTTTAGCCTTTGTCTCTTAATTGGAGACAGAGGCTTTTTTGTTGCTTCAACTCACACAGAGGAAATACCATCATGTGAAATCCCTAGGAAACGGGATAAAACACGCTTTGCGGGTTTTACCCGTTATCGCGGCAGCCGCCAAGGTTTCGTACAAGCACGAAATTTTGGCTCGCTTATCGCGTAAAATAAAGAAGGCATCAAAAACTGCCTTCAAAAAACGAAGGAGAAACAAAAATGGAAACATTAAAGAAAATCACAAACTTTGTCAGCAAGTACATGGCAGTGATCGTAATCGCAGTTGCCGCACTTGCACTGTTCGCACCGAACACGGTAAGCTTCATCAAAACCAGTTACGTAAACACTCTGCTTGGAATCGTAATGTTCGGTATGGGACTTACCCTGAAGCCAAATGACTTCAAAGTTGTATTCAGCCGTCCAAAAGATGTAATCATCGGCTGTATCTCCCAGTTTACTGTAATGCCGCTGCTTGCTTTTGCCCTTACAAAAGTATTCCAGCTTCCAGCTGAACTTGCAATTGGTGTTATTCTTGTAGGAACCTGCCCAGGAGGTACCTCCTCCAACGTTATGACCTACCTGTCAAAAGGTGATGTAGCCCTGTCCGTTGGAATGACAGCTGTATCCACAGTGCTTGCGCCATTTTTAACCCCGCTTCTTACTTATTTATATGCAGGACAGAAGGTAGACGTCAACATGTTCAGCATGTTCCTTTCTATTGTGAAGGTTGTGATCGTGCCGATCGTGCTTGGATTTGTGATCAACCATTTCTTTAAGAAATTTACAGAAAAAGTAGTAGAGATCCTGCCGCTGATTTCCACCACGGCAATTGTAGCCATCGTAGCAGCCGTTGTATCTGCGAACTCAGCAAAACTGATGACATCTGGTATTCTGATCGTGGCAGTTGTTATTCTTCATAACCTGCTTGGCTATGGCGTTGGTTATGGAATTGGCCGTGCATTAAAGCTTGATACCACAAAATGCCGCGCAATCTCCATCGAAGTCGGCATGCAGAACTCCGGACTTGCAACATCACTTGCAACCACACACTTTGCACAGTACCCACTTGCAACCATTCCAGGCGCTGTATTCAGTGTATGGCATAATATTTCCGGCGCTGTTCTTGCAAATATCTACGCCCGCAGTGCGGAAAAGAAAGAAGAAAAATAGAGTCATGCCCGTATCAGAAAACACGTCTCACAAATTTTTCCTGAGGCGTGTTTTCTATATGATAAAACTTTAACAAAAATGCAAAAAATCGGAAATTTGTGTTGATTTTATCAGTCAGTTATGTATAATATAGGATAAGGAAAAAAGGAATCAATCTGATTCCATTCCTTGGGTTTTGTACCATAGAAGCTGCTGGCTCAGGTAATATTTCCAGAATCATTACCGGGAATCGAGGACAGCAGTCACGAATCTGCATTCGCGGATGAATTCCATTTTAGAGAAAAGAGGTTAAGTGTAAGATGGCAAAAATCGATTTAACAAAGTATGGTATTACCGGAACTACAGAAATTGTTTACAATCCCTCTTATGAAATGTTATTTGAAGAGGAGACCAAACCAGGTCTTGAGGGCTTCGAAAAAGGACAGGTCAGCGAGCTTGGCGCTGTTAACGTTATGACAGGTATTTATACTGGACGTTCTCCTAAAGATAAATATATCGTAATGGACGAGAATTCCAAAGACACCGTATGGTGGACATCTGACGAATATAAGAATGATAACCATCCTGCAACACAGGAAGCATGGGCAGCAGTAAAAGAGATCGCTAAGAAAGAGCTTTCTAATAAGAGACTTTTCGTAGTTGATGCATTCTGCGGCGCTAACAAAGATACCCGTATGGCAATCCGTTTCATCGTTGAGGTTGCTTGGCAGGCACACTTTGTAACAAACATGTTCATCCAGCCTACAGAAGAAGAGCTGAAGGATTTCGAGCCAGATTTCGTTGTTTACAACGCTTCCAAGGCTAAAGTTGAGAACTACAAAGAGTTAGGTCTTAACTCTGAGACAGCTGTAATGTTCAATATTACAAGCCGTGAGCAGGTTATCGTAAATACATGGTACGGCGGAGAAATGAAGAAAGGTATGTTCTCCATGATGAACTATTATCTGCCGCTTAAGGGCATCGCTTCCATGCATTGCTCTGCAAACACAGATATGAACGGTGAGAATACTGCTATCTTCTTCGGCCTTTCCGGAACAGGTAAGACTACACTTTCCACAGATCCTAAGAGACTTCTCATCGGTGATGACGAGCATGGCTGGGATGACAATGGAGTATTTAACTTTGAGGGCGGCTGCTACGCTAAGGTTATCAACCTTGACAAGGATTCTGAGCCAGACATCTACAATGCAATCAAGAGAAACGCTCTTCTTGAGAACGTTACACTTGACGCAGAAGGAAAGATTGATTTCGCTGATAAGAGCGTTACAGAGAACACTCGTGTATCTTATCCGATCAACCACATTGAGAAGATCGTTCGCCCGATCTCTTCCGCACCGGCTGCTAAGAATGTTATTTTCCTTTCTGCAGATGCATTCGGAGTACTTCCTCCAGTATCTATCCTTTCACCAGAGCAGACTCAGTACTACTTCCTGTCTGGATTCACAGCTAAGCTTGCTGGTACAGAGCGTGGAATCACAGAGCCTACACCTACATTCTCAGCTTGCTTCGGACAGGCATTCCTTGAACTGCATCCGACCAAATACGCTGAAGAGCTTGTTAAGAAAATGGAGAAGAGCGGAGCAAAAGCATACCTGGTTAACACAGGATGGAACGGAACCGGAAAACGTATCTCCATCAAAGATACCCGTGGTATTATCGATGCAATCCTCAGCGGCGCTATCTTAACAGCACCGACTAAGAAGATCCCATTCTTCAACTTTGAGGTTCCTACAGAGCTTACAGGCGTTGACACAGGTATCCTTGATCCTCGTGACACCTACGCTGATGTTTCTGAGTGGGAAGTAAAAGCAAAAGATCTTGCAGATCGTTTCGTTAAGAACTTCAAGAAATATGAGGGAAATGCAGCTGGTAAAGCACTTGTTGCAGCTGGTCCTCAGGCATAATCATATAAGATTATTTATGGGTCTGCCGTATTTACGGCAGGCCCTTTTTGTGTAGAATTTTGTCGATGAAAAGTTCTTTACAAAGAACCACATATCTTATATACTATCCCTACAGCAACTCAAAGCAGTTTAAATGGAAGCAGGATCAATTCTGATATTTTCTATCTGCCTCCATCTTTTAGTTCAAATACAGGGTATCTGCAGTGCACAGCAGGTCCGGTATTCGTTAGGGTATTTCGCCCGTTTTTATTTCAGAAATTAATATTTTTTGAAGAAAGGAACTTAATATGAGCAAAGAGTATGATGTGTTTGTGGAAGGTCTGCGTCAGGAATTGATGGAACGACTTGGACTTAGTGAAAAACAGGTTTATTTCGAGGAGCGGGACGAAGATGGTATGACACCAAATGGCGACCGGCTTTTTGTAGAATGCAGTGCTTCCTCTGCAGGAAAAGAAGTTTGTGGAATCCATACAGAAGAGCTGTTTGAGGATTATGAGGATGGTGTTTCCCTGGAAAAAATAGCGGAAACTGTAGAAAGCGAAATTCGCAAACTGAAAGAAACCGGCTTTTTTGAGAAAACCAAAAACCTGAATAATTATGAGAAAGTGAAAAAGGATCTTTTTATCCGGCTGCTTAATGTAAAACAGCACAAAAGAGAGCTTTCCAGAGCGGTCTACCGCAGAGTTGGGGACATTGCCCTGGTGCTTTATATGCAGCTCGGCAAGATGAACGGGCGCATCAGCAGTGTAAAAATACGCAGAAACAGTCTGGAAGAATGGAAGCTTGATGAAAACACGGTGTTTGAGGCGGCACTTTTGAATACTTATTTTATCTCTCCTCCCCGGATCTATTATTGGGAAAAACTGGTCTATAATCCAGATTACGATGGGGAAAGCTTTATGGATCTGAGTCATGAGTTCTTTCTGAAAAGAGACAGCATTGGGAACTGTCTGAGCACCGCCAGAAGGACCAATGGTGCGGTTGCTATCTTTTTACCAGGAGTGGCGAAAAGACTGGCGGAACTATTGGATGCGGATTTTTACATGGTATTTACAAGCATTCATGAGGTGATGATCCACAATGCAAATCTGACTTATCCGGAAGACCTGGAGAATATTTTAAGAGACACACTGCGGGAGGCTACACCGGAAGAGGATTTTCTTACCGATAAGGTGTATCGGTATTGCAAAAATACTGGTACGTTTCTGGTGTATAAAGGTACTGTTTTCCTGGAACTGGGAAAACCAAAGGCTTGTCCGGAGAAACCGGAAGAAAATTAGGAGTAAGCAGGCACCAAGGTCTTGTGCAAGCTCAGGCCTTGGCTTGTTGCTTACACAAATAAAAAGAACTGCAGCAGATTTTTTTATCTGACTGCAGTTCTAAGAGCATGCGAAAATGAAACTGAATAAAAATACTCTTTTTATGCTTATCTGTCTCGTGCTTAACCAAGGATTGCGGAGTCATTGGAGAATTCTTCCCCGCTGGCCTCCTCAAATTTATCCAGAAGCTGTTTTACGGTAAGCTTTTTCTTTTCTTCCCCCTGAATGTCAAGGACGATTCGTCCGTTCATCATCATGATCAGACGGTTGCCGTGGGTGATAGCATCTTTCATATTGTGTGTGATCATCAGCGTGGTAAGGTGATCACGGTTGACGATTCGGTCTGTGATATCAAGTACTTTCGCAGCTGTTTTCGGGTCAAGGGCTGCGGTGTGCTCATCCAGAAGGAGAAGCTTCGGTTTCTGAAGAGTAGCCATCAGAAGGGTGAGTGCCTGTCTCTGACCGCCAGAGAGAAGTCCTACTTTGGAAGTAAGACGATCTTCAAGTCCAAGATCCAGGATCTTCAGAAGCTCTTTGTATTCTTCACGTTCTGTTTTGGTAATACCAGGACGAAGAACTCTTGTTTTTCCACGTCGTTTGGCAAGAGCCAGATTTTCTTCGATTCCCATGGTAGCAGCAGTACCAGTCATAGGATCCTGGAATACACGGCCAAGATAAGCAGCTCTCTTGTGTTCGGAAAGTTTGGTAACATCTGTTCCGTCAATGATGATCTGGCCTTCATCTACTGGCCATACACCGGCAACCGCATTCAGCATTGTGGATTTTCCGGCACCGTTACCGCCGATGACAGTAACGAAATCCCCTTCGTTTAATTTCAGGGAAAGTCCGTTCAGAGCCACCTTTTCGTTGATGGTTCCGGGATTAAAGGTTTTGTATATGTTTTTGATCTCAAGCATTGTTCTTACCTCCACGTTTTGCTGGTTTTGCGAAATATTTTCCCTTCCAGTAAGGTACTGCCAGGAAGACAGCAACTACAAGTGCGGACAGCATTTTCAGAAGGTCAGTATCGATACCCATCCAGATAACGGTCTGGAGAACCAGATAGTAAAGGATGGAACCGAATGCTACAGACAGAAGGCGAAGGGCAAAGTTGCGGAAAATACGGCTGAAAATAGCTTCACCGATAATAACAGCAGCAAGTCCGATTACGATAGCACCACGTCCCATGTTTACGTCTGCAAAGCCCTGATACTGGGCAAGAAGGGCGCTGGAAAGAGCAACCAGTCCGTTGGAGACCATAAGTCCAAGTACTTTACAAAAGTCTGTGTTGATACCCTGTGCGCGTGACATGTTTGGATTGCATCCGGTAGCACGAAGGGAGCAGCCAAGCTCAGTTCCGAAGAACCAGTACAGGATTGCAATGATCACAACAATAAATAAAGCGGTGATGAGAATAGTATTCTGTGTGATCGGCACGTTTTTAATACGGCGTAAGGAAATCAGAATGGGATATTTGTCAACGTTGATCGCCTGGTTTGCTTTTCCCATGATCTTTAAGTTAATGGAATACAGGGAAAGCTGTGTCAGAATTCCGGCAAGGATGGCCGGGATTCCCATGAATGTATGGAAAATACCAGTGACAAGTCCGGCAACCATACCGGCCAGGGTGGCAACCAAAAGAGATACCCATACGTTATGTCCGCTGATCATCATCATGACACAGACGGCACCTCCGGTACACATGGTACCGTCTACGGTCAGGTCGGCAATGTCAAGAACGCGGAATGTAAGGTAGACGCCGATGGCCATAATACCCCAGATCAGACCCTGGGCAGCAGCACCTGGAAGTGCCATGATTAAGTTTGCGATTTGCATGTCTTTATCCTCCTGCATGCGTAAATTGTTTTATGTATAAATATGCATGAAATGTGTCTAAAAATACATTCTTTTAGAAACGACACAAACAGCGAGAGAGGCTTCCCTTCCCGCTGTCTGTGATTATGCTGCTAAAAACGTTACGGTTCACTCTGTGACCAGTACCATAAAAGCAACTGAATGTCCAAAATAATCTGTCAAAACATTATGAAAAATTTATTCTGCGTCAGCACCGATTGCGACATAATCATCCGGAACTTCGATTCCAAGCTCAGCACAGATGTCTGCATTGTACTCTTTTGTGAAGTTTGGTGCATACTCGATTGGCATTGTGGAGATGTCCTCGCCATCTTTGAGGATCTTAACTGCCATTTCACCAGTTGCTTTTCCAAGATCATAGTAGCTGATGGAAAGGGTAGCAACACCGCATCCGGAGCAGATTCCCTCTTCACCTGCGATTACCGGAACCTTTGCCGGAAGGCAGATGTTGTTGATCAGCTCTGTATTGGAAGCAGCTGTGTTATCGGTAGGAACGTAGATAACGTCACTGTCTGCAACTGCGTTTGTTACAACAGTAGAGATATCGTTGGAATCAGAGAATGCGTAATATTCGCAGGTGTATCCAAGATCCTCAAGAGCGGCCTTTACGGTATCAACCTGATACTGGGAGTTTGGCTCTGCGGAGCAGTAGAGAAGTCCTACGTTCTTGGCATCTGGGAAAAGCTCATTTAACATAGCTGCCTGATCCTCCAGTGGAGCCAGGTCAGATGTACCGGAAATGTTTCCGCCTACAGTTCCATCAAAATCAGTAAGGTCAAGAGCTACGCCATACTCTGTAACAGCAGTACCAAGAATCGGGATATCGCTTGTTCCTGCAGCAGCAGCCTGAAGAGAAGCAGTAGCGTTTGCAAGGATCAGATCTACATTGCTGGATACGAAGTTGTTGACGATTGTGCTGCAGGTAGCGGAATCGCCCTGTGCGTTCTGCTCGTCGAAGGTAACATTTTCTTCGCCAAGACCTTCTTTTACAGCGTCCTTAAATCCCTCTGTAGCTGCGTCCAGTGCTTCGTGCTGAACCAGCTGGCAGATACCGATGGTGTATGTTTTCTGTTCTTCAGCGTGAACGGTTACTGTACCTGCAAGACCTGCTACCATAGCGCCGGTCAGAATTACGGATAAAACCTTTCTTTTCATATTTTATTTCCTCCTTAAAAAGTGTTTTCGTGTTTTAAAGTGTTTTGCTACTTTAAAGTATTGTCTGCACAAAATAATACCGCTTTAAAGCGTAAAAGTCAAGTTGCTTTTGGCATTTTTTTTTAACTAGCATTTTCAAGGCTTTCACGGCATCAAAATCAATCTGGCAACAGCTTGGCAACACCCCCTGTTGGCAGGTATTAATGTCAAAATATGACATATCACTCAAAAATTTTTCATTTTTTCAATTATTTCGCATATTAACTGTAGAGCAATCTATAGGAGGAATGAGAAAATGAAAAAACAAAAGCAGAGGCAAAAAAAGAGCCTCTATCAATTCCAGCGAGAGGCGCTGGAAAAAATAAAAAATTTTGACAATGCGGCGTTATTTTGGCAGATGGGCGCTGGAAAAACGGTCTCATCTATAGAGTTAACCGAGTGTGAGGAATGGAACACCCCGATATTGGTATGCCTGGTACTCAAATCAACCGTGAATCAGTGGTTAGAGGAGTTGTATAACCAGACAGAAAGAACAGTGTTCAATGGTTATAAAAAGACGAAATCGGACGGTATAGAGTCGTTTATTGCATGCAGTGATAGAAAATGCATCGTCATCGGTTATGACGCGTATAAGGCTAAATGCGGGACAAGATTAAGGACATACATAAATCAGCACGCCGAAGACGTGACAATCATCTGCGATGAGTCAAGCTTGATTGGACATATGGAGAGCGAAAGAACCAAAGCAGTCATGAAGACGAAGGCGAAACATAAATTATTATTATCCGGAACCCCGGCAACCGGGGGTAGACTCGAGGCCATGATTCCGACAATGAATATGCTGGGATGGGAAACTACAAAAAGAGACTTCTTAGACCAGTTCTGTTATGTCTACGAATGGAGAGACCCAACCCGCCCCTGGATGACTATACCAATCATACAGGGATATAAAAATATAGATGAACTGAGAGCCGGACTGAAAGAGCACGGCGGCAGCTTTATTACTATGGAGGAAGCCGGCGTTCAATTACCAGAGACCACCGAGCAGCGAGTCACAATCACAACCCCGCCCGAGTATAAGAAATTTATGCGAACTGGTATTGTTGAGATAGACGGGCAGGAGATTATAGGTGAAAACAACCTGACGAAAATGCTATATGCAAGGCAGATTTGCAGCGTATACAACCAGGCAAAAGCCGCAGCCCTGGAGGAGTTACTAGAGCAGGCTGGAGACGAGCCGGTTATCGTATTCTATAATTGGACATCTGAACTGAAAATCCTGCAGAGTATCTGTGAGCGTCTGAAACGCCCTGTATCGGTTGTAAACGGACAACGTAAAGACCTGCAGGCATACGAGCAGGACAAGCCCGGAACGGTCATCCTGGCGCAATACCAGGCGGCCAGTATGGGACTGAATCTGCAAAAAAGCCGCATCTGCATATTTTTCAGCCCGGTTTGTTCATATAGTGATTACGAGCAGGCAAAAGCCCGCATACATAGAATTGGACAGAAAAGAAATTGTATCTTTTACAATCTAATCTGTGAGGACTCTATAGAAGAGCATATCATGCAGACACTGGCCGAGCGGCGAGACTACACCGAGCAATTATTCACGGAGCAGTATGGGCCGAAGGCAGAGGTGGCAGCATAAAGAAAAAATATAAAAAAATCTGAAAAAATCTGAAAAAATATTTGCATTTTGTAAAAAATCTGATATTATATAGATGAGGTCAGAGTTTAAATTTGATTCTGTATTGCTCATATTACAGAGTCACCTTTCTTTGTTTAGTTTTTACACTCTCTGGCCTCATTTTTTTATGAGGTGATTTAGTGAGTTGCATTATAGATGACAGACTGTATATAAACCCCGGAACACCCGGGCTGTCTGTATGCATAACGGCAAAAAAGATTGGGAAAAACGGAAACATAAAAAAGCAGATTGCCTGGCAGACAATCGGAGGACCTGATGCGGAGCGTCTGGTTGAGAGCCTTTTATCTGTGCAGCATATAGAGATTGCAGTAACAGTAGCGCCAGAGCCTGGTGTGAAGATGGCGAAAAGCGAAAAAGAATTTAAAAAAGCAGTGAAAAATATGGGAATATGGAAAAATGAGTAATTTACAAACCGGCAAAAAAATCTGCCGGTTTTTTCTTTTTTTTATTTTTTTTCAGCATATTATATGTGTAAAAAAAATAAAACAATTAGGAGGACAAACAATGTTAAATGCAAGAAAAATTTTACGAAACGTGAGAACAATGACACAGCAGGAGAGAATCGGGCTGCATAGCGGCAGAAAGCCGTGGTTGTTAGACGTCGCAGTTGATGATTTCGGGCATATCCCGCGTGAGGTGATGTTTACATGCCTCAGAATGTACATAGAGCAGCAGTGCAAGAATGGTTACAAGCCGTTTCCGTTATGGCTGCATGGCCTCTATAATAACGCAGGCCAGGGAATACAGCTCAGAATCGGAAAAACGATTGATGCGATGGATGCAAAGAAAGTGTATCAGATTGACAATTATGCCGTGATTAAACTGTTAAGAGATAAACCGAAAAATATTATGATTGATGTTGAGGCTCTTATTAATGATTTAGATGACATCTATAACCTGGACGAGCAGCGGGAGATGGACAGCGAGAAAACAGTGATTGACAGATGGACATGGATTATTGCATGTGGGATAAAAGCAATTTTGCCTGAATCTGAACTGCAGGCAGAGGGCGAGTTTTCCGGGTATGAAGAACACACCGTATCATATGCAGCGGCGCAAGCATTGGAGCGCGTGAATGGCATGCAATACATAGATGGTGAAAAAGTCAACGAAGGCATGATAAAAATTGCAGTAGACACAAGATTTTTAAGCAGTGAGTTTTCCGGCAATTACGAAGAAATTACAGCGCCGTATGCAGACTGCAAGGCCTGGAACAACTCAAACCCGCCTGAGCTGCAGATTGTTTTTGAGTCATATGACAGCGAAACCGGATTATGTAGAGCAAAGAAACCGGCAGAATGCAAGATTCAGACAGATGAAAAATATAATGCCGCATACTCATATAAGCGAAAGCAAAGACAGCGAGGCAGCCATGATATAACACCGCCGGTAATCAATGTAGATGACCTGAATGTGGAGGTGCCGGAATGCCTGCTGAATTGACTGATAAACAAAAAGCAGCCCTGGAAAGATTTAAAAAATTGAAAGTCGGAGCCCTGTTTATGAAGCAGGGCACCGGCAAAACTAGGGTGGCGCTGGAACTGGTAAACTACAACAAGCCGGATTATCTATTATATATTGCCCCGGTCAGCACTATTGAGAACGCCCGCGCAGAGATAGAAAAATGGGGCTGCTGCTGCCCGTATGACATTATTGGATATGAAACAATAGCCTCAAGTAATAAACAATACGTTGAGATGCACGATAAAGTAGAAAGGCTGAAAGAAGACGGTAAAAGAACCTTCATTATTGCAGATGAAAGCATATTTATCAAAAACGGTAAGAGCAAAAGAACATTCCGGGCTAAAGAACTACGGAAATTCTTTGACTATGCATTGATATTAAACGGCACACCGCTGACCCGTAACGAATGGGATTTATTTAACCAGATGGATTTTCTATCAAACAGAATCCTCAATATGAATTACAGGGAATTTATCAAGATGTTCTTTGTAGAACACGAACATAATGGGCAGCGGTATCACACATTTTACGAGCCAAACCGCCCGGCACTGGTGAAATTATGCGCCCCGTATGTATATGAGGCGGATTTGGATTTTGAAAATGAAGAACACAGTTATATGCGATGGGTTATATGTTCACAGACTGCATATAAAGAGGCAAAAGAGAGGGTTTTGGAGGCATACGGTGATTACAGCATTGATTCATTGCTGACGCTGTTCTCCGAGCTGCAGAGAATTGCCGCGAATATGCCGGCCAAAAACGAGGCTGTTGCCGAGTATATTCGTGAGCGGCAGTGTATCTGTTTCTGTAATTACAGAGATGAAATAGAGCAGATACAGGAATTGTGTGAGTGTTATGTTATCACCGGCGAAACAACACTAAAAAAGCGAAAAGAGATAATCAAGAAATTCAAGGAGGACGGGAACAGGCCGCTGTTAATCATGTTAGGTTGCGGTTCATTTGGCCTGAATCTGCAGTTCTGCAATGAGATTGTGTACAGCAGCATTAATTTTGACTATGCCAAGATGGAGCAATCACAGTATAGAATCAAACGAATGGGGCAGGAATCAGACATCTCATACAGATACATTTTAGCGGATACAGGTATCAACCGTATGATGCTGAAGAATCTGGACAAAAAGGAACGTCTGCTTGATATCATAAAAAAATTGATAGAGGAGTCGGCTGAAAAAGAGGTCTAAAAAGCCTCTTTTTTTTATGCAGAAAAAATTTTTATTTTTATTTTTTTTCGGCATATTATACGTGAAAGATAAAAAGGGGAATAAAAAAGAATAGAAATCCGAACGGATGTACGATTTTTTATTTTTCAAATTATTTTGCATATTATAAATGTAAGAAAAGAAATGGAAATGAATCAATAAGGCAATACAACAATACAAAAAAATACAAAAACTTTTAGGTAGAAAAAATTTTCATTTTTAAAATTATTTAGCATATTATATATGACAATAAAAAAGGAAATAAAAATCGGCCGGTGACAATGATAGTGATGAAGATGAATAGAGGATGCCAACCGCGAGCTGTTTTTTATAAATAAAATTATTTGTCATATTATAAGTGTAAGAAAAAACGAGCCGGAAAGAACGGCATTAAATTTTAATCAAAAAAAATGCATATATGATATATGCAAAAAAAAGAAAAAGGAGAAAAAAACTATGAAAAACACAAATATCAAAAACACAACAGAAAATATTAATAAAATTCAGGAGGAAAAAGTTATGAAAAAAGAAATGATTATTGACATGGTAGAAAGTACATATGAAATCGTTGGTAAGACAAGAACAATTAGTAACTGCACAGGAATAGATGAATCAAAGGAAGAAGAGTTTCTCGGCAGAGAGGACAGGGCAGTTATGGCAGCAGAATATATTTTTGGCCACAGCGAAGCAGAAGAAAGCGAAAATGAAAAATTGCTTGTAGATTACTATAAGAATCAGCCGGAAGAATTCTTTGAAAGCTGGACGGATGACGATATTGCTGGTGAGGGATTGGTTGAGCGTATGGCAAAAGATTTGCTGAGTGCAAAAGCCAATGCACCTGAATTTGATAAAAGCGACAGAAGAAAATTAAATATTCAGGATATGTATGGCGTCAAACTTTACAGAGCAGAATTTTTACACACATATAGAAAACTTGATACAAGAGATGATGTGATGGAAGATTACCTCACAAATTTCCTTACATCATATATGACATGGCACAGTCTGATGATTCAGACTGACGGATGGCACCTGTTGATGCGAAAATTTTATGGACATGACGGAGTATACGAGCCGATGTTAGATTGTGAACCAATTTTTGCAGATGGAACAGAGGGAGAACAACATGTGTACAGTTGGGCTGATTATGTATCAGATGTGACAGCATGGTTATATGACATGGTGAAAATTGCTCTTGTATGCGGAACATATGCACC
Source organism: Blautia glucerasea (assembly GCF_020537505.1). Lineage (GTDB taxonomy): Bacteria > Bacillota > Clostridia > Lachnospirales > Lachnospiraceae > Blautia_A. The sequence continues at coordinate 46,251 of NZ_JAJBMO010000004.1, read as the reverse complement.
AAATGGAAAATATAAAACAGTTACATATGAAGGTTATGAAGATTGGTATATGGACACCCTGGATATCAGGCTAGGAGCAGAAGAAAAAGTTCATGCATATGACGAGGAAAGGGATTTCCGGTTATACAAGATTGAACCGGAAAAAGTTGACTTTGATACGATTTCTGATTTCATAATTAAGTTTAAGTACGAAGAACCGAAGCCGGTGAAAGAAAGCACCAGGGACGAGCTGAGAGAGTTGGATGATGATGAGCTCGATGAGTATTTTTATTCACGTAGAGCATACAATGAAGGAATTGGAAAGAAAAAAGCATATTATAGAGCCGCGTAAGGCGGCTCTGAGGAGGTAAGAAGATGAAAAAATATTTAGAAAAAAATGTATATGACGCAACAATGGAGCGAATAAAATTCATCTTTGATGAGTTTGATAATGTACTGGTCAGTTTCTCCGGAGGTAAAGACTCCGGAGTGATGTTGAATCTCTGCTATGATTACGCGAAAGAGAATAATTTATTAGATAAATTGGCAATGTATTACATGGACTACGAGGCCGATTATCAGGAAACATACGAATACATAAAAAGAAGCTTTGATGAAAATTTTGCAGGCATTAAGAAATATTGGCTATGCCTACCGATTTCAGCGCAATGTTCATGTTCAATGACTGAAACTCATTGGATACCATGGGATGCTGATAAAAAGAACATTTGGGTAAAGCCTATGCCTGACAGCCAATATGTAATCAATGAGTCAAATTGCCCGTATGCATTCAAGAAGGGAACATATGGGCGAGATGCAAAAAAAGAATTCACTACGTGGTTTAGTAGTAAATACGGAAAAACTGCTGTTTTAATTGGTATCAGATGCGATGAAAGCCTCAGCAGATTGTCAACTATTACCAGTCAACACAGAGCGTATATGTATAAAAACACGAGGTATACAACGAGAATAAATGATAACACATTTAACACATATCCAATTTATGACTGGACAACAGAGGATATATGGATAGCGAATGCAAAATTCGATTACGACTATAATAAAGTTTATGACTTGATGTATCAGAGTGGACTAAGTTTGGCACAAATGCGTATAGCGTCTCCATTTCATAGCTGTGGACAAGCAAATCTGAAATTATATAGAGCATTATCTCCGAATATCTGGGGAAAAATGATTAGCAGAGTGAACGGAGTCAATTTTATGGGGATTTATGGCGGAACATCAGCAACCGGCTATAAGAATATCAAGAAACCAGACTGGTTCACCTGGAAAGAATACGCTGAATTCTTATTGAAAACACTGCCTGATGACATCAGAAAGAGATTTGAGGAAAATATTGCAAGATTTGAAAAATCATGGTCTGAAAAAGGATACGGCAGAAACCCCGATGTTATCAGACAGATGGAATCAGAGGGCATAGAAATAGAGAACACGCATAAAACATCAAAATTATGTACAAAGCCCGGAGTTTATGAGATTGTCAAAATCAAGAGCGGTATTCCGGACGATACGGAAATCAGTGATTTCAGACACTGCCCGAGTTGGAAGGCGATTTGCATTACGATACTGAAAAATGATTTTACATTACAATATATGGGAGTCTCAAAGAGCAAAAAAGACGCAGAAAAGAGACGAAAGGCAATTGAAAAATACCAGGGGGTGTTATAAATGAAGATTATGCATACAAAAGACAATGCTAAAGTGATTGAATTTATGTATAAGAACGGAGCGGGCGAAGAACAGGTAGACTTGAGCGAATCTTCTTTCTGGTGTGTAGCGGTAGTTGATAACGAGGTTGTCGGAGTTGCCGGTGTAAATATTGGAAAATATGCAGACAGAATAAAAGGATTTTTCGTTATAAAAGAAATGAGAAATAATGGAATTGGAACAGCGTTATTGCAGGACGCAATGAAATGCACCAAGGCCGGACGGGTTACAGCATACTGCACCCGAAAGTCGGAGGGAATTTTCACAAGATACGGCTTTAAGGTTACAAGACAGCCGCACAGATGCGGCATCAGCTTTACAGAATGGAGGAGAGAATCATGAAAGAAAAATTTACATCACCGGTTTACAATGTCAGACCGATACCAATAGAAAAAATACAGGCGAATGCATACAACCCGAACAGTGTAGCGCCGCCAGAGATGAAATTGTTATATAAATCAATTTTAGAGGATGGATATACAATGCCGATTGTATGTTATCACATACCTGAGACAGATACATATGAAATTGTTGACGGATACCACCGATATCTCACTATGAAACAGCATAAGGATATTTATGACCGTGAGGGCGGCTGCCTGCCGGTTTCCGTCATAGATAAACCGATTACAGACCGTATGGCGAGTACAATTAGACATAACAGAGCCCGCGGAACTCACAGTATTGAACTGATGACGAATATTGTAGCTGAATTAGTTGAAAGCGGAATGTCTGACGCGTGGATTATAAAAAATATTGGAATGGATGCTGAGGAATTATTGCGATTAAAACAAATTTCAGGCCTAGCAGCGTTATTTAAAGACAAAGATTTTTCACATGCATGGACAACAGGAGGTGATGCGGCATGATTAAATACGGATTCGTAACAATGTTTACACAGGATATCTCACAGGATATGCCGGAGGAAATGAAGCAGGCGGATTGCATATACTGCAAGCCGCCCTGTAGTTACAATATCCTGTCCAGGCAGGCGGTCCCAGCAGCGTTTGATACATACGGTGTATACGTAAAGAGATTTTTTGAGTACGTAGACGAGATAACCCCGGAGTATATGTATCTGCAGGTTACAGCCAGTAACAGAGATATTTTTGTTGATGAATGCAAAAAACGGTTCAAGGTTGTAGACATAGATGAGGCATATTACAACCGCAACAAGAAATTCAAATGTTGGATTATCCGATGCAGTAACGCAGAACCGGCACCAAATCCGGGAAAAGCTGTAGAGGTTAACACGTACATCAGACACATTTGCAAGAATTCAAATTTCAGATGCATTGCAGACCCGGTTATGCAGTCAGCGGCAATTGAGTTCTATGCTCATAAAAACGAGATAAAAATTGTTAGTCTGTGTTCAAATCAGATACATATAGACAGATTGAGAGATAGAATTGCCGAGTATGACGCAAAACAGGCAGCACGAGAGCGGAAGAAATTGACGAAACAAAAAAATTTTCAAAAATAATTTTATTTAGCATATTATATGTGAGCACCCGAAGGGGGCGCTTAAATATGTGTACGGTTAAGAGATGGCCTGGACAGCGTCTCTGATACCTTACAAAAAAAAGTTCATATGTATACCCTTTTTAAATACTGCCGGTGTTGTCAGGCAATGCCGGCGAAAACAAAAAATCAAAATAGGAGGAAAAAGAAAATGAAAAAGAAAAACAAGAGGCATAAAGAATATGCCAGCGGCAGCGCCCGCTTAACACGCATCAAAGAAATTGTGGTGGAATTGGCAGAGCCAAGGGATTTCACAATTGAGAAAAAAGAAAGAAAATTATATATCATGGACAATGCCATTGATACAGTTACGCAGTATCAGCTGAAAGTGTATGACAGCGATAGTAATATTACATATACACTGGGATGTTACAGCACCGAGCAGGAGGCCGAGCGAGTAATGCGGCAGACTATCAGAAGACGGAAGCTGCCGGCATTCAAAAAATTAACCCTGCGAGATATTGCAGAGGCAGCAGCAGCAGCCGGAGCGGCAGCATAAGGGGGCGAGGATATGTACAGTGGAGAATTTACAATTGAATTGATAAACAAGGGGCGGTATCAATGCGAATACTGCGGAACACCGCGGAATATAGTGCACACAGTTTTTGCAGGTGACAAAAGAACGGCAACAAAAATATTTTCAGATTATATCAGAGCCGCATGGAGAGCGGAGGAAAAGAGAAGACAAAAACAGGAGGGAAAGAAAAATGTTAATTAGAGCACAAAAGCACTGCGAGAGAGAGGGAGAAACATACTACAATTCAGCAGTCATGCGGAATATTTACATATTTGAAAGTCCGGTAACAAACCGTTGCTACATTTCAGCAGTTTTCGGCAGACAGGCTGAGTCACTGGGCGAATACACAACCAAACAGCAGGCAGAGGACGAACTGGAGCAGTTCAAGCACGCGTTAGGTATGGGGGCGATGGAGTTTCAGTTTGCAGATGATGAGCCCGAGGACGAAAAGAAAGAAGTGAAAAATCTATTGAGTAAATTGATTATCAATATCTTATATGATAATTCAAAGAAAAAAGAAAATGGCAGCGGAAAAACAGTTTGAAAACAAAATCAAATCCGAATTACACCAGCGCGGGGCGTGGAGAGTTAAATTCTTCGCCAATGCTTTTACACCGAGCGGTGTTCCCGATATATTGGCGTGCTACCGGGGAAGATTCCTGGGAATAGAGGTTAAAGGCGGCACTGGTTACGGGTTGACCGATTTACAGAAATACAATCTGAAACATATTCGTGAGGCCGGCGGGATTGGCATCTGTGTCTATCCGAGCGGCTGGGAGCAATTTTTGGAGATGCTGGACAGACTGGACAGCGGGGAACAGGTAGTGGTTACTGATGATAATTACATTTTGAAATAAAGAAAGAATATATGTAAACGACGAAAACAACACCGGAACGGTTAAACAATTAACCGCCCGGTTTTTTTGTGTTATAATGCAAATAGAGGTGAGAACATTATGGGCGAGTATTTTGTATCTAATCTAAAACGGCTTTTACAGTATGAGGCGAGCCAGACCGGCCGGATGGGCGGCGTGTATGATTACACACAGAAGAAATTTGCATGCCGGTCAATCCGTAGAGCCGGCGGGAGTCTATCAGAGGCGAACGCAAGCCGCATCTATGACACAGGACATTTTTGGGCGGATAAACCGGGAGAACGATTCAGTGCAGAGGAAATCATACAGGCCGAGGCGTGCTTTTATGCGTTCAGATTCTGTATAGAGCATATGGGAGAGGCAATAACCCCGGAGTATGTAGAGGAGATACAGCGGAGATTATACCCCGGAACACCGACATATATGACCGAGGAGCTGAGAGCCCTTATAATAGGAAACGGAAACCCGAGGAAGTTAAGAGATATTGCCAATTTTCATATACAATACGTGCAGCGCGGCAGGGACAGCCGGACCGCATCTCTCATATCATATATGCAGTGCATTAATGCGAATCTGACGCCGTTTATCATACACCCGGAAAATCAGGCTCTGTATGAGAGATATATGATTGTTGATGCAGATAAATTCTGTCATCTGTTACATGTGGAGCAGAACCGATACAAAGAGGAGACCGAGCCGCTTGTGATGGACTGGGAGGCGGAAAAAGCCCCGCTGGCGTAAATTTTTCACCGTTTACCGGAAATTCCTGCATACTACTATTGGTGCAGATGGTGTATGATAATAATGAAAAATACTGGATGGGGTGAAATCATGGTAATCAATTTTAAGAGCAAAGAAGAAGAGGAGTCAATGCTTGTTAATGCATTCATCAGAGAGGCGGAGACAATTGAAGCGGCACTGCTGGCGACACCAGAGGCGCAGGCGGTGACGATTACAGACGAGGAGCGCGATGCCGCATATGAGAGACTGATGCAGAGAGTGCATGAGGCAGCCAAAGCAGGCCGGGAGTAAAGCAGGCAGCTAAAGCAGGCCGGGATTTAATCCCGGCCCTCTTCATGCCCTTATATGTAAAAATAGGGCACGCTCATAATTGCACACGTCCTTTGATAGTAAAGGCGTAAAAATAGACTCAAAAAAACGCATTTTTTTACAAAACGTAAAAAACACACCTTTGAATGCAGTATGGCGGCTTTGGCCGTCCATACTGTTTATTTTTGCCGAGTTTTTCAGGAACCAAAGAGGGTCTGGAGGAGGTTTGACTCTGGAAACGGTTTTGATATAATAAGGATAGAACAAGGGAGGAGGCGAAAACAGTGAGGCTTGCATATGTCAGAGTATCAACCGAGGAGCAGAACGAAGCCAGACAGGTTGAGGCGCTGAAAAAATATGACATTGAAAAATGGTATGTTGAAAAAGTCAGCGGAAAGAACCAAAAGAGACAGAAATTGCAAGAGATGCTGGATTTTGCCCGAGACGGTGACACAATTTATATTCACGATTTAAGCCGTCTTGCCCGTAGTACAAAAGACCTGCTCGAGATAATTGAGAGATTGCAGGCAAAGGGCGTTCACCTGGTAAGCAATAAAGAATCTATTGACACCAATTCCGCCACAGGAAAATTAATCATCACGTTTTTAGCGGCAATTAATGAGTTTGAACGGCAAAACATGCTGGAACGCCAGCGCGAAGGAATCGTCATTGCCAAGCGTGAAGGGAAATACAAAGGAAGGCAGAAAAGAATTGTTGATAAGGACACCTGGGACAGATACTATGCTCAGTATATGAGGCGGCAATTAACAAAGGCGGCGATGGCGAAGGCATTAAAGGTTTCAAGGCCGACTTTGAACCGATTACTCAAAGAACAGGAGGCGCTGGTATGATTCAGGACTTTCAGAGCGCAAAAAGGATGTATCAATTGGCGCGAGCCCTTGATATGACAGATGCAGAACTTTCAGACATGATGCAGCAGACGCAAAACTCAGTGCAAAAACACTTTGACGAGCCCTTTGACGTAGAACTGCCAGACGGTACACACGCCCGCAGCCGTGACGAGCTGGAAGGGTGGTATGCCGCCCGCGGGGAGCGTATATAACCGCCCCGCATAGATTAGAGCCCTGAGTCCACCTGGATGGACTCTCCAGGAACGATACGTTTTTTATCTTATCCTTTCTTTGTTTGGCGTATCGCATAAACCGCCCCCCGATTCGTGAGGCTCAGGGTTGTAATGTATGCAGGACCGCATACGAGCCAGCAGGTGTAACGGGCGCCTGCTGGTGCTTTCTATGTCTACACATAGACCAAAATGGACTATAAAAACATTGATTTCTTTTCATTTTCCGTTACATTTCTCTCTTTTTTCAGCATACTATATATGAGACAGGCAGCAGCCAATAGACCAGGGCACGCACGGTCTAAATATACTGTCAATAGTATAGCCCTGTCTCAAAAACGACAACTGAATATGGAAAAGATTTTTTGCGGATAATATTTCTTTTAGGTTTATTTTTACACTTTAAGGGGCGGCGGATGCTGCCCCGTTTTTTATCTTATAAAAAATTCTTCATACTATAGATGATGGAATGGGGAAGACTCACCGGCTTGAACCGGAAGAGCGCTCATTGCAGCGATTGTTTTTATTTCATTTTCAATTTCTCTATTTTTTTAATTATTTTTATTTTATTTAACTCAGGCCCTGGCGGGTGGTTACCGCCGGGGTTTTCTTTAACTCTCTAAAATTAACATTTCTGTAACATCTCTGAAAAATCTAGTTAACTTATGGTCGATTTTTTTTTCTGAAGATTTGTCATATTAATAATGAAAGAAAAATAATTAAAAAATTTCTTTCACGTGCTGAAAATTTTAAAAATCCAGCATACTAAGTTTACCCGAGGATGGAGAGCCCGGGAAAGTTTCAAGGAATCTCAAATCCGTCATGTTATATGATGACGAGACCCTGAGAAAGACAAAGAAAACTAAAAGACAAACATAAAAAAAATCTGAAAAACAGGAGGAAAGATGTTATGAATACAAATTTAGATATGATGCAGATGATGCAACAAATGCAGCAGATGACGCCGGAGCAGATGCAATTGATGATGGCGACGATGGCGAATATTATGACAGGAGCGGCAGCAGCTGGAGCTGAAAGTATGACAGCTACAATACCTCACGATGACGGTGAGGCCGAGTATGTGAAAACCGTAAATCAAAATGGAGATGATGCGGCAGCAGGAACGGGGACAGCATCCGGGACATATTATAGATGTTTTGAGGCTGGAAGAATTGACTACATCAAGACAGCCGATGCATTCCAGGATGATACATTATACCGGGCACTGTTCAAATTGATGACAGATGAAATTAAACAGCGAAAAATCCAGTATCAGTTAGAGCAGAAAGCGAAAGACCTTGGCGGAACGGCATTGGCGACGATGTTCAGACAGACCTGTACTGCTGCAAAAAGGAAATACAAAAAAGAAAAGGAAGAAGAGGACAGAAAAAGAGAGGCTGCTGAGGCTGACCTGAGACGACAGGAGGAGCAGAACAGGAGAGCAGCGGGGCATAAAACGGAGTATACGAATTTGCCAAAAGATTGCCAGCAGATGTATGTTGGCGAGGAATGGATTGCAAACGATGACGGCGTTAAGAAATTCGAAGAAAGTGGTAAAACCATCAAAGAGGTTGAGGCGTGTATGTATCCGATTCTGGTAAGTAAGCTTTACAGACCTCTTGACAATATGGCGAGCGGGGCAACCCGTAGAGTTGAGGTTCATTTTGGCAGTGAAGAAGGCTGGCAGAAAGCCACTGTGGAAAGAGAAGTTATTTCAAACGTTAACAAAATTATTTCTTTAAGTAATATGGGCGCAGGTATCACAAGTGACAACGCCCGCCAGTGTGTGAACTTTATGGCGTCTATGATGAAAGAATCATCAAAGCGCGGTGCTTTAAGGATAGTGAATACCCTGAACAAATTGGGCTGGGATAAGGAGTTCAAGAACTTCCTGCCTTACACAACCGATGATTATGTTTTTGAAAGACAAGACGAATTGCCCGATATGATGGCAGCACTTTCAGAGCAGGGAAACCGTGATGCGTGGTATACGAAATTTAAAGAAATCCGAGCTTTAGGTTATGAACCTTTTAAGTTGGCAACGGCTGGTCTTCTGGCATCTGTGATTTTACCGATGCTGCCGAAGCAGGATGGTTTCATTGTGAACTTGTATGGCGGTTCTGGACACGGAAAAAGCGCGTTACTGTCTATTGTGTCAACAATCTTTAGTAATATGGATAACAAATCCGGCGGCATCTTCCTTGATTCCGATAATACACTGACATCATTGGAACTGGCTTGCGATACATTTAACAATTTCCCGGTTATTCTGGATGATGCATCAAAGGGAGACCAGGACAAGAAAAAGAAATTCCAAGAGGCAGTCATGATGCTTGCGAACGGACGAGGACGAGGCAGAGCCACAAAAGACCTGAAACAAAGAAAACGAAACACATTTGAACTGACTTCCCTGGTTAGCTCAGAGCAGGTAATCACTAAGGATTACACAACGAACGGCAGCATTTACCGAGTTCTGCCAAAACAGGTTGACGAATATTTGCCGTACCTTGATAAAAAGAATTATCCAGACCTTGAAAACATTGAGGATATAATCTGGTTCTTCCAGAACAATTATGGGTTCTGCGGCCGCGATTTCGTAGAAGAGGTGAAAAAATTAGGCCAGCAGAAGATTATAGAAAGAAACAAAAAGAACCTGGAAAGAGCGCGAAAATTGGCAAAAGAGCACGGACGCGAGGGCAGACAGGCAACGGCGATTGCCGTTCTTCTTACCGCTGATGAAATTGCAACGGAGCTTCTCTTTAAGGACGGTCAGACGTTTTCAGATGAAGAACTCCTGGACATCATGGTTAAGCCTGATGATGCGGACCAGTATGTGAGATTTTACAACACCGTCATTGAGAGATGTGTCAGCAACCCTGGAAAGATTGAGGGATTCACAGCACCGGAGGATATCCGCGGGGAATATATTGGAATCTACAAGAAAAGCGACAAAAGAGAAGGCATTAATGGTGAATTTGAATCAATATCTATCTTCCCGTATAAATTACAGGAATGGGCAAAAGAGCTTGACCTTGACCTCAGCCTGTTCTATAGGGAGATGCGAGGCAGGGGCTTATTGATATCAGATAAAGGCACTAACCAGACAAAAGCAAAGTCAGAAAAAACAGGACGAAACGAAAGAGTTATTAAGCTGATTATGCCTGTATATAAAGATGAAAAAGAAGAGGCAAAAGAAGGCTCAAAAGAAGGAGCAAAGAGCGCCGAGGAGGCAGCGGCAGCGGCGAAGGATGCGGCGGCAGCAGCAAAGGCGGCAGCGGAGAAAGCGAGCCAGGCAGCACAGCAGGCGGCGAACGCAAAATATATTGAGCAGTTGAGACTTGAAGCAGGCATGACGGACGATGAGGACATCCCGTTTGATTGATACATATATGAAGCACCACCGGAAGGAAAAGCCGGGGGTGCTTTTTTTGCGGGCAGCGGCGGGTTTATCCCAGAATCCCAAGCAACCCAAGCGGAAATGTATGTGTATATAAGAAAATAAAAAATAAAAAAAAATTATTTTTATTTTTTTTATTTCTCTTATATATAGTGGTTCTTTACTTGGGATTCTGGGATAGAATAAATAATATAATAAAAATAACAATATATAGTATATAGAAGATTGAAATAACACAATATATAGAAAATATTGATGTTTTTTTATCCCAAGTAGTGGTTGGGATGCACTTGGGATAAAATGAAAAATCTGGGATAAGAGAAAGATTCCCGCGTTTTTCCTTCAAAGGAGGTTTTGAACATCTCAAATTGGGAGGATTATCTGGGAAAAGATAGTGTATCGGCTGTGAAAAGTTGAGATTCCTGGGACGGGAAAAGAATTTCTTGTAGAGTTAACCTGGGAATCTGGGACAAAAACGCCCGCAACCCAGATTCGCACTTGGGATTCTGGGACAACCCCCGCCAGCCCCGCCCAGCAATTTTTGCCGAAAGTTTCAGCCGGAGTATATGCCCCGGCTCTTGGGTTGCTGTAGTTTTTCCTGGTTGATATAATGGAGTTAGAAAAACGAAGGGAGGGTTTGTGAATGGGTATCCGTGAAGATATAAGACAAGAAACTTCCGAGGAAATCGCTCGCAGGCTGATTTTTGACGGGCGAGTATCTGATGAAGATATCGCTGCCGGTTGTGGACTCACGCCGGAGCGGGTGCAGGAGCTCATTTCCGAGGTGGCACACGAGACCCGGGAGCTGCTGCAGGAGTTAAGAAAAATGCTCTTTGATATCCGAAACCCGGAGATATCAGACGAGGACCGGCGGGACATACTGCTGCAGATTGTGATGCTGCTGCGATTGATGATTGATAATGAGGTATGCGAGGAGCCGGAACAGGCAGAGATTCGCGATTATATCAGATATCACGACGCCGCGGACATCCGGCTCACACTGCTGCCGATTTATCCAGAGAGTGAGGACTATACGTTACTGTATCACGGACAGGAATTTGTACACAGCTTTATGAATTCTCTGTTTTTGAATAAAAAGAGGGAGGGCCGCCATGGACTACGACCAGGCAACGAAAACCGCTGAGAAACTATTACGTATTGGTACACTGTCATATAAACAGATTTCATATGCAAGCGGCATTCCACTATGGAGTATCCGCGAGATACAGACTGAGATGAATATGGAGCGCCGGAGGCTGCTTCGTGTATTACGTAAAACCATGTTGGAAATCGGGGAAGGCATCCACGGCGCGGCAATAAATGAAGAAAAGCTGCATGATAAGTTTATGGCCTTTGTAGAGACATCGCAGGCGCTTATCTACGGCCGGACGATAACAGAGGAGGAACGGGACGACCTCTGGAGTTTTATCTGTGATGTTGACGGTTCAGACCTGGATGAATTCTTATCTGATTTCGTATGCGGCCCGGAAGATTCCGAGGTTAAGATTATGACGCGCGCTTATGGTGTACTGCATAGTGTGTATGCCGAAATGTTGATTAAACACTATGATTCCGAGAACATCACGCCGGAAGATGATAGAGGTTATGAGGAGGACAAAGAGGAGCCGGCAGACGACGCCCCCGGCGAGGATTGGGAGGTGTAACCGATGACCGAAAAAGATGGCAAGGTCATTATGACGCAAGAGGAGCACGAAGCGGCAATAGAACTTTGCGAACAGCTGGCCTATTCAGGCGGACTTTCGCAAGAGATGATGGCGCAGACCACCCGGCTGGAGCAGTGGGAGGTGTTAGATATTGTGAACGATGCTATACTGCTGAAAAATTCAAGATTGCAGGAGTTAAGGGAGGCCATTTATGACATTGATGACACTAACCATGAGTTGGATTATATGCAGCATACGCTATATGAAATTGCATACTGGATGCAGTTTCTCATATATAACCGTGAGATGACCGAGCACGAGGTCCTGGCAGTTAGATGGTATTGCACATATGCAGATGTGGATGTATACAAGGAATTAAAGATTCTTTCCTGTTATGCCTCACTGCCAGATTCAGAGTTCATACATAAAATGCACACATACATCAATGATGTGTATGCACACATTTTGCGGCATACATACGACGCCGCCGATTAAAGCCAAAGGTGCACACTGTAAAAGGTGTGCACTCTTTTTTTTATGTGTACACTTTATATCTGCCCACACCCCGCTGCCGCGCCCTGATTGGCCTGCCGGCCTCATAAAGTGCACACACTAGCCGGTACATTTTTTCTGCTTTTTTGTGTATACATTAGCGTATGCATAAAATATGCCGGAAAACGCAATGTGTATATCAAAAAAAGTGCACACCCTTGCATATGCATACCAGTTCTGCACTGCTGCCGGCAATATATGCGAAAAAATGCACACCTATATGTATACTTAAAAGCCCCGGTTTTATGCGTACCTTTACCCCCCTCTTTTTCCTTCTTCTTTTTATTTTTCTTTAAAAAAGTGCACACCCTAGCCGGACACTATAAATGCGGGCAGCATCTTCAAAAAGTGCACACCTATATGTACACATTAAAACAACGGGCAGCAGCCGGCAGTATATATAAAAAAGTGCATACCTATATATACATATAAAATATGCGGTTTTATGTACTGCATATATAGTACACAATCCCGCTGCCGCGCCCGGAATCCTGCTGCCGCACTGACATAACAAATAAAGGTGCACACTTTTTTTTAAAATATTTTTCATTTTTATTTTTTTTCGGCATATTATATATGTAAGGCGAAAGCACGGCGGCGTTAAATGCCGCTGCCTTGTGGGGTTTTATATGCATTCCTCCTATTCGTGCAGGTTTTTTCCCCGCCCGCCGCCTCTCCAAATCTGCGGCGGAGCCTTATTTTCTTACGTGACGAGGTCTCAGCGGTTCAGGCAAAGCGCCAGCCGTTGGGGCTGTTTTTTTTGCTCTTTTTTTAGTTCTTCAGTATATCTTTTCTCTTGTTTTTAATGCTTCTTTTGTGTATTTTTCACAATTTTCTTTCGGCTTTTCTTTTTTGATTTTCTTTGTGCATTCGTTATGTATCCCTTGTTTTGGTGTGTACATTATGAAAAAAACGGCAGCAGCCTTGCCGGCAGGTGTGATTGTGGTGGTGATGATAACTGCATTGTTGAGACGAAGACCGCAGGTCTTCATTAAAAGGAAGCTCAACCCATCCGGGCAGATTGCCCGCAGCCGCTCAGGCGAGGCATTCGCGGCTGCAGAAAAAAAGGTGCAAATGGCGTTTTCAGGTGTACACATTTATTGAAAATATTTTTCGCACTCAAAGTTTATTTTTGGGCCTGTGACAGATTGAAAGTGTGATTCTGGTAAAGCAAGATTACCAGAATTGGAATTATAGAAAAGTGCGGCGTTGTTTCTTATGTGATATGCATAATAAAAAGATGCACATACTAGTATGCACATCTTTATTTCGGTGCATGATACAGACCGCCGAGCAGGTGAGACTGTGTCAGGTGCAGCTCATCAAGAGTGATTTCATTACATGAGAATGCAAATTTGGCATCCGAGTATATGGCGACGGCCAGGCCCTGCAGCTCATAAAAGGTGTCATCATCTGGGTGTGTAAGGTATGCATCTTTTTTTCTTATAAGATAGTTATAATCGCTATTGTTAGTCCAGCCTAACAATTCAATCAGTTCTCTCAGTTCTCTCATGATATTCCCCCTTTCTTTTTATTATACATCCAGGGGTGGGTGTACACAATGGAAAAGCTGAACCGCAGACCGGTTGGCCCTGGCAGAAACCGCCCGATATGCACAACGGCAAGCCGGCTGTGCATACCCGGCGGAACACCGTTTTTTATTTTTAAAATTATTTGTCATATTAACAGTAAATAAAAATAATCAAAAAATAGCGCTAGACCAAGCGCGCGCCGGACGTAGGCGCGAAGGAGAAAGGATGAAAAAGAAAAACTATGAGAAAAGTTATGAAAGAAATAACGAAGAACCGGTTTTAACACCGGAGCAAATTATAAGAAGGAATGAAATTTCCACGGCACTATGCCAGGAAATCCTGAATGCAAAGCAGGTGTATAAGAGCAGCCAGGATTTTTATAACAGCAAGGAGTGGAAGACGGCAAGGGCAATGACACTTGCCCGTGATGGCCGTATGGATGTCTGGGAATATCTGATATCTGGCCGCATTACATACCCGAAGCGTGTAGATGTACACCACATAGAGGAGCTGATAGAGGCACCTAAACTCAGGAGTACTTTGGACAATTTGGTTACAGTATCGCATGAGAATCACAGATTGATTGACGCACTATATCACAAGGGAAACAAGAAATTAATACAGGATATCTTGAAGGAGTATGTGAGGGAGAGGAACGCAGTGTTCTTTTCACATGAAGAGGAAGTAAAGGAAGAGGAAGAAGAGGAGGCAACTGGCGAGCAGCTGTCACTCTTTGATTTCGGCTACGATTTCGGAGGCATAGCATGATAAATAAGATTTGCAGCAGATGCGGGAAGATATTGCCGGTTGGTGAGCGGTGCTCATGTCAGCCGGCTTATCGGCGCGACTACAATAAATTCAGGCGAGATAAAAAGATTCAGCAGTTCAGAGCATCCGCCGAGTGGCGGGCAATGAGGCAGCAGATAATAGAGCGAGACAATGGGACAGACCAATATGTTCTACACACTACGGGAGCATTGAGGCCTGGCTTTTCTGTGCATCATATCATCCCGCTGAGCGAGGACTGGAGCCAGAGATTGAATCCGAATAATCTGATTTGCTTATCAGATGACACACATGCGAGCATTGAATACAGATACAAGACAAAACATAAAGAAAGTATACAGCAGGAATTGTTTGCGATTGTGAACCAGGTGACGGAACGCGGGCACCAGGGCGATTAACATAATCAGCGGTGGAGGAATAGGTAGACTCTAATGTCAGATAGACTGCGCTTAGCGGTTCGATTCCGCCAGTGCTTTTGACGGTGAAATAGCCGACAGCACTAGGGCTTAGATGGCGAGTAGTAGCGAATTATGCGCGGTGCAAATCCGCGCCCGCTGATTTGAAAGGGCGGGGGGGGGGTATCAAAATGTTGAGCCCCTCAGCCCTTGTAGCCCATAGTCGGTACAGCGAACACAAATTTCCGAATGGAAAATTTTTCAAAGGAGGTGTGGCCCGTATGGGTGCAAAGAAACCGATGGCATTACATACTAGCCATCACACAAAAGCAGAGTTGGCGGTTATGGAAGAGGAGAACCAGGTTGCAACATGTAGCCGGTCATTTCTGAACAGTAAACCGCCAAAAATTTTAATTGACAAAACCGCCCGTGATGAGTGGAAACGAATTTGTTTGATTTTAAAGGAGATGTCGGTTATCGGCGACCTGGATATATACGCATTGGTCGGCTATTGCAACAGTTGGAGTCTCTATTGTAGAGCAACAACAGAGTTGGCACAACAGCCGCTATCCGTAGAATCAGGAAAAGCGAATCCATTGGTAAATGTACAAATCAAGTATGCGAATGAAATGCGCGCGTTTGCCGTTAAAGCCGGAATTTCTGTCAATGCACGACTGACCTATGCATCGTTACAGGTTAAAGATACCGATAACGAAATCAATAATGAATTCGGGTTATAGGCGGTGTGGATATGACAAGAAGAGAAATCATTACTCACTATGCTAGAGACTGCCTGGATGGAAAATTCCCGGCCTGTCAAAAGCATAAGTGGATGTGTCAAAGGCTGTTAAGAGATTTTGACCGGCTAGATAATGACCCGGATTATCCGTATTACTGGGATGAGGCGGAAGCCGAAAAAATCGTGAAATGGTTTACATATCTAAGGCATCAAAAAGGGGAGTTGGCAGGACAGCCAATAAACTTAACTCCGTGGCAGCAGTCTCATATATGTCAATTATACGGCTGGAGGCGTAAAGATAACGGTCGCCGTAGATTCACAAAAATGATGATACAGGTTGCCAGAAAGAATGCCAAAACGCAGGAAGAAGCGGGCGTGTGCCTTTATGAGATGTCCGTTACAGCTAAGAAAAACGGCGAGATGATGGAGTTGTTTACGGCCGGAGGAAAAAAAGAAGAAAGTAAAAAGTGCTTCGAGGAAGCCGGAAATTTACTTAATGGTTCGCCATTAAGACCAAAATTTCAGATTAACCGGTCTGAAATCCGTTATCCAGATACGGGCAGCTATCTAAAAATGCTGTCAAAAGATGACGGTAAAAACGGCGATGGGTCCAATCCGGCCGTTCTGGTGCTCGATGAGTATCACCAGCACAAAAATACAGATTTTTACGACTTGGCGATGGGTAGTAACAGCAAAAGTCCGTTACTCATAATTATCACTACGGCCGGGGTAGACCCGCAAAATAGCCCGGCCTTCCGCGAATATAACTATGTGTCTAATGTTTTAAATCCAGATTCTGATATTGAAGATGAGATTTACCTAATAGACATATGCGAGCAGGACGAGGGAGAGGTTGACGACCCGAGAATCCTAACAGATGAAAAGTTATGGCTGAAATCAAACCCTATAAGGGCATCATTTGAGGAGGGCAGGGAGAGGATTCGCCAATCATACGAAAAGGCCCTACAGGTTCCGGAAGAGATGCCAAAGGTTTTAACAAAAAATTTCAATATATGGGTGCAGGCGAGAGCCGGCGGCTATATGGATATGAAAAAATGGAAAGCCTGCGAGGTGCAGGAGTTACCGATTGATATAAGAGGTCTCTCATGCGCTGTTGGTATAGACGTATCAGCGACAATTGACCTAACATCATGCGTGTTTGTAATACCGTATGAGGACCCGGTAGAAAAGAATGCTGCCGGAGAACCAGTTGTTAAGTACATTGTGTTCCACCATTCATTTATCCCAAACCGCGACAAGATGATTGAAAGAATCAATGTGGATAAAGCCCCATATGACGCCTGGGAGATGCAAGGCTATCTATCGGTTACAAATACCGATGTTGTAGACCAGATGGAGGTTGTGTTATGGGCGATGAATTTTGCTAAAGAACATGACCTACATATTGCATATTGGGCTCCAGACCCTAGTAATGCAGGATTATTGATAACAACGCTATCCGATGCCGGTTATAACGTCTGCCCGGTAAAACAGAGTTATCAGAGCCTGAATGACCCTACTCTCGGGTTACGTGACGAAATTTTTTCCAAGAACGTTATGTACCTGCCAGACCCGTTGCTCAATTTTGCAATGGGAAATGCAGTTGTGAGAAGGAGTAACGGTCTAATCAAGATTGATAAAGATTCTACAAAACAGCGTATTGACCCGATTGATGCTCTCATATGTGCATTCAAACTGGCCCGCTACATAAAACAAGATGCATACAGCAGAGAAAGGGCAAACGCCGCCCTTGATGCATGGATGAGGACCTTGGACGCCCTGTAATGGAGGTTAAAAAATGAGCAAGAAAAAGAAACAAAAAAAGAAAAAAATAGAAAACAGTTCAAAAAGTATACAGAATGCCGTCACAATCCCTGCCGGGGGCGGGACGGCGGAAAGCCGTATTTTGGACTGGCTGGATGTTTACGGTGTAGACCGTGACTCAATGCCGAGGGATGCATTAAGTGAGATTACATATTACACATGCATCAAAACCAATTCCGAGATGCTGGGAAAGATGCCGCTGAAATACTACCAGAAAACGAAAGACGGAACTATTCAGCCGCCGATGACTGAGACACTGCGGCTGTTGGATTTGCGCCCGAACGAGTACATGTCGGCGACAACCTTGAAGAGCTGGTGGGAGATGTGCTGCGGCAGATGGGGTAATGCATTTACCTGGATTCAGCGTGAGTTTAAGCCGGATGGAAGATATGGCGGAAAATATATTGTAAAAGGTTTCTACCCTATGCACCCGAAAAATGTATCTGTCATCATAGATGATAAAGGCATTTTTGGCACTACTGGCTGCGTTTACTACCAGTACACAAACCCTGACACCGGGGAGCAGGTCATCCTAAAGAACGATGATGTTTTGCATTTTAAGGGCTGGTTGTCTAATGACGGTCTCATGGGTATGTCAATTGAAGACGTGCTGAAGGCAAATTTTGACGGTTCAAATGCTGCTTCGTCTTACGAAAATTCACTGTATAAAAACGGCATGACGGCCCGGCTTGTTCTACAATATACCGGCAATTTTGACGATGACAGGATACAAGAAATACAGCGAAAATACGGTGACAAACTCACCGGTGCAAAAGCCGCCGGCAAGGTGATTGCGATTCCTGCGGGCCTGGCTCTCACACCTCTAAATATGAGTATGGTTGATGCAGATTTTGTAAACATCAGAAAGTATAGTGCATTGCAGATTTGTGCGGCCGCGGGATGTAAACCGTCAAATATATGCGATTACTCAAATTCCAAATATGCAAGCAGTGAGGCCGAGGCTTTGGCATACCTGGATATCTTTTCATACAGGCTGAAAATGTATGAAGATGAGATTAACGCGAAATTATTGACCCCGAAAGAGTACAAAAAGGGCTATCGTTACAAATTTAACGAGAAGGCGGTTCTGCGTATCAATTCAAAAGAACAGGCTGAAATTATTGGAATCCTGATGGACCACGCGGTATACACAACCAATAATTCACGTGACATTTTGGATATGCCTCACGTAGAAGGCGGAGACGTTCCGCTGATTAATGGCAGCTATATGCCGATTACAGAAGCCGGCGCTGCATACAGAACAAAGAAAGAAAACTCAAAAGAGCCCGAAACTACTGAAGGAGGTAATGACGAATGAAAACTATAACAATTAACGGAGAAATCATCCCTAATGACTATGCCTGGTTGTATGACTGGTATGAGATGGAATATACATGCCCGGCAAATGTTAAAGATATTTTGAACGCGCTGGAAGATGGAGAGGATGTCACGGTCATTATAAACAGCGGCGGCGGTGATGTAGTAAGCGGCCAGGAAATCTATTCTATCCTGAAAGGCGTAAAGAATCACGTTACAGTTGATGTACAGTCAATGGCTGCATCTGCTGCATCTATGATTGCAATGGCCGGTGATACAGTGAGAATGTCCCCTGTTTCACTGCTGATGATTCATAACGCGAGCACCTGCACGAGCGGCGATTACCGCGATATGCAGCATACGGCAGAGGTGCTGCAGACAGTCAATGCGGCAATCATGGAGGCATACAGTAGAAAGACCAATCTCACCTACGACGAGCTGAAAGACATGATGGACAGAGAAACCTGGCTTACTGCTAATCAGTGCGTAGAGAAAGGCTTTGCCGATGAAATCATCAAAGACGAAAAGCCGGCGATTATCACTAATGCCATGGTTGGTAAGCTGTCAATCACTGATGACATGATAAGTAAAGCTAAAGCCGAAAAAAGGGCCAAAGAGGAAAAGGCAGCAGCAGATGCAGCCGGAGCCGAGATTCTGGCGGATTTGGATATGTATGGGGTGTGATTTGTGAGGGCTGCCGCCCTCACTGGTGACATTCAGAATAAAAACTGTAAACATGCAAAATGAATTTTTCATGTTTACAGGTGCAATTTTTATCCCGAATTTTATTTGTCATATTATATGTAGAAACAAAGCCGGGAAACCGGCAGAAAAATAACGGCCCGTTATGGGCTGAAACATACCCGATAAATGGGAAAGGAGAAAAGAAACTATGAATAAGAAACTTCTTGAGTTATTAGATTCAATTAATGAAAAGAAGGCCCTTGTAAAGAACCTGGTAGATGAGGGTAAAATCGCCGAGGCGAAGGCTGCAAAAGCAGAACTCCAGGAGATGCAGGACAAATTTGACCTGTTAAAGGACATTGAAGACACAACCCCTGCACCAAAGAACCCGAAGCCGGTGAAGCCAGTACAGGACGAAACAGTAGAGGCAAAATTTGCTAATGCTGCCCGTCACGGTTTCAGAAATACTATGACCGAGGGCGTAAAGACGGATGGAGGTTATACAGTTCCGGAGGATATCCAGACAAAGATTATTAAACTGCGTGAGGCATCCTTTAACCTGGCTCAGTTAGTAAAAAATGAGTCTGTAACCGCTCCAACTGGTGAAAGAACATTCCAGAAGAAAAAGAAAAAGAAAGGTTTTTCAAAGATTGGTGAGGGTGGAAAATACACCGCAACCGAGCAGCCGGAATTTTTCAGACAGAAATACACTGTTGAAAAGTACGGCGGATATCTGCCTGTTTCCTTTGAGTTACTGGATGATTCAGATGCGGCTATCAATTCCGTAATCATTGAATGGCTGGCCGATGAGTCACGAGTTACCCGTAACCGTCTTGTTCTTGATGCTATCAATGCAGGAAAAACTGATGAGGGTGCTGACGCTCCTACATATACAACTCTGGCCGGAATTGATGACATTGTGAGAGCCCTGAATGTTACTCTTGGTAGTGCATACAAGAGAACATCCAAAATCATTACAAATGACAATGGATTCCAGGCTCTGTGTGAGTTAAAGGACTCTAACCAGCGCCCGCTGATGAACCCAAATCCGGCTGACCCAACAAAAATGCAGCTGGCTGTTGGCCCGCTGGTTGTACCGATTGAGGTAGTACCAAATGACGAGTTAGAGGATGTAACTGTTGATACAAAGCAGTACCCGCCATTCATCATTGGAGACCTCAAAGAGGCAGTCACTCTGTATGATAGAAAACAGTTTTCTATCAAATCTTCAGATGTTGCAACCGTAACCGGCCTGTCTGCATTTGAAGAGGACTGTCTGTTATTCAAGGGTTCCGAGCGTCTGGATGTTAAACCAAGAGACACCGATGCATACGTGCTGGGTTATCTTGCAATTGAGACCAAGACACCTACAAAGAAAAAGATTACACCTGCGGCCTAAGACCGCGGGTATGACATGGAGGCGCCGGCATGACTGAAGAATTTAAAAATAAAGCACTAAAAAAATCCAAAACGACCGCCGGCATCCCGGATTCCGTCACAGTCTATGACGAGAGGATATCTGACCTGATAGACGATGCAATAATAGAGATGCGAACGGGAGGCGTTCCACAGTCTGTAATAGAGGAGGGCGCAGCCCCGGTCATCTCATGTATTGCTCACTATGTCTGTTATGAGTTGCGTGGAGATACCGGGGAGACGAAAGATGCAAACTGGCATCTGGGGAAATTTGAGAGGAAGGTTTTTCGTCTTTCTCTTGAACAACCGGGCGCGACAATGGAGGGGCTGCTATGAAAAGGATGACATCAATAAAATTGCCGGTCTCTGCTGCGGCAGAGCGTGACAGCGAAGGTTTCATAAAAGAAGATATTAAATGGCAAGAGGCAATCCCGGCAACCGCCCGCGAGGCTACACGCCGCGAGCAGGTGCAGGCGAGCCAGGCCGGATACAACATCTCTTTAATTTTTGAGACACGTTTTTATGAGGGTCAATCAATTCTAGTTGACGAGTCAGACGGTCAGGAGTATGACATCCAGCAGGCAACGATATCATCCGGCGGTGTTTCTCTTGATTGTACACGTAGACAAAGCGGAAGAGGGTTTAATAATGGCTTATAAGAAGGGTGTAAGGCAAGAGGGCGATATCCTCATTGACCAAAGAAATAACGGCAATTTTGCGATAACGGGTTTTGCAGAATTAGAAGCAAAGATGGACCAGATGCAGAATGTAAAATTGGGCGAGCGGCTGTTAAATGCTGCCGAGCCTCATATCATAACTGCAATGGACACGCAGATGTTGAGACATAAAGGACCGTTACAGAAAAGCCTGAAGTCCACCGGAGCAGTTCAGAACAGCGCCGGAGGCTGGTTTTTGGCATACAGGGCCACAACCGGAAATGAAAACCCAGGAGACAAATCAAACCCGGACAAAATGATATATCTGATAAACCGCGAGTATATACGAATCCGAGGCGGCAAAGTGTATAAGCGTATGTATAAGGGAAAGGAAGTTATTGGCTATGCTATCCCCGCATACGACGTAATCACACAGGCAATTGCAGCCAGTGAAAATGCTGTGCTGAACGCAATGGAGAACGAATTTGACCGGGCATTATCTGAAATATGGGGTGATGACGAATGATAAAACCGCTTGAAAAATTAAACCGCATTGCGGAGCGGCTCAATGTCCCCTATGGAATTCATAAGTATGAAGGAGAGGAGCCCGAGTTTTGTGTTTACCAGGTGGACGATGTAAAGCCTGCCAATTTCGCAGACAATAGAGCACACGCCCGCATTGCTCATGTAAGGCTTTCATATATACAGCCGATAGATAAGAGTTATGACGCTGTTATGTGGAAAATTATAGATTTAATGACCACCGAGGGGTTCACCGAGCCGCTGGTTGGCATTGATATGCAAGACGAAACGAAAAGAACAGTTCTGCTATTTTCGGCAGACATTAAACTTTAACACGCTAAAGCACAGCGTGAGGAGGTAAAGAATTATGGCATATTTTGGAATTTCAAAGCCGATTATTGCAAAATATAACGGCGAGACCGAGAAGTATTCTGAAGCGATTGAGTTAGAGGCAGCTGGAACTAGTGTAACCCCGGCGTTTTCCGAAGGCTCATTTTACTGTGATAACCGCCTGGGTCTTCACAGAAAATTGTTTAAACAGGCCGATGTAACAGCCGAGATTAAGACAATCCCGCTTGCTGCTGGCGAGCTGCTTTTTGGTCATACAATTGACACATCAAAGAAAGAGGAGACAGCAAAGACAAACGATAAGTCCAATTACGTTGGATATGGTTTTGTTGGATGCGAGGCAATAGACGACGAGCACGACGTTTACACCGCCTGCTGGCTGCCAAAAGTCCTCTTTACAGAGGGCGAAGACTCTTACACAACACAGAATGACTCACTTACCTTTACGGCACAGAAAATTTCTGGTGTTGCAGTTGGAGCAAAGGATAAAACATGGAGAGAAAAGGCTCAGTTTGATACTGAGGACGAAGCCTACTCCTGGCTGAAAACTAAAGCGGGCATTGTGGCTGCGTAACTGACACAAAGACGGGCAGAGGCTCTTTTGCCTCTTTCCCGTCTTTTTTGTTTATAAGGAGGAAAGAACAAAATGGACTTAACGACAATTGAACTGAGTGGGGATAAAATCCCGCTGATGTGTAACCTTGGAGTCCTGGAGGAGCTGCAGGACGAATTTGGCACCATACAGGATTTTATAAGCAAAATCGCCCCGTTAAATGACGACGGGCAGATTGATTTTAAGACAGTTCGCGAGGACTGGCTGCCGGATGCTCATGCGCTGGTGTATGCATTACCGCGTATGATTAGTGAAGGTATAGAAGTGTACAACGAAAACCACAAAAACAAAATTGAAAAAATGACACCAAAGGAAATTTTCAGACGGTGCGACCAGTCTATTTTCACAGTGTCTGCTACTATATATGGCGAAGTTATGAGGTCATTACGAGCCCCAAAACAGCAGCCGCCCGCCGAAACGAGCCACCAGTAAGCGACCCTGACCCGCATATAGATTTTGAATGGATTTATCTGTGGGGAATGAGAATGGGCTTTACTTATGACCAGGTGCGGCGGCTATATTTTGGCCGGTGGTGTGATTTGTTTGAGACGTATAAGAAAATACACAACATGACCGCAGGACAGGCATTATTTGCCGAGCCGCGAAAGGTTGAAAGCCTGAGTGTGTTGTAGATGGAGGTTTAGATATGGCGAATAAAAAGCGCGCGATTGGCGCTATCATAAAACTTGACGGCGAGAATGCTTTCAAAAGTTCAGTGAAAAACTGCCGCTCGTCCCTGGCTGCAATGCATTCTTCATTGAAGAACATTCAGGCCTCATATGCGGGAAATGCTAACAGTCTGGAGGCATTAATCGCAGTCCAGGAAAAATACGGGGAGATGCAGTCCACCGCAAGAGCACAGGTGGAAAAGATGTCCACCGCATACGAAAGGAGCCGAGAGGCACAGCAAAAAACGAAAGAAACAATGCTGCAGATGCTGGAGGCATACAAAAGGGCCGAAGAGTCTTTACAGGAAATGAAAGACAGCGGCGAGGCATCCGCCGATGCGATAAAACAGCAGCAGGAGGCAGCAGATAAGGCTTATCAGTCATATCTTGATTATTCCGAGCAGGTGGAGAAATGCGGCAGCAGAACCGCATATTTTCAGAAGGCATTGGAGGATGCGAAGGCGGCCGAGCGTGAGGCCGGTTCAGAGGTTGACCGTTATGCGAGATATATTGAGGAGGCTAGAGAGAGCGCGGATGGGTGTTCTCATAGTATAAATGAGTTCGGGGAAGCCGTTTCAGAGTCAGGAGAGGCAGCAGACGCCGCAGGCGGTGCAATGAACGTTTTTGCCGGTGTTGTCGGCGGTAATATTGCCACAGCCGGCATTGAAAAAGTCTGCGACTGGTTAAAACAGGGTGCACAATATGCCGTAGAGGTTGGAAGCGGCCTGGAATCCAGTTTATCAAAGGTACAAGCCCTTTCAGGTGCAACCGATGCAGAAATGCGTGAGTTAAAGGCAACCGCCGAAGATTTGGGACGGATTTCAAAGCGTTTCAATGCTGAAGATGTCTCCGATGCCTTCGGTTATATGGCGCTGGCCGGCTGGAATGTTCGTCAGCAGCTGGCGGCAATTCCGGGTGTAATCAACCTGGCAACCGCGTCAGAAATGGACCTGGCGGAAGCGTCCGATATGGTGACAGATTATTTAACGGCATTCGGTTTAAGCGCAGATTATGCCGGAAAGATGGCCGATATGTTGGCGTATGCACAAAGTCACAGCAACGCCACAACGGCGCAGTTTGGCGAGGCATATAAGAACAGTGCGGCGTCACTAAATGCGGCCGGGCAGTCTATACAGACCGTAACGGCATTGCTTGAAGCATACGCCAATCAGGGGCGTAAGGGAAGTGAGGCGGGAACCTCTTTATCCGCCACGATGCGCGACATCACAAGCAAAATGAAAGACGGGGCAATCCAGATTGGCAATACCTCAATTGCCGTTCAGGATTCTAACGGTAATTTCCGTGACCTCATTGACATTATGTCAGATGTAGAGGCAGCAACAGAAGGTATGGGAAATGCCCAGCGTTCAGCGGCCCTGAGTGCAGTGTTTACCGATGATTCTATTAAGGGCGTCAATATGGTGCTGCAGGAGGGCATGGACAATGTAAGGGGCTACCGCGAAGAGCTGGAAAACTGCGACGGAGCAGCCGAGCAGATGGCAGAAACGATGTCCGATAATTTACAAGGAGCCATGGCCAGCGCCAGCAGTGCCGCAAACGGCCTGGGCGATGCGGTATATGATTACATAAAAGGGCCGCTCACAGATATGTTTGATGGCATTGCAGACGGCTTAAACGGCATCACAGACGCAATCAAAAAGCAAGAGAGCGAGCTTGACCTGTTCATAGACCAGGTAGAAAAGGCCAATGATAAGGTGCAAAACACAATCAGTCAGGCAGACACTGATTATGCTGAAGGCATGGCGAATGCCGAGACTGTGAAATACTACATAGATATCATAGAGCAGGCAAGAAGTAAGACGGAACTAACCGAATATGAAACTTTCCAGCTAAACAATGCGATTGAGACGCTAAGCGGGACCATACCGGAACTCAACCAGTATATCGGAGATACTAACAAAATTCTGGAATTGTCAGCGTCCGATTTTGAGACATTAAAGGATACTATGGTTCAGTCCTACCAGGAAATCATTGCCGCAGCGATTGCCGCAAAGAGAAACGCCTATGTCATGGCAAAAGCAGATGCGGAGATTGCGAGGGCACAGGCACAGTCTGCGTTGGATGAGTCTGACAAAAAGATAAAAGAGCAAAAAGAAAAAATCAAAGAGATTGAAAAAAGGCAGGACGAAGCCAAATTCAATGATTTCAGCGGTAACTATAAACTGACAAAAGAGCTCAACGCCGCCAATGAGGAAATGACCGATTACCTGCAGAACCAGCGAGAGGCGACATCCGAGCTAAAGAAGGCTGAGGAGCAGTATTCCAAAACATCCGAGACGGTTGAGGATTTTGACAACCGCAGCAAGGAATTATATGAGGATTACGGGCTGTATGTAAACCAAAGCGGCAGCCTGACGACGAAAACCATAGAACAGGCAAAGGCTGATGAGGAGGCTGCGAAGGCTAGTGAGAGTTTAAGTGATGCCGTAGAGGATACCGCAGCCGCCTATATAGATGCCGCAGGGAATATTCAAAGCGCAGATGTTTCTGCAGCAATAGAGTCACAATTAACCGCGGCGGCGCAAAATGTAGAGGATTTTAAAGATTCTCTTAAAAATGCTTTTTCTTCTTTTTCTCTTTTTGGTGATACGGAAGGCCTCATGGATATATACACATCATCCAGCAAGGGGCAGATGGAGAAAAACGCGCAGATATCACTGGATATCATGGGAAAGTATGCCGATGAGTTAAAGAGTCTGAGTCAGCGCGGGTTATCTGATGAGTTTTTGAGTTATCTGACCGAGCAGGGTCAAAGCGGGCTGGAATATGTACACAACCTGGCAACCTGGACATCTGACGCGGAATTGCAGCAATTCCAAAAGCAGTTTGACGAGTTCAGCAGCTATACAAGCGGGACGAATGAGAGGGTTGATGACATTATGCAGGCATACACGGAAAACATCATGGAAGGTGTCACCGATGGATACAATGCATGGTATGAGTTCGGCATTCAGTCCACACAGGGTCTGCTGGATGCGATAGAACAGGCTAAAGCAGCGATGCAGGATGAGAATTTCAGCGGGGATTTTACAGACGCAATGAAGAATGTTCTTACTACCGGTTACAGCCAGATACAGGAGGACCGGAGCCGGAAGCAGGCACTAAGAAGCGAGGTGCAGAGCGACCGCGGCATTGGTGCATCTATGGCAGATTTAACTATTAGACCGGAGATTCAAAATGAGGTTAAGGTGTATCTGGACAGCGAGGACGTGAGCGCCGCAGCACTAAAGCGGCAGGCGAGCAGCTACCGTATTACAGGTATGCGAAAGTGAGGTGGTGAGTGATATGTATAAAGGCTATATTTTAAGGATTGGACAGCTGAGACTGGACGAAGCGGAAGATGGGGGATATATTTCCCCCGGTTCATATAAGGTCTCTGCAAATAAAGAGAAGATTGACGATTGGACAGACTATAACGACGTCCGGCATGTAATTTATTCAATCGGTAAAAAGACTGAAATTTCATTTGAAACACCTGGCAAGCCGAATCTGTTGACGGAAGAAGAAATTGCAAAAATTCTTGAGGCGTTAGAAACGGCAAAGCATACCGGGGCTGGATTAAATAAAGATTCCTATATGCTGGATTACTATGACCCGAGAACAGGAGAATACGTAATAGATAAGGATTTTACACTGGAGGATATCAACTTTACTATAGAAGGAACAAGCCCGGAACATGTCTATTATAGTCCGGTGAAGTTCATTTTCCGGGAGGTGAGCAGCGTTGACTGATAAGATTTACAACAACGTTCATTTTTCCCCCGATTATGTAAGAGAAAATCCGGTTATCATAACAATAAAATCACTGGACAAAAAGTTTGATGACCTCACGCATTACAATCTGGTGCGAAAGAGCGTAAAGTTGAAGCAGACCTTATGCAGCGAGCCCTATTTTCTCTGGGGCGGTTTCAATTCGTCTCAACTAACCTTTGAATGCTACGCGGATGCACTAAAAGATAATGCCCCGGAGGGTAAAATTCAGCTGACAATCACCCCGACTGTATACAAAGATGGCGCTTTAAGCGAGCGCTTAAACAGCGAGGAAACGGCGCTTTTTACAGGTTATATTGAAACGGCAGAGCCGACCAATCTGCCGCAGCATTGGAAGGTTACGGCGTATGATAGACTGTACAGAGTACGAAATAATAACATTGCACACTGGCTGTCAGAGACAGTAAAGATTGCAAAAGAGAACGGAAAACATTTTACCTGGCGTGAAATGATACACCAAATCGGGGCGCAATTGGGGTTACTGATTTATCACGATGAAGACCTGCCAGCAATATCTGACGCAGTATTTTTCCCGGATAATCAGGACATTACGACTGAAAACGGCGTTGATTTGCTACGTGATTTTGCATTATGCCTGCAGCGTTTCGGCATAGTAGACGGAGAGGGCAATTTGAGATTCATAGAGGCTCAGGACAGTAAAACCGGCACAGAATGCTACTGCATTGATACATATGACCCTGATAAACTGAGATACAGCGCCGGTCACGTATGGCTGCCAAAATTCTTTACATCCGAGCCAAGAAGTAACATTTTTTATACTACCGGAGACACTACGACCGAGGAGGACTATTTCAATAACTGGTATACAATCAAGAACAGCCCGGTAATCGGCAACCAGGATTACATCAATGAAAAGTATGGTTGCGATGAGTACGGAACTCCAAATCCTGCATATAGTGCGGCAAATATGCCGGCAGGGCTCTTTGATACGAGTAAGATATGTCTAACTAGCGGAGAAGAATTTTACCAGCAGGAGTATAACATAAAAACATATGCAGACCCGACAATCCCGATGGGTTCAGTGCTGCATATAAGAAAAAACGGGGTGGTTGTGATTCGGTCTTATATCATGCAAAGAACGATTACCTTTATAAGCCGGCAGGCTATACAATGCGAGTACAGCGCCAGCAACTCACCATATAATGAAGCCGTTTCCGAATTGGATTACGGCGTAAGAAGCGCAAATGTTCTGGCAAATGAAACCAGCGCAAGAATGCCGTTCATTTCAGACGGCTCAAATCTCACAAAATTGAGAGCCCATAAAGTTCTGTCAAAGAGCGATTACAGCGCCCTCAAAGAGAAAAGGGCAGATACGATATACTACGTATACGACGACAGCACGAGTTAAAGGAGGCGGGGAAGATGAAATATGCAATGTATTATGGCGGCAAAAAGATTCTGCCGCCGGATAATATCAAACAAATTTATCACGGCGCCCGCCTCATCTGGGAGCGAGCAAGCGAGCAGCTGGCCGATACAACGCTCAGGTATTATAGATTCACTAAAAACGGCCTGTTATGCCCGTATGTAATCAGCCGAGGAACCGACAAAGAAGCAAAATTTTTCAACGTTCACGGTCAGAATATTTTTACAGTTTCTTTTTCAAATTTTCTTGATGATAATGAAAGCGCATCATTTCTATGGAACGATACGCCGCTTTACGGTGTGCACGTGTTAAATGATGGCGCAATTGTGGAAAGTGAGACCGCCTGGTATATAGAGGGCGGGGAAACTGCTGAAAGTTTTATTTGTCACACATTCGCCCCGGAGCTGACCGATACCGAGGAACAATGGGGCAGCATTTTTTCAAAGATGTCAAATTATTTGTCCGCTCACCCTAACCGCCCGAATTTTAACGGCGGGGGCGGAATGATTCCAATGCATTTTCCTATGGGTTACATAGAGGGAGCGGAGCAGGCCGAGACCGTATCCCGCCCGCCAATGCTGGCATATATCAAAGATGGAAAACTGGTAACGGATACTGGGTATGCGGTGCTGGCGGTATGCGGTGAGTCAATGGTGTGTGCAGAGAGTGCATATATCAGCGGCAGCGGTCCTAACGCATACGGAAAAATCACCGAAAGGGCGCTAGACGGTACATATATCCGGGATTTGATGAGCAGCAATCAGCGAATTATCAATTACACGAGCGCGGAGAAGGCCCGCCGGTTCTATATGGCTGGAGATTATGTTACATATTATTCAATACATAACAGTAAGCAGTATCTAACCGTAAAGCCAAAAACAGCGACAAGCACACTGTATAATCAAGATGGTTATAATAACTCAACTCTGGACACTATCCCGGAAAACGTATTTTATTATGGCGGTTACTACTATCTGCTCAGGAGACGGAGCACCGACAAAATCGGCTTTCTATTCAGAGGAACAACACCGGAGGGTGCAAGCAATTTTGACTATGAATGGACGGCTGAAAACGGCATACCTGCATTGGGTGATTACGATATTGCCCCGGATTATTTCAATGAACCCGGGCAGTATTGGATAGATGAGAAAAACGGCATTTTATATGCAATCGGGCAATCAACCGAGAAAGACAGTAATGGAAGATATGATTACAAAATTATTCACCTGCAGTTAGAGAAAGCAGGCGGGGAGGCATAATGGAACAGTTATTTATTACGGCAATTACAATAATTTGCAGCATTATCGGTGCGGTTTCTGCTGCGTTTGGCATTGTAAAGAGTATGACAGAAAAACACGAGAAAGAGCGCAAAGAGAGGGAAGAGCGGCAAGAAGCGCTACAATTGATAATTCTGAAATCGTTAGATGGTGCGCTAGATTTATCAATCAGTACAGCCACTGCCATTAGTAGAATCCCGTCCGCCCACTGCAACGGCGATATGCACGCGGCATTAAAGGCGGCGCAAAAAACAAAAGAGGACCAGCGCCGAGCCCTCACGGCGGCAGGCGTTTCACATATGATGCATGATGACTAACCAAGCCCCGGAGCAATCCGGGGCGATTTTTATTTTTCGGAGGATTTGTCATATTAACTATAAGGAAGAAAACTACAAGGAGGCATAAAACAATGAGTATGATGCCAAAAAATGGAACGATATTAAATTCAGCCGGCGAGCCAGTGAATTGGGTTGATGCGCTGAGCGGTGGAGTCAAAACCGGAGAAAGATATAATATGGATACGATTGCGCCGATGACAGGCGAGTTTTTAAACAGCGCCGGCGAAGCGGTAAACATTGCCGATGCATTAATCGCATTTCTGTCAGGTGGTTCTGGCGGTGGAGGCGGTACAGTCTCACTGCAGACACTCACAATTACAGTAAACGGAACTGCATATACATATGACGGCAAGACCGCAATTGAGATTCCAATCAATACCGGCGGAGGCAGCACCCCGGCAGCATCCGAGCCGCTGACAATTACAATTGGAGACCAGGAGTACACATACACCGGAGCAGAGGCTGTAACCCTCACGATTCCGGCAGTAACGGATAACCAGGTCCTGACAATCAAGTATGGAACAACTACATATACATACGACGGCAAAAACCCCGTTACCGTAGAAATCCCGGAACCGGTAACACCAGAACCGGCACAGGCTTTAAATATCACGATTAACGGCAAACGATACAGCTACGACGGCAGCACACAGATTGACATCGTGATGACCGCAGCAGAGGAGGGAGTATATTAATGAGCAATATTTTAACAGTTCAGGAAACATCCCTCACATCTATTGCCGATTCAATCAGAAAAAAAACGGAAAAAAAAGACAAATTGGCATTCCCCGCCGGTTTTGTATCAGAGATTGACAGCATACAGACAGGCGGAGGCAGTGCACCGGCAGAAGAAATCAAAGAGAAAGATGTTAATTTTTTTGATTATGACGGAACCCTGATTGCCTCATATACCGAGGCAGAGGCGAAGGCGTTGACGACATTACCAACGCCGCCGGAACATTCCGGGCTGGTGTTTCAGGGGTGGAATTACACCCTGGAGGAGGTTAAAGCCAATGCTGAAATGGCAGACATTGGGGCATTGTATACGACCGATGACGGGGCGACGAGGCTGGAGATTGAAGTTTTAGAGAGACGCGATATTCGTGTGAGATTTTCGCAGACTAAAGCGTCAGGTGTGCTGATTGATTGGGGAGATGGAAAGAATGAGCGGTCAGCGGCAGTCTCTAGTGATGTCTCTTCTACTCACATTTATAACCAGCCGGGACGATACACAATTACACTGACAATTGATGAGGATTGTGACCTTTTATTTGGAGCAAACGCACTACCTCTAATTAGCATAGATTCCATAGACACTTCCGAGGGATGTAATACACTGAGAAAGGTATATATTGGAGATAGGGTTACGAAATTTAACAAGGGCATATTCCTCAAGAATTATGCATTACATAGTGTATCTATGAACCAAGGGATAACGGCACTGGCTGATGAATGTTTTAAATGCTCATCAATTGAGTTTATGACAATTCCGTCAGGAGTTGAGGCTATACCGTACAGCGCATTTAATATGTGCAGCTGCCTAAGAACCATTTCACTCCCGGTGAGTGTCCAAAATCTAGAGCAGAATGCAATCTATCAGTGTAATGCGTTGAAAAGACTAAATTTTAAAAACATCGTAAACCCGCAAGAAGGAGCTGTCGCTTACGATAATGCAATCAGTGAAATTGTCGTAAATGCAGGTATCGCGTATATTCCGAATGAATTTTGCAGGAACTGCAAGAGTTTAGAGAAAATTTCTTTTCTTGGGAATGTAAAGATTTTTTATTCAGGCGCATTATCCGGTTGTTGGAGTCTAAAAACTGTTAACCTGACGCATTGTAAGGCAGTGCCGACAATGCAAGATGCAACGATATTTAACGTGGCTAGTTCTGACCTGGAAATCCTAGTCCCTGCCGCCCTGGCCGATGAATGGAAGCAGACGACAAACTGGACGAGACTAGCAGAATATATTAAAGGAGTATAAGGAGGATTTTTTATTATGATTATTTCAGAAACTGTCAAAATAGACGACAAAAACTATACCAAAACCGCCTCAGACAGCGGGTTCTATATTGAAAGAAACGGCATCCGTTATGTTGAGGCGATAGACCCGTTGGGAAGCTGCAGAGAATACACCGAGACTTCTGAGCTCATAGAGACCGAGCCGGAGACAACCGAGGCGAAATTAGAGCGAGTGTCTGCAAAGGTGGAAAAGATTTCTGCCGACCTTGAGTATCTGGCCATGATGACAGATACCGACCTCGAGAACTAAAAAGGAGGGTAAAAAAATGAGTAAAAAATTTGGCACTGTAAAAAGATTCTACGACCGCGGATTGTGGAGCAAATCCCGGGTGCATGATGCGGTGGATAAAATGTGGATAACAAAAGAAGAGTACAAAATCATCACAGGTGAAGGTTTTGTGGAGGAGGTGTAAGAGATGGAGAAATTAAAAGCAAAATTTAACGCCTGGCTGAAAACTAAATCCGGGCAGTGGTGCAAGGCAGCAGGAATCAGGGCATTAAAGACTGTTCTGTGTGCTGCTATTGGTCTTATTCCGGCAGGTGCTACAATTTCAGCAGTAGATTTTCGGCTGATGATTGGTATGGCGCTGTGTGCTGGTGTGGCATCAATCATCACGAGTCTGGCCGGATTGCCTGAAATCAAGGATAAGAGTATGCCGTGGTGGAAAGCGGCCCTTATACGATGCATAAAAACTTTTGGACAGGTTGCGGCGCCTCTCATACCTGCGAGTGTGGTTATATCTGCCGTAGATTGGAAAACAATACTTAGTACAGCCGCGTTGGCCTGTCTGGCGTCAATCCTGATATCAATGAAAACCGGATTGCCAGAGGTAGACAACGAGGAGAAGGGCGCCGAGTGAGGCGCCAAGGGGGGGCGGTTTTGCCGCCCCTTACTATATTTAAAGGAAGGTGAAAAAGATGACGATTAACAAAAATATCACTAACATAAATCATACCGCATTACATAGAACAAAAGCCGATATCAAATATATCGTGGTACATTATGTGGGCGCCCTTGGAGATGCGAAAAATAATACAGAGTTTTTCAAGAACATTAACAGGCACGCCAGCGCCGATTTATTTGTTGGGTTCAACGGTGACATCTGGCAGTGTAACGACTATTACACGCATTACAGCTGGCATTGCGGCGGAGACCGTCAGACGCAGTATGGCGGGGCGTTTTACCAAAAGTGCACAAATGCAAATTCAATTGGAATTGAATTATGTGTTAAAAAGAAAAACGTTGAGAGTTTGGGAGACTGGGATACTGACTGGTACTTTGAAGATAAAACCGTTAATGCGGCAATTGAATTAATTAAAAAACTCATGAAAGAACTGGACATTGACGCCGAACACGTAATCAGGCACTACGATGTAAACGGCAAAATCTGCCCGAACCCATGGTGTGATAAAATCCACCCGGGAGAGTGGGAGAAATTCAAAGCGAAATTGACAGCTGCCAATACTACGCCGGCAGCCCCAGCCGCATCCGGTCAATTATACCGAGTGAGAACCGCATGGAACAAAGCAGCGTCACAGATTGGGGCGTATAGAGTTCTGGAAAATGCGAAGGCGAATTGCCCGGAGGGGTATTCCGTTTTTGACAGCGCTGGAAAGAAGGTCTATACACATAAAAAGGCCGCTGCCGCAGATGGTTCATTCCAGGTACAGGTGACGAGTAAGTATCTGAGAATCCGAAAAGCAGCCAGCATCAACGCCGGCGTTTTGGGTTATACCGGAAGAGGCATTTTCACAATTACTAAAACATCCGGGGATTGGGGTTATCTGAAGAGCGGCGCGGGATGGATTAATATTAAGATTGACTGTGTAAAACGGTTATAAGCGCCGGGAGGTGTTTTTCAAGAGAGGGAAACCTCTCTTTTTTTTAAATTTTTTTGCCGTTTTATCGTTTTTCAAAAAATCCAGCATATTGCCTTCA
This sequence comes from Blautia glucerasea, assembly GCF_020537505.1. Taxonomy (GTDB): domain Bacteria; phylum Bacillota; class Clostridia; order Lachnospirales; family Lachnospiraceae; genus Blautia_A. The sequence goes on along the minus strand of NZ_JAJBMO010000004.1, from coordinate 11,632 downwards.
AACACGAATACGGAGGGAAGGCAATATGGCAAACGTTAGCGATAAATTATTGGAAATGTTGGTAAAATCTGGTAAAATTACTGCAGATGACATGAAAGCGGCGAAAATGCTGGAGATTCAGGAGGTATTGATGGAGAACAGCGTTATAACGCCGAAGATTACGGAAAGGCAAAAAGGCGGCGTTACACAGTATTACTGTGTACTGCCGGCGAGATATTCAAAAGATGGCAAGCGTCATCAGATTGTATGTAATACACGCGAGGAGGTAGAGCAGAGATTTCAGCAGGCTGCATACGATGCAATTACAGACGCCAATAGTGAAAACATCACGGTTGCGGATGTTATGCAGAAATGGTTAAAGAGCCGAAAAGAGGGGGTCAAGGGCCAGACGCAGAGCGGATATTACGGGATGTATGAAAATCACGTAAAAAATTCGGCATTCGGGCAGTCACGTATTGCGGACGTGAGGTTACCGGAATGCCAGGAGTTCATTAATTCGCTCTACAAAAAGGAATTGAGCAAATCCACTATGAGTCATATCAAAAGCGCAATGTCAATGGTTTTTGAGTATGCTGTCGCACATGATATTATATTAAGAAACTATTTTTCATATGTCAAGATAAACACGAATTTATGTAGTACAAAACGTACTCACGAAACGGACGCATGGAGCGACGAAGAGATATTGCAGTTATGGGACGCATCAGAGCGGTTTTGGAGGACAAGATGCAAATACCGGTTCAGTGCAATTATGTTATTTCAGATTTTTTCAGGTATGAGAATCGGGGAAATCATTGAGGCAACCTGGGATGATGTGGATTTTGAGAAAGGATTGTTTCATATTAATAAGACTCACGCCCTGTACAAGGATTATGAAGCGGGGATGATGGTAAGCGAACCCAGCACTCCGAAGACCGAGAACAGCCGCCGAGTAATTGAACTGAATGACGCGGCACTGTATTGGCTGAAAGAAATGAAACACCGAAACGAGCAGCAGGGCATTGACAGCAAGTTCATTTGCTCAAGTTTTAGGAATACCCTCATCCCGCAGCCGGATATGGCAAAGAGGTATAGAGTTTTTTGCCGTGCTGCAAATCTGCCATATAAACCAAGCCATGCAGGCAGAAAATCATATGTCACAATGATGTATGAGCGCGGAATCAACTTAACAGATATCAGTTCTGATGTCGGACATAAATATCATACCACAACAGAGAACATTTATCTGAAAGAGCGCCATAAAAAGGAATCCACGCTAGGTCAAAAAAACGCAGCGATTCTGGCAACAGTTGGCAACAGGTTGAGAACCTCAGAAACCGCGTAAAATCAAGGAAAAATAACATAACACCAATTACCAAGTTGCTTTTGGTATTTTTTTACATATTCTAATAGAGAAATAGTATTTTGGAAGGAAAATTTGACATGCCGTATTCTATTATGATTGACGCCGGGCATGGCGGAAACGATCCAGGTGCCGTATATAAAGGCCGTAGGGAAAAAGACGACAACCTTGCTCTGGCTATGGATGTAGGAAGGATTTTGTCTGAAAACGGAATTGAAGTTTTATATACAAGAACTACAGACGATTATATTTCTCCATTTGAGAGGGCAAAACTGGCAAATGAGGCGAAGGTGGATTATTTTATTTCGTTTCACAGGAACAGCAGTCCTGAGGTGAACCAGTATAACGGAGTGGAAGTGCTGGTTTATGACAAAAGCGGAATCAAATATGAGATGGCGCAGAACATTGTAGGGGCATTAGGGGAACTGGGCTTTCGGGAAATCGGAGTTCAGGCAAGACCAGGTCTTGTTGTGCTGCGAAAAACAAAAATGCCGGCACTTCTTATTGAGACTGGATTTATAAATTCTGATGAAGACAATAAAATGTATGATGAAAAGAATGAGGAGATTGCCCGGGCTATTGCCGGTGCAATCCTTGGAACACTGGATCAGCAGCAAGGCGAGGAGCCGATGTACTACCGTGTGCAGACCGGTGTTTTCCGCAAACGGGAGAATGCAGACCGGATGCTGTATATGCTTCAGGAAAAAGGCTATCCGGCATATATTTTACAGGATGGTGAATTTTATAAGGTACAGGTGGGGGCATTTTTGCAGCTGGACAATGCCATCCGCATGGAGCAGCGGCTTCGGGATGATGGCTACAGTACGCTGATCGTGACGAAATAAGAAGTCAGCAGAAATGTGCTTTGGGGTAGAAAAAGGAGAAAAAAGAAGCTATAATGTAAAGAATTGGAAATACCATATGGGATAGAAAAGGGGATAAAACGTGGATTACACTGAGTTTTTGAAAAATACAGAGGATTTTGTTTTTGCAGAAAATAAACCAGAGAAGGCAGACATTATTTTTGTGCCTGGAAATGGTTTTCCGGAGATGGCCGAAAAAGCGGCTTCTTTATATAAAGAAGGCTATGCCCCTTATGTTTTACCAAGCGGACGATATAGTATTACTTTGGGGAAATTTGTAGGTGTACAGTCGAAGAAAGAACTTTATGATGGAAATTACGAGACGGAATGGGAATTCCTAAAAACAGTGCTTATGAAAAATGGAGTTCCAGAAGAGGCAATTTTTAGGGAAGACCAGGCTACATTTACCTATGAAAATGCAATTTTTTCCAGACAGGTGACGGATCTTCACAGACTTCCGGTGAAAAAAGCAATTCTCTGCTGCAAAACTTATCACGCCAGAAGATCCCTGATGTATTATCGACTTTTATACCCGGAGACAGAGTTTCTGGTGTGCCCGGCGTGCCCGGATGGGATCACCAGAGAAAACTGGCGGGAAACAGAAGCCGGAGTGGAGGCTGTCACCGGAGAAATCGGCCGGATCATAAAGCAGTTCTGCCTGATGCTGGGAGATAGAGGAAAGGCGTAGAAACAGAAAATCCGAATGTTCTTATAAAAGAATAAGAAACATTCGGATTTTTAGCTAGTCCATATAGGCAGAAGAATTGGACGCGAAATTATGATTTTTGTTTAAACGTTGTTGGTCTCTTCGGTATCTTTGCGCTCCGGAAGCCAGATGTGCACCAGTTCAATACGATTCTTATCTAACTCGTCCACAACCAGATGCATGCCGTCCTCCAAGGTAACGGATTCTCCCTCCCGCGGCAGGCAGTCAAGCTGCTCAATAATATAGCCGCCTACAGAGTCATAGTCCTCTGATTCAAGATGGGTTCCCAGAGATTCATTGATATCATCCAGTTTGGCAGAACCAAGCACCTCATATTCTCTGCCAGGCTGGATCTCACGGATGGGCTCTTCCTCATCCTCGTCATATTCATCCCGGATTTCTCCTACAATCTCTTCCAGAAGGTCCTCCAAAGTGACAAGACCAGCAGTAGAACCGTACTCGTCAAGGACAATTGCAAGGTTCACAGAAGCCTTCCGCATTTCCATCATAAGGTCTGTGGTGCGCTTATATTCATAGGTGAAATAAGGCTCGCGAAGAATCCTTCGGATAGAAAATGGTTCATGTTCCGGATAGAGAAGAAGATCTTTCACATTGATAATTCCAACTACATTGTCTGTATTGTCCTCATAAACCGGAAAACGGGTATGCATATCCTCCTTAAAAACATCCATAAGCTCCTGGTACGTGGAGTCCACATCAATAAAGGTCATGTCGATTCGGGGGATCATAACATCTTTGGCAGCAGAATCGCCGAAATCAAACACATTGTAGATCATCTGCTTTTCTTCCCGCTCAATAACACCATTTTCCTGTCCCACATTTACCATGGAACGAAGCTCGTGCTCAGTGATGGTATCCTTCTTGGCATTGGGATCTACCCGAAGGACAAAAAGAATGCCGTTTGCAAGCTTTCCAACAATATAAATGACAGGAGTCAGCACTGTCATAAGGGCATAAACCGGTCTTGCGTAAGAAAGGGCCAGGTCATCGGCTTTCAGGGTGGCAATGGTCTTCGGGGTAATCTCTCCGAAGAGAAGAACCAGAAGAGTCATAACACCGGTAGCAACACCGATATACATGCTTCCAAACACTTTCATGGTAAAGGTTGTGGCAAGGGAAGAAGCAGCGATGTTTACAATGTTATTTCCAATTAAAATAGTGCTGAGCATTTTTCCTGAATTGGAAATTACCTTCTCCAAAGTAATCGCACGCTTGTTGCCCTGTTCAGCCAGGGAATGGATGCGGATGCGGTTGGCTGCCGTCATAGAGGTTTCTGCAGAGGAAAAGAAGGCGGACAAAAGCACCAGAATCAATATGGTGACCGCCTGTATAGGGACACTTGAATCCAAACTATGTTCACTCCTTTTTTATAATAATGTTAAGAAAGAATATACATGATTCAGAGTGAAAATGCAAGGAAAACAAAAAGGGGAAAAACAACGAAAAAATAGGATATAAAAAATAGAATTGGGGGGTGTCGAAAAAGGTAGAACTGTGTTATAATTCGGTGTGGTAAAGAATAAAATAAATTGTTACAGAATATTTACAAAAGAGTAAAGATTTGATATAGTATACGTTAAAGAAAAAGAAATGCTTACATTTTGATCATATAATTAATTTATATATATACAACAGAGGTGCCAGGATGAAGAAGAAAAAAAACGTTATGTACAGAAAAAGTGTATCCTTACTTGCGGCAGCTGCAATGACAGCAGTTTTGATGACCGGACAGGCTTATCCGGTTACTGCGTGGGGACAGAACACCGAGACCACACTTGAGACATCCAGTCTCATTCCGGATAATATTACCATAGACCAGCCAATAGCCCTTTCAGAAGTGACATTGCCGAAAAGTGATTATGGAACCCTTTCATGGGTGGACACATCTTTTGTTCCAAATAAAAGAGTCCAGTCCTGTGAAGTTGTGTTTAAACCAGCAGAAGATGTGGATCTTTCCTATCTTTCCGGCTGGGATGCGGATAAAAAGGTTGTGAAGGGCAAGATCACAGTCGTAGTCAGCAGCATAGAAGGGGAGGGGGAAGCAGTATCATCCGAGCAGACACCGGCAGAAGATTTCCTTTCTGGCACAGATACTGTGACGAAAGATGATTCATCACAGAATGATGCTTCAGATAAAAATGCTGATGCTCCATCAGAAGACCAGAAAACAGAGAATATAAAAGAAAACACAGCAGATTCTGGCAAGGAGAATACCGATACCGAGGACAGTTCATCAGCAGATGAAAGTGAGACAGCAGCTGACAAGGAAGAAATTTCTCAGGATACGGTTACTGGAAGTGCAGAAGATATTTCCAGTGATGCAGAAAATGTGACTGTTGGCACAGAAGCTCCAGATGAATCATCTGACGAAAGCCAGACAGAAAATGATACAGCATCTTCAGACCAGAAGGCTGAAGCAGATACCAGAGACGACACAGAAGCAGATAACAGCCTATCTGCAGCTGACAGTACAGAAACAGTAGACCCGCTAGAAGGAACTGGTAAGCTGAATGAGAATTTTGGCGCAGCAATGCCAGGAGCGACTGTCCTGGACGGCAGTGATGAGGCTGATGAGTCGGAGGAGAAATCTGCAGAGGAAGAGGGAACAGAAGGTGATCAGAAGAACATTTTCGACAATCCCCTTGATTTTTCACTGGCAGATTCAAGACCTGACACAGCAGAGGACAATCTGACAGAAGAAGAGCAGGCTGCAAGAGCAGCTGAGAACCACAGCTGTGAGGGCATTTCCGTATCTGGAATCGACCTTCCTTGGTATGTTCAGTTCCAGGTAACCAGCGGCAATAGCTATGAATTTAAGAATGAAGAGAAAGCCACTATTTTCCAGTCCTATGAGTTCAAATTATGGAATCTGAAGAATAATACAGAGTATGAGATCCCGGACGGACAGTATGTAAGTGTAACCATTCCGGTGAAAGAGGGATACGAGTACTCCATCGAGCATCTCCTTGACAATGGCGCCACAGAGACCATTGTTCCAAGTGTAAATGGAAGCACCATGATATTCAGTACACATTCCTTCAGTCCCTTTGGAATCGCAGGTTTCCGTCCGATCGTAGGGGAGGATATTGCAAATGGCGCTTACGGGGATAAAGGTACACCTACCCCGACACCAACCCAGGCTATTAGCGGGACTCCTACACCATCCCCGTCTGTAACTGGAACAGGTACTAATGGAACAGCAGGAACAGCTGGAAATGGTACAGGAACTTCCAATGGAACCAGCGGAAATGGAACTGGAAATTCAGATAATTCCGGTACAGAAAGCAACTCTGGAACCACAAATGGTACTTCTGGAACTACTACAGGCAGTGCAGAAAACGGAACTGGCAGCTCCATAACAAATGGAACTTCTGGAAGCGGAACTTCCGGAACTGGCACTTCAGCAGGGACATCCCAGGGTACAACCAGAACAGATGGTACTTCCGCAAATGGAACAGAAAACAGCTCCAACGGTACCTCTGGTGGACAGACAGCTGGGACTACAACTGGAAGCAATGGCCAGAACCAGACCTCAAGTGCAGTAAAAACCGGCGATAACACAGTGATCCTTCCGTTTGTGATCCTTGTGATCGCAGCAGCGGCTGTTATCATTATTGTGATCATAGTCCGCAAAAAGAAAAAATAAATAACAGGCTTTGACATAAGACGAATAACCAGGTCAGCCCTTCCATATATTGCATATGGGAGGGCTGTTTTTATGAAAATGAAAGCAATTTTAAAATCCTTACTTTTTTCTTATGCAGTTACTGGAATATTCCTTTTGTTTCTGGCATTCCTTCTGTTCCAGTTTGACCTGGGGGAAAAGCCGGTGTCGGCAGGAATTGTAGCTGTTTATATTTTGTCCTGCCTTTTAGGAGGCTTTCTGGCAGGAAAAATCCTACGCAAAGATAAATATTTATGGGGGATTCTGGTAGGTGTTTTTTACTATCTGCTTTTAATTACGGTATCTTTTGTGGCAAAAGGAAAATGGGATATGAGCCTGATGCATGCAGTAACTACGTTCCTGATGTGTCTGGGAGGCGGTGCTCTTGGGGGCATGTTATCCTGAAAAAATACAGCTTGAGGGATTCCATGAAAGAATCCTGGAAGATTCCCGTCTAAGCCTATAAAAAAATGCTTTAAAAATAAAAAAAAATATGGTATACTAGGCAAAGATTATATACATAAGGAGGCTAATACTATGCAGCATATCAAAACATTAAATACAAAGAATCTGCAGAACACTGTAAAGAAAGGCGGTTGCGGCGAGTGCCAGACATCATGTCAGTCCGCATGCAAGACATCCTGTACAGTAGGAAACCAGAGCTGCGAGAATAAATAACTTACTATGAAAGTCCCAGATGGCGGCTGGGCAGTTGAGCAAGCTCGCTTGCTCGGCTGTACAGACATCAGACGGGCTAGACCGTAGGAGTAAGTAGGGCGGTAGCCCGGATTACGAATGCGGTCGGCAGCTGTGGGAGCGCCATTGGCGCGGAGCAGCTGACTTTCATAGGAATGTCGCCCACAGGCGACATTTCCTTCGCAACTGGGAACAACGGTAAGCAGCGGTGTAAAAACCGCTGCTTATTCATGCAATAGGAAAGAATGAAAGGATATATTAACATGAGTCTGATTCACCGTTATCAGAACAATGGCTATAACATCGTGCTGGATATCAACAGCGGATGTATCCATGTTGTGGACGAAGTGACCTACGAAGTACTTCCTTATATGGAAGAGGGTCTGGACACAGCTGCCATTGTAGGAAAACTGGGAGATCAGTTTTCAGAAGAGGATATTAAGACATCAGTGACAGAGTGTGAGAAGCTGAAAGCTGACGGCATGCTTTTTACCAGGGATGTATACGAAAATGCCATTGATGCATTTACCAAGAACCGTCAGACAGTGGTGAAAGCCCTCTGCCTGCACATCGCCCATGATTGTAACCTTGCCTGTCGCTACTGCTTTGCAGAAGAAGGAGAGTATCATGGAAGACGAGCTCTCATGTCTTTTGAGGTAGGGAAGAAGGCACTGGATTTCCTGATCGCCAATTCAGGCTCCAGACACAATCTGGAGGTGGATTTCTTTGGCGGCGAGCCGCTTATGAACTGGAAGGTTGTAAAGGATCTGGTAGCATACGGCCGTGAGCAGGAGAAGCTCCACAATAAGAAATTCCGTTTTACCCTTACTACCAACGGCGTTCTGCTGAACGATGAGGTAATGGAATTCTGCAACAAAGAGATGGGAAATGTGGTTCTCAGTATTGATGGCCGCAAGGAGGTTCACGATTTTATGCGTCCGTTCCGCAAGGGAGCAGGAAGCTACGATCTGATCCTTCCGAAATTTGAGAAATTTGCAGAATCCCGCCACCAGGACAAGTATTATGTAAGAGGAACCTTCACTCACCATAATCTTGACTTCTCCCAGGATGTCCTTCATCTTGCAGACCTTGGCTTCAAGCAGATTTCCGTAGAGCCTGTAGTGGCAGATCCATCTGAGGAGTATGCGCTTCGCGAGGAAGACCTGCCGAAGATTATGGAAGAATACGACCTTCTTGCGAAAGAGATGATTAAGCGTGAGAAAGAGGGCAAAGGCTTTAATTTCTTCCACTTTATGATCGATCTTACCGGCGGTCCCTGTGTATACAAGAGACTCTCCGGATGCGGAAGCGGCACAGAGTATCTTGCCGTAACTCCATGGGGGGATTTTTACCCATGTCACCAGTTTGTTGGTGAGGAAGAATACCTGATGGGAAATGTGGATGAGGGAATTACAAGACCTGACATCCAGAAAGATTTCGGATGCTGCAATGTTTATACTAAGCCAGCCTGCAAGGAATGCTTTGCAAGATTCTACTGCAGCGGCGGATGCGCAGCAAACGGATACCATGCCCATAAGGATATCAGAAGTAATTATGAAATCGGATGCGAGCTCCAGAGGAAGCGTGTGGAGTGCGCCATCATGATAAAAGCCGCACTGGCAGAAGACTGATAGCACTTCGCCAGCTGCGAAGATTTCTGTCAGCCCCTGCTTTTGCGAAAAACAAAAAAGAAGGGACAGAACAATGAAAAAATCAAGAGGTATCTTAGTCCTGATCCTGACTGCCATCGTTACCGTGTTCTTTTGCTATACGGCTGCTGTAGGTATTGGCCCTACGGGAACCGGTTCCATGAAGAATATCAAGACCGGACTTGATCTGGCAGGTGGTGTCAGCATTACATATCAGGCGAAGGACAGCAACCCAAGCAGTGAAGACATGAGTGATACCGTGTACAAGCTGCAGAAACGTGTTGAGCAGTACAGCACAGAGGCTCAGGTATATCAGGAAGGCTCTGACCGTATCAATGTAGAGATTCCTGGTGTAACAGATGCAAATGCCATCCTGGAAGAACTTGGCCAGCCAGGTTCCCTCTGCTTTATCACACAGCAGGACGATGATGGAAACGCAAACTTCCAGGCAGATTCCAACAGTGAGACAGGATATTCCCTGGCAAGAAGCCTTGACGAGATCCGTGCAGCAGGCTCTGTAGTTCTGGAAGGTACTGATGTGGCAGATGCTACAGGTGGTGCGATCCAGCAGCAGAATTCCAGCAGCAGAGAGTATGTAGTAGATCTGACTCTTACAGATGAAGGAAAGACCAAATTCGCTGAGGCAACCCAGAACAATGTGGGAAAACAGATCGCCATCATCTATGATAACGGTGTATTAAGCGCTCCGAAAGTAAACGAAGCCATCACAGGCGGTAAAGCACAGATCAGTGGTATGGAAAGTGTTGAGAGAGCACAGGAGCTTGCTTCTTATATCCGTATCGGATCTCTTAGCCTTGAGCTTACAGAGCTTCGTTCCAGCGTTGTAGCAGCACAACTTGGTGAGGAAGCTATTTCCACCAGCCTTATTGCAGGTCTGATCGGTCTGATCATCGTAATTCTGTTCATGATCATTGCTTATCGTGTACCTGGTGTGGTTGCAGGCTTCTCCCTGATTTTCTACACAGCAACCATTCTGCTTACCTTAAATGCATTTGACATTACCCTTACGCTTCCGGGTATTGCAGGTATTATCCTTGGTATTGGTATGGCAGTGGATGCAAACGTTATTATTTATGCACGTATCCGTGAGGAAATCGGTGCAGGTTCTACCGTAAGAGCCGCTATCAAGGCAGGTTTTTCCAAAGCCTTTTCCGCAATCTTTGATGGAAACATCACAACCCTGATCGCAGCATTCGTGCTGATGTGGTTAGGAACCGGTTCTGTTAAAGGTTTCGCATATACACTGGCACTTGGTATTGTGATCTCCATGTTCACAGCACTGGTATTCTCCAGACTTGTGATCAATGCATTATATGCAGTTGGTGTTCGCGATGAGAAATTCTACGGCAAGACCGAAGAGAAGAAAGTTATCAATTTTGTTGGAAAGAGAAGATTCTGCTTCACCCTTTCCATTATCCTGATCTTTGCAGGACCGGCAACTATGCTGATCCACAAAGCTACAGGTGGAAATGCCCTGAACTACAGTCTTGAGTTCTCAGGCGGTACTTCCACCAACGTTACCTTCAACGAAGACATGGACATTAAGACCATCGACTCTGAGGTTACACCTGTTGTAGAAGAGGTTACAGGAGATAAAAATGTACAGCCTACCAAGGTTGTAGGAACGAATCAGGTTATCATCAAGACCCGTTCCCTGGATCTTGATGAGCGTGAAGCATTGAACCAGGCACTTGTTGACAAGTTTGGTGTAGATGAATCCCTGATCCAGGCAGAAAGCATTTCCTCTACTGTCAGCAATGAGATGAGAAGAGATGCAGTAGTAGCGGTTATTGTTGCGACTATCTTCATGCTTCTTTACATCTGGTTCCGTTTCAAGGATATCCGCTTTGCAGGCAGTGCAGTACTTGCACTTCTTCATGACGTACTGGTTGTCCTTACATTCTATGCGATTTCCAGAATTTCCGTAGGAAATACCTTTATCGCTTGTATGCTGACTATCGTTGGTTATTCCATCAACGCCACAATCGTTATCTTCGACCGTATCCGTGAGAATCTTCATGGAAGCAAGCGCGTAGATGATATCGAGGAAGTGGTGAACAGGAGTATTACACAGACACTTACCAGAAGTATTTATACTTCCCTTACTACCTTCATCATGGTAGCAGTTCTTTACATCATGGGTGTATCTTCTATTCGTGAGTTTGCTGCTCCTCTGATGGTTGGTATTATCTGCGGTGCTTATTCTTCTGTATGCATTACCGGAGCATTGTGGCTGGTAATGAAGAAGAAAATCGGCGGCGGACAGGCACAGACTGTAAAAGCTGTAGCTGGTTCTGCACCGGCGAAGCAGACTGTTTCAAATGCAAAGGCACCAAGTGCTCCATCTGCAAATGGACAGGCGGCACCGAAGAAGAAAAACCGTAAGAGAGTTCAGGAGCGTCTTGCAGCCCAGGAAGCTGCAAAGAATGCCGGGGACAGTACATCTGAGGAAGAAAAATAAATAAATGAATTTCAAGCCAGGACAGGCGGGAACATCTGTCCTGGCTTGCTTTTTGTGTAAAATTCTATTACAATTTAGTACAGTGAGTTGCTATTTTGTGGGTTGGTCGTTACCCCGTACGCGATTTCACAATGTATATTCACCGCCGCGCGGAGCAACGTTCCGGCAAGCTAGCTGGTAACTACGACTAAGGCGCTCGGGAGAGCCCT
>NZ_JAJBMO010000039.1 GCF_020537505.1 Blautia glucerasea | reverse complement strand
CAGTAGTCTTATTGTACTCTGAGGTATTTTCAAATTTCAACGTCTACGCTTTTTATTATACAGGAAGCTCCTATACTCCCAACACAATCTTCATTTTTTCCAATCACTAAAAGCATGAATATTACTGTTATCGGCAACATAACCATTCCACAGACATACCAGACTTTACCACAATATTTATGAGCAAATTCCCATGTGTCTTTGTTCTTCATAGACATCGAAGTCCGATATCCAAATACTGAATTTATTTCCTTTGGAGCCTTTTTTATAAAATATCTTCCAAAACCAATCATCGTAAAAGGAAGAAGCAAATCCATAATCAACATAAAAATCCAAAACCCCATTGTAAACCTCCTTTACTACAAATCCCGATTTCTATTTTCGTTTCCATAGCATAGTGTACTCTTTTTCACCAGTAGCTTCATCCAAACCTTCACATTGAATAATGAACCCTTCTCTTTGGTAAAAAAAAATTGGATATACAGCGATAGCTCCTTATATTTTCGGAAATCGGAAAATAAAACTCGTTCCGATACCTTCGATACTTTCGACGTGAATGGTTCCATTGTGGAGATTTACAATCAAACGCACCATAGAAAGGCCGAGTCCGGTACCGCCATTTTCTCTGGAACGGCTTTTGTCTATGCGATAGAAACGCTCCCAGATTCTGTCCAGGTGTTCCTCACTTATTCCAATACCATCATCTTTCACTTCACCGACAATCTGGTCATTTTCGACCTTCAGGATAACATGGATATGTCCATTTGTTTTTCCGTAATTGATGGCATTGGTTATTAAATTCATCATCATACGCAAAATCAATGTCTGGTCGCCGTTCATAAATAAGTCGTCCTGCTTTTGCAGGATGATCTCAATATTTTTTTCCTGTGCTTTTGTCTGCAGTTCTTCTATTACAAGTTCGCTTAATAATCCAAAATCCAGTTTTTCCATCAGATGTTGCTCATCCTGTTCGTTTCTGGCAATCATTAACATTTCGCTTGTCAGCTTTGACATTCGTTTTGCCTGCCTTAAGATGACTGCAATCTCTTCCTTATCTTCCGCAGATAAGTTTTCATTTTCCAATAAGTACTCACACTGGGAAATGATAACAGCAACGGGAGTCCGCAGTTCATGGGATACGTCTGATGTGAATTGACGTTCCTTCTCAAACGAAAATTCCAATCGCTCAAACATTCCGTTAAATTTCTCCGACAATTCGTATAATTCATCTTTTGCTTTTGGCAGAGACAATCGTTTGGAAAGATCTTTTCCATTGCTGATGTTTTCAACTTCATCGCAGATAAAATCCACCTGTCTCAATGCCCGCTTGATCATAAAATATCCGATGACTCCGATCAGAATAATGAGTAACGGGAATACAATCAACAGCATTTTCTCGGATGTCTGCATGAAAAGTTCTATAGAATGTACGGAGGTAATTCCTCGTACCCACATTTCCTCATCATCACCGTAAGTGTAAACGCTGTCATATATCATCCATTTTCGATTTGATCCGGTTATCATTCGCGGTGTATTCGACTTGAGGATAGTTTCTTCTGGAAATTGGGTTGGAATCGTTCCATAAAGTAAGCGTCCGTTTTTGTCATAAATACAAAACATAATACCGTCATCGTAAAATTCAGTATCGCCGTCAAGATAAAAGGAATCATCCTGAAAATTAATATTTGAAGAGAAACCGGTCACTGCGGCAATGATTTCTTCTTCTGTCGCAGAAATTCCAACCTTATCCACAAAAAGAAGGACGAGAACTAAAATAGTCCCAAGAACTACGGCAATGATTCCGGTGTACCATAGCGTAATTTTTTTCTTGATTGTCAGCTGTTTCATTCATTTTCCCTCATTACATATCCGACACCGCGAACAGTGTGGATGAGTTTTTGTTCATATTGTGCATCGATTTTTTTTCGCAAATAACGAATGTATACGTCGATCACATTGGAACCACCTTCAAAATCAAAGTCCCACGCATTCTGTTCAATCTGCTGTCTTGTCATTACGATATTTTTGTTGCGCATAAGACATTCCAGAACCATAAATTCTTTTGCAGAAAGATCAATTTCATTTCCGGCTCTTGTAACCTTTCTTGTGTCACGATCCAGAATAAGATCTGCTATTTTTAGTTGATTGGATGTAAATTGTGGCTTTCTACGCATCATGACACGGATTCTTGCAAGCAGTTCTTCAAATGCAAATGGTTTGATCAGGTAATCATCGGCACCAAGATCCAGTCCTTTGACACGGTCCTCAATGCTGTCTTTTGCTGTCAGTAACAGAACCGGTGTATCATCTTCTCGTTGCCTTAATTCTCTTAAGATTTCATATCCATCCTTTCCCGGCAACATGATATCAAGAATAATACCATCGTAGGAAGTCATATCGATATAATCCATCGCTTCCAGACCATCCCCACAGGCATCTACACTGTAATGTTCCTTGACAAGCCTTTTTTTGACAATGTTTCTTAAATCATTCTCGTCTTCTACAATCAGTAATCTCATAATGTAATTATTATAATACCGATCATTTTCGTGTGCTAGAGTCCTTTTTTCATTTTTTGAAATTACTATTTGTTTTAATCTTTTTTTAATCTTCCCCCTATATGATACATATAACAGCAAAAACAAAACACCCAAGAGCCGAAAGGAGAACATGTTATGAAAAAATTATTAGTAGTTTTATTATCCCTCACATTAATATTTGCTTTTACAGGCTGCACTTCATCCAATAATGAAGCTACAGAAGATATTAAGACCCAGGAAGTTGTAACATCAAATACAGATGACGGTGATGATAACATCAGTAACACAGAAAATGCAGCAGAGAATGTGAACGAAAAGGACTATGATTTCTCTTCTTATGAAGAAGAAATCTGTAATATAACAAAAAGTGTAAACAATGCAAAAACATCTACAAATGCATCTGAGAATCACGAACAATTCTACGCTTTGAAAAAACAGGTAGACGCAGTCGATGACGAACTGGATAAACTTGATGATGAATTTGAGTATGCTTACCAAATGAAAGAGATTAGCTTCGAGACATACAAAGCGAGAGAACGCGCGATTGAAAAACTGGAAGATGAACTGGAATTAGCAGAAGAAGCGCTGGAAAACAAATACAGCATTGATGATTAATTCCATCTGGACTACAAGAATGTGGCAGAACTTTCTTAATTTCTAAAATCGGGTAGGAGGTAGATAATTATTTTATCTACCTGCATACCTCTGCAATCTGACTACGGCATGAATTATGAACACAGATAAATGCGACTTTTTTCTTATTCATGAAACGGACACCTCTCCTTAATACATTGGTTGTTCTTATCAGAATGAATACACTTTATAACAGGCTTTTCCATTTGTATGTTGAAATTCTCTGCCACATAGTCAATCGCTGAGATTATGGCTATATAGGAATCTCTTTTACAACATCTTGGTCCACCAATGCTCCCGATTGCGTCAAGTGCCTTAGAAGTCATTTTATTAGCCAAACCCCAAGGTTCATTTTTAAGTGGAGTCGCTCCTGAGATTATTGATATAAACATTCCTGTACTAATTCCGGCGCCACAAGCACCCCAGAATCCACATACACCGCCTGGAACAGCTTTTCCTCTATTCATCATTTCAAGCAGAGCTTCCGGCAAATCAATCTCACCACCTGCATTTTTATATGCGGTAAGAAGCGCTGAACCAACCATAACATGATGCTCTGGTCCATGCATATGACAGAACGGCTGTGCCATCATTCTTCTTATAATTTCTATCGGATTCTTAGATGTTTCACTAAGACATATGTCTATAATTACACCCATTCCTTTTGTATGGCATTCATTACATACATAATGACCCTGCTCACATCTAGTTTTGCTTAATTCCTTTTTATGGCATAACACACACTCCATCATTTCATCTTTTTCAAGATATATAAGTGGTGCTTTACATATAATACATTCTTCTTTCATTTCCTACCTTCCCAAAGCTTCAACAAATGAACTTGCCTCTCTTATTACTTTTTTGTTCAGAGAATAATAATGCCACTTGCCTTCCTTACGGTCATTTACAATCCCACAGTCAACCCCGCAAACATGAAATTAGCGATTTCTTTTTCCGGTATTCTCTGTCCCACGGATTTCCTCATGATAGAAATAATCTACGATCACCGGATGCCCCTGCGGGACTCTGCCATAAGGCATTTCATTATCCACAAAGGCACAATCATACTTCTTAGCCATTTTCTCAGCTTTTACTTCAAGTGCTTCAAAGTAGCTGCGGTTATGCTTGTTATAGATCTCGTCGTAAAGTGGTACAAGATCAGGATGTTTTCCGGCGATATAATCCATAATCGTCTTTTTGAAGCCGCCCCGAAGATTGAGGTTTTCGAGCCAGAACAGATCGCACTGATCCTTTACCCGCTCAAAGATGGCTTCAAAGTCCGTGATCCCGGGGAATACTGGGGATACGAAACAGACTGTACGAATCCCTGCTTCATATACCTGCTTCATAGCAGCGATACGACGCTCAACGCTTGAAGCAGAGTCCATATCGTTCTTGAAATTTTCATCTAGTGTGTTGATCGACCATGAAACGGTTACACGTCCAAGCTTCTTCAACAGATCAATATCCCGTACCACAAGATCCGACTTTGTGCAGATCAGAATATCTGCGTCACTGCCGATCAGCTGCTCCAGAAGTTTTCTGGTATTCCCGAATTGCTCCTCCTGTGGATTGTAGCCATCTGTCACAGAACCGATGACCACCCGCTGTCCGGCATATTTCTTCGGATTTTTAATTTCCGGCCAATGCTTCACATCAAGGAAAGTGCCCCATTCCTCCTTGTGCCCGGTAAAGCGCTTCATAAAAGAAGCATAGCAATACTTGCAGGCATGTGTACAACCCACATAGGGATTGACCGAGTAACCGCCTACCGGCAGACTAGACTTAGTCATGATGTTCTTTGTTTCCACCTCACGAATGAGGATTCCATTTATTACTTCTTCCATGATTTCTGTACCTCTAACACTTTATTAAATTCTTCCGGCATTTCCTGAATCATATTTTCATCCCCTATGATAGGGACAAGGTCTTCCTTCATAAACACCGGAATGCCGAGCTTATGTGCCTGGTCCGTCAGAGACCATGCCCATTCCGGCTCCGTATGAATCTTCCTACTCTGAGCTCCGGTCATGGTGCCGACAACGATCCAATTGATTACGGAAAGGTCAACTGTGCCGGGATCATCGAATAACGGCTCAAAGGTAACATGGTAATGTTTTGCTCTGACGTTTTTCCGAAGGGCGTCGATACGCCACCGTTCTGCTTTCCTCGTCACCGTAACGCCAAACCATGCGTTTTCCAGATCGGTATCAAAATCCAGCAAATCAGGTCGCTTGGTAAGGAACAGGAACTGATGCTGTGGATTTTCACGGATCTTTGCAAATACCTCGTCTCTCCATTCCGGCTTCCATCCAGAGAGATCGCTCATGCCGGTAAGAAGAAAGTTCTGCGGACGTTTCTTTTCCATCATCTTGAGCTTACCCGGAGAGAATTCAGGGTCAGCGAAATCATCAATCATATGCCAGCGTTTCACGTTGTTGCGGGCATAGCAATATGTACACCCCACTGTGCAGCCAATGACGATATTCATGTTCTGAATCTGATCTTTGATACAAATACTCATGACTTCTGCCACTCCTCAAGATTCTTTCTGATGCGGTCGAGACATTTCTCAAACCGGGTAATTTCTTCCTCTGAAAAACCTTTGTAGTAAATACTGCCCATCTCATCAGATACAGAATCGTACTCGCTCTTTAAGGCATGTGCTTTCTCAGTCAGAAACAGGAGTGTTTTCCTTTTGTCCGTTTCAGACTGAACACGGCTTATCAGCCCTTGATTTTCCATTCTTTCCAGCATCGTAGTAAGAGATGTTATCGCTAATCCGCATTTAGTCGAGAGTGACCTGATTGAGATACCATCCTCCTGCCACAGCACATAAAGAATACGTCCCTGGGCTCCATTAAACGCATCAATATTCTTTTCACTGAGAATCTTCTCAAAAATCCGGTCTCCAAGCTGTTTTATTTTGGTAACAAGAAATCCTCCATTCATTTCCATACAAAAGCTCCTATATAGTAGTTTATTAAAAACATACTATATAGGAGCTTTATTGTCAAGAGTTTATGTGTCTTAATAGGTAAATTCCATTTTTTTCAATTCTCCAAACAAGAATTTAACGTTCTCTTTTATGTCTATCAATAAGCAACAAAACGAACATAATAAGCCATATCCCCCATGCGATCCAACAGCCTATTCCTTGATATTGGATATCTATGATTATTCCAATAATAAAAGGAACTGACATAAACATCATTCTTTTTCCATATGCCTTACACATAGCATTCTCATCGTATTTCTTTCGTTCATCCGCTGATTTCATATTATAACCCGACAAGAATTTAGTAGCTTTTCCTTCTGATTTATAAAACCACATTCCAAACAAAAACATAATCACTGCCATCATAAAGTCAAAAACAATATAGAACATATAATACAATTTCTCCTTTCAGCCAATCACTCTTATCTCTTTGAATTTTCTACATTACTCTTCAGCTTTGACCAAACATAGCAAATCAGTATATCCTGACTGCATAAGTAATTGCTTAAAACCAGACATCACTTCTTCTTTTGTATAATTATTATTTTTCAAAAACTCACTATCCTTCTCACTAAGGTATTGGTAGAAAAGAGCTGCTGCCATTACCTCATTTCTGTCTGTATAATCAATGCTATCTAAAAGTATATTCTCTGCTTCGTTAATTTCCCCAGAATCAATCATATCAAGAAAATCTTTCAAATTTTTCCCTGATACTTCATATTTATTTTCTTTTTCAAGTTCAACAGAAACATACTTTTTCCCAAACATTAAAGAAAATAATACTCTTACCATTTCTTTTATCATTCGCATAATATAGTCTTTTTCGTCTGTGAAATACATTTTTCACCTCCATAACTTACGATTTCTATTTTCGTTTCCATAGCATAATGTACTCTTTTTCACCAGTAGCTTCATCCAAGCCTTCACATTGAATAATGAACCCTTCTCTTTGGTAAAAAGAAATTGCTCTGGCATTCTTCTGATATACATTTAATCGTAAGCTGACTTTTTTATTCTTAATATAATCCAATAAAAGTTTACCTATGCCACATGACTGCATTTCATCAGAGACAAAAATACCTTCGATATATTCATCATTTAGTCCTACAAATCCTTGTATCATTTTATCCACTTCAAGCACATAGACTTCGGATTGTGACATCATTTCTTTCACTAATTCATAATTACTTTTCCAGTATTGATTGGAAATAAAATAATGTGCTTTCAGATTTGTCTTTAACCATATGTCAGCAACTCTATTGATATCTCCGTTCAGCAACTTTCTAATCATAACAAATATTCTCCACAACTACATCCTTTATGCATTTTCTCTTTTTTCCATTCTATCACAAGCTCACCATTAATCATCAATTTTTTGATATTTTTTCTTTTCCCCCACTGTAAAACAGCCTCTGAGCGTTTCGTTATATAGAGGGATACAAATAAGAGCAAGATCCACCCATGTTTAACAGTATTGCCGTTTGGCATCCTGTCATCCTATGGGATTTATCTTGATGGGGATCTCCCCATACCCTCTCAATAACAGACGTTTCACTTGTCTGTTGGTTCCACCTGAAGGTGTTCACAGCACTATTTCTAATATCGGAAGGGACAGCCGATATTGAAATATGTGGACTCCCAGTGGGAGGAATAGTATCAACGGAAGGAGGAGTATGAGAACAAAAAACAAAGATAAAGAACTGAATCACAGACATTTTATAGGATTACGTCTTACAGATGTCGAACTGGATTTATTAGACCAAGGCGCTGCTTGTTTATCTATTAGCCGATCAGAATATCTGAGGAAACTTCTATTGGAAAAGCAAATCCATCATCAGATTGAAGTTGTTGCAGACATGAATGATCTCAGAAAACTGGTCAGTGAATATGGAAAAATCGGATCGAATCTCAATCAGATCGCCAAGCATTTTAACAGTGGTGGCAGTCAGTCTCGTGCTATAGAAAATGAAATCCATCAGTGCATCACGGACTTATTCCTATTGAGAAAAGAGGTACTGAAACTGGCAGGTGGTATGAATGGCAATCGTAAAACACATTAAAAGCAGAAATGCAAATTACTCGGCTGCTATCAATTACCTTCTGTTTGAACATGATGAAAAAACCGGGAAAAAGATTGTAGATGAATCCGGACGAAGCATCCTGCGAAAAGAGTTTTATATGGATGGGCTGAACTGTGATCCGATGTCTTTTGACAAGGAATGTGAACTGACAAATGCTCATTTTCACAAAAATAAGAAACGTGAAGATATCAAAAGTCACCACTACATTATCAGCTACGATCCAGCCGATGTGACAGAGAATGGACTTACCGGAAAGAGAGCACAGTCAATCAGTTTGGAACTTGCAAAGCAGATGTTTCCCGGATATCAGGCACTGGTAGTTACTCACACCGATGGCCACAATGAATCCGGAAATATCCATACTCATATCGTCATCAACAGTGTGCGAAAGACTGCAGTGGAAAGGCAGCCATATATGGATAAACCACATGAGGAAGTCGCCGGTTACAAGCATCGATCCACTGATAAATTCATGAACACTTTTAAGAAAACCGTCATGGATCGGTGCCAACAGGAAGGACTTCACCAGATAGATCTTCTTGCACCGGCTGAGAAAAAAATCACTCAGAAAGAGTATATGGCACAGAAACATGGCCAACAAAACCTGGATGAGATCAACCAGAAAATCATCGAAGATGGTCTCAAACCAACATCCACCGTGTTCCTTACACAGAAAGAATATTTGCGAAATGCAATTGATGAATGTGCTGCCACATCCAATAGTTTTGATGAATTCCAATCCAAACTTCTGGAACAATTTCAAATCTCTGTGATTGAGCATCGTGGCAGATACAGCTATCTTCATCCTGATCGACAGAAGCGGATTACTGAACGTGTACTGGGAACACGATATGGAAAAGAATACCTGGAACAGACTTTCTTACGCAAAGATCCATTGACCATTCTCTACGTCAGATCTCACCTGCGCCTGGTTGTAAATCTCCAGACAAATGTGAAAGCAATGCAGAGCCCGGCTTATGCTCATCGGATAAAACTTTCTAACCTGCAGCAAATGGCAAATACCATTATCTATGTACAGGAACATGGATTTGATACGCAATCAGATTTGAAAAACACACTGCTTGCATCAAAGCAGGAACTAAAAGAAATGCAGACACAGGTTGCTCAGCATCGTTCCGATCTAAGGATCCTCAATGATCAGATTCGTTATACCGGACAGTATTATGCAAACAAGGAAATTTATTCCCAATTTTCAAATGCAAAGTACAAAGGAAAGTACCGAAAAGAACATGCTAAGGAAATTCAGAAATATGAAGAAGCCAGAGATTGGCTGAGATCCTTTTATCAGGATGGAAAGATGACAAGCCTAAAAACTCTGACTTTACAAAAAGAAAAACTGCAACAGCAGATAGCTTCCGAAGAAGAAGCAATAAGCAGCTTGAAAGAAAAATTAAAAGATCTGGATACTGCCGATCAGAATGTTGATGCCATTCTTCAGATGCAGATTCCGGAACCAGTGAGATCAAAAACCAAAGATCTCGAACGATAATTATCACATAACAAAGGAGGAACTATCACATGACACAAGAAGAATTTAATGTTGTATTTGAACTTCAGATGAGAAAGTGTGCCGATATTCTGGCACATAAAAAGAAAGAATATACCGGTGACAATATTGACCGCCTCAGCGCATTCAAGATTGCTGCCGCATTACAGAACTGCGATCCAAAAGCAGCACTGGCCGGTATGATGTCGAAACATGTCGTATCCCTTTACGATATGTGTTATTCCACTCTGTTACATTTTGACATGGAACAGTGGGATGAAAAGATTACAGACTGCATCAACTATCTGATTCTTTTAAAAGCTCTGGTAAAGGAGGAACAGGCCTATGGATCACATTGAAACAGCTATCTTAAACTGCTATGGGATCCGGGAAGCAGAACAAAATATGGTCTTTGCTGCCAGACTCACACAACACGGTCATACGATCCAGAACATGGCAGATCTGATGGAGCTTTACCATCAGTCCTACAGTCAGAACACCGTAGAAAACATTGCAGGACTTCCCCATCCGACAGTACAGAAATTCATGGTCATTACCGTGGCTGTTGTCGGTGCAAGCAGACGCTTCCTGGCACAGATCACAAGGCATCAGAACGAAGTAAAGTACATGAGTGCATCTCTGCAGTACAGTAATTATTCCGGTCACGCTGCATTTGCTATTCCATATGGAATCATGAAAGCAAATAAAGAAATCCAGGATATTTACAAGAAAAGCTGTCAGTCAGATCTGGATCGTTATGCAGAGCTTTGTGAATTAGGTATTGATCATGATTCAGCCGGATATGCTACACCTCAGGGACTTCGAAACGTATTGATCATCAGCGCGACACCTTACCAGTGGAAGCATATGATTGGCCAAAGAACCTGCCGAAGAAATACGGATGAAACAAGGATTGTGATGCTACAGATCTGGCAAAGATTGTACAAATTAAGCCCAATCCTTTTTGCACCGGATCTTACCGGTCCATTCTGTCAGAGAGGAAGCTGCATGGAAAAACAGATGTCCTGCCAGAATCCCATTTCAAAGCTTTGGATACCGTCAGATATCTTAAAAGCAGATTATCCATTGCTCATCAGGAAGGAGGTGAGCAACCATAAAGATTAAACTGATTGACTTTGGTCTGAAAGCAGATCATCATCCCTTCCGGCCACATGAAAATGATGCCGGTGCTGATGTATTCATGCCTTATGATTGCGTATTAAAACCAGGTGAGGTTGCAAGAATTCCACTTGGATTTGGTCTCATCATCCCCGATGGATTTGCCGGATATGTCTTTCCACGAAGCAGCATGGCAGCAAAAGGACTGGTATGCGAGCTTCCACCGATCGACTCCGGTTACCGTGGTGAGATCCATGCCATTATCAGCAACGTAAGCACATCTTCTCAGACCATTCATAAAGACACACGCGTCGGTCAGCTGGTGATTACACCGGTCGTGATCGCAGATTTTGTTCTGGACCTTGGTAATGAACGAGGAACCGGGGCTTTTGGAAGTACAGGAGAATAATACTATGATTACATTTGGAAGAAAATTAAAACACTTAAGACAGAAAAATCATCTCACCCAGAAAGAACTTGGCATAGCTGTTGGATTTCCCGACAGCTGTGCTGATGTCCGGATTGCTCAATATGAAGGCGATGTCCGAACACCAAAAGAGGATCTTATGAAACTCTTCGCATCAACACTCGGTGTTCCGGTTGAACTCTTTACCGTACCAGTACTCTCAGAACCTAGAGAGTATGAAGCGGCAGAATATTGGAGGTATGAGTTAGGGGCGGAACTAGATTAATTGTCATAATACTGAAATGAGGCAACGGATTTTCCGCTGCCTCGCTTTTATCATTTTGAGGGTAATTGAAAATATCCTCCTGTGTTGAGCAATCCTCTTTTTCTGCGCTTTATCTGCATATCTATATATTTCATTTTATTTCTGTTCCATCGATAAAAAGCACATATTTATCCGGATTATGAACAAGATCATAATCTTTTCCATATTCAATTGGTCTAAATTCTATCTGCATAATGGATTCGCCATTTTCGATATCTTCTTTCCAAGAATATACGGTCATATCAAGGCTGGTTGCATATCCATGATCTGTAGAAAATTTTATTGAATGAAATGAATTCTCTTTATACATTTTTAAAAGCAGTCTTGCAAATGCTTCTTTATCAGAAATATTTTTTCTGTTAGCAACTACTGTAAGATTTTCATCTCTATTCATAGAAAAACTGCCAACTACATCTGGATCACCTTCTTTATACTTTAATAAGCTTTTTCCAATTATCATTCCAACAATAATCGAAAAAACGATAGCAACAAATACAAGTGTTATATTATTTTTCTTCATTTTATCAAGTTCCTCAGAATTATATATAAGTTCTTATAAATTATATATGTCTTTTTGACTATCTTTTTATATCTTCTCAAATGTCCGCAAAGCCTTATTTTATGGGCTCTACGGGCATTTTGCATTTGCGGTAAACCTCATATATCTAGGTCTATCTTCTTATATTTTCTCTATCAAACGTGGTTAAAATCGTGGTAAATACTTCTATGCGATTAGACGCTGAACCTCTGATTTTGCGGTATCTATGGACGCATGAGCGTACCAGTTCATTGTGATACTGATGTTTGAATGCCCCATGATATACTGTAAATCTTTCGGGTTCATGTTCCTGCCTGCCAATCTCGTGCAGAACGTATGGCGTAGCGTATGCGGTGTGATATGTGGCAGGGGATTGTCCTCGTGGTGTTTGTTGTATTTCTTTACCATACGGACAAATAAGGCGTTGTAATCAATCGCCACTTTGGGATTGCCTTTCGGATTGATGAACAGAAAATCTTTGTATCCGTCTATCTCTATCAGTTTCCCTTTTGTGCGTTTCCTTATGACCCGTTGAAATGCCTGTATCGTTTCTCTGCTTAATGGCACTTGCCTTGTTCCACTCTTTGTCTTAGGCGTTTCAATATAATAGCCCTGTTCCTTGTTTTTTAATAACTGGTGGTCGATAACCACAACCTCATTCTTGAAATCAATATCGGCTACTGTCAGTCCGCACAGTTCTGAGATACGAAGTCCTGTCTTTAACAGTATCAGCACATCATCATAATACTTGTGATACACGTTATCCGTCTTGATGAATGACAGTAAGGCTTGTTCCTGTTCCTCTGTCAATGCTACTTTCTCTTTGGTATCATTTTCTATGATTTCACTTAACTTGAAATTAAAAGGGTTCTTCCTTACACAATCGTCTTGTATGGCGATATAGAATGACGCTTTTAACGAGCGTTTATGGTTGTTAATGGTGTTATAGGAAAAGCCTTTGTCTTTCATGCGTAACGCCCATTCTTTAGCGTCAGAGGGTTTTATCGTATCAATGCTCCTAGCACCTAACTTGTCCTCTTTTAATAACCGCATAAGTTGTTCCCGCTGTTTTTGTGTGCTTTTCTTCACGTTTGCCCTCTGTGCGTTCTGTTTGGCGTAGAGTTGGCAAAGCGTCATTTTCTTACCTGTGCTGTCGATACCGTCCTCAATATCCCGTCTTATCTGCTGTTCCAGTTCTCGAAGTGAGGGTTTTTCCCGCTTTCCCTTTGGTGTCGGGTCTGTGGGTGTCAATCTCCAAGCATACACATATTTTGTGTTTCCAAATGCGTCCACATATTTATATAAGTATTTTCCGTCTGTTCGTTGGCTCTCTCCAGTATGCAGGATACGTCCTTTGCTATCCCGTCTTTTTTCTTTCATGGTGTCTGCTCCTTTCCTTGTTGGAAAGAGCCTTGATATGACTTGTGTTCATCATAACACATACAAGGCTCATTTGCATTAGATTGCGTCCAATTTATCAATGACCTTTTCAAACTGTCGGCGTTTAATCTGTATGCGGTTGCCATTCATAATGAGCCAGCCAGCGTCCTTGTTTTCCTCTGCCAATCGTCTTAGCTTGTTTTCTCCGATACGGAAATACTTAGACGCTTCTTCAATGGTAAGGGTGTATTTTTCCCATACGGGAATATCGTTGTTATTCATCAGATACCCCCTTTCCCTTGTTTCGTGTCATACTGGATATAGGGGATAAGGTCGGTGCGGTTTATCCTCTGTAAATGTGCAGTTAGTTTACTGGAAAGGGAAGTGCTGTATCTTGCCTTGTCAAGCATAGTTCCCACTTTTTCAAGTCCACCTAATGCGTCATGTTCTTCTAAGAAGTAAAAACTTTTGACAGCGGAAATCACGCCACCCTCTGTGAGCCATTGCTGTGTTTCTTCAAGGGAATTATATGGTTTTGATACTTGCAGTTTCAAGACTTCCACAGCCCCTAAAAAGCGTTCCCAAAATCGACACGTTTTCCATCGGCTCTTATTACTTTCATTTCTGTTTGCTACGACAAAACGTAGGTTGTTTGCCAATAGCCCGAAAGCCAATTCCCCAAGTTCCAGCGGTCTGTCCTTGAATGTCATGGCAAAGGCATGAGCCTTATCATCACGCAGTTGCATTTCTGTCCGTTTCCAACTGCCGACTTCATCAAGCGTCTTATTATATCTTGAACAGACTTCTTTATCCTTGTCATAAAAGCGGTAGGACAATCCCGACTTTCCAGCACCGATATAAACAGTCTTTGCGGTGTCGAAATCGTCAAACTTGCTTTCATCAAAGTGGTAGCCCTCACTATTCGAGATAAATTCCTCTTTTTCGCATTTCTTCTTTATCTGCTCTATGGTAAAGAATGGCTTTTCGTTCTTATCATCAATGGCAATATCAAGCCTTGTGAAATGGAAATTATCCAGTCCGTATCTTCGCTCACAATGTTTGAACATATCCCCAAAGGTATAATTCCTACTGTCGAGAATACGGAAAATATCATCACACCCTCTGCCAGTCATAACAAGATAACAGCCTAGCCCTTGTGGGTTGTCCTCTGTCTTTCTTGCGTCCCCTGATACATAAATATCTCCAATCTGCCAGCGTGCTTGATAAGTCTTGAATTTAACGCTTGCCGGATAGACATTGAAAATGTCAGTCGGTAAACCTAAAATGTGCATGATGACATCTTCTGCGGTTGCGGTTTCAAATACAATGCTGATGTAATCAATCTTAACGGATAAATTTTTGTGTGTAGTTATAGTGCATTACTCCTTTCGTACTTCCCGTTTTTTTGCGGGGTAAAAATCGTGTTTTTTCCTTTATTTATCACAGTTTCTAGGTACTATGACATGTATGCGCAGGGCGGTGTTACATATACGCCCTTTATGAACGCCTAAAGGCGTTCCCTTTCTTCCTGTGTCTGATCCGTTCTTAACGCTCACGAGCCTTGTAAGGCTCGTGGCTAAACGGAACAGCCCCAGTCAGAAACCTTATTTTCGGTCTGATAGTCCATGCTTATTCATGCTATCAAAGTGAAAATATATCTTTTCTATGCTTACTCAAGCGTGTGATTAACCCTAGCGTGCTTAATCACTCTATCTAACACGATAATAACGCCATTAGAATTACTTGTCAAGAAGTTTTTGTTGACTTTTAGATATATATTAAGTATGATATGCTTATAAATACCAATAAAAGCAATGAAAGGAGTGTTTATACTAAGTCATGGAGCATTACGAAAAGAAAATCAGTTTCTTAGGAGAGAACATACAGACCATAAGAAAACACAGAGGAATGAAACAACAAGAACTTGCGGACAAAATCGGTATCAATATGCAGAGCCTTTCCAAGATTGAACGAGGTGTGAATTATCCTACCTTTGATACATTAGAAAAGATAATGGACGTGCTGGGTGTAACGCCCAATGAATTATTATCGGGAGAATGGAAGTATGTTAATCAAGCCGAAAAGGAAGTCTGTCAGTTTTTAAGAATTGAAGAAAGACTAAATGCAGAACTGAAACATGGGCATTATGACAATTTCTTTGACAGCGAGGAAGAATGGCTGGAATATGAGTTAGAGAAGTTACGGGAATATATTACCGACTACATCAACGGGAAAAGCATTGTAGCGTCCGACCTTTACCCAATCAAAGAATTTATCCAGCATTTGAAATTTCAAAAACTGTTAGACCGCTATGATGATTTATACAGCATGGATATGTTCGGGGAAAGCATAGAGGGGCATAAATATAGGACACCATATCAAGTCGTAAAAATGATAAACCCCAATTCAAAAGAAGATATGGAATTATTACGGGAAGTATTGAAAAATAACCATTTTGATGATGAGGACGAATAGCTTTTTTCCTCTTTGTAGAAGATACAGCAAACAAAAAGCCCAGTAAAGAGTGCAAAGCACCACCAATGGTGGCAAGGCTCTTGACAGGGCTTTTTCTTTTCTGTTTCTGGCAGACAAGAGGAAACAAGGTGTAGTGTCATGAGTTTATCGACAATCAGACAAAGGCGACGCAAGTATCACAGTATGAGCTTATGCTCCATAAGGATAGTAACTGGAAAATTGTAACATAATTATTGACGGCGTATAATCTCATGGAAAAAAATACGCCGTCATAAAATAATAAGAAAACAGTATAAAAACATTGACTTTTAGAGATTGAGTATTATAATAAAAATGACAAGTATACTTGGTATTTTTGGAAAGGGGTAATATAAATGGATAAAGAAAAAATACTGTCACAAAACAAAAAAGATAACTTATATCTTGATGAGTATGAAAAACACATTAAACTTAAAGGGAAATCTTTTGGGCTAATGTTTGTGTTGCTTGTCTGCATTTTAATCTTTGTTATTAAGGTTATTTGTAAAGAACCTTACAATGACATAATGACAATTATTTGGTCGGTAGCATTTGGATATATGAGTTATGAAGCATATCTTTCAAGAAGTAAACCTAAATTTGTTACTGCCCTATTCTTTGTCCTATTTATGTTGTATTACTTTTATAAATTTTTGACAGCAGGTTTGTAATATGAACGAACATTTAATTTTAAAAAATAGATTAAAAGAGGTGCGAAAAGAAAAAAAATTATCGCAAACGGAATTAGCAGAAATGGTTGGAGTTTCCCGTAACACAATAAGTTCTATTGAAACAGGACAGTTCAATCCAACAGCAAAATTAGCATTAGTGCTTTGTATAGCTTTAGATAAAAAATTTGAGGAATTATTTTATTTTGATTAAGGAGTGTATGATTATGGAAATAGAAGAAGTGGTTGTTGAAATAGTTATGGGATTGTTTTTATTATTTTTATCTTATCAAGTGGGTATAAAAGAAAATATTACTTTCTTACATAGTTATCATTATACACATCTCAACCCAAAAGATAAAAAAGCGTTTACAAAAAGAATAGGAATAGGTTCTCTGCTGGTTAGCATTGGCGTTATTGCTATGCCGATTATCAATTTAATCTCTCATTCTGAATTAGGCTACTACATAGGGCTTACTTTGATTGTTGTAGGAGTGTTTTATATCATATTCATCATTGTAAAATACAACGGAAAACTTATTAGCTTTAAAAAGTAGAATTGAGGTATGAATATAATAGGAATAAAAAAACGAGATATAAAAAGGCGTTAAAGTTTGAAATCAAATGAAGTAATCAACGGAATAAACAAAGAAAATATAGGGAGAGGCACAGTTATTTGTGCTATCTCCCTTAGTCGTTTTATCATCATATCAAGGCTCATTCAATCGTGGTAAATTCGTGGTAAAATGAATGGTTTTTGAATATTACGGTGCGGCAGAGCCGCCAGTCCGGTGTGGCGAGAGCCACCTGTCC
>NZ_JAJBMO010000038.1 GCF_020537505.1 Blautia glucerasea | reverse complement strand
AGTACCCTTGATCTCCTCCGCAGAAGCCTCCTGGCTCTTGCTAAGGACAATACAGCCTGCGTCAGCGGCCTCCGAAGCCAGCAGATATTCCGCCTGCGGCTGCAGCTTCTCTTCCAGTCTGGCGTCCAGAATGGTGATCACATTTCCAATCTGATACCACTTATCCAGCGGCTCCTCGTAAAGGGCATCGAAAAACTCATCCACATCAAAAATTCCCGATGGCTCAATAAGAACCCGGTCATATCCGCACATTCCCATTGCGATCAGCTTGGTCTTGAAACGTCTTCTGTGGCAGTCTGCATCACATCCACCGGAAACCATTTCCAGCTCGCAGTTCTCCCCTTCCAGGTCGTGAAGCAGCATCATATCCACATTCACAGCCCCGAAGTCATTCTCCAGGATCCCAATATTCTGCCCCTGGCTCATCAGCCATGCAGCGTATTTCTTTATAAAAGTCGTTTTGCCTGAACCAAGAAAACCTGTAATTAAATCAACTTTAACCATCTTCTGTCACCTCATGTCTGCCTTATAAAAACAAAAAACGAGTTTTCCATCCATTCAATAATTGCCTAAACAGTCCGCTCGTTTCTTTTTCCCTTATCAACTTTGTTTATCCAGCAACGCCTCAAACTCTTCCTGGGACATTGGCTTGGCAAAATAGTATCCCTGGAAATAATCACAGCCATAATTTCTCAGGAAATCCGCCTGTTCCTTCGTCTCCACGCCCTCGGCGATCACCTTCAGATCCAGGCGGTGCGCCAGCTCGATCAACGAAATGATAATATTGTTATTCTTTCTATTCAATCCTATTTTCTGGACAAATCCCATATCCAGCTTCAAAATATCAAAATCAAAATCACGAATAGTACTAAAGGAAGACACCCCGCTTCCAAAATCATCCACCAGAAGCTTGGTTCCCTCTTCGTGCATTTTGGTCAGAAAGCTGTTTCCATCCTCAGACACACCGGCATATGCGGACTCTGTAAGCTCATAGCTGATACTTCCGCTGGGCAGATCCGAATTCTTCACATCCTCCAGAATTGTATCCATAATATGCTTGTCCATCAAGTCCATCCTGGAAAGGTTCACGCCAATGTCTACAACCCTTTTGCCCTCTTTCCGGCGCTTCTCGATCAGATTGTATACAGTCTGGTAAACATGATAATCCAGCTTGGTGATATATCCGCTTTCCTCCAGAGTAGGAATAAATTTCGCCGGAGAAATACTTCCGAACTCACCGCTGAACCATCTGGCCAAAGCCTCTGCCAACGCAATTTCCCCTGTCCAGGCATCGTAAATCGGCTGATAGTAGACCTGTATTTCCCCATTCTTGATCCCGTCGTCCAGATGAAAAAGGGCGATACTCCTCTGCTCATAGTCTACCCGCATCTGCTCGTTAAAAACCGCGTAAGGCTGCACAAACTGATTGGAAATATTGGACTTGGCAATCTTGGCACGGTCGCACATCTCAGTCACACTCAGCCTGGTATGACGCGGAATAAAATAAACGCCGCACTTTCCATAGAGGTCCAGATTCAGCTCCCCCTTGGTATAGGTTCTGTGCAAAAGCTCAGGCAGCCTCTCCAGATCCATATCTTCTTTCTTCGTAAGTGCCACAAAACGGTCAGCTTCCATCCTTCCCACAGCCAGCGGATTCAGAAAACATCCAGCAAGGATCTCTGCCACTCTCTTCAAAAGTTCGTCTCCTGACTCATATCCGAACAGATCATTCACCGTCTTAAATCTCTGAATATTGAAATAAGCAATGGCAAAATCCTGCTCCGGTTCACTCTCCAGGATTTCCCGTACCTTATGAAAAAATCCCGTCCGGTTCAGCGCTCCTGTCACCGAATCCGTTTCCATAACTTTCACCTTTATCGTCATCGTTCTCCACTTAAAGCCTGGTCCAATTCATGATCCCCCCCCCAGATACCATTTCACCAACACCAGACATACCCTTTCTTCACGTTCCGTTTCTACTTCTTATTTTACTATTGTTTTTCCCATTTGAAAAGTGGGAAAAACAGCTTTTTCCAAGAACTGGAAAACGCGGTTATTGATCCTGTTTTCCCAAAGTGTGCATTCCACAGGAGGCAAGTCCGCCAACACCTAAGCTTTCACCTTTTTTCAAAGTAATGCTTACAGATTTTAGTTCCTCTTTATACTTCAGATTCGTGGCAGTTATCGCCGCTTCCTTCTGACTGCTTGGTGTAAAATCACTTCTGTAGTAATCTCCCTGAAGCTCACGTCCGATCATGCTTGTTCCGAAACTGGGAAAGCTCTGCCAGAAAAATATTTTCCGCAACGGTTACCCCCGAAATGGTTCCGCTCTCCTGCACAACCATTCCGATTCCATTTTGCAGGGCATCTATCATACTGGCTGATTCCCAGTTCTGCTTTTTGAAAGTCATTCTTCCGCTGGTGGCTTTCTGCATGCCAGCTGCGATAGAAGATATGGTAGACTTTCCAGAACCATTTTCACCGATCAAACCTCTTATTTTTCATTTCAAGAATCGGTTCACTCATGTTTACCCTCCGTTCACTTGAAAACTGTTTATGAGATTATTATATTCTTTTTCATTCGGGAATGGATTCTTATATTCGTGAGTCTTTTTGCTGGATGTTATGGGAAAGTATGAATAAACAGGAATACTCTTATCAGTGCATTACCAATGTGCTGCTTCTGGATTTCTATCTATTGGTACGAAATTACTCGGAATCTGTGCAGATGCCTCTTTTCAACAGCAAGATCGATGTGCAGCGTTATGCGATTATTCAGTATATCCAGGATAATTACAGAGATGTAACACTTTCGACTGTGGCAAAGCGTTTTCATTATTCCAATGAATACACTTCCCGTTTGATTAAAGATCTGATGGGAATGACCTATACAGAAGTGGTCCGTACTGTCCGAATCGAACGCTCCCAGGATTTCCTGGCGAATACAACTATGACTGTGGCAAATATTGCGGAAGCAATCGGATATGATACCACAGAACATTATATCCGCCAGTTTAAAAAACATACTGGGATGACGCCGTCTGCTTATCGAAAACAGGAGGCAAAAAATCGGTTGTTTTAATTTTCCATCCTTTTCAGCTCCGGCAGCACCGTCAGCAGCATGGTAACAAAGCATAAACTTCCACCGATCACGTTAGACACCGGCTCTGCCAGGAATACGCCGTGGGTTCCCATTTGAAACACATATGGGAACAGATAAGTCAGTGGAACTACAATGAAAACTTTGCGCAAAAGTGAAAAGAAAATCGCCTGTTTTTTCTTGTTCAGAGACTTGAAAACGGTCTGTCCCATGTATTGCAGGTCCATGAAAATGAAGGCCGCGAAGTAGGTTTTCAGTGCTGGAACGGCATCTTTTATCAGGAGCTTATCAGAGCTGAAAACAGCGATCAGGTAGTCCGGGATAAAGATGATCACGCTCCACATCACTGCTGTATAAACCAGGATCATCACCGCCAGAGTGACCATTGCCTTACGCACAAGCTTCGGTCTTCTGGCTCCGTAATTGTAACTGAGGATGGGGGAGGTTCCCTCATTTATAGCGTAAATTGGAGTCTCGACCATCTGACGGACACTGGATACAATGGTCATAACGGATATGTATACATCCCCTCCGGTGACTCCCAGAACGTTGTTGCAGCAGATGGTTACCAGACTGTTTGTCAGCTGCATGATAAAGCCTGCAGTGCCCAGACTGATAATATTTTTTGCATGCTCTTTGCAGCTTTTCAGTTCTTTTCTCTTCAGAAGCCGGGCTTTCACTTCTGCTCTTTTTTCCAGGAAAAGAAGCACATAGCCAGCGGATAAAAACTGGGAAAGTATGGTCGCAATGGCAGCTCCGCGAATACCAAATCCTAACATAAAAATGAATATTGGATCCAGGATCAGGTTGGCAACAGCGCCAATTGCCACAGATAGCATACCAGTGGTGGCGTAACCCTGGGCATTGATAAAGGGGTTCATACCAGTGGCGATCATGGACGGAATGGTTCCGATCAGGTAGATCATCATATAGGGATAGGCATAACCCAGTGCATCCTCAGATGCGCCAAAGAGCACAAGCAAAGGTCTTGCAAAAAGGAATCCGATCACCATCAGAATGACTCCGCTGGCACACACCATCGTGAACGAAGTGTTCATGATGATCTGGGCTTTCTGGTTCTCCTTCATACCTCTGTTTATGGAAAAAAGAGGGGCACCGCCGCTTCCAAACAGGTTGGCAAATGCGGTTATGATCATGATCAACGGGAAGCAGATTCCTACTGCGCCAAGGGCCGTTGTTCCCACATTTGGGATTCTGGCAATGTAGATCCGGTCCACAATGTTGTACAAAAGACTAAGGATCTGCGCTACCAGCATAGGGATGGCGGCACTGAAAATATTTCTTGTTACGGTTCCGTTTTCAAAATCGATTCGTTTCATTTTTTTGTTTCACAGCTTTCTATTTATTTCATAACTTTCTTTTCATTTACAGCTTTTATTTCATAGAAACTTTC
Organism: Blautia glucerasea; assembly: GCF_020537505.1. Taxonomy (GTDB): domain Bacteria; phylum Bacillota; class Clostridia; order Lachnospirales; family Lachnospiraceae; genus Blautia_A. Next base: position 17,071 of record NZ_JAJBMO010000038.1, on the reverse strand, counting down.
TGGTTTTTTCCATTATTTTCTTCAAAACAAGCTCTGTAAGCATTTAATTTTCCTTTATTTCATCATCAATCCAGGTTAGTATTTCTTCTGCTTTTCCTTGGATTTCTGTACCTAAATGATAGACGGCATTGCTTAATACGTACTCGCCATCATTGACAAAAATCTCGATTAAATTGGGTTCTACGAAGATTTCCAGGCTGATATTTTCACCTATATTTGGAATCTGGCAATGCAGTTTTTTAATGTCTGTATGAGGAAATACTTTGGTTCTGTCAGTACAGATTGTTCCATTCTCCATAGAAATTTGATAACCGCCAATGTTCAGGCTGTCGCCATTCTGGAACGTTGTTTTTATACAAAATGGCTGACCGCTGCGCAGGGCTTCCTGGCTGGAAACAGGCTTGGAAAGACCTTTTCGTACATTTGGATGAACAGCGAAATAAACCTTGCCATCGTGGATTTCCACCACACGGGGCAGGCTCATCATGCCGTTCCAAACTTGGTTTTCCTTCACCGCTGACAGCGTACACTTATCTTCCTCATTTCCTTCTCCAACACAATCTTCCGCAGATAAATTTCTAACCTTTCCACATTTTTTCTCTTCTGGCACAGCCTCTGGCATTCGGATCCAGCCGATCATTACCCGTCTGCCAGCTTCATCCAGATTGCTCTGCTGGGCGTAGAAATCACCGCCGTAATCGATCAGGGAATAGTTATCCGCCAGCTTCAGCTTACCAGTTTTTGCATCGAAGTCCGCAAAACAATAACCAGAAACAGCCTCGTATTCTACCGTTCCGTCACACGTCAAAGGGGTAACCGGGCAGCCTGTAAAGATGCGGTGTCCGTCCACCTCAAACATATTCGGACACTCGATCATGTAGCCATAATTCTTCATTCTGCACTGGGAAAGATAGCTCCAGTTTTCTCTATCTTTGCTGGAATACAGGATCACCCTGCCGATTTCATGCTTATATGTACTTCCCAGAATCATATAATAAACACCGTTTTCTTCCCACACCTTCGGGTCTCTGGTGTCCATGGAATCCGCAATTTCATCATCATGAATCACTGGAATAATCTGCCTTTTTCCGTTCCAGTTATCAAAGTGAAAACCATCCTCTGATAGGATCATAGCCTGGCTTTCTTCACATTCCCCATCTGCCAAATGGACGTTTTCGTCCTGTTCTTTCAGATAGCGGTTGGCAGTGTAATAAAGGTACATTTTCCCATCTTTCTCAATGGCACTTCCTGAAAACACACCGTTCCGGTCATAGCTTTTCGTCGGAAAAAGGGCAATTTTCTCATGTGTCCAGTGCACCAGATCCCGGCTCACCGCATGCCCCCAGTGCATGGTTCCCCACATGGGCGCATAGGGAAAATGCTGATAAAAAAGATGACAGTTGCCTTTAAATATATAAAACCGTTCGGATCATTGATCCAGTTTTCAGGTGCTTTTAAGTGTAAAAAATCCTGTCTCATAATATGCTTTTCTCCTGGAATTGTATGTGTTTTTATGGTTTTATTTTGCACATCACGGCAGGAAATGTCAAGAGAAAAGGGACTGCGCCCACAGTCCCTCTAAAAATTTAATCACCCTATCTATTATTGTTCAACGTTTATTTACCAGATATTATTTTTTCAATATTTGTGTTTCCACTCTGGTTAATTTGAAAGCTTGAAGACCTGCCTTTAAACCCACTATAAATTCTTGATTCTATAGTACCGTCCTTATAGCGCCCAATTTGTATGACGATCCAATCCCAGCCATTCCCATTACTCGAATCCTTACATCTTATTTTCAAAGATTCTACATTAATGCCTGACTCTTTCAACAGGACCTCGACATTAGTATCATATACCATATCGTCCCCAGTCAATACTCCCTTTACCAAAACTCCAGAATTTGCTCCACAAAACAAACTGTCATTGTATTGCAATTTAGTATTGTCATAGCCTTGCGGTTTACTATTCTTATCTCTGCAAATCAATACCCATACACCATATCCATGGGTCTCATTTGCCTTCGTTCCAAAATCAATCTCTCCTGTGCTATACGCATTGGTCAGCGCAGACTGTATCGCTCTCGCATTCTGCAAATCCACCGCCTGCCGAGCTTTCTCCAGCTGGCTGGAAAAAATGGGAATTGCAACTGCAACCAATACGGCAATAATTGCAACTACAATCAGCAATTCTGCAAGTGTAAATCCTTTTTTATTTTTATATTTCATTTTTTACCTCTTATAACCTATACATCAATGTCCTTTTTAGTATACGTTATGCAAATTTTTTCGTCAATTAAGTAATTAATGGATTTTAACTCCGGATTTTGGAGAATTTTACCAATATAAAATGTTTTGCGCTGGTGTAAATTTTAATTCGTCTTGTGCAGCTTTAAAAGGCGGTGCTGCATTCTGAATATGCGCACCGCCTCTTGGCATTATAGCTTCTTCATTACTATGCTTTTACTCATTCCCCGTTTTATAAATATAGATTTGTAGCTCTTTACCAGCTTCCTTGGAGTGTAAACCTTCATTCGGGATGGGGTTCCTTTGAATGCGTTGGAGCCGATGTTTTTCTGTTTCAGGCGTGAGGTGTAAATTCGCATCGTGCTTATCTTCTTGCATCCATAGAAGCTTTGCTTTCCAATATACTGGACTGCTTTGCCGATTTTTACGGTGTTGAGCTTGGTGCATTTGTAGAAGGCGTAGTTCTTGATCTGGACTACGTTGTTTCCTATGGTCAGCTTCTTAAGGTACTTGTTGTTTTTGAATGCCTTGGTGCCGACAGATGTTACTTTGTAGTTTGCACCATTTAAGTTCACGCTGTCCGGGATCACCACAGTACTTGCCTTTTTGTTTACTGGCCTTAAATACTCTACCGTCTGTGCGCTGGTTACTTTATAATAGCCGTTGGTTTTCTGCTGTTTCACCGTCATTCCCACCTTATACCCTGCCGGTGCCGGAGTACTAGTCGGTTTCGGCACCGGGGTACTGGTCGGTTTCGGCTTAGGAGTTGGTGTTGCAGTTGGCACTGGCGTGCTAGTTGGCTTCGGCGTTGCGGTCGGCACCGGCGTATTCGTCGGCACTGGCGTTGGCGTCGCAGTCGGCACCGGGGTATTCGTCGGTACTGGCGTTGGTGTCGCAATCGGCACTGGCGTATTCGTCGGTACTGGCGTTGGCGTCGCGGTCGGCACCGGGGTCGGCGTTGCAGTCGGTACTGGCGTTGGTGTCGCAGTCGGCACCGGCGTATTCGTCGGTACTGGCGTTGGCGTCGCGGTCGGCACCGGCGTGTTCGTCGGTACTGGCGTTGGTGTCGCGGTCGGCACCGGCGTATTCGTTGGCGTTGGTGTTGCAGTCGGCACCGGTGTGTTCGTCGGCGTCGGTGTTGGCGTCGCAGTCGGTACTGGCGTGTTCGTCGGATTCGGCGTTGGTGTCGCGGTCGGCTCTGGTTCAACCTGGCTATCGTCGTAGAATACCACGGAAACGGTATACGTCTTCTTCGTCACCCCATCCGGCGCGGTCAGCACATACTCCACCGGATTGGTAAAATCATGGGAGGTTCCATTGGCAAACGCCCAGTCCAAAGAGGTTCCTGCCCCTGCGCCATAATCAATATTCGGCGTCAGCTTGCTCACATCCGTTCCCTTCGGAATACGGAGTGTGATCGTTCTCGCCACACTATCAATCTCACCAATTACATCCTTTTCCAGAACCGGATTCTGCAGCTTATACAGATTAAAGCTTGCAAAAGCCGCCTCACTAGCACCCTGCACACGGATGGTAATCGTTACCGGCAAAACAGCTTTCGTCTGCACATCCTGCACCTCATACCTGCTCACATAAGTACCTGTCGGTGCAGTCACCACGCCACTATAGGAAAATGTGTAGGACAATCCCGGCATATGTGTCCGCTCCAGGCCTTCCGGTAAATCTTCACTGATCACAGTAGTGGTATACTGGCCGCTTCCGCCCTCAATCACTCCTGAATCAATATACTGCATCTCTGCTTTTCCAGCGGTCAGACACAGCTCCACTCCCGAAATGCTAAGCGGTGTATTCACGGTGATTATCTCCGAAACAGCCGTCACAGTCCCGTAAGTTCCAGGCAGATTATCCGTTGCATAGAATAAAAGTGTCTGTCCGTTATCGTCAGCAGTGAGCACTTTTCCAGCTGTGACCGGTGTCACTTTTCCATTATTTCCAAGAGCTATTTTTACACCATAAGCATCCAGCTGAGCCGCTGTAAATACTGGTGACTGGCTTCCATTGCTGTATGTCAGCCGGAATTTCAGCCCTGTCAGGTCTAGCTTATCACCCACACTGTAATCAATCTTATTCGGCGCCGTGAAAACCGTAAGCTTGCTTGGTTTCTTAGCTGTAACCGTAATTTTCTGCTGCACTTTGAACCCATGATAATCAAAAGTTACCACTGTATCCTCTGTTGTCAGCGGCCCTGTTTTATCATAAGTGAAATCACTGTAAACCCAGGCTCCCATATATGTGGAATAGGTAACATACAGGCTCATTCCTGACGGATCAAACAGATCCCCTTCCATATAACTAGTTTTCGGTACTCTGGAAATCTGAACCCTGGATATCTTGCTGCTGTCCGGTTCTGTGATCGTTATGGAACAGCTGGCGGTTTTTCCCTTATATGTAATATAAATGGTCTTGGTACCTGCTGTGGTATTGTCAAAACCGCTGATCATGTCATCTGTAATATCAATTCCTCCCGGCTGACCATTCACATAGACCATGCCCCAGCTATACGGGCGCTCTCCAATACAATAAGAATAACTGTATAAAGCTGCAGAAATGGAAGTAATATCTGCCGCTTCCATTCTGGACGGAATTCCCTCTTCTGAAATCTTCCACTCAGTTCCAAACTTCCAGTTCGTATAAGAAGCAGAATTCTTCAGCTGAGCCTCCGTTAAAAGCTTTCCATTCGAATCTGTCTCTGTGGCAGATCCAATCAATTTTCCCTGGGAGTCTTTTCCATAGCAGTCTGTGACCACTGCAGAGGTCATCCCTCCGCAGATCTGGCCAACCACCGTATTCTCTCCCTTCACCTGCAGCGTGCCTGTATGAGCGCAAACCCTTATGCTGCTGTTTCCAAGCGTCGTCCGCTCCGTTCCGCCTGCAATTCCCCCCACATACACTGGCTGCTGGGCACTATCGGTCTGCGTAACAGTTATCTTTCCACTGCTGATACATTTCTCAATAACCCCTTTATTCAGACCGGCAATGCCGCCTACCCAGCTTTTCATTGCTGGCATGGCCAGATTGATGGTCAGCTTGGAAGAGCATCCGCTGATCGTGCCAGAGTTCTCGCCTGCAAAGCCTCCGAATTTTGGAAATTCCTGAAGTCCCTGGCCGCCCATATGTCCAGTCACAGTTCCGAAAACTGTACATTCCTGAATTTTTCCTATATTATACTGGGCAAAAACACCCTGTGCATTCTGGCTGTCGTCATCAAATTCTGCTGCAACACGCAGATTCTTAATGGTTCCTGCATTTTGAACTGTGAGAGGCTTTTTCAATCCGCTGATGGTATGTCCGTTTCCATCCAGAACACCGCCAAAATAATTTACAGAAAGATTTATTTTTCCATTGGTCTGAATATCGTCGGTAAGGCGATAATAGACTCCGGCGTGGTCTGAAATCATATTCAAATCTTCCAGAGAATCAATTTCGTAAGGCTTCTCCGCTGTTCCATTTCCTCCAGCTGGAGAAGCCGATGGATTTCTTGTTCCGATCACGCGATAGACAATGCTTGAATCGCCATTAGAAGGAACAGTAAATTTTCCATCTTTCAGTTTTATTACAATCGCTGCAGTAGACGCCAGAGAATAATTCACACCACTGTCCCCTGCAAAAACAGGATAAGTTGCTGCTTTCTGTGCAGCCAGTCTGTCTCCGTAAAAGCTGTACACACCGGAGATCTCACCTGCTGCCACTGCTGTATAAAAATCAGTAAGAAGCGTCTTAAACGGTACTCCCGTAACTTTTTCCAGATATTCCTGGCTATTTAAACCAGAAGCGTTTACCTGGTAAAATTGGGGCAAAACAGCCATTGGATCATAGCCGCCTGCCATTCTGTCAATCACGTACCGCACAAACAAGTAAGGCAAACCATAATCTCTTGCAGTATCGTTCCGGTAAGTCTGATAGATCAGGGAGGAACCGCCGCGGATTGCCGTGCTCTCGGCAATTCCACTTAACCATCCACTACTGTCTATACCACCCCAGAGGTAATCCATTACGGTAACCGCCAGACCTTCATTCAGCCACATATATTTTCCGGAATTGGAAAAATTAGTTTTCAGCGCAAGCACCGCATGCTGACCTTCGTGCACCAGAAGTCCGTTTCTGCGGGACATTTCCCCGGTCACATAAGAAGCCGCTACCGGGATATTAATGTGAATCGCCGTCACGTCAGACTCATACATGTACATTCCGCTTGCACTGCTCAGGCTTTCCAGAAGAATGGAAAGCTTACCGGAACCATCCAGACAGGGGATTTCGCCGCCTGCCAGCTGGTTCAGAATGCGGTAGGGCTGTCCATCGTAGACACTTGCCATATCCGCTGCAATGAGTGCTGTCTTTCCCGCACTATCATAGGCGGACTTCATATTCTTTTCCATCCAGATGTAGCAGTGCTCACCTGCACCGATGCAGACATAGGTCTTCTGGGAATAGGTTTGTCCCATGTATTTTTCCTGACCAATGGTGTAGGTAGTTGCTGGCTGCAAGGCGATCGCGGAATTCGTACTGCCAGCCTGCACCAGATAAGCGGACTTGCCAGGGTTTGCAGCAGCCAGGCTCTTGGCAGGCGCGCTGACGCCAGTATTTACGCCACTTAACGAACTTTCACCTAGACTGCTGGTGCTTCCGCCCGCCGCATTTACGATGCCCAAACCGTTAGAAGCTCCCTCGCTCCCTACCGTATACGGCGCAGTCCCATCTGCGCCATCATCAAACACCAGCGTTCCAGTATTATGTGCCGCTTCGGGATCCGTATTCACAATAACTGCATACTCCCCGGTAAGAGTCTCCCCTGCTTTCCCTTCTGTTACTGCCGCAAAAACACTTGTATTGCAGAATAACCAAAAAAGCAGAAGGCAAATCCCCACCGAAAGCCCAATGGTTTTCTTCCTTCTCATACGCTCCTCCTGTAAAAAATTTCTTTTCTACAGTTTACCATTTTTTCTGCCTATACACTATGTTTTTTTGTGCACTTTTTCGACTAATTTCAACACAAAAAAGCAGCGTACCATTCCAAATGATACGCCACTTATTTTCATATCCATCACGCCCTCTATTTCCTCATTTCTCTTTAACAACCACCGTCCGGTTCGCCCTTTTCCCATATTCCCTGGCAATCCGAGTCTCTTCCGCAATTTCACATGCGGTCTGATAATAATAATTCAATGCGGTATTCAGCACCTCGGGGCGCTTCCCCTTCAAAAGATCCGGGCTCAGTTTAACTTCTTTCTTGAAAGGAATATCTTCCTTCTCATAATGGACATAGTTCTCCTGCGTCTGCATATCCACAACCAGCACCGGAGCCTCACCTATATATAATTTATTTCCCTGCACACGCATATTCACCAAAACAGCTTCCACCTCCTAAAAATCACTTGCTTCTACCAATATTTTTCTCTTTTCCAGATTTTCTTACCACTTTGAAAAAGCCGAAGATACTCTATCTTTTTCTCCACAGTCTCTGCAATCCTGTCCGCTCTTTCTTCTGGCATTTTTGTATATGACATAAGCAGCGTTTTCACTTCTTCTGGAAATCCGTTAAGCCTTGACAGCTCAATACGCTCTCTATTTTTCACATAAGCAAGCATATCCGCCTCTTTTTTACAAAAAGAATTTACTCTGATCTCCAGCAAGCCAGATTTCACAGGTATTAAATCTTTATCATAAAAAAGACAGTTTCCAGTATCATAGATCGGAGCCATTTTTATCAGCTTATGCGCTTTGCTGCTATACAAAAATCCAAAATTATTATAATGTCTGTCCGTATTGCTCAACACAAAATCCGTTAAAATCATATATTCCAGCTGCGCTCTTACTTCCAATTCTTCCATTCCATTTTTTACTGCCGCGTTGATAATTGCCTCATATTCGGACTGGTCATTTGGAATTTTATAGTCTTTTATCAGCTGATATGCAGAAACCAATTCCGTATCAAGAGAAGTAAATAATGGAGTCAAACTGCCTGGAACCTGCGCTCCATCAATCCGTGTCATCTCAATTTCATATGGAACATAGTTCTTCCAGCCCAGTCTTTCATGGAGTCTGCACGCAATTTTCTCGTTTACAGCCTGCTGCCCATAATTATTTGTATTAATCTTCATAAGAAAACGGGTATGATCTCGAATCACCCATTTCTTTTTCATCTCGCCATTTACAGAAGACGCCGGGGAAAAGCAGGAAATATGACCTTCCACATCAATCTTGCCTGTATCGGTCAGTAAATTTCCAAGTTCATCGGAGAATTCATTTTCAAAGAAATTTATGTTCTTCCAGTATAATTCCTTCGAAACAGGCTGCATCCAATAATGATCCGTCAAACTCAGACCGTACGCCGCCAGCATAAGGGACTGGCTTGTCTCTTCCCCCAATAGTTTAAGCTGCTGCTGAATTCCTTTTCTTGTATCCGGAACAGCACGCATATTCCACCACTGGGCAAGCCCGACTCCATCCTCCGCACATCCTACTGGCAATTCCTCTGGCATGTATACTTCAAGGACATATTCGATCCTTCCCAAAAAAGGATTTATTTTCACCATCGCAACATCTAAATCCTTATGTTTCAATATATATATTTCGTCTCTGCCCATAGTTTACACGCTCCCTAAATAAAAAAGTCCCATGGTATCAACTAATTTTGCTAAAATTAATGATACCATGGAACTTTTAGGGACTCAAGTGGGTTTTACTGCTGATTATTAGTCCTTTACGCTAGAGCCTGTTTGAAAAACCTCTAAACTTTTCCCCTCAAAACCATTTCGCCGCATACTGCTGCAATTGTTCCTGTACCTCTTTATAACTGTACTTGCTGACCGGAATGGTTTCGTGGTTTTTCAGGGTGATCTCGAAGCGTTTGATGGAGCGGACTGCATATAGGGAAACGATATAGCATCTGTGACACTGTACAAATATATCCTTGGGCAAGATTTCTTTCATAGAAGAAAGGGTTTTATAGATTCTCGTAACAGTTCCGTCCTGGAGATGGATCAACAGCTCTTTATTAATTACCTCAATAAACGTAATATCCCGAATATGAAATGACACCGTAGCAGATGGAGTATCTACCACGATCGATTTTGGTGTCAGATGCCGGATCGCGCGGTTCAGGGCTTCTGCCAGCTTTTGCCTGCTGACCGGTTTCAGAATATAGCCAACCGGCTCGGCGGAATATGCATCAAATACAAATTTTTCGCTGCTTGAAATAAATATGACAGGAACACAGTTTCCGTGATCCCGAAGATATTCCGTAAAGCTGACTCCGTTAATCTCCCCCAGCATAATATCAAGGATCAGAATATCATAAGCACCAGAATCCTCCTGCAACGCACTCTCCAATCCCAAAGCGGAGGTATACTTCCAGATTTCACAGGATTCTCCTATGGATGATAAAATGTCAACTGTCATATCTGAAATCTGTTTTAAAAAAATCGGTTCATCCTCGCAGACCGCGATACGGTACATAATAAAAATTCTCCTATTCTTCGTTTTTTTCATCAAGGCAAAGAGTCGTTGTTGCAGAAAAGACGCCATTGTGAACCTGCACGCTGAGAATGCCATTATATTTTTCCGCAATCTCCCCTATGATCTTAAGACCATAACCATGTTTGCCAATATCACTCTTCGTAGATCTATACTTTCCATTTGCAACTCTCAGGCTTCCCTCATCACAGCCATTCTCACATTTCACAAACAGAAAGTTCTCTTTTGAATGAAGATTCAGCCTGATAAACCGCCGTTCGCCTGAAACCTTTTTGCATCCCTCTACTGCATTTTCCAATATATTGTTCAGCATCCGGCACAAATCAATATCTTCCATATTCAATTGACTGCCGATAATAATGCTGTAATCCACTTTCACCTTACATCTCTTCGCCTTTTCGGAAAACTCCGAAAGAATAGAATTAACCAGCGTATTCGCCGTATATGTAACAAATGGAAGCTGTCCTGCGTCATCTGCAAACTTATGAATATATTCCTCTGCTCCCATATAGTCCTTTTCCTTAAGATAAGCCGCCAAAGCATTCATATGATGCCGGATCTCATGATGCACTTCAAGGATATACTCGTTGTTTTCCGCCTGCTTCCGGTAGCCTTCCAACATACGCTCAGAAACCCGCTCTTCCTCTTTTTTACGGCAAATGTAACCCATAACGCCGAAAAACACGCCATACACAATAAATGCAAATATGGCAAAAAGAACAAACAGCATATGGACAATAACATTCCGGTCAATATCTATTGTAGTTAAAAACTGTACAATGCTGGCGATCAGCATAAACAATGCAGGAAGTAAACAAAGGATCCCCCAGATACGTGTTTCCAGATCTATTTCGATCATAACACGGATCCTTTCCATCAGCATGAGAAAAGGCTTTGCCAGAACCAGATTGATTCCAAGTGTTATCGCAAGGGCAACTGGCGGATACATAAAATCATCTGATTCAAATTTGAAACTGCGGAACAAAAAAGTCACCGAACTTGTGACAAAAAATCCGTAGCTCATAACCACAAAGAATACAAACAGTTTCTCAGGTATTTTTGCCCGGATCACCAGACAGTACATCCCCCCGAACAGGAGTAATGCAATATAAAAAATAATATTCCAGATGGTTTCTTTATAAGCACCACCCACATTCAGCTGCGCCACAGTGCAAAACGGGATAACCATCAAGGCGAAAATAGAAAGTGCAATAAACACAGCCCTTTTCCTGCTTCCCCGAAAACGGTCCCGAAATGGAAACATACAGAAAAACGCATATGGAAAAATCTGAAGAAAAAAGCCACAGAAATAACGCAATGCTATCATAAAAAGCCCCCTTCTGACATGTCAAAATCAAAGAAAAACAGCTCCGAATACTTGATAAAAAGTATATCATTTATAGATGTTGAAATCAAATTTCCCCCATATCTTTTTGCGCCGTATTTTGTCCACTCACGCAAAAATATAGACAATAAAATAAATTTCAAATAGCATAGATATAAAGACAAGGGCGCTGTTTTTTACAATGTAAATTTTAAATTTAAGGAGGATAACAACATGAAAAAAATTCACTCAATACTTTTAGGAATGGGACTGATTACAGGAGGCCTGATGCTTGCTGGCTGGACCAGCGGGGAAACCGTCACGCTTGAAGAAATCGATACGGCGACGCAGACAGAACAGCTGCTGAAAAACCATTCTTCTTTTCAGATTACTTCGGTCTATGTTGACGATGACTTTACCTATTCGCAGTATGTGGACAAGGATCTGCTGTTAGTCTCATATCCCGACAGCGCTGAACTGTATCTGGATGGACAACTGAACTATCTTTCTGAAGAGGATTCCCTTAGCGGAATCTTGTACATTTTACAGGATCCTGTAGCATATCCCGCAACGGATAATGTGATTTTTTCCTCGAGCGCCGATGAAACCATAACAAGCTGTGAAGAAAAAGATGGCAAAATTTATGTCTCCAGTGATGCTTCCCCGGAAGATACAGAAAAACAGGTAACAGGAGAAGGCTTCCCTTATAACGAAGGCGAGTATTTTATCACTGACTACGTCCTGGATGCAGAAACCTTCACACTTTTGTCCCTTGATGAAACATTAGTCGCACCGGACGGCTCAACACGTCCCTATATAACTGCTACTATTGAATATGATGTGGAAAGACCAGAGCTGGCACAGACAATGTACGAACACAGCAAAGCCATAGAGAATCTTCGCCAGGTAACCCTCACAACAGATCCGGATACTGAAAGCGAAAAGACCTTTTCCGTACAGGTACCCAAAGGGGATGGCGTAGTTATTTACTTACCAGAAGGTTATGATGGCATCTTTACAGACCGGGCTTGTACCAAGGAAGAAGAATCTCCTGTAGACCGCAATGCAGACGCTACATTATATATGGCAAAGGGAAAGTAGAAGATGCAAAATATAAGAGACTTATTAACTGAACTTACAGACATCAATATGAACAAGGTTTCAGATCAGATTGTTGTAACAATGGCGATCATTGTGGGGCTCCTGGTCGTTGCGTCCTTTTTTGCCCTTTTTGTATCCATCTACCTCGCTATTGCATACGCCAAATACAACCGCATGAAAAACACCTGCGGAAAAACCGGCGAAGAAGCAGCACGACTGGTTCTTGACAATAACGAGCTTGAGCACATTAAAGTTTCCAAAAACGGCTCCATCCTGTTTGGAAACAGCTACAGCCACTTTTTCAAGAAAGTACGTCTCAGAAGACTTACCTGGAAAAAGGACAGCATAACTTCTCTTTCAATAGCTGTGCAGAAGGCTTCCCTTGCCATTCTTGACAAAGAGGGGGATCCAGACATGGCAGCAAGGATCCGGATGACTCCTGTCATTTATTTCGGACCACTGGCTTTCATACCACTGATACTCATCGGACTTCTGCTTGACCTTTTTGTTTTCAGAAATGTAACTGGTCTGGGATTGATGTTTTTTACTCTCCTTGGTCTCATTATTTACATTATTTCCTTTGTCATGTCTGTTAAAGTGCTGAAAACCGAGAAAAAAGCCCAGGAAATGACTCTGAAGATAATGAAAAAAGAACATCTTGCGACAGCTGAAGAAATCGAAATGAGTAAAAAACTTTTCCAGCTTTACAACATTGAATATATAAACAATATGATTATTGCTCTTTTGGAGCTGGTTTACAGAGTTCTTCAGATCATCGCATACTTTGAGAGCAGTCTTCCGTCGAAAGACTAAGTTACTTTGCTTGGCTCCGGAGAAATATCAGCAGCTTCAGCGTAAACCCAAAAGGCACTGGCAGATGTGATTTTACACACATCTGCCAGTGCCTTTTTATGATTTACGCCTCTTCAGCCACATTCTTCTTTCTCTTCTTAAAGAATCTTACCAGCACGATCGCCATCACAGCTACCAGTACCACACCACTTGTAATGTCAATCTCCAGGAACAGTTTTGTCATGTTGGACATTTTGCCTGCGTCTGGATCCAGGACAGTGTAGTTGCCGCTGCTATTTTGTCCGCAGCACTATCCCTTAACACAAAAAGCCGCTCTTTTTCCACATGTCCTTCAAAGTAAGGCTCCTGATAGGTATTCAGATAGTCCGTCTCGTTCCATTGGTGAAAGCCATTGTCCTCCATCCACTGGACACGTTCTTTATATAGAGAGAAAATCTCGGGAATTTCCTCTTTTTTCGCAAGTTCAAAAACGTAGTTCATAATTTTCTCCTAAAACAGCATACCCTCTAACAAAACGATAGAGGGTATGCCGCTTTATTTATATTTTGTTGTTCTTACTAATTTATTCTTCCTCAAACTCCTGATCCTTACGGCTCATCTCCTCGATCAGCTCTTTCTTCACCTCATAAAGCTTCGGGGAAAGGTCCACGTAAACCTTCTGCGGATTAGAGAATCGTCTGGACTCGTCCCAGAGAGTGCCCTGCTCCTGCTGGCAAATTGCACGAAGCTCCATGACAGATGGAGAAGTGTAAACACGTTTTCCCTCTTTAATAACCGGAACCAGAAGCTCACGGACCTCATAGGTACCACCCAGGATCTTGGTCTTCTTCCAGGTGTCAACCGGGTCAAATACTACCATCGTCTCATCCGGGTTCAATTTCTCATCTGCAAGACAGATCAGATCCGCTTTGATCTTGCCTGTGGACTTGCTGTAAATACGATATACGGTCTTGTTTCCAGGGTTCGTTACCTTAGCTGTGTTCTCGGAAAGCTTGATCTTCGGAATAAACTCACCCGTCTCAGGATTTTTCACTGCTGCCAGCTTGTATACACCGCCAAATGCCGGGTTGTCGTTGGATGTGATCAGACGTGTTCCAACACCCCAGGAATTGATCTTGGCATCCTGTGCTTTCAGGCTCTCGATCAGATACTCATCAAGGTCACTGGACGCGGAAATGGTTGCATCGTCAAAACCAGCTGCAGATAACATCTTGTACGCCTCTTTGGAAAGGTAAGCAAGGTCACCGCTGTCGATACGGATACCATATTTTTTCAGCTCAATGCCTTCCTCACGCATTTCCTCAAATACACGGATTGCGTTTGGAACGCCGGATTTCAGCACGTCGTAGGTGTCTACCAGAAGAATACATGCATCCGGGTACATTCTCGCATAAGTCTTGAATGCGGTGTACTCATCCGGGAAGCTCATGATCCAGGAATGTGCGTGGGTTCCAAGTACTGGCACATCGAACATCTGTCCAGTAAGCACGCAGGAGGTTCCAATACATCCGCCAATCACAGCTGCACGGGCACCAAAGATTCCAGCGTCCGGTCCCTGTGCGCGGCGAAGGCCAAATTCCATGATTCCGTCACCCTTAGCTGCATAGCAGACACGGGCAGCCTTGGTTGCGATCAGGCTCTGATGGTTCATAATATTCAAAATCGCAGTCTCCACAAGCTGAGCCTCCATGATTGGTGCAACTACTTTCACCATTGGCTCTCTTGGGAAAATAACGGTTCCCTCCGGGATGGCGTAAATATCACCGGTAAAGTGGAAGGAACGAAGATATTCCAGGAAATCTTCTTCGAAAATGGAAAGTCCGCGCAGATATTCAATGTCTGCATCTGTAAACCTCAGATTCTCAATATATTCAATGACCTGCTCCAGTCCGGCACAGATTGCAAAACCGCCCCCGCATGGGTTATCACGGTAAAACATGTCGAATACGACAGTCTGGTCAGTTGGGTTCTTAAAATACCCCTGCATCATGGTAAGTTCATAGAGATCCGTGAGCAGAGTCAGGTTATTTGCTCTCATGTTTATTCTCCTTATTAATGAGGCCTGCCAGGCAGGCGGTTTATTGAAAAATTATATCGGGAACCGCGAACTCCGCTTCGCTCCGTTTGCGTAGCGCAAAATATCCGTGCTTCGCCCGTATATTTTGCTTGATTATAACATATTTTATCCGAAATGCACAGGAAAAAGCGTCTCTGAATCTTAATTTTTTCCCGTAAAATCAAGGCTTTGCGCGAATTGAGTAAATTTTTTTAAAAAATTTGAAAAAAGGGGGTTGACTTTTCTATAGGTGTTGATATATAATACAACATGTCGCAAGCGAGAAACGACTTGCTAAGACACATAGGGCTATCGCCAAATGGTAAGGCAACGGACTCTGACTCCGTCATTTCAAGGTTCGAATCCTTGTAGCCCTGCTAAGTGGAGCACCTCGGATGAGGTGCTTTTTTCGTATTATGAAATTTCCGGAAGCCGCGTATTTACTGGCTTTGCGGGACTTTTAAAATTTTTTCTGAAACGCTTTTTCGTGGCTCTGAAAGGCGATTTTTTCCTTATTTGGCTTACTGATTTTTACTACATTTTCGGTGGTTTTCAGATGTGATAGGTCAATTTGGGATCGATTATAGGTCAATTTAAAATGACGTTGCTGCCAAAAGGTACTGAAAACAGGAAAAATGAAGAAAATCGGCTAAAAATCGACAAAATTCTACTTTTTCTACCTTTTGCACAAAAAATTATGTTTACTTTTGTGATATTTTCGCCTCATAATCAAGACAGTTTCCACGCTTCAAGTGCACAAATCCATTTTAGTACTCCCACCGCTTATTCTTCTGTCCGAAGGCGAACCTTAATTGACTTACTTGGTCAGTTATATTTCGGCGTTTGCCTCACAGCCCTCGGATAATGTTCAAATAATCCTGTCTCTGGTCTACGACAGCATATATAATAACTTCCTTTCGGGCTTCATTAACTTTATAAAATACAAGGTCTTTTTCAAGAATCAATACCTTATAGCCCTGACGCTTTAATACCAGGTATCTTGGATCAATTCCAAGATCTGGATTTTCTCCCAGCTGTCGTATACGATCTTCTATTTCGTCTAACTTTTTCAATGCCACATCATTGCCGAAATTTTGTGCAATATATAATACAATCTTTCGCAGACCAGCATCTGCGGTATCAGTACGAACAACATTGTATTTCAAACTCAGCCCTCCTGCAGCATAGCACGTAAATCATCAAAGGTTTCACTGATCGGCGCAACACGACCATTCTTTACATCGTCTTCAGCTTCAGCAAGGACTTCAAGCAATTCGATTCTTGATTTCATATTCTTATACTCTTCATAGGACAAAGACACCGTATCACCTCTTCCATTTACAGTTATGATAACAGCTTCTTTTCCCTCACGGCACTGCTTTGAGATTTCATTATAATGATTTCTTAAATCCGCCGATGGTCTGATAGTTTCCTGCATAGCAAACATAATACGCACCTCCTGTTGTTATATATGAAAATTATATCATTTAATGTCTATACTTTCAACTTCTTAGTCAATTCCATTCATAAATTTTAGAATTCTTCATTTGTTCTAGCACCCCAAAAGGGGATGTCGATTAATACCTCATTTCGACATCCCCAGTAGTAATTGAACATAACTTCTCTTGATCTGTAATTAACTTAACTAATCGTATAGCCTTTCACATTCCTTAACAAGCAATTGTCTAGTTCCTCCTCGAACTCTTTGTCTGCCTTACTATTTTTCCTCTTTTCCAATATATCTATTATCTCTTTAACTTCAATTTCATCTCCATTTTTAAGATGCACTTCTGCATCTTCTTCCAATCCAGAAATATCAATACATTCTATTTCGTAATACTCCCCATTATACACAGCCTGAAAATTTGCCTCTTCTGTGTCATCTTCTATTAGATCACCTATTCCTTGTTCATCCAAATCTCTTTGCAAATCCGCAGTCTCTTTATTATCTTTGTACCATTCCGCAGCTTCCCTTGTTTCAAATGGATTGTTTCGTTCCTTTGATGGAGCACTTCAAACAAACTTATGGATTCTATC